>JBDKFO010000007.1:0-105908 GCA_039798665.1 Bacteroidota bacterium
CAATATGTCTAGGAACGTATTCTTCTTTTTATTATCCGCTTTCATTCTCAAAGCGGGTGCAAAAGTAAGCATTCTTTTTACTTACACAAGTCTTAATCAAACTATTTTTAAAATTATTTTGTAAAACTTATATCCAATAAAATCTAAGAACCTTTTCCCTTCTGCGGGGTGCAAATGTAAAACCTTTTTCCGTATTACAAAATAAAAAAATAGCCTTTTTTATCAAGCGTTTTTTCTGCTCTAGTAGTCAAGAAGTTAGAAGATGAAAGTTGAGAAACTGAGAACCGAAAACAGAGAACCGAGAACGGAGAACCGTCTCAATCAAACCGAATCGCCTTGATCGGAGATATTTTAGTAATAATATAAGACGGGATCAACAACACCAACAAACAAACAAGCACGGTGCCCGCATTTAAAGCAACCACATACATCCAATTGATGTATACCGGCGCTTCGTTCACGTAATAATTGGCCGGATCTAAATGGATAATACCAAATTGTTGCTGCACCAACAACAAACCAAAACCAATGCCATTCCCCCAGAGCAAGCCTTTTAGAATCAAGTGAAATGCATTGTATAAAAAAATCTTCCGCACTGACCAATTGGAAGCACCTAATGCTTTAAGAATTCCAATCATTTGGGTGCGCTCCAAAATGAGCACCAAAAGCGCTACTACCATATTGATGGTTGCCACCACGATCATGACCACCAAAATCACCAGGATATTAAAATCAAACAATTCCAGCCATTCAAAAATGTAGTAGTATTTTTCGACGATGGTTTGCGAATCTAAGGTTGAGCTGGTTTGCGCATACACCTCTTCTCCTTTGGCTTTAATTTGCGTAAAATCTGTAACAAATACCTCAAAAGACCCCACCTCATCTGCACGCCATTTATTGATGCGCTGCAAATGACGAATATCACCAATCAGATAGATCGCGTCAAATTCCTGAAAACCAGAATTGTATATTCCCACCACTTTAAAAACACGGAGATTTGGCAAAGACACACCGTTATCTTTCATGAAATAAGTAGTAAACGTGTCACCCAATTTTAAATACAAACGATTGGCCAAAAATTCCGAAATAAGCACTTGGTTATTTAACCCCTGCGATACATCAGGAAGTTTGCCTTGTACCAAATATTCTTGTAGGTTTTTCCATTGGTAATCACGTCCCACCCCTTTATACACCACACCTTCGAAAGCTTTGGGTGTACGAATAATAGCCGCTTTTGAAGCCACAGCTTGCACATGATCAATACCAGAAACGTGTTTAAATTTGGGGTAGAAATCTTGGTGAATCGACAACGGAGAAACACTAACTTGGGACTGGTTGTCCTCATAATTTGCAATCGTAATGTGTCCATTAAAAGCCGCTACTTTTTCGCGAATTTTTTGCTGCAAACCAATACCCGTTGCCACCGCTATTAGCATCATGATCATACCCAATGCTATGGCCGTTACCGCAATTTTTATAATTGGTGCAGATACACTACTTTTATGCCCTTTGGCACTAAGAAGCCGTTTCGCGATAAAATATTCTACATTCAAATTGATGAGTTTTAATCGGGATTCAAAAATACAGCATTACACCTAAATTTATTATTAATACCCATTTATTATTTGCCTAAGCATGTTATCGATTCTATTTACAACCCCACATTTTCGTTCCTTTTTTCGATCAGGCCTACTGGTGTTGGTGCTTGCACTTGTGTTTTTGAGTTCTTGTCGTGCGCCAAAACCAATTAATTATGCCGCACCCAATGAAACTAGAGTGAAAAGCAAAATAAAATCAAGCCAGTTTTTGACCGGTGCCGACAATGTAAAGAGCTTTTTACCCCTTTTAAAGGGCAAAAAGGTGGGATTAGTTTCCAACCAAACCGGGCTCATTTCCTACGATTCTATTTATAGCATTTTTGACACCATTTCGCAATCGCATTTGGATATGATAGCGCACAAAAAAATGCACTTGGTTGATTACCTCTCCACAAAAACACATGTAGAACTAAGCCGAATTTTTGCTCCCGAACACGGGTTTCGCGGTACGGCCGATGCGGGAGAAACCATTATCGACGGAAAAGACAGCAAAACAAATTTGCCCATTATCTCACTGTATGGCGACAACAAAAAACCCAAAGCAGCACAATTGGCAGGTTTAGAAATTTTAGTATTTGATATTCAAGATGTGGGGGTGCGTTTTTACACCTACATTTCTACCCTACATTACGTGATGGAAGCCTGTGCCGAAAACAACCTCATGCTTTTGGTTTTGGATCGACCCAATCCAAATGGGATGCTGGTAGACGGACCCATTTTAGAAAAAGAATTCAGCAGTTTTGTGGGCATGCATCCCATTCCGATCTTGCACGGCATGACCATAGGCGAATATGCCTTGATGATTAACGGTGAAAAATGGTTGAAAAATGGCCTTCAATGCCCACTCAAAATTGTGGCCTGCGAAAATTACACCCGAGAAATGCCCTACAGCTTACCCGCCAAACCTTCGCCCAATTTGCCCAATGACCAGGCCATAAAATTATACCCAAGTTTGTGTTTGTTTGAAGGCACACCCATAAGTGTAGGACGTGGCACCAACAAGCAGTTTCAAATTTACGGCTCACCACAACAAATAGCCCATCAATTTAGCTTTACTCCGCTACCTAATTTGGGCGCCAAAGATCCTTTGTATAATGGCAAAGAATGCTTTGGCGAAGACCTTTCAACTGAGCCCGCGCCCCAACAATTGGAACTCAAATGGCTCATTTCTTCCTACAACGAATGGGAAGACAAGAGTAAATTCTTCAATCCGTTTTTTACCAAATTGGCAGGAACCAAACATTTACAACAACAAATTGAAGTGGGGTTAAGTGAAGCAGAAATTCGCCAATCCTGGGAGGCGGGCTTAGCTGCATTCAAAACCATGCGCAAACCGTATTTGATTTACAATTAGTTCAGTTTTTTTTGAATTACAACGGCATTTTTTTCTTCATTGCTTCCACAATATTATACGCCGCCGGACAAATGGCTACATTTTTCATCGTCAAATCAGCAATTTGCTGAAACTTTTTTCGATCGGTATGCGGAAATTCACGGCAGGCTTTGGGGCGTACGTCATAAATAAAACAGGCGTTGTCGGCATCCAAAAAAGCACAAGGCACCGATTGCAACACATAGTCATTGTCTTCGTCGATGCGCAGGTATTGGTCAATAAATTGCTGTGGTTTTTGCTTGAGGTGTTTGGCAATGCGCTCAATATCGGCCGAGGTAAATAACGGACCTGTAGTTTTACAACAGTTGGCACATTGCAAACAGTCGGTGCGTTTAAATTCGGACTCGTGGAGTTCTTGCATCACATAATCCAAATTCTTGGGCGTTTTCTTTTTGAGCTTATCAAAAAACTTTTTGTTTTCGACTTGCTTATCTTTGGCCAACTTTTGGAGTTCTGCTAGAATTTGTTTCACGTTTTAAGTTTCAGGTTGAAAAGCCGAAAGATAAGATTTTTAACTTGAAACAGATTTGTGACGACTGCCAACATAGGATGTAAATCGGAAAAACTTGAACTAAATACTATGAAAGATCTTTTTGGCCAAGCCATTCTCGATTATCAAACCAACAATTCTCCCGAAAACCTGATGACCGAAACTTCAATTTCAGAGGCCGATGAAATGCCCGTGGACTATTTGTTTCGATCATTTGCTCAAATGCCACTTATTGAACAAACGGCGTTGGAATTAGCCAAAGGAAAAATATTGGATGTAGGTTGTGGTGCAGGCAGCCATAGCTTGTATTTGCAAAGCAAAGGATATGACGTAAACGCTATCGATATTTCAGCCAACGCCATTCAAGCCTGTGTTCTTCGGGGAGTAAAAAACACTCGGACACATGATATATTGTCGCTAGAAAATGAAACTTATGATACCATTTTGCTCTTGATGAATGGCACTGGAATTTTTAGATCTTTGACCGAATTACCTATTTATTTACAAAAAATAAAATCTCTCTTAAATCCCGGCGGTCAAATCTTGATTGACAGCTCCGATCTAATTTACATGTATGACGAAAATGAAGATGGTAGCTACTCCATTCCTGCCGAAGGATATTATGGCGAATTGACGTTTACTGTATCCTATAAAGGCCAAACTGACGCTCCATTTCCTTGGCTTTATTTGGATTACAACACCTTACAACGAGCAGCTCAGGCCAATGGTTTGCAGTGTGAACTGGTTACAGAAGGCGAACATTACGATTACTTGGCTAGACTCCAATAAAAAATCCCAAGAGATGAGCTTGGGATTTTATATAAAGCGTTTTGGTTGAATTATTGTTTTACAATCTTTGCCGATTTTACAAAAGCACCTTGGTTGTAGATGCGCAAATAATACGTTCCTACAGCGAGTTCACTCACGTTTACCTGTGCATTGGTGCCCAAAAGTTTTTGTGTACTCACCAATTGTCCCATGGCGTTATACAACTCTACTTCATCTACCGCAACTAATGAAGATGTAATTTGAAAGTAATTATGAACCGGATTTGGATATACTGCGATAGCATTAATGGCTTCAAAATCTTCTAAGGCTAATGGATTACAACCGTTATTGGATGTGATTAAACTTAATCGTGGGCCAGCCAAGGTATTTTGCATAATGGCTTTTTGCCCTGCGGTAAAGAACGCCATGCAGGCATCATTCACATAATCCATATAATTCATAAACATGGATCCATTGGCTGTAGTTGTACAGGCATTGGTGTTATCTGGAAAAGTTGGGCAATTGTAATACGGATTATCAGTGGCAGGCGTATCAGCCACTCCATCACTATTGGCTGCAGAATTACAAGCACTACCATCGGCTCCCCAAGGGTGATCTAGTCCAAAATAGTGACCAATTTCGTGGGTAGCTGTTCTCCCTTTATTGAAGGGTGCTGTAGCCGTTCCGGTTGTTCCAAAAGCAGTATAACTAATGCACAATCCATCATAATTCGCTCCTGCCGAATCAGGCAAATAGGCAAACCCCAATAAGGTATTGTCGGTAAATTTACCTACCCAAATATTGAGGTATTTGGTAGGATCCCACGCAGGTTCGCCAGATGCTGCATAATAATTGTTATCAAAACTAAAGGAGTTGGCTACTGATTTTCTGGTGATTCCGGTTGTTGCGGCACCAGTTGGGGTGCGCGTAGCCAAGCAAAAAGCTATTTCCATATCAGCGCCCAAAGGCCTGAAAGCTGCCGGCACTACCGAATTAAAATCGGCATTTAATTTGCGGTAGTCGGCGTTTAAAACGGCTAATTGTGAGGTGATTTGTGCGTCTGAAATGTTTTGCGTCGCGTTTTTATACAACACGTGAAATACGACAGGAATAGTCACTACAACTTGTGGCGCATTGGGTTTGTTGAATAAATTTTCTTGCGTGGTATTGCGCAAGTAGGTTTTCATTTCTTCGTGATGCGCAGCAAAACCTGGAACAGTATTAATAAGTTCCTGCGTTTTTTCGTTAGTAGCACAAGTACGTTGAGCAACCAAGCTAAAACTTCCTAAAAAGAATATAATAAATGTAATTTTTTTCATAAGTCTTAAATTTATAAGCAATTATACAAAGTATAATTGAAACTTGTTCTTGTTGAAATTAAATATCTTAAGGGATATTTAAATATTTATGCGTTTGAAGCGAAACCCGCCATTTGGGATTTTGCATCACATAATCCACAATAAGCGGCGTCATTTCTTCTTTTTTACTCCATTCGGGTTGTAAAAACAAGATGGCGTTTTCATTGACCAAAGCGGCTTGTTCCTCGGCAAATATAAAATCGTGTTTGTTGTAGACAATTACCTTTAATTCGTTTGCTTTTTCATAAGCTTCCGGCAAAGGCAATTTGTTTTTTTTGGGCGACAAACACACCCAATCCCAAAGTCCTGTAAAAGCATAAGCGCCCGAAGTTTCAATATGAATGTTGAGCTTGGCTAATTTTAACGCTTGAGTGAGCGGTTGCATATTCCACATGAGCGGTTCGCCTCCCGTAATCACAATCGTATCGGCATAGTTTTGTGCATGACCTACAATAGATACTATGTCGGTAGGTGGATGCAAATTGGCATCCCAACTTTCTTTCACATCACACCAATGACAACCCACATCACAGCCCCCAATTCGAATAAAATAGGCCGCCGTTCCGGTGTGAAATCCTTCGCCCTGAATGGTGTAAAATTCTTCCATTAACGGAAGATATGTTCCTGCTGAAACTTTTGAATGCAATGTTGATTCTGGCATAATTATAAGTAAGCGACAAAGGTAGGCAAATATCTAAGGGATAAAAATCGGCGTTTGTGAAATATCGACTCGTTTAGAAGTTTTGCTGTTGAATGCAATCCCATTTCACGCCACTATAACGATGTAATTTCTAACTAGCATTTCGATTATAAAGAGCCTAAACTATACATTAACCATACAACAATTCAATATCTACCATACATCAAACCTGGTAAAAACCTACTATTTTCAGTACTTGAATATTTTTTTTCAAAAATTTATTTTGTAGTATTCCTAAAATTCAATTTTTTAAAAAAGTATAGTTTTTGTATAGGTAAGTCAAAGTTTTTCGAATGAAGTAAATCGCTAATTTTCAACCACTAATTTTTTAAACTAAATTCAAAATGAAAAAAATCTATTCACTGCTTTTGCTGTTGTTATCTTTCGCAGCATTCGCCCAAAACGTTCCTAGCACGTCGGCACCCACGCCACCGGTTAGAAACGAGAGTAGTGTAGTGTCTGTGTTTTCAGACGCCTACACCAACTTGGCAGGCACCAATTTTGCCCCCTGGTGGTGGCAATCTACGGTAGTTTCTGATGAGACTGCTGGGGGTAATGCCGTAAAAAAATTAAGCAACTTCAACTACATTGGCGTTGAATTTGCTAGTCCGGTCAATGCCTCGCTCATGACCAAATTGCATATCGATGTATGGACACCTGATTGTACTGCATTTGATTTGTTTTTAATCAATCCGGGGTTTGAACAAAAAGTAACTGTAAATCCAACCGCTTCAGGCTGGAATAGTTATGACATTGATCTAAGTGCCTATACTGCCCAAGGTATTGCACTCAACAACATCATCCAATTTAAATTTGTGAGCACCCCTTTTGGTGGCACAACCGTTTACTATGACAACGTGTATTTCTATACACCGGCTGTATTACCAACAATTACAGGGTTTGCAGTACCTGCCAAATTAGTTGGCGCTGCACCATTTACCTTGACACCACCGACTAGTAACAGTACAGGTGCTTTTACCTATACCAGTAGCAACCCGGCGGTAGCTACCATTTCTGGGACTACTGTTACCGTAGTTGGCGCAGGAACTTCAATCATTACAGCCAACCAAGAGGCTGCCGGCTCATATAGCGCAGGAAATGCAACAGCCATTTTTTCTGTAAGCTACCCAGCTCCTACTACAGCTCCAGCAGTTCCTCCTGCTCGATCAGCTGATTTAGTAATTTCCTTATTTAGCAATTCATACACCAATGTGAGTGGAACCGACTGGTTTCCAAATTGGGGGCAAAGTACTTTAGTATCTGATATTGCCGTTGCTGGAAATACCATTAAACGTTACAACAATTTAAACTACCAAGGGGTACAATTTGCAAGCCCAATTGACGCCTCTGGCATGACCAATTTACACGTGGACATTTATACGCCCAATTGTACTGCGTTTAAATTATTTTTAATTAACGCCGGAATTGGTGAACAAGCGGTTACCCTAACTCCAACCATAGCCGGCTGGAATAGTTATGATATTAACTTGGCGCAATATCCAGGTGTAGCTTTAAATAACATTGGTCAATTTAAATTAGAGGGAACTCCGTTTGGATCAAGTGTTGTTTATTTAGATAATATTTATTTCTGGAAAGAATCAAGTGCCTTGGTTGACCCAACTTTTGGTGCATTTAGCATTCCAAGTAAAGTAATCGGCGATGCTCCGTTTGGCATTACACAACCTACAAGTAATAGTACTGGAGGGTTTATTTACAGCAGTAGCAATCCTGCTGTAGCCACTGTTTCGGGCTCGACCATTACCATCATGGGAGCTGGTACTACTGTAATTAAAGCCACTCAAAAAACAGTAGATAACTTATTTAAAAGCAAAAGTGTAACTACCAATTTTGTGGTAACTAGCGTAAGTTCGGTTCCTACGACAGCTGCACCAACACCGCCTGCTAGAAATGCCGCTGATGTAGTTTCTATGTTCAGTAATGCCTACGCCAATGTGGCTGTAGACACGTGGAGAACCGATTGGTCTAGTGCTATCCTAACCAATACGCAAATTGCAGGCAACGACACTAAATTGTATGAAAGTTTGAATTTTGTAGGTGTTGAAGCTACTGGAGCCAATAGCATCAATGCTACAGCGATGCAAAAAATGCATATCGATTTATGGACACCAAACATGACTACTTTCCGCGTGAAATTGGTTGATTTTGGTGCCAATAACGGCTATGGCGGAGGTGATGACACCGAGCACGAATTGGTATTAAACCCTACCCTTTCTGGTTGGAATAGTTTTGATATAGCCTTGTCTGATTTTGCCAACTTAGGTAGCAGAGCACATCTTTCTCAAGTAATTTTTTCTGGACTTCCGGTAGGTGCTGGAATTGTTTATGTGGACAATGTCTATTTCTGGAAAGATGCCACTGGCGTAGTTTTACCTACTGAGCCTATGACTGCAGCGCCAACACCTACTGTACCTGCGGCCAACGTGATTTCTTTGTTTAGTGACGCGTATACCAATGTTGCCGGCACCGATTGGTTCCCGAACTGGGGTCAATCTACAGTAGTTTCTGATGTTTCAATTGCAGGCAATACCACAAAATTGTATGCTAACTTAAACTACCAAGGGGTTCAATTTGCCAATCCAGTGAGCGCTTCAGGAATGAATTTCTTACACATGGACATTTGGACACCAAACTGTACTGCATTTAAAGTGTTTTTAATTAACCCAGGACCAAACGAGCAAGCTGTTACTTTGACACCAACTTTATCCGGTTGGAACAGTTACGATATCAATTTAGCACAATACAGCAATATTGATTTCAGCAACATCATTCAATTTAAATTAGAAGGTGTACCGTTTGGCGGTAGCAAAGTATACGTAGACAACATCTACTTTAGCAATGCACCCTACCAAGCCACAAATTATTTTGTGGATGCTGACCAAGACGGATTTGGATCAACAACTGTTGTTGCATTACACACCGCTACACCTCCTGCAGGATACTCCACCAACAATTTAGATTGTAACGATGCCAATCCGGCGATTTATCCTTCGGTATATGTGAGCAGCAATCCATCAAACACTACTGCTTGTAATGCTAGCTCAGCTTCATTTACTGTAGGTGCTACCTTAACAGGAGTTGGACAAACGGCTTCGTATGCTTGGCAATACCAAACCCCAACGGGTACCACTTGGATTAATGTAGCCAACAGCGCAGCAACAATTACTTCTAACATTTATTCGGGAGCCACAACTTCAACACTTACAATTACAAATGTGGCCAGCACCTTGAGTGGATACAAATATAGAGCGGTGGTTTCTACAGTAGGAAGTACACCAACTTGTGGCACAAAAACTTCAGCTGCCGCAGTTTTAACTGTACCTAAATCATTGGCAGGAACAGTTTCTGGAGCTGGCGCAGTTTGCTTCGGCGGAACCAAATCCTTGACCTTGACAGGGTATTCTGGATCTATTCAATGGCAATCGAGTACCGCAATAACCGGAACTTACACCGATATTGCAGGCGCTACTTCAGCGACCTATACTACTCCAGCAAGCACGGCTACCAAGTACTACAAAGCTGTCGTAACTAGCGGAAACTGTGCTTCTGCTACTACAGCTGCAGCTACTGTAACAGTAACGGCTGCTTCTAAAGCTGGCGTTATCAAAGGAGGAAATGTACGCGTATGTGCTGGTACAAATAGCACTGTTTTAACCTTATCTGGTCATGTGGGTACAATCAAATGGCAGTCATCTTCTGATAACGTAACATTTACTGATATCGCAGGAGCAATTGCTGCTACGTATACTGCAACCAACATTAGCGCCAACACCTATTACCGTGCGATCTTAACAAGCGGAATCTGTTCGTCAGCTACTACAGAGGCAGTTGCCTTAATGACAAGCTTACCAGCTTATGCCGGAACTGCAGTAGGTGCTACAACAGTATGTACAGGAACTAATAGCAATGTGATTAAAGTAAATGATGCAATTGGAGCAATTCAATGGCAATCGTCTGCCGACAACGTGACATTTGCAAATGTTGTTGGAACGGCTTCATCCCTTACTGTTTCTAATCTAACTGTAGCTACCTATTACAGAGCCTTGGTATCGTTGAGTGGATGCACGGCTGTCCCATCAAACTCAGTTTTTATGGGTGTAGATGCAAAATCAGTTGCTGGAACTATTTCGGGAGCAGGTGCAGTTTGTAGCGGTTCAGCCAAAACATTGACCTTAGCTGGAAATACCGGTAGTGTTCAATGGATGTCGGCTTCTACAAGCACAGGAACCTATTCTCCAATTGCAGGTGCAAATGCAACATCTTTTACAGCTAGTCCTACAGCAACATCGTACTACAAAGCAACCGTAACAAACGGTGTTTGTGCAGCTGCAACTACTATTTTATCGGCAGCGGTAACTGTAAACCCTACTTCAGTAGCTGGTTCTATTTCTGGTGGCGGCGTTAGCGTTTGTAGCGGAACAAATAGTACCCTACTTTCATTAAACGGAAGTACTGGAACTCGTTTATGGAAAAAATCTACTGATCAAGTAACCTGGACTTCATTAGGTATTGCTACGGCAACTTATACCGCTGCAAACTTAACCGTGCCTACCTACTACAAAGCTACAGTAACGAGTGGATTGTGTAGCGCTGTAGATACTGATCCTGTATTTATTGATGTTCGTGCAAAATCAGTTGCAGGAACTGTTACTTCGGCAGGAGCCGTTTGCTTGGGTGCAAGTCGTACCCTTACATCAACAGGCGCTGTTGGAAATAGACAATGGCAATCTTCTGCTGATAACATTACCTACACGGATATCGCAGGTGCGACTGCAGCTACTTACGTGGCTAGCCCAACAACAAATACGTATTATAGAGTATCAGTGGTAAACAACCAATGTACGGCTGCCAACTCTTTGGGCGTATTAGTAACTGTAAACGCAGCAGCGGCTGTAGGAACAGTTACAGCTGGTCCGCGTACCTTGTTGTCTGGAACTACCTATACCTCGACGTTAACCTTGAGTTCTAACACTGGAACTATCCAATGGCAACGTGCTGCATCGTTAACTGGTGCTTATACTGCAATTGCTGGAGCGACTGGATCAACTTATGTGGCAACACATGGAACGGTAACCTATTACTACAGAGCAAGAGTAACCAACGGAACTTGTACTGCGGACAGTAACGTGATTACGGTAACATTAAATGCTGCAACCAAAAACACTACTGACGATTACGTAGCCTTAGACGCTTCGGCTTATCCGAATCCGTTTAGTGGTGCATTTAATGTAAAAACAATCACCAACAGTGAAGAAAACTTTGTAATCAAAGCTTACGACATGACCGGCAAATTGGTTTACAATAAAGAAATTGCTTTTGATGCGATTGATAACGAAGTAATAGGCGAACAATTTAGAGCCGGTATGTACACCATCGTGGTACAACAAGGTGCTGAATTAAAAACCATACGCGTTATTAAAAAGTAATCGTAAACAACACTTACTTTTAAAGGCTGCCTTCGGGTGGCCTTTTTTTTTGATAGCTGTCAGCATTCAGCTTTTAGCAGTATTATGAATAATTAATACTATTCGGCTTTCGACTTTACAACTTTAGACTTTATGACTCCTTGAACTCCCCTATCGAGAGGGGCTTGGGGGTGTGTTTTATTAGTTGTAAGTTAACGGTTAAAAGTTTACAGCCGTTCTTAGCATACTTTACTAATCAACACCCGAGAGCTTTGCTCGAACTGGCGAAGCAATCTCATATCAACAATCGTTGATCGTTAGTCTTATCCTTTTCTTTTTCATTGATAAAAAAAACTAAAAATCAAGACCTTAGATTTTCGGAGATCAAAATAGGCTCACTTTCTAAAACTCAAAAACATCCTCGCTAATGCGAATTAAACAGTTCGGGTTTCTTTACATCCCGTAGCTTCGGGACTCCTACCAAATCCTATGGTCGAGGCATTAGTTTTATAGCAGCAATAGGTTTTTAATATACCTCTACTCTATCTGAATCCAAACTTCACACTCATTATTGCACTAATAAACCATAAAAAAACCGACAGTCTCCTGTCGGTTTATAAATTGATTTTAATCGTTTATTTAAGCGAAGCTATAGATTGCGTTGCATAGGCATTCGTAGGATCTAAAGCTAGGGTTTTATTAAAGTACTCAATGGCTTTGGCTTTGTCAGTATTGGCATAGCTGGCAGCGATGTTGTTGTAGCTTTCGATGAATTTAGTTTTGTTTTTTGTTACTTCATCAGCGCCTTTTTCTGTTACTACCCGCAAGTAATCTTCATAAAACTTGATAATCAACTCATCATTCTCCAACAAACGGTTGGTTCTTGCTCTAAAAATGTAGGCATCTTGTGTAGTTGGCGAGGCTTCAATCACTCGAGCAAAGGCAGCATCGGCTTTTTGTAAAGCAATTGGATCTGGTTTCACTACGTCTTTGCGGGTATTGTCATAGTATAATGAGTTACCCAAATAGAAATTATCCAACAAGTAATTCTTAGACTCTGGGTTGCTTGTCGCAATTTCGTATATGGCTGCCGCTTGTTTAAACAATTTTTGCTCATAGAATTTTTTGCCTACTTCGCTCAAATCATTGGTCATGTTTATGTCTAATTCAACGGCCTTTTTAATGTTTGCTACTCCTGCGTCAAACAAATTTTGATCAACCACTTTGGTTTCAGCATTAAACGATTTTTTCAAATTAATTAAACCCAAATAGATATAATCACGTGGAATAATTTTGTTCGCAGAATTCGCAATAAAATCTTCTAACGATTTTTGAGCTACATCTACATTTCCATTTTCATAGGCTGAATAACCTAGATAACGCAAGATTCTCGGATTTACTTTATCCAACTCTTTCATCGCATTGGCTTCGAGCTCCAAGGCTTTGTAATCTTTCGCCAAGATTAAAAAGTCGGCATGACGCATACGAGAAGCCAACGAATAATCGGTGAGCGCCATATACTTCTCGTAGTATTCTAAGGCTTTCTGAATATAGGCTTTGTAGTTTCTAGGTTCATTATTGGCCCAGTAGTAATAGGTTTCAGCCAATTCACGGTATACCGGTCCATAGGTTGGATTGGTCGCCACCACTTCGTCATAGGCCTTTACTGCTTCAGTATAAGCTTTTGCGCCTTTGAGCAACACGCCCAATTGCACTTTTGCACGTATCAAGGAACCGTCGATATTAAAGGCATCTCTGTAGGCTTTGTAGCCATCATTTTGGTTTTTCAATCCATAATAGGCATCCCCCATAGTCAATAAGGTTGCCGGATCCATATTGTTTACCGCTGAGGCTTTGGCCAAGGCAGTTAAGGCGGCGTTGTAATCGGGTTTGTCTGCGTTTAGATAAGCTTTGGCTACATAAACCCATTCTTCGATGTCTTTCTTCTTTAAATCTTTAGTAGCCAAGGCAAAATTAGCTTGAGCAGCGGAAAGGTTGTTGTTGTTTAAATCCAACTGACCCAATCCGATGTAATTGAAACGAGACATCTCTGGCGCTAACAAGCCTTTACTGAAGATAACTTTTGCCGAATCTTCTTGGTTTTGTTTGATATATACATTACCCAACAAAAACATAGCTTTCCCGTTGCCCGGTTTAAGCTGTAAGGCATTTTTTAAAATCTTTTTGGCGGCATCAAATTGTTCGGCATCAATAGCTTTTTTCGCTTGATCAATATCTTGGGCTTTACCTAAAAAGCTACAGGCTAAAAAAAGAATACTGAAAATTTTTACGTGGTTCATGGTGGTATACAATTTATTTAATGTCTTTGTCTATTGTTTTACGAGTAATTATTTTTCTTGAGGGCATTTTTACAGGTACAAGTCCTGATTTAAGTACTATTCGTTGCCCAATCTCACCGGCAACAAACGAAGCAAATCCCATTCCTAATCCAGAATATCCTTGACAATTCACCACATATAAGTCGCGACACAACGGATAACTTCCTTCGGCAATATTGTTTTGGGTTGGACTAAAATAGGCTGAACCCTTTGTTTTACTAACGCTCAACACACTAATTTGTTGTACAAATTCGTGGAGTTCGTTTGCGGGCTCAAAAATATAATTAATTCCAATAACTCCAAGCATTCGTTTGTTTTTGGCAACATATTTAACAACCTCCTCGTTGGTCGCAAAGGAGTACACGCCTTTAGTAGGCAAAGTCGTTACTTGAGCCAACTGCATCAGGTAACGTGCAGTACTCGAATTGGGGTTGTCAAACACCAATCCATCATATTGTGCACTGGGTTTCCCTTTGAGCATATTGAGCACTTCTTCCAATTGAACGAGTGTATCTTGAGCTGTTTTTTGGCTAATGAGGGCAATCGCATCTTTGGCAATTGGCGTAGTTTTTGGAAAAATATTTTTTTGTGCAAAGCCTTTCATTTCAGTCGCCGATAATTTTCGAGCTAGAAAAGCAATACGGGTATTTTTCTGGTATAACGCGGTAATTACCTCTGCTTCTGATTTGGGCAAAATAACCAACTTTGCCGGGTATTTGCTTTCAAAGATTTCGGTTTGGGCTTCCACAATGGGTACCAGCGTTTCATCTACCAATAAAGTAGTTTTCCCTTCTAGTATAGTTTCGTTTTCTGATTTACTAAAAAAACTACAAGAGCTCAATAAGAAGAGGGTAAACAAAGGAACTATTCGGGTATACATATTAGGAATCTGTATTTGAGTTAAAATAACGCACAAAGCGCAACAAGGCATATACAATTAATACAACGCCAAACAACAAACGAAAATTGCCCGACATGGCCAAAGGCAACTCTTTCCAAAAGATAATCAGCAGGCCCAAAACCAAATACAACAGAAAAAAGCACATGCCTATAACAAAAAGAAATCGCCCTTTAAGCGATTTCTTTTTAAATGATTGAAAGAAATTTTCTTTCATTATTCGGCAGATTGGATGTTAATTGGCAAGGAATACAATACCCTTACTTTCTTACCATTTTGTTCACCTGGATTCCATTTTGGACAAGATTTCAATACACGTATTGCTTCTTTTCCGGTACCGTATCCAATATCACGGATCACTTTGATATCAGTTAAGGATCCGTCTTTTTCTACTACGAAAGAAACGAACACTTTACCTTTTAATCCTTCTTCTTCTGGTACTTGATAGTTTTTACCAACAAATTTGTAGAATTTTTCAATTCCGCCAGGGAAATCAGGTTTTACTTCGATACCAGCTGTATTATAGATGTTGTTATCTTCTTCAACTACATCTCCTGTACCTACAGGCTCAACTGTTAATTCCGCATCTGGGTCTCCTTTGATGGTTTCAGCTCCCAATTTTTTATCCACAATTTCTTTGATCTTGGGTGGTTCTTCTACCACTTCCTCTGCTTTCGCAACTACCGGCTTCACAAATTTAACTTGATCTACTTTTGGTGGCGGTGGTGGTGGCGGTGGAAGATTTTCTTTTGGTTTTTCTTTTGGCGGTAACTTCACTGTGACAATCTTTTTGTCCATATTCATATCTTCATCTGAAGATTCTGGAATTAAAGAAGCCAACAACGGAATACTCACCAAGAAAGCAAATATAACAGCTCCAAGTATCAAAGCACGTGTAGTTGTTTTGGTGTCTGATTTTCTTAAATCATAGGCACCATAACTTTTATTGCGTCCTTCGAATACAATATCAAGCCATTCGTTTTTTAATAAATCTAATTTCATGTGTGTCTATTTTTTTTAATTAGATTGTCAAATTAAGGAGTAGGTGGTGTTGGATTTGCACCTTCAAGTAATTTAACTTCTGAAGGGTCAATATCAACAATTGCGTAAGTTGGAACGTCAGCAATAGCCATCTCATCTAAAATATCAATCAAATTGCGGTAATTTGACTTCTTACTTGGTTTGATAATAACGATCAAACCTTTCTTTTCCGTACGTGTATATTCTAAAACTTTTTTCTTTCTTGTCAAAAGTGTTTTACGAATACCATCTTTACCATAGGTAGTTTCTTTTGGACCTTCAATTGGATTGGCCAATAAGCCTACATAGTATTTTACTTTATTGTCTCCTCCTAATAAAACGGTAAGCGTACGATTTTCGTCTACTTTGATGTCTTTATTTTTAGAAGGATCATCATCTTTATCTGGCAAGCCTAAATCCATCGATTGTGGTTTAGATAAAGACGTGGTAAGCATAAAGAATGTGATGAGCAAGAAGGCCAAATCCACCATAGCCGTTAAGTCTACCTTGGAGTTTTGCTTTTTACTTCTTACTTTTCCACCTTTGCCACCCCCGCCATCGCCGGTATTTAATTCAGCCATTGTGTTATTTTTTTATATTAAAAATCTTTCCCGCGAAGTCCGGTTACCAAGTTGAAACTGTTGATCTTTTGATCTTGTAAAATATCCATGATCTTTTTGATTTCAGGATATTGTTCTTTTGCATCGCCTTTGATTGCGATTTGCAATTCTTTGTCATCAACTTCGATGTTAGCGATACGCGCATTGTAGATCCACTCTTTCAATTGATTGTCTAGCGAATCTTTAGGAACTCCTCCTTGAACACCTGGTTTGTTGCGGTCAGAACTAGTCATCGCAATAATAGTTTTCAAGTCTTGAATGGGGACTCCGAAACCTTCCATCAAAGCAAAGCGATTGGCTTCATCTTCTGAGAATTCTACCCCATATTTTTGACCCATCAATTCCAAAGTTCTTTTGCGAACTTCTCTTCCTTTTAAGTCAAAAAATATTTTTCCTTTTCCTACTGTGATTGTGGCCAAATCCGATTCCGGTAATTTGGTTTGCACGGTTGAGGCTGGCGTATCAACTGGCAAAGGCTCTTGTTGCTTTGCTGTTGCGGTCAAAATAAAGAACGTCAACAACAAGAAAGCCACATCACACATTGCCGTCATATCAATAGACGCTGCCTTTTTAGACATTTTTGCATTAGCCATATACTTTTATTTTTAAAATTAATAAAGTGATTTAGTTTAACGAGTGTGAAACTAAGTAGCTAATTATTTTTGTGTCCCTCTAAAGTGTCTGTAAGTGTTTACGATTGTGTTACCTGCTTCGTCAATAGAATAGGTTAAAGTATCAATTTTAGATGTAAACAAGTTGTATGTAATAATCGCTAATGCAGAAGTAGAAATTCCAGTAGCCGTGTTAATCAAGGCTTCAGAAATACCATTTGCCAACATCGCTTGGTCAGGAGTACCTGCACTTGCCAAAGCACCAAACGCTTTAATCATCCCTGTTACTGTTCCTAACAATCCAGCTAATGTTCCTAATGATACTAATGTAGATAAAATGGTTAAGTTTTTCTCCAACATTGGCATTTCTAATGAAGTAGCTTCTTCAATTTCTTTGTGAATAGTTTCGGCAGCAGCTTCGCTATCAAAACCTTCTTTTTTCACTTCTTGGAATTTTACTAAAGCTGATTTAATTGCATTGGCAACTGAACCTTTTTGTTTGTCGCAAGCCACTAAAGCTCCGTCAATATCTCCTTTAGTAATACTTCCTTGAATTTCTTTCATGAATTTATCCAAATTAGCAGTACCTGCTGCTTTTGTAATCACCATGTAACGCTCAAAAGAGAATACAATTACCATTAAAAGCAATCCCATCAATACAGGCACAATTGGACCTCCTTTGTATACCATTGCAAGGTAATTTCCTGGTAGTGGGTGACCTGTGTTTACTCCGCCTTCGAAGTTTGAACCATTACCCATAATAAAATTCCAAATAATCCAGCCTACGAATATACATGCTACGATTACGATTCCTGAAAACATTCCTCCAGCGTTTGAACTTTCTTTTTTAACGTTTGCCATTTTTTTTAATTTTTAATAGTTTTAATTATAATTTTAGTTGTATTTAATTTGAATGTGAGCAAATTTATAGGTTTAGTTTTAATAAAAAAACTTTTTTTTATTTAATTCAATTTTTAGAAAATCCCCATAAAATAGGGGCTTTTCACGCTTTTTATGTAACGCAAATAACCATACGTTAATTTTAGTATAACGATTTAGTAACGCTGAATCGTATCAATGCTTACAATTCAAGCACAGAAAAGAAAATAATTATCAAAAAAGGCGCATTTTTTACTTGGGTTGACATTCAATTTCAGTGCAACTTAATGTAATTAGTATACCACTAAAACAACGCTACAGCAGTGACAATATTTTGGCTTCAACCTCGGGCGAATTCCACTTAGATTCTATGTTTTCAAGCTGCATCACTTGATCCATAATTTCATTCTGTTGGTTTCCAAAAGCCAAGGCTTCTGAATAAGGCTGTAAACTAAACGTCACTCTGCTGTACAAAGGCATCCATTTATCGGGATGTTTGTCTGAAAACCATTTTTCAATTCTTTTTTGAAGTAAAAATCGATCATCGGCAGTTTGGGTACTCATTTCCATGAAATTCCGGTAGGACAATTCGGCAATGGCATCGGCATTGGGCTTACGAGATTCTTGGTAGGCGGTAAAAATTTGTGTCCAATCATCGCCATATTTTTGCATCATTTGGTTTAGCACCGTAATGTCTTCAAATCCAGCATTCATCCCATGCCCATAAAAAGGCACAATGGCATGACAGGCATCGCCGATCAAGGCAACTTTGTCCAAGTGCGTCCATGGAAAACACTTCATCGTTACCAACACGCTAGTTGGATTTTTAAAGAAATCGTCTACTAAATCGGGAATCACATCGGCGGTATCGGGAAAATGGGTAGCAAAAAAGGCTTCCAACGCTGCCACATCTTGTAGCGATTCAAATGAATTTTCGCCTTGGTGTGGCATAAACAAGGTGCAGGTAAAACTGCCGTCTAAATTGGCCAAGGCCATGAGCATAAAATTACCGCGAGGCCATATATGCAAAGAATTCTTGTCAATTTTATGAGAACCGTCAGCATTGGCCGGTATGTGCAATTCTTTGTAACCCAAGGGTAAAAATTCTTGCGAATAATTAAACATGCTTTGGCGTTGCATGCGATGGCGCACCCGAGAAAAGGCGCCGTCAGAGCCAAAAACCATATCAAATTTCAATTCTTCCCAAGCTCCACGTTCAGTTTCACCAATATGTAAGGTGGCATCGGCAAGGGTAACATCCCAGATTTTCTGATCAAAAAAGAATTCGACACCGGCTTCTTCGGCCAAATCAATCATTTTGCGGTTCAAAACCCCGCGCGAAAGCGAAAATATGGCCTCGCCTTCTTTGCCGTAATATTGGTAGTTTATCGATGCATCAACGTGGTGAATGGCGCGTTTATCAACGGGAATACCGATGGCATTTACCGCCGCATCCAAGCCAATATCTTGCAGTGTTTTCCATCCTCTAGTTGACATAACCAAATTGATGGATCGACCAGAAAATTCAACCTTTCTAATATCGGGACTTCGATCAAAAACATGCACGGTATGCCCCGCTTTTTTGAGGTAAATTGCCAACAAGGAACCTACTAATCCAGAACCAACTACGGCAATTTTTTTGGGCGTTTGCATGAATAAAATCTAAAAAAAGTTGGGCAAATTTACTTTTTTTTATGGACTAAGCTGATCAACTCCTGTATTATATGGAAATCTAATAAATTTACTTCGCCGGCTTGAACAGCAATAGGCTGGACTGCTTGACGATTTCGCGTTTGTTTAAGTGCATTTTGCGAAATTTTCCCTGTGCATAAAGTTCAGTTTGATCGGCATAATGCGCACTAAATGGATTGCCCGATTGACCGGTAGGCAAAACACTCCAGGCGTTTTCAATGTCTGAAAAATCAATGATGCGTCGGGTTGAAGGCCCAGCCTTTACTTGAAACACGGGTTGAACTTCAAACACAAACAACAAATTATTGATCACTTCACTGGTTCCCGCAATGGGGTATGGACCCACATTAAAGAACTTATTCAAGAGCGCTACTTTTCCCATGGGATGCTCAAAGGTAACCTGATGCACTTTTCCCCAAGTCCAGTCGGTTGGGTTGGCGCCAAATTGCTGTTCTAAATCGTGAATCGCTTGATGAAAAGACAGACTAAGAATTTGCTCTCGCGTTTCTTTAGCGGGCGTATGCACGTTATCCCACCAAGGCGAAAGCTCATTTGCCAATTGTGGCTCTATTAATTGTTTCACAACATGGGTTGTTAAAAAGCCAGTAAAACGAGTTTTACCCAATTCGTCTTCAAAGGTGTTTTGCAAGTAATGGGTGATCCATTTATAATAAATACTTGGGGCAATATCCGCAATTTCACTACTCCCCTTCCAGTTTTTTAAAATGGCCACGGCCTCTTTTTCTGATGCGGTACAGCTCGTGTTTTCCAGTTGACTAAGCAAAACCCGAACAACCGAAGGTGACACTGACGAAGTATTGTCGGTAATCATCTCACTTGCCGTTTGTTTGTTCCAATTGTTTTTGGCATCGAGCAATTGGGTAATGCGAAGGGCACGGTCTTTTGGTAAATAGTAGCCCGGATATAAAAAATCATCAATCGGTTCGGGTTGATTGTTGGACGAATACACATAATTCCATGCCGGATTTTGAGCCGACGGATTTTTAGAAAAAGGCAAGTACTCAAACTGATCGTCTTTGCCATTGGACCCATCCAAAATGAAATTTGTATTCACTCTGTTTTGGTGTTTGTATAATTTGCCCGACGCAAACCATCCAATATTTCCAGATTTATCGCCATACATCACATTCAATCCAGGGGCGGCAATTAAGCCGACGCTTTGGTGAAATTCGGTTACATTTTGTGCATGCGACAAACGATAAACCGCTTCAATTAATGGATTGGGCTGCTGCAAGTAGACCCAGTTCATAGCTACCGGTTGCTTACTATCTACACCTTCTAAAATTTCATTTACAATTGGTCCATGCACACTCGATTTGAGCGTTACAGAAACCGCCGTACTGTCTTTTACTAAAATGCGTTTGGTCTTTTTCGTAAAAGCAACATAACCCGATTTCGTTTGGTACGTATCGGCATTATTCGGATTGGTTTTCTCGGTATAAAAATCAATGTCATCGTTTTCAAACATGGTTAATCCATAGGCATAATTGCGGTTATGACCCAACAAAGGATAAGGAACGCCTGCCATATAATAGCCGTACATTTCATGATTTGGTGTAACAATATGCGCCTCATACCAGGTGCCGGGTTGCGAAAACCCAATGTGCGGATCGTTGGCAAAAATCACTTTGTGTTGTTGTGTTTTGGCAGCTCCGATTACCCAGCTGTTGCTCCCAATAAAGGGAGGAACTGGACTATTTTCAAGTACTTGCGCCAAAGCTGTAGCAATGGGAGTATAATCGGTGGCGGGCGTTTTGGCGTTCTTAAGTTGTGCGGTATTCCATTGTCCTTCAATGCCAAAATCAGTCAAATAGGACGGCCCCCATTTGTCTCGGATGTGTGTCAACAACGGATCTGTTTTTTGTGCCATCGCAAAGCTAAACGACATAAATCCCAATACGTTGTGTATATCTTTCAGGGTAAAAGGTGTCTTTTCAAGTCCCAACAATTGGTATTCAATTGGCGTAGGACCATCGGCAATAAACTGATTGATACCTTGCAAATAGGCCTGTGCCAATTTATAACTCACACTATTCTTATCGAGTTGGGCGACGGCTTGTGCTGAATTTTCATCGATCCCAATGCCTGCAAAAAAACGGTCGGTTTTAAGTAGTTTCGACCCGAAAATTTCAGACAATCTTCCCGGGGCAATGCGGCGCATGAGTTCCATTTGCCACAACCGATCTTGCGCATGTACATAGCCCAAGGCCACCATGGCATCGGCTTCAGTTTCGGCATAAATGTGTGGAATGCCATACTCGTCAAAGTAAACAGCGGTTTCTTGCTGCATTCCGACTAACTCTTTTTGCCCTGTATAGGTTGGTTTTAGGTGCTGCACATAAGCAAACCCAGTTCCAGCCATCACCAGTAAAATCAACACGACCCCTACTAAAATTTTGTAGCGCTTTTTTAACTTTCCGTTTCGTTTGATGGCCATGGGTTGTAGATTATTTGGCAGCAATTCCTGCTTTTAATACTTGCCCAAAATGATACATATCTGCATAAGACGTATACAATGGCACAGGCGCCAAACGAATTACATTGGGTTCGCGCCAATCGGTAATCACGCCGTTTTGCATCAAATACTCAAATAATCGTCGGCCTTCGCCGTGCAAGAAAACCGAAAGTTGGCTCGCACGTTGACTGGGTTCTGAAGGGGTAATCACCTCAAAAGCACCTTGTACTTCACGGCTAATCTCAGCCAATATAAATTCTAAATAACTGGTAATCTGATCGCGTTTGGCCACCAAAGCCGGCATGCCTACTTCGTCAAATAAGTGTACAGAAGCCAAATAGGGTGCCAAAGACAAAATAGGCAAGTTGCTGATTTGCCAACCGTCGGCTCCTTGAACCGGATCAAATTGCGGTTCCATTTTAAATCGACGTTCTTTGTTGTGTCCCCACCAGCCTGCGAAACGAGGTAAATTGGGATCACTATGGTGTTTTTCGTGAATGAAACAGCCCGATGCATTCCCGGGCCCAGAGTTCATGTATTTGTAACTGCACCAGGCGGCAAAATCAACCTGCCAGTCGTGCAACTTCATTTCGATATTTCCGGCAGCATGTGCCAAATCCCAACCCACTTTGGCTCCCACTTCGTGGCCCACTTGGGTAATGGTTTTCATGTCAAACACCTGACCGGTATAATAATTTACACCGCCTATTAAAACCAAAGCCACTGTCTCTCCTTCTTGGCGAATCACCTCCAACACATCTTCCAAACGAATGTTGTGCTCGCCCTCGCGGCGCTTAATTTCAACCAATGCCGTTTTGGGATCATAACCATGAAACTGAATTTGACTTTGGATCATGTATTGATCAGATGGAAAAGCTTTTTCTTCGCAAATAATTTTATAACGGGTAGTTGTGGGCTGATAAAATGAGACCATCAGCAAATGCAAATTCACTGTAAGGGTATTCATTACCGTAACCTCGGATGGTTTGGCTCCTACAATTTTACTCAAGGGTTCGGCAAAACGCTCGTGGTAATCCCACCAGGGTTTCTCGGCATAAAAATGCCCTTCAACCGCCAAATTGGCCCAGTCGTTCATGATTTCATCTACATAGGCTTTACTGCGTTTGGGTTGCAGCCCCAATGAATTTCCGGTAAAATAAATCACATCTTTTCCGTGGTGCTGCGGAAAAATAAACTCTTTTTTATAGTGTGCCAACGGATCTTGCGCATCCAATTTTTGGGCAAATTCAAGGGTATTTTGAAAGCTCATGCGTTTGGTTTTAGTGGGCATAAATGTAGCATTTTCGGTTGTAGAAACACGAATTGGGAGTTTAGTTTTTTTGAAAGAGTTGAAGGTTTACAGTTAACAGTTTTAAGTTTACAGTTTACTGCAAATGGAAGTTCTTTGAATGCAAATCAAAAATCGTTACCCGAGAGCTTTGCTCGAACTGGCGAAGCAATCAGCAATCGTTAATCAAAATAGTACTTAGTATACTTCTAAAACTCCCCTCTCGAGAGGGGCTGGGGGTGTGTTTTTAGTTATAAGTTAACGGTTGACAGTTTAAAGTTGTTCTTAGTGTATTTTCAATTCAAAAATCAAAAATCATTACCCGAGAACTTTGCTCGAACTGGCGAAGCAATCAGCAATCGTTAATCAAAATAGTACTTAGTATACTTCTAAAACTCCCCTCTCGAGAGGGGCTGGGGGTGTGTTTTTATGAGTTAAAAGTTAACGGTTGACAGTTTAAAGTTGTTCTTAGTGTATTTTCAATTCAAAAATCAAAAATCATTACCCGAGAACTTTGCTCGAACTGGCGAAGCAATCAGCAATCGTTAATCAATATAGTTCTTAGTATACTTCTACCCTTTTGACTTTACGACTTTTGACTTTATGACTAAAAAAAAACCGGCTCTTCAGCCGGTATTTTTTATATAATCAACATCGCATCGCCATACGAATAAAAACGGTAGCCTTCTTTGATGGCTTCGTCGTAGGCTTGTTTCATGAGGTCGTGACCACAAAAGGCCGAAATCATCATCAATAAAGTAGATTTTGGCGTATGAAAATTGGTAATCATGCAATCGGCGATACTAAAATCGTGTGGAGGAAAAATAAATTTATTGGTCCAACCGGTAAATGGATTCAAGGTTCTGGCCGATGAAACCGAACTTTCAATGGCGCGCATCGAGGTTGTTCCTACGGCACACACACGTTTCTTATTTAGTTTGGCATTATTTACCAAATCACAGGCTTTTTCAGAAATAAATAATTCTTCTGAGTCCATTTTGTGTTTAGACAAATCTTCTACCTCAACCGGATTAAAGGTGCCTAATCCCACGTGTAAAGTCACTTCGGCAAAGTGAACGCCTTTTATTTCCAAGCGTTTCAACAAGTGTTTTGAAAAGTGCAAGCCCGCAGTAGGCGCCGCTACTGCTCCTTCTTCTTTGGCGTAAATGGTTTGGTAACGCTCGGCATCTTCAGGAGTTACTTCGCGGTTAATGTATTTTGGGATTGGGGTTTCGCCCAGTTCGGTCAATTTGTTGCGGAACTCCTCATACGATCCGTCATATAAAAAACGCAAGGTACGTCCACGTGAAGTCGTGTTGTCAATAACCTCAGCCACCAACGAATCGTCATCGCCAAAGTACAATTTGTTTCCAATTCTAATCTTACGAGCAGGATCAACCAATACGTCCCACAAACGTTGCTCGGCATTCAATTCGCGCAACAAAAACACCTCGATACGGGCACCCGTTTTCTCCTTGTTTCCGTACAAACGTGCCGGAAATACTTTGGTATTGTTCAGGATCATTACATCGCCGTCGTCAAAATAATCGATCACGTCTTTGAACATTTTGTGCTCAATCGTTTTGTTGGCTCTGTTGATGACCATTAAACGCGATTCGTCTCTGTTTTCAGTTGGAAATTCGGCTAAAAGCTCTTTGGGTAAATTAAAATTGAAGTGCGATAATTTCATAAGATGAACTGGGTGTTATTAAATTGTGGCTGGCAAAGTGCTGTCCCACAAAGGAGCGCAAATATACTACCCTGAAATAGGGGATGTCAAGTGTTTTGCTGTTTATTTTTGAAAAGCTACTAAATACAACCGCTCGGGCGATTTAATTTTCACAACGAAAGCCAATTTGCGCCAAATGCGTCCAAAATTCGGGATAGGATTTGACAACCACACTCGGATTTTCGATGGCAATTGGAATTTTTACGGCCAAACACGCAAATGATAAAGCCATGCGGTGATCGTTGTACGTCGTGATTTTTACATTCTGATTCAGCTGATCTGGCGCTTGCAGACGCAATGAATTGTCGCTAATTTGAACTGCCACGCCCAATTTGGTGAGTTCGGTTTGTAAGGCCAGCAACCGATCGGTTTCTTTGATCTTGAGCGATTGCAACCCGGTAAATAGCACTTTACAGCCCAAGCCGGCACAAGTCACTGCAAGGGTTTGCGCCAAATCGGGTTGGGCCAATAAATTAAATGATAGTTCAGGCGCCGTTGAAAAATCGACTGCCCGTTCTTTTTTGAGTATGATGTGATTTCCTTCAAATGTGGTATGTACGCCAAATTCGGTAAATAATTGCGCCACTTCGGCATCGCCTTGTCTACTTTGAGAAAAAAAAGTGCCGAGAGAAATTGAGGTCCCCACTGGAGCTAATGCAACAATTGCATAATAATAAGACGCCGACGACCAGTCTGATTCGATGGGCAACAGCACCGGTTTTGTTTCGGCCAACGGATGTACATAAATGGTGTTATCCTTTGTTTCTGTTGAAACGCCTATACTTTTCAAAAGATCCAAGGTCATGGCTATGTAAGGCGCAGAAACCACCTCATCTTCTAAACTCAATTCCAATCCATTGGGCAAAGAAGCGCCAATGAGTAATAAAGCTGAAACATATTGACTGCTCTGTGCTGCCGAAATAGCCACTGACTTAGCCATGAGTTTTTTTCCGGCTATTTGCAAAGGCGGAAAACCATCTTTTTCTAAATACGTAATGGATGCACCCAATTTTTGCAAGGCCAAAACCAAGGGAGCAATGGGACGCTCGTGCAAGCGAGTTGAGCCTTTTAATACCACCGAAACCCCTTCCATACTCGCAAAATAAGCTGTGAGAAAACGCAGGGCAGTGCCGGCATGGTGGCAATCAATTTCTCCGTGGGATTGTGCCAAAGCCCGTTGCATCACTTGCACATCGTCGGCAGCAGAATGACCCGAAATGGAAATGGTAGGATTTAGTGCCTGAAGTATCAGTGCTCGATTGAATTCTGATTTTGACGAAGACAAATCGAGAGTACCCAATTGGCTTCCAAAGGCAACCGAGCGGCTATCTACCTGCATTAGGAATGTAATTTGTCGTTTTGTTGGTGACGGTCGTGGTCGCGTTGGGTTTTGAGATCCAACTTTTTATCAAAGGCCGCTTGCAAATCAATGCCCGTTTGATTGGCCAAGCAGAGCACCACAAAAACCACATCGGCCAATTCTTCGCCCAAGTCTTTGTTTTTGTCGGATTCTTTTTCGGATTGTTCGCCGTATCGACGGGCAATAATGCGGGCCACCTCACCTACTTCTTCGGTGAGTTGCGCCATATTGGTAAGTTCGTTAAAGTATCGCACCCCATGGTTTTTGATCCAGTTGTCAACGTCGAGTTGGCTGTTTTTTAGGTCCATATTTTATATTTTTACCAATACAATTTTCTCGTTTTGTTTGTCTATCATTTTTTGATAAAACTCCTTTAACATTTCATAATATTCCGATGATATAATTGGGGTATTTATTTGATGAAGTACTATTACATTAATAAAATTACCTGAAGTACTTGTCATAAACTTAAACATTCCTAAATCATCTTGCATAGAAAATATTCCTGAAGCAGGCAATGTTTCTATTTTATATCCATCTGGGATTTGGATATTAACCGCATACTTGTCTTGAAATGAGTATCCGTAATCTACAGGATATTCTCTAACTTCTTGTTTAAAAGGATTTTCATGATAGGTATAAAATAGCAATGGATTGATGTAAATTTTATCCCCTATTAATTCGGTTAAATTAGAACCTGTAAAAGAATAAGTTTCGACAACCGGCAATTTTAAATCGGTTTCATTTGCTCTTGAATACTCCTTAATTTCAATTTTTTCATTTTCATTTTCTAATTTTTCAAGATATGTATCTTCATTTACATCTTCTACTTTTTTTCTAAATGCTAATGCATTATAGTCTGTCATCTGTCGTCGCAATTTGCCGGAAATCATACCCTTCGGATCGATTGAGTAATTCATTGCTACGTAATCATTAGATATTTTTTTAGGCATTAAATCTACTTCTTCAGAAGTACCATCTTTTCTTATCAATCGACCTATCCAGTTTAGGTCATTAAATGGCAAAACACCATATCCCGCATACTTTTCTGTTGCATCAAGCAACATATTTCCTTCTGGCATTTCAACCGCCACAATCACATGATTAAAAGCTGTTCTACTGGGAAACAATGCAATCCCATTATTACGAGTACTAACCAAAACAGGGTTTGCATTCAAACCTGCATAACGGAGCATTGCAGTAAGCATTAAATTGATTTCTGCCACGTTTCCTGTTTTATCCTTATATGCAATTTTTACGCCATCATTGCAAGAATATCCAGTGTATTTATTCCATTTAACCCGTGATTTGACATAATTAAAAATCACTTCTATCTTTTCTTCATTGGTCGCTAACCCTTTAATTAGTGGATTTAGATCATCTTCAAAATAAGCATTCTTATTCAGTTCCGCGCCAAAATCAGAATCATCATAAATGGTTTTTGTAACTGCATTCCAATCTGTTGAAAATGATTTATATACATATCCAGGTAAATTAACTAACGCTAATTCATATGAAATACCCGCTCTATAATTATTTATGTTATTCACAAAAGACTCTTGCTTCATCGACGGGATATTCTCTAACTTATATACTTCTGATGTTTCTCTATTGTACGTTGGCTCAGCAGACAGTTTAGGATATAAAAACCCTTTTATTCGTTTGTTAAATGTTAAAAAATAGGGGATTTTAACTTTATATTCCGAATAATTTACAGGAATAGAAGATTGAAAATACCAATCCCTCAACGACCCAAAATTGCCCGATTTAATTACATATTCATACTCAATAATTGAGCCTTCCCTTAGGTTTGGCATTGTGATTTTCTTTAAACTATAATATTTATTTATTTTTTGTTCAAATTCACCTTCTTTTTTCAATTTAATCTTTTCAATTTTACCATCTACCAAATTGTACGTTGTAGCATTTGAAAATGAAACACTTTCCCCATTTAAATAATGTGAAATTTCTTCATTTGCCCATTCAAAGCCTTCTTTTTTGTAAATTTTAATTTTTATTCTAACACGAGTTATTGTTGTCAAGTCTTCAAAAAACACTTCTCCTTTTTTAAACAAAAAAGCAGCATTAACTGTACTGTCTTTTGGGTGTCTTTTTTCTTGAAGTTCAGCAATAGTAACTTTACCTAACTCAAAATTCTGAGCGATACTTTTTGAACTACAAATGAAAAAAATAAATAGCAGGAAGGATTTGATAAATTTCATACAATTAATGGATTGGGGTAAGTATTATTTTTGCTTCGTCATTTTTGGCTACTTGTTCCATAAATAGCCTAAAATCATCGTATTCTTTATTGGTATATAGGCCTTTTTTAAGATACATCGTTCGTTTGTATAGTAAACTTGTATTACTCCTTTTAATAATTTCTGTTTTATATTTCCCAAACTTTGTGTTTAACTCAAAGTTAGTTGGCAAAAATTCGATAGCGAAAAGCACAGGTAATTCAATTTCAATTTCGTCTTTGTCTACGTAACCTCTTTGAATTTCAAAAGGTGTTTTTCGATTTCGAATTCTATTTATATTCCCTGAAGCATGATTATAGGCATTCATTTCAAACATCATCTTGCCGTTTGTTATACCGGCGTACTGTGTTGCAGAAAGCGCTACTTCTTCTGTAAATTGAACCTTTTCTTTGTCATTGACAAAGTTCATTTTCTCCAACTTCAAATTATAAATATTATCCCAATATTCTTTGTAATAACTCTCTTTTTGATGGGGCAAAAAAGTTTGAATTTGTGACTTCTTGTTGTATTTGGTTCCGGAAGAAAGGATGTTTATTTTTCCTGAAAAATCACCCGTCGATGAAATAGAATAAGACCCAGTGCTGATTTGAGTATTATCCATGTCTTCATATATTTTTGTTCTAACAATTTCACCTCCATCTGATTGTACTACAAGAACATCTCTGTCATCTGTGAACGTTCCTAAATAACCAAAAGGACTATCCTGACTTGTACATTCTAAAAAAATATTGTTGTTATCGCTTGGAACACACAAAATCATATGATTTCCCTGCATCGAAACAAAATCTGATTCTATATTTGTTTTAGCATGGTTCCCATATAAAAGGGTATTATAGGACGGGACACCAACCACATCCAACAAGGCTTTTGTGTAATTTGTCAATGCTTTACAATCGCCATAACCCAATCGATCAACATCACTGGCCAAGATTGGTTTCCATCCTCCTATTCCAACTTGAATACTGACATATCTTGATTTGCTCTGTACATACTGATATACGATTTTTGCTTTTTTAACGATATCTTTTTCATCGCCAACAAGCGATTTTATCTTTGCTTTAGTTTCCTCTGGCAAGTCAGTAGTGCCCGCCAAAATTTTCTCCGAATACCATTTGCTAAATTCCTTCCAATCTTTAGCATACCCATTAACTCCTTCCAGATTGAATTTTTCAAGTCCCATCATCAAATTTGGAAAAATTAGATTTGAAACACTAAAATCTTCTGGCTTTTGTGCAACAACTCCAGTCAACTCATAACTTAATTGACTCGATGTGTCTACACGTTTCTGTATTTTAAAATTGGGAAAATTAATTTCTTTCTTTTTAAATCCTAAATCTACCAAGCAGTTCACGTTCAATACACTTTTTTCAAGCGAAACATTGTAATCTGACAAGGGATACCATCTGGGAATAAAAGCAGTATTTGACGTTTCTATTTCGCTTGTATAAACAATTGTAAAAGGGAATTGAGTAGGTGTATAATTCAAAAACAGTATTCTATTGTCTGAAAATAAAGAAGAGCCTTCTATAACACATTGATCTCGAAAATCTTTCCGTTTAATTCGTTTGATTTCTTTTCCATTCTCGTCAAAAACTATTGCTTCAATAGACGTTACTTTAGTGCTTTTGTCATACTCTTCAAGGGCATCAATTGCCCCCATTCCTTTTTCATTATAAACAGAAACTACCCTTTTGGTCGTAATTTTCATGTTTTCTTGAGATGTAATAAGAATATCTAGTTGATTGAATCGAATCACTGCATTTGCATTCTGTTTTAGACTATCCGGAATACTTTGGATTGAATAATCCAATTTTTGAGAAAAGACGATAGAAGAAAAGATGCAGAGGAGAAAAGAAAAATATTTTTTTACCATAGTAATTCTATTTATCGTGAAATGTAAGAATTTTTCAACTAAGAAAATTTATTCTTTATTTTTAGAATCAATGAGTATTGTAACCGGGCCGTCATTGACCAACGACACTTGCATGTCGGCGCCAAATTGACCCGTTTGAATTGTTTTTTGTAAAGCCAATTCAAACGTTTGAATGCACTTTTCATAGAGTGGAATCGCGATTTCGGGCTTGGCCGCCTGGATATAGGATGGCCGATTTCCTTTTTTGGTCGAAGCGTGTAAGGTAAATTGACTCACCAACAACAACGATTCACCGGTTTCGAGCAACGAACAATTCATCACGCCATTTTCGTCATTAAAAATGCGCAAATTGACCGTTTTGGCTACTACCCAATCAATATCTTCATGGGTATCAGCGGCTTCAAACCCCACCAAAACCAACAAACCTTTTTCTATTTGCCCCACCACTTTTTCATCAATGGCCACCTGAGCCGAACGCACGCGTTGAATCACTACTTTCATGGCTTAGGATTTTCGGGTAGCATCGCTCGCGGCACGATCGTCGTTGTAAATATCGGTGCGGTAATGTTCGTCATCCCCTTCAAGCATTTGCAAGTACGAACGGTAGCGTGACCAAGCAATTTCGTCATTTTCGAGTGCGTTTTTTACAGCACAATGCGGCTCCTCTTTGTGCAAACAATTGTGGAATTTACACTGGGATTTGCGCTGAAAAAACTCGGGGAAATAGCTGCCAATTTCGGAGGGCTGCATGTCTACTATACCAAATCCCTTGATGCCCGGCGTATCGATTATTTTGGCGTCAAACGACAAATCATACATTTCGGCAAAAGTAGTGGTGTGCTGCCCTTGTTGGCTTTGCTCAGAAATTTCGGTAGTTTTAAGATGCAATTTGGGTTCGAGGGCATTGACCAAAGTTGATTTACCCACGCCCGAATGTCCCGAGAACATGCTCACTTTTCCCAGCATCAATTCTTTTAACTGCTCCAACCCCTTTTGTTGGGTAGAGGAAACGCGCAAACAGGGATAGCCAATCTCTTGGTAAATGTGCTGCATAAACAATTGCTCGTCGAGGGTGGTATCGTCGAGGGTATCAATTTTATTAAACACCAACACCGCCGGAATAGCATAGGCCTCGGCGGTGGCCAAAAACCGATCGATAAATGATGTGGTGGTGGGTGGATTGGAAATAGTAATCAGTAAAAAAACCTGGTCTATATTGGAGGCAATGATGTGCAACTGTTTGGATAAATTCACCGATTTGCGCACAATGTAATTTTTGCGTTCATGAATGTGGTAAATGGTTCCGGTAGTGGTGTCAGAAGTGATTTCTAATTCGTAATCGACTAGATCGCCCACTGCAATGGGATTGGTGCTTTTGATGCCCTTCATCCGGAATTTTCCTTTCATGCGGCATTCCAAAAAATCCCCTTGTTCGGTTTTTACCGTGTACCAACTGCCTGTCGATTTGTATACAATTCCTGTCATCTTAGCCAATTGCATTAGGATTCTGGGTTATAAATTACCTGTTCTTGGTGGTGAATGCTTTCTTGGTGAATGGCTTGAAATAGGCGTAAGATAAATTCTTGGCTCAAGTCTTTTTCGTGCCCGGCCTGTATCATTTTCTCGAGCAAGGTATTCCAACGGTCTTGTTGGAGTACGGCTACGTTATTTTCTTTTTTTAACACCCCAATCTCGCTTGCGATTTGCATGCGATTGCCCAAAATATCAAGCAATTTCACGTCATAGGCATCAATGTGTAAACGCAAATTGCGTAAGGCTGCTTGGTACGCTTCGGCTGTATCGGTGGTTTTTGGAATTCGCAAATCGGCCCATAATTCAACCAGGCGTTCGGGTGTAATTTGTTGTTGGGCATCGCTCCAGGCCTTATCGGGTGTGCAATGGGTTTCGATCATGAGCCCCTGGTAATTCAAGTCGAGGGCTTGTTGGGCCACTTCTTGCAACAAATCGCGTCTGCCTGCGATGTGGGACGGATCGCAAAACAAAGGCAGCGTGGGGAATTTACGTTGCAACTCAATGGCGATTTGCCACTCGGGCAGGTTGCGGTAACGGGATTTATCGTAGGTTGAAAAGCCACGGTGTACGGCCCCTAATTTTTTGATTCCAGCTTGAGCCAAGCGTTCTATTGCGCCAATCCACAACGCCAAATCGGGATTTACTGGATTTTTTACCAAGACAATTTTATCGGTATTTTGGAGCACATCGGCTATTTCTTGTACCGCAAATGGATTTACCGTGGTGCGGGCACCGATCCACAATACATCCACATCGTGTGCCAAAGCAGCTTGAACATGTGCGGCATTGGCTACCTCAACGGCTGTAAGCATGCCGGTTTCGGCTTTGACGCGTTGCAACCAGGGCAAACCAATTTCGCCTAAACCTTCAAATCCACCTGGACGGGTTCGCGGTTTCCAAATTCCGGCTCTAAAAATACGGGCAGGAGTGGCTTGCAATCCATGAGCAGTGGCCATTACTTGCGCTTCGGTTTCGGCGCTGCAAGGTCCGGCAATGAGCAAGGGTTGTTCGTTTGACAACGCCTGCACCCAATCTCCCCAAGTAGAATTGCTATCCATAGTGTAAAATCTGCCGTAAAAATAATTCCTTTTTGCGATATACCGCCCATCACAGCAGTCTATTTGCAGCAACTAAATTTTTAACTTATATGAGGCGAAAAAAACCGCATGGCTTATTTTTGAAACCCTACAATTGGTTACTTTTGCTCCAAATCCTTGTTATGTCAATTGAAGTTCAGCACATCTCCAAAAATTATGGCACGCAAAAAGCCCTAAACGACCTTTCGTTTCGCATCGAAAAAGGAGAAATTGTAGGTTTTTTAGGTCCCAATGGTGCCGGAAAATCTACCTTGATGAAAATCTTAACCACCTACCTGGCTGCAGACAAAGGCAGTGCCTGGGTAAATGGATTTGATGTGGCAACCCAATCCCTACAAGTTCAGCAATGTATTGGCTATTTGCCCGAACACAACCCGCTGTATTTGGATTTGTATGTACGCGAATATTTGGCATACCAAGCCGATGTCTATAAAGTAGACAAAAGCCGCATTGCAACCGTGATTGAACTCACCGGCTTGCAAAAAGAAGCCCACAAAAAAATTGGACAGTTATCCAAAGGTTACCGCCAGCGTGTGGGATTGGCCAGTGCATTGTTGCACGATCCAGCGGTGCTCATTTTGGACGAACCTACTACCGGTTTAGATCCGAATCAGTTGGTTGAAATTCGCGCAGTGATTAAAGCAGTTGGCAAAAACAAAACGGTATTGTTGTCTACCCACATCATGCAAGAAGTAGAAGCGCTTTGCGATCGCGTGATCATCATCAACGAAGGAGAATTAGTAGCCGACAAGAAAATTGATGCAGTAGTAGCTACGCAAACGCAACAAATTATTGAAGTAGAATTTGATTTAGCGGTTACCGCCGAACAATTAAACACCTTGCCGCAGCTGGTTTCGTCAGTATCTACCGGAGGAAATTGTTGGGAACTTATCTTTAATTCGGATAACGACGCCCGCAAAGATGTGTTTGATTTTGCCCAAGCCAATGGCCTAAAAACCTTGCAAATCAATCAGAAAAACAAAAACTTAGAAACGGTATTTCACGAATTGACCCAAAAATAAATTGGATCAATTGAAGTAAATGTGACCGCGGTAGTACTCTTGTACATTGACCAAGGGTGGCCGAGGACTGCAATAGATATTCCCCAAATTATAAATGGATCCCGTAATGGATTCAACCGGATGCAAATACAGGTCATTAGAACCGCGATGGTATACTTGTATAGCATTGGCAATTAAGTTTTGCCCGTAAAAAATTCCGCCCGACTCATAAAAATTTACCGACAAATTGGCTACGGTTCCACTCATGTAATAGCGCGACAAGTCATTGTTTTCAATGGTTAAATTTGGCGCATTGACTTGAAGTTTAAAATCGCCGTTGCCCACACCTTTGAACCCGTCAACGATATCCATGGCAAATAGATGCAAATGCGAGAAGGACAACACCCCTTCTGACCGAATCTCTAACTCGGTTTTACTGTAGATCTTATCGATATCAGGTGCGGTAATGTACACTGTGGTTTGGCCGTATTCGCGGGTCCAATTACAGGTGGTTCCGTCTTTTAGGGTGAGAAAATTATTTGAAATTTGCACCTGTATATCGTCCACCAAATTTTGCCCGGCTTTTACCGTGACAGCATATTCAGGCCCTTGCTTTACCACCAAGGCAATACCGCGATTTACCAATACCGATGAAAATGTTTGCCCTTGCAAATCAATTTCTTTGGTAGCCATGGCTCCTGATGATTTGAGGCAATCGTCCAAACCTGAACAAGCTGTGAGGGTAGCCAGCAAGCAGGCTATGAAAATTAACATGAAGCGTTTACTTGTTTTCATACTATTATAATCGAATGCCTAATGCAAATTCGGTGGCTTCGGCCATGAGTCCGTGGGTTTTTACTCCCACACCGGTAAAGCAGTTTTTGGTAAAATAATATTTGATCCCTATGCGATCGTACATCGAAATATCCAATTTATACGGTTGATACACGTAATAGCCCAATTGAGCTTCAAACGAAAGGCGGTTGATAAACAATTCGTGGCCTACAAAAACCCCAACTCTTTTGTAATCGGTATTGGGATCGATGTTTAACTCGGGAAAGGCAATCGATTTGTAGCGAATGTATTCTTGATTGGATAGGGTAAAAAACACTTCGGTTCCCAACTGGAGGGCACTTTTTCTGCCCAGGCGTTTATCGGCATAGGCACCCACATGGTAGAATGGCTTTTGCCCGCTGCCAATACTCGGACTCTCGTTGACACCGGTACGGAGTATAAAATTATACTTGATGGGCTCCCTAAATTTAGAGCTTGTTGTGGGATTGGTAATAGGCAATGCAACAGGATTCATGTCGTAATGTACGCCCAAATTGATGCCGTAAGTATTGACGCCGCTGTTGGGTGATTTGAACCGTCCATTGGAATAATGTGTAAAAAACAATCCCACATCGAGGCCCAAATTACCCACAATTTTATCGCGGGTATAGCCAAACATAAAATTGGTATTGCCCATGAAACGAGAACCAAAAGCCCTGTTTTTGGAGTTGGTTACTCGATCATAGGGATTGGTGGTCATGGCCAAGCCTTGCGCGATTTTTAAGCTCAAGTGGCGATTGGCAAAGTAAAATTTATAAAATCCGCCCACCGCCGAATTGTATCCCAGCAGCGGATTCTTGAAATCTTGATACAAAAAATAAAGTCCGTAATCGGGAAAGTTATAGGTAGATTCCCATTCGTGTTGCCCAGTGGTTTTGTGGGCATAAGTCAACATAAATCCGTCGGGATGACCGGTAATAAATTGCGCCATATAGGGCGAATGCAGCAGCACATTTCCGCGCAAAACTGACGCTTCTATCGCGTAGGGATTTGCTTTTTTTTGCGCCCAACTCCATGAACACATAAGAAGTACCGTACCAAAAAGAAATTGCTTCATGCGAGAAATTTGGCCGTAAATATATTCTATTTTTTAAAACAGCGCTTGGGCAATTTGTTTGATGTTATCGGCCTTGCCCATGGAATAATAATGCAAGACTGGAATGCCAGCAGCCACAAGTTCTTTACTTTGTGCGGTACACCATTCGATCCCAATTTGGCGCACCGCTTCGTTGTCTTTGGCTTTCACCACCTCCATAATGAGTTGGTCGGGTAAATCAATGCTGAATCGCAACGGAATTTGGTTCAATTGTTTTTTAGTCGCCAAAGGTTTCAAGCCCGGAATAATGGGAACCGTAATGCCTTCTTGACGGCATTTGGCCACAAAATCAAAGAATTTTTGGTTGTCAAAAAACATTTGGGTAATAATATAATCGGCACCATTTTGAATTTTTTCTTTCAAAAAACGAATGTCGCTATCAAAACTGGGCGCTTCCATGTGTTTTTCGGGATAACCGGCCACACCAATACAAAAATTGGTTTGGGCCGAATTTTTAAGGTCTTCGTCCAAATAGATTCCCTTGTTCAAGTTACTAATTTGCGTCACCAATTCACTGGCATATTCATTGCCCTCTTTCTCGGCTTTAAAATAAGTTTCGTTTTTTAAGGCATCCCCGCGTAGGGCCACCACATTGTCTATTCCCAAGAAATCCAAATCAATGAGCAAGTTTTCGGTGTCTTCTTTGGTAAATCCACCACACAAAATATGCGGAATGGCATCGACATTGTATTTATTTTGAATACCCGCGCAAATACCTACCGTTCCCGGACGTTTTTTGACCACTTTTTTTTGCAACAAACCGGAGGGCAATTCCTTGAACTCATATTCCTCGCGGTGATAAGTCACATCAATAAAGGGTGGATTGAACTCCATCAAGGGATCAATACTGTCAAAAATGGACTGAATATTTTGACCTTTCAAAGGCGGTAAAATCTCGAAAGAAAACAAGGGCTTTCCGTTGGCGTTTTCGATGTGCTGGGTTACTTTCATAATTTAAGTCTTAACGTTTGAAAGTCGAAAGTCGAAAGCCAAATTACTTGATGACTTTTGACTTGCAACTTTATGACTGTTTAATCTGCTATGTTTGGAGCCAACCATTTTGTGGCTTCTTCGGTACTGATGTTTCTTCGTTTGGCGTAATCTTCAACCTGATCGGGTTTAATTTTTCCCAAGCCAAAATATTTACTTTCGGGGTTTGCAAAATAATAACCCGAAACCGAAGAGGCCGGCCACATGGCCATACTTTCGGTCAATTTCACGCCTATAGTTTCCTCAACTTGCAAGAGTTTCCAAATGGTTGGTTTTTCCAAATGATCGGGACAAGCCGGATATCCTGGCGCGGGTCGAATGCCTTTGTATGCTTCCTGAATTAGCTCGGTATTGGATAAATTTTCGTGGACCGCATAGCCCCAAATTTCTGTTCGTACTTGTAAATGGAGATACTCGGCAAAGGCTTCGGCCAAACGATCGGCCAAGGCTTTCACTAATATGGAATTGTAATCGTCTAGGTTTTTTTCGAATTCTAATGCTTTTTCTTCTACCCCAAATCCGGTGGTGACACAAAAACAACCGAGGTAATCTTGTTTGCCGCTGTCTTTGGGCGCAATAAAATCGGCCAAGGCAATATTGGGCGCGCCAGCTGTTTTTTGGGATTGTTGGCGAAGGGTTAAAAAGGTAATAGGTGGTAGGTTGGAGGTGGTAGGTTGGAGTTCAATGTCGTCGTCGTTAACGGTATTGGCTGGAAAAATTCCCAATATGCCTTTGGCGGCAAACCATTTTTCGGAAACAATTTGACTGAGCATTTTTTGGGCATCGGCAAATAAAGCCGACGCTTGCTCGCCCACCACCTCATCGGTGAGGATAGCCGGATATTTACCATACAATTCCCAAGAACCAAAAAACGGCGTCCAGTCGATATATTCAACCAATTGGTTCAATGCTACCTCAACGGTTTTGCTGCCGATAAAATTGGGTTTCTGTGGGGTGAAACGGTCCCAATCCAATTGCAGTTTGTTTTTTCGTGCTTCCTCGATCGACAAGAAATTTTTATCTCGACTGCGACTCAAATAGCCTTCGCGCAACTGATCGTATTCGGCACGAATGGCAGTCGTATAGGATTCTTTGGTTTCGGTTTGCAGCAAATTACTGGCCACAGTTACCGCACGCGATGCATCGTTTACATGCACCACTGTTGCCGAATATTCGGGGGCAATTTTTACGGCGGTGTGGGCTCGCGAGGTGGTGGCTCCACCAATCATAATAGGAATACTGATGTTTAATTTTTCTAACTCTTTGGCCAAATACACCATTTCATCTAATGAAGGCGTAATCAATCCGCTCAAGCCAATGATATCAACTTGCTCACGTTGGGCCGTTTCGATAATTTTTTCGGGCGGTACCATTACGCCCAAATCGATGATTTCAAAATTATTGCAAGCCAAGACCACCGATACAATGTTTTTACCAATGTCGTGCACGTCGCCTTTTACGGTAGCCATCAAAACTTTTCCAGCCGAAGATGATTTTCCTTCTTTTTGTGCTTCGATAAAGGGCAATAAGTAGGCCACTGCTTTTTTCATGACCCGTGCCGATTTGACTACCTGGGGCAAAAACATTTTTCCGCTGCCAAACAAATCACCCACGACGTTCATGCCGGCCATTAAATTAATTTCGATAACCTCAATGGCTTTGGTTGCGCCAATTCGAGCTTCTTCGACATCCAATTCGATGAATTCGTCGATGCCTTTCACCAACGAATGCGTAAGTCGTTCTTGTACCGAACCGTTGCGCCATTCTTGGATTTCTTTTTCAGCTCCACCGCTTGAGGAGATTCCTTTAAAACTCTCGGCCAAATCCAATAAGCGTTCGGTGGCATCGTCGCGTCGGTTGAGCAAAACGTCTTCTACATGTTCGAGTAAAACAGGATCAATTTGATCGTAAATTTCCAACATCTCTGGGTTTACAATCCCCATGGTCATGCCGTGTTGGATGGCGTGATATAAAAATGCCGAGTGCATGGCTTCGCGCACTTTGTCATTTCCGCGAAAAGAAAACGACACATTGCTTACCCCGCCCGAAACGCCGGCATAGGGCAAATTTTGGCGAATCCATTGGGTAGCTTTAAAAAAGTCGAGCGCATTGAGTTTGTGCTCGTCCATGCCGGTTGCCACCGGAAAAATATTGGGATCAAAAATGATATCTTCAGCGGGAAATTGCACTTCATTAACCAAGATATCATAACTGCGTTTGCAAATTTCGATGCGGCGTTCATAGGTATCGGCTTGGCCTTTTTCGTCAAAGGCCATTACAATGACTGCCGCACCATAGCGCTTGATTAATTTGGCATGCTGCACAAACACTTCCTTGCCTTCTTTCAAAGAAATGGAATTCACCACGCCTTTACCTTGTATAACTTGTAGTCCCGCCTCGATAATTTCCCATTTGGAACTGTCAATCATCACCGGCACGCGCGCAATATCAGGCTCGGCAGCGATCAAGTTGAGAAATTTAGTCATCGCATACACCCCATCAAGCATGCCTTCGTCCATGTTGACGTCAATAATTTGCGCACCACCTTCTACTTGTTCTCTGGCTACCGTAAGCGCTTCTTCGTATTTTTCTTCTTTGATTAATCGCAAAAATTTGCGCGAACCCGTTACATTGGTGCGTTCGCCCACGTTAATGAAATTGCTTTCGGGTGTCAAGACGAGTGGTTCTAGACCAGACAGTTTTAAATATTTTGTACCTGTATTATTCATAAAAAAATTCCTTTTTAAAAAACCTGACCCGAGTCCCGAAGCTTCGGGACGAACCGACGAAGCGGAGCGGAGTAAACCTATTACCTACTGCCTAATCTCTACTACCTCTCGGCTTAAACTCCTTCGCCACATCGGCAATGGCTTTAATATGCTCGGGCGTCGTCCCACAACAGCCACCAATAATGTTGATCAAATTATCTTGCAAATAGGATTTTATGAGCGCTTGCATTTCGGCAGGCGTTTGATCATATTGACCAAAGGCATTGGGTAAACCTGCATTGGGGTGTGCCGAAATGTTCAACTGCGTGTTCATGGCCAAGCGTGACAAATAGGGCTTCAGTTGATCGGCACCCAAGGCACAATTAAAACCAATACTCAACAAGGGAATGTGCGAAATCGAGATTAAAAAGGCTTCAACCGTTTGGCCCGATAAGGTGCGGCCAGAGGCATCGGTGATTGTGCCAGAAACCATCACGGGTATGTCTAGATTTCGGGCTTCTTTTACTTCTTCAATGGCAAACAAAGCAGCTTTGGCATTGAGCGTATCAAAAATGGTTTCAACTAACAACACATCGCAACCGCCGTCAATTAGGGCTTCAACTTGTTGTTTGTAAGCTATTCGAAGTTCGTCAAAAGTCACCGCACGAAATCCGGGATCATTTACATCGGGCGACATGGAGGCGGTTCGGTTGGTTGGACCTATGGATCCAGCTACATAACGCGGTTTGTCGGTAAACTCGTTGGCCACTTCGTGGGCAATTTTGGCCGATTGGTAGTTTAATTCATAGACCAAATCTTCCAAGTGATAATCGGCCATACCAATGGTGGTTGACGAAAAGGTATTGGTTTCTATAATATCGGCCCCGGCTTCAAAATACAAACGGTGCACTTTTTTAACCGCTTCGGGCTGGGTAATGGACAACAAATCGTTGTTGCCTTTGAGCGGGTGCGGAAAATCTTGGAATCGGCTTCCTCTAAAATCTTCTTCCGAAAAATTATTGCGTTGCAGCAGTGTGCCCATGGCTCCGTCGAGCACGAGTATGCGTTGTTTGATGGCTTCTTGTATAGCTAACATAATGCGTTGTTTGGTTTGTAAAACAAGCTCAGTAGGCGTCAAAAAGTTATCAGAAAAAAGGGAGAAAGAATTTCTCGGGGTTATCTGCTTCGCCACGGCGAATAGAATGTAGCACCTTCTTTTGGCAAAGGGTTGCTAAGCTTTCAACGGGTCTATTCCCTCCAGCTTTCGTGATAACAATCAATACGAGTATGAACAGCGCAAAGTACGGGTATAGGATTCAGATTTACAAGCGAGAAAAAAAATAAAACTACGATATCGATTTCGTTTTTAAACAAAAAAAACCTGTTCATTGCTGAACAGGTTTAGTATAAGAATTGTCCTAACTTAGTTTTTCACTACACGTGTAGTTCCAACACCTTGCGTTGACGTAACTTTTAAGAAATAAACTCCTGCAGTTAAATCAGCAATGTTGATTTGAGAAACAGCACCAGTTGTTTGAGCAACTACACGACCATTTACATCAGTGATTTGAGCAGCAGTAATGTCTAAATTGTTACGGTTTGAAATGTTCAACACGTTAGTAGCTGGATTTGGATAAACCGAGAAGTTTCCTTTGAAGAAATCATTGGTAGCCAATGGACGATCTACAGAAAAAGAATCGATACCAATAATATCTGAATTGTTTCCTTGTGGTCCACCATCGGTTACATAATAACGGAACGCAAATTTACAATCGGTAGGTGTATCCAATCCTGTAATGGTATAAGAATACAAAGTCCAAGTGGCAGGATAAGACGTAACGTCTAAGTCTGGATTGGTTTCTACCAACAACTCTGAATAATCACCCACTGCATCTGGACCTCCTGTTGGATCAGCGGTAAAAGCACCGTTGGTACTCATACGCAATTGTAAGTTGTCAGGATAAGAAGCTGTATTGGTTGCAGAGAATTTTCCAATGCGTGAGTAGAAAGAAACCACGTCACCTGTTTGCACTGTAATGCTTGGAGAAATTAACCAGTTACTGATAGTTGCTCCTGTAGCCAATGTACTTGACGTACTTGTGAAATTTACCAAGGCAAAGGAGTTGTTTCCTCCTGCTTGTCCTACAGGTACTGGACAAGTTTGGCCGTTCGTATAAGCCTGTGTGCTAAATGGCAAGGCTTGTACTGTAGCGCTTACTGTTACAGGGGTGTACGAAGCAACTGTCCACAACGTAGCCGAAGCCGAAGTACTTTGGTTGGTGCGTACCCAACCTGCAGTGGTCATATCGGCAGTGGTGCCGCTGAACCCGTAATTGTATTGGTTTTGAGCTAAAGCAACAAAAGGCAATACCATAAATAAGTAAAGTAATTTTTTCATCATAGAAGATTTTTAGAGTTTGTGGTGCAAATATAAAATAAATTTAAAGTTTGCTGCGTGGTTTATAAAATAGTTCTAAATTTGCGCCATAATTTTGAGGAGAAATTTGATCTGATTGCAACCTCGTAAAAAAATGCTAAAGCAGGACTTTCCCTTTAGCTATTTTGCGATTTCTCTTCATCTTTAATTAATTTTTTAATTTTAAGAGACCTATAGTATGGCTTATTTATTTACCTCCGAATCGGTTAGCGAAGGACACCCAGACAAAGTGGCCGATCAAATTTCAGATGCTTTAATTGACAATTTTTTGGCATTTGACCCCAGTTCAAAAGTGGCTTGCGAAACTTTGGTTACAACAGGCCAAGTAATTTTGGCGGGCGAAGTAAAATCAAACACCTACCTTGATGTACAGCAAATTGCCCGCGATGTAATCAAGAAAATTGGGTACACCAAAAGCGAATACATGTTTGAAGCCAATTCATGCGGCGTGCTTTCGGCCATCCACGAACAATCAAGCGACATCAATCAAGGGGTTGAACGCAGTAAACCCGAAGAACAAGGCGCTGGAGACCAAGGAATGATGTTTGGCTACGCTACCAACGAAACTGAAAATTACATGCCCTTGGCACTTGATTTATCGCATGCCATTTTGATTGAATTGGCGGCCATTCGTCGCGAAAACAGCGAAATCACCTATTTGCGTCCCGATGCCAAATCACAGGTTACTTTAGAATATTCTGATGAGAACAAACCCGTTCGCATTGACGCGATTGTAATTTCTACGCAACACGACGACTTTGACGAAGAAGCCAAAATGTTGGCCAAAATTTACCAGGATTTAACGACCATTTTAATTCCTCGGGTAAAAGCCAAATACCCACAATATGCCCATTTATTTAATGACCACATTACCTACCACATCAACCCCACCGGAAAATTTGTAATTGGCGGACCGCATGGCGATACCGGCTTAACCGGACGTAAAATTATTGTAGATACTTATGGTGGAAAAGGCGCGCACGGTGGTGGAGCATTCTCTGGAAAAGACCCATCAAAAGTAGACCGCTCGGCGGCTTATGCAACCCGTCATATTGCCAAAAACTTAGTTGCTGCAGGTTTATGTGACGAAGTATTGGTACAAGTATCGTATGCGATTGGTGTAGCCAAACCAACTTCCATAAACGTGAACACCTATGGCACGGCCAAAGTAAGCCTAACCGACGGTGAAATTGCCAAAAAGGTAGAAGGTCTTTTTGATATGCGTCCCTATTTTATTGAGAAAAACCTAAAATTGAGAAACCCAATTTATAGCGAAACAGCAGCCTATGGCCACATGGGTCGTCAACACCAAAAGGTTACCAAAACATTCAAAGCCCCAGGGGGGTTAGAAAAAACGGTAACCGTAGAATTATTTACTTGGGAACAACTCAACAAAGTAGATGAAATAAAAGTTGCTTTTGGTTTATAAGCCAAATACAGCTACACGAAAAACGCCCGCTTCTTCTTATAGCGGGCGTTTTTTTATAAATGGTATTTGATGCTAAACACTACATACCGCGGTTGCACTTGGTATTGTGAGGTGCGCGTCTGAAACTGTGTAAAACTGTCGTCGTTGAGCGAAGTGGTGTTTAATAAATTAGTGCCCGACAACTCAAACTCCCAAGGTTTATCCTTTTGCTGATACTGCAATTTGGCAGTTAGAAAATCATAGGTATTGCGTATGGTTTTGTCGTTATTTGAATACTGATAAAACTCGTATTCTGCTACAAACGAAAATGCCTCCCAAAAGTAATAATCCAATTTGGCAAAGGGTTTTTCGGTATAAAATGTACTGCTTTGGTAATCATTTGCAGAGAGTGTATAACCCAGTTCAAGATTGGGTGCGTTTTTGTAATTGGTACCTAATTTGCCAGTATAACTCTGTGAAATGGATTCGGTTACTAAGGGCGTGCGGGTTACATTCACCACTGACTGCAAACGAATATTATAGAACTTGGACCAATTGACCGATGCATTGACACTGGCTTTTAGATGCCCAAAGGAACGGCCGTAATTGAACATGCTGCTCAGGGTTTCGTCGGGAAAATTGGAATTGTAAGGCGTAGAAAATTGATTCATCCCCGTAAACAAAGCTTCGGTTTTGATGGCATTTACTTTTCGGCTGTAATTCACAAACCCAAAAATGTTGGTGAAATTAAACAGATTATACCTAAAATACCGCAGCGAATGATTTTGCAACAGCGCATTTTCTAGATAACGTGTGCCTCGAAATAAGGCGTTGTAATTGGAAAGCACATAGCCTTCGGCCAAATTTTTAATATCGGTAAAATCGGTGGTTACCGAATAATTATAGGTAAGCGTTTCCGATTTTTTGAGTTGATACAGGGCATATACATCGGGCAAGATGCGCGTGAATGAAGTTTGGTATTGCAGGCCTAATTGACTGTCTTGCGTGTGGTATTGGTGCACCGAAAAGCCCGGATTTACCGTGAGTTTACCTACCAGCCACTTGAAATGCACCCCCACAAAAGCGTCGTTAAACTGGTAACGCACCCTGTTTTTAGAATTGTCGTTGAGTTCGTTACTACTTCCGTTGTCTAGCAATTGAAATAAATTGGAATTGAAATTCTGCTGCGTATACAAATAGCCCGTTGTGATATTCAAATTGGTTTTGGGCGTGATGCTGTAGTAATAATCAAATTTGGCATCGGTTTTATTGGTTTTGACAAAACGATTTTGATTCAAATTATAGCGCCCAGATGGCTCATCAACCAAACCCAAATTGGGTGAAAATTGCTCGGGAATGAGTGAATCCGGAAATGGATTTACACCCAAATTAGTAGTGTAAAACGGATTTTCATCCTGATACAAATGCTGGATTTCGACCGCATAAACATTTTTTTCTGTTGGGGTATAATACCAGTTGGCATTTTGTTGAATCGAAACAGGATCTTGGTTTTTTTGCGTGGTAATATTTTGGTTTTCTACAATAAAAGGCGTGGTGGTTTCTGAGTTAAGTTGCGTAAATTCTTGTTGTGCCGAAGTTTTAAATAAGACATCATAATCAAATTGCAACTTGGTCGATGGTTTGAAATTTGAACTTAATTTAAACAAGCCTAAATTACTTTTCTGCTGCGTGGCTTCGCGTGTTTCTTGGCGCGTAACTTGCTGTAAATTTACATTGTCCACTCGGTTTACCTGAGTTTGAGTTTCTAAATCGGTCAAGGTAGAAGAGGCAATGGCAAACCCGCTGATGTTCCAGGATTTGGTAACGGTATAGGAAAAGTTGGTGGCGCCAAACTGGGTTTCAATGGCCTTGGCACGGTTGTTTTGCATCAGTGAAATTCCCAAATCATTTGAGGACACGTTAAAGTTGGTCCCGCCCTTTTTCATCACATTTTTAAATCCGCCAGTGAATTTGAAGTAGTCTTGCGGGGTAAACGGCAATTCGCCCAAATTATTAAAATTGGCCAACAAATTTATACTGTATTCTGGGCTGTAATAAAACAACTTGGGATTTACTATAAAGCGGCTATCCTCGTGCGCTACGCCAATTCCGGCCTGTGCATCTCCAAACCAAAAGTTCTTTTTTCCCTTCTTGAGTTTGATGTTCATGGCCACGTCTTCGTTGTTGTTCTCCACCCCTTTTAACGCGCTAATTTCGTTGTAGTTGCGCAGCACTTGTACCTTGTCAATGGCATCGGCAGGAATATTTTTGACGCCCAATTTGGTGTCGCCATCAAAAAAATCTTTGCCTTCTACCATGAGTTTGGAGACCTTTTTGCCTTCTACTTCTACTTCACCATTGGCATTGACCTCTACGCCTGGCAATTTTTTTAACACGTCTTCCAGTTTGCGTTCGGTTCCCGTTTTAAACGAATCGGCGTTATATACGATGGTGTCGCCTTTGATAGAAACTGGCATTTCACGCACAATTTCTACGCCTTTCAATTCTATTCCCTCGGCGTCGAGGCTAATGTTTTGTGTGATATTACCCCCCGCAGTCGTAAGCGTAACTTCTTTGGATTGCATACCCAAATAACTCACTTTGAGTACATAGGTGGTGTTGGCTTTAACTTGAAGCTGAAACTTACCCTTGTCGTTGGTAATGGCGTACCCGTCCATGTCTTTGGTTGACGATCGAACGGCCATAATATTGGCCATTTCAAGCGGAGTTTGTTGCCCATCGGTAATGAGGCCTTCTACTCGAATGGTTTGAGCAAAACCTATAATTGACAGGAAAAATAAGGCTAGCCCCAGTACTTTTTTCATGGTTGATTACTTAATTACCCATGCGAATTTGCATGCCGTTTCGACCACCGCCCATTTCACGAAACTCTTCCATTTTTTTGATTACGGTTTCGTCGTATTTTTTTTGGGTAATTACTTCGCCAGTTGTAGGTGCTTTTATTTCTACTTTATCTTTTAGATTGAGCACTACTTTAGAACATAAAATCGTGGTTTTTCCGTCGTTTACTTCTAAGATTAAACCCGGCAATCCCCAATAATTTTCGGGTCCTTGCGAAACAGGAATTTCAGGCGAATACCAAGCCGTGATGGTAATTTCTTTGGGCATATTGAGTTCGTCCATCAAGTTGGTTTTGGGTGTTGTATCTTTTGTTTCTTCTTCCTTTTTTTTCATGCGGAAATTTCGAAAATCTGTTTGGCTGGCTTCGCGAATGGCTGTGGCTTTAAAACAGGTGTAGCCCCCAATCTGTTTGGTTTCGCTTTCCATTTTCCAGGCCAACTTAGGCAAGGAATCCTGAATTAAAAATTCTTTCCCCATGAATTCTTTATCAACGGCATAGGTTTTTTCTTTGGTGTTTTTATAGAACGTGCCGCCAGAGCCCATCATATTCGACATCATTCGAAAGCCCGGATTTTGTGTAGCTGCCTCTAGTTTTTCTTCTTCTTTATAGATCGAAGTAGTTCGGCTAAAGTACAGTTGAAACGTTTTTTCAAACATGCGTTTCATGCGTTCTTCGATCATTTTTTGCATATCGGGCGTGATGTCTTTATTGCCTTCGATGCGCGACTTGAAATCGGCGGTACTTGTTTTAGATTCGTACGTGGCCATACCTTGAAACTCTTGTGCGTAACTTTTTGCCAAGCCAGCAACTAAACAAATGGAAATCAAGATGTATTTTTTCATTTTTTTCAATTTTGGTGCAGCAAAGATGTGAAAACGCTTTCATAGAACGAAACCTATTTTGTTAAAAGATTTATAGAAATTAGCCATTCAAGCATGCACAGAAGTACTATTTTAGCTTTATGAAAATAGCAAAATTTCTCCTGCTGCTGCTTTGTATGTGGCAAAGTCAGGCACAAGAATCAACGGTTTTAATCACACCACTCGCATCGCAGGCCTGCACCGACGAACTGTTTTATGGTCGAGATGCCTATGGCGCTTTATACAGCGGCAGCAAGCAACAACTCACTAAAACCGACGACAAGCAGGTTTGGCAATACAAAAACCCGAGTTTGGGCACTATCTCCCAAGTAATTTTAACCAACCCCTTAAAGATTGTGTTGTATTACGAAAACTTCAATACGGTAGTCTTACTAGACAACCAATTGAATGAGATAGAAAAAGTAAATTTATCGGCTATAAACACACCAATAGTAGCCTCGGCAGTGGGCTTGGCCGAAGGCAATAAATTGTGGATTTACAACAGTTTAACGAACCAGCTGGGTTTGTTAACCTTGAAAAACAAAGAATACCAAGTTATTTCAACTCCATTTACCGAATCGATGGCCTATTACCAAACCGATTTCAATAGTTTTCAGTGGATAGACCAGGCCCACAATTGGTACGAATGCTCCATTTATGGAAAAATAAATCTGCTGGGAACCGCCCCCGATTACGACAGCATACAACTAGACCGCAACCACGGACTCGTATATTGCATCAACCAAGAATTGTACTATTATTCACGTATAGAAGACAGCAAAACCTTGCTCGCTGTTGATAAAAAAAGCTGTACAAACTTTCGTTTTAAAGACCAAATTTTAGCTATTTTTACGACCCCACAAATTAGCAATTACAAAATTTTAGCACCATAATATGCACATAGCAGTAGCCGGAAATATAGGGGCAGGAAAAACATCGCTCACACGATTATTAGCCAAACACTTTAAATGGGAACCGCATTTTGAAGACGTAGTAGACAATCCCTATTTGGATGATTTTTACCACCAGATGGAACGTTGGTCGTTCAATTTACAAATCTATTTCTTGAACTCGCGCTTTCGTCAGGTGTTGCAGATTCGCGAAAGCGGCAAAAAAATTATTCAGGACCGAACCATCTATGAAGACGCGCACATTTTTGCGCCCAATTTACACGCGATGGGACTGATGACCAACCGTGACTTTCAGAACTATTCGTCTTTATTTGAATTGATGGAAAGTTTGGTGGCACCGCCAGATATGCTCATTTATTTACGCTCATCCATTCCCAATTTGGTGAGTCAGATTCACCAACGTGGACGCGAATACGAAAACTCCATCTCCATTGAATACTTGAGCCGCCTCAACGAACGATACGAAGCGTGGATTACCAATTATGACAAAGGTAAATTACTCATAATTGATGTGGATAACATTGATTTTGTAAACAACCCAGAAGATTTGGGCTCCATCATCAACCGCATTGACGCCGAACTCAACGGCCTCTTTTAAACCCAAAAGCTGCTTTTCAAGTGGCTTTTTTTATGCCAATTGACTCGCCATTATTAACGATTTTATTTCGGTCGGATCAGCTTCTTCCCCACACGTAATCGCAGAAGAATGCAACCAACTCAAGCCCGTATTGACCAAGATTGTAGTGGCATTTGCTGAGCGAACTCCGCCACCGGCTAGTATGTTGATAGCCCCATGTGCTTGTTCGTACATGTTTTTGAGAATAGGGATTCCGGCTAGTGCATCGCCTTGATGGCCAGCCGTCAGTACATTATGGAATTTAAGGTTTATCAACTCTTGCAAGGCCTGTTCTTTTTCTTGGATCTCATCAAAGGCCCGATGAAAGGTGCACGGCAACGGATGGGCCAATTGCAGCAATTCCATGTTTTGTGTGGGATGAACTGTGCCATTTTCTAGCAGACAACCAAACACAAATCCATGGGCGCCGGCTTGTTTAAACTGCAATACACTTTGTTTCATTTGCTCAAACTCAGCTGGAGTGTAGACAAAATTTCCGCCACGGGGCCGAATCATTACATAAATGGGCAAATCAACTTGGGCGATTACTTGGCTAAAAACGGCAATTGTGGGCGTAGTTCCGCCTGCCATTCGATTGGCACAAAGCTCAATGCGATGAGCCCCCGCTTGCTGGGCGATTACCGCCGATTGGACCGAAAAACAAGCAATTTCTAACTGGGCCATTATTTCAAATAAAAAGGAGCGTCAATTAATTTAGGTCCCGAAACGTCGCGCACGGCATAATTAAATCCGCCTTGTATACAATAGGATCCGTGATTACCTTGTTTGTCTAGGGCTATGAATCCCACTTGAATGTCTTGTAGGGATTTGTTGCGAGCCTTTGTGAGTTTGACGATGCGCATTACGGCTTCTTCACAGGCTTGTTGGGGTGATTTGCCTTGACGCATGAGTTCCACGACCAAATGACAGCCAGCAATACGAATAACCTCTTCTCCGTGTCCGGTAGCGGTGGCCGCGCCAATTTCATTGTCCACATACAAGCCAGCGCCTATAATGGGTGAATCACCCAAACGACCGTGCATTTTATAGGCCATGCCACTGGTGGTACAAGCACCCGACAAATTTCCTTGGCTATCTAAGGCAATCATACCTATAGTATCGTGGTTTTCGATGTTGACGATGGGTTTGTATTGGCTGGTTTTGAGCCACTCCTTCCATTCGTTTTCTGATTCGGGCACCAACAAATTCTCTTTGGGAAACCCTTGCGACAAAGCAAATTGCAAGGCCCCATCGCCTACCAACATCACGTGTGGCGTTTTTTCCATCACCGCGCGCGCCACCGAAATGGGGTGTTTGATAAATTCTAAACAGGCTACCGATCCAATATTGGCCTGTTCGTCCATGATACAAGCATCCAAGGTTACGCGACCGTCGCGATCGGGTCGGCCGCCGTAGCCCACCGAACGTTGTGTTGGATCGGCTTCGGGTACTCGAACACCGGCTTCTACAGCATCGAGTGCACGGCCATTGGCTTGCAAGATTTCCCAGGCTGCACCGTTGGCTTCTAAACCAAAATTCCAGGTAGAAAGCACAATGGGTTTATTGACATTTCCTGGTTTTTGATTTGTAGCTTGGGCATTGACTGATATAGATGGCAAGGCCATTGCTACTGATCCGGCAGCCGCGGTTTTGAGAAACGCTCTTCGATTGGTCATAGTTAGTTGGTTATGGATTTGCAATACCTCACTCCTTTTTGATCCAAACGGGCAAAATGAGCAGTCACACGTTGGGCAAATTCGGGATATTGAAGGGGTTTGGCGGTACCCCAAAGCACCTCGGACAAGGCCATTAATCGGGGAAAAATCATGTATTCTATTTGTTCCTCGGTGGCGATATATTCGGTCCAAACATTGGCTTGTGCACCTAAAATATAGGGTGCTTCTTGTGGGGTTAATTCTGCTGGCGTAGGGTTGAAAGAGTAGACTTTCTCTACACTGGTATATCCGCCTATGGCCAAAGGTTGTGTGGCTGGATCGAGTTGGTAATGGTCAAAATAGCAGTAATCTCCGGGCGTCATTACCACGAAATGGTTTTGCTTGGCCGCAGCAATGCCGCCTTCGGTACCCCGCCAACTCATTACGGCGGCATTGGGCGCCAATCCGCCTTCTAAAATCTCGTCCCAGCCTATAATTTTTCGGCCTTTGCTATTGACAAATTTTTCCATGCGCTGTACAAAATAGCTTTGCAATTCGTGTTCGTCTTTGAGTTGCAGTGCTTGGATACGCTGTTGGCAATTGGGGCAATTTTTCCAACGGGTTTTAGGACATTCGTCACCACCCAGATGGATATAAGTCGACGGAAATAACTCGATCACCTCGGAAAGAATATCGGTCAAAAAGGTAAAAGTTTCTTCTTTTGGGCAATATACATCGTCCAATACGCCCCACACTTTGGCAACCTCAAACGGTCCGCCAGTACAAGAAAATTCGGGATAAGCTGATAGAGCCGCTTGCGCATGACCGGGCATTTCAATTTCGGGCACCACGGTAATGTGGCGTTGCGCGGCATAGGCCACAATTTCTTTGATGTCGTCTTGGGTATAAAATCCACCGTAGCGAATGCTGTCAAATTTTTGGTCGCGGTAATGGCCAACCATCGAGCCGTTTCGCCAAGCGGCTTGTTCGGTAAGTTTGGGGTATTTTTTGATTTCGATTCGCCATCCTTGATCATCGGTGAGGTGCCAATGAAAGGTATTGAATTTATAGGTTGCCAAATAATCGATGTATTTTTTAATGAATGATGTGGGAAAGAAATGACGAGCCACGTCCAAGTGCATGCCTCTCCATGCATATTTTGGTTGGTCCTCAATGGTTACACAAGCCAACTGCAGGTGTGATGTTTTTTGAATGGGCATAAGCTGCAGTAGCGTTTGTACGCCATAAAAAAGCCCCTGATTTGAGCCTGCATGAATGTTAATTTGTCGCGGTGTGATGGCCAATTGGTAGCGCTCTTGCTCCGGAAATTTGGCAGAATCTAAAGTCAAAATAATTGCAGGAGCAGCTTTTTTTGACTGGGTAATTGAGGCATCCATACCCAATTGGGCGTGTAAGGCTTCGGCCAAAAATTGGGCTTCAAATGAATTTGCCGCAGCTTTAATAAATAACGGCCCTTTGTGCGTGAAGGTCTTGCTTTGAAACTGAGTTTGATGAGGCGCTGGAATTACCGCATGATTGGGCTGTGCTGCCAGAAATGAAACGGTAAATAGCCACAAAACAGAAAGATATTTTTGCATAAAATTGGAATTAGTCCGGGCTAAATTTACTTAAAAATACCACAAAAAAAATGCCCCACTTGCGTGAGGCATTTAATTTATGATGAACGAATTGATTACTTCAAGGCTTCTACTTTTGCTTTTACCTCTTCTAAGGTACCTTCAAAAGTTTGAACATTGGCAGCACCATTGGTTGAAGACTTTACTGTAGCTTTGGCTTTGCCATCTACATTTTGAATATCAACCGTGATTACTTTGTCCATTTTTTTTACGCAACAAGCTGCTTTTCCTTCAGCTGGTGCAATAAATTTGCCGTCTGCACCGTAGTGTGACAAACACATTTCTTTTTCTTCTGGTGTACATTTTAAGGAATCGCACATGGCAGCACATTCGTCTTTGGTCATAGTTGCACATTTGCTCATGTCGCATTTGCCCATCATTTCACCTTCTGCACATTCCATTTTAAGTAGCATCACTTTTGGTGCGTTTTCATGTACTCCGCTACCCAAGATAGGCGCGATTACTAACCCAATTAAACAGGTTAATTTGATCAAGATGTTCATCGATGGACCTGAAGTATCTTTAAATGGATCTCCAACTGTATCCCCAGTTACCGCAGCTTTGTGTGCGTCAGATCCTTTATAAGTCATTTCTCCGTTGATCATTACACCCGCTTCAAATGATTTTTTTGCATTATCCCAAGCACCACCGGCATTGTTTTGGAACACTGCCCAAAGTACTCCCGAAACGGTTACTCCAGCCATATATCCACCCAACATTTCAGCAATCAATTGGTTGTTATCGGCGTAAACTAATTTACCCAACAATACAATCGCAATCGGGAAACCAATGGTTAAAATTCCTGGCAACATCATTTCGCGCAAAGCTGCTTTGGTTGAAATCGCCACACATTTACCGTATTCTGGTTTACCTGTTCCTTCCATGATTCCTGGAATTTCTTTAAACTGACGACGTACTTCGTAAACCATGTCCATCGCTGCTTTTCCTACAGAGTTCATCGCCAAAGCAGAGAACACAACAGGAATCATTCCTCCTACAAACAACATAGCCAATACTGGCGCTTTAAAGATGTTGATTCCGTCAATTCCGGTAAAGGTTACATAAGCCGCAAACAAAGCCAAAGACGTTAAGGCTGCCGAAGCAATCGCAAATCCTTTTCCAGTGGCTGCAGTGGTGTTTCCTACAGAATCCAAAATGTCGGTACGCGTACGCACTTCTTTTGGTAATTCACTCATTTCGGCAATACCACCGGCATTGTCAGAAATCGGTCCAAATGCATCGATGGCCAATTGCATAGCTGTAGTTGCCATCATCGCTGAAGCAGCTAAAGCAACTCCGTAGAAACCAGCTAAAGCATAAGATCCCCAGATTGCTCCCGCAAATAACAATACGGTTGGGAAGGTTGAAATCATTCCGGTAGCTAAACCAGCGATTACGTTGGTTCCTGCTCCTGTTGATGATTTTTGAACAATGGCCAATACTGGATTTGTACCCAAACCAGTGTAATATTCAGTAACCGATGAAATGGCTCCACCTACAACTAAACCAATAATAGTAGCATAGAATACGCGCATCGATGAAATATCTTGTAAGCCTTCGCCGAAGAATTCCATTTTCATGGTGGCAGGCAACATATATTGTACTAAGAAGAAACAAGCTACTGCAGTCAATACGATAGAAACCCAGTTTCCAATGTTTAATGCTTTTTGTACTTGCGCTTCTTTGGCATCATCACTCGAAATTTTTACCAACATCGTTCCTACGATAGAGAATAAAATTCCAAAACCAGCAATGGCCATTGGCAATAAAATAGGTCCGATTCCGCCAAAAGCATCTTCGATTTTACCGCCCATATCTTTAATTACGTAGTTTCCTAAAACCATCGCAGCCAAAACAGTGGCCACATATGAACCGAATAAATCGGCACCCATACCGGCTACGTCACCTACGTTATCTCCTACGTTATCCGCAATTGTAGCTGGGTTACGTGGATCATCTTCAGGAATTCCTGCTTCTACTTTACCTACTAAGTCAGCACCCACGTCAGCCGCTTTGGTATAAATACCTCCACCTACACGAGCAAATAAAGCAATCGATTCAGCACCCAAAGAGAAACCCGCTAAGGTTTCTAATACTACGGTCATGTCTTCGGTGTTGGTCCATACGCCGTTCATGAAGAAACGGAAAAATATAATAAAGAAACCGGTAAGTCCTAATACAGCTAATCCAGCAACACCTAATCCCATTACGGTACCTCCGCCAAATGAAACTTTTAAGGCTTGTGGCAAACTGGTACGTGCAGCTTGTGTAGTTCTTACATTGGTTTTGGTCGCGATTTTCATCCCCATATTTCCAGCCAAAGCTGAAAAGAAGGCGCCAAAAATAAAGGCAATCACAATTAACATATGTGTTTTAACACCCGGTAAGAAAGTAATTCCCGCCAACACTACACTTGCAATCAATACAAATACAGCTAATAAACGGTACTCTGCTTTCAAAAAAGCCAAGGCTCCTTCGTAGATGTATTCTGAAATTTCTTTCATTTTACCATCTCCAGCGTCTTGTTTTAAAACCCAAGCTCTTTTGGCTGCCATAAAAAGCAACCCAATAATTGCCATAACAATTGGCACATAAATCATTAATGAATCCATACGGTTAATTTTAGTTCTTAATTTATCGGGGGCAAAAATAACAAAAAAACGAGAACATACACAAGATGTAGTTGCTTATTGCTGATGAAAATTCAAAAAAAGGGTGTCTCGAAATAGAAGTCTTCAATCAACGCGTTAAATCAACGCGAAAAGTGAGTTAAAACGATGGATTAAAGCCAATTCGCACTCCAAATCGAGGCGGCTCTGGCCCATTGACATTTTGAAAATTGGTACGCCAGACAAAGTCAAATCGAAGGGGTCTGAAGTTGCCGTATCCAATGTTTTCGATCCCAAAACCGTATTCGGCATAAACTGTATGGGAAGGCGCGATGTATTGAAGATTAGTGCGGTTAATGGCGATATTTTCTTGACTAATTGTACCATAGATTGCACGATAAAATCCAATTTCGCGCAATTTTAACTTTTTAAGTCCGGGAATTTTATTGAAAATATAGCCATTAAAATGGTGTTGAAACGAGCCCATGATGTAGGTGTCGGTAACCATATCATAGTAATCCAACAAACAAAAGGTTTTAGAATCAACCGAAAAAGATTGATTGGCCGCGACCGGAAATAACAAGGGCAATGGCAAAGCTTCAAAGCTCTTTCCAACTTCCAGATACGGCTTGAACACCCCAAAATTACTCACAAAAATAGGACGAGAAACTGAAGCTTGTACTTTATTGTAGTTTAATTCACTGCCTAAAAAGCCGCCTATCCCGCGGGTATATTTTAGCACGTAGGTAGGATATAACGTAGCGCCAAAGCGTTGTTCTACCCCAAACCCATAAATAACTCGTTTGGGTGTATAGGTAAGCCCAACATTGGCCGCAAAATCAGTTATGGTAGAGCGAACTGTAGTTCCATTATCGTAGGAGTAATCAATGGAAAAATAATCGGGAGCCGCCGAGCGAATGGAACGGTGCACACCCGTCACGGTGAGATGGAGATTGTTGTGCAAAGCCAAATCAAAATAGAGGGTGTTTTTTACGATACGTGACAAAAAATAATTAGTTCCCCTGGCAATCAATAAATTGGTTTCGTTGGCTGAGGTTATTAAATCGGTTACTTGCATGCTCTGCCCACCCAATTGGATGTTGTCATTCACATGCGTTACACCAAGTACTATGCGCGGTTCTTGCGCAATCAAATACTTCATTTCACCTCCGTATTTTACTTTGGTATCTAAAGTACCGTAGGCGGTATAGCCTTTTGCTCGAAAGCGGTCATCGGGGGTTCTAAAACTGCGCAAACCAGCGGAGAGTCGAAGCCCTTCTACGTTGTTATTGGAAATCGTTTGCCAAAGCGAACCAAACTGCACGTCTTTAAACAAATCAAAATAACCGGTTGAAATGATGGTAATGGCCGAGGAAACCGATTTGACACGTGGGTTGTCTTTTAATTCGCCAATAATTTTTCGAGTACCTCCCAAATTAGGGTCTTTGGTTACAATGTTATCCCAGAATTCTTCTTTTTGTTGAAATTGATCACGGCGAATTTGATTGATTTTCAATTCATAAAAATCATCGGCTCGTGACGGATTCAAATCGTATTCGCTAAACACAATATTTTTGCGCACAAACAAACCTTTTTCTTGGTCGTTTTTGGTAAACAGCGTAAAATCACCTTCGTAAAAATCGCGTTCGGGTAAGAAAATCGTGTCGTCTACAATTTTATAATTTTTCTCTACCGATAGATTTCGCACCAGGTTCAAGTTGATATTTTTATTGACGCGCATGGTTACTTCAGTGAGCGCAAACGATTTGTCTACCACTTTAAAACTGCCTTCAAAAGCAATGGTCCCCTCTTGTCGCGGGAAAAAATAAATTTGATACGACTTCACATTGTTTTCAACGATGCTGTCTTTGAGCACGTAATCGTAAATACCATACCCACGGGTAGAAATAGGGCTAACAAAAGTTTTGTTGAGGATTTCAATGTCGTCTTGGTAGACATTCACATCGGTAAAGGTGTTGCTGATGCGATCAAACAAAAAGCCGTATTGACTAACCCCGACGTTGCGTTCAGCTTCCATGTCAGCACGTACTTTTTTAATCACATTATTCCCATATACTGACTCGTAATTTTCTTTCATGTAAATGGGTACAAAAAATCGTTTGTCTTTTTTGCCCGATTTGATGATTTTCACAATGCTGTCGTATTGCTTGGCCATGGTTTTTTTCAAGAACACACTATCCAAATTACTCAAGCCAATGGCCACCGAGGTATATTTTTTGTATTCGTAGGCCTTCACCAATTGCAAGCCATTTTTTTTCTTGTGCGCCCAAATGCCCTGTAATATGCGATACGCCGGATTTTCTTTTTTGGAAAGGTGTTTTTTGGGACGGGTGACTATCACCACCTCTTTGAGTTGTTGGCCATTTTTGAGTTTGATGCGCAAATTATCAACCACGTTGCCCGATAAATTTACAATTCTGTCGGTATAGCCGGTGTATGACACCTCAACTGCTGTAAAATCCTTATCTGATTTTAAACTAAATTTCCCGTCAATATCGGTGGTTACACCAATCTTAGTGTTTGCAAATAGTACGTTAGCAAACGGTATCGGCTCGTTGTTTTCATCTAGCACTACGCCACTCACCTTGGTTTGCGCCTGAAGCACACCCATAAAAGCAAAGAAGAAAACACAAACTGACAGTAGATTTTTCATGACAAAAAAAAACTTCACCAAATCTTGCTGATGAAGTTTCAAAAATAGGTTTTTTATGCGGGCTTATTCAAAAAAATAATAGCCCGGGTATACGTTGTTATTTATACATTACTTTTTTAACAGCTTTAACCACATCGCTTGAATTCGGCAACCATTCTTTCAATAAAGTTGGCGAATAGGGAGCAGGCGTATCAGCAGTGGTAATGCGTTGTACCGGTGCGTCCAAGTAATCGAAGGCGCGTTCTTGTACCATATACGTTATTTCAGAAGCCACACTGGCAAATGGCCAAGCTTCTTCAAGTACAACCAAGCGGTTGGTTTTTTTCACAGAAGTTAAAATCGCGTCATAATCCATCGGACGTACGGTTCTCAAATCGATGATTTCGCATGAGATACCTTCTTTGGCCAATTCGTCGGCAGCAATAAAAGCTTCTTTGATAATTTTTCCAAAAGATACTATGGTTACATCAGTACCTTCTCTTTTGATATCAGCTACACCCAATGGGATTGTGTATTCGCCTTCTGGCACTTCGCCTTTGTCACCATACATTTGCTCAGATTCCATGAAAATTACCGGGTCATTATCGCGAATGGCGGCTTTCAACAAACCTTTGGCGTCGTAAACCGTAGATGGCACAACTACCTTTAATCCTGGAGTATTGGCAAACCAATTTTCGAACGCTTGCGAGTGCGTAGCACCCAATTGCCCGGCTGAAGCAGTAGGTCCGCGGAACACCATCGGCATCGGGAATTGTCCTGCTGACATTTGGCGCATTTTGGCCGCATTATTAATAATTTGATCAATCCCTACCAACGAAAAGTTGAAGGTCATATATTCTACAATTGGACGACAGCCGTTCATGGCTGATCCCACTGCAATTCCGGCAAATCCAAGCTCTGCAATTGGGGTATCAATTACTCGTTTAGGTCCAAATTCGTCGAGCATTCCTTTGGAAGCTTTGTAGGCTCCATTGTATTCGGCTACTTCTTCGCCCATCAAATAAACTGATTCGTCGCGACGCATTTCTTCGCTCATGGCTTCGGCGATCGCTTCTCTAAATTGTATCGTTCTCATAGTAATCCGGTTGTATTTTTCGTATGGAAAATCGGGTTTGTTTGCATTTTCGAGCAGCAAAAATAATTATTTTAGTTGAGTTCGACGCAATAATTGACCGAAATTACCGCAGCCGTTTTTAGCCCAAAAAGCAATCGTTTACGAAATCGTTATAATAGGGAGAATATTCTCAAAATTGACCTTTTTATTTGAAATTAATGTGCTAATTTTGTCCGGAAATTTTTAACAAAAACACGCTCAATCGATGAAAATATTAGTTTGCATCAGTCATGTTCCTGATACTACTTCCAAAATTAATTTTACCAACGGCGATACCGAATTTGACACCAACGGCGTACAATTTGTGATCAACCCCAACGACGAATTTGGCTTAACTCGTGCCATTTGGTTTCAAGAACAACAAGGTGCTCACATCACCGTAGTCAATGTGGGTGGTCCAGAAACCGAACCAACTTTGCGCAAAGCATTGGCCATTGGCGCCAACGAAGCCATACGCATCAACGCCACGCCAACTGATGGTTTTATGGTGGCTTCTGCCCTTGCCGATGTGGTAAAAAATGGCAGCTACGATTTGGTTATTGCCGGCAAAGAATCACTCGATTACAATGGCGGCATGGTTCCCGGTATGTTGGCGGGACTATTGGGTTATTCATTTGTGAATGCCTGCATCGAATTGACCATAGACGGAACTACAGCAAAAGTAGCGCGCGAAATGGACGGCGGAAAAGAGCGTTTAACGGCCAATTTACCGCTTGTTATTGGCGGACAAAAAGGCTTGGTCGAAGAAAAAGATTTGCGCATTCCAAACATGCGTGGCATTATGACCGCAAGAACCAAAACCCTCACGGTGTTGGAGGCAACAGCTTCAGGAAATTCGGTTTCGGTAAAATTTGAAAAGCCAGCGGCCAAATCAGCGGTAAAATTAGTAGCTGCAGACCAACTCGATGAGCTCATCAATTTACTGCACAACGAAGCCAAAGTGATTTAATTCCCACCTTAAATAAACACCTATTATGTCTATATTAATCTATGCAGAATCTGCTCCCGATGCTTCGGGAAGTAAATTCAAAAAAACAGCCTATGAATTGGCTTCCTATGCCAAAAAAGTAGCCGAATCATGGGGTACCACGGTTACTGCTGTCACTATAAATCATAACAACAGCAGCGAATTAGCTGAGTACGGAGTAGATAAAGTAGTGTGCGCACAACACGCCGACTTAAACGCATTTAGCGCCAAAAATTACGCCGATGTCTTGAAACAAGTAGCCCAAAAAGAACAAAGCAAATTGGTCATACTATCCTCAAGCACCGACAGCTTGTACATCGCTCCGTTGCTAAGCGTGGGCTTACAAGCCGGATACGCTTCCAATGTAGTGGCGTTACCTTTGAGCAACAATCCTTTGCAGGTAAAACGAAACGCCTTCTCCAATAAAGCTTTTGTAACCACCGAATTAAAAGGCGATTGCAACCTCATCAGTTTGGCCAAAAACTCCTTCGGACTAATTTTAGCCAATGGCGCTGCGACAAGTGAAGATTTTGTACCCACTCTAGAAAGCGGTACAAATTCGGTTCACGTAACCGGAGTAGAAAAAGCATCAGGCCAAGTAACCATAGCCGACGCGGATATAGTTGTATCAGCTGGACGCGGCTTGAAAGGACCTGAAAATTGGGGCATGATTGAAGAATTAGCCAGTGTTTTGGGTGCGGCAACCGCTTGCTCCAAACCAGTTTCTGATTTGGGCTGGAGACCACATAGCGAACACGTGGGGCAAACGGGAAAACCAGTTGCCACCAACTTATATATCGCCATTGGAATTTCGGGTGCGATTCAACACATTGCTGGCGTCAATTCATCTAAAGTAAAAGTGGTCATCAATACCGATGCCGAAGCACCTTTCTTTAAAGTCGCTGATTATGGTGTGGTAGGCGATGCCTTTGAGATTGTCCCTAAATTAATTGAAAAACTCAAGGCCTTCAAAGCCCAATAATGTATAACCCATCAAACAAAAAGCCCGTTGAAATTTAACGGGCTTTTTTATTTTATAGAACTATTTGAGTATTCCGCAAATCGGATTACTTTTGCAAGCATGAGCTTAATCTTGTTAACCATAAAAGGAATTTCGTATAGCCAAACCCAAAACGGAGCCTACGCCTTAGTACTCCACGAAGTTGGTGGCGACCGCACGATTCCTATAGTAATTGGCGCGTTTGAAGCGCAAGCCATTGCGATTGCCCTGGAAAAAGAAATTACCCCACCTCGACCGCTCACACATGATTTATTTAAAAATTTTGCCGACTGTTTTCATATTCAACTCAAAAAAGTACTCATCCATAAGTTGGTAGATGGTGTATTTTATTCGAGCATTGTTTGCGAACGCGACGGAATCGAAGAAGCCATTGACGCCCGAACCTCGGATGCCATTGCTTTGGCACTTCGTTTTGCAGCCCCTATATTTACCTACCCCAACATCTTAGACAAAGCTGGCGTTTCTAGAAAATCAAATTCCTCGGCTGAAGATCTAGAACTTGACGACGAAATATTAACGCCACTTACCGAAATGGAAGAGGACGACGATCAACCCACACACAGTTCACCATTTAGTCACTTCTCGATTGCCGAACTCTATGAATCCTTGGATGCCGCTATTCAAGACGAAGACTACGAAAAAGCAGCACGCCTTCGGGATGAACTTGACAATAGAGAAGACCAAACCATGCCCAACGTATGAAACAATACCACGATTTAGTAAAACACGTGCTCGAAACAGGAACCTTTAAAGGTGACCGCACCGGCACAGGTACCAAAAGTGTGTTTGGCTACCAAATGCGTTTTGATTTGAGCGAAGGATTTCCGATGGTAACCACCAAAAAATTGCACCTCAAATCAATTATTTACGAATTGCTGTGGTTTTTAAAAGGCGATACCAACATTGGTTATTTGCAAGAAAACGGAGTGAAAATTTGGGACGAATGGGCCAATGAAAATGGCGATTTAGGTCCGGTATATGGCCGCCAATGGCGCAATTGGAACAACGAAGAAATTGATCAAATCACCGAATTGATTGAAGCCCTTAAAACCAATCCCAACAGCCGTAGATTATTGATCTCGGCTTGGAACCCTTCTGTTTTACCTGACACTACAAAATCATTTGCCGAAAATGTAGAAAACGGAAAAGTGGCCTTACCACCTTGTCACGCCTTTTTTCAGTTTTATGTGGCCAACGGCAAACTCTCTTGCCAATTGTACCAACGCTCTGCCGATATCTTCTTGGGTGTGCCTTTTAACATTGCTTCGTATGCATTATTAACACTCATGATTGCACAAGTTTGCGAACTAGAAGCAGGCGAATTCATCCATACGTTTGGCGATGCCCACATTTATTCCAATCACATTGAACAATTGGAACTGCAATTGTCTAGAGACTTGCGTCCATTACCAACAATGAAATTAAATCCAGCAGTAAAAAACATCTTTGATTTTACTTTTGATGATTTTAATTTAGAAGGATATGATCCGCATCCACACATTAAAGGAGCGGTAGCAGTATAAAAAGAAAATTCGTCTAACCAAGCGGCTAAACGAATCTTCCTACTAAACTAAAACCAAAACATTTAAACTTCTAACACACTATTTTCAGCATTGGCATACGAATTCCATCGATAGCTGTCTGCTTGATTTTCGTTGATATATGTTCCATCAACGATGTACTTGAACTCAAAGGTGTTGTCTTTGGCTACATCAAAAGCCCCTTTGAACGTTCCATTTTTTAATTTTGACAAAGCACCTTCTTCTGCATTCCAATTATTGAAATCACCTACTACCGCTACTTGATTGGCTTCCTTCGCTTCTACCGAAAAGGTTACTTTACACACGGGTTTTGTTTTCACAAATTGTTTTTTGATTGACATAACTAATTCATTTATAGATTGATGAGGCAAAGTAAAGCAATATAAATACAGTTTGTATAAGCCTCCGTTCGATTTAGTATATTGTTAGTTTTGAAGCCAAAAAAAAAGTAGATTCTTAGTTTTGTACACTTATTTTTTTCATTTTAAAATAAGAAAACGTTTTCTCTCTGAAGCCAAACAGCATATCATTCTTGCATTTTTGATAGCTTTTTCTGTTAAAAAGAGACAATTTCGACTTGCTTTACTCAAAACGGTACATGTCTAGCAATTTTTAGCCCAGATTTCAGCTAATGCGTGTAAATCTGAGCCCGTATTGTGTATTTTTACCGCCTAGATTTTGACCTATGATTATACTTATTGCTGCCGCAGGACTTCAAAACGAATTGGGAAAAGACAACGAACTGTTGTGGCATTTACCAAATGATTTCAAGCATTTCAAATCACTTACGGCAGGCCATTACATTATTATGGGCCGAAAAACATTTGAAAGTCTACCGGGTATTTTACCCAACCGCACGCATGTCGTAATTACCCGTCAACCTGATTTTAGCCCCGAGGGCGCTTTGATCGTAAATAGCTTGGATGCCGCTTTGTCGCTCATCCCAGCAGAAGAAGACACCTATGTAATTGGTGGCGGAGAAATCTACCAACAAGCCTTGCCGCTGGCGCACCGCATTGAACTTACACGCGTGAACGCCCAACTACAAGCTGACACATTTTTCCCCGAAATAGATCCTGCCGAATGGGAGTTAGTACACGAAGAATGCCATCCTTCTGATGAGCGCCACACCTATGACTATTGCTTTCAACGCTTTGAAAAAAGAACCGCTTCGTTTAAAGCAGAATAGTATATTTGCAAAAAAATTTCATGAATTCACCCATCACGCCCTACAATTCGGCTACACAAAGCAAGAAAGAGCAAGTTGCGCACATGTTTGATACCATATCGAGCAACTATGATGGCTTGAACAGAGTGATTTCGTTTGGAATTGACAAAAAATGGCGCCGTAAAGTCGTGCAATTGGCTACGGCCAACCAACCCAAACTTATATTGGATATAGCCACCGGAACTGGTGATTTGGCCTTGTTGATGGCAAAAACAACCGCCGAAAAAATAATAGGCTTAGATATTTCTGCCGGCATGTTGTCGGTGGGCCAACAAAAAATTAACCAACAAAAACTGGATCACAAAATAGAGATGCTCTTGGCCGATTCTGAGAACATGCCTTTTGATGCCAATACCTTTGACTCGATTACTGTAGCATTTGGCATTCGCAATTTTGAACACCTGGAAGTGGGCTTAACTGAGATTTTACGTGTATTGAAACCCGGCGGCACCTTTGTGATCTTAGAAACTTCAAACCCAACAAAATTTCCATTTAAACAAGGGTATTTTTTCTATACCAAATACATTTTACCGCGCATTGGTCAATTGTTTTCCAAAGACAATAAAGCGTATGGCTATTTGTCCAAATCGGCAGCGGCCTTCCCTTTTGGAACTGCCTTGTGCAATATTTTGAGCAGTTCGGGGTTTACTAAAGTAAATGCAATGCCGCAAACCTTTGGAGTAGCGACCATTTATACGGCAACAAAATAACTTATGAAAAAGTTTTTACTCCCTCTTTTATTCCTGTTAACCTTTGCTGCTTCTGCCCAAGGGGTAAAAGGCATGTTTAGCAAAGACCCGATCATCAACCTGGAAAACTTTGACAAACAACGGGTGCATTGGGGTTATTTTTTGGGATTTAGTTTCTACGATTATGCCTTTGAATACAAGAATTTAGCGCCCAATGTTATTGTCAATCGCACCACAGGATTTAATGTGGGTTTGGTGGGTGATTTGAAACTGCAAGAATACATCAACCTACGATTTGAACCCGGCTTGTATTACACCACGCGTAACCTGGTTTTTCCGAATTTTACCGACGCTACTGATGCCGAACGCAAAGTGGCAGCAACCTATATCCACTTTCCTTTGTTGCTTAAATTTTCATCCAAACGTACCGGAAATATCCGTCCCTATTTGGTGGGCGGCGTTTCGACTACGTTAAATTTATCGAGCAACTCCAAATCGATTGACGATAATATGCAAGGAAAATTTCGAGTGCAACAATGGACCAAAAACTACGAAATTGGTTTTGGAATGGATTTGTATATGGAATACTTTAAGTTTTCTCCTTCTATACGCGGCGTATTTGGCTTGGGTGATGAATTGGTACGTGACACCGATCCTGCCAGTCCTTGGACCAGCAACATCAATTCTATGAAAACCCGAGCAGTTTTAGTGAATTTCACTTTTCACTAAATCCTATTTATTATGCGAGGCTACTTCGCTTGCATTCGCTTAGCACAATCGCGGTAGCAGTAGCGACATTCAGGCTTTCAGTTTGCTGTAATTTGCCAAATTTTGGAATGGCTATTCGCTGTGTAACTCGAGCAGCAATGGGGGTTGAAATTCCATTGGCCTCATTACCCATGACTATAATGCCTTCTTGCGGCAAGGCCATTTGATAAATAGAATCTCCGTCCATAAAGGTGCCCAAAACGGGTAAAGTGGTACTCGCCAGCTCTTTTTCTAAGTCGACATAATGCACAGCAACTCGTGCCAGCGATCCCATGGTGGCTTGCACTACTTTGGGATTATATATATCTACGGTTGCTAACGAACAAAACAATTGCTCCACGCCAAACCAATCACACAAGCGAATAATGGTTCCCAGATTTCCTGGATCTCGAATTTCGTCAAGGGCAACAATTAATCCGTGGTCTTCGCGGGGTTTTGATGCAGGAATTTTAAATACCCCCAAACAGGAATTGGCCGAACTGAGTCCCGACATTTTTTGCAATTCAGCTGCCGAAATATAGCTCACGAGTGGATCGTATTTGGCCTCAAATACCGTTTCGGTGGCCAACAAAAAAACGGGTTCAAACGAGGCGTGCAACAGTTCGTTAATACACTTAATTCCTTCGGCCACAAAGAGTTGATGTTGCTCCCGGTATTTTTTTTGTTGCAAACTGCTGATTAATTTTATTTGGTTTTTACTAACCATAGAAATAATGTACTTTTGGATTAAATTACAACTCCCTTTGAGAAACCGTGCTGCAAAAATATCATTATTTATTCTAACCGTGTTGGTATTTGCAGCGTGTAATACCGTAAAGCGCGTTCCCAAAGGCAAAAAGTTGCTCACCAAAAACACCATTCTGATTAATGGCGTAGCCGAAAATTCAGAACTGGTTTCCAATTTGATTTACCAAAAACCCAATTCTAAATTGGCAGGCTATCATCTACGACTCAATTTATACAACTTGGCCAAACTCAATCACGATTCGATTTACCAAGCCAAATACATTAAAAATCCTGAAAAATACAAACGACAAGCCAAGTGGTTGTCGGCCAAACAAGTGAACCGTATGGGTCAGTCATTTTGGTATGCCGGGATTCATAATTTTTTGCGCGACAACGGCGAACCTCCTACCATTATTGACGAAAAAAGTGCTCAAAAATCGGCCAATCGCTTGCAATCCTATTACTTTAATTTGGGCTATTTTGATGTGAAAACCTCGTTTACCATAGATTCGGTTGCCCCGAAAAAAGCAAAAATCAACTATAGCGTAACTACCGGAAAGTCCTTTATTATAGACAGCATCAAAACAAACATTGACAGCCCTGTTTTGGATTCTTTGTACGCCCTAAAAAAAGAACTTTCTTTGGTCAAAACCAAGCAAGCCTACAAAACAGAAAACTTGGAAAATGAACGCAGTCGAATTACCAATTATTTTCGAAATAACGGGGCGTTTCAGTTTCAGCAGAATTATATTTCGTATGATATTGACACCATCAATACAAACAAAAAAGCCAATTTAGCCCTGAAGATTGGCGATTATTCCTACCGTGAAAACGATTCAACAAAAACCAAACCCTTTGAATTGTATACCATCAGCGAGGTAAATATTTACACCGATTATGTGGCGAGCAAAACCAAAGTTACGCTCAATGACAGTGTAAAGACCAGTTATTCGACCTTTAATTTATTCAGCAAAAACAAATTGCGCTACCGCCCAAAAGCCTTAACGGACGCTGTTTTTATTACCAAAGGAAGCTTGTTTTCAGACACCAAAACTACGCTCACCACGCGCTATTTGAATAACCTGAAAATTTTTAATTACCCCACTATTCAATACGAAATTGATAAACGAGACACCCTGCAAAACGCCTTAATTGCCAACATTTACTTGGCGCCGCGCGAAAAATTTAGCCTGGCTCCTTCGCTGTCCCTCACCCACTCCAACATTCAGGATTTTGGAATTTCAGGTAGTGCATCTTTGGCGATTCGCAATGTGTTTAATGGCGCCGAAACTTTTGAAATTGCAGCCCGAGGCAATATCGGTTCGTCAAAAGATTTGGCCAATTCCAACGATCGCTTTTTTAATGTATCGGAATATGGTCTCGACCTGAAATTGAATTTCCCCCGGATATTTATGTTTTTTGATGCCGAAAAAATCATTCCCAAAAGCATGATTCCCTCAACCGTGATGAGCATCGGATTTTCCAAGCAAGAAAACATCGGTTTAGACAAAGAAAACGTGACGGGAGCGCTTTCTTACAATTGGAATCCCATAAAAAATGCGAATGTAAAATATGATTTGTTCAATATTCAGTACATCAAAAACATCAATACCGCCAACTATTTTAACGTGTATAATTCTTCCTATACCACGCTAAACAATTTAGCCATTCGCTACAACGCCGATCCAACTTATTTTAACAATGGAAATTTAATTATCACCCAAGGAACCGATAGTTTTATCAATGCCGTCTTGGGCACAAACCCCAGTATTTTACCTTCGGATGCCGACAAAAAAATCATCAGCAGCATCAACGAACGCCGCAAACGCCTCACGGAGAACAACTTTATTTTGGCCTCGAGTTATACCTATTCTAAAACCTCCAAAAGCGATGCGACCGATGAAACTTTTCACGGGGTAAAAACAAAATTAGAACTGGCTGGCAATGTGCTCTCGCTACTCACCCGTTCTTCGGATAAATTTATCAATGAAAGTGGCAACCGAAATATTTTTGGAGTTGAATTTTCGCAATACATCAAAACCGAAGTGGAGTACGTAAAGCATTGGGATTTGAGTCACAAAAACATCTTGGCGTTTCGAAGTTTTGTGGGCATCGCTATTCCGTATGGCAACTCCGACAACATTCCGTTTTCGCGTTCTTATTATTCGGGCGGATCAAATGACAACCGCGCTTGGCAATCTTATTCATTGGGCCCCGGTAGAACTTCGGCCGCCAATGACTTTAATGAAGCCAACTTTAAAATCTCGGGGAACTTAGAGCACCGGTTCAATTTATTTGGTCAGGTAAACGGAGCGCTCTTTGTGGATGCCGGTAACATTTGGAACGTATTTGACAACGTGACCGACGAGAAAGCAGTTTTTGCAGGCGTGAAATCACTACAAGACATTGCTGTTGGATCGGGTTTTGGATTGCGTTATGATTTTAGCTTTTTTGTGGTGCGCTTGGATTTTGGATTTAAGACCTACAATCCCGCCGAATTGACTGCAAAAAAGTGGTTTAGGGATTATAATTTTAGTCACGGCGTAGTAAATATTGGTATAAATTATCCGTTCTAAATGGATTAATTATTATTTTTGCCCCTCAATTTTTAAATCAAAAATCATGGCCCATGCTATCAAACCTGGTGTTGCAACCGGTGATCAAGTACAAGAAATTTTTAACTACGCCAAAGAAAAAGGATTTGCCCTTCCTGCTGTAAATGTTACGGGATCGAGCAGCATCAATGGGGTGTTAGAAACCGCTGCCAAACTAAACGCGCCTGTTATCATTCAATTTTCGAATGGTGGAGCAATTTATAATGCCGGAAAAGGCTTGTCCAACGAAAACCAAAAAGCCGCCATCGCAGGAGGTATCGCCGGTGCCAAACACATACATACCTTGGCCGAAGCCTATGGAGCAACCGTGATTTTACATACAGACCACTGTGCCAAAAATTTATTGCCTTGGATTGATGGGTTGTTGGACGCCAGCGAAGCACATTTTGCCGCGACTGGAAAACCACTTTTCAGCTCTCACATGATTGATTTATCAGAAGAGCCTTTGCATGAAAACATTGAAATCTGCAAAGAATATTTAGCCCGCATGAGCAAAATGGGCATGACACTCGAAATCGAATTGGGAATTACTGGAGGAGAAGAAGACGGAGTAGACAACTCTGATGTGGACAGCTCTAAATTATACACCCAACCCGAAGAAGTAGCTTACGCGTATGAAGAATTGATGAAAGTAAGCCCTAAATTTACCATTGCCGCTGCTTTTGGAAATGTGCACGGGGTTTACAAACCGGGCAACGTAAAATTGACGCCAAAAATCTTGCATAACTCTCAAGAATACGTACAAGCCCATTACAATACGGGTAAAAACCCAGTTGATTTTGTATTCCACGGGGGTTCAGGTTCTACCTTAGAAGAAATAAGAGAAGCGATTGGCTATGGGGTAATCAAAATGAACATTGATACCGACTTGCAATTTGCCTATACTGAAGGAATTCGCGATTATATGGTGAACAACATCGATTACTTACGCACCCAAATTGGCAACCCAACAGGAGCTGATGCCCCAAACAAAAAATACTACGACCCAAGAAAATGGGTACGCGAAGGCGAAATGACTTTCAACAAACGATTGGAACAAGCCTTTGCCGACTTGAACAACGTGAACACTTTATAACTAACCACTAATAAAGTTGAATTAAAAATGTTGTGTTTTTAATTTTTCATTATTAATTATTAATTAAAAAATATGGCTTGGTTTAAACGAACAGAAAAAGGGATTACTACGGCTACCGAAGACAAAAAAGATGTGCCCAAAGGCTTGTGGTACAAATCGCCTACCGGAAAAATTGTAGATGCCGATGAATTGGCACGCAACCTCTGGGTGAGTCCAGAAGACGGATTTCACGTGCGCATTGGTAGTGCCGAATATTTTGAAATTTTGTTTGACAACAACGAGTACACCGAATTGGACAAAAACATGACGTCAAAAGATCCGTTGCAGTTTGTTGACACCAAAAGATACGAAGATCGATTGAAGGACGTGATGGCCAAAACCCAATTGAAAGACGCCGTAAGAACCGGTGTTGGAAAATCAAAAGGAAAAGATTTAGTGGTATGCTGTATGGATTTTGCCTTTATTGGTGGATCTATGGGTGCAGTAGTAGGCGAAAAGATTGCCCGTGGAATTGATTATTCCATCAAAAACAACGTGCCTTTTGTCATGATCTCTAAATCAGGTGGTGCCCGTATGATGGAAGCGGCTTATTCGTTGATGCAATTGGCCAAAACCTCAGCCAAATTGGCCCAATTGGCCGAAGCTAAGATTCCGTATATTTCGTTGTGCACCGACCCAACTACTGGAGGAACTACGGCTTCTTACGCGATGTTGGGTGACGTAAATATATCTGAACCCGGCGCATTAATTGGCTTTGCAGGACCTCGTGTAGTAAAAGACACCACCGGAAAAGATTTGCCCGAAGGATTCCAAACAGCAGAGTTTGTATTGGAGCACGGTTTTTTAGATTTCATTACCCCACGAAAAGAACTCAAAGACAAAATCAATTTGTATATTGATTTGATCCAAAACAACGAAATTCGTTAAGCAAAATAAATACCCATAAAAAAAGGAAGCACTTCAAGTAGCTTCCTTTTTTTTGTGGCGTTATATTGGGTTACATTCCGGTGCGGATGGCCTCAACCGGATCTAAACGGGCTGCCGAAATAGCCGGTAAAATTCCCGATACTAAGCCGATAATTGCCGATAAACTCGTACCCAAAAGTATATTACTGAAACTTAGAATAAATTCAAAATCGAGGATTTTGGTTAAGGTTAATGCAATGATCCAAACCAAGAAAAGCCCTATTAATCCGCCTATTACGGCCAAGATTACTGCTTCAAACAAAAATTGAAACAAGATAAACTTGTTCTTGGCGCCCAACGATTTTTGTATACCAATTAAGTTGGTGCGTTCTTTAACTGAAACAAACATGATGTTGGCAATCCCAAATCCGCCAACTAACAATGAAAAACCACTAATTACCCAGCCCACCATATTGAGCTGACCCACGATATTATCTATAAAATCAGTAAATCCAGACAATACATTCAAAAAGAAATTATCCATTTCGTCTGATTTTACCCCGCGAAAATTGCGCAATTTATAGCCAATTTCGGCTTTAATTTCGGCCATATCAGCCCCTTTTTCGGGTTTAACAACAATTACGGGCAACATCGTGTCGTTGTGTTCGCCAAACTCTCGGCGGATAAAATTGGACGAAATAAACACTGAAGTGTCGTCGCTATCGCCCATGCTGAAATTTTGCCCTTTCTTTTTGGTCACGCCAATTACCTGAAAGCGTTTACCAAACAAGCGAACCGTTTTTCCTATAGGATTGATATTTTCAAAAAGTCCTTGTGCAATTTCGTAGCCCAACACAATTACAGCACTGCCCGAATTGGATTCAGATTCGGTAAAAAATCGACCGTACTGCACTTCCAAACGTTGTATCGCGACAAATTCGTAGGTTACTGGCACCAAATTCACATCCGAAACAGTTTTAGAATCGTATTTAATACTTTGTCGGTTGGTGAAGTACTGGAAACAACAATTTTCAACTTGGCTGGTATTATCTTTTATAAATTGATATTCTTCATAGGTTACTTCGGGAAATTGTTGGCGTTTCCACTCGGGTATATCGGTCGGTCCAAAACACACATTGGTGAGGTACATGGTGTTTTTGTCTAGGCTACTCAAATCGGCTTTGATTTTTCGGTCCAACGAATCGACAGCAGCCAAAACCGCAATGATCGAAAAAATTCCTATCGTCACACCCAATAATGACAAGGCCGTACGCAGCTTGTTGGTACGCAAAGCATTGGTAGCAAACCGAAAACTCTCGGCTAATAATCGAAGATAAACAACCATATCGGTACAATTTTGAAGGGGTAAAAATCCGTCTTTTTTTTTCACTTTCCTAATTTGTGTATTGTTAAAAAATGGGTAAAAAAAGTAGCGTTTTATTCCTCAAGGGCAATTGATTTTTACCAACAAAAAACTACTTTTGCAAGACTAAACTGAGCCCTATTTCTAACTGGCACAACACACAACTCATGAACACAACAAAACCCATTCAAGCCGCACTTATTTCTGTATTTTCTAAAGACGGATTAGAACCTATTGTACGCCGTTTACACGAACTGAACGTAAGCATCTACTCAACTGGTGGCACCGAAGATTTTATTAAAAATTTAGGTATTCCCGTAATTCCGGTAGAAGATGTAACCTCCTATCCCTCTATTTTGGGCGGTCGAGTTAAAACCTTGCATCCCAAAATTTTTGGCGGTATTTTGAACCGACAAGATCACGAAGGCGATGTGCAGCAAATGCAGGAATACAACATTCCACAATTGGATGTGGTGATTGTCGATTTGTACCCGTTTGAAAAAACGGTTGCTTCAGGCGCAAACGAGGCGGATATTATTGAAAAAATTGACATCGGCGGAATTTCCTTAATTCGTGCTGCTGCCAAAAACTTCAAAGACACGATTATTGTACCTTCGGTAAATGAATATGCTGCATTTTTAGACTTGATTACTGCAGGAAATAGCTCAACAATTGACCAACGCAAATGGTTTGCCACCAAAGCATTTCACGTTTCTTCGCATTACGATACGGCCATTTTTAATTATTTTAATACCGATCCTACTTATTTTAAAGCCAGTGTAGCCGATGGTGCCGTGTTGCGTTATGGCGAAAACCCACACCAAAAAGGATTTTTCTTTGGCGATTTTGATGCCCTTTTCAGCAAAGTACACGGCAAAGAATTGTCTTACAACAACCTTTTGGATGTAGATGCGGCCGTGAATTTAATTCTAGAATTTGAAGGGAACGACCCTACATTTGCTATTCTAAAACACAACAACGCCTGCGGATTGGCTACTAGAGCTACCATGAAAGACGCTTATTTGGCCGCCTTAGCTGGTGATCCAACCTCGGCATTTGGCGGAGTTTTAATAGCCAACGGAACCATTGACGCGGCCACAGCAACCGAAATCAATGCACTGTTTTGCGAAGTGGTTATCGCGCCACATTTTGATGCCGATGCCTTGACGATATTAACCGAGAAAAAAAATCGAATTATCTTGGTGCAAAATAAAGTGGCCTTACCCGATACCCAAGTACGTACTTGCTTGAACGGGTTGTTGGTACAAGAAAAAAACAACATTACCGATGCCGCCAGCGATTTAAAAACCGTAACTCATACTGCCCCAACCTCAGCCGAAATTGATGATTTATTGTTCGCTTCTAAAATTTGTAAAAACACCAAGTCGAATACCATTGTATTGGCCAAAAACCAAACCTTGATCGCCTCAGGTACTGGTCAAACTTCGCGAGTAGACGCCTTAGAACAAGCCATCAAAAAAGCCAATACCTTTGCCTTTGATTTGCACGGAGCGGTCATGGCGAGCGATGCTTTTTTCCCGTTTCCAGACTGTGTAGAGATTGCAAAAAATGCCGGCATAACCGCTGTAATTCAGCCTGGTGGCTCCATAAAAGACGAGTTGAGCATAGCCTATTGCAACGAAAATAAAGTTGCCATGGTATTTACGGGAACACGTCATTTCAAACATTAATTTGTTTAACTTTGTACGTAATTTTTGATTTAAACTTAATAACCCGGTATACTTATGGGATTTTTTGATTTTATGACCGAGGATATTGCGATAGACCTTGGTACTGCTAACACCCTTATCATCCACAACGACAAAGTGGTTATCGACAGCCCCTCAATTGTTGCCCGCGATCGCATTACCGGGAAAATAATAGCCGTGGGAAAAGAGGCCAACATGATGCAAGGGAAAACCCATGAGAATATCAAAACCATTCGTCCGTTAAAAGACGGGGTAATTGCTGATTTTGATGCCTCTGAAAAGATGATCAATATGTTTATCAAAAGTATTCCTGCCCTTAAAAAAAGAATGTTTACTCCGGCCTTGCGCATGGTAGTTTGTATTCCTTCAGGAATTACTGAAGTAGAAATGCGTGCGGTAAAAGAATCCTGTGAACGTGTAAACGGTAAAGAAGTATACTTGATCCACGAACCGATGGCCGCAGCGATTGGTATCGGCATCGATATCATGCAACCCAAAGGAAACATGATAGTAGATATTGGAGGGGGAACCACTGAAATTGCGGTAATCGCCTTGGGCGGAATTGTATGTGACAAATCGGTTAAAATTGCCGGAGATGTATTTACCAATGACATCATTTATTACATGCGTACCCAACACAATTTGTTTGTGGGAGAAAGTTCGGCAGAGAAAATAAAAATTACCATTGGCGCTGCATTAGAAGAATTGGAAACGCCACCAGACGAAATGTCGGTGCAAGGACGTGATTTATTGACCGGCAAGCCAAAACAAGTAGACGTTTCCTACCGCGAAATTGCCAAAGCATTAGACAAATCCATTCAACGTATTGAAGATGCGGTAATGGAAACTTTATCGCAAACGCCACCTGAATTGGCCGCTGATATTTACAATACCGGAATTTATTTGGCCGGAGGTGGATCAATGCTTAGAGGATTAGACAAACGTATTTCTCAAAAAACAGATTTACCTGTTTACATCGCTGAAGATCCGTTGCGCGCTGTAGTACGCGGAACCGGAATGGCGTTAAAAAACATTCCGAAATTCAAGAGTATTCTTATAAAATAAGTACGCAGACTTCCAAAATGCAAGGCATACCCCTTTACATTTTGGAAGTTGATTTGTACCTGAATTCGAATTTATATTTCATAGAAAATGCAGCAAATAATAAATTTTGTATTTAAAAACAGCTATCGATTGCTGTTTTTGCTGCTTTTATTCCTATCCTTTATTTTAACCGTTCAGTTTCATTCGTTTCACCGCAGCAAGGTAATTAGTTCGGCCAATTTTTTTACCGGCGGCATCTATGAGCGCGTGAATTCCATCAGCGAATACTTACGACTAAAAGATCAAAACAATCAACTAGCCGTAGAAAACGCCCGTTTAAAAATGCTGCTTTTTAATGTAAAAGATAGCACCTTAGCACCACGACTGGATTCGATCAAAGGGGTGAAAAAAGTGAATATTATTGTGTCAAAAGTAATTCACAATGCCTACAACACCCACGAGAACTACCTCACCATTAACAGTGGTGCGGCACAAGGCATACAACCCGACATGGGCGTGATCAATAGCGCCGGAATCATTGGAATTATTGACAAAACTTCCGAAAACTATGCTTCTATCATTAGTATTTTGAATGTAAAATCCCAAATCAATGCCAAGATTAAAAAAACAAACCACTTTGGATCGCTGGTTTGGAATGGAAAAAGTACGGGATTTGTTCAGCTTATAGATGTACCGCGTTTGGCCTCTGTACACAAAGGAGATACGATAGTTACGGGTGGTCAATCGGTGATTTTTCCCGAAAATATTGGCATAGGCACTATTGATAAAATTTACATCGACAACGAGACCAATTACTATACCCTTAATGTGAAATTGTTTAATGACATGACCAATTTGGGGCACGTATATATCATCAAAAGCAAGGACCGAGACGAAATTATTAATTTAGAAAAACGCGTAAATGAGTAGTGCAGTCTTTGTGAATTTCGCGCGATTTTTGTTGCTTTTTATCGCACAGATCTTGTTGTTTAACAACATCAATTTGTTTGGATACATTAATCCGTATCCCTATATTTTATTCATCATACTCTACCCGGTAAACGGAAACAAAACTGCCTTGTTATTGGCCAGTTTTTTAATGGGCATTTGCTTGGATATGTTTTGCAACTCAGGAGGTGTTCATGCCTTGGCGAGTATCATTTTGGCCTACAGCCGTCCCTCGCTTTTTAGATTTTCATTTGGTTTGAGTTACGAATACCAAACGGTAAAACTAAACGATGTGCTCACACCCGAACGATTTACGTTTTTACTTTTGGCTGTTGGCATCCATCACTTTACCTTGTTTTTTCTGGAAGTATTTCGCCTTAATTTTTTATGGGAAATACTACTCAAAACATTCCTTACTTCGTTGTTTACCCTGTTGCTATGCATCAGCATCATTTACATCATTAAGCCCAGCAGACGATGAGAAAAGTAGTGCTGCCCACCTTTATTATTGTGGCGACCGCCTTGCTTATCTTGCGGCTATTTTACTTGCAAGTCATCAACGATTCATTCAAGTTAAAATCCGAGAATAACGCTATAAAAATTAAATACGACTACCCCGAACGCGGTTATATTTACGACCGAAACGGCACCCTACTGGTTGCCAATCAGCCGTCGTATGACATCATGGTCGTGCCTCGAGATATAAAAAATTTGGATACTTTGGAATTTTGTCAACTGTTGGACATAACCAAAGAGCAGTTTTTAAAAACCATAGCCAAAGCCAAAGTATACAGCCCGCGATTGCCGTCGGTTTTTTTGCCTCAGCTCAACAAATTAGAGTTTGCGGCCTTTCAAGAAAAGATTCGAAAATTTGAAGGTTTTTATATTCAAAAACGTTCGCTTCGCGATTACCAAGTGCATTTTGGCGCCAATGTTTTTGGTTTCATTACCCAAGTAAACGAAAACTTAATCAAGAAAAATCCCTATTACAACAGCGGTGATTTAATTGGTCGTCAAGGAGTTGAAGAAAGTTATGAAAATATCCTACGAGGCGTAAAAGGGGTAAAATATACCTTGAAAGACAAATACAACCGCGAAATTGGCTCCTACAAAGAAGGCAAATTTGACACCATTGCCGTGCAGGGAAAAGACATCAACCTGACCATTGATGCCGAACTCCAAAAATATGGCGAAGAATTGATGATCAATAAACGTGGCGGAATTGTAGCCATAGAGCCCAGTACAGGAGAAATTTTAGCCTTAGTTACAGCTCCCTCCTACGACCCCTCTATTCTGGTAGGCCGTCAACGGTCAAAAAACTACACCAAACTCTACCGCGATTCTATTGCCAAACCACTTTATGACCGCGGACTTTTGGCTGAATATCCACCGGGCTCCCCTTTTAAAATTCTAACGGGCTTAGTTGCACTACAAGAAGGAGTAATTAACGAACAAACAACCGTGGTTTGTAATCACGGCTTTAGCTATGCGCGTGGCCGCTTTATGCGATGCCACTGCCATGGAGGTGCCTTGCAATTGCATCGCGGAATTTACGAATCGTGTAATGCCTATTTTGGCACAGCTTATATGAAAACCATCAACAAATATGTACGTCCGGCCGATGGTGTGGATATTTGGAGCAAACATATCCAGAGTTTTGGCTTAGGAAAATTCATGGGCTATGACTTGCCTACTGGTCGAAAAGGGAAAGCACCTACTTCTAAAACCTACAAACGCATTTACCCCAACGGAGGATGGCGCAGTACCGCAATTGTTTCGAATGCCATTGGGCAAGGTGAAGTACTGATGACGCCTATTCAATTGGCCAATATGATGGCTGCCGTAGCCAATCACGGATTTTACTATACGCCTCACATCATCAAAAAGATTAAGGGCGAAGTGATCGATAAAAAATACCGTACAAAGCACGTTACTACGATCAATAGAAAATATTTTCAACCGGTTATTGATGGCTTATTTGATGTGTATAATATGGGAACAGCCTATGCCCTAAAAGTGGACGGCATCGAGATTTGTGGAAAAACAGGTACCGCTGAAAATTTTGCAAAAATTAATGGCAAACGCACCAAATTACAAGATCACTCCATTTTTGTGGCTTTTGCCCCGCGCAATAATCCAAAAATTGCCATCGCCGTTTTGGTAGAAAATGGCTACTGGGGTGCGCGATGGGCGGGACCAATTACAAGTTTGATGATTGAAAAATATTTGCGCAAAAAAATTACCCGAACTGATCTTGAAAAGCGTATGCTTGAAGGTAGCTTACAAGGAGAATATGCGCGTTATACCGGTCGAAAAGCTGTGGACAGCCTGTTACTTACTAAAAAGGCAATTGACAGCTCCTCTTCCGAAATTGAAAATTAAGGCCTCATGAAAAACCAAAGTGTAACCAATAACCTAGACTGGATCAGCGTAATTATTTATGCGGTATTGGTGCTATTGGGTTGGCTTAACATCTACTCCTCGTCGTTGTCTATGTCAGATTCCAATTTCATGTTTGATTTTGGACAACCCTATGGCAAACAACTGTTGTATTTGTTTCTCACCATGCCTTTAATATTTATCATTCTTGCGGTAGATGGAAAGTTTTATGAAAAATTCTCCAGTGTCATTTACGGCATCGGCTTGCTGTCAATTGCGGGCTTATTTGTTTTTGGGAAAACAGTAAAAGGACAAGCCAACTGGTATTCATTTGGCGCATTTGGCTTACAACCCTCCGAGTTTGTAAAAGCAGCAACTGCCTTGGCCTTGGCCAAATATTTAAGTGATGTACAAGTAAATTTAAAAGATGTCAACCGACAAATTCAAGCCTTGGCCATACTGTTTTTCCCGGTGGTACTTATTGCCATTCACGACCCTGGAAGTGCACTTATTTATGTAGTCTTTATTTTTGTTTTGCATCGAGAAGGCTTGCCATCTTGGTATTTGTGGACGGGTTTCATCGCCATATTACTTTTTGTATTGGCCTTGCTCATTCAGCCCTTGGCTTTAATTGGCATCGCTTTGGTGGTCGTGCTCATTGTATATCTTAAAAGCCGCATGATTGACCGTAATATCATTGCTAGTGCTCTGGTGATGCTACTCATCTCGGGATTTGTATTCTCGGTAGATTATGTGTTTGATAACGTTTTTAAACAGCACCACCGCGATCGATTTAATATATTATTGGGCAAAGAAGTCGATCTAAAAGGAATTGGCTACAACACCAACCAATCTGAAATTGCCATTGGTTCTGGCGGCTGGTTTGGCAAAGGCTATTTAGAAGGTACCCAAACCAAAGGAGGATTTGTACCCGAACAACATACCGATTATATTTTTACAACAGTAGGTGAAGAATGGGGCTTTATTGGATGTCTGTTTGTAATGGCGTTATTTATTGGACTCATTTTTCGAATCATCTACTTGGCCGAACGACAGAAAACCAAGTTTAGTCGCGTCTATGGATATGGAGTAGCCGGTATATTATTCATCCATTTTTTCATCAATATTGCCATGGTAGTAGGTGTTTTTCCTACTGTGGGGGTGCCTCTGCCGTTTTTTTCGTATGGAGGATCGGGCTTATGGGGCTTTACCATCTTGCTCTTTATCTTTCTAAAAATGGATGCCAACAAAGTAAACGAATGGTAATAAAAAAAGCTTCTGATTAGGAAGCTTTTTTTGTTTGTTTAGGACTTGGGCGATTTGCTTTTCTTTACAGGATTGGCCACCGATTTTTGTGCCGTCTTGGGCAATAAATCTCCCAACACATTTATGGCTTCTTCTACATAAATATCTTTTTCTAAAGCCTCATGCCAGCGGTCTCTCTTTTCTTTTAGGGAAATATCTGTTGCCATTAAAGCTTGCTCATAGGGCAGCGAATTGAATTTTAATTGCGAATCATAGTCAGAAATAGATTTGTATTTCTTAGCCTTTTCTTCTAAGGATTCTTGCTCCTTTTTAAATTTATCCAACTGCAAACTATAGGTGTTTTCGTTATTACGTTGATCAATCCAAGCGGCGTTTTCATTAATTAATTTGTACGTTGGATTGGCCGAAACACGGTTTTTGCTGCGTTCAATCGCCGCGTCAAAATTGGCTTGTTTAGTCCAAAAATTATATTCCGCAGGATCAATTTTGTCCCAAGGCATCGCGTTATCAATGTCGCGTTCTCCCATTTTTAAATAGGCATAACGATCGGGTATAGCCACATCACTGCTCACACCCTCCAGTTGGGTAGATCCGCCATTGATGCGATAGAATTTTTGAGTTGTCGTTTTTAAGGCTCCCAAATCGCCCACAGTGTTTCCTCGTACAAATTGGTTTAAATCAATCACGTTTTGCACCGTACCTTTTCCGTAGGATTGTTTGCTGCCCAAAATAATTCCGCGACGATAATCTTGTATCGCTGCTGCCAATATCTCAGAAGCCGAAGCCGAAAAACTATTGATCATCACCACCAATGGACCATCCCATTGCACCTTGGCATCGCGATCAAATAATACTTCTTTTTTTCTTCCCGCTGATTTTACTTGTACAATTGGGCCTTGCTCAATGAATAATCCAGCAATATCAACCACCGTTTTTAAGGAACCTCCACCATTGTCTCGCACATCGACAATAATTCCTTTCACACCGGCTTCTTTGAGTCGATCTACCTCAATTGCCATGTCTTTTGCGGCATCACGACCGTCGTTGTTTTCAAAATCGATGTAAAACTTAGGCAAATAGATGATACCATATTTCACGCCGTTTTTCTCCACCACACTCGATTTGGCATAGGTTTCTTCAATTTCTACGATATCGCGAATAATCGAAATTACCTTTAACGTACCGTCAACTTTTTTTACCGTAAGGCGCACTTCGGTACCTTTAGGTCCTTTGATTTTTTTGACCACATCATCCAAGTGCATGCCGCCCACATCAACGGGTTCGTCACTGCCTTGGGCCACTTTGAGAATCACATCGCCCGATTCGAGTTCTTTACCTCGCCAAGCGGGTCCACCCGAAATGAGTTCTGAAATCTCGGTGTAATCATTTTTCTTTTGCAAACGGGCGCCAATGCCTTCGAGTTTCCCGCTCATGCTCACGTCAAAACGTTCTTTTTCATCGGGTGGAAAGTAGTTGGTATGCGGATCAAATCGGGTGGCAATGGCATTTACATAAACCGAAAACCAATCGGTATGATCCAAGTCGTGCAAAAATGTAAAGTATTCGTTGAGTGATTTCAACGAGCTTTCACGTGTTTCTTTTTCGAGGGCTTCAAAAGATTTGGGTGCAGAAGTCACCTCTTTGCTAGGTGCTGAATCTGTGAGCTGAATCTTGGCATTGGGGTCATCCAAATCATCTGTTTTCTTGGCTTTTGGTTTTATTCCTTTTTGCAAATCTTCCTGCATTTTGAGCTTGTCGGTCAAGGATGAAAGCGTAGATAATTTTATTTGTTTGCGCCATTTATCATACAACTCTTCGGTGGTTTTGGCGTATGGTAATTTTTCGTAATCGGTGTTGAAGCTCTCATCTACCGAATAATCAAAGGGTTGAGATAAAATATCGGTATAAAAGGTTTTGCTTTCTTCGATGCGTTTCAGCAATCGATCATAGGTTAGGTTGAAAAAACTCAAGTCTTTGTTGCGAATTTGATCATCGAGTTGGGTTTCATAGGCTGCAAACTCGTCAATATCCCCTTGCAAGAAAAAACGCTTGGACGGATCTAAAGCCGTGATATAATCTTTGTACACCCCTTTTGAAAATTCATCGTCTATGGCTGCCGGATTGTAATGCCCGCGTTCAATTACAAAGGTGAGCAACTCAATTAAGAGCTTGTCTTTTTCGGGATCCGATTTAGGTTCGCGGGGAATAAAACTCCATAAGGCTACCGAGAGTGCTACAATGAGCAGCAGTATTTTATAGTTTCTTTTCATAAATTGAAGTATTGCTTTCATTTAAGTGACTAGTTGGTTAGTCGGTTTCTTGCATTTTTCTGACAAATTTGAGGCAAACGATGCGGACGCTAATTTAGAAAGTTCAGACAAATTAATCCGAATAAACCGGGTATTTTATTTTAATATTAACGAATCGACTGCGCTATTATTTTACCTAGCAGTTGTGGCCGAAAGCAATTCGCTAAAAAGTAGTAATTTAGCCCAATCAAATTCAATTCCCAATGAAAAAAACACTCCTTACGTTGCTTCTATTTGTTGCCCTACAAAGTGTGGCCAATACTGCTGCTTTAGAACCTGTAGTAATTAGCACGCGAATCACGGCTGCCTATCCAATCGAAATGAACAGCCTTGACGCCTATTTATTGACAGCCAATGTGAGTACAACGGCAGCCAACGCCACCATTACGGCAGTGAATTTTACTGTTGACGGCGTGGAATATGCTGCAACCAATCCGGTGGTTTCCCAATATGATTATTGGTGGACGCCCAGTAGTTTTGGCACGCACAGCATCAGCATTACCGCAACCGATTCAGACGGAAATTCAAGCAATTTTACCAGCACCGTTGACGTGGCAAACCCATTGGGTGATCGAACCGTACAAACCTTTGAAAACGCCTTGATTGATTGGGGTTCCTTGGGGTCGCAGTGGGCCTATGGCAACTTTACTTTGCCACAATCGGTTGGGATTTACGAAAACATCATTGCCAATTTTTCGGTATCCTGCCCAAATGTTTCAGGCGGTTGTGACGACTGGGATCGTTTGTGCTGGGTGCAAATCCAGAATTCGGCCGGCGAATGGGTAGAGCTAATTCGCTACATCACGCCCTATGGCATTGGCTGTAATCACAACATAGACGTAACCGATTTTGAATCGCTCTTGCAAGGCAATGTACCCTTTCGTGTATACATTGATACCTGGGGAACCGGCGGCTGGAATATCAATTTAAATTTAGAATATGTGCAGGGATCTCCTGCCTACAAATACAGCAGTGTAAATGAAATTTGGGAAGGCTATTACAACTTTGGCGACCTGAGCAACTTGCAGCCCGTGCCGGTAAAAACGGTTACGATACCGGCCAACACGTCGGCCATGAATTTTAGATTGATTACCACCGGTCACGGCTGGGGAAGCAACAACACCAGCAATGCCGCCGAGTTTTATCATGCGGTACATAAACTCAAAATTAATGACATTACCAATACTTCGCTCAACCAAACACTGTGGCGTTTTTGCAACCCCAATCCAGATAATTGCACCGGACAATTGGGGAATTGGCAATACAACAGAGCCGGCTGGTGCCCAGGGGCTATTTCCACACCCTACCAATATGATTTGAGTAGCTACATTCCGTTGGGGAATTTTCAGTTTTCCTATATCTTCAAAGAAACCTATCGCGATTATTGCAACGCCAGTAACCCCAATTGTGTGTCGGGCGTAAATTGCGCCGATTGCAACGACGGCTACAACCCCTATTACCGAGTAGGCGGTTATATGATCTACAAAGGGAATCAGCCCATTCCTACTTTGGCTACCAACAACCCAGCCAAAGAAGACTATGCCATTCGTATATTTCCAAACGCAACAAATGGAGTTTTTCACATCGATTTAAACCAAGCTTGGGATACCATTGTGGTTACTGTTCATACGGTTTCTGGAGAGGCCATCAAAAACTACCATTTTAAAACTACGCAAGAACTCAACGCCTACGATTTTAATGTGAGCGGCTTGAGCGATGGCGTATATTTTATAAAAGTGTACAATTCAACCTATAGCTACAGCGATAAAATTTTAGTACAACACTAGCATGCAAGCAAAACCTCTCATACTAGTTACCAATGACGACGGCATTACGGCTCCTGGAATTCGGGCATTAATATCCGTGATGAGCGAAATTGGCCACGTGGTGGTGGTGGCTCCAGACAAACCGCAAAGCGCCATGGGGCATGCCATAACCATCAACAATACGTTATATCTGAATAAAATTTCAGCCGATGGTGCTGCCGTAACCGAATACCACTGTTCGGGAACTCCAGTTGATTGTGTAAAATTGGCCGTGAATGAATTACTAAAAACCAAACCCGATTTGTGTGTGTCGGGTATTAACCACGGATCGAATTCATCGATTAATGTGATTTACTCGGGCACCATGAGCGCCGCAGTTGAAGCCGGCATTGAAGGCATACCGGCTATTGGATTTTCATTATTGGACTACGATTGGAATGCCGATTTTGAATCGGCAAAGGCCTACATCAAAAAAATTGCCTTAGAAGTTTTGGCCAACGGCCTGCCCAAAGGAGTTGTTTTGAATGTAAATATTCCCAAACTGGCCGCAACCGAACTTAAAGGAATCAAAATTGCACGACAAGCTCACGCACTTTGGGTAGAAAAATTTGATAAACGCCAGACGCCCCACGGCAAAGACTATTACTGGCTCACCGGCGAATTTGTGAACCTAGACAAAGGAACCGATACCGATGAATGGGCCTTGGCCAATGGCTATGTTTCAGTAGTACCCGTACAATTTGACCTGACTGCTCACCACGCTATACAAGAATTAAACGACTGGAATTTATAGCACATGAAAAAATATGAACTTGTTTTGGGTGCGTTACTGGGCATCATTACTAGCCTACTAGGCAGTGTACTTTTTATTTTGCTTTTTACAACCTATGGTATTTTAGACGGTTTGGAGTTTATCTTAGCCTCGGGCAAAATGGGGAAATTACTCACCTTGGGCGCCTTACTTAACCTGCTCTTGTTTTTTGCCCTACTCAAATGGAATAAAGAATTGATGGCCTGCGGAGTCGTATTGGGTAGCATACTTCTTACCATCTTAACTTTAGTAGTCTAAGTATGAAATATTATATACTAGCCGGGGAGGCTTCGGGTGATTTACACGGATCCAATTTAATAAAGGCCTTAAAAAAAGAGGATCCACAAGCCATTATCCGGTGTTGGGGAGGCGATTTGATGCAAGCCGCCGGAGGAACCTTGGTAAAACACTACAAAACCTTGGCCTTTATGGGTTTTATTGAAGTGTTGTTTAATTTGAAAACCATTTTGCGCAACATCGCTTTTTGCAAAGAAGATATTGCTGCATTTGCCCCTGATGCTATTATTTTTATTGATTATCCCGGATTCAATATGCGCATCGCCCAATGGGCCAAATCTAAAGACATTCCCACGCATTATTACATTTCGCCACAAATTTGGGCTTGGAAAGAAAGCCGCATCAAAGCCATCAAACGCGACATCGATGCCATGTATGTAATCTTGCCCTTTGAAAAAGATTTTTACGAAACCAAACACCAGTTTCCGGTTCATTTTGTTGGACATCCACTCATTGACGCCATCAAACAACAACAAAGTTGCAGCTTGGCTGAGTTTCAACATCAAAATGGCTTGTCCAATTTACCCATCATTGCCCTTTTGCCAGGGAGTCGAAAACAAGAACTCAGCAAAATGCTCACCGTATTGTTGAGTGTGGTGCCTGAATTTCCCGATTACCAATTTGTTATTGCCGGAGCACCCAGCCAAGATTTTGAAGTCTATAAACCCTTCATCAACGGAGATCGGGTGAAATTCATTTCGAACAAAACCTATGAACTGTTGCAACACGCCACGGCGGCTTTGGTTACTTCGGGAACGGCTACGCTTGAAACCGCCTTGTTTAAAGTCCCCGAAGTGGTTTGCTACAAAGGCAGTTGGGCATCCTATCAGATTGCCAAACGCATCATTACACTCAAATACATTTCGTTGGTCAACCTCATCATGGACCAAGAAGTAGTAACCGAGTTAATTCAAGACAACTGTAATTCGGCACAAATAAAACTGGAACTGCAGCGCATTTTAGATCCCGAAAACCGAAAAAAACTGCTGGAACAGTATGCCGCTCTCGAAGCCAAATTGGGTGGCGCGGGAGCCAGTGAAAAAACAGCACAACTTATAGTACACCATTTGCGTTAAAGCCAAACAACTTTCTCAAAACCTGAATTAAAATTAATGCGTTACACCACTATATTTTTATGCCTACTCCTCTTGGTTGCTTGCAAACCCAAAGCCACCATTATTACCTCAAAAGCCGAAGCGCAAAAAAAAGGCATCTACCGCGTACCCGAAAACAAAACCTTGGTTATAAATCACACCCAGATTGAGGATTTAATTGCCAAAGCCAAAATAGCCCCTCCAATTAAAGCGGTAGTTCCTACTGTAGTGCCCGAAAAAAAAGCACCCAAGTACATTTTGAATGAAGCCAACGATCCCGATTATTTTGTAACTGAAGACGAAGCAAGTTATTTGGTACAACAACTGATCCATGCTGCTTCAGATGAACTGGGCACGCGCTATCGAGCCGGCGGAACCTCGGGCGACGGTTACGATTGTTCGGGTTTGATGTACAGCACCTTTCTGAAATTTGACATTGAATTGCCTCGGTCTTCACATGAAATGGCCAATTTAGGGAAGAAATTAGATCGGGATCAAATTAAAAAAGGGGATTTAATTTTCTTTAGAACCAACGGGCGAAAACGCATCAATCATGTGGGCATGGTAGTCGAGGTAACTCCCGACGAAATTAAGTTTATCCATTCCTCAACTCAGCTTGGCGTGGTTATTTCATCTACCGCTGAACCGTATTATGCGCGCACCTTTGCCCAAGTGAATCGCGTATTGGAATAATTACTATTTTAGAGGCATCTTTTATACGCCTTTATCATGAATCTATTCCATTATCCCATGCCCCGGATTACACTGGGCGTGCTTGCCGGTTGTGTACTCGGATCGTATACCAATCGCCTCGTTGAAGCCGTAGGTTTCTTTTTCATTTCCCTCATTTTAGTACTCGGTTTACAGCTCATCCGTTCCGCCAAATGGCTCAGAGGAATGGCAATCTTATTATTGGCCATAGGCATAGGCATGCTTAGCGAAGGGTTGCACCGCGAATGCTATTACCCCAATCATTACGCCCATTTTTGCAAAAACGACAAACCGCAACGAGTTGAAGCGGTAGTAAGAGAACAACTCAAATCAACAACCTTTGCCAATCGCTATGTATTGCAGATACAAGCCATAGATGGAAAAGCCTGTTTTGGGAAACTGCTCCTCAATTGCAAAAAAGAAGGTACCACTACTCTTTTACCTGTGGGTTTACGCGTACAATGTGCGGCAATAATTCAAGAATCGAATGCACCAAGCAATCCGGCCGCCTTTGATTATGGCAAATACTTGCGTAAGAAAAATATATATGCACAAGCTTGGGTTCAAATAGGCCAAATAAAACGGCAACCCAGCTGTCAACTAGATGCCTATTATTATGCCGACCAATTGCGAAATCGGATCAACAGGAATTTGGATCAAGCAGGCTGCGAACCTGTAGCGGCCGCTTTATTTAAAGCTTTGTTCTTGGGGCAGCAGCAAGACATTCCAACCGAAATTTCGAAGGATTACCAATATGCTGGCGTGGTGCATATTCTTTCGGTTTCGGGCCTGCATGTGGGATTTATACTCTTGCTGCTGCGGGGATGTTTTCGATGGCTTCCTAAAAAAAGATCGTTTCAACTCACCGAATTACTATTGAGCATTGTGTTCTTATGGGCTTTTGCATTTGTCGCTGGTTTATCGCCTTCGGTTCTAAGGGCTGTGACGGTGTTTACCTTTGTGAGTTTGGGGCTTTTTCTACACCGCAGCAGCAGCAACCTGAACGCCTTATTTGTTTCGGCCTTTTTACTTTTATTGGTACTACCCCAAGCTGTTTTTGATATTGGCTTTCAGTTGAGCTATGCCGCTTTGTTGTTTATTTTTTTGTTGCAACCTCAACTGAAAAAATGGTATCAACCCAAAACAAAAACAGGTCGGTATTTGTGGGAAAACTGCAGTTTATCATTGGCCGCTCAATTGGGCACCTTGCCGCTGTCTTTGTATTATTTTCATCAATTTCCAGGTTTGTTTTTGGTGGCCAATGTACTCCTGTTACCCATTTTGGCCGGAATTATGGGCTTGGGATTGATCTGTTTAATTTGGTTAATTATAGCCGTTCCTCCTTCTCTACTGATTGAAATATTGGCATGGAGCATTCACCTCATGAACCAACTAATTCATGTCCTTGCTTCGGTAAAAGGCTTGGTGTTTGAACACATTCCATTCACCCTAGAGATGGCCACAGCACTATATCTACTGCTTTTTGCCTTGAGCTATGGACTAAATAATCGAAATTACAAAAGTTTAGGCTATGTAGGTGTTGCTGTGATAGGATTTCAGCTCACGGTTGTGGCAGCGGTATGGAATTCAAAACACGAACAAGAAAGCCTCATATTTCATTGCTCCCGATACAGTGTGCTTGTAGTGCGCGAAGGAACAAAAATCACCGCCTACACCAATTTACCGGAATCCAAAAGACAGTCGTTGTATAGCTATGCTACGGCACATTTTGGAAACCCCATCTTGTTTCGAGAAATACCCCAAAAAGGAGTGGTAAATGGGCAAACTATTTATATTATTGATACAGCTACTGCTGCATATACACGTACTAAAAATTCGGTTATTCTGATGCGCAATTCCCCCAAAATAAATTTGGATCAGCTTATTCTATGCAGCCAACCTAAACTAATTATCGCCGATGGCAGCAATTACAAATCCTATATTCGCCGATGGAAAAATAGTTGTATAAAAGCAAAAATCCCCTTTCACGTGACTGGTGAAAAGGGATTCTATAAATTGAGATAAAGTTTATTTTTTTCCTACAATCTGATTGGCTGTTTCCAACCATTTAGCTGGGCCTCCAGCTACATATCCAGTACTACCCATGCGATCGAGGGAAATTTTTCCGTCTTTTATACCCGGCTTAGCAAACCAAATAGTAGGATAGCCTTGCACTTGGAACATCTGCTGCAACGCTGAATTTTGTTGCTGAATCTCGGGCTGCTGTGGTGTTCTTCTGGGAAAATCCAGTTCGACTATAACGGCATTTTCTTGGGCCCAGGCTGCAAACTCAGCTGTTTTGAGCACCTCTTTTTGCAAACGAATACACCAGCCACACCAGTCGCTACCGGTAAAAAATAACAACAAGGGTTTATTGGTTTTCATAGCCAACTGAGCCGCTTTTTCGACATTGGTTTCCCAATATATATCTTGCGCTTGAGCAGCAAAACCGCTTAGCACAAATACGAAGAGTAAAACTATTTTTTTCATAATCGCTGTTTTCAAATTTAGAATTCGAAAGTACTAATTTATTTTACTTCTTGCATGAGTTTTTTTACCCAAGGCGAAATTAATACCAAGACAACCCCTGCAATTAAGGCATAAATCGCCAGTTGCTTATAGCCTGCTGTATACACTAATAATTGGGCGTGGTTGGTTGCATGCTCGGAAGCGGTGGCAATATTGGCCCCTAGCAATCCAGCAAAATACTGGCCGTAGGCACTAGCCAAAAACCACATCCCCATGATGACCGCTTGGGTGCGTTGGGGCGAAAGTTTGGTCATGGCCGACATGCCAATGGGCGACAAACACAATTCGCCAAAGGTGATCACAAACCATCCGAATGTAAACACGTTCAAAGAAGTTTTGCCATCATCTCCCGCAAAGAAACGGGTGGCATAAAACACAAAGAATCCTCCGGCTAAAAACAAAAAGCCCAAGCCAAATTTCACTACGGTATTGGGTTCTAATTTTCGCTTGGCAAGCCAAACCCAAACCAATCCAACTAAGGCGGCAAAAGCAATAACAAATAAGGAATTGGCTGAATTATTAACCCCGTTGGGGTCTAAGGGAATACCTAAAACTGTATTATTCAGGTTATTTAAGGCAAATAAACTCAAAGAACCTCCGCTCTGTTCAAAGAAAGCCCAAAAGAAAATAGAGAACAGGATAAACACCAAGGCCGCCAATAACTTCTTGTTTTCGGCCGCACTAAATTGACGCATCTCGTAAAACAAATATAAAATTGAAGCTGGACCAATGATCATCATAAAATAATCGGTGTAGGTGGTATTGGCTACCATCAAGATGATTACTGGAATTAAGGCCAAGGAGAAAATAAAGGTCCCCACTTCATAGACCAATCGTTTGGAGGCTTTCCAATCGGCCAGTGGCGAAAGCCCGATAGTGCCCAAACTTTTCTGCGTTTGGGTAAACGTAAGTAAACTAATGACCATCACTACGGCGGCAAATCCAAAGGCAAAATTCCAACGCAGGGTTTCGGGAATAAACTGTTCAAACATATTGCCATTGGCTACTGCAATACAAAGGTATCCTCCTACTAAGGCGCCAATATTGACCCCAGCATAAAACAAGGAGAAACCGGCATCTCGGCGCACATCATTTTCGTGGTACAATTGCCCGACCATAGAGGAAATATTGGGTTTAAAAAAACCGGTGCCTACTATGGTAAAACTGATGCCAATAAAGAAAAAAGCTTGCGGATTTATGGATAATATCACACTGCCAATAATCATTAAAATGCCTCCCCAAAACAAGGACTTGCGAAAACCCAAAATTTTGTCGGCAAATAATCCGCCCACAAAAGTAAAGGCATACACCCAAGCCTGCGTAGCGCCATATTGTAATTGTGAAGTAGTGTCGTCCATGCCCAATTTGGAGACCATAAACACCACCAACATGCCGCGCATGCCATAGAAACTGAAACGTTCCCACATTTCACTAAAAAACAAGTACCACAGTTGTTTGGGGTATTTGCCTTTAAAATCTTGTATTTGAGTTGAAGAAATTGTGTGTTCCATAGGGTTTTAATTTATTCCTCTTTCGTTCATAACTTGGTTGAGTTGTTTGAGTAAGACAAACATCAAAATAGTAGCAAACATCAACAAAGAGAAGTTTATCCAAAAGAAATCGGTTTTGTCTTCATAAGAATCCCACATGCTCGCAAGTACACCACTCAATTTGTTTCCGATGGAGGTCGACAAAAACCAACCGCCCATCATGAGGGAAGTAATGTTGGTAGGACTCAATTTTGACACCACAGACAACCCCATGGGACTCAAGAACAGTTCACCGATGGTTATGATGCCGTAATTGGCCACCAACCACCACACGCTCACTTTTTCTGAACCATTCCCTCCCATTTTTACTGCGGCTACCATTACCAAAACCGATAAGGCCGAAATCAACAAACCAAATGCGATTTTTGTAGGTGTAGAGGGTTCTTTTTTTCGACTGCGTAAAAAGGTAAAAAAAGCAACCACCAAAGGAGTGAGTAAAATCACCCACCCCGGATTAATGGATTGACTTAAATTGGTTGCCCATAAACTTACGGTTGCGTTTTCTTTGGGCAATTTATCTGGAGCTACATTTCGAAAATAAACGGGGTAATCTACTCCTTTTTGTACTTCACCATTTACTTTTTGGAGTCGAAAGGTGGCATCATACAACTCGGTCGTATCTTTTTTATACTCTACCTCTTTGGCGAGTTTAAGTCCATTAAAAACCGTTTCTGTAGTTCCGGTAATGGCGCGATCGGTATAGCGATCAGCCCAAGTAGTGAGGGCTGATCCGTTGAGTTTGAATACTGCCCAGAATAAAATAACTACTGCAAAAATGGAGAGCAATGCGCCTATTGGACGCTTATCGGCTGGCTTGGCTTTAAAGTATAAACTGGCATAAAAAAAGATTACCGGAATACACGCAAAAATAAAGGCATCGGTGCTATCTGAACCAAAAATAGAACTGTTGGGATTAGCTTCAGAGGTGACGCCTTTAAGCAACCAACCAATAATACCAAAAACTACGGAGGGCAATAAAATAAACAACACAATTTTATAAAACGGCATATCGCCATCTTGTGTTCCCTTTTTCTGATCGTAACCCTTGTAGTGTTTTGAACCGAGAATAAAGACCAAAACGCCAATAAACATTCCTACTCCTGCGGCCATAAACGCATACTGCCAACCCAACAAAATTTGCAAGGCAGCACCAAAGAAATTGCAGATAAAAGCACCCACATTGATGCCCATATAGAAAATGTTGTAGCCCTCGTCTTTCTTGTCTTTGAATGTGGAGTCGTTGTAAAAATTACCCAACAAAGTAGAAATATTGGGTTTAAAAAATCCATTGCCCAGAATAACCAACGTCATGGCCAAATAAAGCATGGGCAAACTGTGAATACCCATCATCATATAACCTACTCCCATCATGAGGCCTCCAATAATAATGGATCTTTTATAGCCCATGTATCGATCGGCCAACAAGCCACCTATAAACGGCGTTAAAAAAACCAAGGCGATAAAAGTACCATACAAATCAGCTGATTCTTTTTCGGTCATGGCAAATCCTGCTTCCACATCTTTGAGGTAGAGCGTAAAAATTCCAATCATGAGGTAGTAGCCAAAACGTTCCCACATTTCGGACAAAAACAAATACGGCAAGGCCTTCGGGTGATTTTTCCACATAGTCGATTAAATTAAAAAACAAAACCCACAGCAATTGTACTGTGGGTTTGAAAGATATAAAAAAATTTGGATAGCTGGGCTTAACGTACGCCGTGCATCATCTTTTTCAAGACAGGTGTAAGCAAGAACAAGATCAAGGCGGCTAGTCCCGTAAGTACGACAAACACCATGAAAAACTCAAACAAGTTGTGGATTTCAAACCCAGCAAAAATAGGGTTGTGATCGGTGATTTGATTCTCCGACAACAAGGCCGCTTGCTCTGCTGTTAAGGTGATTTTTTTGTCCAATACCGCTTGTAAATCGATGCCCAATTCTTTGGCTTTTAAGAATTTATCACCAGTAGCAGGCATGATCGATCCCAAGGTTCCTGCCAAAGCATACCCTGAAGCATTTGACAAAAAGAACACCCCATACAACAACGAAGAAAAACGTTTGGGTGATAATTTTCCTACCAATGACAAACCAATTGGTGACAAACACAACTCGGCGCAGGTTTGGATTAAATACAACAAGATTAACCATTTGATGGCCAATAAACCGCTGTTTCCTAGATCTTTTACGTTGTAGGCAATGATAAAGTAACTCAAGGCAATCAACGCCAATCCGAATGATTGTTTCATGGGAGAAATGGGCTCGCGGTCTTTGCTGCGCAAGTAATCCCACAACATACTAAATGGTACGGCAAAAGCCACCACAAATAGACCATTAAAAATTTGTACCATCGAAGGCGGCATGTTCCAACCAAAGAAGTTACGATCGGTTTGGTTGTCGGCAATAAAAGTTAAAGAAGAACCCGCTTGCTCAAAGGCTGCCCAGAAGAAAATAATAAAGAAAGCCACAATGTAGATGACAAAAATACGGTCGCGCTCTACTTTGGTTAGGGATGAATCCGAAACGATTAATCCGGCTAAGGTTAAACCACTCGAATAAATTAAGGTGTAAATCAAGTTTTGGTCAAATACAAAGTGAATCAAGGCGCCCAAAGACAAAAAGGCTATCGCTGCACCAATTAAGGCATTGGTAGAGAAAACGGCTTTTTGTGATTCGCCTTCTTCAAAGTCTGAGGCTTCGTTTTTAGACGGTAAGCCACCCAAGGGTTTGCCTTCAGGAGTAACTACATATTTATTTTTCAAAACATAGAATACGGCAGTCCCAATAAGCATAGCCATCGAAGCGGCCAAGAATCCCCATTTGAACGCATGGATATCGCGAATCCCTGCATTGTCTTTTACATCTCCAATCAACGGACAAATCAACTGGCCCAAAAAGGCACCCAAGTTGATTCCCATATAGAAAATGGTGAAAGCAGTATCTAATTTGCTTTTTTCTTGTTTCGGGTATAAACTCCCTACCATCGAAGAAATATTGGGTTTAAAGAAACCATTACCAAAAATGATAATCCCCAAAGCCGACCACATTAAGGTGTTGGCCAAAGGCAAATTGGTTCCAAAAATACTGGCGCTAAAAAACAAAAATAACTGCCCGATGGCCATCATCAAACCACCCAATAAAATACAGTTGCGGTTTCCGAAAAATCGGTCGGCAATAAAGCCTCCCAACATGGGAGTTAGGTAACACAATCCCAAAAATCCACCGTAGATTAAAGAAGCATCTTCTTCTTTCATCATCAAGGAATTAACTAAGAAAAGCGTTAAAATGGCACGCATGCCGTAAAAGTTGAAACGCTCCCACATTTCGGTTCCAAAAAGCACCCAAAGTCCTTTTGGATGTCCTGTTTTTGCTTGTGTTTCTGACATAATTGTTTGGTTTTAGTTGAAGATTAGTTGATTATAAATTTTCTTTGATAAAGTTGGTAATTTTAGTAAACAGCTGAATGCGCGTTTTTCCGCCGTAAATCCCGTGATTTTTGTCGGGATAAATTTGCGAATCAAATTGTTTGTTGGCCTGAATTAAAGCTTCCATCATTTGCATGGAATTTTGCAAATGTACATTGTCGTCACCCGATCCATGAATCAACAAGAATTTGCCTTTGAGTTTATTTACGTGGTTAATGGGCGAATTATCATCATAACCCGTTGGATTTTCTTGAGGCGTTTGCAAATAACGCTCGGTATAAATGCTGTCATAAAAACGCCAGCTGGTTACCGGAGCAACGGCCACCGCCATTTTAAATACATCGGCGCCTTTCAAGATGCAATTGCTGGCCATGAATCCACCATACGACCAACCCCAAATTCCAATGCGTGAGGCATCAATGTAGGGATAGGTGCCAAACACTTTGGCGGCCGCAATTTGGTCTTCAACTTCGTATTTACCCAATTCTTTTTGGGTGCATTTTTTGAAGGCTGCCCCTTTATATCCAGTACCTCTTCCGTCTACGCAGGCTACCAAATACCCTTGTTGAGCCAATGACTGAAACCAATAATCATCAGAATTGTTCCAATCGTTGTTCACTTGCTGCGAACCCGGACCCGAATATTGGTACATTAAAAGCGGGTATTTGCGCGAAGGATCAAAGTTGCTGGGTTTTAAAATCCAAGCGTTTAGTTCATTTCCTTCGGCGGTTTTGAGTACAAAAAATTGTTTGGTGCCCAATTTAAAATTGGCCAATTTATTTTGCAAGGCCTCATTTGACTCTATGTTTTTGAGCAATTTGCCCGACTTGGTTTCGTGTAAAGAATACTGTGTGGGCTGCGTTGCCGACGAATGTGTTTCTATAAAATAAGCAAAATTGGGACTAAAGGTGGCGGCGTTTGTCCCCAATTTGGTTGATAGACATTGCTTATTTTTTCCGGTCAATTCAATTTTGTAGACCGCTCTGTTGATGGAACCTTGTTCGGTTGATTGGTACAAAATGGACTTGGTTTTGGGGTCGTAGCCATAATAAGCCGTTACTTCCCAATTTCCTTTGGTGATTTGATTTTTAAGTTTTCCAGCCGAATCATATAAATAAATGTGGTTGAATCCGTCTTTTTCGCTGGTCCAAATAAAGCTGTTATCGGGCAAAAAAGTCAAGTTATCGGTCACGTCTACATAGGCCTTGTCTTTTTCGTTGAGTGCCACACGGGTTTGCAAAGTTGTTCCGTTGATGAACAACAAATCCAAATTGTCTTGGTGACGATTGAGCACTTGTGCCGAAAGCGTATTGGCTTCGGCTGTCCATTGCATACGGGCAATGTAAAAATCGTGATAGACTGATAAATCAACCGTTTGGGTCTTATTGTTTGCTACATCATAAACGTGTAAGGAAACTTCCGAGTTTTTCTCCCCTGCTTTGGGATACTTGAACGTTTCGACAGATGGATACAAGTCTTTTTGAAAAACCGACATGCTAAATTCGGGCACTTGAGATTCGTCAAATTTGATGTAGGCTACCTTTTTGCTGTCTTTGCTCCAGTCAAATGCGCGAACAAAAGCAAATTCTTCTTCGTAAACCCAATCAGTAATCCCGTTGATGGTGGCGTTTTTACGGCCGTCAGTAGTAAGTTGGGTAGTAGCTTTAGTGGCAAAATTATAAACAAACAAATTGTTGTCTTTGGCGTAAGCCAACTGCATACCATCGGGTGAAAAAGTAGGCTCTTGCACGGGAAAATCAAACAATCTGCTTACCGTTTTGGTGGCTATATCATACAAGTAATAATCGGCGGTAAACGAATGACGGTAAATTTGGGTAGAATTGGCCGCCAATAAAATTTGCTTTTCATTAGGGCTAAAGGTGTAACTGTCAATGCCATCCTTGAGTAGCGGTTGAGTTTTGGTATCAATGAGGGTGCTAATTTGTTGCAGTGTAGCAAAATCAAACAAATTAATTTGCATGCTTTGGGTGCTGCGGTCGTAGTTGAGTACGGTGTATTGGTTGGTATTTTTAAGGGCTTGTAATTCGTCCATTCCTTTGGCTCGGAATGCACCGGTATAAATGTCCTCTACAGTAATTTTTTGTTGGGCAAAAACCGATACGTGTAACGCCAAAACAAAGGCAAAAAGTGATGCTATTCTCATAAATCTAAGGTTGTTTTAAAAACATCCAATTTTAGTGAAAAAAATGCAATTATTGCCACATTTTCAAAATAAATTCGAACCAATTCACGCAAAATTAAGGCGAAGTTCGCGCCCAAAATCGCATACAATCCCACTGCTATCCGTTATATTTGTATGCTTTTTTAAACTACGTTTTTTATGACAAATGCCATTGCCGGATTTTCAAAATTGAGCAAAGCAGACAAACTCAAGTGGTTGTCTGAGCAGTACTTTACAACGCCCCACGCAGCAAGCCAATTGCTTCAACAATATTGGAACTCCGATGAGGCGCTCCAAAAATTACACGACGAATTTATTGAAAACACCGTAAGTAATTTTTATTTGCCACTGGGTGTCGCTCCCAATTTTGTAATCAACGGAAAAAACTACACCATTCCGATGACCATTGAGGAAAGCTCAGTAGTAGCAGCCGCGGCCAAATCGGCGAAGTTTTGGGCCAGTCGTGGCGGGTTTACAGCCCGGGTGATCAATTCTGAAAAAATTGGGCAAGTGCATTTTATGTATAAAGGCGACAGCGAAAAATTGGCGAATTTCATAGAAAGCATCCAACCCAACTTGCGCGAAGCCACCCGTGACATCACCAAAAACATGGAAGCGCGCGGCGGCGGCATTAGCCAAATCGAATTGCGCAACCAAACCCATAAATTGCCCCACTATTTTCAGTTGCATGCCACCTTTGAGACCAAAGATTCCATGGGGGCCAATTTCATCAATTCGTGTTTGGAGCAATTTGCCAAAACCATCACGAGCAAAGCCCAGCAATATGAGGCATTTACCGAAGCCGAGAAAGACATCCAGATTGTGATGAGCATCTTGTCTAATTATGTGCCCAATTGTTTGGTGCGTGCCGAAGTTTCTTGTCCGATTGAAGACTTAGCCGAAAAAAAATTAGAACATCCCGCCGAGTTTGCCGAGAAATTTGTGCAAGCGGTACAAATAGCCCAAGTTGAGCCGTTTCGCGCGGTAACACACAACAAAGGCATCATGAATGGCATTGATGCCGTGGTCTTGGCCACCGGAAATGATTTTAGAGCCGTCGAAGCGGGTGTGCATGCTTACGCCGCAAGAGATGGGCAATACCGCAGTTTAACCCACGCTTCCATAGAAGACGGCATTTTCAAATTCTGGATTGAAATTCCATTGGCTTTGGGAACCGTGGGCGGTTTGACCAACTTGCATCCATTGGTAAAATGGAGTTTAGAGCTATTGCAAAAGCCTTCGGCACACGAACTCATGCAACTAGTAGCTGTGGCTGGCTTGGCGCAAAATTTTGCCGCCTTGCGCTCGCTCACTACAACGGGTATTCAAGAAGGACACATGAAAATGCACCTGAACAATATTTTACAACAATTACAAGCCAGCGAACAAGAACGTGAAGCCGTGCAACAGCACTTTAAAAATGAAACCGTAACCCATGCGGCTGTGGTTTCGTTTGTGGCCCAATTAAGAGCCTAGTATCTAGATCTATGGAACAGCAATTTTACAGCAACGGCAAATTGTTACTCACTGGCGAATACGTCGTGTTGAGTGGCGCTAATGCCTTGGCTGTTCCCACACAACTTGGACAATGGCTTCGGGTAAATTCAGCAGAGAAAAACGGCCTACACTGGCAAAGTTTTGATGCCGATGGAAGTTGTTGGTTTGAAACCCATATCGCTTGGGACGAATGGAAAACGATACCAAGTTCCGAAACGAGTATTCGCAATACCTTGCTCTCGATTCTTCAAAAAGCGCAAGAATTAAATCCTGCATTTTTACAAAACCAAGAAGGGTTAACGGTTACTACTCAACTCAGCTTCCCTAAAAAATGGGGATTGGGCACTTCCTCGACGTTGATAAACAACGTGGCACAATGGGCTCAAGTTGACGCCTACCGATTACTGTTTGATAGTTTTGGCGGAAGCGGTTACGATATTGCTTGTGCGCAACACGATTCGGCAATTGTTTATCGACTAGAAAACGAATTGCCCATCGTAAATCCAGTCAATCTACATCCACTTTGTCAAGGGAATATGTATTTTGTGTACCTCAACCAAAAAAAGAACAGCAAAGAAGCCATTGCGGCCTATTCTAAAAAACAACACCGTTTGGCCGATCATGTGAGTGAAATCAGTACAATAACAGAAGCCTTGCTCGAAGTTACTTCATTTGAAAATTGGTCGGATCAACTGCAAAAACACGAAGCGCTACTGAGTAATTTATTGGAAATGCAAACCGTGCAAGAAGCCTATTTTCCTGACTTTAGCGGATTGGTGAAGAGCTTAGGAGCCTGGGGCGGGGATTTTGTATTGGCCTTAAGCAAAACGGATCCCACCTCCTATTTTGCAGGCAAAGGGTATTCTACAGTTATTCCTTATACCAAACTCATAAAATAAAAAAACCCGATTCAATGAATCGGGTTTTTTGTATGATGTACTTCAATTAGTAATTGAACTTCGCGCGATTGTCTTCGATATCAGCATTGTCTTTCAAGGCAGGTATTACTCGTCCGGTATACGATTGCACTTGTGATTTTACTTTATTCACGTAATCGGCGTGGTTTTTTAAAGCTGGGGCTTTGGTAATTGCGGTTGCTTTTACCACATAAACTCCAGAATTTCCTTCGATTGGCGCAGATACTTTATTTTGACCTAAAGCAAATGCAGTTCCTACTACTTTACGTTCTGGACCAGCATTTGGGATATTGGCATTTTCTAATGTTAAATCAACAGCTTGCTGAATGGCAACTCCTGATGATTGTGCCACAGCTTCTAAGGTTGCACCTTTCATTTTAGCAGAAATCAACGCGGCTTTCTTTTTGTTTTTCAAGATAGGCTCAACTGAAGGCTTGGCATCTTCTACGGCCATCAAACCTTTTTCACTGGCTTTTTTCACTTTCACGATTACGTTACCCATATTGGCTACTTCAAATCGTTTCACGTCGCCGATGTTGGTTTCTTTGTCAAATGCCCAACGTACGATTTGTCTTTGTGGACCTAATCCACCAAACACTTCGTCCATCTCTTTCACTTTTACTGCAGGTGTAACCGTCAATTTTTGTGCTTTGGCTGTTTTGTCAAAATCTTTGTCGTTGGCGTCCATTTCAAATTGAACCGCTTGGGTATACAATTTGTCAGTGGTAGATTCAGATGGCTCAATTTTTTGAGCAATCGTAGCCAAACGCACAGCATCTTGTTTGTCGGTTACATTGATGATGTGGAATCCAAAATCAGTTTCAACCAAACCAATTTTTCCTACTGGGTTTCCAAATACGAAATCGTTGAATGGTTTTACCATTTGTCCAGGAGAAAAATAACCCAAATCTCCGCCTTGTTGAGCTGATGAATCATCGGAATTGGTTAAGGCCAACATCAAGAAGCTAGTTGGATTGGCTTTCACTTGAGCCAATAATGATTCTGCTTTGGCTTTGGCTTGTTCTTTGGTACGTTTTTCTTTTTTATTAGGAACCTGAGTGCCTTCGTAGCTGATCAAGATGTGACTTGCTTTGGCAGAAGCACCTGCTTTACGACCCATTGCTTTTGAAATGCAATAGTAAGGTCCTCTCATATATGGTCCGTAAATTGACCCTGGAGCCAATGCAAAAAGTGCATCTGCGTGTTCAGCAGGCAAATCTTTTTTGGCCGTGTAAGTTGAATCATAAGGAATATCTGAATTTGCATTTACGAAATCCACGATATTGGTAGCGCCTTTAAAACCAGGCAATGTATCGTTTTTACCGGTTGCTTGGTTGTACACAATACTTCCAGCCAACAAACCATTTACTTTGGTTTTAACTTCAGCTTCGTCTTCTGGAGAAGCTTTGTCTTCAATTACCACGTAATCCAATTCGCGAGTAGCATCTGCTTTGTATTTTTTCTCGTTTTTCTTCATGTAGTCGGTAATCTCAGCATCCGAAACTTTCACGTCGCTGTCTTTGATAGAAGAATACAAAACGGCCACATAATCCATATTGATTTTGTTGGCTTCCATTTCGTATTTCAATTTCCCTTCGGCTTCTGTACTGTACAAACCACCTTTTACCATGGCGTTGTAGATTTGGTATTTGGCGTTGAGTTCAGCTTCTTTTTCACGATCCTTTACATACTGAGCTTGCTCTGGATTTGATTTGAAGTATTCTTTGAATTTGGCTAAATCAAATTGACCTGCCGCGTTTTGAAACAACGGGTTTTGACCAATGTTTTGATCCATTTTCAAGGCTTCCATGATGTGTTTTTCACCGGCTTGGATGCCCAATTTTTCAAACTCTGCAGACAACAGGGCGATAGCCACTTCCTGATCCCATACACGATTTACTGCCTGGGTAGGTGTCATTCCTTGTTGACCACTTTTCTCTACATTACTCACTTTCACTCTAAAGTCTTCAAAAGAAATGTCTTTTCCGTTTACACTTCCGATGTATTTAGAATTTCCAAAACCACCTTTATTGTACAAATCTTGTACAATGAAAGCCAATAATGAAAAACCAATAACGGCTATTAGAAGTAAAGAACGTTGTCTAATTTTTTGTAAAACTGCCATGTTTATTCGTGTTAATTTTTAATTCAGTTTGCGAAAATACAATTATCTATTTAATAACCATAAAGGATTAAATATAATTTACTTGAAAAACTATTTTTTTAAAGAAATCGCTAAGCGTATACTAAAACAAGGGGTTTAGTCTTGTTTTTTGGCCGATTGGTTTTGTTGCATCTTGGCCGCAAATCGACGACGAAAGAAAAAGGTAAATAAGGCAATGGCGGCAAAAAAGAAAGAAATCCACGGTTTTTCGGGGTTATTCCATTTGACAATGCCGTCGTAAATGCAATACAAAGCCAACGCTAAGTAGATGTACTGGGTGTATTTTAAGTAATTCATAACTATTCTGATTGATCAATTTCTCCGTTAATGCGTTGGGAATTTACCCGTTTAAAATCTTTGCTAAAATCTATTCCTTCTCCAAAAGAAACCCCTTTGGGATCAGTAAACTTAAACTTTTTCTCGGTAAAAAACCATTCGTTTTTTTGGTCGTAATAGAGCTGTTCGGTTTCTAAAACTTGCCCAAATTCATTGCTGATTTTCACCTGATTTTGCAAATCAATGATGTCTGTGCCTTTGAATGTAATGGCGTACTTGGATTGGATGAAGGTTTTTTTTCCTTTGTTGTCATACATTGTAACCAACACCCCTTTGGGAAATTCGGTGTAAGGAAATTCTACATTGGCATAATCCAACATTTTTTGACTTTCCAGAATTGACGTAATGCGGCCGGAATCGGTGTATTTGAGATTAAAATCTTCGGCTTCGCCTGCAGGAGCAAATTGGGAGAAATTAATTTTTTGAACTTCTTTAAAATTACTTTCACAACCCACCAAGCTCAAGGCAATAAGAAAACCTATGGCTAAAATTGTGCGAAGGTATTGTTGTCCAAAAAAACCTGCTCCCGATTTCATTAATCGTATTTGCGTTTCACAAACCATTTGTCATTGAGTGACAAACTCATGACTACATTGGTGTAGTTTTCTTGCACCAAGTTGGCTTTTGTAGTTCCTTTTTGGCCGTATTCAACCCCAATGTTTAGGTTAGAGAACGTTCCTCCCAACGGCAAACCAAATCCTGCGGTAATCGCATTGTCTTTGATGGTTTGGTTTTGAATGACTAAACCGGTGTTTTCATGGCGAAAACCTGCACGGTAGGTTATTTTTTGTAAGTAATTGGAAAAGGCATTGTAATTGGGCACCCAATATCCGCCTAAACTGTACTTGTATCCATTTTTGAATGAAGCCACCGTGATGTTGTCATAACGATTGCCCATAGCGTTGGATTGGTTCCAAGTGAGTTCCGTACCAATAAACCAATGGCGCGTTTTGCCTATTCCAGCACCTACTGAAATCTGATTCGGCATGTGCAACCTGGAATTACTTTGGTTTTGGGATAACACGTCCACAATTTGTGGCGAAAGGTATTCGGAATAGGTAACCGAACTGATGGTGCGGTCTGTGTTTGTAGATAAATTGCTGTTGTAGTTGTAATGGATACCGGTGTAAAAGTCATACTTCGCGATTTTACGTTGGTACATGGCCCCCAATTTATAGTTGAATCCGGATAAAACCGTGGTGTTTTCTTCTAGGGTTCCGTATTGCAGGCCGTCAATGTATTTTAGACTGCTGGTTTGAATCTCTCCAAAGTTGTAGTTCAGCTCTGCGCCTATGCTCAAATTGGGTTTTACTTGCAATCCGTAACCAAAAAACACTTTGTTCATACCTCCCGTACCTTCAAATTTTTGAATTAAACCCGTCGCAACATCCGTATTTCGGATGCGGTAGCCTACGGCTGAATACGGAATTAATCCAAAACTAAACCCCGCATTTTTGAGCGGAATAGCTACAGCCAAATAATCTAAGGTGGAGCGTTGTGTTTTTTCTTTTTCGGATGCGGTGCGCAGGGTACCCGAGTTAAAAGAACCTCCAACCGTAAAGGTCGTGAGTTTTAAATACGAATAGGACGCTGGATTTTGTATGGTTACGTGAATACTATCGGGCACAAATGACAAACCTCCCATGAGTCTGTTTTCTACTGTTCCTTTGAAGCGGATCTCCCCGATTCCATAAAAAGAATAAGGCGACGAGGTAGATTGTTGTGCAACAGCCATAAAAGAGACCATCAGCAGTAAGGAAAGCAGAATTTTCTTAGTCATTTTGGGTTTGGTATTGGTACGTTTGATTCAAGGCTTCTAAGAGAAAATTTGAATTGGCAAATATGGTATTTTTTACTCGTTTGGCCAAAAATTCTGCGTCGCCGCCAGTTAAAATTATGATAAATTTCCCCAGCTGCGCTTCATAGGCGGCAATGGTTCCCTCTATTTCGTGTAACACGCCTTGTACTACGCCCACATGCATTGATTCGGCAGTAGAATTTCCGATGGGGTGTTCGGGGTATTTTTTTTCTAAAAGCGGTAATTTGGCCGTATATGCTTGTAGCGCTTTGTAACGCATTTCAATGCCTGGCGAAATCGCACCTCCTAAATAAACATCCTCTGCCGAAATATATTCGTAGGTAATGCAGGTGCCGGCATCAATCACCAACCTATTTTGCCCCGGAAATTGCAAAACTGCGCCCGATGCCAAAACCATGCGGTCAACTCCTAAGGTTGTAGGAGTCGCATAAGCTGAGCGAAATGGGAATTTTGATTGCTGTGAAATACTAAATACGGGAATGGGTTGGGCAACTTCCTGAAGCAAATCCAAGATAGAATTTCCTACACTAGACAGCACAATTGCCTTGATCGTGGTATATTTTTGAATTATTTCAGCAACCTGAGCTGAAACCTCTTCAGCGACAACTACTCGCAACTCTTGGAGTGTATTACTCTCAAATACAGCGGCTTTTATTCGGGTATTTCCCACATCTATAACGAGTACCATAGGCTGTTTGCTTAGGCCACAAAAGTAAGGATGATTTTTTTATGGTTTTCGTTTGGATAAATTAAAAATGGTTCTATATTTGCAGCCTCATAAACACCGGTACCTTAGCTCAGATGGTAGAGCAATGGACTGAAAATCCATGTGTCCCTGGTTCGATCCCTGGAGGTACCACAGCTAATTTTGCAAACCCTTTATAATCAAAAGATTGTAGAGGGTTTTTTCTTTATACTGCGTAATTTACTGTGTAATTTTAAGCACAAAAAAAAGAGACAAAAGTCCCTTTCTTTCTAATTCCCAGTTAATTTAGCTATATGTGCAACTGAATATCTTTTTTGATTACCGAACCTTCTAGCTACTTTAACTAATCCCTCACGTTCATACTTTATCAAAGTAGTTTCGCTTTTTATGCCCAATAACCCCATTACTTGTTTGCTATTTAAAAGTGCATCCATTAATGTAAATAGGTGTTTTTTTCTCCGCAAGCTTGTTATCTTTTTGCTCCGACATTAAAACTCAACTTTCGCACTGTCGGAAATGCTAATCGTCTTTTCTATATAACTTGCAGAAACACATATATTACTCAGACCAATATATACAAAAATACGAATTTAACACTAATAATGCAAGTTGAATCATAACAAAAAATACCGTTTTTAGATTAAAACGGAGTCTTTGCTCATAATTTGTTTAACTTTTTGGACTGTTCCAAGTGAAACACTACATCTACTTTTTACATCTCTTAACGATTTACCCATCTTTAAAAACTTTGCTACATCACGATATTTAGCTAAAACCTCAGCGTCAGTTTCAGTAGTTCCCTTTATACGTCCTTTATATACCCCATTAGCTCTAGCAATCGCTATGCCTTCTCTTTGTCTTTCTAGCAAAGTTTCACGCTCCATCTGAGCAACATTTGCCATTACACTAATAATAAGATTAAAAGTCGGATTTACCTTACCTAAGGTAATAGATTCTAATCCTAAGTTATCAACTCTCAAAGTAACGCCTTTACTGTTGAAGTAAGATAGGGTATTAATGATGTCATTTAAACCCCTTCCGAGTCTGTCGACCGAGCTCACACTAATAAAATCAATAGCACCCGATTCTATTAAATTAATTAATTCCTTACCTTTTTTTCGCTCTGAAAACGCTACGCTTCCGCTAATTACATCATTAAATAATACCTCATCTGGATTCTGTTTAGCTATTTGTCGCTCTAAATTTTGGTTAGGCGTCGAAATTCGATTGTATCTGGCTTTCATATCTTTTTATTTGTTGGTCAAAGATACAAAACTTATTTCTATGTACCAAATATAGGGTAGTTGTATTTAGCACACTACAAACGCTTATTTTGTGTTGAGGTTTTTGGTCACGATATACCATGGTACAACTATAGCCTATAATTAGTATAGCGTCATAAATCCATTACATAATTTAAAACCTCGACTGTCAATTCTAACTTAAAACCTTTAGACGTTAGAATATCAATGTTTTTAAGCAAAAGTTTAAATTGACGTTTAGTTACTATTACTTTCATTTAATCCGTCTTTTTTTAAATTGTTTCCAAATATGTCCCAGTCTTCATTTACTAATCCTTCCTTAGCCACATAAAATAAAACCGCCTTAAACTGATCATAAATTCCCACATCAACTCTATCGTAACTAAAATATTCTTTAACATCACTAACTACTAATTCATGTAGTTTTTTATTGCCGATTTGTAAAACAAAGTGGTTATGAAAGCTCTTTCGGCTTGAAAAAGGTTCAGTCGTAAAAAACAATCTAATACTTGTATCAGTACCATAATTTTTTTCTAACATTTCATATAACCCGCTCATCTGCCTGTAACAACTATTTTTATTGCGTTCTAGCTTATATGCTACTGTAAACATAAAATTCCATTCTAAATACCATAATCTTGTCGGTAAGCTTTCCCTATCCATCAAACCATTAATCAAATTTTTCATTGATTGGTTTTGCATCCTTAAAACCTTATTTTCATCAAACATTATTTCACTATCGAAATATTTTATGTGCTCAATTGGAAAAACCCTCTTTCTTCCTTTCTTTTTTGTTTCTTCAAACAATTCTTCATTTTTTGCGTAGAACCTATATAATGTACTTTTACTCGTTTTTGTACTCACAATAAATTCTTTTAAATCCTCATACTTAATCATTTTTAATCTATTAGTATCTCGTTATTTCCAGATACAAGAAGTCCATACAAGGGGTTATAACAAGTATCTGTTTATAATAAATACTTGCAAAATTCCAAAAGTGTAGCTTTTTGGGACATTATTTTTAAAAAAATGTTTTTTAGCACCTAAGTATAGTGTTTCAAAGTGACACACCTAATATTATGCTCCAGATGAAGTGTGAAAATTCGCTAAGCATATCATAGTATATCGTACGATAAAATAGTGTACATTCATTACAACTGGGTAACTAAAACTAAAATCCTCGAATATTGCAAAGAAAAAGCCCAGACAGGAGGGGTTATGATAACGCCCACCTCCTTTAGAATTGATTTGTTGCTGAGCTAAACGTGCTAGTAACGCTCAAATAATGAACGAAAAAGTAAATAAATACTGTATATAATTTGTTGTTTGTTATATAAAATTTACAGTTAAATTTTGAAGAGTATTTTTTTAGAAAATTATTTCTTGTTAAAAATTATTTTTCGAGTAATAAAACTGTTGTCTTCTTTGTTTATTAATTTTATAAAATAAATACCATAATTATTAATATATTC
>JBDKFO010000008.1:0-104691 GCA_039798665.1 Bacteroidota bacterium
CAAGTGTACCAATTAAAAAATCAAGGAGTCGTTAATTGAATAATTTGGTCTTGTTGAATTTTACGCAATCGTTTTAGATGAATTGCTAAACAGCAACAAATTGTAATCTTATTTTAATTTATTAACTAAACCCTTTTTTTATGAAAACAAAATTACGCAATGCTTTATTGGTGGTTGCTTTAGGAGTAAGCAACTTCATTTTTGCACAAGTTTCTATTACAGGAACTGGAACTGGAGGCTGGGTACAACCCGGAAATTTAGCGTTAACTTCAACTGATGGTATTGTTTGGACAGCCAGCAATTTTGAAATCGTTGGCGACGGAAATATGAAATTCTCGGAAGCTGGAACTTGGGAAACTACTGGTGGATTTTCTGCTTCTACAACAGCACCTGGATTTCCATCTGGAACAATCACTATCAATGGTGGTTCTAATATTATCGGAACCTTAGGGTTTTGGAATGTTACGTACAACATAACTACCAAAGAGTATTTATTTACTCCGGGAATTAATCCAAATCCTGTAGTTACTATTAATGGTGGTGGTTTGGCTGCTCCAATTCAGATGCAAACCAACAATGGTTTGGCTTACTTTAAGAAAAGTGTATACTTCCCAGGAGGTGACGCTTCATTCAATCAAGAAGGAACAGCCAACCAATGGGGTGGTGCTTTCCCTGATGGTCCAGTTGTAAACGGCGGAACCATTACTGTACCAACTGGGATTTTCAATACCTATTTTGTAATGCCCGGTGCAGGTCCTGCTGAATATGTATTTGAACCAACTATTGTTTCAATGATTGGAAACTTTGAAGGATCAGCATGGGGGAATGACTTAGATTTAGAAACTACTGATAACATTCACTACACCAAAACCAATTGGGTAGGCGCTGTATTTCCTGGTTGGAATGACACTGAATTACACTTGAAATTTAGAGACAACCACGATTGGACCATGCAATACGGATGTACCGAAGGTGGAAACGGATCTAATAACTTGGCTTTAAGTGGAACTTCTCAAAACGGCATCAATGGTGGCGGTGGCGATATCTTTATCCCATTTGGAACCTATAATGTTGACTTCAATAGAACTACAGGTACTTGGACATTTACCAATGTATTAAGCAACGATACATTTAGCTCATCAACTGTAAAAGTGTATCCAAATCCAACAACTTCAGTTTGGACATTTGAAAACAAAAACAATGAAAATATTGTGGCGATTCAAATTATGGATGTAACTGGAAAAGTTGTGGTTAATACACAAAACCAAGCTGCAGTGATCACAATTGATTCATCAGAATTAAATAGTGGTGTGTATTTTGCAAAAGTGATTACTACTTCTGCTACTTCAACCATTAAATTAGTTAAAAACTAATTAGTTACCCTAAATAAAATCCCTTGCAATTCGTTGTAAGGGATTTTTATTTTTTTTTAATACACCTTTTTTTACTTGTGTGCATTATTCTCTGTGAATCATACACTTTTAACTATCGAATATATGAAGCTCAATACCTATTTATTATTTATGTGCTACTTCTTTGTGGGTGTAGTTCAAGCACAATCCATTGAAGTTAAAGGAATTATATCCGATTCAAAAACCAATACGCCTTTAGAGCGCGTAAACATTACCGCCCAAAAATCTAAAAGACAAACGTCCACAGATGCTGCAGGAGCATTTACACTTAAGTTAAATAATCCTGAAGTGCTTGTTATCAGCACCATGGGATATGAAAGCAAAGAAATTGCGGTTCAAAAAAGTGGAATTCTTCAACTCACTTTAGACCAAGCCACACAAAAATTAGAAGAGGTAGTAATTAATGTGGGGTATGGAACCCAAAAAAGAAAAAACCTTACCAGTGCCATCTCATCGGTAAAATCAGATGCTTTTGACGATCGACCAATTTTTAATGTAGGGCAAGCCATACAAGGAAATGCGGCGGGTGTTCAAGTTACTCAACCATCTGGAAAACCAGGAGCAGGTTTAGATATTCGGATTCGAGGATTAAATTCTATCAATTCGGGCAACAATCCCTTATATGTTATTGACGGTGTGCAAACCTATGACAGCAGCGGGATCAATACCGATGACATTGTAGATATGCAAATATTAAAAGACGCCACTTCAACTGCTATTTATGGCGTAAACGGAAGTTCGGGTGTTGTATTAATTACCACTAAAAAAGGAAAAGCCAATACAAATTCATTTACGTTTAATTCGTATTCTGGAAATTCGACAATTATAAATCAACAAAAAGTATTGAATCCCGACCAGTATAAAACGCTGATGGGTGAAATAAGTTCAGGATATGTAGGCTATATCAATCAGCCTAAATATGCTGGAATAAATACCAATTGGGTTGATTTAGTTTTCAGAACAGGACAAGATAAAAATTATGATTTTTCGTATAGTGGCGGATCTGAAAAAGTAAAAGCTTTTAGTTCATTGGGGTACCAAGACATTAAAGGTATCGTTGACCCTGCCTCTTTTAATCGGGTTTCGGGGAGATTAAATCTTGATATCGACGCTGCTTCATGGCTCAAAGCACACATGAATGTAAATCTTTTGCGCACCCAACTTAAAAACACCAGTGACAATAATAGTGCCAACCAAGGTGGTGTGATTTTGAGTACACTAACAACACCTAGTTTTTTACCGGTATATGCAGATGAATTAGTAGGAGGTGCTGTAGCCAATGGACAATTGCCTGGACAATTTGCAGCCAATCCTGTAGCTTCATTAGAAAATCCCGTATCGTTTCAAAGCCGACAAGAAGACACCGATACCTTTCGTTATTTGGGTAATTTAGGTTTTGATATAACCTTAGCGCCCAATTTAGTTTGGAAAACTAACTCAAGTATTGACTGGTCACGTAGTGTTTATCAGTATTTTGTTGACAGTTTCCGATCCAATTACGGACGTGGAGAAGCGGGGAATTTACCCCAAGATCGAGGAATAGGGCGCGAACACACCACTACCGATTACAGTTGGAATTTAGAAAACACCTTAAATTATACGCTCAAAAAAGACAAGTACGAACTCACGGTTATGGCGGGCTCAAGTATACAACAAATGCGTTTGGATAAACTTAAAATTGAAGGTACAGGTTTTGCACCCGAATTGCGCAGTTTAGACATTGATCAAATGATGTATATCAATCGATTTGCCTCGGATACCATTGCCAAAGAAAAAAACTACGTGTCTTTATTTAGTAGAGCTACCTACAGCTATAAAGGCAAATACATTATAAACGGAGTGGTGCGCGCTAGTGGTGCTTCGCAATTGGCCAAAGGAGAAAAATGGGGTTACTTTCCTGGCGTTTCAGCCGCTTGGATAGTATCAAACGAAGATTTTTTCTCTACAATCAATACGATTTCAGAACTTAAAATTCGCGGAGGATGGGGACAAACCGGAAATATTTCTGGAATTGGCTACTACTCTTCTTTTGGTTTGCTGGGTGATGATCACGGTACACTTCAAAATTACCGCAACGATAATTTAACTTGGGAAACCACTACTGATATAAATCTGGGACTCGATTTGGCATTTTTTTCCAACCGCTTACGAGCTACTGTAGATGTATTTAAACGCCTTACTCATAATTTATTTAATGACATAGATGTGTTTAACACGCCCTATTACTACAACGGAGGAAAACTCGAAAACAAAGGATTTGAATTGGGATTAAATACCCTGAATTTAAAAGGCAACTTCAAATGGAATACCAATTTGAATGTCTCTTTTATGAAAAACAAAGTCCTCGAAATGGGAAGCTATCGTTCGGTATACTACAAAGGGTACCAAGATGTGGTGCGCATTGAAGCTGGACAACCCTTGGGTAATTTCTATGGATTTATTGTTGATCGCGTGAATCCAGACAATGGAATTCTCGAATACAAAGATCTAAACAACGATGGGCGAATCACCACCGACGACCGTACTGTCATTGGAAACGGCTTGCCCGATTATACCTTTGGGATGACCAACACCTTTTCCTATAAAGGATTTGCCTTGGATGTGTTAATGACTGGTACTCAAGGAAACGAAATATTTAATGCTTCACGAGTTGATTTAGAAGGCATGTTGGACAATAAAAACCAATCGATTGCTGTCTTAGATCGATGGACTACTGCAGGACAAATTACCGATATTCCTAAAGCCGGACCTACCAATTATCAGGGAATTGCAGCCACAGCAAATTCTACCCGATGGTTAGAAGACGGATCGTATGTTCGCCTCAAAGCAGCCACAATAGGGTACACTTTTAGTAAACTAAAATTTGGGCTTGACGCCATTAAACTTTATGTTACCGGACAAAATTTAGTGACATGGACCAAGTATTCTGGCTTTGATCCTGAAGTGAGTGCGTTTTCTGGAAATACCGATGTAAGTCCAGGGATCGATTACGGAACCTATCCGCAAATTCAAACGTTTATTTTTGGAGTTAAAGCAAGTTTTTAAAAAATATATAGCTATGAAATTCAGCACATTTACCCTACGCACTGCCCTACTAATTGCAACTGTAACTGCATTTACATCCTGCAGCGATTTATTAGACACCCAACCCATTACGGATGAAATTTATGTGGACCCCAATGCGCCTTTAGAAACTGCCGAACAAGCCGAATCGGCCATGCGAAATTGCATCAATTCGTTTGGAATTGAATACTGGCAATTTGACTATTTCTTTTACGGCGATGCTGGCTCAGATGTTGCCTATGCTGGTGCCGACGGGGAAGCCTTTTTTCAAATTGAAGAATACCGTCCCATTGCTACCAACTATGTGATTGCAAGGGATTGGAAATGGCTCAATGAGTTTGTAAAACGATGTAATCTCGTTATTAACTACGTTAATGATGTTCCTGATTTATCACAAGCGCGCAAAGATGAAATGATTGGCGAAGCTTGTTTAGTGCGTGCCTTAACACGCTATGAAGCGGTACAAACTTGGGGTGATTTTCCAATAGTAAACGAGTATGTTTATTCGATTAACAACGAAAATTTTGATCAAGTTTATCCTGCTCTGTATCCGCACCGCAAACCGGTAGAAGAAGTGTATGCTGCCATCATTGCCGACTGCGAAGTAGCATTACAAAAAGCGCCCAATTCTAGTTCGGCACCAGCCAGTAAATATTATCCTAGCAAAGGAGCAGCCAATGCCTTGCTGGCCAAAGTTTATGCCACCAAACCCAATGCCGACTGGAACAAAGTGGTACAATATTGCGACGCGGTGATTGGCGGTGGCTATACCCTATTGCCTACTTTTGATCATTTATTTGACAACAATCACGAAGGAAATGCCGAGTCAATTTGGGAAATAAACGGTGAAGGTGCAGGAGCCAATATTAATGGTTGGTGCACCAATGTGTTTGTAGGCAACAATTGGAAAAAATTCAACACTCCTTCCCACACAATTAATACCGCGCTAGACACCAAACGAAAAGCATCAAGTATAAAAAAATTACCCACTACTTTTGCCGATCCGTATTGGACAACCTTTACTCAATTTCCGAATCCTTGGAAAATGCGGGCCACCGATGGAACTCAAAATTTCTATTTGTTCCGTTTGGCCGATATCTTATTACTTAAAGCAGAAGCCTTGGCACACAATGGCGATTTAACGGGTGCAATGACCTTTGTAAATCAGGTGCGTACTCGGGTGAATTTGCCCAACGTTGCAGCAGCAACTTCAGTTTCAGATGCTATTGATAAGATATTGCGTGAACGATTTTTGGAATTGGCTTTTGAAGGACATCGTTGGTTTGACTTGAAACGCGAAGGAAAAGCCTTAGAGATATTAGCCACACAATCCTATCCAAAATATAACCCAGCCACACAAACTACTACCGACACTCCGATGCCGTATGTGGTAAATTTGGATGCCAACGATCTATTGATGCCAGTTCCACAAGAAGCATTAGACGGCAACCCCAATCTTACACAAAATCCAGGTTATTAATTGAATTGAAACAAGACGAGTACAAGGCTTTAATTTTGACAATTGAAGCCTTGTCTTTAGTCAAAAAAACGTTACTTCGTAACAATTAAACTCATTACCTAGTCCCCATCATTAAAATGAAAACAACTACAAAAAGCATGATTATTATCCTTTACACTTTTCTATCTTTTTTTCTTTTGAACTGCGTTCCGGGTAATGAGGTAAATCCTTCAGGTTCTAAACCGGGACCTGTAGTCTATGACAAATCAGATATTTCGTTTTGGCTCACAAAAACCGATCAATCGGTAAAATTGGCCAAACAGACTGCGATTCTTAAATTCAATACAATTGCCAACAACAACCCAAACATAGTAGTAGATGCGGCTCAAACCTTTCAATCGGTTGATGGTTTTGGGTATACCCTTACCGGAGGAAGTGCCGAAGTAATTAATCAATTAGATCCAGCTGTTAAACAACAGTTACTCGAAGAACTTTTTGGTAATTCAGCCCAATCAATAGGTATCAGTTATTTGCGTATCAGTATGGGTGCCTCTGATTTAAATTCGGCCCCATTTACTTACAATGATTTACCCAACGGTCAAGCTGACATTAGCCAAACTCAATTTAGTATAGCCCCAGATTTGGCGCAACTTATTCCGTTGTTGCAAGAAATCATAGCCATCAATCCAACCATTAAGATTATGGCAGTTCCATGGTCGGCGCCGTCATGGATGAAATCTAGTTACAATACTGTGGGCAGCAACTTGATGCCAACCTATTACAGTTCCTATGCACAATATTTTGTAAAATACATTCAAGCTATGCAAAGCCATGGCATAACGATTGATGCTGTTTGTCCACAAAACGAACCGCTCAATCCAAACAATAATCCAAGCATGACCATGTCGGCGGCACAACAAATTAGTTTTATAAAAAAACTTGGTCCTGCATTTGCCAATGCTGGAATTTCAACCAAAATTGTGTGCTTTGACCACAATTGTGACACGCCCGAATATCCTATTACGGTAATGACTGATGCAACAGCAAATCCTTTTATTGATGGATCTGCGTTTCATTTGTATGGCGGGGACATTAGTGCAATGAATACGGTACACACAGCATTTCCAAACAAAAATCTATATTTCACAGAACAATGGACATCTTCTACCGGCAATTTTGGAGATGATTTAAAATGGCACATTAAAAATGTAGTCATGGGTTCTATACGCAACTGGAGTAAAGTAGCGCTCGAATGGAACTTAGCAAACAACGCATCGTTTGGGCCACACACTGCTGGTGGATGTAGTCAATGCAAAGGAGCAATTACAGTGAACAGTTCAACACAATTTACACGAAATGTATCGTATTATATTATAGCTCATGCGTCAAAATTTGTGCCAACTGGTTCAGTGCGAATTGCCAGCAACAGTAGTGGTAGTTTAAACAGTGTTGCTTTCAAAACGCCTACTGGAAAAATTGTATTGTTGGTAGAAAATGATGGAAATACTACAGCCACATTCAACATACAACAGAACGGAAAATGGGCAACAACTAGCTTACAAGGTGGAGATGTTGCCACCTATGTTTGGTGATAATGCAATTAAGAATTAAAAATGAAAAATTAATACTGTTGTGCACAACTGGAGTACTCGTTATTTTATTTGTCTATAACACCATTTTTAATTATTCATTTTTAATTAATACAAAAACTCACCTGAATCTGCACACTCAGTTCTAATTCTCCGGCAGCTAAGGTTTCGCGAGCAGGGCCATCGGCTTGCATAGCCATCATTTTGTTGTTAAATAATGGCTGTGGAGTAACACTCACCGAAGTGTCCGAAATTGATTGCACCTTCCCTACTTTTTGGCCCACCAACGACAGATAATCTTGGGCTTTTTCTAGGGCGTTTTGCATCGCTAACTTGCGCACACTTGATTGCAGTTTGGCTTGCTGCGACGATTGAAAATCTACCGATGAAATTGTCGTAATTCCTGCCGAAACCAAATCGGTCATGAGCGCATCGTATTTGCTTAAATCGCGCAACAACAAAGTGATGCTTTGGTTGGCATGAATAAAAGTTTTCTTGCTTTCGTAATCGTAGGCGGGGTTTAAACTTACCCGTTGGGTTTGCACATCGGTTGGAGCCAATCCCCATTTTTTAATGCCTTTTAATACGGCTGAAGTTTTGCTGTCGTTTTGCTCTTTTACCGTTTTGGTTTCGGTGCCTTTGGTTTCAATGGCAATAGTTATAGCTACCTGATCGGGTACAATTTTTAATTTACCTTCACCCATTACGGTGACTAGGGCCGGACTTTTGGATTCTTGTGCAACACTGCTGGCGGATACAAATAGCAATAAAAGTAGGATTGTCTTTTTCATAATTTTAATTATTAATTTTTCATTTTTAATTATAAATCAAAGTTTACCGGTTTTCACCAACACAAACAACAACACAATGGGTATAGCCAGTAGCACAACCATAAAGCTATGTTCGGTGAGTAAATCGGGTGCTTTTAAAAGCGTTAATACATATCCACCAATCGCACCGCCAAAATGTGCCGTGTGACCAATGTGGTCGTTTTTGGCTTTCATCCCATAGATTGAATACAACAAATACCCAATTCCAAACAAATAAGCCGGAATGGGAATCGGGATAAAAAACAAATACAAACTCATGTCTGGATTGAGTAATATCGCCGAATACAATACGCCAGTTACCGCGCCTGAAGCGCCTATGGCCGAGTAATGGTAATCGTCTTTATGAAACAACAAAGTGAGCAGACTGCCAAAGACCAAACTACCCGCGTAGATGAGTCCAAACGAAAAATCATTGAGGTAATTGATTACCACCGGAGCAAACATGAATAAGGTGAACATATTGAAAAACAAATGCCCAATGTCAGCGTGCAAAAAACCCGATGAAACCATGCGGTATTGTTCACCTGCCCGAATACTGCCAATGTGAAACTGGTATTTGCGAAAGAATGACAGGTCGTTAAACCCTTTAAAACTAATGACCAAATTGAGGCCGATCAAAGCCAGTAAAATAAAGCTCATGTACTGCGATTTTTGAATCGTAAAAATAGAACTGTTTTGGGTGATAACGCGAAATTGCCGCAACTATTTCGGGTAAAAGAGTATATTTGTTCAAATTTTTTTGGCATGCAGTTGTTGATGTATATTTTGTTTTATCCGCTCATTTGGTGCATTTCAAAACTGCCCTTTCGTGCTTTATATATCTTGTCCGATGGCATCTGTTTTTTAGTGTATCGTGTAGTGCGCTACCGCAAAAAAACGGTGCGCGAAAACATTGCCTTGGCTCTACCTCATTTAACATTAGCCGAACGCATCGAAGTTGAACGTAAATTTTACCACCATTTGTGCGATTTGTTTTTAGAAATGATGAAAACACTGAGCATCACCGACGACGAAATCAATGCACGCTTTGTGTATACCAACATTGATACTTATTTAGATTTAGAAAAAAAACAAAAAAGTGTAGCCATGCTTTGTGCTCACTACAATAGCTACGAATGGACTATTTCAATCAACAGCAAAATTTCATTTGAAGCCTTTGCGATTTACAAAAAAATAAGCAACCAATATTTTGATCGGTTGGTGCACCAGATTCGTTCCCGATTCAAGGCTACCTTAATTACCAACAAAGAAGCGATACCAAAAATTAGCCAAAACGCACGAAATAAACACTTTGGCTTGTACGGTTTTGCCAGCGATCAATCGCCACGAGTTAATGCCGCACACCATTGGAAAAATTTTATGGGACATTATGTTCCTGTTCATACGGGCGGAGAAATGTTGGCCAAAAAGTATGACATGAATGTGGCGCTACTTAAAATAACTAAAGTAAAACGCGGATTTTATGAAGCTGAAATTGTAAAAGTATACGAAGACGTAAAACAAATTCCCAACTACGAAATTACCGATCGTTTTATGGAAATGGTGGAGCAACAAATTCTAGAAGCTCCCGAATTTTATTTGTGGACTCACAAACGCTGGAAACACCGCAAAGAACAAGCGTAATCCCTACAATTCAAACCAGTCGTGTACCATTTGGTTGGCCGTCGACACAAAATCACGGTGTACAAACTCATTGCTTTTGGCGTTGTAGACATAGTCTTTTGCCCATTCTGTATGATTTTGTGCTAATGCAATGAGACTTTCACACACAAATTCGATTTCAACATTCGTGGTGGTGGGATGAAAAGACATCCGGATCCAACCTGGTTTTTGAATCAAATCACCGGCATCAATTTGGCAGACCAAAGCATTAGATAATTCACGATCGACATTAAGCAAATAATGGCCGTAGGTTCCGGCACAACTGCATCCACCGCGGGTTTGAATCCCGAAACGATCGTTTAAGAGTTTCACTCCCAAATTAAAATGCAAGTCTTCTATATAAAAAGAAACCACACCCAATCGGTCATGGTGTTGTGGCGCTAAAATCACAATGTTTTGGTGCGGTGCCAAAGTAGCAAACACATAATCCAAGATTTCGTGCTCACGGGCCAAGATGTTATCAATGCCCATTTTGTCTTTGAGCTGAATGGCCAAGGCGGTTTTAATTACCTGCAAAAAACCAGGAGTTCCACCATCTTCGCGGTCTTCAATGTTGTCAATGTATTTGTGCACACCCCAAGGATTCGTCCAAGCCACGGTTCCGCCACCAGGATTGTCGGGAATTGCATTTTGGTACAGCAGTGCATTAAAAATCAATACACCCGAGGTGCCCGGTCCACCTAAGAATTTATGTGGCGAAAAAAAGATGGCATCCAAATAGCATGCTGGATCTGCCGGATGCATGTCAATAGCGACATAGGGTCCAGAACAGGCAAAATCCACAAAACACAAACCGTTATGCTGGTGCATCAATTTGGCGGCTTGGTGGTAGGGTGTCTGAATTCCCGTTACATTAGAACAAGAAGTTATGGAGGCTATTTTTAAGGGACGACTTTGGTATTTATCCAGTAATCGATTCAATTCATCCAACGAAAATAAACCTTCGCTGTCAGCCGGAATCACTTCGACATCGGCAATGGTTTCAAGCCATGAGGTTTGATTGGAATGGTGCTCCATGTGCGACACAAACACAATCGGTCGTTGATGGGCAGGAATTGAAATTTGTCCTTGCAAACGCTCCGGAACTTTGAGTCCCAATATGCGTTGTAACTTATTTACCACACCCGTCATGCCACTGCCTTCAGTAATTAACACATCCAGATCATTGGCATTCACATGTTTCTTGATGAGGTGGCGAGCATGGTGATAGGCCTTGGTCATAGCGGTACCCGACTCGGTGGTTTCGGTATGCGTATTGGCCACATACGGACCAAATTTATGCAGCAAACTTTCTTCTATGGGCAAGTACAAACGGCCACTGGCGGTCCAATCGGTGTAGATGATCTTTTGTTCCCCATAAGGCGATTCAAACGTTTGATCAATACCCACAATCTGCTCACGAAAAGGCGCAAAATAGGCTTCTAAAGCTGTGGGAAGATTTGTACTTGCTGTTGTTTGCATCTTATAAACCGGCGATAGCCTTTATTTCATCTATGATTCTATATGCCAAAGCATCTGCTTCGGCTTGGGTTGGGGCTTCGGTATAAATACGGATAATGGGTTCGGTATTTGATTTGCGCAAATGTACCCACTCGGTTGGGAAATCAATTTTTACGCCATCAATGGTTGAAATGTCTTCGTGTTGGTATTTATTGGTCATGGCTTCCAAAATGGCATCTACGTCCAAGGTTGGAGTAAGTTCAATTTTGTTTTTGCTCATGAAGTATTGCGGATAACTGGCGCGCAATTGGGCAACCGTAAGTTCTTGATTTGCCAAATAGGTTAAGAACAACGCCACGCCCACCAAGCTGTCGCGACCGTAATGCAATTCGGGATAAATGATTCCGCCGTTGCCTTCGCCACCAATAATCGCATGAGTGCTTTTCATGAGTTCCACCACATTCACCTCGCCTACTGCACTGGCTTGGTACGATCCGTTGTGTTTGGTAGTAATATCGCGTAAAGCACGTGAAGAGGACATGTTGGAAACGGTATTCCCAGGCGTTTTGCTCAACACATAATCGGCTACAGCTACGAGTGTATATTCTTCGCCAAACATTTCGCCGTCGTTTGAGATGAAAGCCAAACGGTCTACATCGGGGTCAACCACGATGCCAAAATCGGCTTGTTCGCGCACCACCAATTCGCAGATATCGCTCAAATGCTCCTTTAAAGGTTCGGGATTATGCGGAAAATGTCCATTGGGTTCGCAGTATAATTTCACGACTTCAACGCCCATTTGCTCTAATAAATTCGGGATAATAATTCCGCCTGATGAATTCACGCCGTCAACCACCACTTTAAATTTGCGTTTGGCAACCGCTTCTGCATCTACCAATGGTAGTTCCAAGACCTCGTCAATGTGAATATCCATGTAGGCGTCATTCACCGTTACCGTTCCCAACTCATCCACTTCCGAGAAATCAAACGCTTCTGCTTCGGCAATGGCTAAAATTTGCGCCCCATCGGCCCCACTCAAAAATTCGCCTTTGTGGTTCAATAACTTTAAGGCGTTCCATTGTTTGGGGTTGTGTGAAGCAGTCAAGATAATTCCGCCTTGTGCTTTTTCTAGAGGCACCGCAATTTCTACGGTTGGGGTTGTCGATAAGCCCAAATCAATCACGTCGATGCCCAAACCAATTAAGGTGTTCATTACCAAATTATGGATCATGGGTCCCGAAATACGGGCATCACGGCCAATCACCACGGTTACTTTTCCTGTAGCTGCTGTTGTTTGTTGCTTGATCCAAGTGCCATACGCCGAAGCAAATTTCACCGCGTCTACTGGAGTTAAATTATCACCTACTTGTCCACCTATGGTTCCGCGTATACCGGAAATTGATTTAATTAAAGTCATGTAAATTATATTTAATTGGGTGCACAAATATAGGATTAGTTCCCAAAAATAAATTGATTTTAGGCGTAAGTTTTTGTGTGTATCCCAAGCAAATCAAGTAAAACTTTTTATTTTTACTCAAATAAGTAAAACCCCTTGAATTTTCTAGCACACATTCATCTTTCAGGCCCAAATCAATGGATCCAAACCGGCAATTTTATGGCCGATACGGTGCGTGGAAAAGACTATTTACAACATCCCATCGAAATACAAAAAGGCATTTTGTTGCACCGCGCCATTGATACATTTACCGATGCGCATCCCCTATTTCGAAGCAGCACCAAGCGACTACACGCCAAGTACCACCATTATTCGGGGGTGATAGTCGATATTTTTTATGATCATTTTTTGGCCAAAAACTTCCACGACTACAGTGAAATTTCATTGGCTGATTTTACCCAAAACTTTTATCGTTTTTTGGAAAACCATACCGAAGCCTTAACCGAAAAAACGCAACATATGCTGCCGTATATGGTGCAACAAGATTGGCTGTTTAATTACCAATACACCGAAGGCATTGCCCGCATACTGGGTCAAATGGATCGGCGCATTCAACGCGGAACGCACATGCAAGATGCTGTGCAGGAATTGCAGGAATTTTATCCAGAATTTGAACAAGAATTCCGCCAATTTTATCACGAAGTACAACAATTCTCTACCCAAAAATTACAGGAACTATGCCTTTTGTATCCGAACTCATAACCGCATTTGAACAACAGCAAGACACAACCAGAGCCCTTCAAATGGAAGCGTATTTGAAACAGCATTTTTCATTTTACGGCATTCAAACCACGCCACGTAGAGCTACTTTTAAAGCGCTATTCGAGAAACACAAAACCGAAATAACACAAGATTTCAGAGCCATTGCGTGGGAATTATTTACCCAACCACAACGCGAATTGCAGTATTGCGGCATTGAGATTTTACAAAAATTATTGCCCAAAAATTGGCAAAAAACAGATATAGCACTGATAGAAAAATTCTTGGTCACCAACTCGTGGTGGGACAGTGTAGATACCCTAGCCAAGTACCAGTTGGGTGGGTATTTGCAACATTTTCCTGAAGAGACATTTGCCATTATTGAACGTTATTCCAACAGCGACAATATGTGGCTGAATCGTTCGGCTATCCTATTTCAGTTGGGTTACAAAACCAATACCAATGCCGATTTGCTTTTTGCCGAATGCCTCAAACACGCAAACTCAAAGCAATTTTTTATCCAAAAAGCTATTGGCTGGGCCTTGCGCGAATACCATCGCTGCAACCCTATTGCAGTTGAAGAATTTGTAGCTACACATACGCTCAAACCTTTGAGCAAAAAGGAAGCGTTAAAACATGTTGCGCGCTAATCGATTAGTACTAAATTTGCGATTCAACTTTTAAAAATGCTCAAAAAATTCGTTCGATCAATAGAAAACATAGTCGCTTGGGGACAATCCAAACTGTCTGCCAAGCAATTTATCTTTTTGTCAAGCGTATTGGTGGGCATCTCGGCTGCTTGGGCGGTAATTATACTTAAAGCCTTTGCGCACTGGGTTTTTTCGTTTGCCAATTCGATCAACGAAATTTTAAAATTGAGTTTCATCAACAGTATTTTACCCATCGTCGGCATTTTACTCACGGTTTGGGTGATCAAGCGCCTATTGGGCGGAACGCTCGAAAAAGGCACTTCACAAATTTTATATGCGGTTGCCAAAAAAGGGAGCGTGATTCCGCGCAAACAAATGTATTCGCAAATCGTAACCAGCTCGCTCACAGTAGGTTTGGGTGGATCGGCAGGAATGGAAAGTCCTATCGTGATTACCGGAGCTGCCTTTGGATCCAACTATGCACAACGCTACAATTTGTCCTACAACGACCGTACTTTATTAATAGGCTGTGGTGTGGCCGCAGGAATTGCCGCTGCCTTTAATGCGCCGATTGCTGGCGTGTTGTTTGCCATTGAAGTACTCTTGGTCGACGTGAGTATTGCTGCCTTTACGCCCATCATGATTGCAGCCGCTACCGGAGCCTTGGTTTCTACCTTGGTTTTGGACGAAAGTGTGTTACTCAACTTTTCACATTCTCAATCCTTTGCGGTGCGCAACATTCCTTTTTATGCCGGATTGGGCATTTTTACTGGGTTTTTATCGGTGTATTATGCCAAGAACTTTCAACGATTGGAAAGTATTTTTGGACGAATAAAATGGAAAATCTACAACAAAGCACTTTTTGGTGCTATCCTACTCGGTTTACTCATTTTTGTATTTCCCGTATTGTTTGGTGAAGGCTATGAAAGCATCCGCATCTTGGCCGGAACTGATCCGGGCATGTTATTAGACAATACCCTTTTTAGCGATTTCAGACACAACAAATTGGCCTTACTACTGTTTATTGGCTTGGCCTTGTTTCTCAAAGTATTTGCCACCGGAATTACCTTTGGCAGCGGCGGAAACGGCGGAAACTTTGCCCCGTCTTTGTTTATGGGATCCTATGCCGGCTTTGTGTTTGCCAAACTATTTAATTGGTTGGGCATGTCAAAATTACCCGTAGAGAATTTTATTTTAGTGGGCATGTCGGGTATTTTGAGCGGCTTGTTTCATGCACCCCTCACCGCCATCTTCTTGATTGCCGAAATTACGGGGGGCTACGCGCTCATGGTCCCATTGATGATTGTCTCTTCGATTAGTTTTGCCATTTCGAAGAAGTTTGAAAAACATTCACTCGATGTAAAAAAATTAGCCAAATCGGGCAACGTTTTTACCAGTAACAAAGACACCAATATCTTGGCCAGTTTACACACCGAATCGCTTATTCAAGCCGACGATTTAACGCTTTCACCCGACGAAAATTTAGAGCGTTTGGTGAGCATGATTTCGAATTCAAACCAAGAACTATTTGCCGTTTTAAATACAGAAAATCAATTGATTGGATTGGTTAACTTCAATGATATTCGAGAAATTGTGTTCAGTAATTTTAAGGTAAAATACACCCACATTCACGAGATCATGCGCGCTCCTGAAGAGTTTGTAAACTACAGCGATTCGATGGAACAAGTAATGCGCAAATTTGAAAAAACCACCCAAGTATTTCTCCCGGTTTTAAAACAAGGCCAATACTTTGGCTTCATCTCCAAATCGGCAGCACTAGAGGCGTATAGAGAACAGTTGAAGTCGATGGTGATTGAGTAGTTTAGGTTGTAGGTTGTAGGTTTCAGGTTTCAGGTTTCAGGTTTTCTTTCTAGAGCAGTCTTGAATCTCTTGTCTATTGACAATTTCAATATTACCCCTTGTAAATAGTGTTCGCAGTACATTCAAAAATCAACAATCAACAGTCAAAAATCAGAAATCTAAACACTACTTTTGCTTCTTTGCAAAATCATGACACAAACTGACGGAACCATAGAAGTGTTGGGCGCTCGCGTGCACAACCTCAAAAATATAGACATCTCCATTCCCCGCGATCAATTGGTGGTGATCACTGGGCTTTCGGGTTCGGGAAAATCATCGCTAGCCTTTGACACCATTTATGCCGAGGGCCAACGCCGGTATATTGAGACGTTCTCGGCCTATGCTCGTCAATTCTTGGGCGGATTAGAACGGCCCGATGTCGATAAAATAGACGGCCTTTCGCCGGTAATTGCCATCGAACAAAAAACCACCAGCAAAAGCCCTCGATCAACCGTAGGCACCATTACCGAGATCTACGATTTTTTACGTTTGTTGTATGCCCGTGCCGCCGATGCCTACAGCTATAACACCGGCGAAAAAATGGTTTCCTATTCCGATGACCACATTAAAACACTCATTGAACAGGAATACGCCCAGCAAAAAATTAGTTTATTGGCTCCGGTCATTCGAGCACGTAAAGGACATTACGGCGAATTGTTTCAGCAAATTGCCAAGCAAGGTTTTGTAAAAGTGCGCGTAAATGGGGTAATCACTGACATTACGCCAGGCATGAAACTCGATCGCTACAAAACCCACGACATCGAAATCGTGATAGATCGATTGGTATTGGACCAATCAGCCGATCAAGTAAAACGCCTGCAAGAAAGCATACAAACGGCCATGCACCACGGCGATAACATTCTCATGTTATTGGCCCACGACAGTCAAGAAGTGCGGTACTTTAGCCGAAATTTAATGTGTCCCACAACCGGAATTTCATACCCCAATCCCGAACCCAATTTATTTTCGTTCAATTCACCCAAAGGGGCTTGCTCGAGTTGCAATGGGTTGGGATCGATCAATCAGATTAATCCCAACAAAATTGTGCCGGATCCAAAATTATCCATCAAGGCCGGCGGTTTTGCACCCTTGGGCGAATACAAAAACACCTGGATTTTTAAACAGCTGGAAGTAATTGGCGAGAAATTTCAGTTTCAACTTACTGATCCCATTTCGGCGATACCAGCTGAGGCCATGGAACTCATTATGCAAGGCGGAAAAGAAAAGTTCTCGGTGGAATCCAAAACCTTGGGCGTAACCAAAGAATACAAAATTGATTTTGAAGGCATCTCCAATTTCATCAAAAACCAACACGACGAAAGTGGCTCGTCGAGCATCAAACGCTGGGCAGCGGCCTTTATGGACGAAGTGCCTTGCCCTGATTGCCAAGGAAGCCGATTGAAAAAAGAAGCGCTGCATTTCAAACTACTCGAAAAAAACATTGCCGAATTGTCGAGTTTAGATATTATCGATTTAAGCAATTGGTTCGAGGATTTACAAGCTCAATTAACGCCCAAACAACAAGCCATTGCCAGCGAAGTAGTGAAAGAAATCAAAGACCGTTTGCGCTTTTTGGTGAATGTAGGCTTGGATTATTTGGCGCTCAACCGTTCGTCAAAATCCTTATCGGGCGGCGAAGCCCAACGCATCCGCTTGGCTACGCAAATTGGTTCGCAATTGGTGGGTGTGCTCTATATTTTGGATGAACCCAGTATCGGATTACACCAACGCGACAATGCCAAACTCATCCATTCGCTCGCTCAATTGCGCGACATTGGCAACTCTGTTTTAGTTGTTGAGCACGACAAAGACATGATTGAACAAGCCGATTACGTGATAGATATTGGCCCCAAAGCCGGAAAATTTGGCGGAGAAATTATCAGTAAAGGAACACCGAAAGAGCTCTTGAAAGAAGATACACTTACGGCCAATTACCTAAATGGCAAGCTCAGCATTCCGATTCCGAGTCAACGCAGAACCGGCAATGGCAAAGAAATTGTACTCTCGGGCGCACAGGGAAATAATTTAAAAAATGTAACGCTAAAAATTCCGTTGGGCGTTTTGGTATGTGTAACCGGCGTTTCGGGCAGTGGCAAATCAAGTCTCATTAACGGCACCCTCTACCCCATTTTGAATGCACATTTTTTTAATGGTGTGGGGATTCCCATGCCCTATAAATCAATCACTGGATTAGAACACATTGACAAGGTAATTGATATTGACCAAAGCCCCATTGGCCGTACTCCGCGTTCCAATCCTGCAACCTATACCGAAGTATTTTCAGAGATTCGCAACCTATTTACCATGACTTCAGAAAGTATGATTCGGGGCTACAAAGCAGGCCGATTTAGTTTTAATGTGGCTGGAGGCCGTTGCGAAACCTGCGAAGGATCGGGCGTGCGCACCATCGAAATGAATTTCTTGCCCGATGTGTATGTGGAATGCGAAACCTGTCAAGGCAAACGATTCAATCGCGAAACGCTGGAAATTCGCTACAAAGGCAAATCTATCTCTGACGTACTCAACATGACGGTAGATGAGGCCGTTCCATTTTTTGAACACCTACCCAAAATATACCGCAAACTCAAAACCATACAAGATGTGGGCTTGGGATATATTAGCTTGGGCCAACAAAGCACAACCCTTTCGGGCGGTGAAGCCCAACGAATCAAGTTGGCCGGCGAATTATCCAAAAAAGACACGGGAAATACCCTGTATATTTTAGATGAACCCACTACTGGCTTGCATTTTGAAGATGTTCGGGTGCTGATGGAAGTTATCCAAAAATTGGTCGACAAAGGCAACAGCATCATCATTATTGAACACAACCTTGACGTGATCAAACTCGCCGATTACATTATCGATATTGGTCCCGAAGGTGGAAAAGGTGGCGGACAAATTGTAGCCGAAGGCACGCCCGAACTAGTGGCCAAAAACAAAAAAAGTTACACGGCTCCTTTTTTGAAAAAAGAGTTACATTAGCCTGTTTGCAGTTAAAGCAGCATTAATCAAAAAGTAGCCCGATGAAAATAGATGATTTTGACAACGAAGAGGATCGCATTATACACGATCGATTAAAACAAAAAACATGGAACGAAATTCGCACCAACGACAGCTGGGCGATTTTTAAAATCATGTCAGAATTTGTGAATGGATTTGAAACCATGGGCCGTATAGGACCTTGTGTCTCTATTTTTGGCTCGGCGCGACTCAAACAAGACAACCCCATTTGCGTAATGGCCGAAGAAATAGCGTTCAAAATAAGTAAAGCAGGTTATGGTATTATTACCGGAGGAGGCCCTGGCATTATGGAAGCGGGCAACAAAGGCGCGCATTTGGCCGGCGGTACCTCAGTAGGACTCAACATTGAATTGCCGTTTGAACAACATTACAACCCTTACATCGACCGCGATAAAAACCTCAATTTTGATTACTTTTTTGTACGCAAAGTGATGTTTGTAAAGTACTCTCAAGGATTTGTGGTGATGCCCGGCGGATTTGGCACTCTCGATGAACTATTTGAAGCGATCACCTTAATACAAACTAAAAAGGTGGCCAAATTCCCTATTATATTAGTGGGCACTGAATTTTGGGCGGGTCTAATTGACTGGATACAAACGGTTTTGGTTGAAAAACACCTATGTGTAAATCCAGGCGATATGAATCTTATAAAAGTAGTGGATTCGGCCGATGAAGTCGTTAACATATTAGATCAATTCTATAAAAAATACGATTTAAGTCCCAATTTTTAATCTTACTAATTGCCTTATCCTATGCGCAGCGTTGTGAATCATTTTCTGCTTTTGGCATGCCTTGGATTAGGTTTTCAACCCATTTTTGCCCAACACCGCAGCAACATTTCGGCTAGTTATCTGCCCGAAACACATCAATTATTGGTACAACAGGAATTAACTTATGTGAATCAGTCTTCTGATACGCTAAACAAAATCGTCTTTTACGATTGGAACCACGCCTACTCCGATAAAAATTCAGAATTGGGCAAACGCTTCTCGGATGAATTTGTTCGTCGATTTCACTTTGCGCCCAAAAAAGAACTCGGCTATACGCAAATCAATGCCGTGCAAACTGCCTCGGGTCAAAACCTGAGTTGGAAAAGATCGGCTGAAGGAATAGAGCTCGTGGAAATTAACTTAATTACCCGCTTACACCCGGGAGCGGCAACGGTAATCAAGTTGAATTATGTGCTGCAATTTCCATATGAAGAATTTACCCATTACGGTTGGAACAACAAAGATGATTTGGCCGCTTGGGATTGTTTTTTGAGTCCAGCGGTGTATAAAAATCATGCGTTTATTGCCTACCCCAATGCCAACTTGGATGATGCGTCATTGGCCACAAGCGATTACGCATTGGCAATTCAAGTACCTGAAAAGTATAGTGTTGTTTGTAATTTGGAGGAGCTGAAAACTACGACAACTTCGGTCAACTTTAGTGGAACAGCCCGCAAACAAGTGAGCCTGTCTATTCAGAAAAAATCAAACTTCACTGCCCAAACTATTAATGGATTAACTGTGTTCACTAATATAAAAAGTAGTGGCAAAAAACAAGACGAAAAGAAAGCTGCGATTGCCCAGATTGTAGGCTATGTTCAGGAGCGCATTGGCAATTATCCGTATAAAACCATCACCGTAACCCAAGCCGATTACGACCGAAATCCCTTTTATGGGCTTAACCAATTGCCGTCATTCATCAGCCCGTTTACGTCCGATTTGTTGTTTGAATTGCAATTCCTAAAAACCTACACCAACAACTTTTTGCGCAGTAGTCTGCAACTTGATTTCAGAAAAGACCATTGGGTAGTCGATGCGATTCAACTCTATACGATGATGAACTACATGTCGCGTTACCATCCTGAAGTAAAAATGATGGGCAATTTGAATCGATTTCCGGTATTGCGTTCCTATCGATTGATTAATATGGATTTTAACGAGCAATATGCCTATTATTATTTAATTATGGCGCGGCTCAATTTGGACCAAGCCTTGGGCGATTCTAAGGATACCTATTTGCGCTTTAACGAGAAAATAGCCTTAAAATACAAAGCCGGATTGGCCCTGAAATACTTGGATAGTTACACCAATTACCAATCGGTGGCGCCAAGTATACACGATTTTTATACCAAAGCTACCCAACAAAATTGCACAGCTGCTGATTTTGAACAACAGCTTCGAGCACGCAGCTCACAAAACCTTAATTGGTTTTTTAATTCGGTAATACACAGCAACAAAGCCATAGATTTTCGGTTTTCAACTCACCATAAATCTGAGGACAGTATTCAACTTACCCTTAAAAGCAAACATGAACAACTGTTGCCTGTTCCGGTCTACGGATTAAAAAACAACAAAGTGGTGTATTTGCAATGGTTTCAATCGGCGGCGCAAGACACTACATTTAGCGTACCCAAATCATTGGCCGATAAATGGGTCATCAATTACAAAAACGAAGTGCCCGAAACCAATACACGCAACAATTGGTTTCGAAGCCGTTCCTTTTTGGGGAATCATCGTCCGTTTAAATTTACTTTGATGAAGGACATCGAAGACCCCAAATACAACCAATTGTTATACGTGCCAACTTTTGAGTTTAATATCTACGATGGCTTGGCGCCCGGTTTGCGTTTGCACAATAAAACCATTTTGGCCAAACCCATTGTGTTTGATGTAAACCCCATGTATGCCACGCTCAAAAAAACGGTGATTGGGCATTTTTCGGTCTTGGTCAATGAATTCAATCCAAAAGGCAATCCGTTTCAAACTGTTTTCGGATTTAGCGGAGCTTATTTTCATTATGCACCCGACGCCAGTTATTCTAAGTTAAATCCTTTTGTAACCTTCTATTTCAGAGAGCCGGATTTGCGGGACAACCACCGCAAGGCTTTGACCCTGCGATTTAATAAAGTACACAAAGAAGTGTCTACGTATGTGTTCAATCCGATTCAGAACTATCAAATTTACAGTTTGAAATATGTGGATGTGAAATCAGAAATTAGCCATACATTGCAATTTAGTACAGGCGCCCACCTGTCGGATCAATTGGGCAAACTACACACCGAAATTCAGTACCGTCAACTGTTTTCAAATAACCGTCAAATTAAATTGCGTTGGTTTACGGGTGCATTTGTCTTCAATAAAAACCCGACCGATTACTTTAATTTTGGTTTAAGCAACCCCAATGATTATTTGTTTGAGTATGATTTCTTTGGCCGATCAGAAACAGGCGGCTTATTTAGCCAACAGTATTTTATGGCTGAGGGTGGTTTTAAATCTAAAATTGCTCCCTACAGCAGCCGACGTTGGATGAGCACGGTAAACCTGAGTGCGACCATTTGGAATTGGGTTGATTATTACCATGATTTTGGTATGCTCGAAAACAATCAATCCAAACTCAATTTGGTCTATGACGGCGGAATAGCCTTGAGCTTGGTTCCCGATTATTTCGAGTTGTTTTTACCCGTGTATTCAACCAATGGCTGGGAGATTAATCAACCACAGTATGCCGAAAAAATACGATTTACCTTTACGTTTACACCCAAAATACTCTTCAATTTATTTACCCGAAAGTGGTTTTAACACAACCTGTTTTGAACCCAAATTTGTATACTAGTTTTTAGTAAATTTGTTTCCCGATAGAATAGCTTTTACACATATGACACAAGATGCACCAAATTCGACCCTTTCTTTTGAAGATTTCAAAAAAGAAGTACTAAATGATTACAAAATCGCAACAATTAGCCGCGAATGTAGTTTGCTAGGACGTCGGGAAGTTCTCACCGGAAAAGCCAAATTTGGCATCTTTGGCGACGGAAAAGAAGTGCCGCAATTGGCCATGGCCAAAGCTTTTCAAAACGGTGATTTTCGTTCGGGCTATTACCGCGACCAAACCTTTATGATGGCGATTGGCGCCCTTACAATTGAACAATTTTTTGCCGGATTATATGGCCATACCGACATCAACTTTGATCCAATGTCTGCCGGACGTCAAATGGGTGGTCACTTTGCCACGCACAGTTTACACGAAGACGGCAGCTGGAAAAACCTTACGCAACAAAAAAACTCCAGCGCCGATATCTCCCCTACTGCCGGTCAAATGCCGCGCTTGTTGGGTTTGGCACAAGCGTCTAAAATATACCGCAACGTAGCGGGAATTGACACGACCTCTTTTTCTGTAGCAGGAAATGAAATTGCCTGGGGAACCATTGGTAATGCCTCAACCTCTGAAGGCTTGTTTTTTGAAACCATCAATGCTGCAGGGGTTTTACAAGTTCCGATGATCATCAGTGTTTGGGACGATGAATACGGCATTTCAGTGCACGCCAAACACCAAACTACCAAAGAAAGCATCTCCGAAATCTTGCATGGTTTTCAACGCAACGAAGACGCAAATGGATATGAAATTTTACGCGTAAAAGGCTGGGATTATCCAGAATTAATTGCCACCTATCAAAAAGCCGCTCAACTTGCCCGTACCGAACATGTTCCGGTATTAATTCATGTAAACCAACTTACACAGCCGCAAGGCCACTCAACTTCGGGCTCCCACGAACGCTATAAAAACGAGGAGCGATTGGCTTGGGAACAAGAATTTGATTGCATTAAGCAAATGCGCGCTTGGATGATTGGTTTTAATCTTGCAACTGAAGAGGAATTGCAGTTGATAGAAGAAACTTCGAAAAATGAGGTGATGCAAGGTAAAAAGGCCGCTTGGGAAGCGTTTATATCTCCGATGAAAAATGAACGCGATGGCTTAGTAGCCTTATTGGAAAAAACCAGTGGAAGTAATGCGGCCTTTGTACACAAACAGGCCGCTGATTTAAAATCAATAAAAGAGCCCATTCGAAAAGACCTATTGGTATGTGCTCGCAAAGCCCTTCGATTGGTAAAAGGCGAAACAATTCAGCCTGAATTATCGCAATGGATTAGCAATTACCAAGCCCAAATACAACCCAAATTTTCTTCGTATTTATTTTCAAATTCAAACCAATCTATAGCTTCAGTTCATGAAGTTGCTCCAACCTATGACGAATCGGCTGAGGAAGTCGATGCACGAATGGTGTTACGCGACAACTTTGATGCCTTGTTTGGCAAACACCCAGAAGTTTTAATATTTGGAGAAGATGCCGGAACCATTGGCGACGTAAACCAAGGTTTGGAAGGCATGCAAGAAAAATACGGGGAATTGCGCGTGTCTGATGTAGGCATCCGCGAAGCCACAATTTTAGGACAAGGCATCGGAATGGCCATGCGTGGCTTGCGCCCGATTGCCGAAATTCAATACTTGGATTATTTGCTGTATGCCATTCAGATCATGAGTGACGATTTGGCTACGTTGCAGTACCGAACCAATGGACGTCAGAAAGCACCGCTTATTGTGCGTACCAGAGGGCATCGCTTAGAAGGAGTTTGGCATTCGGGTTCTCCGATGGGCATGATCATCAATGCGGTGCGTGGCATGCACGTCTTGGTTCCGCGTAACATGACCAAAGCCGCTGGTTTTTACAACAGTTTGTTGGCAACCGATGAACCCGCTCTAGTTGTAGAATGCTTGAACGGCTATCGATTGAAAGAAAAAATGCCAACTAACTTGGCCGAGTTTAAAACGCCCATTGGTGTAGTAGAAACTATTAAATCGGGAACAGATATCACGCTAGTATCTTACGGATCAACACTCCGTTTAGTAGAACAAGCGGCCAAAGAATTGCAAGAAATTGGCATTGACTGCGAAATTATTGACGTGCAATCACTCTTGCCATTCGATGTTCAGCATGATATTGTAAAAAGCCTACAAAAAACCAATCGCTTGTTGGTGATAGACGAAGATGTTCCAGGTGGTGCCTCGGCCTATATTTTGCAAGAAATACTCGAAAACCAAAATGGGTATCAATTTTTGGACAGCAAACCCGAAACACTCTCAGCTAAAGCCCATCGTCCGGCCTATGGCACTGATGGTGATTATTTCTCTAAACCTTCTATTGAAGATATTTATGAGAAAATTTACAGCATGCTGAGTGAAGCAAAACCAACTGAATATCCAAGTTTATACTAATACAAAAACTACTGCGTTACTCTTGTAGTTAAATTGAATTCATGCGTCAAAAAGTTATTTTTTTATTGGTACTTAGTTGGTGCATGATTGATTTATGTTACGCTCAACCAGCGCCAGTAGCCCACACACCTTCCTGGTCATTTTTATGTGAACGCTATGCCTACAGTAGCGAGGTGGAGATACGGATTACCAAAACCCCGAAGGGAGGATACTTGAAAATTGCAGTAGAATCTGCGACTCCACTTGAGGTGCAAATTGCTGGCACGGCTTATGTGTTTTTAAAAAACAATACCCTGATTACCTGTACCGATAAAAACAAACACAGTATTGAAGGTTCCAAAGTAGTGAGCATGTATGAGTTGACTCCTGCCGAAATGAAGCAATTGCAACTAAGCAACATCGATTACATTCACTTTAATTTGAAAGGAAAGGCCAGTTCATTTTCGAGTCAATTGGGGAATTTTACAGCCCTAAATAAACGCACTTATTTTGGGAAAGACTCGCCTGAAAATCCAAATTTCTTTGATACCGCACAGGATTTAAAAATGCTGTACTAACTCAAAAAATTGGGTACATCTACTTGCCAAGTAATTGTTGGGTTATAAGATAAATACCCCTGCTTCACCTGCAACGGACAATCAAAATTATTGGTATACAAGGCTCCTGTTCCCAATCCTTGTGGCAACGAATTAGGTAATGTAGCCGTAAATTGCGCAATAGCATTCAAGCCAATGTTACTTTCTAAAGCCGAAGTAATCCACCAAGCAATTCCAAATTCATGGGCCAATTCAATCCATTCGAGGGTTCCTTTTATACCACCGATAAAACTGGGTTTAAAAATGAGGTAATCTGGTGTACATTTTTCCATTAACGCTCGTTTTGAGTCTAGCGTAGTAAGTCCTATTAATTCTTCATCTAAGGCAATCGGAATTGGACTGGATTGAATCAGTTCATTTAACAATTCACGTTGATTAATAGCTAAAGGCTGTTCGATGCTATGAATTTGATAAACAGCTAACTGCTGTAATTTAGCTAAAGCATCAGCTGCAGTAAATGCGCAATTGGCATCGAGCCGAATTTCTATTTGATCAGCCGAAAAATGGGTCCGGATTTGTCGCAATAAATCCAGTTCTTTTTCAAAATCTAAGGCACCTATTTTGAGTTTCACACAACGAAATCCTTGGGCAATTTTGTCATCGAGTTGTGCCTTCATAAAGTCGATATCCCCCATCCAAACCAATCCGTTGATGGGAATTTGCTGAATGCCTTGGGTGAAATCAGACGGAAATAAATCAAATGGAGTAGCACTGTGTAGCGATCGAAAGGCCATTTCTATCCCAAATTGAATAGACGGAAATTCGCGTAATTCTTCCCACAACTGCGCTTCGCCTACATGTATGTTAGTGCAAGTCCAATGCAGTTTCGCTTCGTAATCTGGACGGTCGTCGTAACTCAATCCGCGTAAAATACCGCATTCACCAATTCCTTTCTTGCCATTTTGTTCCAACACAATAAACCACGATTCCTTGTTGTGCAAGACCCCACGGGAAGTACCGGCTGCTTGTTTAAACTCTAAATCGTATCGAAAATAGCTTGCTTTCATCCTAGTCGAGCATTCGGATTATGCGTTTGAAATTCGAATTTGTAATGCCCACCGTTTCAAATTCAGCAAAATCGTGTTCTACTTTTACTTTCCAAGATTGGTGTTCATTTACGTTTTGAGACTGGTACTTTTTGTAAATCAATTTGGCTTCATGAAATTGATCGTGCAACAAATAGGCATGCGCCAAGGTAACTTGTGCGGTTAAATCAGTTGGTTCTTTGTTTACCGCTTGCTGGGCATACAACAAGCCTTTGTCAAACTGTTTGGTAGCCAAGTACAACCAAGCCAATTGCGCATAATCTTGGGCCGTTGCCTTGGGTGATTCTATTATATTCAACCCATGTTTGATAGCCTCACCATATTTTTTGTTTGATTTGGCTAATGCAAGAAGCTCTTTGTAATGGGCATACCTGAGCATTTCGCCATTGGTTTCAACAAAACATATGGAGCTATTTTCGGTAAAGGCTTTGGCTTTCTCGGCTGCCAATAATTTACTGTATTCGATAAATGTGTATTTAGACGTGATACGCTCCAATACACAGCCACAATAGGCTTGTGACGAACCCAACTGTTTGGCCAATTCGGTAGAGGCGCAAAGCTCAACCACTTCATTTTTGCCCACAGTTGTCCAGCCCGAACTTAATTTGGTATCAACCCAAGGGACAACCTCTACTAAAATGCGTTGATCCATGATCCAATTGGCACTTTCAAAACCAAAGAAAATGGTTTGAGTGGACAAACAAGAAGTTGACGAAACCGTGAGTCGGCGCGCGTCTTTATTGATGGGCGATTTTTGAGCAAAGCAGGCTTTTTTGGTCGAGCCGCTTTGTTTATAATTTTTGGCCTCGTCTGAATTTGAAAAAATAGCATAGGTGCAGGTATCATCGCCAGCAATTTTGGACAACAACACCAAGGCGCCCGCTGATCCTTGCGATATTCCGGTCGGATCGGGAATGGCTTTTAACACCGAGATTAAACTCGAGGTAGTTTTTTGATTGTCTTCCAAGAGTGTGATGCGATAAACCAATTCGGTAGTTCCTTGTGGTAATTCATCTATCGATAAAACAAAGCGGTCGCGTGTAGTAACCGTTATTTCTTTGCTGAATGCACGCTCTTTGTCCCAATAGCCCTCAACTTGAGCTTGTAGGCTCAATCCAAAGCACAGCATCAACCAAACGAGACAATTTTTTTGCATGGGTATTTTTTTTATATTTCAATGCTTTCGCCAATATCCAATAGCATCAAATCTTTACCTTGATCAAAGAATTTTCGGATGGCCTCTTGCTGGTTGATTTCGATGTAGCCAAAGGTATCGTAGTGGTAGCCCATAATTTTGTCGCATTCAATAAAATCTGAAGCGAGAATTGCATCCTCGACATCCATGGTGAAATTACTGCCAATGGGCAAAATGGCTAAATCCAATTTGGTGCGCAACGGAATCAACTTCATATCATAAGTCAAAGCGGTGTCGCCTGCGATGTAGATATTTTTGTGCTCGCCTTCAATTACAAACCCACCTGGATTTCCGCCATAACTGCCATCGGCAAACGAGCTGGAATGAATGGCGGTAACATATTTTACTACCCCAAAATCAAATCGCCAACTGCCGCCGTGGTTCATCATGTGGCCGGCAAAACCCTTGGCTTTGTAGTACCCAATTATTTCAGCATTTGAAACCAAAATGGCTGCGGGATTGGCCTGCATGATGGCTTCAACATCGAGTACATGGTCTTGATGCGCATGCGTAAGCAAGATGTAATCCGGATGTAAATTGGCTATATTGATGTGGGCGGCTTTGGGATTTCCACTTATAAACGGATCAACCAACAAAACTTTACCCCCAACTTCTACTTGTAAACAGGCATGGCCAAAAAAAGTAATTTTCATAGTATTAAGCGTTGTTTACCACAAGGTCAGATAAAAAATAAATGAGTCCCAAAGACAACAAAAGCGCTAAAAAAAAGGTGCTCAAGGCTACTGTTTTAAGTTCGGGATCAAGGGTACGCGAATCTTGATTTTGGTGCACTCTTTTAAGGTGCAAGATCAATGGGACATAGACAATCACAAAAAAATACTGATCAAAATTAAATTGTCCGTCGGTGCCGAAATCGTTTAGAATGGCAAAGACCAACACCAAAAGTAGGGCTGAAATCACTAAAAAGTAATGGTATAGTTTGGCTTTGGGCAATCCCATTTGCACTACCAAGGTATTTTTGCCTGATTGAGCATCCGACAAAACATCGCGCATGTTGTTGAGATTCAATACCGCCACACTTAAAAAACCAATAGCCGTGGCAGGCAAAAACAACAAATAGCCCTCGTCAAAGGTTTTAGCAAACATAAAATAGACCCCCAGCGTACTCACCCATCCAAAAAACAAAAACACAAATAAATCGCCAAATCCGCGGTATCCATAGGGGTTTTTCCCAACTGTGTAACGTATCGCCGACGCTATAGCCAAGATGCCTAGTGCCAAATAGCATAAGGAATACCAAATAGCATGGTCTTTGAATGCGGAATAGATTAACAAAACAGCCGAACACAAGGTGAGCAACGAGGTAAGTACAATCGCTCTTTTCATTGCTTTTGGGCTAATAACTCCACTTTGTATGGCGCGTTTGGGGCCAATGCGATCTTGATTATCAGTGCCCTTTACTCCATCGCCGTAATCGTTGGCAAAGTTAGAAAGTACTTGCAGACCTAAAGTTGTGGTCAAGGCAAAAATTACAATGTCCCAATTGAATAGCGATTGTGACATGGCATAAAAACAACCCACCAAAATTCCCGAAACCGACAACGGCAAGGTGCGCAATCGAGCGGCTTGGATCCAGTGTTTCATATTCAATTAAACGTTTTTAATTATTAATTTTTAATTATCAAGGAATCCATTTGTTTTCGCCAAAATTGGGTTTTCGCTTTTCCAGAAACGCATTTCTTCCTTCTTTGGCTTCTTCTGTCATATAGGCCAAACGTGTGGCTTCGCCTGCAAATACTTGTTGTCCCACCATGCCATCATCCGTAAGGTTCATGGCAAATTTCAACATTTTGATAGAGGTAGGCGATTTGGCCAATATCTCTTGTGCCCATTCAAAGGCCGTGTCTTCCAGTTGGTCATGCGGAATTACCGCATTAACCATACCCATGTCTAATGCGTCTTGTGCCGAATAATTGCGTCCCAAGAAAAAGATTTCACGGGCCTTTTTTTGCCCCACCATTTTGGCCAAATAGGCTGATCCATAGCCGCCGTCAAAACTGGTTACATCGGCATCGGTTTGTTTAAAAATGGCATGTTCTTTACTGGCTAACGTCAAATCACACACTACATGTAAACTGTGTCCACCGCCAACTGCCCAGCCCGGAACTACGGCAATCACTACTTTGGGCATGAAACGAATAAGGCGCTGTACCTCGAGTATATTCAAACGGTGTTGGCCGTCATCGCCCACATAACCTTGGTGACCACGTGCGTTTTGATCGCCCCCGCTGCAAAACGAATATACTCCGTCTTTAGTGGAAGGTCCTTCGGCCGAAAGTAAAACTACTCCAATTGAAGTGTCTTCTTGTGCATCATAAAAGGCTTGATACAATTCTGAGGTAGTTTTGGGGCGAAATGCATTGCGTACATTGGGTCTATTAAAGGCGATGCGCGCTACCCCATTGCATTTTTTATAGGTAATGTCTTCAAATTCCTTTACGGTTTTCCAGTCTATTGTTTGCATTGTCTAATTATCGTTTAATAGAAAAATGTCCTTGCAGTTTACGGCCGTCTTCGCGAATGGCTACAAACCAATAATCGTCTGCTGGAAGAGGATTGCCAATGAAATCACCATTCCAACTGGCCTCTGCATCCAGGTATTTAATGAGTTTTCCTTGGCGATCATAGAGGTAAACTTTTAAATTGGGTTCAAATTCCGAATGGTTTATTTTCCAAACATCATTGAAACCGTCGCCATTGGGGGTGAAAAATTTAGGGTAATCCAACAACCAAACCTCGCGCTCTATACTGCCGCAACCCAATTTATCTTGAATGGTTAAATTATAAACACCCGCTGGCAATTGATCAAACACATTGTTGTCTTGAAATGAACCACTATTGAGTGCGTATTCAAACCAAGTTGGATCAGAAGCGACAACCGTTATGCTGTTATCCCCAGGAGTCCAATCAACTACTTTAATGTCGTCAATGGTAGGGACTTTTGATAAATTGACCGTAATACTTTGGCTAGTTTCGCAGGCTACATTTTGTAAACCATATGAATTTGTAGCAAAAGCAGTGAGTATTGTTTGTCCTATTTGGGTAACTGTGACATCTGAACCCACAGTGCCGTCAGACCACGAATAGGTGGTGATGGGTAAATTGGTAGTTGCCGCCGAAACTGTGACCGAATTGGCATTGCATTTCAGGTAAGTTGCATCCAAATTTAAGCTCGGAATTTGTCCAGCAAACACATCAAATGATGTGATTTCGTAGCAATTGGGCAAAGCATTAAAATGCAAGCGGGCATAGACGGTTTGCGGATTATTCGTTGGATTATAAACTGCCAAATTTGAAAGTGCATTGACTGCATTTTGCGCATCAACTAAATTTTCGTGATACGTTAAGGTATATAATGAAGGCTGTTGTATTCCTAAAATAACGGCGGATTGTGTAGTAATATCAAAAGTTTCATTTCCTGTTAAAACTGAGTTACAAGTCACCATGTCGTTGGGTTTGGTAATGCGCACAATGGAGACCAAACTGTTTACATCAAAGATTCGATTTACGATGTTTCCGCAATCATCTTGCACCTGAAAGGTATAAATGGCTGGAGGTAAATTTAAAAACACATCTGAAGTGCCATTATCCAAAAAGAATGGTACACCATCCTTATCAATGATGGTATAATGCAAGGGTAATTTTCCCTTCACATCAAGCACAACATCCAAACTGCCACTTGGCGAACACGGCATACGGTTGGCATCGAGAAACTCCAATACTTCGTCAAAAATAAACGAGGGCGTAGTGAGTACCTGAAAGCACATTCCGTTGATATTGCTCACCGTTCCAGCATTGACTTCACTGCCATTGACATAGGACGAAAACACCCGAATAATGCGAAACTCCCCGTTAAAATTTAAATTGTAATTGGTCGAATTGTTGGTGAGTAAATACGAATCACTAAAACTAGGCACTGTTCCCGCTACATAAGGTGTATTGGTCATGGGGTTTCCCCAAATTCCGTTTGTTGAATCAACTAGTTTTTGCAACCAAAATTTTTGATTGGCATTGCCGTTACTGGCAAAATTCAAGGTCAAATCAAAGGTGCCACAATTGGACTGTACATTGTATGTATTTTGTGAAATTGCATAGCCATTAACCGTGAGAGTAATGGTGTTGGTGAATCCACATTCATCGGTAGCCAAAAAACTATAACTCCCGCCTGGCAATCCACCCATATACCAATCGCCCGAAGCTATAATTTGCGTTGTTGCGACATAGGGAATTGGAAATAAAAAGCCGGCAGGTGCAGCAGTAACGGTAACCGAAGTTAATTTGCCGTTTAGACTAAACAAATGCAAGGAACCAAATCCCAAGTCACAACCCGGACGCTGATCAAAATCTAAGCCTTTGTCAACATAGACTGGCACAGTTACATTTTCGGGCGAATAGGTTGTTCCGCAAGCATCCGAAATAGAAAACACATAATCGCCTATTGGAACTGGAGTTAGAATCAATTGCCCAGCTCCACTCACTTGCGCTGATACATTGTGTGGCAGTGGAAAAGGATAACTAGCCGGAGCTGAAGTAACAATTGCTGTTCCCACTTTAAACAAGGGAATATTAATTATAATCTGACCCGAATTGGTGGTACAACCATTATTCAAACCGGCAGACAAAACATCACCCACCAACAAATCAATATTGAATGAAGTACTAGCGGTATTCCCACAGGCATCAATCAAGGAAATATCATAAAATCCGAAAGGCACATATTGAGTAGCGCTACCAAAATCAATGCTGTTAGCAGAAAAAGTGGGGTATGCTGCATTGAAGGCAGCCGGAGAAAATCCAGCTGGAACTGAATTAAACATAAGTGTATAAGGCGGCGTAAAGTTGCTTACATTAAGCCGTATGTAATTGTTGTTGCAGGTTAAATTGATTGCTGTTGCGGCTAAAATAATGCTATGGTTAGATAAAAACGAAGTACTTACCGCTGCATTACAAGCATCGGTGATAAGTAAATCATAATTGTAATTTTGATTGGTAAAGGTGGGAATCGTTTGTGAAATATCAAGACTTGTGGCATTGCCTGAAGCAATGATTTGGGTGTAAATAATATCAGCACCTCCACCCGGCGGATGAATCACATACTGAATATTTAAAGGATAAGAAATAACTGTTCCAGCATTGGGCGTAATGGTTTGTGTGGCTACTGTGGTATTGCAGGAAGCAGGATTGGTATTAGAAAATGTTGGATTTGTTATGGTTAAACCTGTTGGATTGAGCATCACATTAAAGGTGCTCACTACACCTATTCCACAGGCATCAAATACCCGAATTTTATATACTCCTACCGGTAAATTTGAAAAAGTATTGGACGTTTGAACGGGGAACAAAACCGGGCCAAAGAATATTTCATAGTTCAAGGCGACACCCGATGTTACATTGACCGTAATGGTACTCGTAGTTGCGCAGGTTTGGTTTTGACTAATTACGGTGAACTGTAACGGTTGCACCGAACTTGTAATGGTGACATTTTGTTGTTGCTGCGAAGTCACTACATTATTGACGGTTTCCTTGGCAATAATTAGGTAGTCACCGCCGGTTAAACCACTCAGATTGGTTGAAGTAACCGTGGCATAAGGTACTACTGTATCGGGCAATTTATATACAAAGTACTCAATGGTTCCAGCGGGATCAACAGCCGATGCAGCAAAAGTTAAGGTAGCGTTTCCAGCGCAGGTTTCTGGAGTGGGTGTTACCGTAAATGAAAAAGCGAAGAGGGATATTGGGGCGAACAACATACCAACTACCGAAAATAAAAATTTCAATTTGGTCATTAGTAATTATATTTGTGTGAAATTTGAGGAATCAAATATACTTTCTTTACCCGAAAAATCTCTTATAAATAAGGATAAAATCTACCATGAAACACTTTTTCTCGACAAACAACCTTGCCACAGTGGCCATCTTGTGGGCTCTTGTATTTTTTATGGGCTCTTTGCTTTATATTGACATCAAATCTGAAAGCACGAGCAGCATCCACGTAATCATGATTTCGATCATAATCATGGTCATTTTGTGGATCCTTTTTGATACCCGTTATGTGATTCGTGATGGGTTTTTATTTTACCGATCGGGTCCTTTTCGCGGGCGGATTGACATCCAAAAAATTCAAAAAATAGAATACTTCTCAGGCATGCATGTGCCCGTTACCATGAAACCTGCACTCGACACCAAAGGCTTCATTATTACCTACGACACCCTCAATGAAGTGTATGTTTCTCCTCAAAAAAAGGAGAAATTCATTGCTAAATTACTAGAGTTAAATCCTGAGATTGTAGTGGTGAAGTAACCGTAAAAATTCCAATTTGAAATACCTAGGCTTCGGGAACAACTTTGAGAACCGACAACCGACAACTGACAACAGACAACTGAGAACTGACAACAGAAAACCTACTGCACCTCAAATTCCCGATTAAATTTATACATCGACAAGCGATTGGATTCGGGGTAATTGGTCGTCACCACAAATAATTCATTAAACGAATTAATTGCAATGCCCATGGGCCACTGGTTTTGTTTGATGTGGTTATATTGTTTAAGCAACGTACCTGTTGCCGAATATTTGGCCAATTGCATTTGATACGTTTGCACACCAAATTGATTATCGGTTCCTGTTAAGTAAATATTTTCTTCGGCATCCATACAAAAGCTTTCAAGCAAGCCAAAAATGCCTCTACCCTCGTATTCAATTCGTTTCTTCCAGAGTAAAGTTCCGTCAAATTTAATTTTAGCTAATGTATGGTTCCCGCCATCTCGATTTCTGTAGGCAGCAACAATAGCACTTGTCGTTTTTTTAATAAAGAAATGCTCGGCCAAAAACACAAAATCATGAAAACTATCGATTTGTAGTTCCCAAATTACTTGTCCATTGGCATCTATGCGTAACAAATAAGGCATAATGTCTTGCACACTGTCTTGTATCTTATTGAGTCGAACGGAACTCACAATAAACGTACCGTCACCTAACGAAATAATGTCGTTGCTTCGGTTATTTATTGGCGCCAGGTAACGAAAATCTTGCCAATTTCCAGCTAAATCGGTTGTAAAGAAAACCGATTTATTTTCGAGCCAATCGGCTGGTGCAGTACCATTAATAGAAGTGGCCACAGCATCACAACCGGATAAATAAAATGTACCATTGTATTCGGCAAGTCCCGTAAACCAGATGCCACTGGGCATTTCTTTGGTCCACAACACCTCCAACTTAGGTGTCATTTTAATCATTCGGCAATACCCAAAATAACTACCGGAGTTGTTGCTATAATTATTTAAAACGATGATATTATGATCGCTCGTCTCAAAAAACCGATCCATGTAGTTCCATTCGTTTAAGAAATTACCCAACGGAAATAGTTGCTGCAATACCGCCAACTGCCGATTTATTTTGAAAACCCCTACCCCTTCTTGGTGATAATCCTGTTGCGCATTACACATCCCAAAAACGGTATCGTTCACACAGAGCAAGCCTTTGGGAAAAGAGTTGTTGTAGGCAAATGCCGACGGCTGTATAAATTGCTCGCCTATGGGTTCAACCACGACAGGCGGAACAGGCGCCTCGTCTTTGCTGCAGGCAATGATGAGCAGGAAAAAAGCAAGGTATTTTAGTTTGTGCATTTTTGGGATATATAAATCCTAACAGATTAAATGAAAGTCAGTTCTATATAAATAACTGACAACAGAGAACAGAGAACAGACAACCGGATCTAAACCAAATAAATCCCATCTTCCTTAATCTCAATCAACTTGTCTTTATACAAAGCACCAATGGCTTTTTTAAAGGTTTTCTTGCTCATTTTCAACACCGATTTAATGTCTTCGGGATGGCTGTTGTCGTGCAAGCGCAAAAATCCTCGGCTGGCTTTGAGTTCATCTAAAATATATTGGGCGTTGGGTTCCACTTTTTGATAACCAAACGCTTGCAAGGACACGTCAATTTTGTTGTCAGGGCGAATGTGTTTAATGTAACCGCGCAAACGATCTCCCGTGCGAATAGCATCATCATACACTTCATCTTTATATAATAGTCCTTTGTGTTGTTCATTGATGATTACGTTGATGCCAATATCAGTAATGTGCGACACAATCAACTCCACTTCATCGCCTTGATTTACAGTTAGTTCGTCATTGGACAAAAACTGATTGGTTTTACTCGAAGCCACTAATCGATTGGATTTGGGATCCATGAACATATACACCAAATAGCGTTTTCCTTTTTCCATTGGACGGGCTTGGGCCGCAAATGGCACAAACAAATCTTTTTCTAAACCCCAGTCCAAAAAGGCGCCCACTTGATTCACATAATTCACACGCAATAGAGCAAATTCGTTGAGTAAAATATACGGGGCTAAAGTAGTCGCTACGGGTCGTTCTTCGTGATCCAAATACACAAAAACCACAAGTGAATCGCCCACTTTTATGTCGTTGGGCACGTACTTATTGGGGAGTAAGATTCCAGTATCTTCAGCAGCTTCTCCTAGGTAAAGTCCTACTTTGGTGTCGCGCAAAACGGTGAGAGTATTGTATTGTCCAATGGCTATCATAAGCTTATTTTTAATTATTATTGAATGGCAGCAAAGAAATCGTTCAAGTAGCCATCATTGGCCAAGGTTGGGGTAAAAATTTCCAACAAGACCGGTTTGTCATTTTGTTGCCAAAGTTGGCGGTAGGCTTCGCTCAAACTTTCGTCCGAACTGGCTGTAAGATAGTCAAATCCGTACATGGTTGCCAAATGCTGGGCTGTATAACAATGTGCAGTTTCAAAATAGGTATGAAATATTTCATTTTCTTGGTGCCCAGGCAAAATGCGAAAAATGCCACCGCCGCCATTATTGAGTAAAATAATTTTAAAATTCTTCGGAATATAGGCATTCCACAAGGCATTGCTGTCGTAGAAAAACCCAATATCTCCGGTAATTAATACAGTAGGCAATTTACTACCAACTGCTGCTCCTATTGCTGTTGACGTACTGCCGTCAATGCCGCTGGTACCGCGGTTACAAAAGACGGTAACATTCGGATTATTGTCCACCAATTGAGCATAACGTATGGCCGAGCTATTGCTCAACTGCAACTGCCAACCATCGGGAATGTGGGGCAAAATATGGTCAAAAACTTTCAAGTCACAAAAGGGCAAGCTTGGCATAAACGCCTGCTGTTTGGTTTTGCGATATTGCTGAAGTTGATTGGCTTTTTGTGTATAGTTGCTTTCGGTATGCGAGGCTAGCAAAGGGATAAAAAATTCGGCAGGTGTTTGTTTAAGGTGTTCACTCAAATGCCCAAAGGTGTCATAGGCCCGCAACCGATCAATATGCCAATGCATTTGTGCAGGATACTTGCGCAAAAAAGCCTTTACACGTTTGGACACTATCATGCCACCAAGTGTAACTAATATTTCTGGTTTAAATTCTTCAAAATCAGTTGATTTAAATGCGGTAATTAAGGCATCAATCGAACTAATAAAACTAGGGTGATACACATTCGAAGTGCTTTCGCAAAACACCAAAACAGAAGGGTCATTGGCCCAATACACAAGGACATTTGGTGGAATAGTATGTGGCGGATGGGTTCCAATTAAAATTAATTTCTTGGTACTCTTTTGCCAGGTAGTATACAAAGAGGATAAGTCAATATTGGTTTCAACTTTTTCTACAGCTAAATTATACACCTGGGCTTCAATCGTATAGGCTGAAACCGTATCATACAATGGCTCTTCAAATGGAACATTGATATGTACGGGGCATTTTTTATGGATTGCCGTATCCAAAGCCTCGCAAATTTTACGGTCATTCTCGGGCGAATGCTCCTCGGTTAAATTGGCATTATACCCCGAATGATTGGCAAATATATTGGCCTGGCGAATGGTTTGCCCGTCGCCAATGTCAATTTTATCGAGTGGTCTATCAGCAGAAACGACAACCAATGGAATTTCGCTGTAGAACGCTTCGGCAAAAGCAGGGTAATAATTGAGTAAAGCGGAGCCCGAAGTGCAAACCACAGCCACCGGATTTTGTGTTTGTTGGGCAATTCCTAAAGCAAAAAAAGCAGCACAACGTTCATCGGCGATGCTGTAACACGTAAATTCCGGATTGGACGCAAACCCAATGGTAAGTGGAGCATTGCGTGATCCGGGCGAAATCACGATTTGCGTAACTCCTTTGGCTACAAACAATTGCAGAATACTTTGCGCTAAAGGAATTTTGGGATAAATCATGAGTGATAAACTAGTTGCTTGTTATAAAGCGCCACAAATTTACTATTCCATTTGTTAGTTTGTACACGATTAGCCCAGAATCTTCTTTATATTTGAGGCAATTAATTACAGGTATGTCATTTCAACTTCGTCCCGCTACTCCACTCGATATTCCCCAAATCTTAGCCATTGTAAACCACAGCATTGCAACGTCTACGGCCAATTACCATTACGAAGCCCAAACATTGGCTGAACAAACAGCTTGGTTTGAGTCCAAAGAGCGACATAATTTCCCTGTACTTGTGGCTGTAGAAAAGGAACTGGTTGTGGGATTTGGCACCTACGGAACGTTTCGCGAGAAAATCGGCTACCAATTCACCATCGAACATTCGGTTTATGTGCAAACAGAACAGCAAGGCAAAGGCATTGGAAAAGCCCTACTCAATCAATTAATTGTTCAAGCCAAATCTGAAGGCTACCATGTGATGATCGGTGGCATCGATGCCAACAATGCCGAAAGTATTGCCTTTCACCAAAAAATGGGCTTTGAGATTGTAGGCCATTTAAAAGAAGTGGGCTTCAAATTTGAGAACTGGCTCGACCTTTGTTTTATGCAACGGATTTTATAAAACTATTTCGTAATCCAAGCAATGATTGATGGATCTGTAGGCGAAACGCCTGTTGGCACTACTTTTTCCAACATTCCTTTTTCGTTGATCAAGTACTTTTGAAAGTTCCATTTTACCGACGAATCTTGCAAGCCGTTGTATTTTTTTTGCGTTAGATACTGGTAAACGGGGTGTTTCTTTTTGCCTTTTACCGTAATCTTATCCATCATGGGAAATGTTACGCCAAAATTCTTTTTACAAAACGTGGCAATCTCACTATTGCTGCCTGGTTCTTGCGAAAAGAAATCATTGCACGGAAACCCGATGATAATGAAATTTTTGCTTTTATATTGGGTATACAATTCTTGTAAATCTTTGTACTGCGGAGTATAACCACACTCCGAAGCGGTATTCACGATCATGACTTTTTTGCCTTTCAGTTGGGCAAAATCAAAGGTATTTCCGGCAATGTCTTCTACTTTAAACCCATGAATTGACGTTGGAATTGCTTGAGCATTGGCCATAAAACCAAGTACAATTAGCGCTAAACTGAAAATTTTTTTCATTATTTCTTGAGGTGTTTTTTATATTTTAAGTAGGAAATGAGAGCAAGTACGGTGAGTATAGCCAGTGAATAATACACAAAATTTGGCGTAACCACTTTATCGCCGCTGGCATACGAATGCAAACCGGTGAGGTAAAAATTCACCCCAAAATAGGTCATCATGATTGAATAGAAGGCCAATACACTCATCAAATTAAACACCCATTTCCCGCGTAAAGCAGGCACAAATCGGGCGTGAATTACAAAGGCATAAATCATGATGCTAATGAGCGCCCAAGTTTCTTTCGGATCCCAGCCCCAGTAGCGTCCCCAGCTTTCGTTGGCCCATTGTCCGCCCAAAAAGTTTCCAATGGTGAGCATCACCAAACCAATGGTCAAGGCCAACTCGGTGATATAGGTAATTTCTTGAATATTCAAATCCATTTTGGTTTTGTTCTTTTTGGTGGTAAATGTCATCAACAACAACGAAACCAAGCCCAATACCATTCCCAAAGTAAACGGGCCGTAACTGGCTACAATTACTGCGACGTGAATCATTAACCAATAGGAATTCAATACGGGCTGCAAATTGGCTATTGACGGATCCATCCAATTCCAGTGCGCAATCATCAAAATCATCGAAGCGACAAAGGTTCCCGAAGCTACCGTAAGTTTTGATTTTCGGTCGAAAGCCAAGGTAAAAAACATGGTGGCCCAGGCTACATAAATCATACTTTCGTAGGCATCACTCCAAGGCGCGTGGCCTGAAATGTACCATCGCGCAGCCAATCCAGCGGTGTGCAATACAAAAAACAAAGCAATCAGTACATGAAAACCAGTATTGATTACCCGTAAAAATTTCTTTTCAAAAAAGATGTTCAAAATGGTCACGAGCAGCATCAGCACACCTGCCAACATATACCAATAAAAGAGTTTCTTGAATACGTCGTATTTGTTGTAGGTAATCTCGGCATTAATTTTATCGTCGGTTGGCCTTACCGCACTACCAAATTTCTTTTGGTAATTTTCTAGACTTTTTAAGTAAAAATCGGCATTGGTGTAATCGCCTTTTACTTTGGCCGAATCTATGGCGTTCAGGTACAACGGCAATACATTTTTGGTGAAAATAGAGTCCATGCCTTTCAGGGAAGAATGGTCAATTTCTAAATACGAAATCCATTTGTTGTTGGCATCGTTGGGCAATGGAAAAATGCGCAAAATACTGCCACTCAAAGCGGCATTGAGCAAGTTTACTTTTTTGTCGGTTTCGATAAAATCTTTTTGAAACTGATCGGGGACGGCGGCTTTAAAGGCTTCGTCCAAGAAAGGCGACAATTTGTAATTGCCTTTGGCGTCAAAGAATTTTATAAATGGGGCATATTTGGCTTCTTTTGGTACGCCAATAATGTTCCGAATACTGTCGTTGCCTTTTTTCAAGTAAATTAACGGTACCTCAAACCAAACGCGAGGAAACTGAATCATCGACAAAAACACCTGATCGGCATTCATACCGTTGTAGGTATCGCTTTTGCTCACTTTTCGGAGCAACTCCGATGAAAAAGTGTTCACGGGCTTCATTCGTCCGCCTTCGTCTTGGATTACCAATCGGCCAAATTTTTCGGCATGGGCTTCGGTTACTTTGTAGGTATTTAAGACCGAATCGATTTGCTTTTGTGTAGGCATCACCCCCTGGTGCATTTGTGCAAAAGCCGAACAACTCAGTAAAAACAGCAACACCGTAATCAACTTGCTTTTCTTGATTTTGACGTGTTCAAGTTTTCGTTTCACATCGGCAAAACGGGTGTTTTTATCAAACAAAATGGCCATCATGGCAAAAAACAACATAAAATAACCAATGTAGGTAATGAGGGTTCCCCAATAATCGTGATTTACCGAGAGTACTGTTCCCTTTTCGTCGGGATCAAACGAAGACTGAAAAAAGCGGTAGCCTTTGTAATCCAAAATGTGGTTCATGTAGATTTGGTAATTTTCTTTGTGTTTGCCGTCAATCACTTTTACATCACTCTGAAACGAAGAAAAGCTTTTTTCTGAGCCCGGGTATTTTTGGGCTTTAAAATCAAGCAACTGAATTTGAAATGGCGTGGTGTATACTTTACTCCCAAAAGCCAGCGTAAAATCAAGTTTTCCGATTTTGCAATTTACCGGAGCGCCTTCTTTTCCTTTGGCGCCCAACAATGTAATTTCTTTGGTTTGGTTTTGCGATTCAACACTTATCACAATGGCATCGTCATGGTTTTTGGCTTTTATCTTATTATCCGAAATCCATTCTTTATTGCCGCGAATGGGCTGGTCGGGAAATACAAATTGGGAACCGCCCATGTTGTATAACGAGCGAAACATCAAGGGCTGCGTAGTATTTTTTACCACTGCACCTTGCAGTTTATCGGCCATACGCATAAATTGGCCATCAAAAGGAGAATCGAGTGTAATGGAATCGCCTTTGATACTAATATTGATGGCGCCTTTGGTGTATTTATTAACCACAAACAAGGTGTTGTGAATGTCTTGGATTTCGCCTTCTTCCAAATAATGTTCGTGACGCGTTCCGCCGCTTGACTCAACCAATTTCAAGTACAATTTTCCTTTTGGATTGGCCACCACCGACTCTTTGGCGCCCATGATGTACTGCTTAATTTTTACCGTAAATGGAATGTCGGCAAAATCATTAGAAATGGAATAATTGGGGGTAACTACAGGTGAAAGTAAAACGGGTTTTTCAAAAATGCGGCGTTTCATGGCGCCTTGGTATTGGCCGTCTACAAACAAAGTGAGTTGTGTTTTTTCTGAAAAAATCTGACTGGATGATTCTCCCTCGCGTATGGGCATCATCCCTTCAAAACTGATGTAGCGTGTAACTCCGGCACCAATAAGGATAAAAATAAAAGAAAGATGCAGCAATAAAGTGGCCCATTTTTCTTTTTTGAGTAACTGGTACTTTTTGATGTTTCCAAAAAAGTTGATTAAAAAAAACAGATGAATGGCTTCAAACCAAAGTGTATTGTAAATCCAAAGGCGCGCAGTATCAGTATTGTAGGAACTTTCTATAAAGGTTCCGGCAGCCATAGCCACGGCGTAAACTAAAAACAAAATGGCCATTAATCGGGTAGAAAACAGCGCGGAGAGTAACTTTTTTTGCATGATGTTTAGTAAAAGTAAAGGACTTTTTTTGCCCCACAAAAGTAGCTAAAAACAAGAATAAAAAAGGGAATTCGTTACGAATTTATAGTGGGATTTTCTGTCCGTTTTTATCCGTTTTAAACAACAGCTGTATCTAATTTTTCAATAATTTAGCGGCATGATAAAAGTAGTGCTTTTTGGTTCGGGCAATGTGGCTCAACACTTGATTATTGCGTTTCAACAATCGGGAAAAGTTGACATTATTCAAGTTGTGGTTCGCGACAAAAACAAAGCCGAATTATCTATTTCGTCCGATCGAATTTCCGACAACATGCAAGCCATTCCTAAAGCCGACATTTATATTTTGGCGGTTTCTGATGGCGCACTTCCAGAACTATCAAGCAAAATTCCTTTTAATAATGCATTAATTGCACATACCTCGGGTAGCGTTGCCCTTTCTGCTCTTGATCCCAAAAATAGACGCGCGGTGTTTTATCCGTTGCAAACTTTCTCCAAAAGTCGAACCGTTGACTACAGTCATGTTCCGGTTTGCTTGGAATGGGAAAATGACAAAGACCAACAATTACTCACCGAATTGGCCCATTGCATTTCTCCCAATTGTTATACGATTGATTCCGTGCAACGCAAAGCCTTGCATGTGGCTGCTGTTTTTGTCAATAATTTTGTAAATCATTTGTACCACATTGGCGAAGAAATTTGCGAAGAACACCAAGTACCGTTTGCTATTTTAAAACCACTCATCGCCGAAACGGCCGAGAAAGCGCAGCACCTTTCGCCGCGATTGGGTCAGACGGGCCCAGCCATTCGCAACGACCAAAATACGATAGATAGTCATTTGGCGTTACTAACCCAAGCCAATCAAAAAGAGCTATACCAACTGCTTACGCAATCTATTCAACAAACTTATACGGCTAAATAAGCCCAAATACCTTGTCTAGTTATGAATTACAAAGAAATCATGAACCACATTGACACCTTCATTTTTGATGTAGATGGGGTGCTCACCGACGGAACGGTGCACATTAGTCCTACCGGCGAAATGTTGCGCCAAATGCACATTCGCGATGGTTTTGCCATGAAAGCTGCCCTAGAATCGGGCTACAACGTATGTATTATTTCGGGCGGAAGTAATGAAGGCGTTCGCATCCGTTTGCGCAACTTGGGCATCACCGACATTCATTTGGGCGTGCCCGATAAAGTGGAAACCTTTAAAGATTATTGCCAAGATTACACAATTGACGCCAAAAAAGTGTTGTACATGGGCGACGACATTCCCGATTTTCACGTGATGCAATTGGTAGGTTTGGCCAGCTGTCCGCAAGATGCCAGTCCCGAAATTAAAGCCATCAGCGGTTATATTTCGCATAAAAATGGCGGGAAAGGTGCTGTGCGCGATGTAATCGAACAAGTGATGCGCGTGCAAGGCAAATGGCATTCGTACTACAATGGTCAACACGATTAACACAAAAAAAATGAAGAAATACTTCCAACTCATTCGGTATCAAAACCTGATCCTACTTGCCTTTATGCAACTTGTGGTGCGCTATGGTTTTCTCAAAATGCAAGATGTTTTCTTGTCGCTCACGCATTGGCAATACGGTTTATTGGTCTTGGCTACGGTACTTTTGGCTGCTGCTGGCTATGTGATTAATGACATTTTTGACCAAGAAGCAGATGCCGTAAATAAACCAAACAAACAGCTTATTGGCAGCCAAATAACAGAGGGGCAAGCCTATAATTTGTATGTGGTATTAAACTGTGTAGGCGTGGGAATTGGTTTTTATTTATCAAACGTGATTGAACGTCCGGGCTTTGTCGCTTTATTCATTTTGGTGGCAGCCCTACTCTATTTTTACGCCACCACCTTGAAACAGATTTTACTGTTGGGCACCATAATTGTAGCGGGTTTACTGGCTTTTAGCATATTGATTATTGGTTTTTTTGATATTTTCCCTGCAACCTACGATGGCAACCAGCAAGTGATGTCGAACTTGTTTTCGATTCTAGTTGATTATGCTGTTTTTGCATTTATTTTAGGCTTATACCGCGAATTGATCAAGGACCTCGAAGATGTAGAGGGCGACAAAATTCAGGGAAAGCAAACCCTTCCTGTGCTTTTAGGAACGGTTCGCACAACCCAAATCCTATTGATGCTCAGTTGCATTCCGTGGATACTGTTACTCTATTACACAAACCGGTATTTTATAGCCTTTGATTTGTATCCGACCGCCATATACATGTTATTTGGTTTGGTAGGACCGCTATTGTATTGCAGCATCAAATTGTTTTCGGCCAAAGAAAAACAGGATTTCAAACACCTTAGTCAAGTTTTAAAAGCGATAACCTTGGTGGGAATTTTGACTATAGCCGTAGTTTCGTATAATATTTATTACCTCCATGCTTAATCAACGTACCAAGCCATACCGATTTATTTTAGCCTCGGCATCGCCGCGAAGACAACAGTTTTTTAAAGACATTCAGCTCGAGGTGCAGATCGAATTGAAACCGGTTGATGAAATATTTCCCGACCACTTGCAATTCACTGACATCACCGATTATTTGGCCGAGTTAAAAAGCAAACCCTTTATCTCGACCCTCCAAACAAACGATGTGCTCATTACCAGTGACACACTTGTTTGGCATCAAGGAAAAGCGATTGGCAAACCCAATTCCTACGAAGAAGCATTTGACATGTTGCAATCGTTGGCTAATGCTACCCACGAAGTAATCACGTCGGTTACTTTTACCACTATTGCGGGACATACTACAATCAACGACGTGAGTAAAGTTACATTTGGTCCACTTACTCCTGAAGAAATTGCGTATTACCTAAAACAGCATCAACCCTACGACAAGGCTGGTAGCTATGGAATTCAGGATTGGATTGGTTTTGTGGGCGTACAACGCATAGAAGGTTCTTATCCCAACGTGATGGGTTTGCCCATTGAAAAAGTATACCGTTATATTGTTGAACATTTTACCTCCCCTTCACATGTATACTAATTATCCCAAAGAATGGATTGCCAGCGTAATTGTTTTATTGTTCGTATTGTTATGTCGTATGGTTGTTGCCAAGTTGGTAAGACGGTATGCCAATTCCAGTCATATCATTGAAAAGCGGGCCAATTTAGTCATCAAATACTTGCACATATTGCTTAGCATATTGGCAATCATCGCCTTGGTTTTAATTTGGGGCGTCGATAAAAAAGCCATTTTCCTTACCGTTTCTTCAATCACTACCGTGGTCGGTGTGGCCATGTTTGCAAACTGGTCTATTTTGAGCAATATTACGGCTGGAGTGATTTTGTTTTTCTTTTTTCCGTTCCGCATTGGCGACACCATAAAGATTCACGACAAAGATTTCCCTATTGAAGCCGAGATTGAAGACATCAATGCCTTTCATGTGCTTTTGGTAACCGCCGATGGCGAGCAAATTACCTACCCCAATCACTTATTGTTGCAAAAAGGCATTTCCATCTGCCAAAAAAGGGCAAAATAATAAGTAAGAATTTTATTATATTTAATTAATTAAAATGCATTTCGTCGATTAAATTATACTTTTAATCGTGTATTTAGATTTTTAGCGTAGGTTTACTCCACCCAAATCTACCTAAGCAATCTACTATGTTACTATTACTTATTATTACCCTTAGCTCTAAGCTGCACAAAAAATACAAAGCAGCCTAATCACGTCTATTTAATTACTATTTTTGAAGCTCTTGCCACTAAGATAATCCTATGCAAAAGCTTTCAAACTCTATTTGTTTTGCGTTGCTACTTGCTTTCGTAAGCAGTGCTGCGCAAACCCCATCTAAACCCAGCGCGGTAAGTATATACCAACAACTCAAAAAACTGAACTTCCTAGGTTCCGTTTTATATGTTGCCGCCCATCCCGACGACGAAAATACCCGCTTAATTACCTATTTATCCAATGATCAATTGGCTGAAACTGCCTACCTGTCGCTCACCCGAGGCGATGGTGGACAAAATTTAATAGGTCCCGAATTGCGGGAACAACTGGGTGTAATTCGGACACAAGAACTTATCGAAGCCCGCAAAGTAGATGGAGGAATCCAATTTTTTTCGCGAGCCAATGATTTTGGATTTTCCAAAAACCCAACAGAAACCTTGCAAATTTGGGACAAAGACGCTGTTCTACATGATATCGTTTTAACTATCCGAAAATTTCAACCCGATGTAATCATCAACCGTTTTGATGCGCGAACTCCCGGCACTACGCATGGGCATCATACCTCTTCTGCCCTACTCAGTTTGGAAGCTTTTGATTTGAGTAACCAAGCTACAGCCTACCCCAATCAATTGCAAAATTACAAGCCCTGGCAAGCCAAACGCTTGTTTTTTAATACCTCGTGGTGGTTTTATGGCAGCAAAGACAAATTTGAGAAAGCCGATAAAACCAACTTATATCCTTTAAAAACAGGGGTTTATTATGCTACTGAAGGGAAATCAAACCAAGAAATTGCCGCCTTGAGCCGCAGCAAACACCAATCCCAAGGATTTGGAACAGCGGGCGAACGCGGCGACGATACCGAATATTTGGAGTTTCTAAAAGGGAGTCCGATTACACCTGATCAATCGCTTTTTGCTGGAATAGACACATCTTGGAATCGCGTGAAGGGCGGAAAAAAAATTGGCGATCTGCTCGCACAAACCCTTCAGGAATTTGATTTTACCAATCCCGCCAAAAGCTTACCCAATTTGGTAAAAGCCTATAACTTAATACAAGGCATTGAAGATGAGCATTGGAAATCAATCAAAACACAAGAAATCAAAGCTGTAATTGCAGGCTGCGCCGGTTTGTATTTAGAAGGCATAGCCGATACACAAGAAACTACGCCCAATTCGCGCATTAAAATTCAGGTTGAGGCCATCAACCGATCAGCGGCACCCATTCAACTAAGTGCAATTCGACTAAAACCTGAAACGCCGATTAATTTTCAAAGCCAACAATTGGAAACCAATAGACCCTTTAAAACTACACTCAATGCTGTAATTCCTAGTTCGATGAATTACACGCAACCCTATTGGTTGGCCAACCCTTTTAGCGAAGGCATGTACCAAGTGTCCGAATCGGATGCCATTGGACTTCCCGAAAAACCGAAAGAAATTACCCTAACGTTTGATCTGCTTTTGTATGGAACAACTCTTTCGTATGAACGCGTGGTGCATTACCAATATACGGATGATGTGAAAGGAGAAGTACACATGCCACTCGATATTGTACCGGCCGTGAGCCTCTCCATACTAGACAAAGTTGTGCTATTTCCTAGCACACAGAGCAAAAAAATAACAGTGAAACTCAAAGCCGGAGCTGCCGATGTGCAAGGAGTAGTTCAGTTAGCATTGCCTGCGAATTGGACCAGTTTACCAACCTCGGTTCCGTTTCGTTTAGCTAACAAAAACGAAGAACTTGCGGTTGATTTTACAGTGACTCCTTCAAACAAATTAGAATCGGCAACCCTTACGGCCTATGCAGTTATTGATGGGGTGAATTACAACAAAGAGCAAATTAGCATCCAATACCCGCACATTGCCAAACAAATAATCCTTAAACCGGCCGAAGCCAAAGTATTGCGGTTGGATTTAAGCACCGGAAAACAAAAAATTGGCTACCTCATGGGCGCCGGTGACGCGGTTCCTACGGGATTAACCCAAATGGGCTATGATGTAAAATTACTCGACCCACACTCGATCTCTCCTGATTATCTTTCCCCGTATGATGTAATAATAACTGGTATTCGTGCCTACAATACGGTTCAGGAATTGGCCAGCAAGCAAACCTATTTACTTGATTTTGTGAAAAACGGAAAAACCTTAATCGTGCAATACAACACCTTGGACGATTTAACAAGCCCTGCTTTTTCTCCTTTTCCGCTCAAAATTTCGCGTGATCGAGTAACCGAAGAACAGGCCGAAGTGCGTTTTCTTGACCCCTCCAATTCGCTCCTGAATTTTCCGAATAAAATAACAACTGCCGATTTTACACATTGGAAACAAGAAATTGGCTTGTATTTTCCAAACCAATGGGATGCAGCTTTCACACCAATCTTGAGTGCCAATGACACGGGAGAAACAGCCAAAAATGGTTTGTTATTGCATGCCAAATACGGCACTGGAAATTACATTTATACGGGACTTAGTTTTTTTAGAGAATTACCCGAAGGCGTTCCAGGTGCCTTTCGATTATTGGCCAATTTAATTTCAATCAAATAAACAAATGAAAAACGAAATCGGAGTGTGGAAAAAGAGTTACACTTGGGTATTGGTTGCCAATGTGTTGTATGTATTAGTGTTTTGTTTACTCATGTTTTTATTCTCGTAAGATGCAGCAAATTGACTGGATTATATTATCCGTAACACTCCTTTTTATTGTAGTGTATGGTGTCTGGAAAACCAAAGGCAGCCAAAACGTAGAAGAATACATCTTGGGCAATCACGACACGCCTTGGCATGTCGTGGGGCTATCTGTTATGGCCACCCAAGCCAGTGCCATTACTTTTTTGTCTACACCCGGTCAGGCCTATCATGACGGGATGGGTTTTGTGCAGTTTTATTTGGGATTGCCGCTGGCCATTGTAGTAATTTGCTACACCTTTATTCCCATTTATCATCGATTAAAAGTCTACACCGCCTATGAATATTTGGAGCAACGTTTTGACCTCAAAACCCGCACCTTGGCTTCGTTGTTGTTTTTGGTGCAACGTGGATTAGGCACCGGAATTACCATATACGCACCGGCTATTGTCTTGTCGGCTATTTTGGGCTGGAATCTCACATGGCTCATTGTGGTAATTGGAGTTTTGGTAATTATATATACGGTTGCCGGCGGAACCAATGCGGTTAACGTAACCCAAAAACACCAAATGTTTGTAATACTTCTGGGCTTGGTGATTGCATTTTTCTTGATTCTACATCTGTTGCCCAATGACATGAGTTTGAGTAATGCCATGCACATTGCCGGGGCCAATCATAAAATGGAAATTTTAGATTTCTCCTTTGATCCCGAGACGCGCTACACCTTTTGGAGCGGAATTACCGGCGGTTTCTTCTTGGCCCTCTCCTATTTTGGTACCGATCAATCGCAAGTGGGCCGGTATTTGTCGGGGAAATCAGTACGTGAAAGCCAAATGGGACTCATCATGAATGGGTTTTTAAAAATCCCGTTGATGTTCTTTATCTTATTAATTGGGGTGATGGTCTTTGTATTTTTTCAATTTAACCCGGCTCCTGTAAATTTTAATCCCAACAACAAAGCCTTGGTTGAACATTCGGCCTACAAAAAAGAATACGAAGCTTTGGAACTCAAAATGAATCAATTGTCAGAGGAAAAAAAAGAGATCAACCTGATTTACATTGATCACTTGAACCAAAATTACGACAACCCCATATTGCGCAAAGAACTTGTCGCACTTTCAAGTAAAGAAAATGATCTGCGGGAACAGGCACGTGAAATCATCTCGAAAGCCGATGAAAAATCTGAAACCAATGATAAAGATTATGTGTTTATCTATTTCATTTTACATTATTTGCCCCAGGGTTTAATTGGGCTTTTATTGGCCGTAATTTTATCCGCTGCCATGTCCTCAACGGCCTCGGGTATAGCTGCATTGGCTTCTACAACTGCCATCGATCTATACAAACGAAATTTAAAATCCGAAAAATCACCCAAGCATTATGTGAATGCGACCAAATTTTTTACCATTTTGTGGGGAATTATCGCTGTACTGTTTGCATGTATGGGCACCTTAGTTGAAAACCTTATTCAGTTGGTCAATATCGTAGGATCATTATTTTACGGCACCGTATTGGGTATATTTTTGGTTGGTTTTTATTTTAAACGCATCCATGCTAATGCCATATTTTGGGCTACCGTAATTAGTCAATTGGTCATATTTTATGTCTATTTCATTGACGTCGTAGGCTTTTTGTGGCTCAATTTTATTGGCGCCGTACTCACCATCTTATTGGCTTGGGTACTAGAAATTACCATCTATACTGGCACAAAAAAAATCCCGTTGAACTAACGGGATTTTTATATTTAGTAGAAAAAAAATTCTATTATTTTTTGGACCACTCGGCAATGCTGTCGTTGTTCATTTTTACGTAATCCGCATTTTTTGCATCAGTTGCCGCAGCTAATGAAAGTTTTGCGGTTTCAATTGCGCCTTTCTTGTCTCCCATTTTGGCTTGGATTAATGATTTTTGGCGCAACATCCAAAACGGTGCGTCTTTACTCATGCCAATGCCTTTGTTTACATATTCTAAGGCTTTCACAATGTCACCATTTGAGGTAAACAAAAAAACACCTGCCGAATAGTAATCATTTCCAGAAGGACCAGCCAAGGTTTTTTCGATGCTGGCCATGGCCGTTTTATAGGTTGGTACATCAAATTTCAACGAAGCCAAAGAGCGCTCCCATGATAAATCTAAGGTAGCCGAGTTAACATCAATCGGATTTACAGCGATAGTAAATGATTCAATTGATTTAGCCGTAATTTCTGGTTTTACTGTGCTGCGCAAAGCTACTTTGGCTTCGTCTAGCTCAGCTGGAGTTCCCCAATTGTCGTTGTCTTTGTAAAAAATAAACTCCCAAGTGTCAATTTTAGGAATAGTAAAAAGGGCATATTTACCCGCTTTCAAAGTTTTACCGTCAATCACCACGTCATCAGAAAACGAAATGGTTGTGTTGTAATTGGCTCCGGTGCGCCATAATTTTCCAAAGGATACCAATTCACCAAAAACTTTACGCCCTTTCATGGTAGGTCGGCTATAGTCTACTGCGACTTCGGTTAAACCAACAGTTTGAACCAAACTGGCTTTTGGGCTAGGTTGCGGTGTCTTTACTTGTGCGAATGCAGATACACATCCAAATACAATCAATGCAATTATTTTTTTCATGATTTAAAATTAATTTGTTGCCAAAAATACAACTTTTAACGAATTAATTTTGTTTACCATTTTTATTTTTTTGTTAAACAAAATGATACATTTGCAAAAAATATTTCATGAAACTGTATCAACTCAAAAGCAAACAATTTCTTCCCATTTCTTTGGATGAAGCCTGGACTTTTTTATCCGACCCACGTAATTTAAAAAACATCACACCCGAATACATGGGGTTTGAAATATGTGATGGTGCCGACAGACCCATGTACCAAGGACAAATCATACAATATATAGTTACACCGGTCTTGGGCATCAAAACTAAATGGGTGACCGAAATCACGCATGTGGTAGACAAGAGCTTTTTTGTCGATGAGCAACGATTTGGCCCTTATGCGTTTTGGCACCACAAACATTTTTTAAAAGAAGTACCCGGCGGAGTTGAAATGGAAGACATTATCGACTACAAAATACCGTTTGGAATTTTAGGCCAATTGGTACATCCCATTTTGGTTAAACCAAAATTGAACGAAATTTTTAATTACAGACAACATAAACTTGAAGCCCTTTTTGGCAAATAAAACAAACGATATGAAAAACATTGTCTTAATCGGCGGTTCCTACGGCATTGGATTAGCCATTGCCGAACTCATGCAAACCGAATCCAACCTCTTTATTTTATCTCGCACTGCACCTCAAACTACCGTGCGCCATACTCATATTCCATTTGATGTGACAACGGATGAGTTTCCAATTGGGCAACTACCGGCAGTGGTGGACGGTTTTGTGTATTGCCCGGGAAGCATCAACTTGCGTCCCTTTCGAGGATTAAAACTGGAGAACTTTGAACAAGACATGCAAATCAATTTTTTTCAACTCGTGCGCTGTTTGCAAGCCCTCTTGCCCAACTTAACAGCCAGCTCGGGAGCTAGCGTGGTCTTATTTAGTAGCGTGGCTGCCACGATGGGCATGCCGTTTCACAGTAGCATAGCCGCGGCCAAAGCAGCCGTTGAAGGTTTTGCTCGTGCCTTGGCTGCCGAATATGCACCGCAATTGCGTGTAAATGTCATTGCGCCCTCGCTCACGCATACGCCATTGGCCGATAAATTTTTAAACAGTGAACTCAAACAGGAGAAAGCCAACGAACGCCATCCCTTAAAACGATACGGACAAGCCCAAGATTTGGCCGAAATGGCTGCGTTTTTATTGAGTGAAAAAGGGCGTTGGATTTCGGGTCAAGTGATGCATTTGGATGGAGGAATGTCTCGACTTTTAGTACATTCCTAAGCACATTATTCCCATGACATTATTTTGGTTTAGACGAGATTTACGCCTAGAAGACAACCACGGCTTATACGAAGCCTTGGCATCGGGAAATGACGTTCTCCCTATTTTTATTTTTGATACAACCATTTTAAATCAATTGGATCGAGCGGATGCCCGCGTAAGTTTTATTCACGATTTATTGACCGCAATTCAAGAAAAGTTGCAAGCTGTCGGAAAATCGTTGGCCGTTTTTCATGGTGATCCCCTGACTATTATTGAACAACTTGTTGCTCAACATCCTATTACTGCCTTGTATGCCAATCGCGATTACGAACCCAACGCGCGCCAACGGGACAAAGCCATTTATGAATTGTTGGCCGCACAAAACATTCCGTTTAAAACCTATAAAGACCAGGTAATTTTCGAGAAAAACGAAGTCGTCAAAGACGATGGCTTGCCCTATGTGGTCTATACGCCTTATGCCAACAAGTGGAAAAGCAATTTTTCAACGATTCAGCTACAGTCATTTGCTTCAGCATCTATGTTAGCAAATTTGGTCGACCATGCCTATCCTTTTTTAGCATTGAACGATATTGGCTTTCAGCGCTCTACGATTAAACTAACTTCCTATGATGTATCGAATGAATTAATCGACAACTACGAGCAAACTCGCAATTTTCCTGCACTTAATAAAACTTCTTATTTGGGAGCTTACTTGCGATTTGGCGCAGTCAGCATCAGACAAATGGTGAAAAGAGCATCAAATTCAACAAACAAAACTTTTTTGAGCGAGCTCATTTGGCGTGAATTTTTCATGCAAATATTATGGCATTTTCCGCACACCACACGTGCTAGCTTTCGACCCAAATACGATGCCATCCAATGGAACAATAACGAAGCTGATTTTGAAAAATGGTGCAACGGACAAACCGGCTATCCTTTTGTAGATGCAGGCATGCGCGAACTCAATGCTACCGGACACATGCACAATCGTGTGCGCATGATTGTAGCCAGTTTTTTATGCAAACATTTACTCATCGATTGGCGCTGGGGCGAAACCTATTTTGCCCAAAAGCTATTAGATTACGAACAAGCCAGCAATGTGGGGAACTGGCAGTGGGCCGCAGGAAGTGGTGTTGATGCTGCACCTTATTTTCGCATTTTTAATCCCAGCGAACAGATTAAGAAATTTGACAAACAACTGGAATACATCAAAAAATGGGTGCCCGAACTCGACGAATTGACATACCCAAGTCCTATGGTCGATCATAAATTTGCCCGAGAACGGTGTTTGCAAGTGTATAAATCAGCGGTTGGCTAAAACAAAAAACCACCCTGGGGAAAGGTGGTTCAATGTCAAAAAAAACTAAACTAAACTAAACTCTATTATTTAAACGCTATTTTTTTAAGAAGATATTCGTGTAATATTTTTTTCCTGTAAGGGAATCGATTCGGATTGAAACCCCAAAATGTGTAAAGGTTCCCTCGATATTGGCTTTGTGCGCTGGGCTGTTTAACCAAGCATTCAAGGCTGAAGCAGGCGTAGCAAAATTATAGGCTACATTTTCATTTACTTTAACTGCACCTAACACTTCCATAATGTTGTGCGAACGTTGGTCAAATAAGTCGTGATTGACCACTTTTTTGGCAATCATGTATACATTGTGCTCCTCTGATTTGAATGACACGTGGTTTACCACTTCTAAGGCATTCAATCCTTTACTCACACGGTACTCATTAATTAAATCGGCCAATTCCATTTCATCTGCCGAGTAGGTATATTGTTGAATGAGTTCGGGTTTGGCTGAATTATCTTCTGTTGCGTTAGACGAACAAGAAGACAAACTGAGCACTAAGGCTACAACTACAAGGGTTTTGAGTACAAGTGATTTCATAATCAGTAGGTGTTAGTTTACAGTAGATTTGGGCAAAACTTTAGTAAACAATTATTCTTTCTTTTTGACACCACAATAGTACGCAGTTTATCGTTTAAGTGTAAAATAAAATCGATGAAATGCACTTATTTTAATTTTTATACTATATTTTTCTTACAATTATAAAAATACCGAGCAAAAAAAACTCCTTTGCAGGAGTTTAAATAAAAAGATAGAGAACTTGTTTAGGGAGCCAATCGATCAACAGACCAAGAGTAATCGGCTTGTATCGTATACCGAATTCGGTCATGCAAACGATTTGGTCGGCCTTGCCAAAACTCAACCGAAAGTGGTTCAACACGGTATCCACCCCAATGGGCTGGACGTTGTACGTCTTGGTTTTGTTGTTGTTCTAAATCGTGTAATTGAGCTTCCAACACAGTTCGGTTGGGAATAATGTCGCTTTGGGGTGAAACAATAGCACCCAATTGACTGCCCAAAGGACGGGAATTAAAATAGGCATCCGACTGTTCAGCAGTGAGTTTCATCGCCGTTCCTTTTATAATTACCTGGCGTTCCATACTGTTCCAAAAAAAAGACAAACATACCTTGGGATTGGCTGCAATGGCTTTTCCCTTTTCGGATAGATAATTGGTAAAAAACACAAATCCTTCTTCGTTATACTGTTTCAATAACACCACGCGTGCTTTGGGAAAACCATCCAGTCCGTGGGTAGAAATGGTCATGGCATTTACTTCGTCAATTCCACCAAAATCTTGCACTTCGTGAAACCAGCGGTGAAACAAATTAATAGGGTCTGTTGGAATATCTTGTTCCAACAAGCTACTTTTTTCGTATGACTTTCTGTAATTACTTAGATCTTTCATATAGTTCAACTAGAGCGACGAAGGTACTTATTTTTGGGTGTTTTTAAAATTCAAATCGCACCCCATCGTTGGCCAACAAAACGGACTCAAAATGTTCTTGAGCTTCCTGTTTAAACAACTCAATATTGGCGTAACGTGTTGAATAATGGCCTAAAATTAACTGACCAACGCGCGCTTTCTGTGCTATCAATGCGGCTTGTTTGGCGGTAGCATGCATGGTCTTTTTGGCTAAGGCTTCCTCTGATTCCAAAAAAGTGCTCTCGTGGTACAAAACGGTTGCCTCTTGAATGTACGGAATAATTGATTCGGTGTATTTGGTGTCCGAACAATAGGCATAGCTTTTGGTAGCTGGGGGATCTAAACTCAAATCCGAATTAGGAATTACCCGTCCATTGTCGAGGGTAATGTCTTTGCCATTTTTGATATTTTGGTAATAGCAGGTATCAATTTCATAATTTAACACTGCATTCATGTCCAATTTGCGGTCTGCTGGTTTTTCATGAAACAAAAATCCGTTGGTATACACGCGGTGTTTGAGCGGAAAACTATATATGCACACCTGATCGTCTTCATACAACAGTTGGGATTCTTTGGCTGTCAATTCGTGAAAAATCAAGTCGTATTGCGGCCATGACTCTGACAAACGCAATTGCAACTGAATAATTTCTTGGATGCCTTTGGGCCCGTAAATATGCAATTCATTCGCCCGATTGAGCAAGGAAAAAGTAGAGATTAAGCCGATTAATCCATAAAAATGATCGCCGTGTAAATGCGAAATAAAGACGCGATTTATCTTGGTAAATTTAATTTTCTGTTTGCGCAATTGTACCTGGGTACCTTCTCCACAATCGATTAGAAAATGTTGATTTCGCATTTCTAAAACCTGAGAGGTAGGATTTGTAAGGGTGCGTGGGGTGGCTGCATAACAGCCCAATATGGTAAGATTCATGTGAATTAAAATCCTAAATCACGCTCAATTTCGTCCAATTCGATTAAATCATGTGCTTCCAATTGCGAAGGAACGATAGAAAGTTTATCCGAAATTAAGTTGAAATCAATGTCATTGGCTACCAATACAAATGATTTTTTGGACGCTTTATGAGTTTTAGATAAAGCCAAAAATAAATTAAGTTGTTTGAGGGTCAACTCCTTGTACTGTGTGAGATCTAGAATAATGTTTTCTTTTTCGAAACTTTTATATTCGTGGGAGAGTTTCTCTACAAAAGATTCTAAATTTCCCTGGGTATCTTTAATGATTACGCTGTGTTTTTGGTGCTCTACTTTCATGCGTTAGGATTGTATTTTGGAGGCCAATAAATAGATCACAGCCATGCGTATAGCTACGCCATTTTCTACTTGATTTAATATCACCGATTGTGACGAATCAGCAACTTCAGAGGTAATTTCTACCCCGCGATTAATAGGCCCTGGGTGCATAATCACAATTTCTTTGGACAAGGAATCCAAAAGCGTTTTGTCTAAGCCATATTGCTGGGCGTATTCGCGAGTAGACGGAAAATAATTCACATCCATGCGCTCGTTTTGTACACGCAACATATTGGCTACATCACACCATTCTAGGGCTTTGCGTAAATCGGGTTCTACTTGTACACCCAACGATTCGATGTAACGCGGAATCAACGTTTTTGGGCCGCATACTTTTACTTCGGCGCCCTGCATTTGCAAGGCATATATGTTTGAAAGCGCTACTCTTGAATGCAAAATATCGCCCACAATAACCACTTTTTTTCCGCCTACTTCACCCAAACGTTCACGAATCGAATAGCTATCTAAAAGTGCTTGCGTAGGATGTTCGTGAGCTCCATCGCCTGCATTGACAATACTAGCCTTCACTTTTTGTGACAAAAAATGAGCCGCTCCCGGTGAGGAATGACGCATCACCACCATGTCCACCTTCATGGACAAAATATTGTTTACCGTGTCGATTAGGGTCTCCCCTTTTTTAACCGATGATTGCGCCGCCGAAAAACTAATTACATCGGCAGAAAGGCGTTTTTGAGCCAATTCAAATGACAATTTGGTTCGGGTACTGTTTTCAAAAAAAATGTTGGCAATGGTAATGTCTCGTAAAGACGGCACTTTTTTAATTGGGCGGTTGATGACTTCTTTAAAGTGATCGGCGGTTTCAAAAATCAGCTGAATATCTTCGGGCTGAAGGTATTTGATTCCCAATAAATGATTGACACTTAATTCACTCATGCGGTAGTTGTGGTTTGTGTAGTTGTAGTTGGAACCAAATAAACGGCATCTTCGCCGTCTTGTTCTTTCCAGTGCACTTTTACTTTTTCTTGGTTAATGGCATCTACCTGACGGCCGCGATAATCGGGTTGTATGGGTAAATGTCGGCTAAATCTGCGGTCGATGAGCACCAATAATTCAATTTCGGCGGGACGACCAAACGATTGAATAGCAGTGAGCGCTGAACGGATACTGCGTCCGGTATATAACACATCGTCAATAAAAATTACTTTTTTATTCTCGACTAGAAAATCAATTTTGGTTGAATTGGCCTCAATTGGCATTGCGGTACGACGAAAATCATCGCGAAAGAACGTGATGTCCAAATAACCCAACGCAATAGCGGGTACTTGGTATTCTTGTTCCAACAGTTGTTTGATACGCTCGGCCAGAAACACACCACGCGGTTGAATCCCAACTAATACTGTGTTTGAAAAATCCAAATGTTTTTCAATTAACTGACACGCCAAACGATGCAAGATGATGGCAACTTCTTTTTCACTGAGCAATAGCTTTTGACTCATGGGTGCGTGGGTTTGGGCCGTAAAATTACTATTTTTTTGCTGACATTTTTTAGTTTTCTATTGGCCGAACTATTTTTTTTATGTGCAGACTAAAATCTAAAACTATTGCCGCTGAAAATTAGATCTATGAGCAAAAAAAAAATCCCATAGTAATGAGATTTTTAATGTGTTAAATTGGCTTTTATTAGCGCGTTATGCATACATTTTTGCACGCAATTCTTGTACTTTTTCATCGTCCAAATAATCGTCAAAGGTCATGTAGCGGTCAATCACTCCTTTTGGCGTCAACTCCACTACTCGATTCCCAACGGTTTGAGCAAATTCGTGATCGTGCGTAGTAAAAATTACCGATCCTTTAAAATTCTTTAATGAATTATTGAAAGCTGTAATTGATTCCAAATCCAAGTGGTTGGTCGGTTCGTCGAGCATCAAAATATTGGCGCGCTCCATCATCATGCGTGACAACATACAACGCACTTTTTCTCCTCCTGATAATACGCGGCTGGTTTTTAAGGCTTCTTCGCCCGAGAAAATCATCTTGCCCAAAAAGCCACGAATATTTACTTCTTCGCGCTCTTCTTCGGTTTTGGCCCATTGACGCAACCAATCCACCAAGGTGTAATCGTTTTCAAAAAAAGCATGATTGTCCACCGGTAAATAGGCTTGGTTAGTGGTTACTCCCCAGTCAAATTGGCCCGAATCGGGTTTTTGGTGACCATTTAAAATTTCATAAAAAGCGGTGGTGGCGCGTGAATCTTTGGAAAACAAGACAATTTTATCGCCTTTGGCCATATTCAAATCTACACCGGTAAATAAGGTGTCGCCATCAATTGATGCACTTAGGTTTTCTACATTTAAAATCTGATCTCCCGCTTCGCGTTCTTGGTCAAAAATAATCGCCGGATAACGTCGGCTAGACGGCTTGATCTCAGAAATATTCAACTTGCTGATCATCTTTTTACGCGAAGTAGCTTGCTTTGACTTGGCCACATTCGCACTAAAACGACGAATAAATTCTTCTAACTCTTGTTTCTTTTCTTCGGCTTTTTTGTTTTGTTGGGCGCGTTGTTTGGCTGCTAATTGAGAAGACTCGTACCAAAACGTGTAATTCCCTGAGTAATGGTTAATTTTTCCAAAATCAATATCGGAGATGTGCGTACACACCGCGTCCAAAAAGTGACGGTCGTGTGAAACCACAATTACGGTGTTTTCATAATTGGCCAAGAAATTCTCCAACCAGGCAATGGTCTCAAAATCCAAATCATTGGTCGGCTCATCCATGATTAGTACATCCGGATTGCCAAAAAGCGCCTGTGCCAACAATACACGTACTTTTAGTTTACCATCTAAATCGGCCATCATGGTGTAGTGGTTGTCTTCTTTTATCCCTAAATTCGACAACATGGCAGCGGCATCCGAATCGGCGTTCCACCCATTCATTTCTTCGAACTGCACTTGTAATTCACCAATACGATCAGCATTGGCGTCGTTGTAATCCAAATACAATTCGTCCATTTCTTTTTTTACAGCAAACAAAATTTTGTTGCCCATCATCACGGTTTCCAATACCGTGTGCTCGTCAAACATGTTGTGGTTTTGGTTCAAGACCGACATGCGTTTCCCGGGCTCTAAATGAATATGACCCGAAGTAGGATCGATATCGCCCGCAATAATTTTTAAGAAAGTTGATTTTCCTGCGCCGTTGGCCCCAATTACTCCGTAGATGTTTCCATGGGTAAAGGTGGTATTTACTTCGTCAAACAAGATGCGTTTTCCAAACTGTACCGATAAATTATTTACTGTTAGCATGACAAAAAAAAGGGATTTAAATTCGGCGCAAAAGTATAAAATAACTACGGGTATTCGTGGCTTTCGAGCACAAAAGTTTATTTAACTAGGCGTTAACACTAGTCTATAGGTAGACTTGATATTTTTGCTTCCTATTTTAATATAAATGTCTGAGCTCAAGAAACATATTGTTCCATTCCTGCTTTTGCCCTTGGCCTTCTTTTTGGGGTCGTGCAAATCGGATTTTAAAAGCGACAATTATACCGCCTATTTTGGGGGTGAAGTTTCAAATCCAACTAATCCATATATGCTGTTTTGCAAAGACAATGAGGTAATTGACAGCGTATTACTCGACGAAAATAACCGCTTTTTCATCAAATTTGACTCGTTGGCCCCCGGCATGTATACGTTTAAAAACGAGCCGGAATTTCAATATGTATATTTTGACAAAAACGACAGCATCATGGTTCGGCTCAATGCCAAAGACTTTGATAATTCTATTGTATTTTGTGGCCGAGGCGATCAGAAAAATAACTTTTTGATGGAGTTATACCTAAAAAACGAGGCCGATCGCAACAGTATATTTGATGTGTTTGATTACGCACTTCCTAAATTTACCGCACAAATTGACGCTTCCTACAACGAAAAAAAGAAGTTTTATCAGCAAAAAAAAGCCAGTATCAAGTGGAGCAACGGTTTTGATTTATATGCCCAAAGTGCGTTGAATTTTGCTCATTACACCAAAAAAGAAATTTATCCCCTTGCCCACAAAATGAGAACCGGCGAAGATGTCATTGAGCAGTTACCTGCCTCCTATTTTGCCTACCGAAAAGCAATCAATTTCAACAACCCCAACTTGTCTAACTATGCGCCATTTGTGTCCTATTTGTCGCATATGCTCAACAACATGGGGGCCATCAATTACCATAATCACTTCTCTGAGGTAGATTTGGCGTTGAAAACCAACATCAATAAATTAAAAATAGCCGATACCTTAATTAAAAACGAAAAGGTAAAAAATATCATCCTCAACAACATTGCCTTCACCTATTTGCTCGAAGACCAAAACATGGTCAACAACCAACATTTCTTGGATACATACCATCAATTCTCAACCGACAACAGCAAAAAAAACGAAATTAATGAGATCGGTAAAGCCATCAACAACCTCAATGCGCAAAAGCAATTGCCTCAAGTGAAATTGGTTGACTTAGCCAATAAACCCTTTGACTACAGAACTTTATGTCAATCCAAAACTATCCTGTTTTTCTGGACCAAAAACCTCACTTCACATTATATTGCAGCACATAAAAAAGCCATAGAATTACATAAAATCCACCCTGAATACACCTTTGTGGCCGTCAATTTGGATCCCGATGTTACCGAATGGCAAAACCTCGTAGCCAAATACAATTTTAAAGGAATAGTCGAAGTGCAGGCGCACAGCTTTGAAGAAGCCAAACGAAATTGGGCCATCATGAAAGTACACCGCACCATAATTTTAGATTCAAACACGGTGATCAAAAATGCCTTTACCAATTTGTTTGATGTGGATTTTGAAAAACAATTGTAAGCCAAGTATAACCATACAAAAAAAAGGGACCTCAATTGAAGTCCCTTTTTTTTTATGTAAGTGTATTTGGATTACTTATTTCCTTTGGCGTAATCAGCTAAGAATTGAGCCAAACCAATATCGGTTAAAGGGTGTTTCAACAAACCAACGATAGCAGATAATGGACCTGTCATTACATCGGCACCTATTTTTGCACAGTTAATAATGTGCATGGTATTGCGTACTGAAGCCGCTAATATTTCAGTTTCAAAACCATAATTATCATAAATCAATCGAATTTCTTCGATCAAATTCAAGCCATCTGTAGAAATATCATCCAAACGACCAATAAATGGTGAAACATAGGTAGCGCCTGCTTTGGCGGCCAACAAGGCTTGTCCGGCTGAAAATACCAAGGTAACATTGGTGCGAATGCCGCGGTCAGAAAAATATTTACAGGCTTTTACGCCTTCTTTGGTCATGGGTAATTTGACAACAATTTGCGGATGTAATTCGGCTAATTCTTCGCCCTCACGCACCATGCCCTCGTAGTCAACGGCAATTACTTCGGCACTTACATCGCCCGTAACGAGTTCGCAAATGGCTACATAATGTTTCAAAATATTGTCTTTTCCAGTAATGCCTTCTTTAGCCATTAAGGACGGATTGGTGGTCACGCCGTCTAAAACCCCTAAGGCTTGTGCTTCGGCAATTTCAGTAAGGTTGGCGGTGTCAATAAAAAATTTCATGGTGTATGTATTTAGTTGTGTTTATTAAAATAAAGTGCCCAAAATTACAATTTATAATGATTCATGAGCAGGCGTTCGTAGATTTTGTCGGGCAAAATTCGCTTCAATATGACCGAGAATTTTTGCATAAACGAACCCACTTTGTAGTGAATTTTTGGATTTTTCGTTTTGATGATCGCATAAATTGCTTCAGCCATTTGTTGGGGATTACTGCCCGAATCGACATGTTCATTGAGCAAGGCCAAGGATTTTCCGTACGAAGCTTCATATGCTGATCCCTCAAGTACAGGAGCATGATATCGATTGTAGGCAATCTTGGTAGCAAAATCGCCAGGAGCCACATTGGTTATGGATATGCCAAATGGTTTTACTTCCATGTTAAGGGATTCGGTAATTAATTCTAAAGCGCCTTTGGATGCCGAATAAATACTGCGATAAGGCAATCCCATATAACCTGCAATAGAAGTAATGTTGATAATTAACCCCGTTTTTTGATTGCGCATGTGCGGTAAAACTGCTTTCATCACAGCAATGGGTCCAAAAAAATTAGTTTCAAAATTGGCCTTAATTTCGTGTTCGGGTAACTCTTCCAAAGGACCAGTAATCCCTACACCTGCGTTGTTAATTAACACATCTATCTCACCATAATCGGCAATGATTTTGTTTACAGCAGCTTGAATACTCGCCGAGTCTTTCACATCTACTGCCAATAAAGGAAACAAGGGATTTGGGTATTTCTCGGGGTTACGACTACTGCCTATTACACGAAATCCTTTGTCGTGCAAATAAGTTCCGATTGCTTTTCCAATACCTGAGGAAGCCCCAGTAATAAACACCACTTTTTGAAACATAACTGCTTTAAAATAAGGCGCAAATATAAGTCAAAATAGCTGAAAAATGTAGCGAAGCTGGTTAGGGTTTAGTAAAATAGAACCAAAAAAAAATCTTCCGAAAGGAAGATATTGGAAAGACTTATTTATTAAAAAAGGCAAGCGACCTACATCGCACCGCTACAACCATATACCTTTGCTATGTTCCCATCCTGGAGGATTCTACAGGAGCTGGTCGTGTAGGACTTGCCGGTGCAAATATAGGGCAATTTTATATTTTTGCAAGTGCAAATTGTATATAAATTTGTATTGTATATTGCACCCCAAAATTACGGATCATGAAAAATTATAACGCACTCGTTTTCATTCTACTAACTCAACTATTTTTGTCTTGTGGACCTAGCAAATCTGAAAAAGATAGCTTTTTTGCTTTTGATGCGGAACACATGAAAACCCAATGTATTCCTGGCGAATCCATTGAAATTGCCCTACTCAACAGCCAAAACAAAACGGTAGATAGCATTGTCTATTACCTAAACGAGCAAAAAGTAAAAAGTACCAAAGGCCTCAGCAAATTTAAATTGCCTATAAAAGGAGAAAAATTAGGCTACCAAAACCTAAAAGCCCAAGTTTATTTTGAAAATGACTTTACTGAACTTTCAACCCGTATTGAGGTAGTTTCTAGCCAAGTGCCCGCTTTTCGAACCTATAAAATTGTAAACACCTATCTACACGATACGCTGTCGTTTACCGAAGGCCTGGAGTTTTACCGTGATACCTTATATGAAAGCACTGGTCAAAAAGGGGCTTCACATCTTCGCTCTTATGATTACAGAACAGGTAAAGTAGCCAAGCAAATAAATCTAGAGACCGAGTACTTTGGAGAAGGAATAACCGCCATCAATAACCAATGGTTTCAACTCACCTGGCAGTCAAATGTGGGATTTATATATGAGGCAAACACCTTGAAAAAAATCAAAACATTCAACTACGACAAACCCATTGAAGGTTGGGGAATGACCAATGACGGGACTTCTATTTATCAATCAGATGGTACCGAAAAAATTTGGAAAATGAATCCTGCCACACAAAAAATGGAGGATTATATTAATGTATATACCAATACCAACAAAATAAAATCAATCAATGAATTGGAATGGGTAGAAGGAAAAATTTATGGTAACATTTGGCAAAAAGACGCCATTGCCATCATTAATCCTAGTACAGGAGAAGTAGAAGGCGTATTGGATTTATCGGGATTACGAGCGCAGGTAAAAAATGCCTCTGCCGAAGTATTGAACGGGATTGCCTACAACAAGAAAACAAAAACTCTATTTGTTACGGGAAAAAATTGGGATAAATTATTTGAAATTACACTCACCAAATAAGCCGTTTTAAAACATAAAAAAACCGAGCCTTTCAGCTCGGTTTTCTTTTTATATCAAGAATTGTAATTAGTCTTTTTGAGATTTTACAGCTAAGCTATAAATTACTAATCCAAATCCAATTTTATTGATCGCATCAGCAATGTTGTAAGCAACATCTACATTTCCTTTTCCAAGGATGCTAGTGTACCATCCGTCAGTTCCTAACATGTATCCTAATGGATAGATAGCCCAACCCACTAATACAAACCAACATAAGATTTTGTGTGCTGACAATACGTTTCCACCTGCTGCAGCAGCCAATTTAGAGGCTTCTCCCAACCAGATTTCATATACAATAGCGAAGTAAGCAATACCTGAAACTAAGCCCCACATCCAAGCGTTAGCTTGATCAACAGCTTCTCCAAAGTATCCTGTTACCAACATGATTACCGAGTAGAAAATCATTTTCCACAATAGGTTTTGTTTTGCTCCAGCAACTTTCAAGATCAAGTAAAACTCAAGACACATCAAAGGCACAGTCAAAATCCAATCCACATAACGGAAGAATGTTGGAGATTGTTGGAAAGCTGCCCAATAATCTCTCATGTAGAAATAGTGAACTGCTGCAATGAAGGTAATTAAACCCGATACCAATACAGAAGTTCTCCACTTTTTGTCAAATTGACTCAATGACAAAAAGAAAAAGGCTGAAGCAGCCATCATGGCCATACAGCCTACAAAAAAAGTAAATCCTACATAATCAGTAGGTAACATTTTCGCAATCAGCGAAGTAAATAATGAAATGTTTGACATAATAAATAAATTAAATTGGTTAAAAAATTAGGTTTGTTAATTTTGTTTAATCAAATCTAAAAAATATTAAACAAACGACAATGCGATTTTTAAATTTTTTTTTACTTATTTTTAAAAAAAATTTATAAAAGATGTTAAAATATTCGAATTTCGCAATCGTAGCAAGCTTTTTCGGCTTATGGATTGATTCATATGTTCCGCAAGCTTTTCAAATTTATGTAGGTTTTTTACTAATATTTAGTTTTGGTATCCTACATGGCGCAAACGATTTGACCTTAATAAAGAATATAAATTCACAAAACCAAGCGAGCAGTTATTGGAAAATTCTAGGATACTACATTGGAATTGTACTATTTGGAGCGTTACTTTTTTATATATTACCCGCATTAGCCTTGCTCCTCTTTATTATTGTAAGTGGCTATCATTTTGGTGAACAGCATTGGAATACAAAAATTAATTTGGGACATGCTGTGGCCAAAATTTCTTTTCAACTCAGTTATGGAATGGTTGTGCTTTTTATGTTATTCATCTTTCATTTGCCCGAAGTTGAGCGAATAATATATGACATTACTGCAGTAGCAGTTCCCGGTATTGGTATTCAAACTGCCTTTGTAGTGCTGTTGTGTAGTATGCTAATTTTAGGTTTGATCTTACATAGTTCTTACAAGGCATTCAAAGAAGTACCCGTTGTAGAGTTATTTTACTTAGTAGTTTTTGCGGTACTATTTAAGGTATCGAGTTTAATATGGGGCTTTGCCTTATATTTTATTTTTTGGCACAGCATCCCCTCTATTCAAGATCAATTGGTTTTTTTATATGGATCGAGTAGCCTTAAAAATTTTAGCACCTATTTTAAATCGGCTTTACTGTATTGGCTCATATCATTAATTGGAATTGCCGTATTGTATTATATGTTTAAAGATTTAAAATTATTCAATGCCTTATTCTTTTCGTTCCTGGCTTCAATTACTTTTCCACATGTGCTGGTTATTGAAAAAATGTTTCGAAATAAAAACAATACTTAACACCATAAAAAAAACCGAGCCTTTCAGCTCGGTTTTTCAGTTGAACACTAGAATAACTAGTTATCTGCAATTATTTAACCTCTTCAAATTCTACGTCTTGGGTGTTATCCCCTTGCGCATCAGCTTGTGGTTGAGCATCGGCGGCTTGTCCTTGCTCACCTTGTGCATACATGGCTTCAGTAGCGGTTTTCCAAGCAGCATTGATTTTATCCAAGCCCACTTGAATCGCATCTAAATCTTGATTTTGGTGCGCCATACGCAATTCAGTCAAGGCCAATTCAATAGTAGTTTTGTGCTCGTCAGACAATTTCTCGCCCAACTCTTTCAACTGGCTTTCAGTTTGGAAAATCATACTGTCGGCCTCGTTCAATTTCTCAGCACGTTCTTTGGCAATACGGTCTGCATCAGCATTGGCTTCCGCATCTTTTTTCATGCGCTCGATTTCTTCTGCAGTTAAGCCTGAAGAAGCTTCGATACGAATGTCGTGTGATTTACCTGTTCCTTTATCAGTAGCCGATACTTTGATAATACCATTGGCATCGATATCAAAGGTTACTTCAATTTGTGGAACCCCTCTTGGTGCTGGTGGAATACCGTCTAAGTGAAAACGACCAATGGTTTTGTTATCCACAGCCATGGCACGCTCTCCTTGCAATACATGGATTTCAACACTTGGTTGAGAATCAGCCGCTGTAGAGAATACCTGTGATTTTTTAGTTGGAATAGTCGTGTTTGATTCTATCAATTTGGTCAATACACCACCCATGGTTTCAATTCCTAATGATAAAGGCGTAACGTCTAATAACAATACGTCTTTTACGTCTCCCGATAAAACACCACCTTGAATCGCAGCTCCAATCGCTACTACCTCGTCAGGGTTTACGCCTTTAGACGCTTTTTTACCAAAGAATTTTTCTACCTCATCGGCAATTCTTGGCATACGGGTAGAACCCCCAACTAAGATTACTTCGTCGATATCAGATGTAGATAATCCTGCATCTTTCAAAGCTTTGGCTACTGGCTCCATCGAGCGTTTTACCAAGCTGTCAGACAATTGCTCAAATTTGGCACGGGTTAATTTTTTAACCAAGTGTTTTGGTCCTGAAGCAGTTGCGGTTACATATGGCAAATTGATTTCAGTTTCGGCCGAAGACGACAACTCAATTTTTGCTTTCTCAGCCGCTTCTTTGATACGTTGCAATGACATTGGATCCAAACGCAAGTCAATGCCTTCTTCTGATTTAAATTCATCAGCCAACCAATCAATGATGGTTTGGTCAAAATCGTCTCCACCTAAGTGTGTATCTCCGTTGGTTGACAATACTTCAAATACGCCATCACCCAATTCCAAGATTGAGATATCAAATGTACCTCCTCCTAAATCGTATACCGCAATTTTTTGGTCTTGTCCTTTTTTGTCCAATCCATAAGCCAAAGCCGCAGCAGTAGGCTCGTTGATGATACGCATTACTTTTAATCCAGCAATTTCGCCTGCCTCTTTCGTAGCCTGACGTTGTGCATCGTTAAAGTAAGCTGGAACAGTAATAACTGCCTCCGTAACCGTTTGACCCAAATAGTCTTCGGCTGTTTTTTTCATTTTTTGCAAGGTCATCGCTGACAATTCTTGCGCAGTATACAAACGACCGTCGATATCTACACGCGGTGTGTTGTTGTCTCCTTTTACTACTGAATACGGAACGCGTTTTGATTCCTCGGCAGTTTCGGCGTAGCTTCTACCCATAAAACGTTTAATCGACGCGATGGTTTTAGTCGGGTTGGTTACGGCTTGTCTTTTGGCAGGATCACCTACTTTAATTTCTCCGCCTTCTACAAACGCAATGATAGAAGGTGTTGTTCTTTTACCTTCCGAGTTAGGAATTACTACCGCTTCGCTTCCTTCCATTACAGAAACACAGGAGTTGGTGGTACCTAAGTCAATTCCAATTATTTTTCCCATTTTTTTTGTTTTTAATTTTTGAGTGTCCAATTTTAATTACTCGACTAGCCAATAGTCAAGGACTGTGCCAAGACAACTGCCACACTTCAATTGTCAGTTTTGCCGCAAATTGTCACCAATAAATATGACAACTTGGCATTATTTGGCTGCAATTTTACTGAAACAAATGAACAGAAAGACCCTGTATGATTTTACGAAAACGTTATAGGAAAACTGCTTGGGTTTACTTTATATTTGCCCTACTAATAAATTACTATGGAACATTGTATTTCGGTTTTTGATATGCTCAAAATTGGCGTAGGTCCATCAAGTTCACATACGTTGGGGCCTTGGCGAGCAGCATTGGCTTTTATTGCTGAGCTTAAATCGATGCATCGCTTTGAGCAAACCAAGCGTGTTTATGTAGAATTATACGGTTCACTATCCTTAACAGGCAAAGGCCATGCCACCGATTATGCCGTAATGCTAGGCTTGAGTGGACAAGATCCCGAATACATTCCCATTCAAGACATTGATGGCATCGTGAAACAAATTGAGACAACCAATCAACTTTCACTCAACAACGAATTACCCCTTTCTTTTAACCCTGATTTAGATATTTTATTTCACCGAAATTTCTTGCCGTTCCATGCCAACGGCATCCGATTTACCGCTATTTTTAATGATACTACTTCATTCGAATCTACTTATTATTCTATAGGAGGAGGATTTATTGTACAAGAAGACGAATCTGACGCAGTCAATAAACTCAAATTAACTTGTGCGTTTCCGCATTTGGTTAAAACCGCTGACGATTTATTGCGTTATACGCAAACTGAACAAAAAAACATTGCTCAAATTGTGTATGCCAATGAAATCTCGATGCGACCCGAAACAGAGGTGAATAGTGAATTGATGCGCATTTGGAACACCATGCTCGAATGCATGTATATTGGCTGTCATTCCGAAGGCATTTTACCCGGCGGATTAAATGTACGCCGCAGAGCATTTGACATGCACCAAGGATTAATTGGATTGTCCAATTATCAATCGCCGCAAGAATGGTTAGAATGCATTCGTAAAACCGAAGTGAAATTTCGTCAAATCCTGAAATGGGTATCTTGTTTTGCGTTGGCGGTCAATGAAGTCAATGCCGCCTTGGGCCGAGTGGTTACAGCACCAACCAATGGCAGTGCTGGCGTAATTCCAGCGGTACTAATGTATTATTTGGTGATCGAAAACCACGAAGCAGGCGAAAAAGAAATCAAACAATTTTTATTGGTGGCCGGCGAAATTGGCAGCATCTTTAAAAAAGGCGCCACCATCTCGGCAGCCATGGGCGGCTGTCAGGCCGAAATAGGCGTTTCTTCAGCAATGGCTGCTGCAGCTTTGTGCGAAGTAATGGGTGGTACACCCGATCAGGTGTTGATGGCAGCCGAAATTGCCATGGAACATCACCTAGGATTAACCTGTGATCCGATAGGCGGTTTGGTGCAAATTCCCTGTATTGAACGCAATACCATGGGCGCCATAAAAGCGATTAATGCGGCCGAATTGGCTATGGAAACCGATGCCAAAAATGCCAAAGTTCCGCTCGATAAAGTAATTGATACGATGTGGCAAACAGCCAAAGACATGAATGCCAAATACAAAGAAACCTCTGAAGGTGGATTGGCTGTAGCAGTAAATGTATCCGATTGTTAATTTTACCAGGAGTTTAACCCGCCTTCTTCCAGTAATTGATGATACTTTTCTGAGTTAAATCGGTACAAATCTGCCGATTTGTGTGCACCGCCTTTTCGGGTATCATCCAATTTTTCTAAAATTCCATACCGCAGCATTTTTCGGTAGAAATTCCCCCGGTTCAGGGCTTGTCCTAAAATGGCCTCGTATAACTTTTGCAATTCGGGCATGGTAAATTGCTCGGGCAATAAATTTAGTCCAATGGGTTTTTCATTGAGTTGTCTACGCAAGGTTTTTAGGGCTTCGACAACAATTTCTTGGTGGTCCATCATTAATCGAGGCAAGTTTTCAATAGAAATCCATTCGCAAGCTTGCGAAATATCATCCAACTTTAGCTGCACTTTTGCTACATCAACCAAGGCATAATAACCGATGGATATAAAGCGTTGCTTGTTCCAAACCGTATCAGGCAAATCAGCAAAAAAATCCTCAGAACGTTGCAGCGAACCAAAGGTCTTAAATTGTTCCAAGAAAATTTCATTGGCACCGGTTCGGTCTCGCAAAATTCGATGTGCTGCAGTATCTATATCGTCTTCCTTGCGCACATAACCACCAGGTAAGGCCCACAATGGCGTTTGCATCAATTGAACCAATAAGACTTTGAGTTGTCCCGCTTGAAATCCAAACACCACGCAATCAATAGACAAATGCGGCACATAGTCTTGCCATGCCTGATTAGATCGCGATTCGAGTAATTTTTTGAATTCCATTTTATAGCGTGAGGCGCAAATCTACTAAATTGATTTTTATAAACTAAAACCAATTATATTTGAAATTCATAAAAAACAAATCCCATGAACCAAAGCCTGCGCATCAAATTATCCTTGTTTTTAAATTATTTTGTTTTTGCCATGTTGCTCAATAGTGTGGGCACCGTAATATTACAAGTGCAGCGTAATTTTGATATTTCAAAGTCGGCAGCCAGCCTACTCGAAGGGTTTAAAGATTTTCCCATAGCCATTGCTTCCTTTTTACTTGCCTCTTTTTTACCCAAAATTGGACTCAAAAAATCCATGCAAATTGGGCTCATTATCGTGATAGTGGGTTGTGCCCTCCTACCCAGTTTGGCCCAATTTTGGTATTTTAAATTGTTGTTTTTACTCATCGGTGTTTCTTTTGCTTTAATTAAAGTGAGCACCTTTGCCATCATTGGATTAATTACCAACGGCCAAAAAGAACACAGCAGTTTCATGGGCTTTTTAGAAGCTTTTTTTATGTGCGGGATACTCACCGGAAACCTGTTGTTTAGTTTGTATGTAAACGACAATGAACCCAAATCGACATCCTGGTTATTTGTGTATTACTTGATGGCTGCGCTATCGGTATTGGCATTTTTATTGTTATCAACCACACAACTCGACGAACGTGAAGCCAAACTAGAAAACAGCTCGTTCCTCAATGATTTTAAGCAAATGATACAGCTGTGCTGGATACCCTTGGTGATTGTATTTGTGCTTAGTGTGTTTTGTTATGTGCTCATCGAACAAAGTTTTCAAACCTGGTTTCCTACTTTTTACAAAGACATGCTCAAAACACCCTCGAGTATGGCCATTCAAGCCGGAGCTGTTTTAGCAGGCGCTTCGATGATCGGAAGAGCATTGGCCGGAACCGTTTTGGCCCGCATCAAATGGATCTATTTTTTATCGGCCTGTTTGGTGGCCGCTGCTTTGATTGTACTTATGGTGCTGCCCTTGGCACAAATCACACCTGAAACGGCTACTGTAAGTTGGTTTCATGCGCCATTTGTAGTCTACTTACTGCCGTTGCTAGGTTTATTTATCGCACCCATTTATCCGACCATCAATTCGGTCATTTTATCGGCCTTGCCCAAACACCAACACAGTGCCATGTCGGGACTCATTGTTGTTTTTTCAGCCGTTGGCGGAACCACTGGATCTATCATTACCGGACATGTTTTTGAGGCCTATAATGGCACGACTGCGTTTTATTTTTCCCTGATTCCCATCAGTGTAATTTTTATATTGTTGTGGAGTTTGTATCGTTTTACCGAAAAAAAATAAATCATGCAGATTACTATTATCGTTGCCCAAGAACTACAACAATTACTTGCCCAAGAAGACACAACCGGCAACAAGCAAATTAGCATTGATGACCAGGGACCGAAATCGTATGTGGTAACCGATAGCCTAACCCAAGAAAAAATTACGTTCTCTGGGACCTATCATTTGGCCAATTTGCTCCAAGAAATTGCCAAATTACATCTGGCTAAGCAGGAAACCGGAACAATCGATACCGATGTCATTTTTATGCAGCCGGTAGAACGCATTTCCCAGGCCATTCGCACCCGTTTTTGGGACCAACTTACCCGACGCATTGATGCCGATGGGATACAAAAAAGCGTTACCGACGACAAAACAAGTACGCAAAAACCCATTATTTACGTACCTGAACAAGATGCATTTGCCCTTGCCTACTTTCAATCTATTCAAGCTGATCAATTTGAAATTGGTACCATTCCCGCCCAGTTGAGCGATGATTTTGATTACTCGGTCAAAAATAAACCGGGTATATTGAGCTTGGCCTTACAAGAAATAAATGGGCAAATATCAGGGGTTCCGTTTGTAGTTCCCGGCGGCCGATTTAACGAAATGTACGGCTGGGACAGTTACTTTATTGCCCTGGGGTTGTTGGCCGATGACCGATTGGACCTGGCTTTGGGCATAGCCGAAAATTACCATTATCAAATAGTCCACTATGGCAAAATTTTGAATGCCAACCGCAGTTATTATTTGTCACGCAGCCAACCGCCTTTTTATGCCGCCTTGGTGGATGCAATTTTAGAAAAAAAAATACAACCCCAAGACTGGATTGAAAAACATGTGGCACAACTGATAAACGAATACGAAACGGTGTGGATGGTGCCCGGTAAACGACTTACCGAAACTGGATTAAACCGCTACAAAGCAGAAGGCAAAGGCATACCGTTTGAAGTGGAGCCCGGGCATTTTGACGACGAATTGCTTCCTTATGCACAAAAACACAAGCTAACTGTGGCCGAATTTGAACAGCAATACAACGAAGGAAAAATACAAGAACCCCTACTCGATCGATATTTTGTGCACGACCGCAGTATGCGTGAAAGCGGTCACGATACCACCAAACGTTATGTAAATTCCTGTGCCGATTTGGCCAATGTGGAGCTAAACAGCTTATTGTATCAGTACGAATGCACCATTGCCAAGTTACTACATACCTACTGTTCCGGTACTTTTTTAACCTATACTGCTGAAGATTTTGAATCAAAAGCACAACTTCGCAAAGACCTAGTTGACGCCTTGTGTTGGAACGAGTCCGAGGGAATTTATTACGACTACGATGTGGTTCACAAACGGGCGCACCGCTTTGCCGCAGCCACTGCGTTTTACCCTTTATGGGCCAGACTGTGTTCTGATGAGCAAGCAAAAGAATTGGTTGAAAAACAACTGCCACAATTCAAATTAAAAGGCGGATTGGTGAGTACAACTTCCCAAGCGGTTTTAGATTTCTCGGATGATGCAACACCACGGCAATGGGATTATCCGTATGGTTGGGCTCCACACCAAATGTTACTCTGGAAAGGCCTCCAAAATTATGGCTACACCCAAGAAGCCCAAGAAATGGCCTATCGCTGGTTGTGGCTGTGCACTACAACAGCTACCCATTACAACGGACTAATTCCGGAGAAATTTGACTTGGCACTATCATCGCACAAGGTAACCGTAGAATATGGAAACGTAGGCACTGAATTTGATTACATCGCCAACGAAGGATTTGGTTGGGTAAACGCCTCCTACCAATGTGGGTTGGGGCTTTTAACAACTAAACAAAGAGAAGCACTCAATAACTTGGTTGATCCAGATTTCCTTTTTGTGTCCACCTAATTTTTTCACAATATTTGGTGAAGTAAACTTTTTAATATAATATTGCTTCAAAATGAAGCATTAAAAACTATAGTAAACTTAAAACCCATGAAAATCAACTTTAAAACCAAAACTGTTACAGGAATTAGCCTGGCTGTTTGTGTGTTATCCAGCTTAGCTTGGACAAATAAACACGAAAATCCCATCCTCATAAAAGATGGATACACGTTTACCGATTTTAATAAAAACGGAATACTAGACAAATACGAAGATTATCGTTTACCACTTGAAACCCGAGTGCAAGATTTATTGAGTCAACTTACCGACGAAGAAAAAGCCAGTTTATTGACTGGAACAGGAATGCCTGGATTCAATCCGGTGAACTTCTCGTTTGATCCCGAAGCGCCTCAAGGCAAAGTTCCCGGCGCCGCAGGAAGTACGTTTCCTATCGAACGATTGGGACTTGCTGCTATTGTAGTAGCCGATGGACCCGCTGGTTTACGCATCAACCCAACTAGAAAAGACGACAGTAAAAAATACTACTGTACGGCTTTTCCGGTAGGAACGGCTTTGGCCTCTACGTGGAACGAAGAACTCATTACTCAAGTTGGGAAAGCGATTGGTAACGAAGTCAAAGAATATGGCGTAGATGTATTGCTTGGACCTGGAATGAATATTCACCGAAATCCCTTGTGTGGACGTAATTTTGAATACTATTCTGAAGATCCGCTCATAACTGGCAAAATTGGTGCAGCTATGGTTAATGGTGTGCAAGCCTACGGAGTAGGTACTTCGGTTAAACATTTTGCCGTCAACAACCAAGAAACCAACCGTATGGGCATCAATGCACACGTGAGCGAAAGAGCCTTGCGTGAAATCTATTTTAAAGGATTTGAAATTACCGTAAAAGAAGCAAGACCTTGGACGGTGATGTCATCTTACAATAAAATTAACGGCACCTATGCCTCTGAAAATCAAGAGTTATTAACCAAACTATTGCGTGACGAATGGGGCTTTGATGGCATTGTCATGACCGATTGGTTTGGTGGATACAATGGCTTTATGTCGCCTTTTGCTCCCAATGCCGTGAGCAATGTAGAAGCACAAATGAACGCCGGGAATGATTTATTGATGCCGGGAATGCCTTCTCAACAAGCCGCTTTACTCGAAAAAATAAAATCGGGTGCTATTTCGGCCGAGGTCATCAACAAAAATGTATCGCGCATATTGGCCTTGGCTTTAAAATCAAGCAGCATGAACAAATATGCCTATACCAACAACCCAAATTTGGTAGACAATGCAGCCGTAACAAGAGCCGCTGCTGCCGAGGGCATGGTATTGTTGCAAAACAAACAAAATGTATTGCCTTTGGATGTCAACGTAAAAAAACCAATTGCCTTGTTTGGTGTAACTTCTTATGATATCATTTCGGGCGGTACTGGAAGTGGCGATGTAAATGAAGCCTACACGGTTTCTTTGATTGATGCTTTTGTGAATGCAGGGTTTTTAATTGACAAAAAATTAGTAAACAGCTATGTCCCATATACTGCCAAAGTAAAAGCGGCCGAAATGAAACGCCGTCAAAAAGATGGCTTATTGGCTACTCCCAAACGTTTGCCAGAATTGGTTTTATCCAAAGAAACGATAGCGGCCAAAGCTAAAATTAATAATATGGCCATCATCACCATCGGAAGAAATGCCGGAGAGGCTGCCGACAGAAGTATTGCCGATTTTAATTTAGCAGCTGATGAAATTGCCTTAATCAACAATGTTTCGGAAGCCTTTCACAAGCTTAAGAAAAAAGTAATTGTGGTATTGAATGTAGGTGGCGTGATTGAAACCGCCAGCTGGAGATCAAAAGTAGACGGGATATTATTGGCATGGCAACCGGGACAAGAAGGTGGAAACTCGGTGGTAGATGTACTTTCTGGAAAAGTTAATCCATCCGGAAAACTCACCATGACATTCCCTATGAAATACAGTGATACCCCATCAGCCAAAAACTGGTTGGGCGTTCCAGCCAATTTGCCTACAAGTGTAAAATATGAAGAGGGTGTTTATGTGGGATACCGTTATTTTAATACGTTTAATGTGAAACCAGCCTATGAATTTGGATATGGTTTGAGTTACACCAACTTTAGCTATGAGAATGTCTCGATCGAAAACAACATCGCCAATGACGAGATTAAAGTACACCTAACGGTACGTAATACTGGAAAAGCTATTGGTAAAGACGTGGTAGAATTGTATGTTGCTGCACCAGCTAAATCAACAGACAAACCAAAATCAGAATTGCGTGCCTTTGCCAAAACCCGTGCGTTAGGCCCACAAGAAAAACAAGAATTGACACTCACCTTGCACGCTGCCGATTTGGCTTCATTTGATGCGAAAATCCATGCTTGGATTACAGAACCGGGCAAATACCAAGTGCTGCTAGGAAATTCATCAACGAATATCCTGCAAACGCTAGATTTTGAACTTAATCAGGAATACCTCATTAGCAAAGGGCAAGCAAATTTCCCAACTGACATTCAACTGATCGAGTTGAAAAAATAAATCGACAAAATAAATTGATAAAAAAGGGTTCTTCGGAATCCTTTTTTTTTGGCCTACACCTTTGGAATAGTTTTGTACTTTTACGGTCCTAAACAATAGAAATATGTCGGTCGCCAAAAAAGATTACAAACGAGTTACTACCAAATCCTTAATAGACATGAAAGCCAATGGGGAAAAAATCTCCATGCTCACCGCCTATGATTTTACCATGGCCAAAATTGTGGATACCGCAGGTGTCGATGTAATTTTGGTGGGTGATTCGGCCAGTAATGTAATGGCCGGGCACGAAACAACCTTGCCCATTACCTTAGACCAAATGATCTACCACGCCTCGAGTGTAGTACGTGCCGTAGAACGGGCTTTAATTGTGGTCGACTTGCCTTTTGGAAGCTATCAATCTGATTCAAAAGAAGCCTTGCGCTCGGCCATTCGCATCATGAAAGAAAGCGGTGGACATGCCGTGAAATTAGAAGGCGGCAGCGAAATAAAAGATTCCATCAAAAAAATACTCAACGCCGGAATTCCGGTTATGGGCCACTTGGGTTTAACGCCCCAATCGATTTATAAATTTGGTACGTATACTGTGCGAGCCAAAGAAGATGCCGAAGCCGAAAAATTGATTGAAGATGCCAAACTCATTGAAAAGCTGGGCTGTTTTGCCTTGGTACTGGAAAAAATCCCTGCCCATTTGGCACAACAAGTAGCCGAAAGCATTTCTATACCCGTCATTGGAATTGGTGCTGGTAGCGGTGTAGATGGCCAAGTATTGGTAATTCATGACATGTTGGGCATGAACAACGAATTCAGTCCCCGATTTTTACGACGCTATTTAAATCTGTACCAACAAATGACGCAAGCCATTGGTCAATATGTAGAGGATGTGAAATCAAAGGATTTTCCCAACGCTGGCGAACAATATTAAGCGCATTGAAAGTACTTTCAACTCCCAACAATTTACAAGTTATTCACGAAGACAATCATTTGATTATTGTGAATAAACGGGTGGGAGATATTGTACAAGGCGATAAAACAGGTGATGTTCCTTTATCGGATATAGTCAAAGAATATATCAAACACAAATACCAAAAGCCCGGTGCAGTCTATTTGGGCGTAGTACACAGATTAGATAGACCTACCTCTGGAATTGTAGTGTTTGCGAAAACCTCCAAAGCACTTTCCCGACTCAACGAATTATTTAGTTCCCGTCAAACCCAAAAAACCTACTGGGCTGTGGTCAAAAACAACCCGCCGCAAGAACACGATTCGCTGCAACATTACATTAGCCGAAACGAAAAAAACAACACTTCTAAAGCGCATACTAAAGAAGTGCCCAACAGTAAATTGGCGGTTCTTGATTACCAAATTATACAAAAACTAAATGCTTACTATGCACTAGAAATTAACTTGCATACCGGTAGACATCACCAAATTCGTGCACAATTGGCTGCAATTGGCTGCCCCATAAAAGGCGATTTGAAATACGGTTTTGACCGCAGCAATCCCGACGGTGGTATTCATTTGCATGCCCGAAAATTGGTGTTTACCCATCCGGTTTCTAAAGAACTTATCGAAATTACTGCCCCTACGCCTGCCGATGTAATTTGGGAAGCTATCGGGTAATATTTTTATATCTTTACTTCGCTTTCCAAGTTTTATTTAATCCCAAATACAACTACCTATGAAAAAATTATTTTTTATCGCTGCCATAACCGTTGTGGTAGGTGCAAAAGCACAAGAACATTTTGCTGGAATTTCTACCTCTAAACGTGTGGGAATTATCAACTTAGAAGTAAATCCTTCTGAATTAGCCAATTTAAAAAATCACTTTGAAATTCAGCTGCTATCGTCTAGCATGACAATATCCAATAACAAAGTTGGATTTAGTGATTTACTAGATGACACGAATGCCGAAAATTTAATTTTAGCGGGTGATAAACCCATCAATTTCAACTTTAATCTTGAATCTATTGGGCCTGGCGTAGCAGTTCGCTTATTAAAATGGCGATTTGCCGTGACTTCCAAAGTAAACCTTAAAGCAGGAATGCTGAATGTTGATCCTATTTTGGCCAGTTACCTCACCGGCAGTGATGTACATGAAATTCCAGTAGGTGATTTTAGAGATCGTGAATTTCTGGCCAATCAGCGGTTTAACGGAACCATTTGGGGCGAAGTTGGTTTTGCTGTCGCTCGTAAAGTTTGGGAAAATGAAAAAGGTTTGTTGAATGCTGGAGTGAATGTAAAACTCTTATTTCCGGGTTCGTATGCCAATATGGGAATTGGCAATTTTCAAGGTACCATTTCTAATGACGGCAGCGATTTGTTACTTACTGATGCCGATGCCGACGTAAATTTTGCCTATTCGGGAAGTTTGTCCAAAAACTTTACCAATTCCAACCAATATACTAGTTCGTTGTATGGGAATTTAGATGGATTGGCTGCCGATTTTGGTGTAGATTACCAACTCAAGAAGGGCAATTCATACAAAATTAAACTGGGGGCCTCCATCATGAATTTGGGTAGTATGCGATTTAATGACCGTGATAATTTAAGCACAACTTACAAATTAAAAGTGAGCGGTACCCAAAGTCTCGTGCTCAATTATTTTGATGGAATTGAAGACATGATTGAAATCAAACAGCACCTAATAGATGAAGCAGTTCAAGGGAATATCGAATTTACTGAAATCACTTCAAATAAAGATTTCAAAGTAAATTTACCCACTACCTTTAATTTGTACGCCGATGTAAATTTGATTTCAAAATTGAATGTCACGCTCTTTACTCAGCAAAAATTACACAGCAACTCGTCCAACAGCCAGATTACGTCACAAACCATTTATTCGGTGACTCCCCGATTTGGCATTGGTTTTTTTGAAGCCTATTTGCCAATTTCTTACAATGATTTCTCGGGAAATAATGCCGGTTTAGGATTTAGATTGGGTGGATTTTTTATGGGATCTAATTCTGTATTGAGCGCAATGTCGTCAAACACCAAGCAAGCCGATTTGCATTTTGGCTTCCGATTTGCAATTCTATAAACATGAACAATCCTATCCAAACGCTTTCGGTTTCCGAACGAAAAAAATACCTGAAACAATTCGCCATCGAGCTAGAATTGGCTGAAAAAACAATCTGTGAAGCGCTACATCACGATTTCAAAAAGCCCGCATTTGAGGCCGTGCTCACCGAAACCCAGTATGTAAAAAGCGTTGTCAAAGAACTAATAAGCCATTTGGAGTCTTGGACAAAACCCCAATGGGTTCTACCTTCACTACTCAATTTCCCATCGAGTGATTATATTTTAAAAGATCCATATGGTTCAGTATTAGTAATTGCACCTTGGAATTACCCCTTTCAGTTGGCCATTTGTCCGGCAATTGCTGCATTTGCCGCAGGAAATAAAGTTACAATTAAGCCTTCCGAACATACGCCAACAACCTCACGCTGCATTGCCCAACTCGTTGCACGTGTCTTTCCAAAAGAACGGATTGAAGTAATAGAAGGAGACGCAGCAGTTGCACAAGCATTATTGGCTCAACGTTGGGACTATATTTTCTTTACCGGCAGTGTGGCTGTGGGAAAATTGGTTGCCCAAGCGGCAGCACAACATCTCACACCTACTACCTTAGAATTGGGCGGAAAAAATCCTTGTATTGTGCATCATTCGGCAGCAATAGCCTTATCTGCCAAGCGAATTGTTTGGGGGAAATTCATTAACGCAGGCCAAACCTGTATTGCTCCCGATTATGTGTTAGTAGATGCTAAAATTAAACAGGAATTGATTCTGGCATTACAACACGAGATCGAACTTGCCTTTGGAGCCAATGCAGCACAATCTCCCGATTATACCCGAATTGTAAACACCAAACATCTAAACCGATTGACAGCTATGTTGGCTAATCAATCCATTTTGTATGGCGGCCAATACGATACAGAAGACTGCTACCTCGCTCCTACGCTGGTCGATGAACCCGAATTAGCAAGTCCGCTCATGCATGACGAAATATTTGGTCCTATTTTGCCCATCATCAGCTACCAAAACGAAGCCGAAATTGAAGCAATTATTGCCCGTTACGAAAAGCCATTGGCCTTGTATGTTTTTGCAACCGATAAAAAATACAGTAAAAAAATTACCTCCCAATTCTCCTTTGGCGGCGGCTGTATCAACGATACGGTGATACAATTCAACAACAAGCGCTTGCCTTTTGGGGGTGTTGGTCATTCCGGTTATGGTGCTTATCATGGAAAGTACAGCATCGACACATTTTTACACCATAAATCGATGGTAGTCAAAGGAAACTGGTTGGATTTACCCCTGCGCTATGCGCCCTATAAAAACAAATTAGCCTGGGTGCAAAAATTACTTCGATGGATGTAGCTTAGTCTTCATCGGGCTCGGCTGCGTTTGAATTCGCATAGCCCCGCCATTTTTCAATCAGCTCCTGCATATCGGTTGGCAATTCGGTATTGAAACGCAACATTTCTTGTGATTTGGGATGAACAAACCCCAGTGTTTTGGCATGCAGTGCCTGTCTTGGACAGATTTTAAAACAATTGTCAATAAATTGTTTGTATTTGGTAAACGTGGTCCCCTTTAAAATCAAATCCCCGCCGTAGCGTGCATCATTAAATAAAGGATGACCAATGTGTTTCATGTGTACACGAATCTGGTGCGTTCTGCCCGTTTCTAATATGCAAGAAACCAAGGTCACATAACCAAATCGTTCTAAAACTTTGTAGTGAGTAATGGCCGGTTTACCAATTTCGGGATCGGCAAAAACAGCCATTTGCATGCGGTCTTTTACATGGCGTGCAATGTTTCCTTCAATAGTTCCTTGATCTTCTTTGACATTGCCCCAAACTAAGGCAACATACTCGCGTTCTGATGTTTTGAATTCAAATTGCTTGGCCAAATGGGTCATGGCTTGTTCGGTTTTGGCAATGACCAATAAACCAGATGTGTCTTTATCGATTCGATGAACCAAGCCCGGGCGTTCGCTGCTGTTTAAAGGCAAATTTTCAAAATGATAGGCCAAGGCATTTACCAAGGTCCCGGTGTAATTTCCGTGACCCGGATGCACCACTAAGCCTGCAGGTTTGTTAATGAGTAAAAGTGTTTCGTCCTCATAAACAATATCCAATGGAATGTTTTCGGGATCCACTCGGTTCTCAAAGGGCGGATGGGCCAATAAAATGCGAATCACGTCCAAGGGCTTTACCTTGTAATTGGATTTCACCGGCACATCATTCACGTAGATATCGCCATTGGTAGCCGCAGTTTGAATTTTATTCCGCGTGGCATTGGGAATTAAATTCATCAAGAACTTATCAATGCGCAACAAGAGTTGTCCTTTGGGCACTTCAAACCTAAAATGCTCAAATAACTCGTCTTCTATTTCTGTGTGATCCAGATTATTGTCCATCTGCCGGAGTGGGTTCTGGAACTGCGGTAGTGTCCAATTGGGTTTCGTCAAAACCTACATTGCCATCGCCCAACACCAAATCAATTTTTGATGATTTGAATACTTTGTCGCCGGGATTTAATTTTTTACCGTTCCAATACATTTCCAAAACCATGTCTTTTCCGATGTAGGGTTTGTAGGTAATTGTTCCTTCTTCTAATCCCAGTGATTTTAGCGTTGGAACAGCCTGACGGTATGTTTTTTCAATTAGATTTGGGATGCGCACCATGGTGAAACCCGACGAATTAATTTTGATATAAATTTTTCGGTTTACCTTTACTTTTGATCCCGGTAGTGGATCTTGTTCTACGACGGTATGCTTGGGGAAATTGCTGTTGTAATCGACACTATCCAACAACACATATTCTAAATTTAATTCATCTACGGCATCTTCAACTTGTTGTTCGGACATTTTGCGCAAATCAGGCACTGTGATTTCGTTGCCGTGATCGGTGGTAAAGGTGAGCCAATGCATAAAAAAATATCCAATCACAACAATTAGGCCTAAAGCCAGCAGAAGTTGCACTCCAAAAACCTTTGATTTAAGATACTCTTTAATCGTCATAGTCTATTTTTATTTACGGCAAATATATAAAATACTAGAGGCTTTCGATTCCAAAAAAAATGATATTTTTGTTTGCCTTCACGGCAGCCTGAACCAGGATAATAATTGAGCAATTACGCCATAAATAAATATATAAAATGAAGCATATTGGCATCATCATGGGTGGATATTCTAGCGAATACAAAATATCCCTCACCAGCGGAAATGTAGTATATCAAAATCTAGACACAACCCAATACAAAGGGTATCGACTACACATATTTAAGGAAAAATGGGTGTATGTAGATGAAAAGGATCAAGAATTTCCGATTGATCGCTCGGATTTTTCCATCAATATACACGGCCATAAAATTAAGTTTGATGCTGTATTCAATGCTATACACGGAACTCCAGGCGAAGACGGATTGATGCAAGCCTATTTTGAATTGTTGGGCATTCCGCAAACCTCTTGTGACTACTACCAAGCGGCCTTGACCTTCAATAAACGTGATTTATTATCGGTACTGAAACCCTACGGAATTAAAACTGCTACTTCCTATTACCTCAATAAAGGGGATGCCTATACACCCGAGCAAATTGTAGAAAAAGTAGGTTTGCCTTGTTTTGTTAAACCCAACAAATCGGGTTCGAGTTTTGGAATATCGAAGGTTAAAACTGCCGAGGAGTTACCCCAAGCTATCGAAGTTGCCTACCAAGAAGACAACGAAATTATCATCGAGAGTTTCTTGGATGGCACAGAAGTAACCGTTGGTGTTTTGAATTACAAAGGAACAATCACCGTCTTACCTCTCACCGAAATTGTTTCTGAAAATGATTTCTTTGACTACGACGCCAAGTACTTGGGTAAATCACAAGAAATTACACCGGCCCGCATTAGCCTCGAAATGACTGCCAAAGTAGGCGCTATCGCCAAAAAAGCGTATGAAGTATTGAAAATGAAAGGCTTTTCCCGCAGTGAATTCATCTTAGTGAATGACGAACCACACATGCTCGAAATGAATACCATTCCCGGACTCACCAACGAGAGTTTAATTCCGCAACAAGCGCGAGAAGCTGGCATATCCTTAACCGATTTATTTAGCAACGCCATCGAATTGGCCTTAGCCTAATCTCCCATGAAAAAAGCAGTATTTCCAGGATCATTTGATCCCATAACCTTGGGTCATGTGGATATTATTAACCGCGGATTGGAATTGTTTGATGAAGTCATTATTGCCATTGGAGTAAATGCCGATAAAAAATACCTCTTTAGTTTGGCCCAACGCGAAGCTTTTATAGCCAACTTATTTGCTCACGAACCCAGAATAAAAGTACTGTGCTACGAGGGTCTTACTGCCGATTTATGCAAAAGTGAAAACGCACAATATTTGTTGCGCGGCTTACGCAATACCACCGATTTTGAATTTGAAAAAGCTATCGCTCAAGCAAATGCCAAATTACAAGATATCGAAACTGTTTTATTGTTTAGCAAACCCGAACATGCCTTTATCTCGTCGAGTATTGTGCGGGATGTACTGCGAAATAAAGGGGATTATACCTTAATGGTGCCTGATACCGTTCGGGAAATAATCTAATCTTCAAATAATAGCTTGATGTTTTCGTAGGAGTTAGCAAGCGCTTCTTTTACTTGCTCCGGATTTAGCCAGGCCACTTGGTCTATTCCTTCTTCGGCTTGACCAACTAATTCGCCTTCAAACAAAGAATTCATGCGGTACCATTGGGTAATTTTTAATTTAAAACGGCCGTTGCGCTTAAAAACATGGTAGGTTTTGGCTAATTTTTCTTCGACAGTCAATTGGTTAACACCGGTTTCTTCTTCAACTTCACGCACTGCGGTATTGGCTAATTTTTCAAACTTATCTTTTCCTCCTTTGGGTAAATCCCATTTGCCGTTTCTAAAGATAAACAACACCTCTCCTTTGGAATTGTAGACTAAGCCTCCACCAGCTTTTTGCACAGGGATTTTTTCCTTTAGTTTTTTAAGAATAACTTTTTCATCCGGATGATACAAATAGCACTTGGAAATTTTATTGGTAAACATATTCACAATAAGTTTTTCAATGTCAATACTTTCCAATAAAAAGAACTGAAAATCGGTTTCTTTTTGAAGCTGATTGGTTAAAAAAAGTGGCTTATCGTTTACAAAAACTTTATACATTTGCGGGATGATATTTACTACTGAAACAGCCGAACAAACAGCCGAATTGCTTTTGCAAATAAATGCAATTAAATTGAATCCCAAAAATCCATTTACTTGGGCTTCGGGTTGGAAATCTCCTATTTATTGTGACAACCGATTAACACTTTCATTTCCAGCAATTCGCAATTACATACGCGATGAGTTTGTGAAAAATATTGAGAAAAAATACGGAAAACCCGATGTAATTGCAGGAGTGGCTACCGGAGCCATCGGAATTGGGATATTAGTTGCCGAAAGCATGGGACTACCTTTTGTGTATGTGCGTCCCGAACCAAAAAAACACGGCCGTCAAAACCAGGTTGAAGGCTTTTTACAAAAAGGTCAAACTGTAGTGGTGGTTGAAGATTTAATCAGTACAGGAAATAGCAGTTTATTAGCGGTTGAAGCCCTTAAAGAAGCTGGTGCAGTTGTTAAAGGAATGGTGGCTATTTTTACCTACGGCTTTGATGTTGCCACGCAAAACTTTGAAAACGCGCAAGTAGAACTCAATACCTTAAGTAATTACCAAAATTTATTGAATTTGGCGGTAGCCAAAAGTTACATCACTGAACCAGAACAAAAACTATTACAAGATTGGAGTGCCTCTCCAAGTACTTGGAACCTAGACTAAAATACATCCATTATGAATTTAGAAAGCTCAACAGTAAACGTAGCACAATCAGCTGAGTATTTATTTACACAATTGAGCGACGTGGCTAATTTTGAAAAACTAATGCCCGAATCGACAGCTAAATTTGAAGTTTTGAGCCCCACTTCTTTTGTTTTTGGGTTACAAGGAATGCCTGAAATCAAATTAGTTCTCAAAACATCTACCCCAAATACACAACTTGTTTTGGGTGCAGCCAGCGATAAATTGCCCTTTACCCTGACAGCAAATCTAGTAGAGTTGAGTAGTGAAAACACCGCAATTCAATTGTTGTTTGAAGGCGAATTCAATGCCATGATGGCCATGATGATCAAAGGACCAATTAGTAAATTCATAGAAACTTTGGCGCAAAATATGAACCGGTTGTAATGTTAAACCAAACCTATATATACAAGAGCCTACGGGCTCTTTTTTATTGTTTTATGCCAAAGTGTGCGTAGTTTATCGAATTTTTGCGTCTATTGTAGAATAATTGAAGTCGTTTAAAATATTAGCACTACTATTGTGCGGAATTTTAATTTAACTATATATTTACGTTTAGTTAATACAAGACAAGAACCCCAAAATCGATGTCAAAAACAGACGCACAACTCAAAAGCAACGACTGCGGAATTAGCGCAATAAAAACCGTATTCTCTCTTTTTGAAAAAAACATATCCCGCTCTTATATTGAAACGCACGTTTCGGTAGAACAAAAAGGTTCTCGCATTTCTGATCTGAAAGATTTCTTTGATACCCACGGATTTGATACCCAATACCAACTTTTACATTTTAATTCAATTGCGGGAAATGAAGAACTAATAGACAGTTATTTTCCTTTCATTCTTCCTGTAAAACGAAAAAACAACCTGCATTATGTGGTGGTTAGCGGCCGAAAAAGCAAAAAATTAATCGTGCACGACCCCAGCAAAGGTGCCGAATTTTTGTTGTCGTTTCAAGAATTAAAAAATCAAGCGCACTACACCAAAAACGATTGGACTTATGTGCAAACTGAAGGGCAAATTGAAGCAGTTTGCAAGCAGGAACTAGCCAATTATTCCCTTGATGTGAACACTGCAATTGTAGAGAATGGCCTTACCCAATTGTTTAATAAAATTACCTACTTCGCTTACCTGAAAGAGAGTTTTGGGTTTAAAAACGAAGAAGCCGAAAAAGCATTCCTTGTTGATTTGCTTAAGAATCAAGAGATTTCGGCAATCCCCACCAATTTTAAATCTTTGCTCCTAGAAAAAGGAAAAATTAAAAATACTGCTCCTGTCTTGTTGAGTGTGCAAAATAATGCAGCCAAGTCGGCAGAGACCAATTACCCCGAGGAAGAAAAAGGAAGTTTGTATTGGGATTTATTCAAAAAACTGGGCAGCTACAAAAAGCTGTGGTACATTTATATTTTTGCGGCCTTATTCTCGGCCATCACTGCACAAATTGCTGTATTCACCAACCAAATCTTAATTGACAACGTGTTGCCCACCTACAACATGAGTACCTTGGTATTGTTTAGTATTGGGCTGGGTGTGTATAAATTGTTTGACCTTTTTACAACGCTCTACAAGAATTTTGTGAGCATTCATTTGGGCAATGCGCTCGATCGTTTTTTCCTATTCTCATTTGACGAAAAAATAAACAATTCTTCTTTGTCCTACATTCATACCTATAAAAAAGGAGATTTAATGGAACGCGTGAGCGATTCGATGAAGCTTAAAAGTTTCTTCATGAAATTTTTCACAGGCATCTTGGTCGATGTTATTGTGGCCGTTTATTCCTTGTTCATCTTGTTTTTGATTGACAAAACACTCACTTTCATTGTACTGGTAGTGATGGTCTTGTTTGTATTGTGGTTTAAGTTTATTACCCCCTATTTGAAGCAAAACGAGCGCATGCGCTACATTCGTAAGGCTGATTTTGTTTCCAAAATGATGGAAAAAGTAGAGGGAATACAAGTAATTAAAAGTTTTAAAATTGAACGATTTCACTCCAATAAAATCTACGCCAGCATCAACGATTACCTAAAAATTCAGTTGCGCAATGGCTATGTCGATTTGATCAATAAATTGGTTGTGGCACTTATCGTGATTTTTTCGTCCCTGCTCATTATTATTTTCTTGACCAAATCGGCCATTGAAACGCAGTCTATCACCTTGGGGCAAATCGTGACGTTTATTGCGCTATCATCCAAAATATTTTCCTCACTCAAAGGGATTTTGGACGACAACATGACCTTACAAGAAAATGAAGTAATCTTAAAACGTTACTTGGATTTTGATGAAAAAGCAACTCCAGTAACCGGGGGTGGTATTTCACAATTTACCCTCGATACAATTGAATTTAAGCAAATTAACTACGGGTATTTGCCACACGAATTAGTACTCAAGGGCATAAACTTGCAAATTGCCAAAGGACAAAAAATTAAAATCGAAGGGCAAAATGGATCGGGTAAATCAACCTTCAGTAAAATTCTGACCACGCTTTATCAGCCTTCGTCTGGACACATTTTGATTAACAACAAAGACAAGAAATTTTACAACCAAGAAATTGTAAAGGACAAAATTTTGTTGGTTACCAACGAGGATATTTTGTTTAATGACACCTTGTACAACAACATTGCCTTGGGCAAAGACATTAGCATTGAATCCATCTTGGACATGGCCGAACGCATCAGTTTTTATGATTTTATTGCCGCAAAAGAAGACGGCCTAGAATTTATTATTAACGAAAACGGAAAAAATCTATCGACAGGGCAACGCAAAAAAATGCTGCTCTTGCGGGCTTTATTTGCAGAAGCCGAACTCATCATTTTAGACGAGGTGCTTTCGGGCATGGATAATGAATCCAGAAACCAAGTAGAATCGCTCATCAACGAAGAACGCGAAAAAATTTACATCATAATTTCGCACGAGCCGATCCACAACATTCAATTCACCAACACTTATAAAATTTCCAATGGAGAACTTTTCTTACTATAATACCAGTTCCATTAATTTTATTAAGATCCTCAACCGATTTTTGATCGTTTTTGTGAGTATTGCGCTAGTGATGATCGTGGTGTTAAACCTAAATGACACGGTGAAATTTAAAGAAGGGCACATTTACTCGGATACTCCACAATTTAAAATCAATGCGCCAGACGAAGTACGGGTAATAAAAGTAGCCGTAAAAGAAGGGCAAGAAGTGCGCAAAGGCGATACCTTATTTGTTTTGGAAAACAAAAAAACAGCTTCTGATTTTAATGTGTTGACAACAGATGTAGCCTCTATGCAACAAAAAATTGAGATCATTCGCAAGCTAATTGCCAATACACAGCAACGCAAACAGGCTTTGAATCAATTGTTGCAAATTCAATCTACGATTTACAACACCGACCGCAAAAAAACCGAGCAAGACATTCGGTTACTTGCCAATAAAATAAACTTGGCAACTCAGCAAAATTCTATTTGGACGGATAAATATAAAACTGATTCGTTGCTCTATGCCAAAGGCGCCATTTCTAAATATGAATTGACCGACACCAAAAATCGCAACCTCGACGATAAAAAGACGCAGGTGGATATGAAATCCATTTCATCGATAAAAAATTACGATTACGAAAATTTGACCAACAATTTTAACCGCACCAAAAACGATTTAAAGCGTACCATCATTGAGGTAGACAACACCATTGAAGGCTATAAAAGAGACATTGAAGAATTGCAAGCTAAAATAAAAGACGGAACCCACACCCTCACCTATGTTGAAGACGAACTACATAAATTAATCGTGGTTTCACCATTTGACGGCACGGTATCCAATTTATACAACGCCCAACAAAACATTGAAATAATACCCAAAGGGGAACTACTTACCATCATTGCCCCCAAAAAAGAACAGTTTTATGCCAAGGTGGTCTTGGATGAAGTAGACTTAGCCTATGTAAAAAACGGGCAGGAAATTAACCTGAAATTGGATGCCTTTAATTATTACCGTTACGGCGCCATCAAAGGGAAAATCACCTACGTATCACCTTCTGACGTGAATAAAACCTTTTATTGTTTGGCCACGATTTACAAATACAATCCCAACATTGTGCTCAAAGCCGGATTCAGTTTAAAAGGAGAAGTGATTATTGAACGCATGCCCCTTTACGAATACATATTCAAGAAATTGTTCAATAAAATGGATGAAAACGTCAACTCATGAGAAGGCTACTATGTGTTGGTTTTCTGGTTTTCACTGGAGTTGTATTTGGGCAAAAATCAATGGATTTTGCCGCTTGTTTGCAAGTAGCCTTACAAAATAATTTGGACATTAAATCGGCAGGTATAGGCGAGGAAACAGCCAAATACCAATACAAAGCCAGTTATGGAAAATTGGCGCCCACACTTAGTGCCAATGGTTTTGAACGCACGCGTTATAACCAATTGTATGATTTTCAAACCAACTCTTACGTAGACAATACCGAACGAGAATTTCGTGGAACGGTGCGCGGGACATTCAATCTCTTTGCCGGTTTTAATGTGATCAATTCCATTAAAATGCAAAAAAACGAATATGCCATTGCAAAAATTTCATCACAGCAAATTGGACGTGAAATAACCATTGCACTTGCCGAAAAATACATCACGATTCTCTACTTACAAGAAGTAATCAAAGCCAACGAAGCCCAAATTTTAGCCAGTACAAAACAACTGGATGTAGCACAATTAAAATTTGATGCTGGGGTAATTTCAGAAAGTGAGTTGTTTAAAATTAAATCTCAAAAAGCGACCGAAGAACTCGAATTGTTGAGCAACCAAAACAAATTGGCTGAGAATTGGATTAGCCTAAAACAGTTGCTAAACCTTCCCATTAGTGAAGAAATTTTGTTGGTGAAACCTGAAATCAAAATCGATCAAACGGTATTAACTGCTGAAAACTCCTTTGAATTGGCCAAACAAGCAATCGATTTACATCCATTGAATAGCCTGAGTGTACTGAAAGAAAAAAAGGCAAAAGCGGCATTGGCAGTAGCGCGTTCTAACAGATACCCCAATATAAATCTAGAATACTTGTACCGCACCTCCTATTTCTCAACCAATGAATTGGTAAGTCCGGATTTGCAATTTGACCGAAATAGAAACGGGTTTTTACGCTTTAATTTGGTTATTCCAATATTCAACCAACTCACCACGTTTTCTAAAATAAAAGTAGCCAAGGGCGCCTACAAACAGGCCGTCGTCAATACTGAAATTATTCGCAACCAGACCACTAAAGCCGTAATGAAAGCGATTACCGATACCAAAACAGCCGCAAAAAAAGTAGAAGCTGCAACTTTGGCGTTTGCCTTTGCGCAAAAAAGTTTTGAAGCTGACGCGCTAAAATTTGAATTGGGAAAAATAAACATCAACGAATTGAATACCACCAAAAAAGCTTTCAGTACGGCCCAAACAGAATTAATTCAATCCAATTATGAATTAATGTACAATAATGCCCTGATAAACTTTTACTTAGGTGAAGAATTTAAACTCTAAATTCTCAATAAACTAGTTGAATTTCTTTAAGATCAAAACGCATATTTTGATTAAATTCATTGGTGAGCAACAATTTGCCATCCTGATCGACTCCCAAAATTACCCCCGTAAAACTGCTGTCTTTTAATTTGAATTGAGCAGGAATCCCTTTTTTAAATAAACAATTTTGGTAGAACTCCATACTACTAACCCGCTGGTTTTCCCAATCTAAGAGCTTGGGTTCTAAAACAGAAATGATTTTTTCCAAGAGTTCTTGTTTGTCAAATTCCTTGGCGCATATACGCTGCAACGAGGAAGCTTGCGGAAAGCCGACAAACTGAATTTGATTAACATTTAAGCCTACCCCAACAATCGAAAAAATTCGTTTGTCACTTTTATGGATGTTTTCGATTAAAATTCCGCCAATTTTTTTATTGCCTGACATAATGTCGTTTGGCCATTTTATTGCGAGTTCGGGGATTGAAAATTGCTGTAAAGCTTCGTGAATAGACACCGAAACCGCGATAATCAATTCAAAAGGCGCGAATGAGTCTTTATAAAAATCACGAACTAAGATGCTTGTTATTAGGTTCTTACCCGGCTCTGAAACCCATGTAGCACCGTGTTGTCCGCGGCCATTAGTTTGACTTTCTGCTGTAACCACCGTAAAATTTGGAAGCTGGTCCAATCCACTATTCTTCTTTAAATAATCGTTAGTGGAATCTATGGCATTGAGTTTGATTTGTATCATAAGAGGCCTTAAAAAACAACAGGATTTAATGTTGTGTTAAGGATCAAAATTAATGACAAAAAATGATAACTTTGCAAACCTATATATAAAATAATAAATGGCTAAAAAGACTGTAAATAATGATGTTTTACTTGCTAACATCATCAAAGGAATTGAAGAAGTAAAAGGAAATGATATTGACATTTTAGATTTGCGCGAAATAGATAACGCAGCCTGTGATTATTTTATCATTTGCAACGGAAATTCCAACACCCAAGTAAATGCCATTGTAAATTCTATTCAAAAAACAGTTTCCAAATCAATCAAAGACAAGCCTTGGCATGTAGAAGGTACAGATAATGCCGAATGGGTTTTGATGGATTATGTGAACATTGTGGTGCATGTATTTCAAAAACACATTCGCGAATATTACAACATTGAAAGCCTGTGGGGCGATGCAAAAATCACAACCATAGCCAACAAATACTAAAGAAATTTACGTTTATGACTCCAAACAACAAACCCAATCCAAAAGGAATGAAAATTAGTCCATGGCTGGTATATGCTGTGGTAATTGCTATATTTTTAATTATCAGTTTTGCGTCTGGCGGATCTAGTTTTCAAGAGACAGCCAAAACAACTTCTTCAAAATTCAACGCTTATTTAGAGGCTGGTGATGTACAAAAAGTAGTGGTGTACAACAAAACCGAAGCTGAAGTTTTCTTGACCGACAAAGCACTCAAATCGGCCAAACACAAAGCTGTAGCCAAAGATTTATTAAACCGCGCAAATAAAGGACCACACTATACCTTTGATATTGGAAATGATGAAATTTTCCAGAAAAAACTAGAAGAAGCCGTTGCCAAAGGAAAATTAAAAGACTTCAATTTTATTCCGAAAAGCAACTGGAGTGAAATCCTAATCAATTTATTACCCATTTTCATTATCATCGTGATCTGGATTGTCATCATGCGCAGAATGAATGGCGGAGCTGGCGGTGGCGGAGGACAAATTTTTAATATCGGAAAGTCAAAAGCCAAATTGTTTGACGAAAAAACCGACATCAAAACCACGTTCAAAGATGTGGCGGGTTTAGAAGGCGCAAAAGAAGAAATCCAAGAAATTGTTGAATTCTTGAAACATCCCGAAAAATATACCAATCTTGGTGGTAAAATACCAAAAGGCGCCTTGCTTGTGGGGCCACCAGGAACCGGGAAAACCTTATTGGCCAAAGCCGTAGCAGGCGAAGCCAAAGTTCCTTTCTTCTCATTATCAGGCTCTGATTTCGTAGAAATGTTTGTGGGTGTTGGTGCATCTCGAGTTCGGGATTTGTTTAAACAGGCCAAAGAAAAATCACCCGCCATTATTTTTATTGACGAGATTGATGCTGTAGGAAGAGCCCGTGGAAAAAGTAATTTTTCGGGTGGAAATGATGAACGTGAAAACACACTAAACCAGCTGCTTACCGAAATGGATGGTTTTGGTACCAACTCCAATGTGATTGTTTTAGCAGCCACCAACCGTGCCGATGTGCTGGATAAAGCCTTGTTGCGAGCTGGTCGATTTGACCGTCAAATTTTTGTTGACTTGCCAGACATTCGCGAACGTAAAGAAATATTTGAAGTACACTTAAAACCACTAAAGAAAGTTGAAGGCTTAGATACTGATTTTTTAGCCAAACAAACCCCTGGTTTTTCGGGTGCAGACATTGCCAATGTGTGTAATGAAGCAGCTTTAATTGCAGCCCGAAACAACAAAGAAGCGGTAGACAAACAAGATTTCTTGGATGCTGTAGACCGTATTGTTGGTGGATTAGAAAAGAAAAATAAAATTGTAACTCCAGAAGAAAAGAAAGCTATTGCTATACACGAAGCGGGTCATGCTACGGTGAGCTGGATGTTGGAACATGCGGCACCGCTTGTAAAAGTAACCATCGTACCGCGTGGACAAAGTTTGGGTGCTGCTTGGTATTTACCCGAAGAGCGTTTAATTGTTCGTCCAGACCAAATGCTCGACGAAATGTGTGCCACTATGGGTGGACGAGCCGCCGAGAAAGTAACCTTTGACCGCATCTCTACAGGAGCCCTAAGCGATTTAGAAAAAGTGACCAAACAAGCCCGCGCCATGGTAACGGTTTATGGTTTGAATGAAAAAATTGGAAACGTAACCTATTATGATTCTTCAGGGCAAAGCGAATACAATTTCTCTAAACCTTATTCTGAAGAAACTGCTAAGGTTATAGATGAAGAAATTTCGGCCTTGATTGAAAGCCAATACCAACGTGCGATTCAGATCTTGGAAGAAAATAAAGACAAATTGCACAGTCTGGCTGACATCTTAATTGAAAAAGAAGTAATCTTTAAAGACGACTTAGAAGCAATCTTCGGCAAACGTAAATTTGGCTCGGATTCAGACGATGAAGTAGCAGAACTTGCTCCGGCAACTGATAGTGAAGATACGGTTGAAAACACCACTACAGAAAGCACAGAATCGGCCGCAGAATAAACCCGTAAAATCGATTAATTAATCCAAAAAATCTTAATTCAACTCTCAATTGAATTAAGATTTTTTTATCTTTGGTTTTTTCCAATTGATATTAACTTCTTAGCGTGCGACTATGAGTCTTTTTAGAAAATTTTTTGGTGTAGGTTCTGAGGCCTCTGACGACGAAAGTCAAAGTGAATTTAATGCCCAAAGCCAACCAAACACTCCTGTTGATGAGCGTTTCATGTATAACTTCAAGAAAAACGGAGGCAAATTTTTGTATTGCACGGATCCTGCAGAAATTAGTGAGCAGTTTGAAAATATTTTAGAAGAAAACGATTGGTTTGAAAGTGAAGTCTTGTGTTATGAGCCCAAATTGTTTCCGCTATTAGATGACAATAAATTAAACTACCAATCCCCTACCCAACCTAAATTTCTTTTTGCTACCTGCGAAAATCTTATTGCCGACGAAGGATCTATTTTATTTTCTTCCATCCAAATAAAACAAAACAAGCCCGACGCACTTCCTGTGAACATTGTAATTTATGCGACCACAAGTCAAATCTTGGAAAGCAAAAGTGATGGCCTTCGGGTAATCAAGAAAAAATACGACAAAGACTACCCCACCAACATTACTACAATTAAGTATTTTGAAAAAGCAAAAGAAGAAGATTTTTTGCAATACGGAAGTTCCGCAAAAAACTTATACCTGTTGCTTTTAGAAGATTTGTAGCATGAATGAAACCCTTCTAAGAGCAATTACCGGAAGCTTGTATGTGGCAGTTGTATTAATTGCTTCCTCGTTTCAAATCCCTTTCATCGTCCTTTTTGGGCTGTTCTTAGTTGTAGCCATTTGGGAATTTTGCCAATTGGTTGGACTTTCAAAACCTCTCCCAATTGTACTTGGGCTTTTTACATATATTGTTTTTAATGTATTTACTTTTAGTGAAACCACCGAATGGTTGGTTGTACTACTCACACTTTTAGTATCTATTCGAGCGACAATTTATCTATTTAGCTCGGATCCTTTTCCTTTATCTAAAAACACAAAAATTGTATACCTCATAGGCTATATTGTATTGCCGTTTATTTTATTAGCCAAAATCCCAACTGTACAGCACGAATTCAATTCCTGGTCGGTGATAATGGTATTTGTACTCATCTGGTCAAATGATACCTTTGCCTATTTAGTGGGTAAAACTTGGGGCAAACATAAATTACTGGAACGAATTTCACCCAAAAAAACGAAAGAAGGTTTTCTTGGCGGATTAGTATGTACCCTTATTTTAGCTGGACTACTTAATTATTTTTTTGATAAACAACCCTATTTTTCTTGCTTAATACTTGCTGCACTTGTGTGTATAGGGAGCACCATTGGCGATCTCATTGAATCCAAATTTAAACGAGTTGCGCAAGTAAAAGACAGCGGTAAATTACTACCTGGCCACGGGGGTGTTTTAGATCGTTTGGATAGTATTATATTTGTGGCACCTTTAGCCTATTTATTTTATAAAATTATAGCCCATGTTTCATAAAGAAGGCGGAAAAATCATTTTAACCGCAACAACTCTCACAGTCGTTTTATTGCTTTTGGCCGATAAATTCATCAGCACTTTCTGGTTACTCAAAACCATTGAATTACTTATTTTAGGATTTCTCATTCTTATCTTACAATTCTTTCGCAATCCTAAACGCGATGTCGAGGTAAATGACTACCACATTATTGCACCCGTGGACGGGAAAGTAGTAGTTATCGAAGAGGTGTATGAAGAAGAATACTTTAAAGACAAGCGCTTGCAAGTTTCAATTTTCATGTCGCCGATTAATGTACACGTAACGCGTTATCCGGTGAACGGAAAAGTAAAATTTAGCAAATACCATCCAGGGAAATATTTAGTGGCTTGGCATCCAAAAGCCAGTACCGAAAACGAGCGCACCACGATTGTAGTGGAAAACCGCATTTTTGGTGAAATTTTATACCGTCAAATTGCCGGAGCCCTAGCCCGAAGAATTGTAAACTACGCCGAAGAAGGCATGCAAGTGCGACAAGGAACCGATGCTGGATTCATTAAATTTGGATCTCGTGTTGATTTGTTTTTACCACTTGGCACCAAAGTTACCGTGAACCTAAATCAAAAAGCCGTTGGAGGCAAGACGATAATTGCAAGCAAAGAAGCTTAATAGCATGAAACAAGCCGATTTAGAAAGCCGTTTTAACGAGGCTGTTGCAATTGCAACTGAAATGACCCAAGCCTCATTACCCCAAGATGTGCAACTGCGCTTATATGCCTATTACAAACAGGCGACTCAGGGCAATGTCGAATTAAATCAAACCTCTTCCTTTCATTTGCGCGATGCATTTAAAACCAATGCTTGGATGCAAATTAAACACCTCTCGGTCGAAGAAGCTAAAGAGCAGTACATTAGCCTAATCCTATCACTTGTAAAAAAATAATTCCATGAAGGCACGCCTACTATTCGCATGCGCTCTTAGTTTGCTAGTTTTATTGGCTTGCTCACGCAAAAAACTTACAGAAGTAGTCGAAGTACCTTTGCCTAGCAAGGATGATAAAATGGTGATTGGCAATCCCGAAGATGTAAAAGCAGACGAAGGAACGTTTGAAATGACTAAACTTCCATACAATTACGAGGCAATGGCGCCACATATTGATGCACTAACGCTTGAAATCCATTATTCTAAACATTACTTAACTTATACCAACAACCTAAACAAATTGGTTGCCACTCCCGAATTAGAGGCGCTAACGATCGAAGAAATCCTTAAAAAATCAGATGCGACAAATCTCGATTTACGCAATAATGCTGGGGGATACTTCAATCATGGATTCTTTTTTGAAGGCCTGACCAACAAATCAGCCAAAACACCAAAAGATACCTTAGCCAGTTTAATTACCCGTGATTTTGGTTCGTTTGAAGGGTTTAAATCGCAATTTACCGCCGCTGCATCCAAACAATTTGGTTCGGGTTGGGCTTGGCTAATACTAGACAATACAGGGAAATTACAAGTATGTAGCACAGCCAACCAAGACAATCCGTTGATGCCGATAGCGGCTATTAAAGGAAAACCACTATTGGCTTTAGACATTTGGGAACACGCCTATTACTTGAACTACCAATACAAACGCAAGAAATACATAGATGCTTTTTTTAACATCATCAATTGGGCCAAAGTTACCGAGCGTTTCGAAAATGCGTCAACTCCTAATACGCCCTAAGCCACTTGTCGTCTACTCTACCTAAAATTCGAAAAATAGAAAATTTACACATCGCCTTGTGGTTACTCAAAGATACCTGTTGGGTACTTTCTTATAAAACCGCCGGGATGCTTATGATAATTCCAACGATAAGCGTAGCAGTGTATTTAACCATTAAATTACGCCGTACCACTAGCGAATTATTACATAATTTGGCCGTATGCTGTTGGATTATCGCCAATTCGGTTTGGATGACCGGTGAATTTTATGCCGAAGATACGTTTCGTCCTTATGCTACTGTCTTTTTCGGAATCGGTTTACTGCTAATGGCCTATTATTATTTTATCGCACAGTATAAAAAAACCCAAGACTAAATCTTGGGTTTTTCTTTTATTGTAAACTACTGAGTCGTTCTTCTATTGCCGCTATCTTGGCAAGGGCATCGGCCTCTTTTTTTCTTTCTGTGGCCAAAACGGCTTCGGGAGCTCCAGCTACAAATCGTTCGTTGGCTAATTTCTTTTGAACCGAACTCAAAAAACCTTGGGTATAGGTTAATTCTTCTTGAAGCTTGGCAACTTCCTCTTCAATGTTAATGGAACCCGTAATGGGAATAAAATATTCGTTTGATTTTACACGAAACGATAAAGCACCATTTACTTTCTCAGTAACATATTCCATTTGAGAAATGTTGCCCAACTTGGTTACTACTGCATCAAAATAGGAAGTAAAACTGTCGTGGTTGATGACTTTTAATTCAATGGCATCTTTAAATGGTAAATTTTTCTCTTTTCGGATGGTACGAATTCCAGATATTACCTCGATGACTGTTTCAAATTGACTTAAAATCGCCGAGTCAAATGGTTTTTGCTCGGGCCAGGTAGAAATGATGAGCGCCTCCTCAGCCGAACGTACTTGAATTAAATGCCAAATTTCTTCGGTGATAAACGGCATAAACGGATGCAACAATTTCATGTTTTGTTCCATCATGTAAATTGCACTCGCATAGGTTTTGGCATCAATGGGTTGTTGATATGCCGGTTTGATCATTTCTAAAAACCACGAACAGAAATCGTCCCAAACCAATTTGTAAATGGCCATTAAGGCATCAGAGATGCGGTATTTTTCAAAATGATCTTCAATTTCAACCAAGGTGTGTTGCAATTTAGCTTCGTACCAGGCAATAGCTACAGCTGAAGATTCCGGTTGTGGAATGTTGTCACTTACCTCCCAGCCCTTAATCAATTTGAAGGCATTCCATATTTTGTTGGTAAAGGCTTTTCCTTGGTTGCACAATTCCTCGTCAAACATGATGTCGTTTCCGGCTGAGGCGCTCAATAACAAGCCCACACGAACGCCATCGGCACCAAATTGATCAATCAAATCAAGTGGATCGGGTGAATTACCCAAAGATTTAGACATTTTACGACGGAACTTATCGCGTACCAAGCCTGTTAAATAGACATTGGTAAACGGTTTTTGGTCGGTATATTCGTAGCCAGCAATGATCATGCGCGCCACCCAGAAAAATAAAATATCCGGGCCGGTCACTAAGTCATTGGTGGGGTAATAGTACTTAAATTCTGGATTTTCGGGATCCATAATACCGCCAAATACCGACATTGGCCACAACCAAGAGGAGAACCAAGTATCCAAGGCGTCGGCATCTTGACGTAAATCAGCGATCGTAAGTTGTGCATTGTTTGTTTTTTCTTGAGCCAATGTCAAGGCTACCTCGATAGTTTCGGCCACCACAAAATCTTCTTTTCCTTCGCCGTAGTAGTAGGCTGGGATTTGTTGTCCCCACCACAATTGACGAGAGATATTCCAATCGCGTACATTTTCTAACCAATGGCGGTAGGTGTTTTCAAATTTTTTGGGGTATAATTTTATTTCGTTGGTTTCTAATACGGCGGTAATGGCTGGTTTTACTAAATCTTCCATTTTGAGAAACCACTGATCTGACAAGCGTGGTTCAATAACAGCCTTGGTGCGCTCTGATGTTCCAACCTTGTTTAGGTGTGTTTCGGTTTTGGCCAAGGCGCCAATTGATTGTAACTCTATGGCAATTTCTTCGCGTACCACAAAACGGTCTTTGCCGGCATAATGCATACCGTGAGAAGATAATGTGGCATCGTCATTAAACACATCGATGATTTCGAGTTGGTGTTTATCACCCAACATTTTGTCGTTTACGTCATGGGCTGGCGTTACTTTTAGACATCCCGTTCCAAATTCCATATCTACGTATTCATCGGCGATGATGGGTATTAAGCGGTTGCAAATGGGCACACGCACCTGCTTGCCATGCAAAGCTATAAAGCGCTCGTCGTTGGGATTGACGCAAATGGCCGTATCGCCAAAAATAGTCTCTGGACGTGTAGTGGCAACGGTTAAATAATCGATTGTTCCTTCTATTTGGTATTGGATGTAGAATAATTTTCCTTGTTGTTCTTCGTAGATTACCTCTTCATCAGACAGTGTGGTTTTGGCTTGTGGATCCCAATTGACCATGCGATAACCGCGGTAAATGAGCCCTTTGTGATACAAATCAACAAACGAACGAATTACCGAAGCCGACATGTCGGGGTCCATGGTAAATTTAGTTCTATCCCAATCGCAAGAAGCGCCCAATTTTTTTAATTGTTCTAGAATTACGCCGCCATATTTGTGCGTCCATTCCCAGGCATGCGCCAAAAATTCGTCACGGCTTAGGTCGTTTTTATCTATTCCTTGTTCCTTTAATTTGGCTACTACTTTGGCTTCGGTAGCAATTGAGGCATGATCGGTTCCCGGTACCCAACAGGCATTGAATCCTTTGAGGCGAGCTCTACGAATTAAGACGTCTTGTATGGTGTTGTTGAGCATGTGGCCCATGTGCAATACTCCGGTTACGTTTGGTGGAGGAATTACAATAGTATAGGGTGTTCGCTCATCGGGAGTGGAATGAAAATAGTTGTTTTTCATCCAGTAATCGTACCATTTTTGTTCGATGGTTTTGGCGTCAAATTGATTCGGTAAGCTCATAGGTAAAATATCTCAACGTTTACTTTTATGTACTGTGTTTACTAGCCCCGATTGAGGCGGCATCCTTTTTTGAAGCATGAAAAAAAGATACAGCTGAAAGCGGGAAATAGCTGCAAAAGTAAAGAAATAGGCGCGTATAAAAAATTGTGATCGATATATTTGCGATTTGGGTAAAAGAAAGTATTTTTACCCTACTTTGATTGCTAATCTATGCACCCCATGAAAAAATTTATCTACCTCTTGGCCTTGGTTGTAAGCGCTGCCGCATTTGCTCAAAAAGGCGCCAAAATTGAATTTACAGCTCCCGAAAACACCATTGATTATGGGAAAGTATACAAAGATACCGATTCGGGTGTGCGCTCCTTTGAGTTTAAAAACACGGGAGATACCCCATTAATTATAGCCGATGTGCAATCAACCTGTGGATGCACTATTCCAACCAAACCGACCGAGCCAATTATGCCCGGAAAAACAGGGAAAATTGATGTGAAATACAACATGAGTCCGGGGCCCATTCGCAAAACAATTACCGTAGAGTGCAATGCCGTGAACGTGGAGAATGGCAAAGTGGCCATCAAGATTAAAGGCGAAGTGCTGGTTCGGGAAAATGTGAATATACTCGAAAAGAAAAAGAGTGTTCCTACCAGTGATTATTAATATCAAAGGCTTTCGAAAGAAAGCTTTTTTTATGTCGTGTAATCGGCAAATAATTGTGAACCTAACGCATTGGGGTGCAACTAATTTTTTGCAAATTTGCAGCTCAATTTAAATCCTATGCCAAAAATTTCTCACAAAGGCAATGCCATGCCTGAATCGCCTATTCGCAAATTGGTTCCCTATGCCGAAATTGCCAAAAAGAAAGGACATAAAGTATATCACCTAAACATTGGACAACCCGACATTGAAACACCTCAAGTGGCTATGGATGCGGTGCGAAATGTAGATTTTAAAATATTAGAATACAGCCACTCGGCTGGATTTGAAAGCTACCGAACCAAGTTGGCCGCCTTTTACCAAAAAGCAGGCTTGCCCATAGAAGTAGCCGATATCATTATCACCACAGGCGGATCGGAAGCTTTGCTTTTTGCCATGGGTACCACCATGGACCAAGGCGATGAAATTATTATCCCCGAACCTTTTTACGCCAACTACAATGGATTTTCAGTAGCCTCAGGCGTAACGGTTGTGCCGGTAATTTCGAGTATTGAAACAGGATTTGCCTTGCCTCCTATTGCCGATTTTGAGAAACTCATTACGCCCAAAACCAAAGCGATATTAATCTGTAATCCTGGAAATCCTACTGGATATTTGTATTCGCACGAAGAATTGATGCAATTGGCCGAATTGGTAAAAAAGCACGATTTGTATTTGATCGCCGACGAGGTTTACCGCGAATTTACTTATGATGGAGGTGTGCATTATTCGGTGATGAATTTACCCGGATTGGAAGAACACGCCATTATGATTGATTCGGTGTCCAAGCGTTACAGCATGTGCGGGGCGAGAATTGGTTGTATCGTTTCTAAAAACAAAGCCGTAATGGCCACAGCCATGAAGTTTGCCCAAGCACGTTTGAGTCCGCCTACGTTTGCACAAATTGCGAGTGAGGCTGCCTTAGATACACCACAAAGTTATTTTGACTCGGTGATTACCGAATACAAGGAGCGTCGCGATGTTTTAATTGCGGGATTGCAACAAATTCCGGGAGTGACAGTGGCTACACCCAAAGGCGCTTTTTATTGTATAGCTGCTTTGCCAGTTGACAATGCCGATACCTTTGCGCAATGGTTATTGGATTCTTATGATTTGAATGGCGAAACGGTGATGGTAGCACCTGCTGCAGGATTTTACTCCACTCCAGGCGTCGGGATACAAGAAGTACGTATTGCTTATGTGTTAAAGAAAAATGATTTAATACGCGCCGTTGAAATTTTAAAAGACGCGATACACGTATACAACAATAAATAAAATTTTATTGTATAAAAAAAGGCTTCCCGTTGGGAAGCCTTTTTTTTTTATACTCAATACCGTATTATCGTTTTAAAGAGAAATGCGATTTAAAGGTACTTGGATCACCTTTTTCGTTTAGGTAGTCAATCTTAAACCAATAGTCAGAAGATGGCATTGGCTTCCCGTTGAACGTTCCATCCCACCCTAATCCGCTGGGTTGAATTTGTTTGATTAATTTTCCAAATCGATCAAAGATGTAGATTTGTGCGTCGGGTTGATCAGCCAAATCGGAGATGTTCCAGTAATCATTATAGGTATCGTCATTTGGTGTAAAGAAATTTGGATAATCAATAATGCGTACTTCAACAGGTGGCAATTCACCACAAGCATTTCGCACTACGATTTGGTGGAAGCCTGACGTTAAGTTGGTGAAATAATTTTGCGATTGGAATGGACCACCATCTAATTGGTATTCGTAGAATCCTTGTGGTTCTACATAAATTGTTACAAGTTGTTGATCAGTAAATTCAGTCGAAACGGTTGCAATTGCCGTAAGTGGCGGTAATGCAGGAGATACAACAGCCGAAACAACAGCTGAACATCCGGTAAGTACACTAGTTACTTTTACACTGTAGGTACTTGGAATAGTAGCATCATATGTACTGCTATTTTGTCCTAATATCACTCCGTTTAAATCACTCCATTCAAACGTATATTGCAATGGATCCATTTGTGTATCCAAGGTATAAATAGCACCTGGATTTGGCACGCCAAATTCGTCCACACAAATAGTTCCTTCTTGTGCTAATGTAAACTGAGGTAACGAACGAATGTATAAGGTGGCTGTTAATGATGCTGTTGAACATCCACCAATAGTTGTACTGGTAAAATGGAAAGTACTGTATTCGGTTGGAGTACCCGAAATGGTCAATACACCGGCATTAAACTGAGCTACTAAACCATATGGAACTGAACCAGAAAGGATTGCTGCCCCAGTTGCGCCATTACCCACTGTATATTGAATTGGCGTGATAGGATCGTTAACACACAAGGTTTGTATCGCAGTACTAGGCGCCGAAGTCAAGGCAATCGTTACATTTGGTTTTATCTCTAAAACACCGGTTAGGGTTGCAGATGAACATCCGCCTACGGTGGTAACTGAATAATTATAGGTTCCTACAATAAGCGAAGATCCTGAAATGGTTAGTATTCCCGCTGAAAAAGATGACGTAATTCCAGCTGGCATTCCGCTTAGGGTAGCGCCTGTAGCTCCATTTCCTACAGAATAAAATATAGGTGTCATGGCCGCTCCATTACAAATAGCTTGATTGGCTGTTGCAACTGCTGAGGTTAATGTAATCGTGGCATTAGGATTTACTTTGATTCTTCCTTGTACTGGAACCGATGGACATCCGCCACTCGTATTGATTTGGAAAGGAAAAATACCTGCTTCAGTTGGTGTACCACTTATGGTGTAAATTCCAGTTGTAGCGTCAAACACACCCGTAACTCCTACTGGAAAACTTCCAAATGAAGTGACCAAGGCAGCTGCGGTAGCACCATTTCCAACCAAGTACGTAATTGGAATAATAGGTACATTGATACACAATTCTTGGCTAGCCGTTGGAAGTGCCGAGGTAATGACAATAGTTGCAGGTGGATTAACCGTAATGGTTCCTGTTAAGGTAGCGGTAGCACAAGCATTTCCAGTTGTAACAATCGTATAAATTATAGGAGTGGTATTTGCAGTGGTTGGTGTACCCGCAATAGTCAAATTGTTACCTGTTAAGGAAGCAGTTACTCCATTTGGTAAACCTGATACGCTTACGCCTGTTGCTCCACCACCTATGGTGTAAGTAATTGGCGCAATTGGATTGGTTAAACATATCGTTTGAGCAGTTGTAGTTGCTGCAGAACTCAAGGTCAAGGTGTGGATCGGATCAACTGTAATGGTTCCACCATCAGTAGCTACCGTACAGCTGTTTCCTGTAGTGGTTATTGAATAAGTAAATGGTGAACCTGTAGTTGTGTTTGGTGTTCCTGAGATGGTCAAGGTAGTTCCAGAAACTACTGCGTTAACTCCGGCAGGTAGACCCGTAACATTCGCTACGGTTGCGCCGCCACCTAACGAATACGTAATTGGTGTAATCGCTGTATTCACACACAAGGTTTGCGCCTCGGTTGAAATAGCAGATGTTAAAGCAATTGTGTGCACTGGATTCACCGTAAAGCTTCCAGTTCCTGTAGCAACTGTACAAGCATTACCGGTTGTAGTAATGTTATAGGTAAATGGAGAACCTGTTAATGTAGATGGAGAACCTGAAATAGTCAAGGTTGTTCCGGTAACTACCGCAGTGATTCCTGCTGGTAAGCCGGTAACTGTTGCGCCAGTTGCACCACCACTTAAAGTATAAGTAATTGGTGTGATGGCCGAGTTAATACAAAGCACTTGGTTTTCTGTAGCAGCTGCC
>JBDKFO010000009.1:0-86359 GCA_039798665.1 Bacteroidota bacterium
AACTAATACGTTCAATAATTTAAAATTTTTGAATTTTTGAATCTTTCAATTATTCAATCTTTCAATCTAAAATACCGACAACCGCCAACCAATTTCCTTTCAAATTAAATGATATCTTTGATCGCAATCAAAACCAGTCATCCATTTGTATGAAATTACGATTACTCTTCTTAGTTAGTATTTTTTATAGCGTTTGTTCGGCGCAAATTGTATCTATTCCCGATAGTTTTTTTAAAGCCAAATTACTGGAAGCCAATGCGTCAAACCTCATTGCACAAAACTTGGGTGGGGCCTATTTTAAGGTAGATCAAAACAACGACGGACAAATACAACTCACCGAAGCGCAACAGGTTTCCTATTTGGATGTACACGATTCCAACATCATTAGCATGGTGGGCATTCAGAGCTTTACAAACCTCACCTATTTGCGCTGCGAACAAAATTTTCTGAGCTCACTTGATGTTAGTGCACTCACCCAACTGGAAGTGTTTTATTGCTGTGCCAATGCGATTACTTCGCTTGATGTGAGTACGTTAGTTAATTTGCGCTTACTGGTTTGCTACAGCAATTTGTTGCAAAGCTTGGATGTGAGCAACCTGACGCAACTAGAAGATATTTCGTGTTATTCCAACCAACTTACCTCACTCAATTTGGGGTTTCAAAACAATTTGATTTTGTTAAACTGCAGCGACAATAATTTAAGCTCGCTCAATGTGGTAGGCTTTTCGGCATTAAAATACTTGTATTGCTATAACAATGTGTTGCACGATTTGAGTTTTTATGGCGCATCCAGTTTGCTTGACTTTCGCTGCTACAACAACCAACTGACTTTACTCAACCTCTCGGTAGTGCCCACGGTAAAATACTTGGATTGTTCCAATAACTTGCTGGTTTCAATCAATTTAACGGGATCTACTTTTATGCAATCTTTGAATTGCCAATACAATCAGCTCACAACCCTCAATGCCACCGATTGTATTTTTATCAATGATATCTATTGCATGAACAATAATCTGCAATCGCTGTACATCAAAAACAACCGCAACGAAGCTGTCTACTTTAACAACAATCCTAACATTACCTTAATTTGTTGTGATACTTCGCAGTTGGCCAACTTTCAACCCTACACCACCATTTTCCCCAATCTTGTCGTTACGAGTACCTGCGAATTAGCTGATGTAAGTTTTACCATGCAAGAAGTAACCCTATACCCCAATCCTGTTGAAACGGTTTTACATATTGATACTTCATTAAATTGTACAAAAATTGACGTGTATGATTTGTTGGGCAGATTAGTATTTAGCATGCCCGTTCATCAAAACCAAATTGATTTGAGCGCGTTAATTAAGGGAAATTATGTGGTGAAATGCTATACTGAACAAGGCGAGTTTAGCAGCAAAATTTGTAAAAATTAATTTAAATTGAATACTATGAAAAAAGCACTTTATCTAGTTCTCTTCCTTTACATTACCACTTTGTTTGCACAACTCAATCCGGTACAAAACCTCAGCTGGATGCACTATTACGACTACCCCAACAACTTTTATGAATTGCAGTGGGAAGCGCCGGCTCAACCACACGATGAACTCTTGGGCTATAATGTATACCGCAATAATGAGCTGTATCGGTTTCAAACTGAAACTTCCGTTTATAATTTGAATACGCCACTTTTTGGCATTGTTACCAATTGTACCAACGATTTTTTATACTTCAACATCCAAGGGCAACCCTCCCCAAATGGCTTTGATATGCATGTCACGGCAGTGTACAACTCGGGCGAATCTGATTACTTGCAAACCGAGCATTGTGTAGGGCCGTTATTGGCTTCCACAAATTTTACACCAAAGCAAACCTTGGTTTATCCGAATCCTACTTCGGGTGTTTTATATTTAAACAATCAAAAGTACACGGAAGTCCTTGTTTACAACACGAGCGGACAAGTGGTTCTTCGGGAACAACAATGCAGCCAACTCGACTTAAGTAACTTGCCTAAAGGGATTTACTGGGTGAAATTGATTTCGGCCAACAACATTCAGCAAGAAAAGGTGTGGGTGTATTAAGAAGAATAGCGGGAAGTTGGAAGTTAACCGATAACGACAACAAATAGTACACTTTCCATTACATTTGCAAAAAAAAATCATGCCCAAATTACTTTCTTTATTTGCCTTGTTTTTTGTATTGTATTCTTGTGAAGAACATACGCCAATGCGCAATACTACTCGACCCGTTGCTCCAGTAATTGACCAGTTTACCATAGGCTCACCCTATAAAGGTGGAAAAATCGCCTACATTCTGCAACCGAACGATCCAGGTTACAATCCTGCAATAAAACATGGACTCATTGCAGCTCCAACTGACCAAAGTACTGGCATTGGTTGGAAAACCTCAACGGTAAGTCCTGTTATACTTTCGGGCGCAAATGGACTTGTTATCGGAACGGGAGCAGCTAATACCCAAGCAATAGTTCTAGCACAGGGAGATGGAGTTTATGCGGCAAAATTATGTGCCGATTTGGTGCTAAATGGTTATTCTGATTGGTATTTACCAAGCAAATACGAATTGCGCATGTTGTATACCAACAAGGCTATTTTGGGAGGATTTAGTTCATCAAATGCTTACTGGAGTTCTACCGAATACAACCAATATTCAGCTTGGGTAAAATTCTTTTCCAGTTCGGCTGGTGAAACCTATTTTTCCAAACCAAATTCGTACTCAGTGCGTGCGGTTCGATCATTTTAATGTGTAAAAAAAATCAATCATTTTTAATGAACTAAAATATACTGCTTTAAAAAGCACAACTGATTATATTTACCAATAAATTAAATAAAACTTTCTAGAAATGCACTCGTCCAAAGCAACAACCATTTTTGACCGCATGTTGCAAGGCGGAATGATTGATCACCAAGATCCCGAAATGGCGGGCGTATGGGCGGGCGTAGCCGATACCATTGCCCGATCAGCAATGCTCAATACCTTAAATTCTGTACAAGCCATTCGCACAGCACTTAGTGCTATTATTGGTTCAAACATTGACAACAGTACTATTGTTTTTGCCCCCTTTCACACCAACTTTGGAAAACACATTCACATTGGGAAATACGTATTCATTAATCACGGATGCAGCTTCTTGGATTTGGGAGGTATCACAATAGAAGATCACGTGCTCATTGGGCCAAAAGTTTCTATCATCACCGAAAATCATCCTGTTGAACCCGCCCAACGAAAATCATTGGTACTGCATGCTGTAGTTATTAAAGCAAATGCGTGGATTGGTGCAGGCGCTACCATTTTACCTGGAGTAACCGTTGGAGAAAATTCGATTGTAGCAGCCGGAGCAGTTGTTACCAAAGACGTAGCAGCCAATACTATGGTGGCTGGTGTTCCGGCTCAGTTTATCAAACATATTACCGAGTAATCAGGGGTAAAATCGTTGAATTGACTGATATTTATTTTTACCATTATCCTTTAAAAAGTATATTTACAGCCATAAATTTTAAATTTAAATTGGTATGAAAATTCGATTTTCCTTTTTATTGTTGAGCTTTATGGCACTCACCTTAGGTGCTTGTGAAAGCGACAAAACCACACCAGCGGCAAACCCAGTATACAAAGTAGAATACACTTTTGCTATCGATCAAGGCAATTACAGTGATGTGGTTCTTAAATACATTGATCAAAATGGTCAACTCATCACACTCAACGACCCTACTTTGCCCTGGAGTCTCACCATAAACAATGCACAAACTGGGCAAGATTATTACGTAAAAAGCAATTACAACGCCAAACCCTCTGCGGTATTTAAAAGCAAAACACAACTCGTTTTTTATAAAGATGCAGGAGTCACGCGCAACGAAAATTGCAGTCAAAATTTCACCAACCTTACCATTACTGCTCCGTTGAGTTGCGAAGGCAGTGGCACTTTATATTAACAAGATGAAAACTAAAATCCTTCGGCTTGGCAAATTGGTGTTGGCCTTGCTTTGTATTCCCCTACTTGCCATGCAATTAACTAATCAGGTAAATTGGCGTTTATCTGATTTTGTGTGCGCCGGTATTTTACTTTTCGGAGCAGGATTGTGCGCTATAGGCATACAACAATTGGCCCGTAAACGCTGGATAAAAATTGTACTTTTTTTTATTTTGCTTGCCATCTTGTTGCTTATATGGGCTGAATTGGCTGTAGGAATTTTAGATAGCAGTTTTGCAGGCAGTTAGATTTGTGTTTTTTGATTACTTTCGCTTTCAAATTCACAAACTATGGGACTATTTTCGGCCTTACTAGGCAATGCAGGAGCAGTAAATCAAGACGAATTAACAGCCAAATACGGCCAACTACTAACCGATAGTGAAGCCATTGAAATGGGGTTTAAGCTCATTCGGGACTTGTTTATTTTTACCAACAAACGACTCATTCTAATTGAAAAACAAGGAATTACCGGTTCAAAAGTGGAATACAAATCGATCGTATACAAAAGTATATCGCGATTCAGTATCGAAACGGCCGGTACCTTTGATTTGGATGCCGAACTAAAAATTTGGATCTCCAGCGAAGTGCAACCCAGCATTTGTAAGAAATTCAACAAATCGGTCAATGTGTATGACGTGCAAAAAGTTCTCGCCTATCACGTAATGAATTAATTCAAATTTTACCCTAACACACCTCAATTATAACAAACATGAACTACAGTTTAGATTACGAAGTTAACCCAGATCATATCGACATTCAAGGCATTATGGATGGCTTGTACTATCCGTTTTATATGGAAGATTGTCGCCACAAATTTGTAAAAGAAATATTGCATTTTGACATTGAGGAAGAAGCCAAAAAAGGCATCAACATGGTTTTAACCGGCTATACCCTAAAATTCTTGAGACCCTTAAAATCGGGCGATGCATTTCAGGTAAACTGTGTTTTATTACGCGACCAAAGCAGCAATGCCAAGTTGCACCTTAAGCAAGGCATTTACCTCAACAACAAATTGTACACCGAGGCGGTTTTTACCGCAACCTGTGTGCCCGCAGCCGGAGGTAGACCTTTTTTACCCGAGTCCATTATTGCCCTTTTGGCTGAAGCACCCGAACACAATTAGTACAACTAAATACCTATAATAATGAACCGATTACGATCATTAGATCCGGCACACAAAGGATTACGCAATGCGCTGGGACAACTGGTGTTGTTGGCTGGTAAAACCGATTTCAGTAATAAAGCTGCGGTACAAAAACTACAAGCACTGGGAACTGAAGTTGTTCATTTGCTAAAAGACCATACAGCTACCGAAAATCAATTTATTTTAGCCCCACTTGCCCAGAAAAATGCCGATTTTACAGCAGCCTATTTGGTTGAACACACCATTATAGATCGACAAGAACAAGAGTTGGCCGACCGACTTCAACGCTTTGATGGCAGCCAATCCAATGACATGGGGCATGAGTTTTACTTGGACTTATGCGATTTTCAATCAAGTTACCTTAAGCACATCGACGAAGAAGATCGCTTGGTCGAAGCCGAAATGCAAAAACACTTCACCGACGAGGAACTTATTGGGCATCAAATTGAAATCATGCAAGTGATGCCGTTTGACACCTTGTTGCTTTGGTTTAAATACATCGTTCCTGCGCGCAGAGATGCCGAAAATGCACAAGTGCTCACGGCCTTCAAACAAAATGCACCAGCCGAAGCCTATGAAACAGTAATTGCACTAATTGCAACACAAGTAAAGGCTGATGAATTAGAAATAATACTTAAACTAGTCCAATAGTTTGAACTACACCTTTCCAAAAGCGATATTATTTGATTTGGATGGCACCTTGGTAAACAACGTACGTTTTCATCAAGAGGCCTGGTTGCGCTTTTTGGAAAAATACGATACAACACTAAGTTTATCCGAATTTCAAGCCCAAAGTCACGGCACTATTGTAGAACTCATTGGGCGTTTTTTTGGTGCAGATTTATCAGCCAATGAGGTGCATGCCTTGGGACAAGAAAAAGAGCAATTGTACCGCGACACCTATCGCCCATACCTGAAAGAAATTGCAGGATTGCATCAATTTCTTGCGGTACTTGCTCAACGCAAATGCATAATGACCGTGGCCACCATGAGTGATCAACCCAATATTGATTTGGTATTGGACGGTTTGGCTATTCGACACTATTTTAGTTGTGTGGTTGGCGGACATCAAGTGAGCAAGGGAAAACCAGATCCAGAAGTGTTTCTCACTACCTTAAAAAAAATAAACGTTCCGGCAAACGACTGTTGGGTAATAGAAGATACAATAGCAGGAGTTCGGGCGGCACGAGCGGCAAACATTCCCGTAATTGGGATGTGCTCCACCGAAAAACCAGAAAATTTACGCCAAGCGGGCTGTTTTGCGGTGGTACAAAACTATATAGAACTTATTCAATTGATCGATGAATCCAAAACTTAAAAATGCCCTAATTGCTATTGGGGCGATCTTTACGGGCGGTTTAATAAATATGGGGATTATCTCGTTTAGCAGCAGCCTTATCCCGCCTCCTGCCGGTTGTGATCTTACTACCGAAGCCGGCTTGCAAGCTGCCATGCCCCTTATGCAACCCATTCATTTTTTGATGCCGTTTTTGGCTCATGCCTTGGGTACTTTATTGGCTGCGTATGTGGTAAGTAAATGGGGAATTATGCACCAAAAACAATGGGCAATTGGCATTGGTTTTTGGTTTTTATTGGGTGGAACTATGATGGTGTTTTCCTTGCCCACTCCACTGTGGTTTGCGGTGGTCGATTTGGGGTTTGCTTATATTCCGATGGGATATTTGGGGTATTATCTGGGATCAGCCAAAAAACATTAATGTACTGCTATATCCAAGGATTCTAAAATGGCCATCAAATAAATGGTTTCGTTGGCATCATATTTTTCAATGCCACTTTTATACCATTGTTCAATAATGTGCAATTGATGCGCATTGTACTGGTTGTATTCAATTTCCATACCCAACATGCCCGCCAACATAAATTCTTCTAGAATTTTATCGGTCAAGATGTGTTTGGGAATCCCCAACGATATTTTTCCGTTTAATCGTTCGTATTCTTCTCGGCCATATTGAAAACCAGAATGGAAAGCTTTGTTGGATTGATCAACCGTATGGTTTTCAAGTGTTGGATTTAATCCTAACTCAAAGCCCTGCATGTATTCTTCACGGTAAACAGGATTATAAAAATTCTCCATCTGATTGCTTTTGATTATTTAACGGAACAAACATACCGGCAGTTGGTTATTTAAAAAATTAAATTCGTTAAACGGGCAAAAAACTCTACCAACGCCACATCCGTTGTCGTTCATCGATAAAATTGAGCTCCATTTGCACATTTTGACAAATTGAATGGTGCAACTGCATTACACACAAATCTGTTTACGATTACACATAAAACAACGTAAATTTGTCTTGGATTTCCCAACCCTTACGTTATGATCGATTCGCTCTATTTATTCATATTTTTGGCCTTGCTTGCCGAAATTTTAGGCACCTTGGGCGGATTTGGATCCTCGCTTTTTTTTATTCCTTTGGCCACCTATTTTTTAGATTTTGATTCGGCCTTGGGCATTACTGCCTTGTTTCATGTCTTTAGTAATCTATCCAAAATTGCCTTGTTTCGCAAAGGAATTGACAAGGCACTTTTGCTTCGCATTGGTCTGCCCGCTATACTTTTTGTAGTCATAGGCGCCTATTTGAGTGCCTACATCAATGGCCAAATTCTCGAATTGGTGATGGCGTTATTTTTGATTGCATTGGCAACCTTGTTTTTAGTAAAAAAATCAATCCGCATCACACCTTCATCTACAAATGCCATGTTGGGTGGCGCGAGTTCTGGGTTTATCTCAGGCTTTTTAGGAACTGGGGGCGCCATTCGCGGACTCACCTTAGCTGCCTATCAGCTACCTATTGCGGTATTTATAGCCACCTCAGCCCTTATTGATTTGGGCATAGACTGCAGCCGAACTGTGGTGTATTATTACAACGGATACATTCACCAAAAAGACCTGTATCTACTTCCTATTTTACTTGTAGTGAGCGTAGTAGGCACCTATACTGGCAAAAAAATACTAGACCGAATTGCCGAACATCATTTTCGCGTATTGGTACTCGGGATGATTTTATTGACCGGTTTGAGCACTTTAGTTAAACTAGTACTTCCCTAAACTATGAAACATATTTTTTTATTCTCACTTTGCATTTGGGCAAGCACCAGCTGGTCCCAAACAGTTACTGTACTGGAGGTTAACGATACCCTCCAACAACCCAAGTACCAACAATTTATTTATTTGAGTCCCACTACAGCAGTAAATCAAGCGGTTTTTGTGGCCAAAATTAAAGCCAGCGGAAGCCTCAAAAATATCAGCGACTTGTTTGACAAAATAAAAGGAAAAGCCCAAGCCTATGGAGCCAATGCATTTCAGTTTGTGGCTTTTACCGCTCAAGACCCAACGGTTGGTGAACTCACCTTAAACACCTATTATGCCGATGACACTCTTTTGGATACCAATTTTGAAACACTGCCCAAAAACAAGCTAGTCGTGTTTGGCTCAGACAATTTTTTGGAAACCAAGGTGCAATCCTACAAAGTGCAAGGCCAAAAACAAGAAATTGCTTCTGGTCAATACCAAGTATATGATTTGTCCTTACAAGACGAACTCCGCCTCAACAAAGGCGGTTTCACCGGCATGACTTTATTTCTTTCCAAGCAAACCGAAGGCTACTGCTACTTTTTGAATTTTGGTGGCATTGGGCTCGCCGGTGCAGCTGTAAATCCCTATGGCGGCGTGGGCGTTTCGATCACCACCGGAAGCATCAGTCATGTGGAGCCCAACTTGGCCTTGTTGCTCATGCAATTCTTTACGGAAAAACCAAACCAATAGCCATCGGTAAACGTCAATTTTAGTATATTCGTAACCACTAAACTAAACCTCCTGCCCGCTTGGAAAAATGCGGGGGCGATAACCGAAAAGCCAGATGAGTAGGTCTATTTCAAAAAAAACTAAACCGTATGAGTACCGCAAACACCGTATTAATGCAACAAGCCCGCGAATCATTGGCAGGCAAATGGGGACAAGCCATTGGCGCTTTTGTCGTGTATATGTTAATTGTAATCGCTGTCCAGCTTATTCCATTTGCAGGACCAATCATTTCCCTACTAATTGGGGGCCCAATGGCCATCGGATTGGCCACCTATTCCTTGGCTTTGGCCAGAGATGAAGACGCCAACATCAATCAACTATTTGAAGGGTTCAATAAATTTGGATTGGCTCTGGCAGCCTATTTTTTAATGCTTGTATTTATCATTCTTTGGATGTTGTTGTTGATTATTCCTGGAATTATTGCAGCCCTTTCCTATTCTATGACTTTTTACATCCTAGCTGATGAAGAAAGTATGGATGCGATGGAGGCTATCGACAAAAGTAAAGCCATGATGAACGGCTACAAATGGAAATATTTTTGCTTGGGCCTTCGTTTTGTAGGATGGGCAATATTGTGCATATTAACATTAGGAATTGGATTCTTGTGGTTAGTGCCCTACATGCAAGTAAGCAATGCCAAATTCTACGAAGACGTGAAAGCCAATTATATGAGCCAAAATGCTGCTCCGGTTGCCGAAGTAGAAGCACCCGTTGCCGAAGCAGAAGCTCCTGTTGCTGATACAACTGAACCAACTGCCCCAGCTGAATCAGAAGAATAAATCAATCATATCATTTCAATCCCTTAGTTATTCAGTAGCTAAGGGATTTTTTTCTAGTATCCCCACTACTATTTTATGAAATTTCCCCACTACATTGCCCTTGTATTACTTGGGCTAAGCACCACTTTTAGAGCGGCTAGTCCTGCACCTCAAGATTCCATTGTCTTGCAACTCAAGTGGAAACATCAATTTCAATTTGCAGGCTATTATGCGGCCTTGCACAAAGGCTATTACAAAAAGGCTGGCTTGAATGTTGTGTTAAAAGAAGCCAATTCCAAAACACATAGTATTGAAGCGGTTTCTAGCGGAAAAGCACAATACGGAGTTGCTTCGTCTGATTTGATTGTTGCGCGAAACAAAGGCGTTCCTGTAGTGCTTTTGGCCAATATTTTTCAACATTCGCCGCATATTTTTATTTCCAAAAAACACAGTGATGCCGATAACATTCACGATTTGGAACACAAAACCATCGAATTAGAACCCAATACCGCTGAATTGTTGGCGTATCTAAAATCAGAGCATGTTGATTTATTACCTTCACAAATCAAACCCCACTCATTTTCGGTTGAACCCTTGGTTAATAACCAAATTTATGCCATGTCTGGTTATTCTACCGATGAGCCCTACGACATGCAAATGTTAAACGAGCCCTACACGGTCTACAATCCGCGATCATCGGGCATTGATTTTTATGGTGATGCGTTGTTTTGCAGCGAACAAGAATTAGAAGATCATCCCGATCGGGTAAAGGCGTTTCGCCAAGCCAGCATAGACGGCTGGAAATATGCGTTGGCCCATCCCGATGAAATCATCAATTTGATTTACAGCCAATACACACAGCGTCACAACTTGGCCCATTTGCAATATGAAGCACGCGAAACCCAAAAACTCATTGTGCCCGAAGTAATCGAAGTAGGTTATATTAATCCCCATCGCTGGGAACGAATTGCCGAAATCTACAAAGAGTTGGGATTGCTAAAAAAAGACACTACACTCGATGGTTTTATTTATGATCCAAACCCAAAAACCAACTATTTTTATGTTTACCTCACTATAGGTGCCGCATTGCTCCTGCTCTCGGGACTAGCTTGGTTGGTTGTGTATTTCTTTCGACTCAATAAAAATTTGAAAAAAGAAATTTCCCTGCGCATTGAAAAAGGAAAATTACTGGCCGAACTCGAAGAACGTTACCGCAAATTAGTCGAAAATTCGCCCTTTCCCATGATTATCACCATACCCGAAACTGGTGAAATTTTGTATGTGAATGATTTGGCTACGCAAATATTTGAAATGAGCTTGGAAAAAGCGATGCAACAACATGTTTCTGTGTTTTTTTCCAGCCTTGACGAAAGGGCTCGTTACATCGATGCTATACTAAAACACGGTTTTGTGCGCGATTTTGAGGTGTCTTTGCGCACAGCTAGCGGACGAGATTTTTGGGCATTTATGACGGCTAATTTCATTCAGTATAAAGGTAAACGTGCTTTGTTTACTGCTTTTGTTGATATTAGCAACCGCATCGAATTGGAAGCCAAACTCAAAGATGCCCTTGAAACAAAAGACAAATTTTTCTCGATCATAGCCCATGACCTCAAGGGGCCTATTGGCAACCTAAACACCTTTTTTGAACTGCTTATCGATCAAGAAAGTAGCATGAAAAAAGAACAACAGGATTTGCTTTTTATCCAATGCAAAAACTTGGCCGAATCCACCTACGAATTACTCGACAACTTATTAATTTGGGCGCAATTGCAAAAAAACGAACTACTCCTGCAGCCTAGTCCTGTATGCTTACATGAATTGACAGCCAAATCAATTCGTTTGTTTCAAGTGCCTGCTTCTGCCAAATCACTTGCAATTCAGAATGACATTTGCCCCGATTTGATTCTCAATATCGACAAAAACATGATCAATACGGTGATTCGAAATTTATTGAACAACGCCATAAAATTCACCCCAAATCAGGGCCAAATACGACTCAGTTGCCAAGTAGAAGATGCAACTATTCGAGTACAAGTGAGCGATACCGGAATTGGGATGTCGGCAGCCAAGTGCGAAAACCTATTTAACGAGGTAACTACAAAAAACAGTACCTTGGGCACGGCTGGCGAAAAAGGAACCGGACTCGGATTACTCATTTGCAAAGATTTTGTCGAAAAACACGGCGGAAAGATTTGGGTAGAAAGTGAAGTGGGAAAAGGAAGTTCTTTTTATTTTACCATAGCCCTATAACCATGACCAACAACCAATCCATGCAACTCAAAAAAGTACTCACGCCCATTCACCTCTGGGCCTTGGGCGTAGGCATGGTGATATCTGGCGAATATTTTGGCTGGAATTACGGCTGGAATTCGGCTGGAACCTTAGGGTTTCTAGTCGCAACTTTGGTTGTTGCAGTTTTGTACATTACGTTTATTTTCAGTTACACCGAACTCACCACGTCAATTCCTCATGCGGGAGGACCCTTTGCCTTTGCCTATAAAGCCTTTGGGCCCTATGGTGGTCTCATAGCGGGCTATGCCACCTGTGTAGAATTTGTATTGGCACCCCCCGCGATCGCCTTTGCCTTGGGCAGTTATTTGCATTTTTTATTGCCGGAAATTCCTGTTTTGGGCACAGCCATTGGGTGTTATGTAATTTTTTCCCTAATTAATTTTTTTGGGATCAAAGAATCTACACAGTTTAATCTGTTGGTAACGGTTTTGGCCGTGGCCGAATTGCTGCTCTTTATGGGCATTGTTTCGCCCTCGTTTGAACTTAGAAATTTCACCCACAATGGTCTGCCCTTTGGTGTATCGGGCATTTTTGAATCACTGCCATTTGCAGTGTGGTTGTTTTTGGGAATCGAAGGCTTGGCTATGGTAGCCGAAGAAGTAAAAAACCCATCAAAATCGATTCCAAAAGGATATGGCTATGCGCTGGCTACCTTGGTTGTGTTGGCTATTGGCGTGATGGTTTTGGCCGGAGGAATAGGCGACTGGACGCAACTGCAAAACCTCGATTATCCGTTGCCCGAGGCCATAAGTCAAGTACTTGGACGCGACAGCCATTGGTCAAAACTATTTACAAGCATTGGATTATTTGGGCTCGTGGCTTCTTTTCACAGTTTAATCACTTCTTATTCCCGGCAATTGTTTGCCTTATCCCGCAGCGGCTATTTGCCTGCCAAATGGAGCGAATTGCATCCCCGTTTTCGAACCCCGCATTGGGCTTTGTTGGTCGGTGGATTAGCAGGATTGTTGGCACTGCTCACCGGCACAACTGCACAAGTTATTCTTATTTCGGCATTGGGGGCATTGGTCATGTACCTTATCAGCCTGCTGAGTTTGTTTAAATTGCGTCAACAACCACAGTATACCGCTTCCTACAAAACGCCATTTTATCCGCTATTTCCTGTAATTGCGATACTGCTTACGTTACTTTGCTTGGCTTCAATAATCTACTTCAACCTACTCTTGTCCCTTATTTTTTTGGCTGGAATGATCGTGGTAATAATTGGATTTAAGCTAGTTGGAAATGTAGAAAAAACAGCTTTACTTCGTGGTCAAGATCTAGACAAAGTCTAAACCCGAGCCTATGTACCGGTTTACCAAAAATAATATCTCCTTTACATTTCCCGATCTAAAGACGCTTTTGGCCAAAGCAACACCCTACCGTTCGGGCGATGCGCTAGCCGGGTTGGCAGCAAATTCCTATACCGAACGCATTGCTGCCCAATATTGTTTGGCCGAAGTGCCACTCGCTCAATTTTTGCAAGAATTGCCCATTCCCTACGAAGAAGACGAAGTGAGCCGACTAATTATCGATTCACATGATGCCCAAGCGTTCCAAAAAATTGCCAGTCATACGGTGGGCAGTTTTAGGGATTGGCTGTTGCAACACAGCACCACAACCGTCGAATTGCAAGCCATCAAATGGGGACTCACCCCCGAAATGGTGGCTGCGGTTTCTAAAATTATGCGCAACCAAGACCTGATGGTGGTGGCCAAAAAATGCATCAATCCAACCCGATTTCGAAACACCTTGGGATTGGCCGGACACTTTTCGTCTCGCATTCAACCCAATCACCCGGCAGATGACTTAAAAGGCATTGGCATTTCTCTGATAGAAGGGCTGCTGTATGGCTGCGGAGATGCCGTGATAGGTGTAAATCCGGCCAGTGATGATCCGCGTCAAATTGCCCAAATAAATCACCTGCTCAACGACCTCATCCAACGGTTTGAAATTCCGACCCAAGCCTGCGTTTTAACCCACCTCACCACAACGTTGCAACTCATTGAGCAACAAGTTCCAGTTGATTTGGTGTTTCAATCCATAGGCGGAACCGAGAAAACCAATCAATCATTTGGGATAAACTTGGCGATGCTGCAAGAGGGTTTAGAAGCCGGCTTGTCGCTAAATCGAGGCAGTGTAGGGAACCAATGCCTGTACTTTGAAACCGGGCAAGGCTCGTCTTTATCGGCCCAAGCCCATGGCGGTGTAGACCAACAAACCTGTGAAACAAGGGCCTATGCGGTGGCGCGCAAATTCAATCCGTTGCTGGTCAATTCAGTGGTAGGGTTTATTGGCCCCGAATATTTGTATGACGGCAAACAAATTAACCGAGCCGCCCTCGAAGATTTATTTTGCGGAAAACTACTGGGACTTCCTATGGGACTAGACTTGTGTTATACCAATCATGCAGAAGCCGATCAAAATGATATGGATTCCATCTTGGTTCAAATAGCCGTAGCCGGTTGTGGCTTTGTAATGGGTGTTCCTGGTGCCGATGATGTGATGCTCAATTACCAATCTACTTCCTATCACGATGTACAAAATACACAACGCCTTCTTACTCTGAAGCCTGCACCTGAATTTGCCCGCTGGCTCGAGCAACAAGGTTTGGCTACTGAAATTAGTCCGTCGCATCCACTCATTCAATACCTCAAATGAACGCATCCAGAACCCTCGCCGTTCTCGCTCACCTGCGTGAACTAAGTCCTGCCCGAATTGGCTTGGGCCACAGCGGCAGTTCGATGCCCACCGCCGCCAACCTTGATTTTTCATGGTCACATGCCGCAGCGCGCGATGCTGTATATACTCCATTGGACACCGATGCACTTGCCGATCAATTGCAGGAATTATTTCCGGTACAAGTCCATGTGCAGAGCCAAACGTTTGATCGGGAAACCTACCTAAAACGACCCGATTTGGGCAAACTACTAAACGAAGAATCAGCCGAAATGCTGCAACAATGGAAAAGCACTTCGGGCTATACCTTAACAATTGTGCTCTGTGACGGCCTTTCACCACAAGCCATTCAACAACATGCCGCACCTTTTTTAGAAAACCTACTCTCCTTGCTTCAGCCTACCGATATTGACTTGGCCCCACTTTGCCTTGCCACACAAGGACGCGTGGCATTGGGCGATGCGATAAGTTATGCATTACGGAGTCAACTGGTTTTGGTGCTTATCGGCGAACGACCGGGTTTGAGTACCCCGCACAGTATGGGTACCTACCTTACCTATAATGCCTACCCTGGCTGTACCGATAACCAACGGAATTGCCTTTCTAATATTCATACTCAGGGACTTTCCTATGCTGAAGCTGCAGAAAGTTGTGCCTATTTAATTCAAGAGGCACTTAAACAAAAATTAACTGGCGTTGCTTTAAAAAACAACAGCTCCTTAGCCGCACTAAAATGACAGCACCCATTGCCTTAATTGGCGCCCTCGACGAAGAAATTCAAGCCTATTTGGATCAGCTTGCACATACTAAAACCACCCAATGGAATGCCCTAACCTTTTACGAAGGAACCTTATTTGGTCAATCTGTCGTACTCGTAAAATGTGGGGTAGGAAAAGTGTTTGCGAGCTTGGTTACCCAAAAATTGATTGATGCATTTCAACCCAAAGCCATTGTGTTTACGGGTGTGGCGGGTGCATTAAACCCCAACTATGAAGTAGGCGATATTGTTGTAGCTCATGATTGTGTGCAACACGACTTGAACACCACAGCGCTAGGCATTCCACGGGGACATGTACCCTATACCGATTATCGCTTTTTTGAAACGGATGTACAACTCAAAACTTTGGCGCTTGCGGCACAAACCGAGCATACGCTTCACAGTGGGCGAATAGTAACCGGTGATCAATTTCTGACCCAAAAAGAAATGCACGATTACCAGTACCTCACTACCGAATTACAAGGCGATGCGGTAGAAATGGAAGGCGCTGCAGTAGGATTTGTATGTGCCGTAAATGCGATTCCTTTTTTGCTTATTCGCACCATATCCGACAAAGCCGACGACGAAGCCGGACATAGTTACACCGAATTTTTACCTTTGGTGGCGCACAATTCGGTTGTGGTAATCAAACATCTATTTAATGCCTTGTAAGCAATGAAAAATCCATTAGTTACAGCCTATATAGAAAAATTCCCTGAGCAAACACAAGCGCATATGTACCTGCTTCGCGCTCTTTTTTTTGAAATGATTCCGGAAGTACAAGAAGTGATCAGCTACCAAATGCCGGCCTACAAAAAAGGAAAAATTATCGGCTACTTTGCAGGCTACAAAAACCACATTGGCTTTTACCCCACGGCTACAGGAATAAAGGCATTTGAAGGCGAATTGTCTCCCTATAATTGGAGTAAAGGTGCCATTCAATTTCCGCTAGACCAACCGCTGCCATTGGAGTTAATTCGAAAAATAATTCAATTCAAGTGCGCAGAAAAATAGTATTTTAGCGCTACATTTTTCAATACCTAAATTCTTATTTCATGCAACACCTCATTGACCGTTTTATCAGCTACGCCATCATTGATACTGAATCTGATCCGTATTCAAACACTACCCCAAGTACAAAAAAACAATTTGACTTGGCCAATTTTTTAGTACAAGAATTGCAAACCATTGGCCTTACCGATATTTCTATTGACGAACGCGGCTATGTAATGGGAACCTTAGAAAGCAATGTTGACCACGAGGTACCTACCATCGGATTTGTTTCGCATTTTGACACTACCCCCGATTTTACAGGAGCCAATGTAAAACCCCAATTGGTGCACAATTATGACGGTGGAGACATCGTATTGAATGCCAAAGAAAATATCGTGCTTTCTCCCAGCTATTTCAGTGATTTATTACTCTATAAAGGCCAAACGCTCATTACCACCGACGGAACTACCTTGTTGGGTGCCGACGACAAAGCCGGCCTAACCGAAATTATATCGGCCATGGAATACTTAGTGCAACACCCAGAAATCAAACATGGGAAAATTCGCGTAGGCTTTACCCCCGATGAAGAAATTGGGCGTGGTGCTGATTTTTTTGATGTAGAAAAATTTGGCTCCGACTGGGCTTATACGATGGATGGCAGCCAAATTGGCGAATTGGAATACGAAAACTTTAATGCGGCCGGAGCCAAAATAACCTTCAAAGGAAAAAGTGTGCATCCGGGCTATGCCAAAGGAAAAATGATCAATTCAATGCTCATTGCCAACGATTTCATCAATGCATTGCCAAAAGGCGAAACACCGCAAGAAACCCAAGATTACGAAGGTTTTTTTCACGTGCATCACCTCAAAGGCAGCATCGAAGAAACCATCTTGGAATTGATTATTCGCGACCACGATGCCACACTATTTGAACAACGCAAGCAACTCATTCACAGCATAACCGCACAAATTAATGCGCAATATGCGGCTCAATTTGGCGAAGATATTGTGATTGCCGAAGTAAAAGATCAGTATTACAACATGCGGGAAAAAGTGGTCCCCGTAATGCATATCGTCGATTTGGCCGAACAAGCCATGCGCAATGTGGGCATCACGCCACTCATCAAACCGATTCGCGGCGGAACAGATGGCAGCCGTTTGTCGTATATGGGATTGCCTTGCCCCAACATTTTTGCAGGTGGACACAACTTTCACGGAAAATACGAATACTTACCAGTTGAAAGCATGCAAAAAGCAGTGGATGTGATTGTGCAAATTGCCCAATTGACAGCCACTACTACCTTTTCAAAATAATACAAAAATGGCAGAGGAAGTAAAAAAACACGTTTGGGACAAATCGGGAAATTGGACTACCGAATTAAACAAATTGATGGAAATTATTGGCCAAACGCAACTGGAACAAACCACCAAATGGGGCATGCCAGTGTATGTTCACAAAGGAAAAAACATCGTGGGAGTTGCCGGATTTAAACACTTTTTTACGCTGTGGTTTTTTAACGGTGCTGCCTTAAATGATCCATCGAAGGTGCTGATTAACGCCCAAGAAGGCAAGACCAAAAACCTGCGTCAATGGCGTTTTACGAAGCAAGACGAGATCAATAAAGATCTTATTTTACACTACATACAAGAAGCGGTTGCGCTAGAAGATGCCCTATAAAACCTGGCGTTCAATCGGCATACTCCATAAAAAAAGCAACCCGTAAAGGTTGCTTTTTTTGGTTAGTCAATAAAAACTATTTGACTTTGTTTAATGCTGCCGACAATTCCATTGAAATCGCTGAGCGCTCCATTTTGAGTTTTCCTGCCATGGTTTCAATGATGATAGTCGTTTCATTGAGTTCGGAAATTTTGGCGTGTATGCCACTTTTGGTTACAATTTTATCGCCCACTTTTAAATCGGCTTCAAATTGTTTTTCTTGTTTTACGCGTTTTTGTTGTGGACGAATCATGAAAAAATAAATCACGACAAACATTAAAATAAACGGCAAAAATTGTTGAATCTGTTGCATAATACTAGAGATTTAGTGCCCTAACAATCCACTTTGTGGCGTGATAGCAGCTTTGATGGTTAATTGTTCTTTTTGAGCTTTGGTATTGGTGGTAATGGTCACCGTTTTTTGTTGCATGCCCGATTTTCCAGCTGAGTTAAACGTTACTTTCATTACCCCCGATTTTCCTGGCGCCACAGGCTCTTTAGGGTATTCTGGCACAGTGCATCCGCAAGATCCTACCGCATTGGCAATCACTAAATCGCCGGTTCCGGTGTTGGTGAATTTAAAATCATACGATACTTTATCGCCCGCATTTATTTTTCCAAAATCATGAGCCGACGATTCAAATTGCATTACCGGGTATTGACCATTGGTAACCGCTGGTGCTTTGACTTCGGCTGAGGGTGTAGGCCCAATGTTGGCTTCTGGGTTTAATTGATCTTCGGATACCATGGGGACATCCTGAGCATTGGGATCAATTTTAGACATCACGTTGTCGTTTTTACAGGCTGTTATACTTAGAAAAAGTACACAGGCAAAGAGTAATTTTGATTTCATATAGTTTCTCATTTATAATAAACCACGTCCTATTTTTTGCATTTTTCCATTGGCTTGAAATTCCTTGACCAAATTATCTAAAATTCCGTTGATAAAAATACTGCTTTTGGGTGTAGAATATTCTTTGGCCAATTCTAAATATTCATTCAGGGTAACTTTTACGGGAATTGAAGGAAAACGCAACAATTCGCAGATGGCCATTTTTAAGATTATGGTATCCAATTCGGCAATACGATCTACATCCCAATTGGGTGTTTTATCGCTAAAATAACCGGCAAATTCTTTTTCGTTTAAAACCGTTTTGATATACAATTCTCGGGCATATTCTTGGTCTTCGGTGTCTTTGTATACCTTGGGCAGCCTCCAATTTTGTTCGGCCGAATTCAAGGCGGACAATTGCTTAACAATGTAGGTATTCACCACCGGAATATCATCCACCCAAGTGAGTTTCAAATCTTCTAAGTAGTCATAAAGTTTTTCGTTGGGCGCGATAACTTCGGTAAACAAGGCCAAAATAAAATCGCGATCGGCAGCAAACGAAGTGGTGGTTTGCTCCATATAATTTTGGTAAATGCTAGATTCTTTAGTTGCCGCCAACAACAATAAAATGTAGTCGTCGTTTAAAATCCATTGGTTGATTTTGCGTTTTTCTATGCCTTCTTGTATCGCTTTGCTGTTTGTGAGTAATTGCAACACCGCGTTATTTACAAATTTTTGATTGGGCGAACGCTCGGCGGGAGTAGCCAAATGTTTTTGACTGGCCAGTGTGAGGTATTCGGCTTCTTTTTTACCCAACTCAATCAAGGCCGAAAGCATCATGAGATACAAATCTTGAACCACATCAATGCTGTTGAGCAAAAATCGTTGCTCTTTTTCTACTTGATCAGAACCATTTTGATGCATCGCATAAATGGTCTGCATCACTTTCACACGGATATGTCTTCTGTTTAACACGGGTAAGAACTTTATAATTTAAACGCTCAGGATTTGAACGCGGGGCGAAAATAACAATAAAAAAAACAACCAAAAATTATTTGGCTGTTTCTTTTTTCTTTTCTTCAATTCGGTTTTCGGCCAACCACAAAGCCGCTTGGTAAGTGGTTTTATCTTGGGCAGCCGCTAAATTAAATATCTCTAATGTTGTATTGTAAATGTTCTCGGTGCGACGCAAGGCTTCTTCTTTTCCGTATCCGGCAATTTCTCCGTATACATTGATGATTCCTCCGGCATTAATCAAGAAATCGGGGGCATATAAAATTCCGCGTTCTTGCAAAATACGGCCGTGAACTTGCTCGTTGGCCAATTGGTTATTGGCTGCGCCTGCTATTACTTTGGCTTTCAGTTTATAGATGGTATCATCATTTATAGTTGCTCCCAAGGCACATGGCGCATAAATATCTACATCGGCAGCATAGACGTCTTCACCGCGAAAAATGGTTACCCCATATTTGGATTGTAGCGCTTGCAGTTTTTCTTCATGCAGATCGGTAATTTGCACCAAGGCACCTTCTTGTGCCAAATGCATCACCAAGGTTTCTCCCACATGACCTGTTCCTTGCACCAAGACTTTTTTGCCTGCTAAATTTTCAGAACCAAATTGATATTTGGCAGCCGCTTTCATTCCCATATAAACCCCATAGGCCGTAACAGGAGATGGATTGCCCGATCCTCCTATTGACTCTGATATACCGGTTACATACGGCGTAACTTGACGAATCAAATCCATATCGGGTGTAGTCGTACCCACGTCTTCAGCGGTAATGTATCTGCCGCTTAGTGAATGTACATATTGACCAAATTTGGTGATGAGTTCGGGGGTTTTATCTGCTTTGGCATTTCCAATAATAACGGCTTTTCCTCCACCCAAGTTTAACCCTGAAATCGATGATTTGTAGGTCATCCCTCTAGAAAGTCGAAGTACATCGTTTAGCGCTTCCCATTCGTTGTTGTATTTCCACATACGCGTTCCACCCAAAGCTGGTCCTAAAACGGTATTGTGTATCCCAATTATTGCTTTTAAACCAGTATCTTTGTCCTGACAAAAAACGATTTGTTCGTGATTATCAAAAGAAAGTTGCCCAAAAACAGGATCAACTTTATGCAATTCGTTTGCTTGTACTAAGGTTGCAGTCATACGATGTTTGGAATTAAATTTGCGACTTTATCAAAAAGTCGTGGCAAAAATAGTATTAAAATCAATATTTCGTATGATTTTACGTTTTAAATAAACATTACGCAATTTATATTCCATTTCGAGCAAATTTACACTTTGGCAAATCATTCAAAATTTAACATTTATTACATTTTAACCCCAAGAGATTTCCCCAATTCATGAAAGAACTTTATTATTTAAATAAATATTTTGTAAAATATAAATACAGTTTTTTACTCGGAATTGTGATCACAATTGTGGCACAAATTTTCTCCTTATTTACCCCGAAGCTCATCAGCAAATCATTTAAGGCGATTGAGTCGTATGCCCAAAATGGCACCTCCACTCAGCTCATTCAAAAAGAACTTCTACACAACATTCTACTCATTGTAGCCACCACCATTATCGCTGGTTTTCTTACCTTTTTAATGCGTCAAACCTTGATCGTCATGTCGCGTCACATTGAATTTGATGTAAAAAACGAAGTCTTTAAACAATACGAAAACCTGTCTCAAAATTTCTACAAACAAAACCGCACAGGCGATTTGATGAACCGCATCAGCGAAGACGTGAGTAAAGTGCGCATGTATGTGGGGCCGGCGGTGATGTATGCCATCAACACAGCCATTCGTTTTGCCGTGGTAATTGGGTATATGTATGCCGTTTCGCCCAAACTTACCTTGTATACGCTACTGCCCTTGCCTATTTTATCGTTCGCCATATTTAAATTGAGCACCGAAATTAATAAGCGCTCCACCACCTTTCAGCAATACTTGTCTAAAGTTTCGAGTTTTAGCCAAGAAGTATTTTCGGGCATTCGCGTAATCAAAGCCTATTCATTAGAAGCACAACAACAGGCCGAGATGAAAGATTTATCAGAGGAAAGCAAAGTAAAAAGCTTGCAATTGGCCAAGGTGCAGGCGGTATTTGGTCCGTTGATGTTGGCCTTGATAGGCGTAAGTAATTTAGTTGTGATTTATTTTGGGGGTATGCTCTACATTGAGGGCAGCATTAGCAGCATAGGAACCATAGCCGAATTTATTTTGTATGTAAACATGCTCACCTGGCCAGTAGCCTCGTTGGGCTGGATTTCGAGTATGGTACAAGAGGCCGAAGCTTCGCAAAAACGAATCAATGAATTTTTGAAAATTACGCCCGACATTCAAAACAACAACCCCAACCACAGCACTATCGAGGGGACAATTGCCTTCAAAAATGTAAGTTTTACCTATGACGACACCCTCGTAACTGCCTTAAACAACATTAGTTTTACAGTTCAAAAAGGACAAACCTTGGCTATTTTAGGCAAAACAGGTTCGGGCAAATCGAGTATCATTTCGCTCATTAGTCGCTTGTATGACACCACGCAAGGCAGCATTGAAATTGATGGTCAAAACATCAAAGAAGTGAACTTGTTTGATTTGCGAAACAGCATAGCTTGTGTTCCGCAAGATGCCTTTTTGTTTTCGGATACCATCAAAAATAATATCAAATTTGGGAACGAAAATGCCAGCGACGAGGAAGTAACGGCCGCTGCAAAAAAAGCCATTGTGCACGACAACATTACCCAATTTACAGATCAATACGAAACCATATTGGGCGAACGCGGCATTACCTTATCGGGCGGTCAAAAACAACGTGTTTCGATTGCAAGAGCCTTGATAAAAGACGCCGAGATTTTACTCTTGGACGATTGTTTATCGGCAGTAGATACCGAAACCGAAGAACTCATTTTGTCAAATTTATTGGATTTTTGCAAAGACAAAACCACCCTCATTGTAAGCCACCGGGTGTCTTCAGCTAAAAATGCGGACCATATAATCATCTTAGAAGATGGGCGAATAATAGAACAAGGAACTCATAATCAATTAGTAAACCAACAGGGCTATTATGCTGACTTGTATGCCAAACAACTTTCTGAAAAAGATTTAAATTAAATGTTGTTTTGTAATACTATTTTTACCATTTTTGAAAGGTAAAATTCAACTATTGAGTCCGAGATTATGAGAGAACATGACATGTTAGACAAGGAAGAAATTTATTCCAAAGTATTGCGCGCCGGACGTCGTACCTATTTTTTTGACGTGCGAGCCACCAAAGCAGACGATTACTACATTACTATTACCGAAAGCAAAAAATTTACCGAAGAAGACGGATCGTTTCATTTTAAGAAACACAAAATTTACTTGTACAAAGAAGATTTTGCTGCCTTTGCTGAAATACTAGAAGACATGACGTCTTATGTACTGAACCACAAAGGCGAAGAAGTCATCTCTGAACGCCACCAAAAAGACTTCAAAAAAGACTACTACGGCGAAAAGCCAGAAGCTGCAGACGAAACGCCCAGCACCTCAAGTTTTACTGATATTGATTTTGACGATATTTAATAAAAAAAGTCCCGCAAATTGCGGGACTTTTTTTATGTGCTAAATCGTATTTACTTTTCATAGTTGGCATAGACGTAGGCCGAAATGAGATCCATGGTTGCTTGATCGGTTTTCCCTTTTCTTTGCATATCTGGCAAAAGTTTAGCCCAAGCCGTTTTGGGATACTGCGAAAGATTTGGCAAATCATGGCAACGGGCACATTCGTTAGTATACGCCAACTGTCCTTTGTATTCGGTTTCGTTTAATACAGGTGAAGCGATGTATTTTGCCATCGGTTGTGTTGCTAATTCTGAAGCTTTGGTTGGCATCAAGCTTTCAGCATAAACAATCTCGTTAGTACGATCGGCCATAATGGGTTCTTTTGGAGCAACTGAACTAGTGCGAACAGATTTACCCGAATGGCAAGCAAAAACCAACACTAAAACCGCGACTAACGATACAACATTTCTCATATTCAATTATTTAACATCCATTAACTCCACATCAAAAATCAAAGTTGCATTAGGTGGAATAACGCCTCCTGCTCCGCGTGATCCGTATCCTAAGTGTGAAGGAATCACAAATCGGGCTTTATCACCCACTTGCAGCAACGCAATTCCTTCGTCCCAACCTTCGATTACATTGCCCATTCCCAATGGAAATTCGATTGGTTTTTTGCGTGAATAGGATGAATCAAATACTTTTCCGTTTTCTAAGGATCCTGAGTAATGTACTGAAACCGTTTTACCATTTTCAGCTTTTTTGCCCGAGCCTTTTTGGATCATTTTGTAGCGCAAGCCACTTGCTGTTTTATCAAATCCGGCAGCTAATTTTTCCATAGCTTCTTCGGCTGCGGCACGAGCTGCTGCTTCTTTCTTGGCACGAGCGCCTTCAAAAACGCGAAAAGCTTCAATGGCATTCCAATTTTTGGCTTCGTCGCCTTCGCGAATAATTTCAATCGAATCCAAAGAATCGCCTTGCGCCACAGCATCCACCACCTCTTGGCCTTCAACTACATGGCCAAAAACAGTGTGCTTATTATCTAACCAATTGGTCGGAACATGCGTGATAAAAAATTGAGAACCGTTGCTTGCCGGTCCAGAATTGGCCATAGACAATACGCCGGGTTTATCGTGTTTCAGACTAGGGTGAAATTCATCGTCAAAGCTGTATCCAGGTCCTCCCGATCCAATTCCTAGTGGACAGCCTCCTTGGATCATAAAATCGGGAATTACGCGGTGAAATTTTAATCCGTCATAATAGGGCGTGCCCATGGGTTTGGCGGTATTTTCCAATTGTCCTTCGGCCAAGCCCACAAAGTTACCAACCGTTCCTGGGGTTAAATCGTGTGTCAGTTTTACTACAATAGCTCCTTTTGAGGTATTGAATTTCGCGTATATTCCGTGTTCCATGTCTAATTTATTTTATAGTGAATGAGGGTGCGAAAATAATTAATAATATTCAAAAGTGAACTACTAAAAGGTGGGCATTGCATTTGAAATACGTTCAAGTTAAAATCAATCCCGAAAATGATATCTTTGCGAGCAGAAAAACAGCCCTATGCGCATCGACATCATTACCGTTTTGCCCGAATTATTGCGTAGCCCGTTTGAGGCTTCAATCATGAAACGCGCCATAGACAAAGGCTTGGTAGAAGTGCACATCCACAACTTGCGCGACTACACCACCAACAAACAAAAAAGTGTAGACGATTATCCGTTTGGAGGCGGTGCAGGCATGGTCATGACGGTACAACCCATTGATGATTGTATTACCGAACTCAAAAGCCAACGCGACTACGACGAAATCATCTACATGAGTCCCGATGGCGAAACGCTAAACCAAAAAATGGCCAATACCATGTCGATGTATGAAAACATCATCATCTTGTGCGGGCATTACAAAGGCGTAGATCAACGAGCCCGGGATATGTTTATCACCAAAGAAATTTCGATAGGTGATTACGTGTTGAGCGGTGGCGAATTGGGCGCCTTGGTGTTGAGTGATGCCTTAATTCGATTGATACCGGGTGTATTGAGCGACGAAACCTCGGCCCTAACCGATAGTTTTCAAGACAATTTATTATCCGGCCCAATTTATACCCGTCCCGCCGACTACAAAGGCCATAAAGTTCCTGATGTTTTGTTGAGCGGACACGCAGCCAAAATTGACCAATGGCGCGAAGACATGGCCTTGGCACACACCAAAGCCCGTCGCCCTGATTTATTAGAAGATTAAAAACCTATGAAACCAATTAGCACCGCTTTGTTGGCCTATGGCATGTCGGGAAAAGTATTTCACGCACCTTTTTTGCGCACGCATCCTGGCTTTGAACTAAAAGCCGTTTGGGAACGCAACCAAGCCAAAGCCCATCTAGATTATCCCCAGATAAAAAGTTACCCCGAATTATCCGAGTTATTGCAAGACGAAAGCCTCGAATTGGTGGTGGTAAATACACCCAACTTTACGCATTTTGAGTACGCCCAAAAAGCCTTACAAGCAGGCAAACATGTGCTCATCGAAAAACCGGTAACCAGCAGTTCACAAGAGTTTTTGCAGTTGCTCGATTTGGCAAATTCGGTAAACAAACACGTATTTGTATACCAAAACCGCCGTTGGAGCAGCGACATTTGCTCCGCCAAAAAACAAATTGCGTCCGGGAAATTGGGCGACATCATTGAAATGCATTTGCGGTTTGATCGTTACCGACCGGAAATTGGTGCCAAAGCTTTTAAAGAAACAACCATTCCTGCAAGCGGAATTGGCTATGATTTGGGCGCTCACTTAGTAGACCAAGCCATTTCGATATTTGGCAAACCTACGGTGATCAGCAAATACAAAAATAGCTACCGCGAACACACGCAAGTAGATGATTATTTCCAAGTACATTTGCAATTTCAAGAAAAAATATCGGTGTTTATCACGGCCAGCATGTTGGTTGCCGATCCGCAAAAAGGCATTGTGATTCATGGAACCAAAGGCAGTTTTAGCAAACCCTTTTGCGACACCCAAGAAAACCAATTAATTGACGGCTTATTGCCGACTGATTTTGGTTTTGGCGTTGAACCCCCACAACACGAAGGTGCCTTAACCTATTATGATGATTCTGGAAATAAACAGCGTGAACTTATTCCGGGTGAAATTGGCGATTTTAATGCCTTATTTACTGCGGTGTACGAAGCCATTCGCTTGGGCAAAGCCTACCCCATTCGGGACGAGGAGATTTTGTGGCAATTGCAGATTCTAGAAAGCTAATGTGAAACGGTACATTTATTTGGTAAAAAAAATAGACATTACTCCTTATCATTGAAGCATTTAGGTGTATAAAAAAATTATTAATTATTCCTTGTAAATTATCAATTAATAACTACATTTGCGCCCACATTAGACCAACCTCTGGCGAAAACCGTGTATGTTGCTTTAAGTTCAACCATTATTAAAAAGATTATCATGGCAGATTTAATGAAATTCGTACAAAGCGAATTAGTTGCTAAAAAAGATTTCCCTGATTTCGGAGCTGGAGATACCATCACCGTGTACTACGAAATTAAAGAGGGTGAAAAAACAAGAACACAGTTTTTTAAAGGTGTTGTTATTCAACGTAGAGGTTCAGGAACTACTGAAACGTTTACCATCCGTAAAATGTCAGGTGCAATTGGTGTAGAGCGTATCTTCCCAGTTAATTTACCGGCTTTGCAAAAAATTGAAATCAACAAAAAAGGTCACGTACGTAGAGCTCGTATTTTCTACTTCAGAGAACTTACTGGTAAAAAAGCCAAAATCAAAGACAAAAGAAGATAGTTTACTGACTCGCATTGATACGAATAGCCTTCCAATTGGGAGGCTATTTTTTTTGCAATAAACGGACCTTAAATTATCAAATTCATTTTTTACTGCTTTATAATTACCGATTTAATAATTCAATCGATTTCGAATCAACTTCGGATCCTGCTTTTTTTATATATACAAATTCGTTTGTTACATTTGCCAACACAAAAAAAACAAACCTAAACGACAAATAATTCTTATGGCAAAGATTAAAGTAGCCAATCCAGTAGTAGAATTGGACGGCGATGAAATGACACGCATAATTTGGGCTTTTATCAAAGACAAATTAATTCTTCCTTATTTAGATTTAGACATTAAATATTACGATTTAGGCATGGAAAGCCGCGAGGCTACAAAAGATCAAATTACAATTGATTCGGCCGAGGCGATTAAAAAATACAATGTGGGCATTAAATGTGCTACCATTACTCCCGACGAAGAGCGCGTAAAAGAATTCAATCTTTCAAAAATGTGGAAATCGCCCAACGGAACGATTCGTAACATTGTGGGAGGAACCGTATTCCGTGAGCCCATCATCATGAGCAACGTACCGCGTTATGTACAAGGTTGGACCAAACCGATTGTGATTGGCCGTCACGCATTTGGAGACCAATACAAAGCCACCGATACAGTAATCAAAGGCAAAGGAACCTTAACCATGAGCTTCACCAATGAAGCCGGCGAAACCCAATCTTGGGAAGTGTACAACTTTGAAGGCGATGGCGTAGCGATGTCGATGTACAACACCGACGAAAGCATCTACGGCTTTGCGCATTCGTCATTTCAAATGGCCTTGACCAAAAAATGGCCGTTGTATTTATCGACCAAAAACACGATTTTGAAAGCCTACGACGGACGTTTCAAAGACATTTTCGAAGAAGTTTACCAACAACATTACAAAGCTGATTTTGACGCCAACGGCATCATTTACGAACACCGTTTAATTGATGACATGGTGGCCTCTTGTATGAAATGGAATGGCGGATTTGTATGGGCCTGTAAAAACTACGACGGTGACGTACAATCAGACACGGTTGCACAAGGATTTGGTTCATTGGGATTAATGACCTCTGTATTGGTTACGCCAGACGGAAAAACAGTTGAAGCCGAAGCTGCGCACGGAACCGTAACGCGTCACTACCGCGAACACCAAAAAGGTCGTGCTACTTCAACCAATCCAATCGCATCTATTTTTGCCTGGACTAGAGGGTTAGAGCACCGTGGTAAATTGGACAACAATGCCGAATTAATCAACTTTTGCCATACTTTAGAGCAAGTGTGTATCGATACGGTAGAAAGCGGAAAAATGACCAAAGATTTGGCCATGTTGGTAAAACCCGATGGATTAACCAGCGCCGACTACTTAACTACACAAGATTTCTTGGAAGCCATTCGTGAAAATTTAGATCAGAAATTGGCCTAAACACCATATACAATTCTTACAAAGGCAATTCAGCAATGGGTTGCCTTTTTTTTACAGATGATTAACAGTTGTTGCTGCCGTTTATCTTGGAAATTTCCTCAATTTTGCAGCCTCAATCACAGCTACATGAACTGGAAATCCATTTACCTTTTTACCCTCTTAGTTGTTTCGGCAATTTCGCTGGCCCAAGAAAAACATATTTTGAGTGGAACCCTCACCGATGCCAAAAGCAACGAAACTTTAATTGGCGTGAGTATTTATGATGAAGTGTCTAAAAAAGGAACCACCACCAACGAATACGGTTTTTATTCCTTGACCTTGCCTGCCGGTTTACACACCATCAAATTCAGTTCAATGGGCTACCAAACCGAATCGCTTTCGGTGAATCTGCAACAAGATAAAAAACTAAACATCACACTGCTATCCTCTGAAGAACAACTGCAAGAGGTCGTGGTAACCGACAGCCGTAAAGCCACCAATATTCGCAAGGCCGAAATGAGTGTAAACAAACTTTCGATGGCCACCATTAAAAGCATGCCGGTGGTATTGGGTGAAGTCGATGTGCTCAAATCCATTTTATTGCTGCCGGGCGTGACCAATGCCGGCGAAGGTTCATCTGGATTTAATGTGCGCGGAGGCGGTGCCGATCAGAATTTAATTTTACTCGACGAAGCTACCTTATATAATTCCTCCCATGTATTTGGGTTTTTCTCGGTATTTAACCCTGATGCCATCAAAGATTTAAAATTATACAAAGGCGGAATTCCTGCACGCTTTGGCGGACGCGCGTCATCGGTATTAGACATCTACCAAAAAGACGGAAATAGCAAGAAATTTCACCTCAATGGCGGCATCGGATTGATTACCAGTCGCATCTTGGCCGAAGGTCCTATTGTGAAAGACAAAGGATCTTTTTTAATTGGCGGCCGCGGCTCGTATGCCCATTTGTTCATGAAATTATCCAAAGACCAAAAAGACAATGCGGCCTATTTTTATGATTTGAACACCAAATTACATTACCAATTGGACAGCATCAACCACGTATATGTATCCGGTTATTTTGGACGCGATGTGTTTCGCATTAAGAATCAATTTGAAAACCAATACGGCAATGCTACCTTTAATTTGCGTTGGAACCACTTGTTTTCCAATAAATTATTCTCCAATCTTTCGGCCATTTACAGCGAATATTATTACGGTTTAAACTTAGATTTCATCGGATTTCAATGGGATTCAGGCATTAAAAACTACAACTTAAAATACGATTTCAAACATTATTTGTCGGACGCTATAAAACTGAGTTACGGAGCCAATGTGATTTATTACGATTTCAACCCCGGCACTTTACGCCCTACAGGAACAGAAACGGGGATTAATTTCCGCCAGCTCGAAAAGAAAAAAGCGCTTGAAGCGGCCGCATACCTCGAAGTCGAGCAAGAGTTGGGCAACAAATTGACCGTGAATTATGGCCTGCGCTACAGTGCTTTTTATCGCTTGGGAGAAGCCAATATTCGCACCTATGCCAACAACCAAGCGGTGGTATACAACGCTGATTTGGCTATTTACGAAAAAGCAATCCCCACCGGAAGTGTCTACTACAACCGCAACCAAACCATTGCGCAATATGCCAATTTGGAGCCACGAGCAGCAATTGCTTATCAACTCAACGAAGAGGCATCGGTTAAGGCCAGTTACAACCGCATGGCGCAGTATTTACAACTTATCTCAAACACCTCATCCCCCACTCCATTAGATATTTGGATGCCCAGCGATTCCTTTGTACAACCCCAGCTGGCCGATCAATGGGCGGTGGGTTATTTTCGAAATTTGCGCAACAACCGCTATTCACTCGAGGTGGAATCCTATTTTAAACTAGTGAAAAACCGCATCGATTACATAGACGGCGCCAATTTGATTGCCAACGATGCCATCGAGCAAGTGATTCTGAATGGCAAAATGCGTTCGTACGGCTTGGAACTGTTGCTGCGCAAAAACGAAGGCAAATTGACCGGTTGGATTTCCTATACCTTATCGCGCTCGGAACAACAAACTCCCGGCAGAACCGCTCAAGAACCGGGTATCAACCAAGGAAATTGGTATGCTTCAGTGTATGACAAAACCCATAATTTGGCGGTGACTAGCAGTTATAAATTCAGCGACAAATGGAACTTTAGCGCCAATTTTGCTTTGCAATCGGGCCAACCGGTAACCTATTCAAATGGCCAATACCAATACCAAGACATTACGGTGCCTATATTTGGGTTACGCAACCAAAACCGTTTGCCGTTGTATCATCACCTGGATTTGTCGGCAACACTTATTCCGGCCTCCAACAAAGGTAGATCTTGGCAATCGGAATGGGTATTTAGTATCTATAATGTGTACAACCGTTTTAATGCGGCTTCCATGAGTTTTAGACAAAACCTACAAACTGGCGCCAACGAATCGATACAAACCTCCATTTTCGGGATGGTTCCCGGCGTGAGTTACAACCTTAAATTTTAAATTGATGAAAAAGATAACAGCCTTACTCCTACTTTCCCTTATCGTATTGTCAAGCTGCGAAAAAGTAGTAACCGTTCCCCTCGAAACGGCGGCTCCCCGCTTGGTTATTGACGCCTCGATTGCTTGCGTAAAAGGCGTTCCGGTGAGTACGCAAACCATTAAATTATCAACCACAGCGCCGTATTATGCCTCGGAAGTTCCGCCGGTTTCGGGCGCTAATGTATCCATCAGTACCGAGAGTGGTTCGGTGTTTGAATTTACCGAAATTGATCAAACCGGCGTATACCAATGCACCAATTTTGAGGCCATTCTGAATGCCACTTACACGCTATTGGTGAATTACAACGGGCAAACGTATACGGCAACCGAAAGTTTACAAGCGGTTCCGGTGATTGATAAAATAGAACAAGAAGAACAACCCAAAATTGGCGGTGGTGGATTCACCATTGACATCAAAACCTTTTTTACCGATCCGGCAAACAGCAATGACTTTTATTTGGTGCGCGTGAATACCAATCGCACGGCCATTCCAGAATATTCCACTACCGACGATGCGTTTTTTCAAGGCAACCAAGTGTTTGATTTTTACCGCAATGAAGACTTAGTGCCCGGAGATGTCGTGACGGTTAGATTGGGACGCATTTCGCAACGCTACCACAATTACATGAAAATCATTACTTCGTTTTCTGGGAATAATGGCGGAGGACCGTTCTCTACTCCACCGTCAACCGTACGGGGTAATATTGTGAATACGACCAATCCCGATTTGTTTGTCTTGGGGTATTTTAGCGTGGCCGAAGTGGTGAGCCAAACTTATACTTTGCAGTAATTAATCTTTGATGAGGATGATACTGGCTTTGAATCCGGTAGCCAAATTCCATTGGTTGGCTGAAATCAATTGCCCTTTTTCGTCATAGACTTGAAAATCAGCCGTATTTGGGCCCGATTCTCCTTGGTTGATGGCTTCAAAATCAACTTTATTGAATCCTTTGATGAGCCCTAAATCGATGCCGCGGTAATCGCCGGTCAAGAAAATGCGCTCGACCATAACTTTGCCATTGACCCAAATCCGAATTTCGTCGCCGTCTATTTCACCGAAATCACGGCAACTGATGCGCACCGTTTCGGCTTTTGACGTAAACTCCCCTAAAAATTGGTTTTTTCGATAGACGCGAAAATCATCGCCTTCAGGTTTGCGGTTGAGTTTGTCTTTGTAGACATCACCGGGATTGGCAAACGAATTGGGGTTGGTAAATTGCATGCTATTCTTCTCCATAATAGAAGAAGACTTGTTGGTTGAAGGTGTTTTGGGTGAAAATACTGATGGCGTAAATACCTTGGGAGCCGAAGTCGATGGCGAGGCAGGAATGGCATTACTTGGATTCATGAATTCGTATTGCGCCCAAACATTGAACCCAAACAAACACAAAATCACTACTATACCATGCTTTTTCATAGTCAAACCGAAGGACATTTCACTTTTCGTGTGGCTAAAATAATTCATATTCTACCAACGGCCTTGCTTTTATATTTATTTTATCATTTGAACTAAATCCAAAAATAGTTTCCTCCTCAAATTGCTAATTATAGTTGTAAATTAGCCGAGCAAACTCAAGTATACATTATGAAATTCGAAGTCGTATCCGACTACCAACCCAAAGGCGATCAACCGCAAGCCATTCAAAAGCTTGCGCAAGGCATCCTAGCGGGTGATGAATTTCAGACCTTATTGGGGGTAACCGGATCGGGAAAAACCTTTACGGTGGCCAATGTGATCCAAGAAGTACAACGCCCGACTTTGGTCTTGGCACACAACAAAACCTTGGCCGCGCAATTGTATTCGGAGTTCAAGCAATTTTTCCCAAACAATGCCGTAGAGTATTTTGTTTCCTACTACGACTACTACCAACCCGAGGCCTTTATGCCAGTCACAGGCGTCTTTATTGAAAAAGATCTATCGATCAACGAGGAGCTGGAAAAAATGCGCTTGAGCACCACCGCTTCCCTGCTGTCGGGCCGTCGCGATATATTGGTGGTGGCTTCGGTTTCCTGTTTATACGGAATTGGAAACCCGATTGAGTTTCAAAAAAATGTGATTGCTATTGAACGGGATCAGGTGATTGCCAGAACGAAATTGCTGAAACAGCTGGTGCAAAGTTTGTATTCGCGCACCGAAGCCGAATTTAATCCCGGAAGTTTCCGCATCAAAGGCGATACCGTTGAAGTGTATCCCAGTTATGCGGATGATGCGTTTCGGATTCATTTTTTTGGCGATGAAATTGAAGAAATTGAACGCTTTGATGTAAAAACCGCTGCGGTAATTGAAAAATTTGACAAATTGACCATCTATCCGGCTAATATGTTTGTGACCTCGCCCGATGTGCTGCAAAATGCCATTTGGGAAATTCAACAAGATTTGGTGAAACAGGTGGATTATTTTAAAGAAATTGGCAAACATTTGGAAGCCAAACGACTGGAAGAACGCACCAATTTTGACTTGGAAATGATACGCGAATTGGGCTATTGCTCGGGCATTGAAAACTATTCGCGCTACTTGGACGGCCGAGAACCCGGCACGCGCCCGTTTTGTTTGCTGGATTACTTTCCCAAAGATTTTTTAATGGTCGTAGACGAAAGCCACGTGACCATTTCGCAAGTACATGCCATGTATGGTGGTGACCGCAGCCGTAAAGTGAATTTAGTGGACTACGGATTCCGCTTGCCTGCAGCCATGGATAATCGACCTTTGAAATTTGAGGAATTTGAAGCCATGCAAAACCAAGTGATTTATGTCTCGGCCACACCTGCCGATTACGAATTGCAAAAATCCATGGGGGTAGTAGTTGAACAAGTGATAAGACCTACAGGACTCTTAGATCCAATTATCGAAATTCGCCCGAGTTTAAATCAGATAGATGATTTGATAGAAGAAATTCAGCAGCGGGCAGAACTAGACGAACGCGTATTGGTGACCACCTTAACCAAACGCATGGCCGAAGAATTGGCAAAATACTTAACCAAGGTGAGCATTCGTTGCCGCTACATTCACTCTGAAGTGGATACCTTGGAACGCATTGAAATCATGCAAGATTTGCGCAAAGGCTTATTTGATGTATTGATTGGGGTGAATTTACTGCGCGAAGGATTGGACTTACCGGAAGTTTCGTTGGTGGCCATATTGGATGCCGACAAAGAAGGCTTTTTGCGCAGCCACCGCTCGTTGACCCAAACCATAGGAAGAGCCGCTCGAAACTTGAATGGAAAAGCCATTATGTATGCGGATAAAATTACGGTGAGCATGCAAAAAACTATCGACGAAACCACCTACCGCCGCAACAAACAAATGCAATTCAATACCGATCACGGAATGGTGCCACAAGCCTTGTCAAAGAAAATCGAAAGTGCCTTTACCAAAAACCCACTCATCGATGCCGAATTGGGTTGGGAACCCTCTAAAGCTGCAGAACCTGATATTGAATATTTATCAAAAGCAGAAGTAGACAAACGTATCCGCGAAAAACGCAAAGCCATGGAACAAGCTGCCAAAGCGCTTGACTTTATGAAAGCGGCACAATATAGAGATGAGATTAGCGCTTTACAAAAACAACTATAGATGAATCACTTTATTTGTTTTGGTCTCTTTCTTTTGGGCAGTTTTGGTATAACCTTTGCGCAATCCAATACTGTTTCCAAAAACGTATCGACTGTAATGCTTGCCGATAGCGTTCATCATACCCATCGCAAAATTTGGATTTACACCCCAGCGAACTATACCCAAAGTAAAAAACGCTTTCCGGTAGTATACGTTCACGATGCACAAAACCTCTTTGACGCCCAAACTTCCTATGCCGGTGAGTGGAACATCGACGAAAAACTCGATAGCCTCAACGCACAAGTGATCGTAGTGGGCATCGAACACGGCAATGAAAAGCGATTGGAAGAACTCACCCCCTACAAAAACGAACAATACGGTGGCGGCAAGGCGGAAGCCTACTTGGACTTTATCATCCACACCTTAAAACCCGAAATCGACAAAAACTACCGTACCAAACCCGATCCCAAAAACACCTGTATATTGGGTAGTTCCTTGGGTGGATTGGTCTCTTTATATGCCGTGATGAAACACCCAGAAGTATTTGGTAAAGCCGGTGTTTTCTCCCCTTCATTGTGGTTTTCGGAGCAAATTTATACCGATCTCAAGGCGCTACCTGAATTTAAAGCGAAAGTGTATTTGCTGTGCGGTGATCATGAAAGTGAAAATATGGTGCGCGACATCAATCGATTGGAATACGCCATCAACGAAAAACGCTGCTATTGTTTGCACCTCAATAAACTGAAAATTGTACCCGGTGGCCAACACAACGAAAAATTATGGCGTGATGGATTTGTAAAAGCCTACCTTTGGCTTCTATAATTAATAATGAAAAATTAATAATTAATAATTTTCCTAACTCATAATTCATAACTCCTAACTATAAACCCGTGAATAACAACGACATATTCAAAAAACTACGCGTGGCTTTGATGCTGCGAGACGATCAAATTATTGACATCTTGGCTTTGGTTGATTTTAGAATGTCCAAAGGCGAAATTGGTAATCTCTTTCGCAACGCCGACCACGCTGACTTTATGGAATGTGGCGACCAAGTGTTACGCAATTTCTTGAATGGCCTAGTGATTCATTTGCGGGGCACCAAAGAAAATCCAAAAAACCCCAACGAGGTATTGGCCCAACACAAGGCCGAGATTCCGGTAAAAGCCAATTTTGCTACAAGAGCCGAGTTCAAACCTAGCCCCAAAACCGATCTTAAAAAATCATATGGTAATCCCAAATCAAGCGGCGTAAAAAAGGCTTCCAATCCCAAGTCCCGCGAAAAGAAGCCCGAAGCTAAAGTTCAAGTGGTGGAAAAAGTAAAATTCAACAACGGTAAAAACAAAAAGTCCTGATTGCTCAGGACTTTTTTATGTGTATAAAGGGAATTATTACCCTTGTAAGGCTTTTTGCACTTGATCGGCTGCTTCTTGGAATTCTACAGCTGATAAGATGGGCATGCCCGAATTGTCAATTAATTCTTTGGCAATTTCGGCATTGGTTCCTTGTAAACGCACGATGATAGGCACTTTGATAGCGTCTCCCATATTTACATAGGCATCTACTACACCTTGAGCTACTCGGTCGCAACGCACAATTCCACCAAAAATATTGATCAAAATGGCTTTTACATTTGGATCTTTCAAAATGATGCGGAAAGCCAATTCTACACGTTTGGCATCGGCAGTTCCACCTACGTCCAAGAAATTCGCAGGCTCAAAACCAGCGTATTTAATCAAATCCATGGTAGCCATCGCCAAACCAGCTCCGTTTACCATACAGCCTACAGTTCCATCTAAATCTACATAATTTAAACCGGCCTCTTTGGCTTCTACTTCAATGGGATTCTCTTCACGTACGTCACGCATATCGGCATATTTCGGGTGACGGTATAAGGCGTTGTCGTCCAAATTTACTTTGGCATCTACTGCGATTATTTTATTGTCCGATGTTTTTAACACCGGATTGATTTCAAACATGGTGGCATCACAACCGATATAAGCATTGTATAAAGCCGGAACAAACTGCGTCATTTCTTTAAACGCCACACCAGACAATCCTAAATTAAAGGCAATTCGACGCGCTTGAAACCCTTGCAATCCAACGGTTGGATCAATTTCTTCAGTAAAAATTAAGTGTGGAGTTTTCTCGGCCACTTCTTCGATATCCATTCCCCCTTCGGTAGAATACATAATCATGTTGCGTCCTTTTCCGCGGTTTAATAAAACCGACATATAGAATTCGGATGTTTCACTTTCACCTGGATAATACACATCTTCGGCAACCAATACTTTATGTACTTTTTTACCTTCGGCTGAAGTTTGTGGAGTAATTAATTGCATACCAATAATTTGCTCTGCTAACTCTTCTACTTGCTGCAAGTTTTTGGCCAATTTAACGCCGCCGCCTTTTCCGCGTCCACCTGCATGCACTTGGGCTTTGATGACGTGCCAACCGGTTCCGGTTTCGGCAGTAAGTTGTTTGGCAGCAGCAACCGCTTCTTGTGGATTATTGGCCACATAGCCACGCTGTACTTTTACGCCATAGCTTGATAAAATTTCTTTTCCTTGGTATTCGTGTATATCCATAATGCAGTTAAATTTGACTTTTAAAAAGTGCCACAAAAATAATAATTTCCTGTAAACGAACGGCAGCAAATTGTGATTTTTATTTGCGAATTAAGCGATTAAAAATAGCCTAGAATTGTTGCATTTGTAGAAAGTGAAAAAAGAAAAAATATATCTTTGAAACATGAAAAAAATTACCGCTTTACTCCTACTATGCAGTTTGTTTTTTAGTTCATCCTGTCATGAAACCAAAGTTAGCCATAGCGCATTACCTCCTGAGCAACTTGAAGGAGAATGGAACCTAGTTCAGGTTTTGCATGGATTTAGCAGTTTTATACAAGAATACCCCCCTGCCACCATCGTGTGGAATTTTAACACCACCGCCCATACCGTTACCATACAAAACAATTCGAGTAATGCTACTGATCGCTATATCTTTGAAAACGGCACCTATCCCTATGTCATAACGCCCAACTCTTCGGGAGGAGAAGGCTGTTTGCAAACCCTACGGGTACAAGACGTAGATTTGGGCTGTTGCACGATTACCAATGGCGAGCTTAGCGTTAGTTCAATTGCCGTTGATGGCGATTATGTGAAATTGGTGCGATAAACAATGATTTCTTAACCTCAATTTACCCTACAAATAGTATTTTTGGCTCGATAAAAAATTATGATGAATAGAAGAAAGTTTTTTAAAAATGGTTCCCTAGCTGCCCTTGGCGGTGCGTTGATAAATCCGTTTCAAAGCACGGCTAACACCCTAGATTTTAGCACTACATTCAAAAATAAAAAAGCCAAAAATATCATTTTCTTAGTGAGCGACGGCATGAGTACCGGCACTTTAAATATGGCCGATTTATTTCTAAACCGCACCTACGGAAAAGGCAGTAATTGGTTGCAACTATACAAAGACAACAAAGTAAGTCGTGCCCTGATGGATACGGCCTCAGCTAGTTCAATAGTTACCGATTCGGCAGCTGGAAGTTCGTCTTGGGGCGGCGGGGTTCGCGTACCCAACGGCTCGCTAAATGTGAGTGCTTCGGGTGAAAACCATCTACCCATCTGGCAAAAGTTTAAAAAAGCAGGCAAAAAGGCAGGTTGTGTAACTACGGTTCCCATTACGCATGCCACACCAGCGGGATTTTGCGTAAATAGCGAAAGCCGAAGCAGCCAAGCCGAAATTGCAGAAATGTATCTTAATTTAGGCTTTGATGTATTGATGGGCGGTGGCGATAACTACTTTTCGGCCAGTAAACGCAAAGACCAAAAAGACCTGTATGCAGCCTATGCGGCAAAAGGGTATCAGGTTGTTCAAGAGAAATCAACATTAGAAAATTGCTCCAATGCAAAACCTATTTTGGGCGTTTTTGACCAAGATGCCTTGCCATACTATGTAGACCTGAATCACGAGGCAGCCTTGCAGCAAAAAATTCCCACCTTGGCCGAAATGGCCCAAAAAGCGATTGACAACATGAAAGACCACGACAAAGGGTTTGTGTTACAAATTGAAAGCGGAAAAGTTGATTGGGCAGCACACGCCAACGATATTGCCGGTTTGATCCACGAACAAATTCAGTTTGACGAAGCCATCAAAGTGGCGATGGATTTTGCCGAAAAAAACCAAGATACTTTAGTTATAATTACCACCGACCACGGCAATGCCAATCCAGGTGTTATTTATGGAAAAGAGGCCAACACACAATTTGACAGCATTCAAAAATATACCCAATCCAACGAATGGATTTTAAATAACATTCATCCTGATTTTACAAGCAGTACGCTACGAGATTTGATTGAAAAAGCTAATGGAACGGTACTAACAGAGGAAAATGCCAAAACACTGTTGGGTTATTACACTGGCTTAGAAAAAGAAGATGGTGGTTTGTACAACTTCAAGAAACTACCATTTAAGGCGTTTGCTGAAATGCAGAAAAAATCAAATGCAGTGGGTTGGATTAGTATGGATCATTCGGCTGATTATGTAGAATTGGCGTCTTATGGTCCTGGCAGTCAACTCCTCAAACCATTTGTAAAAAACACCGATTTGCATTACTTGATGCTCGCGGCTGCCGAAGTAGAAAACAAATTCTAGTTACTTTTTTTCGATGTAATTTTCGATGTTGTAAACCAACACATAGTTGTTACGGGTAATGTACAATTGCTTGCGGTTGCCTTGTGTTTTTCGGGTAATGATCGAAAGAGTAACCGCAAATCCATCCTCATCTTTACAGGAAAATGGGTTTACAATATTCTCCTCTGACACTTCTTCTTTTTCATAAGTAAGAATATCATACCACTGCACTTCTTGCGAATACACGATGAATCTATTTTTGTTGGTATCTAAGGAAATTATCAACTTTGTTTCTTGTAAATCCGACCAATTGCCCCACTCCCCTTTGCTGTTTTTTTCCATCACACTAAAACCCGTAGTGATGAATTTATAGGTTTGAGCCTTCGCCGTACCTACAGCAAATAACACGAATAAAATAGCAAGTTGAACAGTGTTTTTCATTAGTCAATTAGTTTAATGTAGGTAACTTACTCGAGAGCGCAGTATATTCGGCTACCATTTCGGCGATAATTTGGGCTGCCGGTTGTATGGCATCGATGAGCCCAGCAATTTGGCCAATCTCTAATTCGCCTTCAACCAAATCGCCCTCAAACATGCCTTTCTTGGCACGAGCCCTACCTAGTTTTTCTTTTAATTCGTCAACAGAGGCGCATTGGGCATATAAAGCTTGTAAGTCTTGGTAAAATTTATTTTTAATAAGTCGTACCGGCGCCAATTCTTTAAGGGTAACTTGGGTTTCGCCTTCTTGGGTATCGACGATGCATTGTTTAAAATTGTCGTGTACCGATGATTCGGTTGCCGCCGCAAATCGGCTCCCGCATTGCACTCCATCAGCGCCCAACACCATTGCAGCCAACATGCCAGCACCCGTAGCGATTCCGCCTGCAGCCAACACCGGAATTTGCACCGCCTTGGTTACCATCGGAATCAAAGTTAAGGTAGTTGATTCTTCACGTCCGTTATGCCCTCCGGCTTCAAAGCCTTCGGCTACCACAGCATCAACGCCCGCTTCTTGCGCTTTTACCGCAAATTTACTGCTACTCACCACATGCACCACGGTTATGCCATTGGATTTAAGGTGAGCTGTCCACGTTTTGGGATTTCCCGCCGAGGTAAAGACGATCTTCACGCCTTCCTCTATGCAGATTTGTATGATTTCTTCCACATTCGGATACAACATCGGGATGTTTACCCCAAAGGGCTTCGAAGTGGCTAATTTGCATTTTTGAATGTGCTCACGCAATACTTCAGGATACATGGAACCGGCTCCAATGAGGCCTAATGCACCGGCATTACTCACGGCACTGGCCAATTTATAACCACTGGCCCAAATCATGCCGCCTTGAATAATCGGGTACTGAATACCAAAAAGTTGCGTGATGCGGTTCATTAGTTTTTGATCAATTTTCCGGCTTGCACTTGTGACCCCGAGCGAATTTGATACATATAGATTCCTGCAGGAAGTTGTTCAATAGAAACCGAGGTATGGGTTGCATCTACCGTACTTTTTTGCAGCAATTGCCCTACACTGGTGTAAATGGAAATCGAAGCTTCTTGCGCAGATGCAGGCAATTGAACTGAAATTTGTGTGGTAGCCGGATTGGGGTAAACGGTATATACATCTTTACTTACTGAACTAACGGCTAATGCAGTGTTTAAGGCCGCACTAAAATCGGGAATTCCATAGCCATATTGGTTGTTGGGATTGGCATATCGATCAGCCGATTGCTTCACGTAATTCACAACTTCTTGATTGGTTAAAGTGGGAACAGCACTCCAAAATGTGGCAATCATACCCGCTAATATCGGACCAGAAAACGAAGTTCCATTGGCTGTTCCTACAGTTCCTGAAGCAGTAGACAATACTGAGGCTTGGCCTTGTGCCATTAAATCGGGTTTGATACGGCCGTCAAACGAAGGACCGATAGAACTAAACGAAGCAATATTTCGGTTGGAACGCACAGCACCAATCGCCAAAACGTTATTGGCTTCTGCGGGTACACCTACATGCGGTTCAGAAGATGCTCCTTCATTGCCTGCGCTGGCCACTACAATGATTCCTCGGGTAAAAGCGATATTGGCTCCACGAGAAGCAAAGGCTTTGTTTCCGGTCATGTCGGAGTAGGTGTGTCCATAATTGGTGTTGTCAAATCCAAAATAACCTAAAGAAGAGGTGATGATATCGGCACCCACGTAATCAGCCATCTCAGCAGCTTCTACCCAATTGCTTTCTTCAACTGGATTTTCTGAATTCACGTCTTCTGTAATGTATAAATAGTATTGAGCATCGGGAGCTGTCCCTACCAATTGGTTGTTTACATAGCCACCCATAGTAGATAAAACCATTGTTCCGTGCGAATCGCCGGTATAGAAGTTGGTATTTTTGTTTACAAAATCATATCCCCCAAGCAATAAACTGTTGTTTCGCAAACGGGCAAATGGATTTAAGGTATTAACGCCCGGAAATCCGGCATCCAAAACGGCGACCACTTTTCCGACACCTGTAAAATTTTGCACGTGCAACAAATCGCCATTCATCATGTGAATTTGATTGAATGAATTTCCATAATTGAAGGTAACCAAGGCTTCCATAGTTTTATTTACCGGCTGAATTTGTGCTAGAGCATGAGGCATTCTTAAATTGAGCGAAGCATCAGCAAATTCTAAATGATCGACGCCCGGCAAGTTGGCCAAGGCATAAATACTGGCTGCAGTTCCGCGCACGTGCAAGCAATTTAACCAACGGGATTTGGCCATTACGGTAATTCCCGCTGCAGCAGTAACTTGATCAATGTAGGCCTGATGTATCGGCACATCTTGAATGTCTAGTGGGATGTTTTGTGCTGCTCGACGATCTAATGCACGTTGAGACAACATCGTAAGGGGATTGCTTAAAAACGTTTGTGCATTGGGTTTTCCTGTAAAGTAAACCCAAGCATCTTCTTGAGCGTAAGTTGAAAATGAAAGAACTGTAACTAAAAGAAGTAGTGCTTTTTTCATGAGCTAAAATTTATAATTTTATTTTGTGGAGGCTAATTTAGTAAAGTATTCTCAAGAAATCACACCCGAACCTATTAATTCGGCACCGGCATACCAGGCTACAAATTGACCTTCAGTAATGGCCGATTGAGGCGCATCAAAGGCCACATATAAACCCGATTCTACTTGATGTAAGGTAGCCGCTTGCAATTCTTGGCGGTAGCGAATACGCGCCATGACAGGCATGGTTTGGCAGGGTTGCAAACGCAAATCTTCGCGTACCCAATGTATTTCTTGATCTTGCACAAATAATGCTTTTCTAAATAATCCAGGATGCGTGTGACCTTGTCCGGTATAAATGGCATTGCTCACCACATCGGTAGCCAAGACAAATAAGGCTTCGGGAGTTCCGCCTACATTCAATCCTTTGCGTTGCCCCACGGTAAAATAGTGTGCGCCTTGGTGAGTGCCAACTACTTTTCCGAATTCGGGTGTGTAACGAATGGGTTCAGCTGCGGCTTGAAGTGCTTCTTCTGTAGAAGCATACTCAACTACTTGTGGAATATAACAGGCGTTTGACGCGTCTACTTCGTAGATCAAGCCCGGTTTGGGTTGTAATTTTTGCTGTAAAAATTCGGGCAATCGAACTTTCCCGATAAAACATAAGCCCTGAGAATCTTTTTTCTCGGCGGTCACCAATTCCATTTCGGCGGCAAGGACGCGCACCTCGGGTTTGGTTAAGGCGCCAATAGGAAACAAGGCTTTGGCCAATTGAGCCTGCGAAAGTTGACACAAAAAATACGATTGGTCTTTGTTGGTATCGGCACCCGCCAATAGTTGATACACTGGTTTTCCGTCTACCTCAATTTCGCCTTTTTGACAATAGTGTCCGGTGGCTACATAATCAGCACCCAAACTTAGGGCAATGTTCATGAACACATCAAATTTAATTTCGCGGTTGCACAACACGTCGGGATTGGGCGTGCGTCCTTTCTCGTATTCGTTGAACATATAGTCCACGATTTTGGTTTTGTATTGTTCGCTTAAATCGACAGTTTGGAAAGGAATTCCAAGTTTTTCGGCAACCAATAGCGCATCATTACTGTCTTCGAGCCACGGACATTCGTTAGATATCGTAACCGAATCATCGTGCCAGTTTTTCATGAACAAGCCAATCACCTCGTAGCCTTGTTGTTGCAACAAATAGGCTGCCACACTCGAATCAACGCCGCCAGAAAGACCAACTACTACCCGTTTCATAGCCATTGTGTATTAATCAAATTTATTTTTTTGTGGGCTTTGTCGCTTTTTTTACCGCCGACATGTTTTCTTCACTCACCAATTTTCCACCTTCATAAAACTGCCACATGCCTACTTTTTTTCCTTTTTTGTAGAGGCCTTTGGCTACTATATTACCCAGTGGATCACGGTAAATAGCTTGGCCTTCGTATTGATCTTTATCATAGGTCGATTCTTCCAAAACCACGCCGTTGTTGGCCCATTTTTTGTACGATCCTTGTTTAAGTCCATTCGCATATTGTGCTTCTTCGGCCGGTTTTGAATCCCCATAATATACTGTACGTGTGCCCTCTAGCTTTCCTTTTTTATAACTTTCAACCGTCATCAAAGCTTTGGATTCGAAGTGATAATACTTCCAAACCCCTTCGTTTTGTTTATTTACCGATTTACCCTCGCTGACTTTGTTGTTTTTTTGGTCATAGAAAATGGTATACACCGACTGGTCTGCCGGATTAAATTCGCGCGTGGCAATCACAGTTCCTGCTTGGGTATCGTCGTAAAATTTAAAAACGCCCACTTCTTTGCCGTGATTAAAAGTGCCCTCGTAACGCAATCGCTTGGATTCGGGATGATACCCTTTCCATACCCCGTGTTTGGCGCCTTTTTCGTCCAATTGATTGAGTTGGTTTTGGGCCAACAAACTGCCCGTAAACCATACCATTAAACAAATTGCAAATATTTTTTTCATCATAAATTTTATTGCTTTAACATCAGAAACTCAAAAACGCTGAATTTCGTATTTAAAAACAAGCTGTTTTACAAAAAACTCCCACAGGGGGAGTTGATTTTATTTTTTCTTTTGTGCCGCTTTTTGAGCTTCGGCTTGCTCCATCATTTCCTGCATTTTTTGTTGAAAACGGCCCTTCTTTTTGGGTTCTTTTAATTTATTTTCTTGAATCTGAGCATGGATTTTCTTCTCGTCGACCACATAACGTTTGATGACAATCATAATTCCAATGGTAATTAAGTTGGAAATAAAGTTATACAAACTCAAGCCTGATCCATAGTTGTTGAAGAAAAACAACATCATCAAGGGCGAAATGTAAATCATCATTTTCATCATCTTGGCCATATCAGGCATCCCTTCTTGTTGTGGAGCCGCCATTTGCTGATCGCCCGAAGTCATTTTCATGTAAAAGAAAATCGCGATGGCTGCCAATATCGGAAACAAACTGATGTGGTCTCCGTAGAACGGAATATGAAACGGCAACTTGGCAATTTCGTCAAATGAAGATAAATCGTCGGCCCACAAGAAACTTTTTTGACGCAACTCAAAAGCCGATGGGAAGAACTGAAACGAGGCATACATAAACGGCAATTGAATCAGGGCCGGGATACAACCCGCCATCGGATTTACGCCGGCTTTGCTGTACAGCTTCATGGTTTCTTGCTGCTTTTTCATCGCGTCTTTCTTGAATTTCTCATTCAATTCATTGATCTCCGGACGCAACACTTTCATTTTGGCTTGTGACAAAAATGATTTGTAGGTAATGGGCGACATGGCGATTTTAATGAGTATCGTAAACACGATGATCGCTATTCCGTAGGCAATAAACGAACTTAAAAATCCAAATAAAGGAATGAAAATGAACTTATTGATCCAGCCAAAAACACCCCAGCCCAATGAGATGACGTGTTCTAAATTTTTGTCATAGGATTTTAAAGTATTGTAGTCTGTAGGCCCCATGTACAAATGCATGGCGTAATCCAATTCGCCACGTTCAAATTTGAGCGGAATAATCGACTTGAATTGCTTGGTATACAGCGTATCTTTTGCGGCATCGTGTACCAAATTAGCCGAACTTAAATCTGCCTTTTCAAAGGGTTTATCGGTAATTAAAATGGTTGAGAAAAAGTGCTGCTTGTAGGCTACATAACTCACTTTGGTAGGCGCTTCGGTTTTGCTGTCGCCTTGGCCTACATAATCGTATTTATCGTCTTCGTAGGCAAAATAGATTTCGGTATAGCGGTTTTCGTAATCAACTCCCTTTTCGTTGCGCAGGGTTTTCATGTCCCATTCCAGGTTTACTCCTTTTGAGGTATTTAATACCGATTGTAGCCCCTGTGTTTGAATTGAAAAATCCAACATATAATTATCGGCTTTCAACACGTATTGGTATTCCAAATAAGCCGTTTCGCTCGATTTAAGACGCATAGTCAACAGCTGATCTTTCCCGTTTTTGGTAAGGGTAGGCTGAAAATACAGGTCTTTGGTAGACAAGGTTCGATTGTCTTGGGTAGACAAATTGATATTTAATTGAGCATTGTTTTTCTCAATCAAGGAAACCAATTCTTTGGAACCTTTTTTGAAACGCTCCTGATTTTTAAGTGTTGCCGATACGATTTGTCCACCTTTATTGGCCACTTGGATGCGAATCAACTCATTTTCAATGGTAGTTACCGTGTCTTTGGCAGAAGGCAAACCAGCCGAATACGCAAAATTACCCAAGGCTGCTGACGCTTGGGCTTTTTGAACCGAATCTAACACAACTGGAACCGCAGCGGCAGCTTGTTTTTTGGCTTGAACAGCCGCTTGTTCTTTTTTGGCTTTATCGGCTTTGATTTGGGCCTCGGTAGGTTGATTTTGGTACATGATCCAAATCAAAATTCCAAAGATGAGTACAAATCCAATGATCGAATTCAGGTCTAATTTTTTTTCTTCCATAACGAGTGGCTCTTGGCCTGTTTAAATTATTTTTTGGCTTGTACAGCAGCGGCTACAAAACTCACAAAAAGTGGGTGCGGATTAGCTACAGTACTTTTGTATTCCGGATGGTATTGCACCCCAATAAAAAACGGATGATTTTCAATTTCTACGATTTCTACCAAACCCGTTTCAGGATTGGTTCCTGATGCTTTCAAGCCCGCTTGTTGCAAAGCATCTAAATATTGGCCATTAAACTCATAACGATGACGGTGACGTTCCGAAATCTGAGAAACCCCATATATTTTATGTGCCAAAGAGCCCGGTTGCAACGTACAGTTCCAAGAACCCAATCGCATGGTGCCGCCTTTGTCGGTAATATTTTTTTGTTCTTCCATCAAATCGATGACCGGATGGGAAGTAGCCGAATTCATTTCGGTTGAATTGGCATCGGCATACCCTAAAACCGTACGTGCATATTCGATGACCGCCATTTGCATCCCCAAACATATCCCAAAGAAAGGCAATTTGTGCTCACGGGCGTAGCGTACGGCTTCTATTTTACCTTCTATCCCGCGTTCGCCAAATCCGGGTGCCACTAAAATTCCGTCCAAACCGGCTAACTTTTCAGCGCAATTGCTGGCGTCTAAATATTCGGAGTGTACTGATACTACATTTACTTTGGTTTCGTTGGCCGCACCGGCGTGAATGAAGGCTTCTAAAATGGATTTATACGAATCTTGTAATTCTACATATTTGCCAATAAGACCAATATTTACCGTGTGTTTAGGATTTTTTAAACGGTGCAAAAACAGGTTCCAATTGGTTAAATCGGGATTGGCTTTTTCGGGTAGATTTAATTTTTTCAAGGCCACTACATCTAAGCCTTCTTCCAACATTAAATTGGGGACTTCATAAATGGTTGAAGCATCGATAGATTGAATTACGGCTTCGCGTTTTACATTGCAAAACAAAGCCAGTTTTTGACGCAACTCATCCGATATTTCATGTTCGGTTCTACAGACCAAAATGTCGGCTTTGATTCCACTTTCCATTAGGGTTTTTACGGAATGTTGGGTTGGTTTGGTTTTTAGTTCACCGGCTGCCGCCAAAAATGGAACCAACGTGAGGTGCACTACTATTCCGTTATTTTCACCCAATTCCCATACCAATTGACGTACGGATTCAATGTAAGGCAAGGATTCAATATCTCCAACCGTTCCACCAATTTCGGTGATTACAATGTCAAACTCACCCGATTTGCCCAACAACTGCATGCGTTCTTTGATCTCGTTGGTGATGTGCGGTACCACTTGAACCGTTTTGCCCAAAAACTCACCGCGGCGTTCTTTCTCAATAACCGAAAGATAAACTCTACCAGTGGTCACATTATTGGCTTGCGAAGTAGGCACATTTAAGAACCGTTCGTAATGACCCAAATCCAAGTCAGTTTCGGCACCGTCATCAGTTACATAGCATTCGCCGTGTTCGTATGGATTTAAGGTTCCGGGATCAACGTTAATGTAGGGGTCAAATTTTTGAATGGTGGTTCGGTATCCACGGGCTTGCAATAATTTTGCTAGGGAAGCTGCAATAATCCCCTTTCCTAAGGAAGAGGTCACACCGCCGGTAACAAAAATATACTTCGTTTGATTCATTGTGTTGTAGTTGTTGTGTTGTTGCGTTAAAAAAACGAAGCAAAATTAAGGAATTAAATTGGATAAAATAGGCATAAAAAAAGGCGAAATAAGAAATTTCACCAGGGTGTTTTTTGGCCTCAAAAACCATTTATTTGGGCTTAGGATAGTGCTTTTTAATGTTGTGAATCAATTCTTCTAAACCATTTAATCGCAACTCAAAAACCAATTGCATTTGGGTACCCAAGCTGCCTTTTGGAAAGCCTTTTTGTTGGTACCACACCAAATAATATTCGGGCAAATCTATTAAATATCGACCTTCATATTTGCCAAACGGCATTTTAGTATGTGCCAATTGAATGAGCTGTTTTTGATCGTCATTCATTGAAACAAATGGATTAGATGGGTAAAGATGTTACTGCTGTTTGGTTTGCCTCCAATGAAAGACAATTGATTTCTCCATTTCTGGATGTAAACTTAAAAAAACCGGACAGGTAAAAGCGGCGCGTTCCAATAGCACTTGTTCTTTTTCGTTGGGTTGAAATGAAGAAAAAATTTGGATCTGAATAGCGCCTATTTTTCTTGGCTCGGCTTGCATTACTTTGGTCACTTCTAGGGTAGTTCCCACTAAATCAATTTCCAAATCACGGGCTTTGATCCCCATAATGGTCATCATGCAACTACCTAAGGCATTGGCCACCAAATCGGTAGGTGAAAATGCTGCGCCTTGGCCTTGGTTGTCAACTGGCGCATCAGATAAAATGGTAGCACCTGATTGCACATGCACTGATTCGGTGCGTAACTGCCCTAAATAGGTAATTTTTGACGTCATTAGTTGAGTTGTTTTACAGTTAAATCGGGCTGAAATTCGAGAACAAACACCCCCGAATTGGTATAGCCTTGAGCGGCATTTTTGGTGTACTTAAATTGGCATTCCACTTGCTGAGTAGTTGTTGCAGTAGTCGTATCAAAATTGCCTTCTTGCGACAAACGCAGCAAGGTATCAAAGGTCAAATCAAACCCGCGCACGGCATATTGATTGGGAAATACCTTGTTAATTTGTTTGTAGTGATTTCTAAATTGTAGGGCTTCTGGCGAAATATTCTCACGTGTAATTGAGGGATATATCAACTTCAAATCGGTGAGTCGTTTTAACGGAATCTCCTCGTAATCTAACGTTTCATTCGGTTCTAAAATGGCTAAATTTATTGGATAAGCTGCCATTACACTCGTTAAAGTTGCTGTAACCGAAAGAATAAGATTTGTTTTTTGCGTATCCAAAACCACATAATTGTGGGCACTTTTGCTTAACAATGATTTCAAATAAACCACATCTAACGCACCCGTTTCTAGGTATTTTGCAAATTTAACACCCGGATATTGCTGAGCAAACCAATTTTTGGATGCTGTTTTTTTGGGATCACTGACCAAAATGATGTTGCCGTTTTGCGCCAGCATATAATTTAAAACGGTTTGTTTTTGAAGTTCTACCGAGGGCATGGTTTGGTATACATTGGCATTCAATTTTCCCGCATCTTTAGACAGTGGTGATAAAACGGGTATACCTTTGGGACCTAATTTCGACGAAAGTTTCTCTACGTATTGCTGATAAAAAGGCCCAATTACAGCTGATGCCTCGTCAAAACTTGCCGTTTTCAGTAGTGCATCCAAGGCTGAACTCGTTTTGGTCTCTTCAGAATCCATAACCTGCACCGCCACATTAATCCCTAAGGTTTTGGCTGAATCAATAGCTATCAAAGCTCCAGCATAAAAATCTAAGGTAAGATTCAAAAAGGCATCTTTTTTGAGTCGATTGGATAAAGGTGTAAGTGTATCGGCTTGTATTTTGGCTGCATTGAAAGGCAACAACAACACTAATTTTTTGTTTTGGCCCACTTTATTTACAAACAATTGCTGCACTGATTTAACAACAGCTTTGGGAACAGTTGAAGTAGAAATTACGGAATCGATTGACTTTGCTACTGCCGCTTTGGGAATAATTAATTCTGCGCCTTCTTGCAAGCCCGCTTGTATAGAAGGATTTTGCAGTTCTAACTCGGCCACGCTAATGCCATACTTTTGGGCTATGCCAAACTTGGTTTCTTTGGCCTGTACTACATGTTTGTCAGGTGAGGCTAACACAGGCAAGGAAGGAGGTGTTTGCTTTTTGGGTAAAACACCCGCGGCCAACTGAATGGTATCGCCAATTTTTAATTCGGGGTGTTTGGGGTTTATGGCCAATAATTCTTCCACACTCAAACCTACTTCTTTAGACAAACTGTACCAGGTTTCCTTGGGTTGAATAATTCGAGGAGCTGATGAATGAGCTGTTTTAGCAGGAACAACGGCTTTGGTATTAGTTGATTTGGGGACCAATAACACATCGTTTTCTTTGATACCGGTTTGCGAATCGGGATTTAACCGATAGATATCAAAGGGCGTTACGGCATACTTTACCGCAATTTGTGTTATGGTTTCGCCTTTGCTAACCGTATGTTTGGTATAATTGGGTGTTTGGGCTGCGGAGATTAAAGTCCACAACACAAAAACCAGCAGCAGGTGGATCTGTTTTATCGGCATATATCTACTGGTTTTCAAGGTGATTGAATTTGGTGATTGATTTATTCCCATTCAATGGTTGCAGGCGGTTTAGAACTGATGTCATACACCACGCGGTTTACGCCTTTCACTTTATTGATAATATCATTGGATACTTTCATCAAGAAATCATAGGGCAAATGCACCCAGTCAGCTGTCATGCCATCGGTTGATTCTACTGCGCGCAAGGCTACAACTTTTTCATACGTACGTTCATCGCCCATGACACCCACACTGTTTACTGGCAATAAAATTGCTCCGGCTTGCCATACTTTGTCGTACAAACCCCACGATTTTAATCCATCAATGAATACGGCGTCTACTTCTTGCAAGATGCGCACTTTCTCGGGTGTGATGTCACCCAAAATTCGAATAGACAAACCAGGACCTGGAAACGGATGACGCCCCAATAATTCAGGATCGATGCCTAAAGAAGCCCCTACTCTACGCACCTCATCTTTAAACAACATGCGCAAGGGTTCTACTATTTTTAATTTCATAAAATCGGGCAAACCACCTACGTTGTGGTGCGATTTGATAGTGGCCGAAGGTCCTTTTACCGACACTGATTCGATCACGTCAGGATAAATAGTGCCTTGGGCCAACCATTTTACATCGGTGAGTAAATGCGACTCGTCATCAAATACTTCGATAAACACGCGACCGATGATTTTGCGTTTGGTTTCAGGATCAGAAACGCCAGCCAATTCGCTCAAAAATCGATCCGAAGCATCTACTCCTTTTACGTTGAGGCCCATGCCTTTGTACTGATCCAACACATTTTGAAATTCGTTTTTGCGCAACAAGCCGTTGTTCACGAAGATACAGTACAGATTAGCACCAATGGCTTTGTGTAACAACACAGCGGCTACTGTAGAATCTACACCTCCTGAAAGACCAAGTACGACTTTATCATCTTGTATTTTTTCTTGCAATTCGGCCACAATTTCCTCAACAAAGGCAGTGGGTGTAAAGTTTTGTGGCACCTCAGCAATTTTTACTAAAAAGTTTTCTAAAAGTTGTTTCCCATCGGTAGAATGATACACTTCAGGATGAAATTGAATCGCATACGTGGATTCACCTTCTATGCGGTAGGCGGCATTTTCAACGTCGTGCGTACTGGCCAATTTTACGCCATTGGTAGGCAAGGTTTTGATGGTATCACTGTGCGACATCCACACTTGAGAATGATCAGAAATGCCGTCAAAAAATAATTCGTTGGGCTTAATAAATGCCAAGTTGGCTCGACCGTATTCTCGGGTATTGGACGGCGCTACTTCACCACCACTAAAATGGGCCAAGTATTGAGCGCCATAACACACGGCCAACAAAGGCATTTTTCCGCGTATTTGACTCAAATCAGGATGCGGTGCATCTTCGGCGCGAACCGAAAATGGACTGCCCGATAAAATCACGGCTTTATAAGAAGTTAAATCAGCGGGGAAGCTGTGGTAAGGGAAAATTTCGCAAAAGATGTTCAATTCGCGAACGCGTCGGGCAATAAGTTGTGTGTATTGCGATCCGAAATCTAAAATAAGTACGTTGTGTTGCATGCGCAAAAATAGAGTTTAAAATTGAAACCGAAAATTAGATTTTTAAAAAATAGCGTGAATTTATTAACCGACTTACATACGATTTAATCCCGTTACTGCGTTTGAGTAATTGTGTATAACGCTGTTTATAACTCTACCTTTTCAACGAAGGGATTTTTATATTTTTATGCACTTTTGTAACACACTTAATTTACCTACCTATGAGCTTACTATCCTTTATTTTACAGGCAAATCCCGTAACTGACACCTTGGCTGCTGCAGCTAGCAGTCCAGCATCCACCGAGGTGAGCGTAACCGAAAACATCTCGTATTTGGAATTTGTACTAAAAGGAGGAATCATGATTTTTCCGATTATTTTCTTGTTGGTATACTGTGTTTATTTAATTATTGAGCGCTATTTATCCATAAAAAAAGCGTCCAAGCAAGAAGCCAACTTGGTCAACGATATTAAAATTCAACTCAAATCGGGAAAAATTGACAATGCAATATTGTTGTGCAGCCGAGACAATTCGGCCTCTGCCAACATTTTAAAAAGCGGCATTTGTTTGATTGGCCGTCCCATTGGCGAAATTGAATCAGTGATGGAAAAAACCGCCAACGTAGAAATTGCCCAAATGGAAAAAGGACTTGGACACCTTGGATTGGTTTCTGGTATTGCACCCATTTTAGGTTTCATCGGAACCATCTCAGGGGTTATTAAAATATTCCATACCATTTCAACTACCGGTAATTTAAACATTCAAACCATCTCGGGCGGATTGTACGAGAAAATGATCAGCAGCGGTGCCGGTTTGGTGGTGGGCGTTGTGGCGTATTCAGCATATCATTTATTCAACATGATGATCGACAGCTTCAGTTTGAAAGTGCAAAAACAGACCTTAGAAATTATCAACACCATACAAGAACCGCAACATGGCCATTAAAAGAAACAAACGTTTTCACGCCGAAATCCCAACGTCTTCGTTGAGCGACATCATGTTCTTTTTGTTTTTGTTTTTTTTGATTATTTCTACTTTGGCCAATCCCAACGTCATAAAGTTAACCTTGCCTAAAGCCAAATCAAACGAAACAACCAACAAAGACCACGTATCCATCTCGGTTACCAAGACAGGCGAGTATTACATCAACAAAGAAGCAGTGCCGTTCGATCAATTGGAAACTGTTTTACTTCAAAAAACGGCTGCCGCCCATGACAATGTTGTGGTGCTTCGCGTACCTGCCGACAACAAAGTACAAGATTTAGTTGATTTGATGCAGATAGGCGTAAAACTCAAACTCAATTTTGTAATTGCCACCTCCAAATGATACGCCCCATTCTACTTGTAGCGATTGGCGGTGCTTTGGGCAGTGTGCTGCGCTATTTGACCAGTGATTACTTTAAAAAATTCACTTATAATACCTTCCCGATTGGCACATTTACAGCCAATATCTTGGGCTGTTTACTTATCGGCATATTAATTGGTTCATTAGACAAATCGGGAAACGATAACGCACCATTAAAGTGGTTACTGGTTACCGGATTCTGTGGAGGCTATACTACATTCTCTACTTTTAGTTACGAAAACCTGCGTTTGTTTCAACAGGGAAATTATGGCTTGGCTCTATTCTATTTGGGCAGCAGCATCTTGCTTGGACTCTTGGCTGTGGCGTTGGGACTTTTTTTGGTGAAGTAAATTGGTAAGAAGCTGTTAAAATCTTTCCTTTTTGGGAAAAAAATGTAACTTCGCGTCCGTATGAAAGCAGCCGATATTTTAGCCATTCAAACTCTTTTGGAAACCCCAAAAAAGATTGTGATTATTCCGCACCGAAATCCTGACGGTGATGCCATGGGGTCAACCTTGGCTTTGTTTCATTACCTAAAATTGTATCAGCACGAGGCCGTTGTGATTTCCCCCAATGAATTTCCCGATTTTCTGGGTTGGATGCCTGCCGCAAATGACGTATTGATCTACGAAAAAAACAAAGCGCACTGCAGCAAAATTATTCAAGAGGCGGCACTGATTTTTACTTTAGATTTCAATGCGCTTTACCGCACCGGCGAAATGGAGCAGGCGCTAAAAACCGCGAAAGCGCCTTTTATCCTGATTGACCACCACGAAAAACCAGATACTTTCGCCCAGTTTACCTTTTCAGATACATCCTACGGCTCTACTTGTGAGATGATCTATGACTTTATCGAAGTGTTGGGCGACAAAGCTAAACTCAATAAAAACATCGCAACTTGTATTTATACGGGAATCTTAACCGATTCGGGTTCCTTTCGTTTTCCTAAAACCACCGGCAGAACCCACCGCATTGTGGGCGAATTGATCGATTTGGGCGTAGAAAATAGCAAAATCCCTGAGTTGTTGTTTGACAATAGCTCGTTTGATCGCTTGCAACTCATGGGGCGCGCGTTTCAAAACATGAAAGTTTTTCCGGCTCAAAAAGCTACTTATACATTCCTCACGCAAGCCGATTTGGACGAATTTAATTACCAAAAAGGCGACACCGAAGGCATTGTAAATTATGGTTTATCGATAAAAGGCATTGTATTTACGGCCATTTTTATTGAACACCGCGACGAAAATTTGATTAAAATATCGTTCCGTTCACAAGGCGATTTTAATGTGAATGAATTTGCCCGTACACACTTTAGCGGTGGCGGACACATCAATGCTGCCGGTGGAAAATCAGAAGACAATTTGGCCAATACCCTTAAAAAATTTGAAGAGCTGCTTGCTCAATCTACCCTATCTTAAATTTTATGAATTTATATAAACAACTCATTGTCCTTGTGTTTGCTGGTCTTTTGCTTTCCTGTTGTTCGCAACAAAAAGCGCGAAACCCAATTTCGCACTCCTCTGGTTCTTTCATGAAAGAATCCATTGACCGCAACAAAAAATTGGTGGCTGGCGAAGAACGCAAAATCGATTCGCTTATTAAAAAAGATACAATCAATAAATATTTAGCCTCTAGCAAAGGTTTTTGGTACCGCTACGACGTAAAAAACAACAACGATACCCTACGACCTAAAAAAGGTGATATCGCACATTTCACCTACGAAATCAAAGATTTAGATGGCAATATCATTTATTCAGAATTGGAATTACGCCCACAAACCTATCGCGTAGACAAAGAGCAAAAAATGATTATTGGTCTGCGAAATGGAATTAAATTGATGCACAAAAACGAAACCGTTACGTTTTTATTTCCCTCCCACGTAGCTTATGGCTATCACGGCGACAACCGACGCATTAGCCAAAACATTCCGTTAATTTGCACGGTTAACCTTACCGATTTTTCACCCGAAACAACACTACCTCCAAGTGAACAATAACATGAAAAAATTAATTACGCTGCTTTTGTGCAGCACCCTTGTATTTACTGCTTGTAAAAAAACAAATCCCGACTTGGCTGAGGGATTGTATGCTGAAATTGAGACAACCAAAGGAACTATAACCCTACAATTGGATCCCGAAAATGCTACCATCACGGTAGCCAACTTTGTGAGTTTGGCCGAAGGCACACATCCTTTTGTAACAGATGAAAAAAAGAAAAACAAACCCTTTTATGACGGATTAACTTTTCACCGCGTAATTGAAGAGTTCATGATACAAGGTGGCGATCCCAATGGGGATGGCTCGGGCGATGCCGGTTATCAGTTTAAAGACGAAATTAGTCCGCTTCCATTTGACAAAGGGGGAATTTTGGCTATGGCCAATTCGGGACCAGCAACCAACGGTTCTCAGTTTTTTATTACCCACACGGCCACCCCTTGGTTACAAGGCAAACACACCATTTTTGGTCATGTAATTGACAAAGGCATGGAGGTGGTGAATGCCATTACCCAAGACGATGTAATTACAAAAATCAGCATCATTCGCGTGGGAAGCGCCGCTGAAAAATTTGATGCACCCAAAATATTCTCCGATTATTTTACTGCCGAATTGGACGATCAAAAAAAAGCAGCAGCCCTTGAAGCCCAAAACAAAAAAATATACGACGCCAAATACAAACAAGTAAAAGACCAAAAAGTTGCCTACTTTGCAGGAATTAAAAACAAAGCTGCGGTGACCAAATCGGGCTTGCAATTTTTTCTAGTTAAAAAAGGCAACGGAGCAAAACCCAAGGCAGGTGATCAAGTGCAAATTCATTATGCCGGTTTTCTTGAAAGCGGAGATTTGTTTGATACTAGCTTGGAAGATGTGGCCCGTACATTTGGCAAATTTGATCCCCAGCGCGCAGCTGCCAAACAATATACCCCGATTCCGTTTGAAGCCGGACGTAAAGACGGCATGATTCCTGGATTTATAGAGGGCTTAGAAAAAATGAGCTATGGTGACAAAGCCATTTTATTTATCCCGGCCCATTTGGGTTACGGTGCGCAAGGAGCGGGTACAGTGATTCCGCCCAACGCCAATATTATTTTTGAAGTTGAATTAATTAAATAAACCCCCAAGGGACTAAACCTGAAATCCCTGCCATTGCAAAATAAGTAAGGACTATTAACACCTGTAAAATGAAAACAAAACTCATTGTTTTATTACTCCTCACCGCCAGCTTCGGTTTTGCGCAAAAAGCAAAAAAACCGCTTGCCAAACCTGCCGCTAAAACTGCTGTAAAACCAGTTGCCAAATCGCAAGACGGAATGTTTGTAGAATTTGAAACGTCCAAAGGTAAAATTGTAGTACAATTGGAATACCAAAAAGCACCGATAACTGTAGCCAACTTTGTAGCCTTGGTTGAAGGAAATCATCCCAATGTAAGCGACGAAAAACTAAAAGGAAAACCCTTTTTTAACGGATTAAAATTCCACCGTGTAATCAAAGATTTCATGATTCAAGGGGGAGATCCTGCTGGAAACGGTTCAGGTGGACCGGGCTATAGTTTTAAAGACGAAATTGTACCTGAATTTAAATTTGACAAAGCCGGTATCTTGGCTATGGCCAATTCTGGACCGGCTACTAACGGGTCTCAGTTTTTTATCACACACAAAGAAACCCCTTGGCTTACAGGTAAACACACCATTTTTGGATACGTAACTGTAGGACAAGACGTGGTAAATGCCATCGCACAAGACGATTTGATGACCAAAGTTTCGATTGTGCGTAAAGGTGCTGCGGCCAAGGCATTTAATGCCGTAAAAGTATTCTCAGATTACTATGCCAACAAAGCCGAAGACGACAAGAAAATAGCTGAAGATCAAGCCAAAGCCAAAGCCAAACAAGCTGAAGAGCAAGCGGCTGCTAAGAAAATATACGACGAAAAAATTGCCCCAGTAAAAGCTAAAAAAGTAGCCTACTTAAGCGATATGCGTTCGGCAGCAACCGTTTCACCAACAGGCGTAGCTTTCAAATCATTGATTCCTGGTAACGGAGTAAAACCAGCAGACGGATCAACTGTATACATTCACTATGCCGGTTATTTAGAAGATGGTAGCTTATTTGACAGCAGTATTGTTGATGTAGCCAAAGAATACGAGCGTTATGATGAAAACCGTGACAAACAAAACGGTTACCAACCCTTCCCTTTTCAGTATGGTAAAAAAGAAGGTTTGATTCCAGGATTTTTAGAAGGAATCGGTAACATGACCATCAATGAAAGAGCCATTTTCTTTATCCCATCAAATTTGGCCTATGGTGAGCGTGGCGCAGGTGGTGTAATTCCGCCGAATGCCAACATCATTTTTGAGGTGCAACTTTTAGAAGGAGCTCCTGCCGGAAGTGGCCCAGCCAATCCAGAAAAATAATCTGAATAGATTTCAAAAAAAAGGGATTTTCTAGTTGTAGAAAATCCCTTTTTTTATTTCGGTCCAAACTTCCAATCAAAGGATTCGTCGTCCTTGATAATGGCACCCAATTCTAGCCGAATGACGCGGCCAAACTCGGCTTGTAAAATCAACCAATTGGATTCATTAAAATGATTTTCGGTGGTGTCAAAATCTTCTTGTTCCCAACTTTTAAATGGTAAAGCGGATTTCACATCTTGAATGGCTTGTCCAATAACTTTATGCGTAAGCACCTCTGCTGATGGATTGGAGGTAATGATATAACCCAATCTAAATTGTTCATCGGCGTAAAAAGTGAGGCGAAATTGTAAGGTGTTGTACACCCAGATATTATTTTCTTCTTCGTCCTGAAACGTCTTGTCTGGCGCTCCATATCGCGCTTGCACATCGGCTTGGCTCATGCCAAACAACAACTGATCAATGCCGTTTTTGGGATTTACTATCATTCTATTTTAGTATTCAAATGTGCCGTACGGGCTTTGGATGGTAAGTTTTTTGGATGCACTCGCTTCTACTCTACCTACAATTTGTGCGTCCACGCCAAACGATTCCGAAATGGCAATCAATTCGGCTGCGATAGATTCGGGCACATACAATTCCAAACGATGACCACAATTAAACACCTGATACATCTCTTTCCAGTCGGTATTGGATTGCGCTTGAATCAGCTGAAACAATGGGGGAACAGGAAATAAATTGTCTTTGATGATGTGGAGATTATCAATAAAATGCAAAATTTTGGTTTGTGCACCACCGCTGCAATGCACCATACCATGTATTTGTTGAGGCGTAAACGTATCTAATATTTTTTTAACAATGGGCGCATACGTTCGCGTGGGCGACAACACCAATTTTCCGGCATTGATGGTTACGTCTTTGATGTGTTCGGTGAGGCCAATTTGTCCCGAATAAACCAAATCGGCCGGAACCGCTGCATCATAACTTTCGGGGTATTTGGTGGCTAAGTCATGACTAAACACGTCGTGTCGGGCCGAAGTTAATCCGTTGCTTCCCATCCCGCCATTGTATTCTTTTTCGTAATGCGCCTGACCAAATGAAGCTAAACCTACAATCACATCGCCGGCTTGGATGCGTGCATTGTCTATTACTTTGTCGCGTTTCATGCGCGCGGTTACCGTAGAATCTACAATGATCGTACGCACCAAATCACCCACATCAGCTGTTTCTCCGCCGGTACTGTGAATCTCTACGCCGTAAGTTGCCAATTCTTTAATGAGGTCTTCAGTTCCCGCAATTATAGCTGCAATCACTTCGCCTGGAATTACATTTTTATTGCGTCCAATGGTAGATGAAAGTAAAATAGAATCAGTAGCACCTACACACAACAAATCGTCAATATTCATGATGAGTGCATCTTGAGCAATGCCTTTCCATACCGACAAATCACCGGTTTCTTTCCAATACATATAGGCCAAAGACGACTTCGTTCCTGCGCCATCGGCATGCATGATGAGGCAATACTCGGGATCTTGCGTTAAGTGATCGGGAATGATTTTGCAAAAAGCCTTGGGATACAAGCCTTTATCAATTGATTTTATGGCGTTGTGCACCTCTTCTTTCGAAGCCGAGACTCCGCGTTGGGCGTATCTTTTGGAAGCATCAGAACTCATACGTATGTGTGGTGTTTGGTGCGGCAAAGATAGCGAGAAGTTGGCTACAGCACATGAAGTTTTTCGGGTTTTTGTAGATAAATTACCCTGAAAAACCTACTTGTCTTTGATTAAAATTTCTACCCGTCGATTTTCGTTTTCCTCTTGCTCAGATTGTTCAGGAATAGGATGAATGGGTCGCGTAGTGCCAAAACCAATGTAAGAAAGTCGTTTACGATTGATGCGTTGGCTCACTAAAAAATTATAGATCGCACGCGCTCGAGAAGTAGATAAATTGTATATATCCCCCTTAATTTGACAACAAATATGCCCTTGAATTTCAATTTTTAAATTGGGGTTTTCTTGCATGGCACACAACAAATCATACAATATGGGTTTAGACTTGGGCAACAAACGCGGTGACATATTAAAAAAGTACAAATTATCAAGGGTAATCATGTCACCTTTGGCTGCCGTATTTATTTTTTGGTGCAAGGCCGACAAGGTTTCTTTTTTGGGTTCGGGTGCTTTTTCTTGAAATTCTATGATTACTTTTCGATTCTCTGATTGTACTTTGGATTGTTCAAAATCTTCTCCAAAACCACGCACATCGTAGCCTGGATTTACTTTAATTTGGTGTTCTTTCAAGAAAGCCACCACTGCATTTACTCGTTTAATAGAAAGCGAATCATTGTAGGAATTAGTTCCTTTCCAATCGCAAAACCCATAGACTTTGGTTACTTCTACTTGAGGTGAAACAACTGTCCAATTGTTTAACTTTTTGATTGCTATTTCATTAAGCTCATAGCGGTCAAAATCAAAAAAAACAGTGAGTTTATCTTGTGCTTTTCCAGGAAAAACAACAGCGATTAGCGCGGCAAGTAGCAAAAGTTTTTTCATCTTTTTACAATTAAGAACCGGTTATAACAATTTCAACCCGGCGATTGGCTGCGCGTTGGGCTTCGTCTTTTTCAGGTATGGGAAAAAGCGGTTGTGAACTGCCAAATCCTTTGTAGGTAACTCGAGATTCGTCAATGCCTTTCATCAATAAAAAATTCTTGATCGCTTTGGCACGCTGAGTAGATAAATCTAGTTTATCTGAAGGCATACAACACAAATGACCTTGGATTTCAATTTTTAGATTTGGATTGCGTTGCATTACCAATAACAATTCGTAGAGTTTTGCTTTGGATCGATTTTCGACCATAAAGGTGTTGATCACAAAGTTTAAATCCTTCAGCAAAATTTTATCGCCCAATTTGGCCGCGGTGACGGTTTGCATGAATTCTTGGCTCAATTCAAATGTAGATTGGCTTCCATCCGGATTTTCAAAAACCAACTGCGTAGGATAGGAAATAATGGGCTTTGGCTCAACCACTTTGGTTTCGGGCACTTCAATTCCCAATAGTTCATTTTCACGGGACAAATCTTTTTGTTGCAAATAAAATAAGGTTACCCGGCGGTTTTCGGCTTTGTTGACGCTCATCTGGTGCAGTTCACCAAAGCTTCTGGAACTAAAATCGGCGCGAAATTGCACTTGATTTTGCAGGAATTGGTGAATGGTTTTTACTCGGTTTTTGGCCAAGGTATCGTTCATGGCACTGCTGCCGTCTTCGTCACAAAACCCATGAGCACCCAATACTTTACTTCCTGCATTGGCTTTTGCCCAATCGGTTAATCGTGCCGATTCTTTGGGTGTTAAGGTAAATTTATTGGAATCAAAATAGACTGAAAACTGGTCTTGTGCCACAACCGACATTGGTAACAAACCAAAGAGCAAGAAATAAATTCCCAGTTTCATAGACAGTTGCGATAGATTAGGGAAAGTTACATTTTTTTTTGAATAAAAAAACACCTGTTGCTTGGGAGCGCAACAGGTGTTATAACCGATAGGTTTAGCCTTGTTATTTGGTGAATAACAACTCTCTGTATTTGGTTAAGGTCCAAATTTCGTCATCTACGATTAATTCTAATTTATCGCAGTGTTCGCGAATCACATCAAAGTAAGGTTTTACTTTATCGCAATACATTTCGGCCATTTTTTGTGCATCGGTCAAGGCATTCGCTTTTTTGCGTGCTTGTGTCATGTCTTCCACTTTTGAATTGATGCCTTCGATGTGTGCCGAAATTTCTTTGATGATGTTAATTTGCTCTTTGGCGATTTTTTCGAAATCTTTTCCGAAAATTTCTTTCAAGCCTTTCACATTTTCAATCAAGGTATTTTGGTAACGAATAGCCGTTGGAATCACGTGATTTCTGGCAATATCTCCTAATACTCGACCTTCAATTTGGATTTTTTTGGTGTATTCTTCCAATTCAATTTCGTAACGGGCTTCTACCTCAACGTGGTTCATTACGTTCATTTCTTGAAACAAATCCAACGCAGCTTTCGAAACTTTGGCTTTCAAGGCTTCAGGTGTAGTTTTAAAATTACTCAAGCCACGTTTTTTTCCTTCTGCTTGCCAAGCGTCGCTGTATCCATCACCTTCAAACAAAATGTTTTTAGAGGTTTTGATGTATTCGCGCAACACGTTAAAGATGGCTTCGTCTTTTTTCAAGTCATTTTTCGCAATTAAGGCGTCAACTTCTTGTTTAAAGTCTTTCAATTGCTTAGCCATAATGGTGTTCAACGTAGTCATGGCGTTGGCACAGTTTGCCGATGAACCAACCGCTCTGAACTCAAATTTGTTACCGGTAAAGGCAAATGGCGAAGTTCTGTTACGGTCAGTATTGTCTAATAATACGTCTGGAATTTTACCTACCACATTCAATTTCAAATCGGTTTTTTCTTCTGGAGATAATTTTCCGGTTGACACCCCTTCTAACTCAGCCAATACTTTGGTTAATTGTTGTCCAATAAATACCGAAATGATTGCTGGAGGTGCTTCGTTGGCACCTAAACGGTGGTCGTTACTCGCTGAAGCGATTGATGCACGCATTAACGATTCGTAATTATTAACCGCTTTAATGGTATTGATAAAGAAGGTCAAGAATTGCAAGTTGCTCATTGGCGTTTTTCCTGGGCTCAACAAGTTTACTCCCGTATCGGTAGCCATTGACCAGTTGTTGTGTTTCCCTGATCCGTTTACTCCTTTAAATGGTTTTTCGTGGAATAACACTTTAAAATCGTGACGCTCGGCCACTTTTTGCATCACATCCATCAACAAAGAGTTGTGATCTACCGCCAAGTTGGTTTCTTCAAAAATCGGAGCCAACTCAAATTGGTTGGGAGCCACCTCGTTGTGACGTGTTTTTACTGGAATGCCCAAATACATACACTCTTGTTCTAATTCGCGCATGTACGACAACACTCTACTTGGAATAGATCCAAAATAGTGGTCGTCTAATTGTTGTCCTTTGGCCGAAGCGTGACCCAACAAGGTACGTCCAGTCATCAAAATATCAGGACGGGTGTTGGCCAAAGCCGTATCAATCAAAAAGTATTCTTGCTCCCATCCTAAGGTTGCCGTTACTTTTTTCACGTTTTTATCAAAGTATTTACACACATCGGTAGCGGCTTCGTCCACTGCATTCAAGGCGCGCAATAAAGGTGTTTTGTAATCTAATGCCTCTCCGGTATAGGAAATAAATACAGTTGGAATACACAAGGTTGTTCCAAAAATAAAGGCCGGTGACGTTGGATCCCAAGCAGTATAACCTCTCGCTTCGAATGTATTACGAATACCTCCATTTGGAAACGAAGACGCATCTGGTTCTTGTTGCACCAATTGACCACCACCAAATTTTTCTACTGGGTCGCTACCGTCATACGAAGTTTCAAAAAAGGCATCGTGTTTCTCGGCAGTAGTTCCGGTTAATGGTTGAAACCAGTGGGTATAATGGGTAACTCCTTTAGTTAAGGCCCATTCTTTCATTCCCAAGGCAATATAATCGGCAATTTTTCGGTCAATTTTGGTGCCGTGTTGTACCGCATCTTGTACCGCTTTGTAAGCATCTGAAGTCAAGAATTGCTTCATTGCTTTGTCGTTAAACACGTTTGAACCAAAAATAGTTGACTTTCTATCTGATTCTTCAAATTTCACCGGTTTTCTACCCGATGTTTCTTTTAATGCTTGAAAACGTAAAGTTGCCATAATTTTAAATTTAGATTTAAACCCTATAAATTTCGCTGCAAATATAATTATATTTTAAATTTAAAACAGCTACCCCCTATTTTTTTGGAGGTGTTTTTGAAAAATTAGTAGAAATGTTGATAACTAATTCCGAATTCAAGAAAATCAGCCAAGCTATTTACAAACCATAAAGTACCTGTATATTTGTGATTCTAAAACCCATTACCAATGTTACTCTGGACGTTATTTATCGGAACCGTTTTGCTTTTTTTAGCCTTGGATCTAGGGGTATTTCACAAGAATGCCGAAATTATCTCGAATAAAAATGCCGCCAAATGGACGCTAATTTGGGCAGTTGTATCCCTTTGTTTTTCGGGCATCATTTATTTGGTCTACCAAGCCAATGCCGTCAACAACCCAGAAAATTATAGTCCGCTAGAAGCAACTTTAAAATATATTACTGGCTATGTGGTTGAATTATCGTTGAGTGCCGACAACATTTTTGTGATTGCCGTGATTTTTAGTTCCTTTAAAATTGCACAAAAACACCAGCACCGCATTTTGTTTTGGGGTATCCTTGGCGCCATCGCGTTTCGGGGAATCCTGATTTTTTTTGGCACCCTTTTGGTCCATCAGTTTGATTGGATCAGCTATGTATTTGGTGGCTTCCTAGTTTTTACTGCCCTTAAAATGTTGTTCAAAAACGATGAAGAATCCTTTGACCCCAAGCATTCTACGGCATATAAATTAATTGGAAAATTAATCCCTATAACGCATGCCGCAAATCAAAATCAGTTTTTCATTCTAGAACACGGCAAACGATTGGCCACACCTTTGTTTATAGCTTTACTTGTCATAGAAATAATGGATGTTGTTTTTGCCTTAGACAGTGTGCCCGCAATTTTATCCATTACCGCTGATCCGTTTTTAGTATTTAGCTCCAATATATTTGCCATTTTGGGCTTGCGGTCATTGTATTTCTTTTTGGCCAACATGCTGGCTAAATTTGCGTATTTAGAGTACAGCATAATTGCCATCTTGAGTTTTATCGGGCTAAAGATGCTGATTAAAGAAATCTTGCCCATAGCCGAATGGCTTTCCTTGCTAATTATCGTCTTGTCGCTTAGTTTAGGAATTTTGACTTCATTGTATTTGCCCCAAAAAAAAGGGTAAAAAAAAACCGAAGTTTCCTCCGGTTTTTAGGTTTATTTGTCGAGCACTTTCAGCTTAGATTCTTGAATGTGATAGGCCTTTACCACCGCATTGTAATCGGAATAATCGATATTCTTTTGCGCCGATTTGTTTGAAAAATAACCCGGAATAATTACAATCCTAAAGGTTTGGTTGGTGAGATAGACCGGCATGGTGGCCAAATTAAAATTTCCTCCGGCATAAATTGTGAAATCTTGTTTCGAAAAATCAAAGTCGTAATCCAACTCTTGTCCATTGCCTAAAAATAAGGTTCTTGGAATAGATTGCCAAATGGGCGTTTGCGGATTGATGGTACTGGTCATGCGGTAAATGAGTACGTTATCAGAAGCATAAATTTGCGGATTGAACGAACGGTAAATGGTGTAGCCATCCACAGCATTGTAATCAAAATTTACATTGCGCAACTCAAAAACTTCAGCTTCGACACTATACCCTGGCTCGCCCGTCATGCCTTGCGGACCGATACATGATGTGATGGACAAACCAACAACTACGAGTAAATAAACAAGTGCTTTTTTCATAACTAAGAAATTTAAATAAAACGATAGTATTAAAAATCGAGCATAAATGTATTTTAAAATATATCGCCGCAAAAAGAATTGGCTAAATTTTAATAGTCCCCCGAATCCACTTACTTTTATACCATGAAATTATTTATGACCATCATTGGCTGTCGACCGCCGGGTCGACTTACCGAACAGCACGATGTCTTTTTTGGCATTGGCAACACCTTAGCTGATTTAATTCCGCAAATCAATGCGTTTTGGCCCGAAGTGAAAGGCAAATTTCACCTGGATTCGTGGCGCGAAGTCAGCAAAGTGGGCGAGTACGAAATTCGCGTAGTCGAAAAATCAGCCGCTAGTTCAAAAGAACTGGCCTTGTTCTTTCTCAATTTGGGAGGCTATCTTCCCAATGAGATGGAAGAGTTTCATTATAAAAAATTGGTGGTCGCTCCTTCGCTGGCTGTGGCTCAACACGAAATTAAGAAATCCGATTTTTATAAAAATTACGATTTTCCAGGAGCTGTTTCGCACATAGACGATAAATACGGTTTAGACATTGATGAATCTTATAACGTGAGCGATTTACTTCGACCAGCAGATAAATTGTATTTTGAATTACAAATTTCAAAAGCTCCCCAGGATCTTACGGAAGATGAATTGCATGTTGGGTATGTGCCTCTTAAAAATATCCCGAAATAAATTCGAAAAAACAGTAAACAAATGGGCAGAAATAATCCTAAAAACATCAAGGCACACAACGACAAATTGCACAAAGAGCAAGACAAAGCCAAGGCAAAAAAAGTGGCCAGTGACGAAAAACGCAAGGAGATTATGCGCAAGTTTAACCAAAACAAAACCACATGAACCCTTGTTATTGCGGAAGTGAACAGCCTTTTTCTGGGTGTTGTGAGCCTTATATAATTGGCAAAAAACAAGCCCCTACTGCCGAAGCCTTAATGCGCTCTAGATATAGTGCTTATGTGGTATGTGCTGCCGATTATTTGGTACAAACCACGCACCAATCTACTCGAAATCTTCACAAAAAATCGGACATTCTGGAGTGGGCCAAAAGCAACAACTGGACTAAATTAGAAATTGTAGAAACCACGACAACCACAGTTACCTTCAACGCGTTCTACACCGACAAAAAAGGGTTGGCTTCTATTCACGTTGAAAAATCAAGCTTTGTGCTTGAAAACGGAAGTTGGTTTTATGTAGATGGAGAATATTAATTTTTAAGGCAAATGGGAATCCAAATGGTCTCCTCTGAGTTGGGATCATTGTTCTTGTATTTTTCGCCCAAAATTTCAAATTGCGGATGATTGCCTAATGCATAACCCGAGGCAGGAAGCCACTCGGTGTAAATTGCATTAAAAAAAGCAGCTACCCCAGTTTGATCTCCTTTGTAAGTAAACACCGCATACAATCCTGCCGGAATTTCTAAGGTTTCCATTCCTGCTGGTACAGCATCAAAATGAGAAACCGGAACCGCAGCCCATTTTACAAAAGGAGTTGTGGGTGCAAAATCAAAATGAGGTGGATTTAGTTGAATGTTGTACAAATCAGTTCCGATAGCTTGTTGAATTTCATTTTTACGGGGCATGAAACTGCTCCATAATTCAAAAACGCGGTAATCGGCATACGTAAACGTAATATGTTTCCCGATAAATTTAGTGGCGGCAAACGTTTTAATTTCTGGCTGCATCAATTGAATGATAAATTAGTTTAACGACCCGTTTTCTTTTAATATTTTACTGAAAAACAACAGCTGATAAGGCAACGCATTGCTCCAATATTCCCAGGTATGCGCGCCCGGTCGTTCGGTATAGTCGTGTGGAATTTTACTGTAGACCAATCTGCGGTGAAATTCTCGGTTGCTTTCAAGCAAGAAATCATCTACCCCACAATCAAGAATGAGTGGCATTTTATTGGCTTTTAGCAAATCTAATTTACCCATGATGGCATATCTTGCATAGGTTTCTGGCAACAAGACTTCATCCCCAAAAAGCGGAGTCAGTAGGTTTTTGGTTCGTTCTAAATTATCAGGACTGAGCATAAGATTCATATCCACCACGCCACTCATACTTCCGGCAGCACAAAAAAGTTCGGCATGTTTACTGGATAAATACAAAGCACCATGCCCGCCCATGGAAAGTCCAGTAATCACGCGGCCATTTTTACTGGCAATGGTTCTGTAAGTTTCATCTACTTTTTGAATCACTTCTTGCGAAATAAACGTATCAAATTGACTAGCCGCATTCACCGGACTATCGAGATAAAAGCTAAACGTCTCCCCTTCGGGCATTACAATAATGAGGTTGTATTGATCGGCTAAATCAGCTACTAGATTTTTGTTTGGCGTGTTTTTTAACCAATCCCCAAAATGCCCGTACGCCCCGTGAAGCAGATAAAGCACCGGATAACTGGCTTTGCTTTTGGCGTATGTTTTTGGCGTTACCACGGCTGCCTTATAGATTTTATTCATGGCTTTGCTCTCAATTTGCAGCGTATCCACTTTGGCCGCAAAAGCAGAAGTTACAAGCAATAAGGCGGAACAAATAAGGAAGAATTGTTTTTTCATGATCGTAATTTTTACGAATTAAAGTTGTCTTTTTTGAACAAAAAAACCTTCCAATACTGAAAGGTTTTAGCGAATAAAATCAAGTTACATATTGCGTCGGTACTGCCCGCCCACTTCAAACAAAGCGCTGGTAATTTGCCCCAACGAACATACTTTGGTGGCTTCCATCAATTCTGCAAACATATTGCGGTTGGCAATGGCTGCTTCTTGAATACTGGACAATTGGGCTTTTACTTGCTCCTGGTTGGTTTGATGCAATTGTTCTAACATAGAAATTTGGTAGGCTTTTTCAGTTTCGGTGGCGCGAATCACTTCGGCCGGAATGACCGTAGGCGAACCTTTGGAACTCAAGAAGGTATTTACGCCAATAATTGGAAATTCACCGGTGTGTTTCAAAGTTTCGTAATACAAACTTTCTTCTTGAATTTTAGAGCGTTGGTACATGGTTTCCATGGCACCCAATACGCCTCCGCGTTCGGTGATGCGGTCAAATTCTTGCAAGACGGCTTCTTCGACCAAATCAGTTAATTCTTCTATAATGAAGGATCCTTGAATGGGGTTTTCATTTTTAGCCAAGCCCAACTCTTTGTTGATGATCAATTGAATGGCCATCGCACGACGCACCGATTCTTCAGTTGGTGTGGTAATGGCTTCGTCATAGGCATTGGTATGCAACGAATTGCAATTGTCATAAATCGCATACAAAGCTTGCAGCGTGGTACGAATGTCGTTGAAATCAATCTCTTGGGCATGCAATGAACGTCCCGAAGTTTGAATGTGGTACTTGAGCATTTGCGCACGCTCATTGGCTCCGTATTTGTTTTTCAAGGCTTTGGCCCAAATTTTTCGGGCTACTCGGCCAATTACTGCATATTCAGGATCGATGCCATTCGAGAAAAAGAACGACAAATTGGGTCCAAAATCGTTGATGTTCATGCCGCGGCTCAAGTAGTATTCTACATAGGTAAAGCCATTTGACAAGGTAAAGGCCAACTGCGTGATGGGATTGGCACCTGCCTCGGCAATGTGGTAACCCGAAATGGATACCGAATAAAAATTACGTACGTTGTTTTGGATGAAATAGTCTTGCACATCGCCCATCAAACGCAAAGCAAATTCGGTCGAGAAGATGCAGGTATTTTGTGCCTGATCTTCTTTTAAGATATCCGCCTGTACCGTTCCGCGCACTTGCGATAATGTTCTGGCTTTAATTTCTTGATAGACCGCAGCAGGCAAAACCTGGTCGCCGGTTACGCCCAATAAAAACAAGCCCAAGCCATTGTTTCCTTCGGGCAATTCGCCTTGATAGGCCGGGCGAGTAGTTCCTTTGGCTTTATAAATGGCCGCGATTTTTTCATTTACTTCTTGTTCTAAACCATTGGCTTTGATGTACAATTCACATTGTTGATCGATGGCGGCATTCATAAAAAAGCCCAACAACATGGGCGCTGGACCATTAATCGTCATACTTACCGAAGTAAGTGCGTGTACCAAATCAAAACCGGAGTATAACTTTTTGGCGTCGTCCAAACAACAAATCGAAACCCCGGCATTGCCAATTTTCCCATAAATATCGGGACGCACATGGGGATCATTTCCGTACAAGGTTACACTGTCAAAAGCCGTAGACAAGCGTTTGGCTGGCATACCTGCACTCACATAATGAAAACGTTTGTTGGTACGCTCTGGTCCACCCTCGCCGGCAAACATACGAGAAGGATCTTCGCCTTCGCGTTTAAACGGATACAAGCCCGACGCAAACGGAAACTCACCCGGCACATTTTCTTGCAAACACCAGCGCAACACGTCGCCCCAGGCCTCATACTTGGGCAAAGCCACTTTTGGAATTTGCGAATGTGATAGCGACTCAGTGTGCGTAGCCATTTTGATTTCTTTGTCGCGTACTTTGAAGGTGTACACTGGATTTTTATAGGTGGCAACTTTGTCTTTCCAATTGAGGATAACATCCCAATTGTAGGGATTTAAATTCATTTTGACACGATCAAACTCTTGGAGCAATAGGCCCAAAAAGTGAGTGTTTTCGTCAGTACGTGCAACCGAATTTTCTACAATTCCGGCCTTATCTAATTGCGGTACTGTTCCAGTTACCGATTCTACAGTTTTAAATATTCCATATAATTTTTGCGCTACCTGCACTTGCAAAAGTGCGGTCTCGTCATACTTGCGGTTGTTTTCGGCAATTTCAGACAAATAACGCGTGCGGTGCGGCGGAATCACAAAGATTTTCTCGCTCATTTCCCGCGTAATGGTAAACGTTGAATGCAGATCGGATTGGGTTTTCTCCTCGATTTTATCCATGATCACCTTGTACAAGGTGTTCATACCCGGATCGTTAAATTGAGAAGCAATGGTGCCAAAAACCGGCAAACTGTCTAAGTCGGCCTCCCACAAATTGTGGTTGCGTTGGTATTGTTTTTTCACGTCACGCAAGGCATCGAGGGCGCCGCGTTTGTCAAATTTGTTGATAGCCACCAAATCGGCAAAATCGAGCATGTCAATTTTTTCCAACTGCGTTGCGGCACCAAATTCGGGCGTCATCACATACAACGACACATCTGAATGATCCATGATTTCGGTGTCGGATTGCCCAATACCAGATGTTTCCAAAATAATCAAATCGTAGTTTGCGGCTTTCACGACTTGTATCGCTTCGGCCACGTATTTGGACAAAGCCAAATTGGATTGACGCGTGGCCAACGAACGCATATATACCCTCGGATTGTTGATGGCATTCATGCGGATGCGATCGCCCAAAAGTGCTCCTCCCGTCTTGCGTTTGGATGGATCGACTGAAATTAATCCGATGGTTTTGGTTGGGAAATCAATCAAAAATCGACGCACCAATTCATCTACTAAAGATGATTTTCCGGCACCTCCCGTTCCGGTGATTCCCAAAACAGGTGTCGTATTGGTTTGGTTGAGTTGGTGTATTTTGTCTAAAACCGGCTTGGCAATTTCAGGAAAATTTTCGGCCGCCGAAATTACACGAGCAATGGCTGTAGGTACTTTTTGGGCCAATTGATCTAGTTCGTGGCTAAGTTTGTCGCCAATAGGAAAATCGGCTTGTTGCACCAAATCATTGATCATGCCTTGCAAGCCCATCGCTCTTCCGTCATCTGGCGAATAAATGCGAGCAATTCCATAGGCATGTAAGTCAGCAATTTCGGTAGGTAAAATTACTCCGCCTCCGCCGCCAAATATTTTGATATGGCCTGCTCCTTTTTCCTGCAACAAATCGTACATGTATTTAAAATACTCGTTGTGTCCGCCTTGGTAAGAAGTCATCGCAATGGCATTGGCGTCTTCTTGTATGGCTGTGTTCACCACCTCTTCAACGCTACGGTCGTGGCCCAAGTGAATTACTTCGACACCGGTAGATTGGATGATGCGGCGCATGATGTTGATGGCGGCATCGTGCCCGTCAAACAAGGAGGCTGCGGTTACGATTCTTACTTTATTAACAGGAATATAGGGTTTTGCTTGTTCCATTTTTAGAATACTGTGTATTTTGAGGCCGCAATTTACATAATTAATAAAAAAATTGCGTGCCAAAATAGGCTTTTGTTTGGCATATAATTAACAAATATGGAAGCCTTTTCTAGCAGAATAAACCTATTTTTACGACTTCAATACAAATTCAAAATCCATGAAAAAAGCCTTATTTGCCTTAGTCCTCTTGCCAGTTTTGAGCTATGGACAATTTAATCAACTCATTAAAAACGCCACCAAACAAGTTGCTCCGCTTACCTCAAATAGCCCAACAGGAGGTGTAGACATAGCCGCTGGACTCAAAGAAGCGTTACAAAACGGCATTTCCAAACAAGTGAGTTTACTTACCGCCGAAGATGGTTTCCTGAAAAATGATTTGGTGAAAATTCCAGTTCCCGCCGAATTGCAAAAAGTGAGCAGCACCCTAAATAGTTTGGGTTTGAGCAACCTAACCAACGAAGGCATCAAAACCATGAATCGCGCGGCAGAAATGGCGGTAAAAGAAGCTACACCCGTATTTGTTGACGCCATCAAAAACATGAGTTTTGCCGATGCCAAATCAATTTTAATGGGCAATAAAACCGAGGCAACCACCTATTTGCAAAAGGCTACCACCACTTCTTTGTATGCCAAATTTAAACCTGTTGTGCAACAAGCCATCGGAAAAGCCGGAGCTGATAAAGCCTGGAATGCCATCATTAACAAATACAATTCGGTGCCGATGGTCTCCAAAGTAAATCCAGACCTCAACGATTATGTTACGCAAAAAGCGATGGAAGGTGTATTTAAAATGATTGCGGTAGAAGAATCAAAAATTCGAGAAAACAGCAGCTCCAGAACATCCGATGTATTGAAGAAAGTATTTGCCTTGCAAGACCAAAAACATTAACAGCAAGCCAACAAACTTATAACAGATCTTTAACGTATGTACACCAATATTGACCGCATCTTTGTAGGGTAATAAAATTGGTTTTTTGGTTTAGTTAGTTTAGGAAGATAGCGAGCAGCAATGTTCGCTATTTTTTTTTAGGATTGGTTGTGAATAAAGGATATCACATGGGTGTTAAACAACTGTGGCTGCTCTACATTAACCACATGACCACAGGCCGAAACCACAAATAACTGTGCCGAACTCACGTGCTTCTCGACTACTTTTCGCACTGAGGGCAAAAACATATAATCTTCTTCGCCCATCACATACAAGGTTGGAATATTGAGTTCTACTTGGCGAAAACACTTCAATAAGGGATTGATCTGGGCCGTGAGCTTAAACCACTTGATGAACTCTTTTTGGTATAACTTTTTGGCTTCTTTGATAAATAAATTGCGGGATTCCTTGTGGTTTTTCTTGGGCATAATCACAAATGCAAAAAAGCGGTACAACACCAAATATGGCAATACATATTTAAACAAATTCCCCAAGCGCATGAGCAATTGTGAACGAAAATTCATTTTTAATATGGCGCCACCCAACACCATGCTTTGCACCCGGTTGGGATGCATTTCGGCCAATTGGCGAATGAGTATCGTACCCAACGAAATACCAATAAAATGCGATTGTTTAATATGCAAATGGTCCAACACTTCGAGTATATCGCCTGCCAATGCCTCGAAGGTATATTTTTGTTTGAAAGCTGTTTTAAGCGTAGGTTTGGAATTTCCATGGCCGCGAAGGTCCAACAACAACACATTGAAGTGTTTTTTGAATTCGCGAATTTGCTGAAACCAAATCGATGAACTTCCCCCGGCACCGTGCACAAACGTCACCCATTGGGAACTGTGTGCATGCGAATAGACCGAGTAGTGTATCATTTGATTGAATTTGGGTAAAAATACCAAAAAAGCAGAGACTTCGGGACTTTTTTTTACTCCACGTGCAGTTTTGTAAAGGCGATGTATAGTTTATTTTTTTAGCTGTTATACTCAAATCAATTACATTTATGCTCGAAATAAAGTCCCCTATGAAAACTCCCCTTAGCTTACTCTTTTGCTTACTTATTCAATTAGTTTCTGCTCAAACACAACTTGCCCAAGATAATTTTGAAGGCACAAGTACGATCTCTACTTGGTTTGGCGACGATTGTGGCATGGACAATAACTTTTCTAATCCGTTTTCAAGCGGCATCAATACCTCAGCCAAAGTACTCAAATATACCGATGTGGGTGGTCAATATGCCAATGTACGTTTTGATGCCGGATTCAATTTTAACATGGCAAGCAGTGCGGTATTTACCCTAAAAATTTATGTGCCTTCTAGCGGAATTACCGGGAATCAACCCAATCAAATATCACTCAAATTGCAAGATGGAAACTTGGTATCTCCTTGGACTACCCAAAGTGAAATTATAAAACCCGTTTTGTTAAACCAATGGCAAACCATCACCTTCAATTTTGCAACCGATGCCTTTATCAATCTAGATCCTACTTCGGTAAATCCGTTATACCGAACTGATTTTAACCGCGTGGTTTTGCAAGTTAATGGCGAAAACAACACCTCAAGAGTTGTCGCCTACCTGGATGATTTTTACTATACGAGCACCGCAAGCAGCAGTAGCAATTTGATTTGGTCGGATGAATTTGACGGAACGGGTGCCGTAAACAACCTAAAATGGCACCACCAAACCCAATTGCCCAACGGAAATTCTTGGTACAACGGCGAAGTGCAACACTACACCAATAGACAAGTGAATTCAAGTCAAGCCAATGGTGTACTTTCCATCACCGCCAAAAAAGAAGTTTATACGAGCCAAGGACAAACCAAACAATATACCTCAGCACGATTGAATTCTAAATTTGCATTCAAATACGGACGAGTGGAAGTACGCGCCAAATTGGCGACAGGTGCAGGAACCTGGCCTGCGATTTGGATGTTGGGCAAAAACATCATTGAACCGGGCGCCTATTGGTCAAACTCGTTTGGAAATACTTCATGGCCAGCCTGTGGTGAAATTGACATTATGGAACATTGGGGAAACAACCAGAATTACGTGCAAAGTGCGATGCATACGCCCTCTAGCTTTGGCAGCACCACCAATTTGGGTGGACAAACCGTTGCCAATGCGTCCACACAATTTCATATCTACGCCATGGAATGGAATGCAAATAGCATCATATTTAGCGTGGATAACGTGGTACATTATGTGTACAATCCTGCAGTAAAAAACGCCAATACTTGGCCCTTTAATGCCGAACAATACCTCTTATTAAATATAGCAATTGAGCCCAGTATTCCTGCAAGTTTTGTGCAAACCACCATGGAAATTGATTATGTGCGCGTGTACCAACAAGGCGCATTAAGTGCACCTTCTATGGCTGATAAATCAAATGTACGGGTGTATCCTAATCCTGTTTCAGAGAAGTTGACTATTGCCGTTGATGGTAGTCATCTCAATTCAAAAGCCAACCTATTTTCGATAACCGGACAATTGCTTCATTCGTTTGCATTAAACGAAACTGAAAACACAGTAGATGTTGCCAGACTTGCTCCAGGCATTTACTTCCTTGAAATTCAAAGTGAGCGCGGAATCGAAAGACAGAAATTTATTAAAAAGTAGTTGGCAGTAAACTAGCCATTTCTTGCTGTAATTTCAAGGCTTCTTCCCTCGCTTTTTGGGCAAAATCCTCTCCCGCTGACGCATAAATGATGCCGCGAGACGAGTTGACCAACAAACCTACTTGGCTGTTCATGCCGTATTTACATACCTCAGCCAAACTGCCGCCTTGGGCTCCCACGCCGGGAACGAGCAAGAAACTATCGGGCACTACCTTTCTAATTTCGGCAAAATATTCAGCTTTGGTGGCGCCTACTACATACATTAAATTTTGGCTGTTTTTCCAGGTTTTAGAGGTACCAATTACTTTTTTGTAAAGTTCTTCGCCATCGATCAACTGCGTCTGAAAATCAAAAGCGCCTTCGTTGGAGGTGAGCGCCAATAAAATGGTGTGTTTGTCTTCAAAAGCCAAAAAGGGCTCCACCGAATCTTTACCCATATAAGGGGCTACAGTAATGCTGTCAAACTGCAAATCTTGCAAAAAGGCCTTGGCATACATGGAAGAGGTATTGCCAATATCGCCGCGCTTGGCATCAGCAATGGTAAATTGTTCTGGATAGTGGGTATTGAGGTAGTTAATGGTTTTTTCTAACGACTGCCAACCGGCCAATCCATGGGCTTCGTAAAAAGCCATATTGGGTTTGTAGGCCACGGCCAAATCATGCGTCGCATCAATAATGGCTTTGTTGAATTCAAAAATAGGATCGGCCGTTTGCTTGAGGTGATCGGGAATTTTGTTCCAATCGACATCCAAGCCGATACATAAAAAAGAGTTTTTACTGCGAATTTGGGAAAGGAGTTGTGTAGTTGTCATGCGGATAATTTGGCGGCAAAGTACGCTAATTTTTGGCTTTGAAAAAACGATTGAATTCGATTTTTTGATTTATAAATCGCATTAAAAAGCAAATGCTTACCAAAAAAAATGCCGAACGTTCTCGCTCGGCATTGTCACTTATAAGTATTAAGGTGGTAGAATTTAGGTGGTAGGTGGTAGGTGGTAGGTGGTAGGTTACATACTTATAACCAATTTTTCTCTTAATGTCTCTTATTTCTTCGTCTTTCTAAAATACTTCACTGGCCTCTTTGAGTTTTTCCATGTTGTTGACCAACTGCAACTCATCGACTATTTTTTGGATGTCGCCATTCATAATGTTTCCTAAATCATAAAGTGTCAATCCTACGCGGTGATCGGTTACACGACCTTGGGCATAATTGTAGGTGCGAATCTTGGCCGAACGGTCACCCGAACTTACCTGCGAAGTACGTTTTTTGGCGTCTTCCTCTTGTTTTTTGGCTAATTCTTGCTCGTACAAACGCGAACGCAATACGGTCAAGGCCTTGTCTTTGTTTTTGTGTTGCGATTTTTCGTCCTGGCATTGGGCTACCAATCCGGTTGGAATGTGGGTCATACGCACCGCCGATTTGGTGGTATTTACCGACTGTCCTCCTGGTCCTGACGAACAAAAGAAGTCTATTCGCACATCATTCATATCAATTTGTACGTCAAATTCTTCGGCCTCAGGCAAAACCATTACTGTAGCAGCCGAGGTATGTACACGCCCTTGGGTCTCGGTTTGCGGAACGCGTTGCACGCGGTGTACGCCGGCTTCAAATTTTAAAGTGCCGTATACATCTTCGCCGGTTACTTCAAAAATTACCTCTTTGAATCCACCCGAAGTTCCTTCGTTCATATCAACGACTGAGGTACGCCAGCCGCGACCTTCGCAATATTTGGTGTACATTCTATATAAATCTCCGGCAAAAATACTAGCCTCATCGCCACCGGTTCCGGCACGCACTTCGACCATCACATTTTTGGCGTCTTCTGGATCTTTGGGAATCAACAAGAATTTGATTTCTTCTTCCAACTCGGGTAGGCGTTGTTTGGCTTCTTCCAATTGCATTTTAGCCATCTCAACCATTTCGGCGTCACTGCCATCGGCAATAATTTCGTTGGCTTCTTCTATATTGCCCGACAAATTCACGTATTCGTCGCGTTTTTCTGAAAGGGCTTTGAGGTCTTTGTACTCTTTGTTGAGTTGCACATAGCGCTTCTGGTCGGCGATTACATCGGGCTGAATAATTAAGTCCGAGATTTCGTCAAAACGTTGCTTTACTATTTGAAGTCTGTCTAACATGGTAATTCCTTTATTTGGCCCGCAAATTTAGGGAAAAGAAAGTAGAATTGGATTTATGATTTTGGATTTTTTTGACGAATGAAATTTCAATCCAAGCCCGGGCTTTTCGTTTGCTTGGCATTTTTTAATTAATATTGTACCCCGCAATGCAATGCCTTATTCGTATGAAAAAACTAGCTTTTTTAGCCACTTTAATTGTTGTTTTATCTTGTAACAACCAAGCCGTCGATGAAAAACTCAACCCTGCCCAATGGATCATTGGCAGCTGGGAGCAACAAACCGACAAAGGCATCATGACCGAAACCTGGGAACGCAAAAACGACAGCCTATTTGTGGGGAGTTGTTACTTTATAAACGAATCAGACACCCTGCACACCGAAACTATTTTGCTGGAACAACGCGCCGACAGCATTACCTATTCGGCCAAAGTAAAAGGGCAAAACAACGAAAAGGCGATTCCGTTTACGCTTACTACCGCCAATATGAATGCGTTGGTGTTTGAAAATCCCACACACGATTACCCGCAAAAAATTGTCTACCAAAAAAATAAAACCAATGGTTTACTGGTTACTGTATCGGGAATACTTCACGGAAAAAAAAGTGTCGAGAATTACAAAATGACCAAGAAATAAGCCAAAAATCAATCCATAAACTAAGCACTCTTGATCTCAGGAGTGCTTTTTTTTATTTGCAAAATTTTAATTTACAACCACTTAGATTTTACTCTTATTTTTATTTAAAATAAATCTAAATAGATTTGGAATATACCTCTCGAGCAACTTATATTTGCCTCGTTATTTTTACTTATTCTAAATTAATGAAACCTTACTTCCTACTTTTATCTTTTTTATTTGCCGCCCAAGCAGGCTTCAGTCAAGTAAAATTTGACCATTCATCCGATGATTTATTTGCTTTTAATGATACGGTAAAAAATAAAAAAGGGGAAATCCTTCAAGAAGTAATCATCATCTCGCAACAACAAAAAACAATAGTTAAAGGCGGAAAAAGTAGTATCAAACCACTCGATCTTCCGCAAGCTACACTGGTGTTGGGCAAAGAAACCATCAAACAACAGCAGATCCTGCGATTGTCGGATGCCTTAAAAAATGCCAACGGAATTTACGTGTCGGGAGCGAGTAATGCGGCTGGAAACAACCAAGAAGAATTGGGCGCCCGTGGATTTAGCTTTAGCGGTGGAAATACCTTTAAAAATGGTGTGCGCATCAACGGATCCTTGCTACCCGAAACCAGTTCGTTAGAAAGTTTAGAAATTATAAAAGGGAGCGCGGCCTTGTTGTATGGCAATGTGGCGCCTGGCGGAATTTTGAATCTCATCACCAAAAAACCGCGTTTTGATTCGGGGGGCGAAATCAGTTACCGAGGAACCGATTACAATTTTATGAAACCTACGCTCGATGTCTATGGCGCGGTAAACAACAGCAATACGGTGGCCTATCGATTCATCAGCAGTTACGAGCAGGGCAATAGCTTTCGGGACGAGGTGCAAAGCCGCAGGAGTTATTTTAATCCGTCTATTTTATTGGATATTTCGGCCACAACTTCCCTGCTATTTGAAGCCGATTATACACTAGACACCCGCACACCCGATTTTGGTCTCACCACTATTGACTACAAAATTGCCGACATGCCTCGAAATGCGTTTCTGGGTTTCAATTGGGGGAAATTTAATTCTGAGCAAGTGGGATTTACCTCAACCTTACTGCACGACCTAAACAAAAACTGGCAACTAAAAGGTGTTTTTTCTTTTCAAGGCTACAACACGCAGTTGCTGTCAAGTTTACGACCCAATGTTACCAATATGGTGCAAGCCAACGGCGATTGGATTCGCGGCGTACAACAATTGCATGCAAATCAAAATTATAGTTTGATTGAATGGGATGTAAACGGAAAATTCAACACGGGAAAACTAAAACACAACTTGCTCCTTGGTGCCGATGCCGATCAAAGCAACACCACAACCTTGGCCTACAAAAACATCAATTATTACGACAAAATAAACATCTTTAGTCCGGCGGTGGTAATAGAAAAAAATACGCTTTACACCAATACCCTTGTGCCTGCACTGGATAAAAACACCAATGCTATTGCGTATATTAAAAGAGCCGGATTCTACGTTCAGGATCTCATTGAACTTTCGCAGAAATTAAAAGTGCTCGCCGGCGTGCGCTACAGTTATTTGGAAAACACCAGCAACACCCTCACCTATGCTACCACAGCTTCAGTTGAAACCAAAACTACAGACAAAATTTTTTCGCCAAAACTGGGCCTCATATACCAACCCACCAAAACCCAATCGATTTTTGCCAGCTACTCGGATTCGTTTGTGCTAAACACCGGCACCGATCGCAATTTAAAAGCCTTGCCAAATTCAACCTTGCACCAATATGAGTTGGGTGTTAAAAACGAATTGGCCAAAGGAAAATTGATAGCCAATTGCACGGCCTATTTGATTGATTACAGCAACTTGGCCCAAACTGATTTCTCTAACGGCAACACCAATACTAACATCAAAGAGCTCGCTGGCGCTTACCAAAGCAAAGGAGTTGAACTGGACATCACGGGCTATCACAAAGGACTGCGACTGATTGCGGGCTACAGTTTTAACGAAACCAAATACACCAAAAGCAACATTTACAATCCAGGCACGATGCTGCGCTTTACACCCAAACACACGGCCAATGCCAGTGCTTTTTATACTGTAGAGGAAACCAAATTCAAAGGACTCGAACTGGGCATACAAACTACCTATACCGGAGAACGTTTGGGCGGACGACTCAAACCCAACAACGCATCCACACCAGCCGAATTGGCTAGAAAACCCATTCCAGTGGAGGGCTTTGTACAGGTGGATGCCTCTGTTGGGTATACCTTGGGCAACTGCAATTGGCGCATCAAACTGAATAATTTGGCCAACGCACTTAGTTATTATGTATATGACGACAACACCGTAATGCCCATTGCCCCTAGACAAGTATCTTCAACCTTTACCTATAAATTCTAGTATTTTTCCATTTATAGGCCGATGAAAAAGTGCCTTTTTTAGTAGTTTATTTTTTAACTTATTTTAGATTTGCATGGCAACTGAAACTAGTTAAATTATAAACTACTCGATACTTTATGAGAATCCCGTTTTTGTTTTTTATTTTACTTCAAACTTGTTTGGTATTTGCTCAATCAAATGAAAATTCAAATACTAGAAATCTCATCAACAAAGCCAATCTATCGCTAATCGAACGAGATAAAAATCATGTCGCCATTCTCAAATCTGGTATAGGAGAAACGGTTACATTTTTTCCAATAGAAATTTCCGATTTAAAAACAGGCCAAACTGTAAAAGCATTGCAAGTAGATATGGCTATTAGCTGCATGTATGCAAAATCATCATGGGTAGATTATGATGAAATTGCAGAATTCATAACTTTCCTTGACAAATACGTAATGCCTAGATTTTCTGTAAATACATCGGAGAACATTTCACTTACGTATGTGTTTTCTTCTAAAGAAATAATGGTCCAATTTGAAGTTGGTGACAATAATAATAGATTATCAATCTTTCTAAAAAACAACGATGGCTTTGATAGCCAATGTTATTTTTGGACCGAAACGCAAATTGGAAAAACACAAGAACTCTTGGCTGTATTACAATCCTTTAAGCCTTAATTTTTGTAGCTTGACTAAACAAAAATAATTACCAACCAATCCCTACTGCATGGAAGTTCTATTTTTCATTTACGGATACCTGTTTTTTGGGCTGTGTTACGCCTTCTATTTTGTGTTTTTTAAACTCAAAAAAATTGACGCAGCGGCTGCAGTAGTTTCCCTATTTTTTAACTTACTTATTTTGGGGGGCTGTATTCTTTTATGGCCCATATTACTCCCCAAAAAGCAAATTTCTCATACATGATTCGCGCGTACCGAAAAACACATTTACTAGTCTGGATTTGTATTGCAATGCTATTGATTGTGGCCATTGTGGCGGCTTATCTAGGAAGTCAAACGGTTTCTAAATGGGTGGCGATATGAGCGTTAATTACCAGCCCATTCTCTGGAATCCATTCAAAAAAAGATACGACCGTATACTCTGGATTTTTATAGGAATCTTTGTTATCCTGTCATTTATTCTAAATCGCTACTTATTTCCCCAAGCCAATTTGGCCACGCTGATTATTCGCAGCTTTGGCTTATTAAGTCTCGTATTGTTGCACATCATTTTGAGCATTGGCCCACTCTGCCGCATCAATCCCGCCTTATTACCGCTGCTGTACAACCGACGACATTTGGGTGTCAGCATGTTTTTTATCGTGAGCATTCATGCGGGTTTGAGTCTATTTTGGTTTCACGGAAACGGAAACCTAAACCCCATTTTGTCGGTATTTACCAGCAATACCCATTACGATTCTTTCCTGTTTTTCCCGTTCCAAACCTTGGGTTTTGTAGCCTATCTCATTTTGATGCTCATGGCGTTTACCAGCCATGATTTTTGGCTCGCCGCACTTACACCCAAAGTATGGAAGGCCTTGCATATGTTGGTTTATTTGGCCTATTTCTTAGTAATTCTGCATGTGGTTTTGGGGGTGTTACAATTAGAAAATAACCCGATAACCTATTTGTTTATGTTGGTTGGATTGGTTTTTTTGTCGAGTATACATATCTGGGCTGGCGTCAAATCGTATCGTTTTGATACACAAGAAAACATTGTTTTAGACGGCTGGCATTATGTAAGTGAACTTCATGAAATTGAGCCCAACAAAGCCAAGATGGTTAACCTCAACAACGAACGCATTGCGGTTTTTAAATACGACCAAAAACTGAGCGCCGTACACAATGTTTGCAAACACCAAAACGGCCCACTGGGCGAAGGCAAAATAGTCGATGGCTGCATCACTTGTCCCTGGCACGGCTACCAATACCAACCGCAGGATGGTTGTTCGCCCGCTCCATTTACCGAGAAACTAGCCACATATCAACTTAAACTAATCGGCACTCAACTATATGTAAATCCAGCAGCATTGCCCGAAGGCACGTTTGTAGAACCCCTAACTTTTACCGAAACACCTCGTCCGGCTTCAAATCCATTTTTCTTTATTGGCTGGTTGGGCCAACTGGACAAACAATCGGTAAACGCACTCAAACGATTTGTTTTTCCGGCTATTGGTCTTGGGTTTTTGTTCCTAATTTTATTTACTATCAATCAACAAAAAATTGCCCATTCGGCTTATGCATACAACGAAGTAGCTGTGTATGCTGGCGTGGTGAGCAACTCGCCTTTTCCACATTTGCGATATACCCAAGGGAAAGACAGCTACGGAAACCCCAAATATGCGGTGTTGCCGCTGGTGAATGCCTGGAAGTTTGGCGCCGATTCGCTCATAAATAACTGGTGTGCGCAAAATAAATCGTGTGCGGCCAAAATACACGGAACACGTATTACGCGCGACGGGGTGGATGCGCTCGAACTCACCGAGGAGGCCAATGCTTTTGAGCGAATTGCGGCTACAAACCTTTCAACTCCCAACCTGAAACAGCTGGGAAAACGAACGCTACGAGGCGAAATCATTGACCCCAAATGCTACTTGGGCGCCATGAATCCCGGCGAAGGCAAACCGCACCGAAGCTGTGCCATACGTTGCATCAGTGGAGGGATTATGCCTATGCTTACCTATCAAGAAAATAACGAGAAAAAATATGCTGTTTTATTGGGCGAAAATGGGGAGAAAATCAACCCTCACGTCCTCGATTTTGTAGCCGAACCCATAGCAATTGCAGGCAAGCTAGTACAATACGAAAACTGGAATTGCTTCTATATTGATCCCAAAAACATTAGACGATTAAAAAATTAACCCATGAATTTCATTGCTGTTTGTAGTACTGACGAACTACCGCCTAATTCGCACAAGATTGTAGCCGTAGGAAAACGAAAAATTGTACTTTTTCATTACAACCAAAAAATCACCGCCATTGCCAATGCCTGTTTGCACAAAGCGGGCCCGTTGGGATTAGGACAAGTTTCTGAAAAATATGACGGACTCTATGTGAGCTGCCCTTGGCACGGCTGGGAATACAACATCGAAACGGGTTCTGCGCCTCCGGGCTATCCCGATCAACAAGCGGTATATGAAATAAAAATCGAAGCCGAAACAATTTTGGTGAGTGAAGAACCGGTTATAAAAGCCCACAAAGAACACCACAACAATCCGTTGCTGGAAGATTTGATCAACCTCAAATACCAAACTTCAGAAAACAGTTTGAACATTTTAGGCATTAGCACCACCAATTTATCTCGTGATTTGCCTCGATTTTCAACCTCTGAAGATGCCTTAGAAAAATCACTGGCTTATGCCGCCGAAAAGCACGGTGCCAACACCAAAATGGTCAAATTGCGCGAACTGGAATTCAAGAATTGCGAGGGCTATTATTCGCAACACAGCCACGCCTGTACTTGGCCGTGCAGCATTACCGAAATGAACCCCAATGACGGCATGACCGAGGTATATGAAAGCATGATTTTGTGGGCCGATATTGTAATCGTTTCTACGCCAATACGCTGGGGAAATGCCTCGGCCTTGTATTACAAAATGGCCGAACGCTTAAATTGCGTACAAAACCAAATCACCCTCAGCAAAAAAATATTGGTCAAAAACAAAGTGGCTTCGTTTATCATCACCGGCGGACAAGACAATATCCAGCAGGTGGCCGGACAAATGATGTGCTTTTTTACCGACCTTGGGTTTACGTTTCCGCCCTTTAGTTTCTTGGGCTGGAGCCGCGGTTGGACGGCTGAGGACATGGACAAAAATATCCTGCAATTCAAAAAAAGCGAATACATCAAACGCACCTCAATTGAAATCGTGGACAATTGTGTGGAAGTGCTGAAACAAATTAAAAAGGTTGATAGCCAAAAAATTCACGCGCCAAAACCCACCCGAAATGACTCGCTGAGTGCGACTATCGAGAACAAAGACATGAATATTTAATCATTTATACCTTACCCCAGTAACTATGGCACTGATAAATCCTCATATAAACTTTAACGGAAACACCGAAGAAGCCTTTCGTTTTTACAAATCGGTATTTGGTGGAGAATTCGCAAAAATTATGCGGTTCAAAGAATTAGCCAGTGACGAATTCCCAGTAGCTGAGCACGAAGCCAATAAAATTATGCACATTGCTTTACCCATTGGCCCAAACGTTTTAATGGGAAATGATGTACCCGAATTTATGGGAACAACCAACGAAAACGAAAACAGAAGCAAAATTTCAATTAGCGCCCAAAGCAAAGCAGAAGCCGACCATTTATTTGACGGTCTTTCGGCAGGAGGACAAATCGAAATGCCCATGACAGACAGCCCTTGGGGTTCGTATTTTGGAATGTTTCGAGACAAATACGGCATTGAATGGATGATCGACTTTGACCCCAATTACAAAGGCATAATACACTAAAAAATATGGCAAACAGCATTACCCTACACCGCGTTTTTACATCACCCGTAGAAAAGGTTTTTAAAGCATTCACCGATGCCGATGCAATTGCTTCTTGGCTTCCTCCCAACGGATTTACGTGTAAAGTTCATGCGATGGATGTTCAAATTGGCGGTGTCTACAAAATGACGTTTACCAACTTCGGCACCGGAAATGGCCACAGCTTTGGAGGCGAATACCTTGAGATTATTCCCAATGAAAAATTACAATATACCGACGTATTTGACGACCCAAACTTAGCAGGGAAGATGATTACCACGATCGTATTTAAACAAGTAGTTTGTGGCACTGAAATTTTGGCTACACAAGACGGCATCCCTGCCGAAATTCCTGTCGAAATGTGTTATTTGGGTTGGCAAGAAAGTTTGGACAAACTAAAACGATTGGTAGAACCCAATATCCCAGACGCTTAACCGTTACCCAAAAATGATCATTAGAAAAGCAACAGCCCACGATTCAGAATTTATCGCAACCTATTTGATGCTAGCCATGCAGGATATCCTCTATGCGTTTTTGGGAACTAAAGACTACAAGCAGGCGCGCAAATTTATGCTGCATTTTATAGCACAAGAAAACAACCAATATTCGTATCAAAACTGTTATGTTGCTGAGCAAGAAAATGCGATAGTTGGTGCTGTTAATTGTTATGATGGCAACCTGTTTGTCCAGTTGCGCGAACCCATTTTAGATTATGTTAGGGCAAATTGTAACGCGAATTTCAATCCCGAAAACGAAACCGAAACGGGAGAATATTACATTGATGCGTTGGGGGTTGAACCTAAACTACAAGGAACAGGAATTGGAGCAAGAATAGTGCAATTTTTAATTGACACCTATGTAGTTCAAAAAAAGGCAACTTTGGGCTTGTTGGTGGATGAAGCAAATCCAAACGCAAAAAAATTATATGTAAAACATGGATTCAAAGCTGTTGGAAAGAAATCCTTGGTTGGCCACAACATGGAGCATTTGCAACTTAAACCAACACCTTAAAAAAACCAACGATACAAAACTTCGTTTAGCAACACAAGTATAGGTGTACATACGAAGTTTGATATCGTATATATAAAAGTTAGTGGCAAGCATACCGCAGAAACGAGAAAAACATCAATAAAATCAACTTAAACTAAATGGCAATTTATCAATATTATTTAGCATTTATTCCTCAAGTTGGTTTACTAAAAAAATACGGAGTAATTCCAACAGAAATGAATGTAACTACAGAAGATGGATATTTTAATGCCAATACTGAACAATATTGGGAATTAGCAGGAATAAATTTTGACAACATTAAACTTGAAATTGACAGATTAATCGATAAAGCAGACTGGGGAAACGATGAAGAATGTTTCAATTGGAAAACATATACAAATGAAGTAGACAATGATGCTTCAATGTCTGTAAATTCACTAACTAAAAAGATTGAACATCTTTCGTTTAGAGCAGATTTAAGAGAGTCCAAATTGAAATTTTTAAATGGAATGTTAGATTTGGCTAAAAAAAAGGAAATGTTGCTTATGGACAGAAAAGGAAAAATCTTCTCACCTGAATACAATGAAATTGAAAATTATATAAAAAACTCAAACTCCTTTAAATTTATAGAAAATCCTGAAAAATTTTTAGACGATTTGAGTAAAGGAAAAATTACTATTGAATAAAAAGCCAGCCCCCCCGCTACCGCGCGAATCCCTTCGCGTGGTTCTTGAAGTCCCATATGG
>JBDKFO010000010.1:0-80734 GCA_039798665.1 Bacteroidota bacterium
GCCTTTTCCACCAGCGCCCCAGGTTTCAACTGTAATGCTGGTAATGCCTGCCGGTACAGTAAAACTGCCGCTGCTGGTAAAACGTTGTGATTGTGCCCAACCCAAGGTAGAAAGTAAAACCACTACCAAAAGAAGAAGGTTGGAATAAACGGGGAGCGTAATTTTTTTCATAGGACAATTACTATTTAATGATAACTTGAGTGAGTGAGTGTTTTTTTAACGAGTCAAAACTAGAATAATAAAAAAAACGCCGCAAGAAAATTATCGATAAAAAACTAAAATTATCGATGAAATACACATATTTTAAATAAAAGTAAGAAAAGTTATATGATAGTATAATTTCAATTTCAAAAAAATACCATGAAAGAAGTGCTGAAAATCAGTATTGTAGGAAAATGGTTATGTGTTTTAAATTCCAACCGCTTTTTCTGACAGAATTGAAAACGTGCGCAATAGATAATTAAATTTTTTAACGATTTATTTTAATAATACACAACAAATAAGGTTGTTTTATGACGAATTTATAAATCGTATTGCAGGCATAAAAAAATAGAAATACAAGCAAATGCCATGTCTTAATTTTATTTATTTTAGTGGCGAATTTTACTGCTTTTACCTACGTTCATTTTTTCGCAATAAACTTCAAAAACACCTCCATTTCTTAACAAATACCTAACCTGCTGCTGCCAACTACTATTTAGTTTTGGTGCGCAGGATTTTTATTTTTAAATGTTCCTAGTTAAACCCTTTACGCATACCTAACAAACATATATTTATGAAAAATTTTATTGTACACAAAGCCAAAACTGGACTGCTTTTTTTATTTTTTGGATTGCTGGCACAGAGTGGGTGGGGGCAGACGGCTGCAAGTTCAACTTGGGCTTTGACTGCCAATGCGAATGTTGCAATAGTTGGAGCTGTGAGTGGGGGGGCACAAACGGGAGGGTCTGGTATTGGCGCTATGACTTATGGATCAAATGGTGTTTCTTCAAACGGTTGGGGAACTACCGGTTTAGATGCAAATGATTATTATCAATTTAGTATTTCACCTACAAGTGGAAATAACTTAACGATTTCATCTGTAGCAACAACTAATAATTTATCAAATAATACTGCAACAGGTGAAATTCAATATTCATACAGTTCTTCGTTTACGTCTCCAGCTAGTATAGGTTCTACATTTGCATTAACTACTACAGCAACAACTACAACTGTTTCGTCATTATCAATAAGTGTAGCAAATGGTCAAACCTTGTATGTAAGAGTTTTCATATACAAGAGCTCTGGAAATACAATTACAGGCTCTCAAACTGTAAGATGTAAAAATTTCACAATAACTGGAACAACGTCTTCATCAAATACCCCTTCACTTGCCGTTACAGGTACAACAGCCCACGGGTCAGTATGTCCTAGTTCACCAGCCACTACGCAAACCTATACTATAACCAATACAGGAACTGCTGCAAGTAATGTGGTGGTGAGTTCGAGTGATGCTCAGTTTGTAGTAAGTAACTTGTCTTCAACCAGCATTGGCGCTACTAACGGAACAGCAACGTATGATGTTACTTTTACGCCAACAAGTTCGGGAGCCAAAACGTCTACCATAACCGTATATTACAACACAAGTACTTCGGCTACTACAAGTTCTTTAACCGGTACAGGAACAACTGCAGTTACGCAAGCTGTAACTTCTAGTGTAGCCACTTTGGTTACAGCAAAGTCAGCTACCCTAAATGGAAACGTTACTGCTTTAGGAGTTTGTCCAGCTACAACAGAGAAAGGGTTTGTTTATTCTATAACGAACACAAACAATAATCCTTTGGTAGGCGGTGCGGGTGTAACAAAAACTACGGTAACCTTGGGATCTACAGGTGCTTATACACTTGCTTTATCTTCCTTACCTTATTCAACTGGCTATAGTTATAAAGCGTATGTTTATAATGGTACAACGTATACCTATGGAGCAGTACAAACTTTTACAACCTTAGACCCACTTGTAATTACTGGCACACTCAGTAATGGTGCTTCATGCCCAAATGTGCCTGCCTCTGCTGTAACTTATACCGTAACTAATAATGGGGCAACATCTATTTCTGGTGTTGCGGTAGCTTCGAGTGATGCTCAGTTTGTGGTAAGTAGCATGTCATCATCTACCATAGCTGCTGCGGGCTCTGCTACTTATACGGTTACTTTTACACCTTCGAGCTCGGGTTCACAAACAGCTACAGTAACAGTTTCTGGTACTTCTATTAATTCGGTCACTAACACGCCCACAGGAACAGGTACTACGCCTGTAACGCAAGCGGTATCGTCTTCGGCTGCTACTTCTATAACAGCCTCAACGGCAACACTTAATGGAAATGTAACTACACTAGGGGTTTGTCCTGCAACAACTGAAAAGGGTTTTGTTTACGCTTTAACTAGCGCAAATAATGATCCATTAGTTGGTGGGTCAGGTGTAACAAAAACAGCTGTAAGTTCTGTTGTTACAGGTGCATATACGTTACCTATATCAGGCTTAACACAAGGAGCGAGTTATTCTTTTAAATCTTATGTTTTTAATGGGACAACTTATACATACAGTAGTGTGTTAAGTTTTACTACGTTGTCTCCCCCTGTAAATGATTTGTGTTCAAATGCAACAACTTTAACTGTTGGTGCAGCTGCTACAAGTGGAACATTAGCAGCTGCTTCTAGCTCAGTAAATACATTTGCATATGGTTCTGCAAAGAATGATGTTTGGTATACTTTTACACCAACTTGTTCGGGTTCTCACACAATAACTTTAACTTTTTCATCTGGACCGGATATAGACATTGACTTATTTACTTCTGCCACTTGTCCTACTACTGGTACGGCTGGTTCTGTATCACATGGTTCCAGTACTACCGAAACTATAACTGCTAGTTTAACAGCCAGTACCGTTTATTATATTAGAGTAATTGATTGGTCGGGTACGGCAGGTTTATTTTCAATTGGAGTTTCAGGGCCAACTCCAGTTACGCAAACTGTTACCTCACAAGCAGCTTCATTAATAACTACAACAACAGCAACTTTAAATGGTAACTTAACAGCCGTAGGTGTTTGTCCATCAACAACTGAAAAAGGTTTTGTTTACTCCGTTACAAGTACTAATAGTGACCCAATTAGTGGAGGTACTGGAGTTACCAAAACTCCTGTAGCAACTATTGCAACAGGAGCATATACACTTGCATTGAGTGGTTTATCGACGGGAATTGGTTATTCCTTTAAATCTTATGTTTTTGACGGAACTGATTATACTTATGGTGCATTAAAAACATTTACAACAGTTTTAAACGCCCCAACCATTACCACAACACTTGCTGCCACTTCTATTACTGCAACTACTGCAAGTTCAGGTGGGCAAACTATTACTGGTTCATTATTATCTGCGGCAGGTGTAGTATGGGATATAAATTCGGCTCCAATAGTTGCTTTAACCTCAAAAACAAATGATGGTACTACTACTTCAAACTTTTTAAGTAGTTTAACCTCATTATCACCTCAAACACAATATTATGTAAGGGCTTATGCCACCAATGCAACGGGAACTGCATATGGAAATGAAGTAAATTTCAGAACATTAAGTAGTCCAGCAACAGCACAAGCAAGCGGTTTTAGTGCAACAGCCACTTCTACCAGTAATATTGATTTAAGTTGGTCAGCGGCTACGTTTCCGAGTACAGGTGCTACCACAATGGGGTATTTATTGTATCGTGCAAGCGGAGTAAATACTGCTAGTTTTTCAGGCACCAATGGTACGGCACCTAGCGCAGGAGCAAACACTACCTTAGTTGCCACCTTAACATCAAGTGATATTACTTATAGCAATTCGGGCTTGATTTTTTCAACGGCATATAATTATTTACTCATTCCATTTACTTGGGATGGTACAAATGTAGCCACCTACAATTATTTAACAAGTAGTGCGCCAACAGCTAGTGCCAATACACAAGACCCATCAAATCCAGTTATTACTACATCAGGAACACTTTCTGGTTTGAGTACTACCTATGGTACTGCAAGTAGCACCGCTACTTTTTCAGTCAGTGGAGTTTCTATGCAAGAAGGAATTCTTGTTACTCCTCCTTCAGGTTTTGAAGTGTCTTTGTCTTCGGGGTCAGGATTTGCTTCAACGATTGTTGTTGGCACCTCAGGTACGATTTCATCGACTCCCATATATGTGAGGTTAGCGGCTACAACCGGTTTTGGAACATATAGTGGAAATATTACCCTGTCTAGCACTGGTGCATCAGATGTAACAGTTGCTACTGTAATTAGTACTGTGGCTAAAAAAGCATTAACAATTACTGGTTTGACAGGAGTAAACAAAATATATGATAGATTAACCACTGCTACAGTAACAGGCACTGCAACCTATGTTGGATTAGTAAATGGTGAAACATTTTCTGTGACAGGAACACCAAGTTTTGATTTTGGAACAGCAACAGTTGGTACAAATAAGTCAATAACGGTTACAAACTATTCAGCTCCAAGTTCAAACTACTCCGTTTCACAGCCAACTGGGATTACAGCCAATATAACCGCAAAAGAATTAACTGTATTGGGAGCTACTGCATCAAATAAAGTATACAATGGCAATACTGTAGCTACAATAACAGGAGCTACACTCAATGGTATTGTATCTCCTGATGTAGTAACCGTAAATGGTGGTGGTACTTTTGCAGATGCCAATGTCGCTAATGGTATTAATGTCAGTACAGCCTTAACTTTAGGTGGAGCCGATGCATCAAATTATAGTTTAACACAACCAACGGGTCTTACGGCAAATATTACAATAGCCAATCAAACCATTACAGCTTTAACATCACCTATTACAAAAATTCTGAGCGATGCCCCTTACAGTGTTGCTACTACAGCTACCTCAGGATTGACTGTAACTTACGCTACTAGCAATGCCTCAGTTGCTACAGTAGCAGCCAATGGTACGGTAACTATTCAGGGAGTTGGAACAGCTACGATTACTGCCTCGCAGGCCGGAAATGGGAATTACAATCCTGCAACAAGTGTTACACAATCACTTACTGTAAATCCTAATCCTTCTATTACGGCAACTCCAACTGCACTTGCTGCATTTACATCTACCTCAGGCACAGCTTCTACTTCACAAGGATTTACAGTAACAGGAAGCAATTTGATTGCAAATATTTTAGTAACAGCTCCAACCGGATTTGAGGTTTCTCAAACTTCGGGTGGAGGTAGCGGTTATGCTGCAACTCAAACCTTAACCCAATCTAGTGGTGCAGTTTCAAAAGTTGTTTATGTGCGAATGACTACTTTAGCTTCGGGCACTCCTTCTGGTAATGTGGCTTTGACTAGCTCTTCAGCTTCTACAGTTAATGTAGCAGTGAGTGGGACGGTGAATGCTGTTCAAAGCAATACTATAGCAAATTGGACTTTTGAAACTAACAATTTTGCAGGTGTAGCTACTACAACTGGGTCTGTGTCGCCAGAAACAGGTTCTGGAACATTTACGTGTGTTCATGCTACCAGTTCAACGTATACTGTTGCTTCTGGTAATGGTTCAGCAAAATCAGAGTCTTCTAATACTTGGGCAGTTGGTGATTATTATCAGTTTCAAGTTGCTACTACTGGTTATAGTAGTATTAATTTAGCTTGGGACCAAGTAGGTAGTTCAACGGGTCCCAAGAATTTTAAAGTTCAATATAGTACAACAGGTACTAATGGATCATTTAGCGATTTGCCATCTGCTTCATATTCTGTTTTGGCTAACGTTTCCCCAAATAACTGGACCTCGGGAACTAATATAACTACTACTACTTTTAGTTATAGTCTATCCAATATTACTGAATTGAATGATGTTTCAGCAGTTTATTTAAGACTTACTATGTTAGATAATACATCAATCGCGGGCCTTACAGTTGGAAGTGGAGGTACAAATAGGATCGATAATGTAATAATAACGGGAACGCCTTCTACAAATCCTGCCATAATTGCCGGCGGTGGCCCATTAACAAGTTTAAGCACAACTTATGGTACGGCATCCTCACCAACTAGCTTTACATTAACAGGCTCTAATTTAAGTTCAACTATTTCTATTGCGGCTTTATCTGGCTTTGAGTTTTCAGCTACAGCAGGTGGTGAAGGAGCATACACTTCAACATTAAGTGGTATTTCTGCTACAGGGCCTACTACCATTTATGTAAGACTTGCAGCTTCGGCAAATGTGGGCACTTATTCTGGCAATATTGTTTGTTCTTCTGGTTCAACTACCTTGAATGTGCCTATGGCAAATAGCACAGTAAGCAAAGCCACACCAACACTTTTAGTAAACAATACACCAACAACATATAACGGTTCAACACAAGCAGCTACAGCAACTGCCTCGGGAGGAGGAACGGTTTCCAATATTCTTACTAGTGGAGCTGCCACGCAAACCAATGCTGGAACCTATACCGTAACAGCGGATATCGCCGCTTCAAGCAACTATAATGCGGCTAGTGGTGTTACAGCTTCTAACAGTTTTGTAATCAACAAAGCATCTTCATCCATTACCGTTACCGGATCAACAAGTTTTATCTATTCTGGTTCGGCTCAAGGGCCAGCAACGTCTACTGTTACTGGTTCAAGCGGAGAAGTTTCGTATAGCTATTCGGGCGCAAGTACTACTGTTTATGGCCCAAGCGCTACTGCCCCAACAAATGTGGGAAGTTATACGGTTACGGCTAGCGTTGCGGCAGACGCTAATTATGAGGCGGCAAGTTCTAGTGCAACCGCCTTTGGAATTGTATATCCCACAAACAATTGGACTGGAGCTATTTCAACCAGTTGGAATGATGCCGGCAACTGGAGTCTTAATCGCGTACCATTAAGTACAGATAACATTACTATTTCATCTGGATCGCCAGTTCTGGATGTTAGCCACACTATCGCTGTAGGAAGTACCCTCACACTTACCTCAGCCGGACCTTTAACCATAAATCCTGGAGTAGTACTCACCATTGCCGGTACCGCTGATTTTGGTGATAAATCGGTCATACTAAAATCAGATGCAACTGGCGATGCAGCTATTGGACAAGTTACGGGAACGTTATTAAACGCTACCAGTGTAACCGTAGAACGCTATATTTTGGCAGGCAATCGAGCCTGGAGATTGTTAACCGCACCGCTTGTAGCATATGGAAGTTCCAATACAACAATTTTTCACAATTGGCAAAATAATGGAGTTGTATCAGAAGGCACTGGAGTTGAGTTGTGGGGGCCAACAGGAACAGGAGCTGTTGGAAGTGTTGATTCGACAACTGGTTTGGCCTATGGCCCAGGTGGTTCTATAAAACAATACGGAACGGGTTGGTCAGAAATTACAGATACGAAACAAACAGATTTATTTACCACTACTGCCAACAAAGCATTCGGCGTTTTTGTAACGGGTCATTTTGGTAGCGGAAATATTTCAAATGGTGCAGCAACAGCAACAACTTTACGACCAACAGGTCAATTAATTAAAGGGAATGTGAGCTTTCCAATAAGTAGTACAACTCATACGCTCATCGGAAATCCTTATGCTTCGCCAATCAGTCCTTCAGCAATTTTAGCAAATCAAACACTTACAATAAACAATGTAATAGTGAATAATTTATTTACCAATATTTGGGTTTGGGATCCTAAACTAAGTGATTTTGGTGCTTATGTAAATTTTGATGGTGTATTAGATGCATATTCATATGAATATTCTGGTACAGACGGTACAGGTGGAAGTTATAGTTCGGGGACAGCCATTCAAAGTGGTCAGGCGTTTTTTGTAAAGAAAGATCCTGCAATTGTAGGTCCATTAACAATTACACTAAAAGAGTCTATGAAATCCGACTCAGTGACCAATACCTTTAGAAACAGCAACAGCCTAGCTGCCTCAATTTTTAGAGCTAGTTTCTTAAAACAAACTGCTACTGATTGGATGCCACTTGACGGTTGTATCGCCGGTTTCTATGAAGGAGCCAATGCAGCGGCAGACGAAGCCGATGGCAAGAAAATGATCAATACCGGAGAGAACATTGGTTTTGTGCGCAATGCAGTCAATTTATCGAGCGAGCATTATCCACTTGTAACAGCACAAGATATTTTGTATTTAAAAGTTTGGAACACCCAACAAGCGCATTACAAACTAAAACTCAATACCGAAGAATTTACCATGACAGGCGTAGAGGCTTGGTTGCAAGATTTGTATACCGGTACCAGCCAGCAACTCAATTTGGATGGCAGTGCGCAAGACTACGAGTTTGATGTAGATCCTACAGTATCAGCCAGCAGTGGCAACCGCTTTAGAATTGTGTTTACCAATACCGCTCTGGCAGTAACTAATCCTGAGCAAGGGCAATTGAGCATTTATCCTAATCCGGTCACGGGCGGTAAAGTAACGGTTTCATTACCCACCGGAAATTTTGAAGGCTGCAGCTACGAATTGATCAATGTGCTCGGTCAAGTAGTCCGTCAGGATATAATTGAAAAAGGCACTACTTCGCAGGTTTCTATCCCCATCACGGGCTTACCCAATTCATGGTATGCGCTGCGCATCCGCAAAGACAACAAAGTAGTGTACCAAGGTAAATTGATCATTAATAACTAAGCAAACGATGAAAACTACTTTATATAAAACAGCACTTTTAGTTATTGCACTTGTGGGATTTTCAATGACTACCTACGCCTATGACGATTACAGCGACGACGCGCAATTGTTGGACGGTGGGTTTGTAGAAAATGCCAATTCTACCTCCAACCCTGACGCACCTGGCGGTGATCCCGGAGTGGCCCCCATAAACGATTACCTGCCGCTCTTACTTCTGGGCGGAATCGCGCTGGGCTTTGTGTATTACCGCAAACGCCAAACAGTTTAATACAATAAACAAAAACGCAGCCTTCGAGCTGCGTTTTTGTTTTCTATTTGATGATCTACTAAACCATTTTCTTCATTAAAGCAATTTGTCCCAAATGGTAATGTGTGTGTTCAATGAGTCCCAAGATGTTGCGGTAGTAGGTGCCGTATTTTTCTTGTTCAAAAACAGCATAGAGTTTGGTTTCATCGAGCTGTTCTACTGCGAGGGCAAAACGCTCGGCTTTGGCAATTATTTCCTGTACAAAGTTTTCCCATTGCACATCGTTTTCAAAATGCGGAACCGCAAAGCTTTCTTTGTCGCTGGCAACAAGCGGTTCTCCTTGCAGCACTTTGCACACCGGATCGAGGTAGTATTGCATGTGAAAACTCAGTGTAGCAATGGTATTGAATCCTTCTATTTTGGTTTGGGCTTGGCTGTATGTGATGCCTTCTAGGGTGTCTTTGACGTTGATACAACTCCAATTGCCGCCAAAAAATACGGAACGTAGGTGCTGGGCCAATTGCGTAGTTGCCTTCATGTTTATTCGTTTAAAACACGGCAAATTTAATTTGTTTACCCAAAACAATAGTTTTTTTTGGTTTATGATTTAAACTAAACAATTGTTATTTTTTTGAAATAATTAGCGCCCTTTAAAATTTAAATGGTTTTTATACAGTATATTAGCAACGTTTTTTGTTTAACATTTAATTAAAATAACTAAACAATATCGTATGAAAATAAAATTACTCCTCGCTTTTCTTTTGGTGGCTCAACTAGGAACCGCCCAAAACATTACCATTCCAGACCCTGTTTTCAAGGATTTATTATTAATTGCATACACTAATTTTAGTGGCGACATTAATAATTATGTGGTTTATCCGCGTATTGATGCCAACCAAGATGGCGAAATTAGCTATGCTGAAGCCTTGGCCGTGGAGGGCTTAGATTTAGGCTATTCAGGCATAAGCAATTTGGAGGGGCTGCAATACTTTACCAATGTTAAAAAAATTAGCACCTATTATGTTAATTTTCCCAGTTTTTACCAACCTACTTTAGTCAATTTGGAGCAGTTGAGTTTACTCAATTCGGTAGGGGCTACAACCTTGAACAGTGTAGATGTATCGCCAAATTTGAATTTAAAAAAGTTTCAGTGCTCTAGCGGCAACATTACTACGTTAAATCTCTCGGCCAATACCCAATTGCGGGATGTAGATATTTATTGTCCTGCATTGACTTCGCTCGATTTAAGTAATTTGGCCAATTTAAAAAACTTGAGCTACTTAGGCGCAATGCCTACTATTGATTTGTCTGATGCGGTTAATTTGTTGAGTTTATCTTGTATCGGATCTGCACCCAATTTTAGTTACCCCAATCAAAATTTGCTCACTTCATTAGACTTAAGCAACCAGACCAAGCTGAGTTATTTGGATTTAACAGGCAATTTAATTCCCAGTTTAGATTTGAGTAATTGCCCAAATTTGGAAGTCTTAAATATTGCCAATAACGGCATTGCCTCGCTCAACCTCACCAATGTAAAATATGTGCGTCAGTTTTTTTGCGAAAATAATTCGCTTACCACCTTGGATGTGAGTAAGCTCTTTAATTTAAAAAACTTCAATTGCACTAATAACCAATTAGTGAGTTTAAATACCAACAACGGCATCATTGAGGAGTATATTAGTTTTTCTGGAAACCCGGCTTTAGAATCGGTGTGTTGCGATGCCAATGAAGTGATATATATGCAAAACTTATGCAATCAATACAATAATGAATCCGCGGTAGTAAGCGGCGGCTGTGCGCCAGTGGCCAATCGAATTTCGATGTATCCTAATCCGGTGGGAGATATGTTGCACTTGTCGGCCAATGATGGAATATCAAGAGTAGAAATATACAGTACCAATGGCATGTTGGTTATGAGCAGCGATTCAGTTTCAGATGCGATTGAAATGAATTCACTTAAATCGGGCATGTACTTTTTAAAGGTGTTTAGTGGTCAAGATGTGGCAACAATGAAGTTTGTGAAAAACTAATCAGTCTTACGATGAAAATAAAAAACCCCTTACTTGATTTAGTAAGGGGGTTTTTGTTTGTAGCGAGGACGGGAGTTGAACCCGTGACCTCAGGGTTATGAATCCTGCGCTCTAACCAACTGAGCTACCTCGCCAGGCTATTGGTTATTTTTCTCTTTCGAGGCTGCAAATATAAAATAAATACTTAGGGCTGCAACTATATTCTGACAAAAAAATACTTTACTATTTCTTTTTTTATTGCTTTTATATTCTATATATTTCCAAAAAATTAGTACACGCAATGGACGCCAAAATACGCTACGAATTAGAGTTCCCAATTAACTCCTCGCCCCAGTTATTATACCAGTACATCTCAACGCCTTCGGGACTTTCGGAGTGGTTTGCTGACAATGTTAATTCGCGCGGAGAGTTCTTTACATTTATTTGGAATGACTCCGAAGAGGTGGCACGTCAATCGTCAAAAAAATCGGGAGAGAAAATAAAATTCCGTTGGATTGATGAAAACAAAAAAGACACCGAATACTATTTTGAGTTGCGCATTATCGAAGATGAAATTACCAAAGACGTTTCTTTAGTCGTCGTTGATTTTGCATTTGCCGACGAAGTAGATGAAGCCAAATTGCTTTGGGAAAATCAAATTTCTGATTTAAAACACGTTATCGGTTCGGTATAAACCAGTCGAACAACTTATATTTGCACCGCCTTTCACAAACGAAATGGCGGTTTTTTTATGGTGAATTTTAACGGAGAACTACAGGAAACAAGCGGAATGCCTTTGCACGAAAACAGGGGCTTTTTATATGGCGACGGTGTTTTTGAAACCATTAAAGTGGTGCACGGAAAAGTTCTTTTTTTAGAAGATCATTACTTCCGACTCCTTTCGTCTATGCGTATTGTGCGCATGAAAATTCCCATGAACTTTACCTTAGAATTTTTTGAAGCCGAACTCCTCAAAACTGCAGCAGCCAACTCCTGTGCTGATGCCGCTAGGGTGCGTTGCACTGTGTTTCGCAATACCGGTGGATACTATTTGCCCCAAACCAATACCGTGAGTTATCTAATCCAAGCCACGGCATTACCTGCTGCAGCCTATGTACTGAGCACAGCACCCTACGAAGTTGATTTGTACAAAGATTTTTATATCACCAAGCATTTGCTTTCTACCTTAAAAACAACCAACAAAATGCTGCACATTACCGGCAGTATTTTTGCCCAAGAAAACGGCCTGCAAACCTGTTTGTTGCTTAACGACGACAAAAATGTAGTCGAAGCCTTGCACGGAAATCTATTTATGCGCACCGGAACTACGGTTGTTACTCCGCCTTTGAGTGAAGGTTGTTTAAACGGAATTATGCGCAAACAACTCATTCGGCTGTTCGCAAAACAGTCCACGTATACACTGCTAGAACAACCCATTTCGCCCTTTGATTTGCAAAAAGCCGATGAACTTTTTGTAACCAATGTCATTCGCGGCATACAGCCCATTACAACCTACCGTAAAAAGACGTATACTTACGAGTTGGCTGAGCGCTTGCTGAGCGATTTGAATGCCCTACTTTAATTCAATTGTGGATTTTCGGGGGCGTTAGACCATAATACGTACTCGCCGCCCAGCTGAATCAATTGTTTTTTCCACAAATTGGTTGCAGATACACCAATTAACCCTTCGTGGTATTTATTTTTGTTTACAATCCAGGAGTTAGCGGCCAATTCTTCTTGCAATTGTGAGGTAGCCCAACCACTGTATCCTAAGAAAAATCGAATGTTTTTTGGACTGAGTTGTCCAAGGTTAAGTAAGTTTTTGGCTTGTTCAAAATCGCCTCCCCAATAAATGCCTTGTGAAATTTCAACGCTATTTGGAATGAGCTGCGGAACATTATGAATAAAATACAAATTGTCCTCTTCTACAGGTCCTCCGTTGTATATCTTAAATGTGGTTTTGATTTCGGGAATTAATTCATTTAAGGTAAACGGAAATGGTTTGTTGAGTATAAATCCCACCGAACCTTTATGGTTGTGTTCGGCTAGTAAGATTACCGCTCGGGCAAAGGTGGCGTCGCCCAATATGGCGGGTTCGGCCAAAAGTAGGTTTCCTTTCTCGAGTTTTTTTGTGGTCATGGATTTTATTTGCACATAAAAATACTAAAAATGTATAGTCAAGCACAAAAAAAAGTCTCCACGAGGGAGACTTAATTTTATTTTGATAAACTAAAAACTAGTTTACTGATCCTTCTAAATCAGCACCAGCTTTAAATTTCACTACATTTTTAGCAGCGATTTTGATAGTTTTTCCAGTTTGTGGGTTTCTTCCGTCTCTAGCAGCTCTTTTAGAAACTGACCAAGATCCAAAACCTACTAAAGAAACTCTACCACCTTTTTTCAAAGTAGCACCTACGTTTCCTAAAAATGACTCTAAAGCTGATTTAGCAGCCGCTTTTGTAATTCCTGCGTCTGCAGCAATAGCATCGATTAATTCTGATTTGTTCATAATGAAAAGTATTAAATGATTGGTTAAACATTCTGTTATTGAAAACAAATTTAGTAGGAAATACATACTGCGCAAGGGCTGGGCAATGATTTCGCGGCTTTTGTTGATAACTCAAGTGTTTTGTTAATAAAGGAATTGATTTTCGAGCAAAAAATCCCACAAATAAAGGGTTTAGCCCTAATACAGGCGCGCATTTTCGGCAAATGTAAAGCCGTTTAACAAATCAGAAACCTTCATTTTATTCTTGCCCGGCAGTTGAATTTGCAACAAATGCACATAGCCATCAGCCACCGCTACTTTAAGTTCTTTCTTATTCACGATAATTTGACCTATTGGATGTTGGTGTACAGCGATTTCTAGACTTGCTTCATAGACTTTGATTGCACTTTCTTGTTCATTATTGAATAAAGTACACCAAGCAGCCGGATAGGGAGAGAGTCCGCGTATTAAATTGTGAATAATTTTGCCCGGTTGATTCCAATCTATTTTGCAGTTTTCCTTGTTAAGTTTATAGGCCGTTTTTAAATCGGGCTGCTCGTCTTGCAGTTGGGTGGCAGGATTTCCTTGTTCGATGAGTTCTAGTGTATCGATCACGGTTTGTGCACCCAATAACATCAAGCGATCGTGCAAGGTGCCTGCCGATTCTTCTGGCTCAATGGGTGTTTTGGCGTGCAATAGCATCGCGCCTGTATCAATTTTATCATCAATAAAAAAGCTGGTTACACCCGTTTCGGTTTCGCCATTTATGATGGCCCAATTGATAGGCGCCGCGCCTCGGTATTGGGGAAGCAAAGAAGCGTGTAAATTAAAGGTGCCGTATTGGGGCATTTCCCAAACAACTTTGGGCAACATTCTGAAGGCAACCACTATTTGTAAGTTGGCTTTCAAGGCGGCCAATTCGGCAAGAAATGTTTCGTCTTTTAAGTTGGTGGGTTGCAAAAGCGGCAAATTGTGGGCCAATGCATAGTCTTTTACCGCCGAATATTTTACTTTTTGACCTCGGCCTGCTGGTTTGTCGGCCACAGTAATTACACCCACAACCGAGTAGTGGTTTTGTACAAGACGGTCTAAAATGCCCACGGCAAAATCGGGCGTGCCCATAAATACAATGCGTAACGGTTCCATTAATATAAAGTATAGCGGTTAGTGGCTTCTAATTTAATTTGCTTGTTTTCTAACAAGGATTGCAGCGCAAAGATAAGGCTTGACTCGTCAATTGCTAATTTTGCTGCCAATTCTCTCGAGCTGAATGGCCCGGCTTGTAATTCGGCTAAAATGATCTCTAACACTTCTTTGGGATTGGTCGCTTTTGATGAACTAGCCGAACAGACCGAACAATGGCCACAAGCATCGGTTTGTGAATCGCCAAAATAGGCAGCCAAAAATTGCGAACAACAGCGGTTGGTTTGCTTGCTGTATTTTAAAACTGCTTGAAGTTGTTGGGTTTTTAGTTCGTTTTGTGAGATCAAATATTTGGCAATTCGATTGATGGTGTAGTCGTCGTCGCGTATTTCCATAAACAATATGGCTGTATCGTTTTTGTGTGCTTGGTAAACTACCATTTCTTTTTGTTGTAATTTCTCGAGCACCTTGACAACTGCTTCTTCGTTTGTAGCCGATTTTTGGGCTATTAATGGAATATTTAGCGGAACTAACATGTCGTAAATCCCGGGATATAAACGCATCAGGGTGCTCACAATGGCTTCGTCTTTGGGGTGTAAACTACAATAACGCAGCACTTCTTTTGAAGGGATCGTAAATTGCAACTGTACTTTCTCTGAAAATTCTGATGACAATTGCAACACGCCTTGTCGGTCTAAAAACTGCAAACAACTAAACGTTTTTACCGTAGACAACTCGTATTTGAGACAAAATTGCTGCAAATTAAACCGAAACGACTGGTTGAGCCCTTCGCCATAGGCAATCTGAAAATAGGCACACAGTTTTTTGTAGACCAAAGCTAAAAATGATTTGTCGGGCAATTGGGCCAAAAATTGGTTTTCGGCCTGCAAACAATCTGAAGGGCCAACCAGTAAAATGGCTTGAGCAGGGCTTCCGTCACGTCCTGCACGTCCTGCTTCTTGGTAGTAATTTTCTAGGCTGTCGGGCAGTTGTACATGCACCACCGTTTTTACATCGGCTCGATCAATACCCATACCAAACGCATTGGTAGCCACCATAATTTGGGCTTTGCCTTGCATCCAATCGTGTCGGTTTTTCTCCTTTTCTTTAGTGGTTAAGCCACCGTGATATAAGGTCGCTTGAAATCCTAGTGCGTTGAGTTGAGCCACATAGTCATAACAGGATTTGCGGTTGCGCACATAGATAATGGCGGGTTGTGGAAACTGCTTAAAATGGTGTTCAAGAAAATACAATTTATCGGCAGTATGCTCCACCCGGTAACTCAAGTTGGCTCGGACAAATGATTGCTTAAAAATTGCCGGTTCACGCAAGCTCAACAATTGTATGATGTCATTTTGCACACGCGCCGTTGCCGAAGCAGTAAGCGCAATCATGGGGGTTTTTGGAAACGAATGCCGCAGCAAACCAATCTTTAAATAAGCTGGACGAAAATCATGTCCCCACTGTGAAATACAATGGGCTTCGTCTATTGCAATAAGCGAAATAGGTAGTTTTTCTAGCCGCTCGACGATCCATGCCGTTTGCAAGCGTTCGGGTGATAGATATAAGAATTTATAGTTGCCAAATTGGCAATTGTCAAGTAAATCAATAAGGTCGTTGGTCGAGAGTCCGCCGGTAAGGGCAAGGGCTTTGATGTTGCGTTTTTGCAGGTTTTCTACTTGATCCTTCATCAAGGCAATCAGAGGAGAAATCACCAAGCAAAGGCCGTCTTGCAATAGCGTAGGAACCTGAAAACAAATGGATTTTCCGCCGCCAGTGGGTAAGAGTGCCAGGCAGTCTTTTTGCGCCAGTACAGCGTCAATAATTTGATCTTGTGGGGTGCGGAATGCGTCGTGATTCCAGTGTTTTTTGAGGATAGAAAGTGCGTTTGGCATATAGATAAGGAATAGATGGATTAGTTTCGACCCCTTAAAAGTAAAAAATAAAGTTTAGTCCCGTGTTTTGTTGATCAAATTTATGTAGAAAGCATTTGAAAAATAAACGCAATGCGCTCAGCTAGCGGTGCTTTGGGCACTTCGATCAGGTCGTAGCCATAGTGTAGGTAGGTTTCTACCAAATGCTGGTGAATTAAAGTGGCTTGTTCAAAATTTTCGTAGCGCGCTTCGTCTGATTCGTAAATTTCTTCCCAGGGTGGAAGGATAAATATTTTTGAATAGGTATGGTCTTTGCAAGCGGCATCAAAATGGGTGGGGTAACTGTCGCCAATGTAATGCATATAGGCCAACACATCTGGAATTCCACGATCAATAAATACCCAATCCTGGGGTTCTTGAAGCGCCGATTTGTATTGATTTACGCGTCCTTCGAGTAGTAACTCACTAAATAACAGGGGTTTTTCTAAAAACAATTGCTCAATGCCTTGTTTGCGCGCTTCGAGAGTCACCTGTCTTGAAATTTCGGGATAACAGCAATATCCCTGCGCCAGTAACTCCTCAATTAGGGTAGTTTTTCCGGTGCCGGGACCTCCAATAAATACAATGAGTTGCTTGTTCATTTGGCTGCAATGAGCGGCAAACTTAGGGAAACTATTTTGCAATTAAAAAAATGCATCACATTTAAAAGCCGGCTTTGCGAAAAATTCAATTGGCTTGTTTATAAATCCCAATTGAAACCCTATATTTGCCTTTATTTTACAGAAAAATGGACAGCGAAAAAGCCCAAAAAACAGCCGAATTTTTTGAACGACTCAAAGTTGAACTAGACATGAATACGGCTTTTCCTTCCGAATACTTATTTAAATTTATTGTTCCCACCGATCCCGAAAAAATTGCAACAGTGGCCAATGCCTTTGATTGCATGGGAGCAGTGATCAAAACTACCCAGTCTAAAACGGGAAAATTTACGAGTTTGTCAGTTGATGTACAAATGAAAAGTTCCCAAGAAGTAATCGATAAATACATTGAAGTGTCTACTGTTGAAGGCATTATCTCACTCTAAACTATGGTTTCAAAATACGTCAAAGAAAATGCCAACGATGTGGTGGGCAATTTAGAATACAATTCTGAGCGCAAGCACCTGATCATTCCCGAATACGGACGTCATTTGCAAAAACTAATCGATCAAGTAACCGAAATTGCCGATCGCGACGAACGCAACAAAGTGGCCAAGCACATCATTCAGGTCATGGGTAGTTTGAATCCGCATTTGCGTGATGTGCCCGATTTTCAGCACAAATTATGGGATCAATTATTCATCATGTCTGATTTTAGATTGGATGTTGATTCGCCCTATCCGATTCCATCCCGTGAGGTATTGCAACTCAAACCCGATCCGATCAATTACCCGCAAAATTTCCCCAAATACCGTTTTTATGGCAATAACATCAAGTACATGATTGATGTAGCCAACAAATGGGAAGAAGGCGAAATGAAAAGCGCCTTGGTTAAGGTGATTGCCAACCACATGAAAAAATCGTACTTGAGCTGGAACAAAGACACCGTGAAAGACGAAGTGATTTTTGAGCATTTGATTGAATTATCTGACGGCAAACTCAATTTATTGCACAGCGAAGAAGAGTTGGTCAACACCACCGATTTGATGCGTACCAACAAGCGCATGTCCAACAAAATTATGTCGGCAGGGCCGCAAAAAAATCAAAACCAAAATCAAAACAAGAAGAAACCCAAGCCGTTTCAGAAAAACAATAATTTTAAACAAAACCAATAGCAATTAAGCAGTCAAAATACCAAAGCATATGGGAACTTTTAAAATAGAAGGAGGCATCAGACTCAAAGGGGAAATTAGCCCACAAGGCGCCAAAAACGAAGCATTGCAAATTTTGTGTGCCGTGTTATTGACCCCCGAAAAAGTAACAATTAACAACATACCCGATATCATTGACGTCAATAAACTCATTACCCTGTTGGGTAATTTGGGCGTAAAAATTCAAAAAAACGGGCCGGGTTCCATTACCTTTCAAGCCGACGAAGTAAATGTGGGCTACTTAGAAACCGAGGCCTTTAAAAAAGAAGGCGGATCCTTACGTGGATCAATCATGATCGTTGGACCTTTATTGGCCCGTTTTGGCAAAGGATACATTCCAAAACCCGGAGGAGACAAAATTGGTCGCCGCCGATTGGATACACACTTTGAAGGATTCATCAACTTGGGTGCGGCATTTCGCTACAACCGCGAAGACCACTTTTATGGTGTTGAAGCCCCCAATGGACTTACCGGAACCTACATGTTATTGGACGAAGCTTCTGTTACCGGAACCGCCAATATAGTAATGGCCGCTGTTTTGGCCAAAGGCACAACTACAATATACAACGCTGCGTGCGAACCCTATTTGCAACAATTGTGTAAAATGCTCAACAGCATGGGAGCCAATATCAGTGGAGTAGGCTCTAATATGCTCATCATTGAAGGCGTTTCTCAATTGGGTGGTTGCGAACACCGCATCTTGCCCGATATGATCGAGATTGGCAGTTGGATTGGTTTGGCCGCCATGACAAGAAGTGAAATCACCATCAAAAATGTGAGCTGGGACAACTTGGGTGTCATTCCAAACACCTTCCGCAAATTGGGTATTACCTTAGAACGTCGCGGGGATGATATTTTTATTCCAGAACACAAAGACGGTTACGAAATTAAAACCGACATTGACGGATCAATCTTAACCATTGCCGATGCACCTTGGCCAGGATTTACCCCCGATTTATTGAGTATTGTTTTGGTGGTGGCTACCCAAGCCAATGGCGATGTGTTGATCCACCAAAAAATGTTTGAAAGCCGTTTGTTCTTTGTAGATAAACTCATCGATATGGGTGCCAAAATCATGTTATGTGATCCGCACCGGGCAGTGGTTATGGGACACAATTTTAAATCCCAACTCAAGGCAACTACCATGTCATCGCCTGATATTCGTGCCGGAATTTCCTTATTGATTGCTGCATTATCAGCCAAAGGAACGAGTACCATTCAAAATATCGAACAAATTGATCGTGGTTACGAACGCATAGACGAACGTTTGCGTGCTTTAGGCGCCAATATTGTTCGCGTATAACAATGACCAACGAACAAACCGCGATACGATCTACTTATTTTAGTATTATTAGTAATGCAGGCTTGGCTTTGGTCAAAGGAGTAGCCGGTTATTTTGGGAACTCGTATGCCCTGATTGCCGATGCGATTGAGTCGACAACCGATATTTTTTCATCCTTGTTGGTGTTGTTTGGGATACATTATTCCAATAAACCTGCCGACGAAAACCATCCCTACGGACATGGACGCGCAGAGCCGCTCATTACCTTTTTGGTAGTTGGGTTTTTGATCACCTCGGCTACGGTAATTGCCTACGAGAGTATACTAAATATTAGCACACCTCATGCCCTGCCCGAATCGTGGACCCTCATTTTTTTGAGTATAATTATTTTGTGGAAAGAATTTTCGTTTCGCAAAGTAATGCGTCGCGCCAAGCAAATAAACAGTTCGGCACTAAAAGCCGATGCCTGGCACCACCGCAGCGATGCAATTACTTCAGTGGCTGCATTTATAGGTATTTCAGTGGCTTTGATTATGGGAAAAGGCTATGAATCAGCCGATGATTGGGCCGCCTTATTTGCTGCTGGATTTATCTTTTACAACAGTTACTTGATATTTCGTCCGGCCTTGGGCGAAATTATGGATGAACATGTCTACGATGACTTGATTCTACAAATTCGCGAAGTCGCGCAGCAAGTGCCGGGAATTGTCGATACCGAGAAATGTTTTATTCGCAAAGCAGGGATGAAATACCACGTGGATTTGCATGCGGTTGTCGATGGAAATCTCTCGGTTAAAGAAGGGCATGATTTGGCCCACAACCTAAAAGATACACTTCGCGAACAACTGCCTAGTTTGGGTCATGTGCTCATTCACATCGAACCCCATTACTCGAGTTTATAAATTCAAGATTTTTACCCCAAAAATGACGCCGTCGCCCAAATAACCATTTTGGTAACTGCGTACGTAATCAATCCGGAAGAATTTTACTTTTCCAAATCCCAAATTATTTAAGCCTACACTAAATTCGTGGTAGGGCAATCGAGCTGGAATGCTCAAATTGTGGTAGCCCAATAGTAGGGTAGATTGCAGTTTATTGAGCAAGGGAATTTTATTCATGATATAGCCTTGATCATCATGTTCGGCGTGTATTTGTAAAAAGGCATCGTTGTTACTGTTGCTGTAATACGGCAATAAATTAAACCGATTTAAGTACTGCTCTTCGTTGCCAAAATGCGTTTGATTCCCATTAAAATGTTTGAAGTCTACAAAGGCAATTTGTTGGGCATTAAAAAATTTGCCGGACTCGGCATGAAGGCTGATGACTCCTTTATTTTGAAGGTAAAGTCGATAATCCACACTGCTGCTGATCAAAGTGTAGTTGTATTTGTGATCTGATCCCAAAATACCTTGTTCCCATTGTAATCCCAGTTCGGGAAATTTATCGTTGGGCAAATTAAATTTTCCGTCGGGACGCGACCAATATTCTTGTTTAAATCGAAACTTGGCTTGCAGCTGAACCTTTCCCAATTGGTGGCGTTCAATAGCAGCTGTAGTATAATTGGTGGGGTCTAGGGGATTATTAGAAGTGTAGGGAATTGATTTGTTAAACACCACATAATCGGCGTGATTAAATTCGGGCTTGCGCGCTGAAAAATTAACATTTCCGTTCAAGAAAATGCCATTCACAACTTCTTGTCCATATTCGAGTTGTACAAAATTTCGGGCGTAGTATTTGGCGTAATTGTCTTTAAAAAACAAGGTGCTCACCGAATTGACTAAACCAGAAATAGGGTTTTCGGCATTGAACTGGGTCAATTCGCTTCCGCCCGCCAGACTTAGTTTTGCTTGGGTTTGGTTACTCAATTTATGCGTATAATACACGCGGCCACGAAATTTCTCATCGGCTAGGCCATACCCAAAGGTAGTTCCCAGTCGAAAATAGGTACGGTCTTCGGCGCTGCGTTGGCGATAGCTTACTTCGGTGCTGAGGTTCCAGCCTTGTACAGTATTGTATTCAACACCTTTCAAAAAACCAGCGTAGTTTATTTCTTTGCGTTTAAAAGAGTTTTTATAGGTGTAACCTGAAATCAAGTCAGAAACACCAAATTTATTGCTCTTTTTGTCAATGGAATCCAAATAGGTTTTTGATTTTTTCTTGGTTTGCAGGGCCTCCTTTTTGAGGTAATCGTTGCTTTCTTCCTCGGTGAGTGGCACCGGACGTGAGGCATTCCAATAGGTTACGTCTTTTTTGTTGGCGTTGAGTTCAAACCGCAGTACTTCGCGGGTTGGTGTTTTTTTAGTTTGTTCGGGTTCAAAATTGTAATTAGAATACACATAGGTAAAACCACCTGAGATATTTATTTGCATCATACCTGCTTCAAAACTCATTTTTTGAGTGTTTTTCACCCAACGGCGATCGGTCGGGTTGTAGCTAAATTGTTGATGAAGGGCTAGTGTAGTCAAAACGGGGAACTGAATGAGTTTTCCGGCGATGTGCACATCGACTGCATAAATGGCCCAGCTGTCGTCTACAATGTATATGTAACCCGTAAAAGTAGGTTCGGTGTCCCGTTTGGGCGTCACCTTTATCTTATTGATTTGGTGTTGGTAATCGTCAAAGAAGGTTCCTTCTAATTGATAGGAGTAGTAGGCAAACGCATTTTGGGCAATGGGCGAAATGACATTGGTCTGAAATGGCAGGGTGTTTTGATAAAAATCAAACTCAGCCGAGGCGGCGGTATTGAAACTAAAACCGTTATCGTTTCCACTCACTTTAGAAGCCAAAATAACTTCGTCAAGGCGGTTTGGCTTGCTGTAGCTTAGTTTAGAAACAGTTTCAGATAAATAGAGAATTCCACTGCGCGTGGAGTCTAGAATTTCATCAAAGGCATCAAATTTTTGGCCCATGATTTTCTTGGGCGCTTTTTCAATTTTAAAGATTCCGCGGGAATAAAAATCGGTGGTAAACTGATCGCGGTTTAGGGCGTTGTCTTTGCGGGCGGCAATTGCTGCTTTGATGATGCCGTTGGCCGGATTTGATTTGGTGTTTATGACTACCTCATTCAGGGTAATGTTTTCTTCAGCCAAGTTCACTTCTAGTAAAGCTGTGGTTTCGGGGGTGATATTTATTTTTTTTGTTTTATAACCGAGGTATTGAAATACTAGTGTTTTGGACTGTTTGGCAATTTCAAATTGGCCTTTTTCGTTGGTCGTAGTTCCCACATAAGTGTTTTCGTAGTAGACCGAAACTTGGGGAAGCGGCAGGCCTTTTTCGTCGTGCACGGTGCCTTTGAGTTGGGCAAAAGCGGATATTCCCATCAGGAAAATCCAGCATAGTAGACTGTTTTTCATAAACGTATTTAGACTAAAAACGATTGCAAGGCCAAGGTATAACTGTGTAAGCCAAACCCCACGATGACGCCTTTGGCATAGGGCGCAATATAGGAATGATGCCGAAACGCTTCGCGGGCATAGGTATTGGAAATGTGTACTTCTATCACAGGGCAAGAAATCGCTTTTACCGCATCGGCAATGCCTACCGAAGTGTGGGTGTAGGCAGCGGCGTTGAGGATAATCCCGTCCACTTCGCCAAATCCAACTTCTTGAATTTTATTGATTAATTCGCCTTCAATATTGCTTTGGTAATAGGAAAGTGAAACTCCAGGATAGGCCTTTTGCAGGGTTGTAAAAAAGTCCTCGAAAGAGGCGTTGCCATATACCTCGGGTTCGCGTTGGCCCAACAGATTTAAATTAGGACCATTGATAATCAATATAGTTTTGGATTGCATGCATTTTTCTTTGCAACAAAAGTAGGAAATAAATCAGGTAGAAATTGAAGGAATCAGTGGTGTTTATTTTTGTAGAAAATAATTATTCCACTTAAATTTGAACGGCTAATTTTAACGATAAAAATTATGAAAAAATTATGTAAAGCACTGTCCTTGTTTTTGGTTGTAATGTTGCTCTCTTGCAGCAAAGACAGTAGCGCACCAACACTGGTGGGTAAATGGCATTTTTATTCAACGGGTGCCAAAGGGAATGGTTCAACTATAGTGTGGGCAGCCAATGACGACACCCCCTGTGAAGCCCAAAGTTTTGATCAATTGAATGCTGACGGCAGCGTATATTCTGAATACTATTATAACAATGTGGTTACCAATGCGTGTGAGTTGCAAGACAATTCGCAGTCGCCTTACACGTCAACTTGGCGACGAGAGGGTGATGATTTTATTTGGACTTCTATAGATCATACATCCAATCCGCCTACGCAATACGAATACAAGTCGCATATTGTCTCCCTTACCGACTCCGAATTAATTGTACAAAATTATAGCGGAGATGTTTTGACTGATTCCTACACCAAAACGATACGCATAAATTAACTGTCAACCGGTTTTATGGTGTAGGCTTAGTTATCAACAACTTAAATAATAGAAGTCCTTTGTTTAACTATAAAACAAAGGACTTTTTTGTATTAATATAATTTGCTTTGTTAATAACTTTGTTGATAAGTGTAAATTGGTGATTAACGAAAACGTTTTTGTTCATTCTATTTTTGGCCTTATTAATCATAAACAAACATTAATTATGAAAAAAATTATTTTATCTGCAATTGCAATTTGTGCATTTGGTTTTGCTAACGCGCAAGACATCAAATTTGGAGTAAAAGGTGGTTTGAATTCTGCTTCAATTGCAGGAGCTGAAGGAACGACTGCTAAAATGACTTTCCACGTAGGTGGTTTGTTGGAGTACAAAGCTTCTGACAAATTTGCTATTCAACCGGAATTGGTGTATTCAAACCAAGGGTGTAAATACGATGGAGGAAGTCTTGATTTAACTTACATTAATATTCCTGTAATGGCGAAGTATTATGTAGGAGAAACGTTTAACATCCAAGCTGGTCCACAAATTGGTTTGTTAATGTCAGCAAAATCAGCTGGTGTTGATGTAAAAGAAGGATACAACACTACTGATTTTGGTTTAAACCTTGGAGCTGGTTATGACTTGAACGAAAACATGATGTTAGACTTGCGTTACAACATGGGATTGTCTACAGTAAACAAAGACACTACTTATGAAACAGGGAAAAACAATGTGATTTCAGTTTCTTTTGGGTATAAATTCTAATTGAATTTATCTTATAGCAAAAAGCCTCCTACTAGGAGGCTTTTTTATGTCTTCTATTTTATTTAATATGATCCGCTGCCGCTTATTGAGCGCTGAATGCCATCAATATCGGTAAACGTGGTGCTAAAAGTGAAACTCTTTGCGCCTGTTTTTACAATAGAACCTGTGAGGTTAGTATCGGCAGTATAAATATTTCCGTTGTCGTTTACAATGATGTAGGGTTGACAAACGGCGGTATCAAAATAAACTAAGGATGTACTACCAGAACTGGCTAGTGGCATGTTATACAAAATCACAGCTTTTCCTGTAGCACTGTTAGACATAGTAACATTTTTACCACTTTCTGCATTGCATTGTCCAGTTGGTGTGCCTACGCAAATTCCTGTAATGGTACTTCCATTTAATACAAATGTGCCGTTACCCGGCTGCATGGTTTCTGGACAAGAAAAGGTGTATTCCCATGCGGTACCTCCGTTTTCACAACCGGATACAACTACTTCAATGTCGTTGCCAGCCGCTGGATTATAGGCAAAAATAAATTGACTGTTTTGTCCTACATACCCTAATGCTTCAGTCGCTGCATTGCAACTCAATGGTCTACGCAAGGTGCCTCGCACAGTTGATGGTCCTGTACCACCCAACCAAACGCCATTTTGAAACACATCGATTTTGTCTTTTACAGTAAAAGTGTCGTAGGAAATGGTAATCACTCCTGAATTATTTCCCACATGAAAGATATTACTCGTTAATCCCTGACCTCCAGAGACTTTAGTGGTATTGCAATTTGTCGGTTGCGTTACATGAATGTTCACCTCTGTAATCGCACTGATGTTGCCATTGGTGTCGTAAAACTTCAAGACCAAAATAAAATCTCCGTCACCTACTTCCAACGGTAAATTAACAGGAATACTAAAAGTTCCATTGTATGTAGCGGCATTAATTGGCACATTAAAATAAGTTGAGGCTCCTTTTACTTGAATGTAAACCCCGGCGATATTTGCAGTAACTGGGGAGTTTACATCACTTGGAATGATTATTTGCCCGCCAGCTGTATAGGAAATGTTAGTATCTACATGATTGACTGCCGGAGCAACACTGGGGCTTGATGAAGCAGGCAGGTCGGGCGAATTTACAACCTGAGCATTGGGAATAACTAATACTTCTGTTAACGCATCAGCATCAGCAGGAGATATAGAATTTGCTTTGTCAGCACTGGAACAGTTTGACAATACTAAGGCCATTGAAAGCCCTAATGATAGAAATAATTTGTTCATAAGGTAAGCGTTTAAATTAGTTACTCCAAACTTAAGTATACTCATCCCATATGTAAAATACCTATTTATGGGTATTTATTATTGGATAAGGAACCGCTACTATTGTTCCCTAATCATAAACAAAAAATAAAATGAAAAAAATTGCAATGTTGTTTGTTATGTTACTTGGTTTGGGAAGTTTTTATTCATGTAGTTCTGACAAAAAAGAAGATCCCAATTCGTCTTCAGAAAAATTAGTAGGTACTTGGAAATGGGTAGGCGATTGGACTGATGGGGAGTATGATGCAGGAGTTTTTGATGATTGCGATCGTGAAATTCTTCAATTTAATGCTGGCGGTACCTTTACAGATACCCAATATAATTGTGGTTCAGCGCCCTATGTTGAAAACGGTACTTGGACGAAATCGTCAGATAATCAGTACTTGACTACAACTAGTTTTGGATCAATTACTGCCTTTACGGTGTTTACCGAAAACAACACCAAAGTTACAGTTTACCGTTCTTTTCAAGATATAGCGCTTCAAACTATGGGAGCAGTCTATGTGAGACAATAATTTTGGCACACTACTCAGTGCAATATATTTGCATTGAGTAGTTTTTTATATTGTATTTTCCAGTTATGTACTAAGTTTACATTACTTTATATTCGCTTTACTATTTCTTAGCAACCCATCATTATGCATAAAAAAATTCTTATTTGTGATGATCATTTGCTGTTTTTAAACGGATTGGCCGAGGTTTTAAAGAAATTTGGGCCCGCCTACGAAATCACTTTATTTAGCGATACCGATCGCTGCCAAAACTATTTTACATCGGCAGTAGTTGACGTATTTATTTGCGATTTAAATATTGACGAACGCGATGGTTTTCAATTGATTCAGCAGTTTACCAAATTGCATCCCAAGGCCAAAGTCATTATTTTGTCGGCCTATTTTGAAGAATTTTTAGTAAGCAAAGCACAACGTTTTGGAGTAAGTGCTTTTTTACCCAAAGAAACGCCCATAGAAGAATTACTCGAAGTGATAGAGTCAAAATCGCTCGATTTTTATTATGCCAAAACCACCAAAAAAGGAGTGTCCGATTTTGTGGTAAAAGACGAAGCACAACTCAAGAAATTTTCGCTTTCTGCCCAAGAAAAACAAATTATTCGTTTAATCATCGACGGAAAAACCAGTAAAGAAATTGCTGGCGAGCTGTTTATCAGCAAAACCACGGTAGATACACACCGCAAAAACATCAACAAGAAACTAGAAATATCCAACAGCAGTTCGCTCATTAAATTTGCGCATGAGAATAATCTATTTTCTTAGTTTACTCGTATTAGGCTACACCGCACATGCCCAGTTTGATTTTCCTGCTGTGCGTCAGTCTGCGCAATATTTTGTTGATTCTACTTCGCAGTATTCGCCAACAAATTTGCCTAAGTCGGCTTGGAAAACTTTGCCGGCAGATCGGCACATCAATATAGGCTATAATGTAAATGCCACGGTTTGGTGTCGGTATACGTTTACCAATTCTACGGCAAAAACCCAGCGTTTTGGCTTAACCTTTTACAACAACAACATTGATAGTTTAGTTTGTTACGAGCCCAATCGCATCCGAATATTGGGCGATCGTACGGCCAACGAAGCGCAGTTTTTATCGTACCATTCGTTTGTGTTTTCGCTAGAACCGCACCAACAAAAAACAGCCTTGGTAAAACTCAAAAAAACTACATCCTTTTTTGAGTTTTCTTATGGCATAGAATCGGTGTCTGAGTTAGTGAAATTATCAAATGCCAAATTGGTAGTAATTTCAGTTTTTATTGGGGTTATTTTACTTCTAATTTTACTTAACATTAGTTTATTTACTATCACCAAACGCCCGGTTTATTTTTATTATACACTCTATTCGTTGTGTTCTATTATATATATCGTAAGTTATTCTAACTACGCTAAGTATTCTCTTTTTCCGCAGTTTTTGTATTTTAGTGAACTGCATATTTACGCCTCCACAATTTGGTTCATGGTTCTTACGCTGCTTATTTGCAGTTTTACACATTTACATATACATCAACCAAAGCGTTTCAAACTCATCAAGTGGAGTTTGTGGGTGACGGCAGGAATTATAGTTTTCTCTGTTTTTTGCTATTTGTTGGATTGGGATATCTTGTTAAAGATTTGTTTTTACTTTGTTTTTAGCAACTTAACATTCAATTTCTTTTATATGTTGTATGCGGTTGTGCGCAACATTCGCTACGAATCAAAACCATCGTATTTGATGCTGCTCACCTTTTGGCCCCATCTGTTTTGGGGGCATGCCATTTTGCTTCGTTCCTTTAAAGTTATCCAGGCCAGTTTTCCTGAAAATTTATTGGTCTTTGTCTTCTTGTATGAAGCCCTGCTTTTTGGGTACATTTTAACCAATAAATACCTCAATACCTATAAAGAAAATTCAAAATTAGTCACCGATTTAATCAATGAACGCGACAAAACTATTCAAGTAATTTCGCAAACCCAGGTGCGGGAACGCCGCAGCATTGCCAATCTAATTCACGACAACATCGGCAGTCAATTGGCCTACATTAGACAGTTAATCCAGCTCAAGCAGTTTAATCAAGTAAATGATTCTATGACCGATTTGTCTAATGACATCCGCATGATCTCCCATCAAATATTGCCCAAATCGCTTGACGAAGGCGCCTTATATGCCAGTTTGCACGACCACATTGTGAGTAGAACACGCACGGTTTTGGTACCCAAAATAGAATTGTATAACTACAACTTCCCCGAAATTATTACCGCTGAATGGGTATACGATGTATACTTGATTACCCTGGAGTTAATCAATAATGCAGTAAAACACGGTCAGGCCAGGGTAATTCTCATTGAATTTTATGGTTATACTTCGCATTACCTTATTCAAATTACTGATGACGGCCAAGGGTTTGAATCGGATCAAAAATCATTTGGATTTGGCTTGGAAAACAGCCTAAAACGCATAGAAAATTACCACGGCTCTTTTGAGCTCACCAGTACGCGTGACCAAGGAACCGTGGTGCAAATTAAATTGCCAAGAATCTAATTTTTCAGCTGCGAATTACCCACAAATGGGTATTGACACTAGCTTGGGTAAGTGGTTAATTTGTTTCAATTAAACTTAAAATCTATTTATTATGAAACGAATTTTCTTATTTCTATTGGCGGGTACCCTGCTGTATTCTTGTGCTTCTGAAGACGATTCTGATGGAGGCGATACAACCGATTTAGTTGGACAAGACGGAAACCCCCGTTTTAATTTGCAATTTACCAATCAAGACAACGTCGATTTGGATTTGTACGTAAAAACCCCTTCTGGAGCGGTTATTTCATATCTAAATCGCAGTGCCGATCAAGGTACCTTAGATGTAGATTGCCTATGCGGAAACTGCGCCAGTGGTCCCAACGAAAACATCTTTTGGGTAAACGGAACAGCGCCAACGGGTCAATACGAATATTGGGTAAAATACTACAATGATTGTGGCACCGATGGGGCTGCTTCAAGTTTTACCATTCGGGTAATTAAAAACGGGACAGTATTAAGTACCAAAACAGGTACATTAAACGCAATTGGCGAATCAACACACTGGTTTCACACCAATTAGTTCACGCTGAATTAGCTATAAAACTTGGAAAGCCTAGGCAATCCAAGTTTTTTTTGTTTAAAAAAACGTATAATATACCCAACCCATGAAATTTTCTTTTCTTTTCTTTATTTTTCTAAGTACTTCATTTTTAGCGGGTGCGCAATCCTTTTCTTCTGCAGTGGCAGGAATGCAAGCTGTTTTGCAAACAGTCGAAAACAACAAAAATCAAATTACCCAAACCCTGAAAGAAAAAGAACCGGGGGTGTTGTTGTATACCTGTACCACGACCACCATCAAGGACGGCAAATCCCAACAAGAAGTGTACGAATTTAATTTGGCCGATATTGACATCAATACCATTCGGGCCTTTACCAACAAAGACGTGATTCAGGTGCAATGTTTGGTAGCCAAAAAGCAAAAATTCATCAAAAAAACGACCGATAGTCAAAAATCAAATTACGAACAAGAAGTGTTTTTCTATGCCAAAAACATTGACAATGGCCGGGAATTGGTTGAAGGGTTGAAAGCACTTGTGCCTATTTCGGAATCCATTATCGACAAGCGTCTATCATTAAAATCCTACCAAGAACACATCACTTGGTTGGAAACCAATACCAAACAGGTGAATTTGCTCGACAAACAATATGTCCAAACGCTTACTAGTTCGGCCAAAATTCCGGGACGATTAGAATTTACCGTAGACCAAGTTTCTAGTGGAAAATCGGTGAATAGTTCGTTTCAGTTTAATTTGGCCAACCTCAATCCCAATTCCATTTTTGCCGAAGTAAAAGGCGATGTAATTGTGGTGCATGTAGAAACCCGTCGCAAATTAGACGTGATTAAGGCATTTGCTACCACGGTGCAAAAAGATTATGTAAACGATTTTGAGATGTATTGCGAAAGTGTCGAAAAATCCCGCGATTTGCAGAAGGTATTAAAACAAGCGGTGTTGCTCTCGGAAGACAAAATTGACGCGATGATTCCCAAAATTAAATCGGTTGGTGAAGGTATCGAAATCTTGAATTCGAAGATAAAATCGGTAACCATCAACGAGGTGACCTTTACCCAACAATTGTTGGGTGATTGTGTGTTGAGCTTTACCAAAAAAGAAGCTACGCCAACTAAAATGACCGACAATAGCTATCAACTGAATTTACGGGATTTGGGCAGGAATTTGATTGCCTACAACACCGAAGGAAAAAATGTGGTTATCAACTGCAAGACCAAAGCTGGCAGCAAATTCATCAAATTTACAGAAAACCAAGTCCTCAAAAATTACACCAACCAAATAGAATTTCAATTGGGCGAGGTAGAGGATGCTATCGTTTGTCTTGCCGTCCTTGAGCGCTTAGTTGAGTTGTGTGAAGCCCAAGAAATACGTGTTTCAGGCAGCAAAAAAGAGCTCTTGAATCAAATTAAAAACAACATCAGTAAGGTCACCGAAAACAAGCTCACGTATGAACAACTATTGGAACTCAAAGAAGATCCGATTTTGCAATTTAAGAGCACTGAAATTGGCGAAAAAAGCAGCAAGCTTAAGGTGTTTGAGTTCAATATCAACGACATCAATCCGGTGACGGTTGCCTTTAATACCTCTTCAACCGCAGTATATGTTAGTTTGTCTACCAATTACATGGAAAAAATTATCAAGTACTATGAAGACGGTGCGATCAAAAACTACCAAAACACTTTTACGATTCAAACCAGCACCATCGAAGAGGCCCGATTAATCACGGAGTTGTTCAAGAAGGTGTTGCAGACGAAATAAATCAACTTATAAATAATTGTATGAAAAATAAATTGAAAATTAGTTCGCTTTTCCTGTTGTTATTTCTTGGAACAGCACAAATCTGTCTCGCTCAAAATTTACTTTGGGCAAAACAATTTGGAGGAATTGGTAATAGTAATGGCATTAGTAATAGTGCTAGTGCATATTTTAGTCAATTTGATTCTTTAGGTAATTTATATACAACAGGAATTTTTTCTGGCACAATAGACTTTGATCCAGGACCTGGGATTTTTAATTTAACTGCAGATGGAAGTAGTGCATTTGTAATAAAATTAAATCCTTCAGGTAATTTTATGTGGGCAAAAAAAATAGGTGGAAGCTCATCTTCTGTAGAAACTTTTTCATTAGTTGTTGATAATATTGGAAATATTTTTGTATCAGGTAGATTTCAGGGAACTGTAGATATGGATCCTGGCTTAAATGTATACAATTTAACTGCAGGTGGCGCTGACGGCTATATAACAAAGCTTGATTCAAATGGAAATTTTATTTGGGCGAAACAATTGCACGGAGATATAAACTCATATACTTCATGTGCTTCAATTAAAATAGCAAATAATGGTGATATAGTTCTTGTTGGAGAATTTCATGGAGTGGTTGACTTTGATACAGGGAATGGAATTGCTAATATCACTAGTATTGGTTTGACAGGACCCTTTACCTTTAATACGGATGCTTTTGTATTAAAACTAAATGCCCAAGGGGCGACCATATGGACTAAAATATTTGGGGGTGTAAATAGTGATTCTGCAGAGTGTATATTTTTAGATACAATTGGCAATATTTATGTAAATGGACAATTTCAGGGACCTGACCCAATTGATTTAGATCCGGGACCGGGGCAATTTTATTTAACATCATTAGGTGTTTATGATACCTTTATTACTAAACTAGATGCTGCAGGTAATTTTATTTGGGCTAAACAGTTTGGAGGATCTAATGATGATTTTATAGGTATGGAAATGACTCCAAATGGTACAATTTATTTGGTAGGTCAATATGGTTCAGTAGATTGTGATTTTGATCCAGGACCAGCTGTGTATAATTTAAATTCTCCCGGTAATGCCTTTATTGCTAAATATGCAAATACAGGAAATTTAGTTTGGGCCAAAAGTATAAGCGGTATGGTAAATTCAGGTGTAAGTTCCATAGTAATAGATGCATCAGAAAATGTTTATGTTGTAGGATATGTTGAATCTGCAGATCCGCTAGTAGATTTTGATCCAGGACCGGGAGTTTATAATATTCCTTTTGATAATAGTGCTTATGAAAATGGGTTTCTGTTAAAATTGAATCAAGCGGGCGATTTTGGTTGGGCTAAAATTTTTTATGGATCCTATCATAGGTATATATCATCAATAATTAATGACAGTTCAAATAACTTATACTTAACAGGTGGTTTTTCAGGAAGTCTTTACATCGCTCCAGGTTTAGATTCATTTAGTATGATATCTGGAGGTGAGGGGTATAACGAAGATGGTTTCATCTACAAATTTGGAACAACTTTAGGCCTAGATGATGATTTTAATCGGGCAAATGTTCTTGTATTTCCCAACCCCGTACACGATCAGCTTTCAATATCATGTACAAACTACTCAAACGCAGTGGCTGAATTATATAACCTACAAGGGCAATTGTTACAGCAAACACCGTTGATGTCAACTACAACTGTATTGTCTACAAGCAATCTGGCGCAAGGAATTTATGTAGTGCATGTTAAAACAGTAGACGGACTATTAAGTCAACAAGTAATAAAACAGTAGAATTCCACATGAAATAAAATACCCATTTGTGGGTATTTACTTGGGTAGTTTAATTGATTCTATTTGTATCAAATGAAATCAACTAATGGTTTCAAATTCATTAACTCAAAAAAAACAAACTATGAAAAAAATTACGTTTACAGTTTTAGCAATTGCAGCTTTTGGCATTGCAAGCGCACAAGACATGAAATTTGGAATTAAAGGCGGTATTGATATGGTTTCGGCTAAATCAACTTACGGATCTGCCAATGCCTCTGGTTTTTATGTAGGTGGTTTTGCCGAATTTGAAATGTCAGATAAAATCGTTTTGCAACCTGGATTGAATTATCACACCGCTTCAAAAGATGGAATTAAATTCGATTATTTAAGCATTCCTGTTATTGCAAAATACAATATGTCAGATAAGTTAAACCTGTTGGCGGGTCCTTCTTTGTATTACAGTATGGATTCCAAAGATGCTGACAAAACACGTATTAATTTAGGTGTAGGTGCGTCATATGATATCTCGGATAATTTATTTGTTGAACCACGTTATGACATGGGTTTAACAGGAGATACAAAAGTGACACACTTTTTAATTGGTGTAGGCTACAAGTTCTAGTTAGCATAAATAATGTTTGTTAGGGGCCCCTTAATTGGGGCTTTTTTTATGTCTATATTTTACTGTTACTTTGCGTCAATGAACTGGACAACGTTACTCAAACATTTTCAATCGTATATGCGCATCGAACGGGGGTTGTCAAAGAATACCATTGACAATTACACCTTTGATATTGAGCGGTTGATGCAGTATTTGATACAAAATCAAGTAGATGTTTCTCCTGTCAAAATCAAAGAAGAACAACTGCAGCAGTTTATATATACCATTTCTACTGAGGTAAATCCGCGTTCACAATCGCGAATCATTTCGGGTCTGAAAAGTTTTTTTTCCTATTTAATTTTTGAAGATTACCGCACCGACAATCCCATGGAACTCATTGAAGCGCCGCGTATTGGTCGAAAATTACCCGATACGTTGGCCGTTTCCGAAATTGATGCTTTAATCGCCGCGATTGATTTGTCCAAACCCGAAGGCGAACGTAACCGTGCCATGTTGGAAACGCTTTACGGTTGTGGCTTGCGCGTTTCCGAATTGGTTGAGCTTAAAATATCCGATCTGTTTTTTGACGAGGGTTTCATCAAAGTAACCGGAAAAGGAAACAAACAACGCTTTGTGCCTATTGGTCCCAATACCCAAAAGTACATCCAGTTTTATCAGCAAAAGCGCAGCCATCTGTCCATTCAAAAAGGCCATGAAGACACCTTATTTCTCAATCGCCGGGGCCGAAAACTCACCCGAGCCATGGTGTTTACCATCATCAAGACTTTGGCTGAAGAAATTAAATTAAACAAAACCATTAGCCCGCATACCTTTAGGCATTCGTTTGCGACTCACTTGTTAGAAAACGGGGCCGATTTGCGTTCTATACAACTCTTATTGGGACACGAATCAATTACCACCACCGAAATTTATGTGCATTTAGATCGGAAACACCTCACACAGGTACTGCACCAGTTTCATCCGCGCAAGTAATTTTTTTCTTTTGTGCGATAGAGTAGCGGTGTATAGGCCTATATTTGCCGCTTTATTTTTAAAACATCGCCATGAAATTATTTTTTACTTTTTTTGCTGTTCTTGTTATTACTGCCGTTCAAGCCCAAGACCACGCCTTTTCGGTACGAGGCGGTTTGGTAAACAAATCATTTGCCTATGAATATACTTCAGCCAAAGCCAATGGCATGTATGTGGGTATGCAGTACCAGTTTATACATTTTTTAACCAGTGTAAACTATACTTTGGTGAGTGGAAAAGAAGGTTCAGTGAGCACTATCTATGTGCCTTTGTGTTCCAAATTTGCCTTGGCAGAGAAAGTGTATTTGATAGGTGGTCCCGCTTTGGATTTTACCCTAGATACAGACGAAACCGAGAACACGCGTATTGGATACACCTTGGGCGGATCATACGAACTGAATGACCATCTTTCTATTGATACCCATTACGGCGTGCTATTTACCAAAGAATCCGAACTTAGACAATTTACAGTTGGATTGCTTTATCAATTGAATTAAACAAAAAAAAGACCCTTTTAAGGGTCTTTTTTTTCTATGTTTTAGAGTTACTTCGCGATGTTCACGGCACGCGTTTCGCGAATCACCGTTACTTTCACTTGGCCTGGATAGGTCATTTCGGTTTGAATTTTTTGTGAAATCTCAAACGATAGGGTAGCGGCATTGTCATCTGATACTTTTTCGCTTTCCACTATTACACGCAATTCTCTACCAGCTTGAATGGCATAGGCATTTTTTACACCGCCAAAACCGTAGGCTACTTCTTCTAAATCTTTCAAACGCTGAATGTAGGAATCCAATACTTGACGTCGAGCGCCAGGACGTGCACCCGAGATGGCGTCACATACTTGAACAATCGGCGACAATAACGATTTCATTTCGATTTCGTCGTGGTGGGCTCCAATGGCGTTGCACACTTCTTCTTTTTCGCCGTATTTCTCGGCCCATTGCATACCCAATAAGGCGTGTGGCAAGTCACTTTCGGTATCAGGTACTTTCCCGATATCGTGTAACAATCCGGCGCGTTTGGCTAGTTTGACATTCAAGCCCAATTCGGCAGCCATCAAACCACACAATTTAGATACTTCACGCGAGTGTTGCAATAAGTTTTGTCCGTAAGACGAACGGTATTTCATACGACCAACTACTTTAATCAATTCAGGGTGCAAGCCGTGAATACCCAAGTCAATTACCGTGCGTTTTCCTACTTCAATAATTTCGTCTTCGATTTGTTTGGATGTTTTGGCCACCACTTCTTCAATACGAGCAGGGTGAATACGACCGTCGGTTACTAATTTGTGTAAAGACAATCGAGCGATTTCTCTGCGTACCGGATCAAAACAAGAAAGGATAATCGCCTCTGGGGTATCGTCTACAATGATCTCTACACCGGTAGCCGCTTCTAAGGCACGAATGTTTCGCCCTTCACGACCAATGATGCGACCTTTTACGTCGTCTGATTCAATGTTAAATACCGACACGCAATTTTCAACAGCTTCTTCGGTTCCGATGCGTTGAATGGTGTTGATGATGATTTTCTTGGCTTCTTGTTGGGCCGTCAATTTGGCTTCTTCGATGGTGTCTTGAATTTGCGCCATAGCCTTGGTTTTGGCTTCGGCTTTCAGGCCTTCAATCAATTGGTCACGGGCATCTTCTGCCGATAAACCGGAGATTACCTCCAATTGATTCAATTGGCTTTTGTGCATGCGATCTACCTCTTGTTGTTTTTTCTCGAGTAGTTCGAGTTTACTGTGGTATTCAGCTGTTTTAGCTTCGTAATCGTCGTTGATTTTTTTGGCTTTGGCCAATTCATTAGAAACCTGTGATTCTTTGTCACGGGTGCGTTTTTCTACTTCGGCTACTTTGCGGTCACGAGCTAAGATTACTTCTTCGTGCTCTGCTTTCAGCTCAATGAATTTTTCTTTGGCTTGAAGTATTTTGTCTTTTTTGATGTTTTCGGCCTCCAAGTTCGCGTCTTTCAATATGGAAGCAGCGTCCTTTTTGGCACTTTTAATTAGGTTGGAAACGTTGTTCTTTTCTAGCACTTTGGCTACCGAAAATCCTCCTGCGATTCCTGCAATTCCCGAAATAAGTATTGTTAAAATGTCCATGTTTAATTAATTGATTTATATAAAAAAAGCCCACATTAGGAGTAATGTATAAACTCGAAAAGACAAGTTTTGAGCGTACGCACTGTTCAAGTTTCCTCGCCGGAGCGTGGCATGCTTTAGTAGCGACGATAGGCTCATTCTAAATTGTTAGCGTTGAGTTTACCAAAAAATAACTAATGTAGGCAGTATTTTAGTCTATGTTAAGAACGTAATTGTATAAATAAAACCGGGTTACCAGTCTTTTTTCTCGAGATACTGAGCCACAAAATCATTCAATTTTTGAATTCGATTGATGGTGTCTGTTCCATCGATCGAAGTTTCTTGTTGTTTTTGTTCCAGTTGGGAGGCAAACTGCAAGGCACACATGGCCAATACATCTTGTTTGTCTCGCACGGCGTAATTTTCTTCAAACTGCTTAATCATCGTCTCAATTTTTTTACAGGCGCTTCGCAACCCTTCTTCCTGCGACGTCTCGACCGTGAGGGGATAGACGCGATCGGCAATTGATAATTTGATTTTTTGCTTTTCGTTCATGTTTTTTTTTACTCTGCTAGCTGGGCTATACAGTAATCAATTTCACGAATTAATGAATTTATTTTCAGCTTGGTTTCTCGTTTGTTTTCTTCACTGCCAAGTAAAGAATTGGCGATTTTCAGGGTGTCATACTGCTTTTTCAAGCGTTCCATCTCCTCAGATTGGTGTTGAATGGTTTGCGTAGCTTTTTGCAAATCGACAGTCAATTGGGTAGTGGTTTTTTCTAAAAAATCTATTTTTTCTACTAGTTTTTTTAGTCTACCTTCAAGAGTATCAATAATTTCTACAATTTCACTCATCTGAAAATCCTATTCCTTACTAATTTCCACAAAGTTAACATTACAATTGAATTATGCCAATACTTTTAGAAAAAAAAACCTAATTCAGTATATGAGAGGGTATCGTTCACGAAATCAACCGATTACAACTGATTAAAAACGCTTTCCTTTTCTTAATTTTTTTTACCTTAGCGCAAAGCTTATGCCATGAAAATTTTACGATTCCTGTTGTTTTTTTACACGCCTTTTTTTGCACAAACAAACTACCCCAAAGACTATTTCAAGTCACCTTTATCTATACCCATGCAATTGTCGGGTAATTTTGGGGAGTTAAGAAACAATCATTTTCATTCTGGTTTAGATTACAAAACCAACCAAAAAGAAGGTTTGCCTGTTTTGGCTGCCGCCGATGGCTATGTGGCTCGCATAAAAATCTCCACCTTTGGATACGGCAAAGCCATTTATATTAATCATCCGAATGGCTATACCACCGTCTATGGTCATTTACAAAAGGCCAATGGCGCCATCGAATCCTACATTAAAAAATCACAATACGACCAAAAATCATTTGAGATTGAACAGTTTCCTTTGGCCAAAGAACTGCCCGTAAAACAAGGAGATACCATTGCTTGGTCGGGAAATACAGGAGGATCGGAAGGACCTCATTTGCATTTCGAATTTCGAGATACCCAAACCGAAAACATCATCAATCCGTTGTTTTTCGGGTTTGATGCTTTGCTCAAGGACACCAGAAAACCATTTGTAGCCAATGTTTTAGCCTATCCTATTACACCCAAAAGCACGGTTAATCAATCCAATGTGCCAATTGTATTGCATGTTTCTTTGCAAAAAGACGGCACCTTTATTACGGAACAAGTGCGGGTGAATGGTTCAGTTGGTTTTGGTATCACGGCTAACGATTACGACGATGTTTCCTACAATACCAATGGCATTTACAAAGTGCAAACATACCGCAACGGTTCACCCAACTTTGGCTACCAATTTGATGATTTTGCCTTTGCCGAAACTCGCTATGTCAATGCCTTGCTGGATTATGAACGGTTCAAGAAAACAAAGCAACGGGTGCAAAAATTATTTCAAAAAAAACCAAACGAGTGGAGTTTGTTGCAAGCCGATAATACACTTGGTATTTATACGCCATTGTCCAATGTAAATCAAGTGGCTCGCATAGAAGTGTCTGACTTTCATGCAAACACGACATCCATTCAAATTCCGATCGAATATTCGACCGATTCGGTGGTTATTCCTTCACCCAAATTAGATTCAAAATTATTAGTCAAAGCCAATCAAGATGCTGTTTTTGAAGCCGGAAATTTTACGGTATTTTTTCCTGCAAAAACCTTTTATGATGATTTCTACTTGCGAATTGCAGCAGTAAATGACACCTTACAACTGCACGAAGATGTGGTTCCTGCTCATACCAATTTTCAGCTCAGTTGTATCGACAGTTTACGCAGATATCCAGATAAAACCTATTTGGCCTTGGTAGAGAAAGGTTCTACGGTATATTCACCCACCAAATTCAGCAAAAACACCTACAAAAGCTATGTCAAAAAGCTAGGAACGTATACATTGGTTACCGACACTATTGCCCCTACAATCAAATTACCCAAGCCTCTTGAAGGACGATGGATGAGCAACGAAACACAGTTGAGTTTTGAAATCACCGATGCAGGCTCCGGCATTAAAAGTTACATGGGCTACCTCAATTCCCAATGGGTTTTGTTTGAATACGATTACAAATCCGATCAGTTGGTTCACCAATTTGATTCCGCTTTTTTACTCGAGGGTAAAAACGAATTAAAACTCATCATAACCGATCATGTAGGAAATTCTGCTATCTTTGAAACCACATTTTTTAGAAGTCAAAAAACTAAACCCTAGCCGTTGAATACCTATAAATCCCTACTTTTTTTTCTGTTTATAAGTTGTCAAATCGGTTTGGCACAAAATGCCCGAATCAAAGGGGTAATTCTAAATGAAAGTGGCCAAGCGGTGCCGGAAGTCAATATAACTGCCGCCGAAAAAAGCACCAAAACCAATGAAAACGGCTTTTATCAATTGGTGGTTCCGGCCAACAAGAAAATTCAAGTGGTATTTACACATGTTACCCTAAAAAAGTACACGGTTTCATTGGAGTTAAAACCAAACGAAGATTACGAATTCAATCCACAACTCAGTGACAAGGCCGAGAGTTTGGGCGAAGTAACCGTGACCGCGGGCAACCGTAAACGCATACAAGGCATTACCGTTATTGAACCCGAGGTAATTCGCAAAATTCCGGGAGCCAATGCAGGAATCGAAAATATTATTAAAACCTTACCCGGAGTAAATTCCAACAATGAACTCAGTACACAGTATTCGGTACGTGGCGGGAATTATGATGAGAATTTAGTGTACGTCAACGAGGTAGAAATTTACCGTCCGTTTTTGATTCGTTCGGGTCAGCAAGAAGGATTGAGTTTTACCAACACCGATTTAGTACAAAATGTTGATTTTTCAGCTGGTGGATTTCAAGCTAAATACGGCGATAAATTGTCTTCGGTTTTGGATATCAACTACCGTAAACCTACGCGTTTTGGCTTGGCCACCGAAGCCAGTTTTTTGGGTGGAAGTGTGGCCGTTGATGCCGTTTCCAAAAATAAAAAATGGTCTGGATTGGCCGGTTTGCGTTACCGCGACAACAGTTTGTTGGTGAATAGTCAAGAAACGTCTACCAATTTTCATCCCACCTTTGCCGATGTGCAGACCAATATAAATTTTACGCCCTCGGCCAAATGGCAGTTTAGTTTTTTGGGGAATGTGGCGCAAAACAAATACAATTACCAGCCGTTGGTTCGCCAAACCAATTTTGGCACCCTGTCTGATCCGATTGCGCTATTGATTTTTTACGAAGGGCAAGAAAAAGACAAATACGAAACCTATTTTGGTGCCTTAAAAACTACCTTCAATGCTTCTGATAATTTTACGCTTAAGCTTATAGGTTCGGCCTACCATACCTTAGAACAAGAATATTTTGATATTGACGCGGCCTATGCCTTGGGTGAGATTGACAGCAATATTGGCTCCGAAACCTTTGGTGATGTAACCTACAGTCGGGCTATTGGTTCGCAATTGAATCATGCGCGAAATGACTTAGATGCCTTGATTGTCAATGCCGAGGTGAAAGGATTTCACGACATCAAAAAACACCAAATCGAGTGGGGGTTTAAATACACTAGAGAAAACATTCGCGATCGCATTGTAGAATGGGAAGTGATTGATTCGGCAGGTTTTTCATTAAATCCGCGTGATTTGGATATTCCGTCCAACAACCAGCCCTATACTCCTTTTGTGGGGCCTTTGGTTCCGTATCATAATGTACGCGCCAAAAATTTCATCAACATTAATCGGTTTTCGGGATATGCCCAATGGAGTTTAAAAACCAAATTGGGTTCTAGTGAAGTTTCTTATAACGCTGGAGTACGAGTGCACCAATGGCAAGTGAGCGGAGCACCCACTGCAGGTGTTTCTCAAACCGTTGTGAGTCCACGGGCGCAGTTTGCCATAAAGCCCGATTGGAATCGGGACATGATATTCCGCGTTTCGGGAGGGTATTATTACCAACCGCCATTTTACCGGGAATTGCGTGATTCATTAGGAATTGTACACCCCAACGTGAAGGCGCAAAAGTCCATTCATTTTGTGATTAGCAATGATTACAGTTTCAAGATGTGGGATCGACCCTTCAAGATGGTGACCGAGGCTTATTATAAATCGTTGACCGACGTTAATCCGTATACCCTTGAAAACGTGCGCATTCGTTACGCAGCCAGCAATACTGCGGTGGCCTTTGCCCAAGGATTAGACGTGCGACTCAATGGTGAATTTGTACCGGGCACTGAATCATGGTTGAGTTTTGGCTATTTAAAAACCGAGGAGAACATTGACAATCGGGGATATATTTCTCGCCCCACCGACCAACGACTTAAGTTTGGGATTTTATTTCAAGATTACATGCCCAATATTCCAAGTGTAAAAGTATACTTGAATATCGTTTATAATACGGGATTGCCGGGAGGTTCACCTTCGTATGCCGATCCCTATGCATACCAAAATAGATTGCGCGATTACCGCCGAGCTGACGTAGGATTTTCGTATGTATTGACCGAAAAAAACAGCCAACGTCCCGAAGGCCATTGGCTTAAAAAATTCAAAGATTGCGCTCTTGGTTTTGAGATCTTCAACATGTTCAACAACCAAAATGCCATTACCAATACGTGGGTACGCGATGTCTACACCAAAAGTCAGTATGCTGTACCCAATTATTTAACTACCCGAGTATTTAACTTGAAACTCTCCGTTCGTTTATAAGGATTTATCCTTCAAACGATTGCATGTTTACCAATTTGTAATAGGTACCGTTGGCTTGCATCAATTGTTCATGGGAGCCTTGTTCTACAATTTCTCCTTTGTGCATCACTACAATCAAATCGGCTTTTTGAATGGTCGACAAGCGGTGTGCAATTACCACTGAGGTGCGGTTTTGCATCATATTTTCCAACGCTACTTGTACTAATTTTTCGCTTTCGGTATCCAAGGCAGATGTTGCTTCGTCCAAGATCATAATCGGTGGGTTTTTCAATACCGCACGCGCAATACTCAAACGTTGTTTTTGTCCGCCCGACAATTTATTCCCGCTGTCGCCAATGTTGGTGTAAATGCCCAAAGGCAAATCTTTCACAAATTCGTAGGCGTTGGCAATTTTGAGTGCGTCAATAATTTCTTCGTCAGTGGCATCCAATTTCCCTAAAGAAATATTCTCTTTGATGGTGTCGTTAAACAAAATGCTGTCTTGCGTGACCAAACCTAATAAACCGCGTAACGACTGCAATTGCATGTCTTTAATTGCAATACCATCTATGCTTATGCTGCCTTGTTCGATGTCATAAAAACGGGTCAATAAATTGGCAATGGTACTTTTTCCGCTACCCGATTGCCCCACCAAAGCCACGGTTTTTCCTTTGGGAATACATAGGTTAAATTGTTTCAATACAGGCTCGGTGTCGTAGCTAAAAGAAACATTTTGTAGTTCGATTTGCTCATCAAAGCTGTGTTTTTCTATAGCGTTTGGCCCGTCTTGAATGGGGTTTTCTTGTTCTAGTATTTCCAAGATGCGCTCGGCAGCTGCCGTTCCTTTTTTGATGTTGTAGGACGCTTTAGAGATTGATTTGGCGGGCGTTAAAATATTGTAAGCCAGTCCCATATAGGCAATAAATGCTGCGCCATTTAGCGTTTTTTCAATCAACACCATGTGTCCGCCGTACCACAATAAAATTGCGATGACCAAGATTCCCATAAACTCACTTACCGGTGACGCCAAGTTTTGGCGGTTGCCAATGGCATTCGAGAGTTGGAAAAAACGTTGCGTAGAATCTTGAAATTTTTGGGTAAAATAAGATTCGCTGTTGTAGCCTTTTACCACTTTTAATCCGCCCAAAGTTTCTTCAATGGTCGATAAAAATTCGCCTTGTTCTTGCTGGGCTTTGGTTGATTGCTTTTTGAGTTGTTTGCCGATTAACGAAATAATATAGCCCGAAACCGGAATGAAAATAAATACAAAAATCGTGAGTTTGGCGCTGATGCTAAACATGGTCACAATGGTGAATACAATCGTTAGCGGTTCTTTCACAATGAGTTCTAACAGCGACAAAAACGACGATTGCACCTCGTTAACATCATTCGAAATTCTAGAGATGGTATCGCCTTTGCGTTTTTCAGAATAAAACGAGATGGGTAATTCGATGGTTTTTTTGTACATCGCATTGCGCAAGTCTTTGAGTACGCCGTTGCGCAAAAAAGTGATGAAAAACAAGGCCAAATAATCGCTCAGGTTTTTCAGTAAAAATATACTGATAATCACAGCCACCATAATGGATAGGGTATAACCTACGCCAAAAGTATCCGTGGTAGTGGTAATAAAATAACTCAAGTAATCTTCTAAAAACTGCTTGGCCGATCCTAGTCCTTCAAAAACAGGTTCAACGGTGTTTCTTTTGGTTTGGTCAAACAGCACCTGCATCATCGGAATCAAAGCCACAAACGAGAGCGTACTAAAAAGCGCAAACAGAATATTAAAAAAGATATTCAGGTAGGCGTACTTTTTATACGGCAGTATATAGGGAAGTATTTTCTTGAAGTTTGTCATTAAATGATGCTTAGTTCTTGTAAAATGGTTTTTATTTTTTGGTCTAATTCGGCTTCCACTTCGGCTGCGTCTTCAATTCTATCCAGTGGCGCATTCACGCTCACATAGAATTTAATTTTAGGTTCAGTTCCACTTGGGCGTGCTGCAATTTTAGACCCGTCTTCGGTATAATAAATCAACACATCCGATTTGGGAATGGAAATGGGTTCAACGCTGCCGTCTAGTAAATTGGTTGCGCTGCTGTTTTTGTAATCTTCAACCATAATCACGCGTTGGTCGTTCAAGGTTTTGATCGGGTTTTCACGCAGATCAATCATCATTTGGTTGATTTCTTGCAGGCCTTCGCGTCCTTTTTTGGTAAGGGAAACTAACTGCTCTTTGTAAAATCCGTGATCCACATACAAATTCAACAATTCACGGTATACCGAGCTGCCCATGGCTTTGGCTTGCGCCGCCACTTCACAGATTAGTAAGGTAGCCGCCACGGCATCTTTGTCTCGCACCGCATCGCCCACCATAAATCCAAAGCTTTCTTCTCCGCCGCCAATGAATTCCAATTCCGGAAAATCCTTGATCATTTTGGCAATCCACTTAAAGCCAGTCAAACCTACTTTGCATTCTACGTCATAGGCCGAGGCCAATTCAAGCATCATCGGAGTTGAAACAATAGTTGATCCCACAAATTGTTTGCCGGTAATTTTACCTTGGTTTTTCCATTGTTCGAGCAAAAAGGCGGTCATCAACACCATGGTTTGGTTGCCATTGAGCAAGACCATTTTTCCTGATAAATCGCGTACTGCTACACCCAATCGGTCACAATCGGGATCGGTGCCTACAACCAAATCAGCGCCGGTTTTCTCAGCTAAGGCCAAGGCCATCGTGAGTGCTTCGGGTTCTTCGGGGTTGGGTGATTTTACCGTTGGGAAATCGCCATTGGGTTCGGCTTGTTCGGGCACAATGTGTACATGTTGGTAGCCCGCTTGCGCCAAAGTTTGTGGTACCGCTGTAATCGAGGTGCCGTGCAAGGAGGTAAACACAATCTGTAAATTATCTTTATCGGCCTGCGGGGTATTAAAGCCTGCGTGCGCAATAGACGAGGCAATAAAGGCCTCATCAATTTCTTTGTCAATGAAGGTGATGAGATTTTCGTTGGCCGTAAATTGAATGTCGGCGTAGTTCAACGATTCAATTACTTGAATGATTTCTTTGTCTTGCGGCGGAACCAATTGGCCTCCATCTTGCCAATACACTTTGTAGCCGTTGTATTCGGGCGGATTATGCGAAGCCGTAAGTACAATTCCTGCTTGGCAGCCCAAGTATTTTAGGGCAAAACTCAATTCGGGGGTAGGACGCAAATCCGCGAATAAATACACCTGAATCCCGTTGGCCGAAAATACGTCGGCGACCACTTTGGCCAAAGATTGGCTGTTGTGTCGGCAATCAAACGCAATCACCACTTTTAGGTTTTCGCCCGAAAACGATTGGTGTAAATAATTCGAAAGGCCTTGGGTGTTTTTTCCCAAGGTATATTTGTTAATTCGGTTGGTGCCAATGCCCATAATTCCGCGCATGCCACCGGTACCAAATTCAAGATTTTTATAAAAACTTTCTTCCAGTTCTTTTGCATTGCTTGCCGCCATCTCGCGAATTTGCGCCTGTGTTTCGGCATCAAAAACGGGAGTTAACCATTCGTTTACAGCGGCACTAATAGAAGTAGGTAAATTCATAGGGAAATGATGTTATTTTTTTGAAGCTTTTTCCGGCTTTTCACTTTAGTTTTCAAGCCAAACCATGGCTTGAAAAGCTGCCGTTACAATCCGGGCTAGGGTATAAGTATAAGGTACTTTTAGAGTTCTTTCGCAATTTTATAACGATCGTCGTTGTTTTTGGAGCGTAGGATAATTTCGCCCAAAAAGCCAGCCAAAAACAGCTGCGTGCCGATGACCATAGTGGTTAGTGCAATATAGAATAACGGATTGGCCGTCACCAAAATGGTAGGCAAACCGGAGTAGAGTTTAATGAGTTTTACCAATATAATGGCACCAGTCGAGACAAATCCAATCATAAACATGATTACGCCCAAGGCCCCAAACAGGTGCATCGGTCGTTTGCCAAATCGGGACAAGAACCAAATGGTAATCAAATCCAAGAAGCCGTTGATGAATCGTTCCATGCCAAACTTGGTTTCGCCGTATTTGCGCGCTTGGTGTTTCACTACCTTTTCGCCAATTTTAGAAAAGCCAGCATTCTTAGCCAAAACCGGAATGTAGCGGTGCATTTCGCCCGATACTTCAATATTTTTGACTACTACATTTTTATAGGCTTTCAAGCCACAATTAAAATCGTTGAGTTGAACTCCCGAGGTTTTACGGGCCGCCCAATTGAATAATTTAGAGGGTAAATTTTTGCTCACCACCGAGTCGTAGCGTTTCTTTTTCCAGCCCGAAACCAAATCAAAGTGTTGATTGGTAATCAGTTCATACAATTCAGGGATTTCATCGGGGCTGTCCTGCAAATCGGCGTCCATGGTAATGATTACCTCGCCTTGGGCTTTGGCAAAACCGGCGTGCAAGGCCTGTGATTTACCGTAGTTTTTTTGAAAACGTATTCCTTTTACTTGTTTGTTTTCAGCCGCCAACTTGTCAATAATTTGCCAAGAGTTATCAGTGCTGCCGTCGTCAATAAACAGGACCTCATACGAATAGCCGTGGGTGTTCATGACTTGAACAATCCAATCGTGCAATTCGCGCAGGGATTCTTGTTCGTTGAGTAAAGGAATTACTAGGGATAGGTTCATGCGTTACAAGCTTTGAGACGGAACTCGTTTGATGATTAACGAGGAAATTAATCCAATGATGCTGTAAAAAATTACATTAAAAAAGAAACCTTTGAGTTGACCTGCCACGCCAAATGAATCGGATGCGCGCATGTCTTCAACTACTTTGTTAATGTCTGCTGCTTTGGCGCCAAATTTTTGCATCATTTCTACTGTGTATTTTATCACGTTTTCCGAAAGAATTGTTTTGGCTTCTACATCAATCACATTAAAAAGCAAGATATTGAATAGCGTAGAAATTAAAAAACCGATTACCACAGCGATAAAAAAACTGGTAAACGATTCTTTGAAGGTGATAAAACCACCCAATGTTTTTTTATATTGTACAGCGGCAAGTACACCAAATACGGTTATGATGGCTACATTTACAATGCCTACCCATGATTTGGTAAACAAATTAAGGTCTATTACATAGAGGATGGTGAGTAGTAGAGTAAGCGTTAAACCCAATAGTAAGCCCATGTTGAGGGCGATTTTCTTTTGCGTATCCATAGGAAATATCCATTTTAAAAATGAGCCACAAATATAGTAAAACCCACTTGAACGCCCTAACTTTTTTATTCGCGCTCGGCTATAAAAAAAGAACGATTCAATTTGTTTTTTGAAAAATAAGTGTAAATTTGCGCACTCAAAATAATAATGTTAAAACAAAAAGTTATAAGGAGTTTATACCTTTTGCGATAAAAGCTTCAAAACAACTTATAATTCAATTAGAAAAAAAATACCATGAAAAAAGGAATTCACCCAGAGAACTACAGATTAGTTGCTTTCAAAGACATGTCAAACGAAGATGTGTTTATCACTAAATCAACTGCAGATACCAAAGAAACCATTATGCACGAAGGCGTTGAATACCCGGTTGTGAAAATGGAGATTTCTAGAACTTCTCACCCTTTTTACACTGGTAAATCTAAATTGATCGATACTGCAGGACGTATTGATAAATTTAAAACCAAATACGCTAAGCACATCAAATAGTTTTTATAGTGTTCAAAATATACGAAGCCTCCCAACCGGGAGGCTTTTTATTTTTATTTGCGCGATAAATTGGTAACTTTGGCCCACTAAATAAAGAATCTGCTTTATGAATTACATTCTCTTTGATGGCCCAGCCCGAAACGCCTTATTGCCACTCACATTTACCCGCCCCGTTGCCGATATCCGTGTAGGTATATTAACCATTCGTGAAAAATGGGAAAAGTATTTGGGTTCAACCACCACCACCTTAACCGAAGAGTATTTGTCTGAGAAATTCCCGATGGTCGAGATGGAAGAAAATGTGATGATCAATGCATCGTATTTGCCTACGCCCGAATTGGTGGAGTTGATACAGGATTTAGGGCCCAATCAGGCGGTGTTTCAAGGCGAAAATGTAGTGGCTTTTTATACCACTGAATCGCAAGAAGCCGTTGATTTTGACACCTATGAAAGTATAGAATTTTCGGGAGATTGTTTGAGCATCGAACATCCCTGGGATATTTTCCAAAAAAATGAGGCTGCCTTGCGCGCCGATTTTGACTTCCTAACCGAAGACCGCAGCTCGCAACCCATTCCTAAAAGTGTGAATGTGATTGCTCCCGAACAGATTTTTATTGAAGAAGGAGCCAAGCTCGAATTTGTCACCTTGAATGCTTCAACTGGTCCAATTTATATTGGCAAAGACACCGAAATCATGGAAGGATCGGTAATCCGCGGGCCCTTTGCCTTGTGCGATCACGCTGTAGTGAAATTGGCAACCAAAATTTATGGAGCTACTACGGTAGGTCCGCATTGCCGTGTGGGCGGTGAAGTAAATAATTCAGTGTTGTTTAGTTATTCTAATAAAGGACACGACGGATTTTTGGGGAACGCTGTTTTGGGCGAATGGTGCAACATTGGCGCCGATAGCAACAACTCCAATTTGAAAAACAACTACGAAGAAGTGAAATTGTGGAGCTACGAAAAAGAAGGTTTTGTCAAAACAGGACTTCAGTTTTGTGGCTTAATCATGGGCGATCACAGCAAATGTGCCATTAACACCATGTTCAATACCGGAACCGTGGTGGGGGTGAGTGCCAATATTTTTGGCAGTGGATTTCCCCGCAATTTTGTTCCTAGTTTTACCTGGGGCGGTGCACAAGGTTTCACAACCTACATTACCAAAAAAGCCTTTGAAACCGCGCGCATTGCGATGTCTCGTCGTTCGGTGGAATTTGATGAGGTTGAAGCACGCATTTTGGAATCCGTGTTTGAACAAACGCAAAAGTGGCGTAAAGACTAATACAGCTGCTGTTGTAGCCTTGCGAAAGGGATAGCAGCGACATCCTGCGCGCGAGCGCAGATACAGCGGATAGCCCGGCCCAACGGGATTCGCCAAACAAACCAAACCATGACCGATAGAAAAAAAGTAGCGTTTTATACACTGGGTTGTAAACTGAATTTTTCAGAGACCTCGACCATTGCCCGTTCATTTCAAGACGAGGGTTTTGATCGCGTGGACTTTGAAGAAGCCGCTGATATATACGTGATCAATACCTGTTCGGTGACCGATAACGCCGACAAGCAGTTTAAGCAGGTGGTGAAAAAGGCCTTGCAAAAAAATAAGCAAGCGTTTGTGGCAGCGGTAGGTTGTTATGCACAACTTAAACCCGAAGAATTGGCGGCTGTGGATGGCGTTGATTTGGTATTGGGCGCCACCGAAAAATTTAAAATCACCGATTACCTCACTGATTTGGCCAAAAATGACCACGGCGAAGTGCATTCGTGCGAAATTGTGGAGGCCGATTTTTATGTGGGCAGTTACTCCATAGGCGACCGAACCCGCGCCTTTTTGAAGGTGCAAGACGGCTGCGATTACAAATGTACCTATTGTACCATTCCTTTGGCTCGTGGGATTTCCCGCAGCGATGCCTTAGAGAATGTACTCTATAATGCTGCCGAGATTGCCGCGCAAGGCATCAAAGAAATTGTGCTTACCGGTGTGAATATTGGCGATTACGGCAAAGGTGAATTTGGCAATAAAAAACACGAGCACACCTTTTTGGATTTGGTGCAAGCCTTGGATGAGGTAGAAGGAATTGAACGCCTGCGCATTTCCTCGATTGAGCCCAATTTATTGCGCAACGAAACCATTGCTTTTGTAGCGCAAAGCAAAACCTTTGTACCGCATTTTCACATTCCGTTGCAATCGGGGAGTGATGTAATTTTGAAAAAAATGAAACGCCGCTATTTGCGAGATGTGTATGTAGATCGAGTGGCGGCGATTCGCCAGCACATGCCCGATGCCTGTATAGGCGTAGATGTAATCGTGGGATTTCCGGGTGAAACGGATGAATTATTTTTGGAAACCTACCACTTTTTGAACGAATTGCCGATCTCGTATTTGCACGTATTTACCTATTCTGAACGCGATAACACCGAGGCGGCCCAAATGGACGGCGTAGTTCCCTCTGCCGTGCGGGCCAAACGCAGCAAAATGCTGCGCGGACTATCGGTTAAAAAACGCCGCGCTTTTTATGAAAGCCAATTGGGAACTACACGCAAAGTATTATTTGAAGGCGAAAACAAAGCTGGCTATATGTACGGCTTTACCGAAAACTACGTAAAAATCAAAGCGCCTTGGAATCCTGAATTGGTCAATACCTTGCAAATTGTGCAGCTGAGTCACATTGATGAAGATGGGGCGGTTAGAGGTAGTTGAGTCGAAAAGTCGAAAGTCAAAAGTCATAAAGTAAATCTGAGCGTATCAAAGTAAAGTCAAATTTCGTAAAGGCAAAACTCCTGGGCGAAAGCTGTCTCTAATCTCATATCTTATCGTCTTTAGTCTCCTAACAGTTAATGCTAAGTAATACTGTTGTATGCCAACGTATTCAACAATCCAAAATAGCTAAAACTCAATACCCCTCCAACGGAATCTCAATTTCGTATTTTTTCTTGCCGGGATTCGGCAATTTGGTGTCGCGTAACCACGGGTTGTGCAATTTTAAAATTTTGTAGTTGATGCCTTGGCTTTTGGCAAAGCGCGCCAAATTGCTGATGGAACTGTCCACCACCACTTTTTTGGAAGGTAAATTTTTGTACAATTCTTCTGGGGTAATTTCAAATCCAAATTTGGTTGGATTTTGCATGATCTCTTTTAATGCCAAGATGCGAAATACATAACGCGACGTTTCGTCGTTGAGTAATAAATCATAATAATTGTTCACTTGTTGGTTTTCAATTTGTTTTCCAACACCGCTCATTCCGCCATTGTAGGCTGCTGCGGCCAAGGTCCACGAACCAAATTTGGCTTTGGCCTGAATTAAATAATCACAGGCGGCTTCGGTGGCTTTTTCTAAATGGTAACGTTCGTCTACTGCATCGGTAACTTCCATGCCTTTTTCTCGGGCCGTTTGCGGCATGAACTGCCAAATTCCTCTAGCTCCTGCTGAGGACACCGCATGCACCAAGCCACTTTCGATTACGGCCAAATATTTGAAATCGTCGGGCACGCCTTTGCGCAGCAAGATGGGTTCAATTATAGGAAATACGCGGTTGGCTCGTTTAATAATGAGTAATGTGGTGGCATCCAGATTGGCATTCACCAATAACTCGCGATCTAATCGTTCGCGCACATCGGTGATTTGCAAGGGAGTTTCTTCGCCGGCAAAATCTATTTTGGCTGGAAAAAATTGGGAAGTCCCTTCTCGGGTGATTTTGTTTTTCTGCTCGACCGATGTGGCGAAAATCATAAACAGCGCGCATACAAACACAACAGCAATCCAAACGGGGGAGGGGGATTTTTTCATAAAAAATAGAAAATAGTATTAAAAGGATAAACTTACAAAATCTCCATTTAGTATCCGTCTTGTAGGGTATTTTTTGACAGTGAATTCATTTGTAAAATAGCAAGTGTAGTTCGGTTGACTTTTCAAAAATTCCATTTTTTTTAACCTAAGGTATGCTGTAAAACTCAATTAAAAAGTCGAAATTTGCCGCCTCAAAAGCTGCACATCTGCTTGTTTTTCTTTGAAAACTATAGTATTAATATGAACATACAAATCCGAAGAGCCGTAGAACGAGGAACCGCCGATCACGGTTGGTTGAAGGCTAATTTTTCCTTTTCGTTTGCCCATTATTTTAATCCCAACAACATTCAATTTGGGATTTTGCGGGTATTAAACGACGACACCATTGCTGCAGGTATGGGTTTTGGCACGCATCCGCACGACAATATGGAAATCATCACGATTCCTTTGGCTGGCGGACTTCGTCACCGAGACAGTATGGGCAATGAAAAAGTGGTGAGTTACGGCGAAGTGCAAGTGATGAGTGCCGGTACAGGAATACAGCATTCGGAGATGAATGCCAGTGCAACCGAAATAGCCAAAACGCTACAAATTTGGGTATTTCCAAACCAACAAAATGTAACACCCCGCTATGATCAAAAGTCTTTTGATCTAGAAAGTCAACAAAATGAATGGATTACCGTTATCTCGCCCAATACACAACCTGTCGATGGATCAATTTGGATATACCAAGATTCCTTTTTTAGCATGGGTGTTTTTGAAGCAAATCAACCGATACAATACGAAACAAAAATCGCAGGAAATGGATTGTATTTGTTTGTGATAGAAGGTGAAGTATTGCTCAACGACTTGAAATTAGGCAAAAGAGATGCCGCCGAAATAACCGACGCATCGGCTATTGAAATGACAACTACGGCAGCTTCCACTTTATTATTAATCGAAGTGCCCATGCACCACAACTAATATGGATCAGAAAATTACTATTGCTATAAAGGATAATACCTTTGCTCGTCAATTTGAAACCACAGTAGAGCAGGGTCTAATTACGGTAGAATATTCCTTTCAGGAACGTAAAATTTTCTTGACCAAAATTCAAATTCCGGAAGGATTTTCAGACGAAGAGTTTATTGCCGATCTGCTCAAAATCATTATGGAAATTGCCTACGAGCGCAAGCTTAAAGTGGTGCCAATTTTCCCAAAAATCGCGTTGTTCTTTAGGAAAAATACTCAGTTTAGAGATTTATTGCCGCCAGGGATAAAGATTTAAATCTTCTTCATCTGCTCTTTCATCATCGTTATTTGCTCCTTCAACATGCCTTGCTTGTCCAGCTTTTTGGCTTCATTGAGCAAATTGGTAGCTTCAAGTTTACGACGACGGGTTAATGCTACGCCAGCCAAGTTCAGTTTAGCTACAGCCAAGTCCATGTCCATGCTTAAACCCAGTTCAATTGCTTTTTTGAAGTAGCGTTCGGCTTGTGTCAAATTGGTTTGCGAGAGCATGATGCCGTGCAAGTAGTTATAATAGCCTTGTTGTTTGCGCACCAAAGCCGATTCAGGGTTTTTAATTTTACCCAACCATTTTTGAGCGCCGGCAAAATCCTGTTTGCGCAGTTTCAAAAAGGCCAACAAAATAAATTCGTTTTTATAGTACAAGAAAACAGGTAGGATAGTTAGGAAAATCAAGAAAATTCCGTTGCCAATATTGTTTTCAATAAATTGCCAAACGCCTGTAACTACAAGGAGTGCGGCTAGAATAAGTTTTAAAATTTTTGGGTACATAGTGCGTGTATTTTACTGCTGACAAATATAGTAAAAGGAATTGAAAATATTTTTATTAAACCACTTGCTAGAAAAAAAAGACTTTGTATATTTGCACTCGGTTTTAGAAGCAGGGCTGCTAAAATCACATACTAAAGAAAACAATACATTTTTTAAAGATACAAAGCAATGAGCAAAAGAACGTTTCAACCATCGAAAAGAAAAAGAAGAAATAAGCACGGATTTATGGACAGAATGGCTTCTGCTAATGGTAGAAAAGTGCTTGCTCGTCGTAGAGCAAAAGGCAGACACAAATTGACTGTATCTTCTGAACCAAGACACAAAAAATAATGATTAGCAATTAATCAGGATAAGCCGTTACTATTTTTAAGTAACGGCTTTTTTTATATCCTGTTCATAAATTTTAATAATTTTTTGAAGCCATTTCCCGCTGTCCGTTTCAATCTTTTTATTTTTAGCCAAGAGCAGTAAAAATGAAAATTTGGTCTAAAAATAAAAAGGATTTATCCCGAAATTTCGGGACCATCGGGGCTATACAAAACACAACACACTAAAGAATACATTAAAATGCCAAAAGACACTTCTATTAAATCGGTTTTAATTATTGGTTCTGGACCAATCGTAATTGGACAAGCTTGTGAATTTGATTACGCCGGTTCCCAAGCTGCACGATCCATTCGGGAAGAAGGAATCGAGGTAATTCTCATCAACTCCAATCCGGCGACCATCATGACGGATCCTTCTATGGCCGATCATGTATATCTTAAACCGCTCACCACCAAATCAATCATTGAAATCCTGAAAGCGCATCCGCAAATTGACGCGGTGTTGCCAACCATGGGCGGGCAAACGGCACTAAATTTATGTTTAGAAGCCGACGAAAAAGGCATTTGGAACGATTTTAATGTGAAACTTATTGGGGTAGACATTAACGCCATCAACATTACCGAAGACCGCGAACAGTTCAAGCAATTGCTCGAAAAAATAAATGTGCCTACCGCACCGGCCAAAACAGCGACTTCCTTTTTGAAAGGGAAAGAAATTGCCCAAGAATTTGGTTTTCCTTTAGTGATTCGTCCTTCGTTTACCTTGGGTGGAACAGGAGCTGCCTTTGTACACAAAAAAGAAGACTTCGACGACTTGCTCACCCGCGGTCTAGAGGCTTCTCCCATCCACGAAGTGTTAATTGACAAAGCTTTGTTGGGTTGGAAGGAATACGAATTGGAATTGTTGCGCGACAAAAATGACAACGTAGTCATTATTTGTTCGATAGAAAATATGGATCCTATGGGTATCCACACCGGTGATTCCATTACAGTGGCGCCGGCCATGACCTTATCAGATACCACTTTTCAGAAAATGCGGGATATGGCCATTTTAATGATGCGCAGTATCGGAAACTTTGCCGGCGGTTGTAATGTGCAGTTTGCCGTTTCGCCCGATGAACGCGAAGATATTGTCGCCATCGAAATCAATCCCCGCGTATCTCGATCTTCGGCTTTGGCTTCAAAAGCAACTGGGTATCCCATTGCAAAAATTGCTTCCAAATTGGCCTTGGGCTATCACTTAGACGAATTGCAAAACCAAATTACCAAATCAACATCGGCCTTGTTTGAGCCTACGTTGGATTATGTAATTGTAAAAATTCCGCGCTGGAACTTTGATAAATTTGAAGGATCTGACCGTACTTTAGGATTGCAAATGAAATCGGTAGGCGAGGTGATGGGCATTGGCCGATCATTTCAAGAAGCTTTACACAAAGCCACCCAATCACTCGAAATTAAACGCAACGGTTTGGGCGCCGATGGCAAGGGCTATACTAATTATGAGCAAGTTATAGAAAAACTCACCTATGCCAGCTGGGATCGGGTGTTTGTGATTTATGATGCGATTCAGATGGGTATTCCGTTGTCGCGTATCCATGAAATAACTAGAATTGACATGTGGTTCTTGAAACAATACGAAGAACTCTATCATTTGCAAAAAGAAATTTCCAAATACAAAATAGATACGCTACCCAAAGAATTGTTGTTGGAAGCCAAACAAAAAGGCTATGGCGACCGTCAAATTGCGCACATGTTGGGTTGTTTGGAGAGTCAAGTCAATAAATTGCGTGTAGAGCAAAACATCAATCGGGTATTTAAATTGGTAGATACCTGTGCTGCTGAGTTTACCGCCAAAACACCGTATTACTATTCCACCTTTGAGGCCGAAATTGAAACCGCCAACGGCCAACGCTATGTGGATAACGAAAGCATAGTAACCGACAAGAAAAAAATTGTGGTTTTGGGCTCTGGCCCCAACCGCATTGGTCAAGGAATCGAGTTTGATTATTCCTGTGTGCATGGGGTCTTGGCCGCTAAAGAATGTGGCTACGAAACCATCATGATCAACTGCAATCCCGAAACTGTTTCGACTGATTTTGATACGGCTGATAAATTGTATTTCGAGCCCGTATTTTGGGAACACATCTACGACATCATTCGCCACGAAAAACCCGAAGGCGTAATCGTGCAATTGGGTGGACAAACCGCCTTAAAACTGGCCGAGAAACTGGAACGTTACGGTATTAAAATATTGGGAACCAGTTTTGACGCCTTAGATTTGGCCGAAGACCGTGGACGATTCTCCGAATTATTGACACAATTGCAAATTCCATTCCCGCAGTTTGGGGTGGCCGAAAATGCCGAACAAGCTACGCAATTGGCTGATGTACTTGATTTCCCTTTATTGGTAAGACCATCTTATGTACTAGGAGGTCAAGGCATGAAAATTGTGATCAACAAACAAGAATTGGAAGAGCACGTGATTGATTTGCTTAAAAATATTCCCGGAAACAAATTGCTACTTGATCACTATTTGGACGGTGCCATCGAAGCCGAAGCCGATGCCATTTGCGACGGAGAAAACGTGTACATCATTGGAATCATGGAGCACATTGAGCCGTGCGGTATTCACTCGGGCGACTCCAATGCGACCTTACCACCCTTTAATTTGGGTGAGTTTGTGATGCAGCAAATCAAAGACCACACCAAAAAAATTGCGTTGGCTTTACGCACGGTGGGCTTGATCAACATACAATTCGCCGTGAAAAACGATATTGTATATATTATTGAAGCCAATCCTCGTGCGTCGAGAACGGTGCCGTTTATTGCTAAAGCCTATGGTGAGCCTTACGTGAATTATGCCACCAAAGTGATGTTAGGCGAGAAAAAAGTAACTGATTTCACCTTTAATCCGCAACTCAAAGGCTACGCAATCAAGCAGCCTGTATTTTCATTCAGCAAGTTCCCGAATGTCAATAAAGCGCTGGGACCTGAAATGAAATCAACCGGAGAAAGCATTTTGTTTATAGACGACTTGAAAGACGATCAGTTCTACGAATTGTATTCGAGAAGAAAGATGTATTTGAGTAAATAATCAGAAAATCCCAATGTAACGGTTGGGATTTTTTTTAGCTAGTCAAAGGATGCCTTGGTATTTCAAGAGGCAGAAGAACATCGTGTTTTACGATTATTTTCTAGTATTCACCAGATCAAAAATTGCGCCTGCTGCTACACCTATAGCCAATCCCAAGGCAATACTAAGGGATGAATTATCCGATGAAATTCCATAGGCCGTGCCCAAAGCAACGCCTAAAGCGGCTCCAATTCCAATGCCATTTCCGGAGTTTTTGTTATTAGACATATCGATTAAGTTGAAATACTTAAATGGGTTAAATGATCAGTTTTATTGAAGTAAAAAAAACAATCATTCACAACTTATACTTATAGTTAGTTTAGTTGAAATGATGTAACAAATGTAATTAAAGCGAAATCAACAATTTAATTTTAAATAGTTAAATATTACGCTTCTTATTAGGGATTAAATTTTCGAAATACAAAGCAGTAAGTTGTTTATATTTGGCCATATTTTTTTATTATGAAAGTACAACTTAGGTTACATATAGCGGTTTTTTTCATGAGTATTGTTTGTCAGTTAGCACAGGGGCAAACTTTTACCGACAGCAATTTGCCTATCGTATTGATTACGACCGACACCAATACACAAACCAATCAACCTCTGGAAATTTTGGATGATCCACGTATTGGTGCTACTATGCAAATTATTTCGCGTCCCGATGGCAGTCGCAATTATGTAACTGATGTGTCTACCACTGAATATTTGAACTACAATGGCCGAATCTCGATTGAAATTCGCGGATCATCCTCGCAAGCCACCGACAAAAAAGGCTACGGTTTTACCACTTTATTGGCCGATAACCTAACGAATAACAACGTTGCTTTGCTAGGAATGCCCAAAGAAAATGACTGGATACTAAACGGCTTGGCCTTTGATCCTTCCTTGATTCGGGATTATTTGTCCTATAATTTGTCTCGTCAAATTGGCAATTATGCGCCACGCACCGTATTTTGTGAGTTGATTATCAATGGAGATTACCGCGGATTGTATTTGTTGCAAGAAAAAATAAAAGTAGATGGCAATCGGGTAGATATTTCAGATCTTTTACCAACTGCTACAACTGCACCAAATTTGACAGGTGGTTATATTGTAAAATCGGATAAAACTACCGGTGGCGATCCTGTTGCATGGCAAATGCTCTCGAATGCCGGTTCAGTTGATTTTATTTATGACACACCCGAGCCCAATGAAATAGTAAATGCTCAAAAAAATTACATCAAAAACATATTTCAAAATTTAGGGATACAGACTGCATTTAGCAACACTAGCCTCACGAATGGATTTCCTTCCATTATTGACATTCCTTCTTTTGTAGATTTTATGCTGATTAATGAGTTGGCCTCCAATGCTGACGCCTATCAGTTTAGTACTTATTTTCATAAAGATAAAGGCGGAAAATTGCGCGCTGGTCCGGTTTGGGATCACAATTTAACGTATGGAAATGATTTATTTTTTTGGGGATTGGATCGAAGTCATTATGATGTGTGGCAATTTTCAAATGGAGACAACGAAGGCGCCAGATTTTGGACCGATTTGTATAACAGCCCAACTTTTCGATGCTATTTCACCAAACGTTGGAACGAACTCATTCAGCCCGGGCAACCGTTTAAGCACAATAATTTGGTGGCTTATATAGATGCTACAGTGGCACAAATTAGCGAGGCAGTAGTTCGTGAAAATTTACGTTGGGCAACTATACCTGATCATGCGTTGGAGATAGAAAACATGAAGTTGTTTTTATACAACCGAATCAATTGGATCAACAGCCAATTGGGTTCGTTTACCGCTTGTTCAAATATAGCGGTACCCAATTTGGTCATTAGTCGCATCCATTATAATCCAATGGTTACAGCTACTTACCCTATAAGTGATGACCAAGAATTTATCGAAATCACCAACGCCAGTAACCAAACGGTAACGCTCACGGGTATTTATTTTAAAGAAGTAGGTTTTTCCTATCAATTTCCTGCCAACAGCACCATTGGCGCCAACCAACGCATTTATTTGGCCAGTAACCCGACAATTTTTCAAAGCAAATACGGAAGCGCAGCATTTGGTCAGTTTTATAGAAATTTAGCCAACAGCTCCGAAAAATTAATCATGGCCGATGCTTTTGGAAATACCATCGACGAGGTAACTTATGATGATGCTGCTCCTTGGCCTGATGCCGATGGAAACGGAGCCTATTTACAACTCATTTCAACCAGCTTAGACAATAATTTGGCATCCAGTTGGGTGGCCAACACCAGCGGAACACTTGCAAGTACTGGTTTTACACCTTCTGCTACTTTACAAATTAGTCCCAATCCAGCTGAATCGGTATTGCACATTCAATCGGAAGTTGCCTTGCAACAAGTAGTTATTTATTCCAGTATAGGTCAAGCGTTGCGTTGCGAAAATGTTGCTTCAACGCAGGTTGATTTAGAAATTAGCGATTTGTTAAAAGGAATTTATTTTGTGCAAACTACCTCGAGTCAAGGAAGTACGATTTCAAAATTCATCAAAAAATAAAAGGCAGCCACTGGGCCGCCTCTTTTCATTCCTACTGAATTTAGTTTTTCAGGAATTTCTTTGGGTAAATTTTACCTTCTTTGTCAATGATTTGCAGCAAATAAGTTCCTTTTGCCAAATTAGTTACTTGCATTGTATTTGTTTTGCTTTCACCTACCAATCGCCCACTGAGATCAAATACCAACAATTCGTTCACCGAAATAGTCGTTTGATCAGTATATACCGTGAGTAAATCGGTTGCTGGATTGGGCAGTAAACTAAAAGCATTTTGAGCTTCAAACGGATCAGTACTCATATTTGGCGCCATTAACCAATTGGTGATGTTCATGAGAAGTCTTTGGTGGTTTCCGCTGGCATCGGCAATATAGCCATCATATAAAGTATCTAGGGTGTCGCCGGTTCCGTCATCGGCAATCGAACTGTCGCCTATTGCAGCCACTTTTCCTTGACCATAAGTAGTGTAGGCACACAAGACATTGGTTGTCCCTAAGGTGGATGAACCGGTCTTAAATACCACGCCTTTTACGGCAGGATTTTGACTTGTGTTTAAGGTCATGCTGGTTCCGCCGCTCCAATACACGCGTGTTACATTGCCAGCCGTGCCATGTAAAATAGGATCAGTTGCCGAGTTAAGCACATTGGTTGAGGTTTGTGTGAAATCAGCAGCATCAAAACTAATTCCAAAAGGATTGACTTGTACGGTATTGGTTGTCATCAAATCATTCCAAATGAAAGGAGAATCTTCTCCGTCGTTATTTCGATCAGAGATATCGTGATCGGCAATCATAAATAATCCACCGCCGTTGGCCACATAATTGATAATCGCCGTTTTTTGAGCAGCCGTAAAAAGGATGTTGGGTTCGTCTACAATAAACGCTTTGTAGTTGCTAAGGTCTTGCGCATTGGCTGCATTTCCGTAGGTGATTTGTCCATTATAAGGAAGTGATTCAACAGTATATCCTTTTTTTACACAATCGAGTGCCCAATAGGAAATTCCGCCTTGCCAGTAATCTTCGGGAGTTGACGTAGTTACTGTATTTTGAGCCGGTGTAGGAAAGCGCTGAGCATTCGATTCCGTCCCTCCGGTATTGGGTATGGCCGGGCCGCTCGAAAAAAAGATGTTGTGTAAATCGGCATCTATAACCCAATCGGCGTTTCCTGCAGCTTGTGCTTTGGAGGCATCAAATAAAATTTTGTTTTGACCAATACTACTCCAGGCAGTTAGCCATAATAAAAGTACAATGGAATTTCTCATGATGGGTCGTTTAAATTGAACACAAAAAAACTCAATAATTTTTAGGTATTGAGTTTTTTTGAAGGTATTTTTTTTGATTAGTTTTTGATAAACTTCTCGGTGTATTGGTTTCCTTTTTTATCGGTTAGTTGAATAAAATAAGTACCATTAGCCAAATTTGTTACTTGAATGGCTTGGTTTACCAGGTTCCCATTTGAAATATTACGACCGCTTAAGTCAAAAATTCTGTATGAAGTCAATTCAATTCCTGTTTGCATAGCCTGAACGTATACAGTTTCTTTGGCTGGATTGGGTGCTAAACGCAATTTGCTTTGTGCAGGATTTGAAGTGCTCAACGGGAATGCACCTTCAACTACAGTAAGTGCTTGGTTGCTGGAAACATTGAGTATTTCGTCTACAGTACCAGAAGGCCAACGCACGATTACTTTGTCAATTCCGCTAGCGGTTCCAATACCAAAATGGGCATTCATGGTACTCATGTGGCTAAATCCTTGTCCACTTCGAATTTCACGAATTTGTTTGCCCCAAGCACCGTAAATTTCTACGCGTGCAGCAATTCCGTGTATGTTACTTTGCACTCCTTGCAATTGTACTTTCAACCATTTATTTGGATTCCCACTGTTGTAGTATATTTTAGAACCCATTTGCACATCGATAAATCCGTCGTTGTTTAAATCGCCTAAGGCACCTTCGCTAAATGCTAAATCATAACCGGTAAACGTCATGTTTCCGTTATTGATGTACAATTCTTTTCCGTTTTGCCAAAAGAAATCTACAAAACCGTCGTTGTTAAAATCAGCTGCTTGTAATTCCCAAGAACCCACCTGAGGATCGATTCCGGTTGTGCTGTAAATATCGGTAAAGGTTCCGTCACCGTTATTTCTATACATGCGGTTTTGATCTGAAATATTTGAAAGTAAAAAGTCGATGTCACCATCATTGTCAAAATCTTCTGTGGCAGTTGACCATGATTGTGCACCGTCATTTACACCGGCTAAAGGCGCTACATCGGTATACGTGCCATTGCCGTCATTTTGGTACAATAAATTAATTCTTCTGGCGTCACCTACTGGTGCTCCACCACGACATTTGGCTTCATACATATCGACATCACCATCGTTATCGTAGTCAGTCCAAATCGTTGCATAATTTCCTCCTTCGTTACTTGTTGGGAATAAAGAATAATCAAAAACCAAATTTCCATTTCCGTCATTTCGGTAAGGATGGCTTTGATTCACATCATGACAAGCCCATAAATCCAAATGACCATCGTTGTTAATGTCAACAAAATTCGTACGTTGGGTAAAGATGTTTTGTGGGTAGGCTACAATAGTAAAGTTGGTGCCGTCGTCACTCGCTTTTAACACAGTAAGGCGGCTGCCGTTTCCTAAGGCAATATCGGTATAGCCATTTCGATCAAAATCACCGGCTGCTATACTCCAGTCGGCCACACTAACTGTTCCGCTCAATGGAATAGTTGATGTCGTGTAGGTACCGTCGGTATTTTGAGTATAAATTTTCACTGTGGTTGAGCTAACGGTCACCACGTCATCTAAGTAATCGTGATTCATGTCGGCTACACAGCAGATGTTTGATGTCCCTCCAAAGGTAAAGGGTGTAAAGGTTATTCCTTGTGCGAATAGCGAAGCTGTGGCGCCAAGAAATGCAGTAATCATGTACAGTTTTTTCATAAGGTATTAATTTTGGTTTGGTGGTTATGGACAAGTAGGATCTAATGAATTAATCCAATCTTTTATTAATTGAACGCCCTCTTCGTGTATTAAGGTGCGACCGATTATTGGCATCATTTCAGAACCTTCAGTGGTGTCTAAACGGTATACCAATTCCGATTGATCGGCATCACCCGCTTTAATCACATAGGGATGATCGGGCACTTGGAAAAGAGGAGTGAGGCAAATGCCAAGGGTGTAATTGTTGGTGTTGCTAAAATCAAAACGCTGCGGCACATAATCGCAATGTCCGCCTACACGATGACAATGGGCGCAGTTTATGTCAATATACGATCGAGCACGCAAGCCTAACGGTTTGCTGGTATCACGCCAATCAACGGTAGAATAAATAGAAGAAAGTGCGGGTAAGGTATTATTGATGTACCCCATTTGTTTCCATTTTTCTAATTGGTTTTTGGTGGTTGTGCCGTAATTGTATAGGGTATTTAAATTTTGTGGTTTAGGGCCAATTGGGGTTTCTTTTTCACCGTTGGCCGATTGGGTAAGATTTATTTTATGGCAGGTTACGCATTCGGTTTGCGAAGGAATTTTATAGGTGGTGCTTTTGGTAATACCATTTTCGGTCCAAGTAACCGGCACAAAATAGCCGTTGCCTTCGATGTCTAAATACGCTTCAGTTTGTTGTTCGTTCCAGATGTAATCGTAGAGTTTCCATCCATCGGCTTTGCGAATGAGTAAGCGGGTTTCAATGATTTTGGTGGTGTTGGACGGTTGCACATTGTCGTAGTAAAAGGTTTTAATGAGCACAGCCCCGACAGGAAATTCCAACACATTGTCGGCGCCATTGTAGGATGCTTTGGTGTTTTTGGGCAACCATACAAATCGTTTTTTGTGTGCGTAATCAGAAAATAAGGAACTGGCGGGTTGATAAGGCAACACTGCGTAGGCTGGGGTTTGGTTTTTGAGATCCCCTACAAAAAAATGGTAATCAGAAAGTTTGGGAAGTGGAACTTGTGAAAAATCAAATTTTACGGGTGCCGAAACACTACCGCCATCTTTGGCTGCATCGAGATTGATGTAGGCTGATTCTTCTTGGCTACAAGCCGAGAAAAGCAGTACAAAACAAAATACAAAAAGATAATTTTTTAACATATGCTGCGCTAAGGATTCAAAAATAATAAAAAAAGGAAGTGAATCGCTATAATTTTTATGAATTTGCTAGTTAATTACCCAATTCTTCCTCTGAATCTTTAAGCAAGTGTTCGGGCAAGGATTTTTTGGCTTTGGCGCCCATTTTTTTCAATTTTTCTACACTTGTAATCAGGTTTCCTTTGCCCTCTTTAAGTTTGTTCATGGCGCCATCGTATTCCGTTTTGCTCTCGTCAATTTTTTTGCCAATGCGAATCAAATCAGTGACAAAGCCTTCAAATTTATCATACAAAGCACCCGCTTGACGGGCAATTTCAAACGCGTTTTCTTGCTGTTTTTGATTGGTCCACATGCTGTCAATGGTGCGCAATGTCGCCAATAGGGTAGAGGGCGTAACAATCACAATGTTTTTTTCAAACGCCTTGTTGTACAGCGTGGTGTCTTCGTTCAAGGCTGTTGCAAATGCCGGTTCAATCGGAATAAACAACAACACAAAATCAGGACTTTCTATTTGGTACAAGTCGTGGTAATTTTTATCGCCCAATTGCTCCACATGACGGCGAATGGAATTCACGTGTTCTTTTAAATAGCTAGCTTTTAGGTTGGTATCTTCTTCGTTGGCATATTTTTCATAGGCCGTGAGCGACACTTTTGAATCGACGATCATTTTTTTGCCGTCGGGCAATTGTATCACCACATCGGGAAATACGCGATTGCCTTGCGGGTCGGTGTGGGCTTGTTGTACAAAATACTCCCGATCTTTTTCTAAGCCTGATTTTTCTAAAACGCGTTCCAAAATCAATTCGCCCCAATTGCCTTGCATTTTACTGTCACCTTTTAACGCTTTGGTCAAATTAATGGCCTCTTGGCTCATTTTTTCATTCAAGCTAGTCAGGTTGATTATTTGTTCGCGTAAGGTCACATTGTTTAGTAAGGTTTCTTTATGTGTATCCTCTACTTTTTTCTCAAAATTTTGAATCTTTTGTTGCAACGGATTGAGCAACTGATCCATGTTTTCTTTGTTTTGGGCGGTAAATTTGGTCGATTTTTCTTCGAAGATTTTATTGGCCAAATTTTCAAATTCTTTGGTAAACTTGGCTTGTAAGTCGGCGATTTCTTCCTTTTGTTCTTGTTGACGCACGATTAAATGATTAAAATCGCTTTCCTTACGGGAGAGTGCTACAGCCAGGCGTTCGCGTTCGGCACGTATGGTTTCTTTTTCGTTTTGTAATCGAAGAATTTGTTCTTTGGCTTCGGTTTGGCCCAATTGTAATGCCTTGACTTGCGATTCTAAATTGGCTTTGTCGGCGCTGCCTTTGCTGGCGAATACCAATTTGCCAATAAAAATTCCGATGCCCAAGGCAACTATAAAAACAAGGAGAAGGATGGCTGTTGAAATCATAATTTTTGATGGTTTAGACGATTCGTAAAAATAGACATTTCAAGGCGCAGTGTATCACGAAGTTGCACCGAGTTGTCAACATTTTTCACTCCGCTATAAACAGTTGCCCGGCAAATGAGTAGTTTTGCTGGCCTAAACGGAGTACATGCATCGTCATTTTATTATCCACAAACCCTACGGCTATTTGAGCCAATTTGTCTACCAACTCAAACGCAAGAAAAAGTTGTTGGGCGAATTGTATGATTTTCCCATAGGCACAATGGCTATTGGCCGTTTGGACGAAGATTCCGAAGGATTATTATTGCTTACTACCAATGGAAAAGTGAGCGATTTTATATGCAGCAGTAAAGTAGAAAAAGAATACTATGCCCAGGTTGATGGGCTCATTACCCCTGCAGCGGTTGCACAATTGCAAGCGGGAGTAGAAATTGGCTTTGAAGGCAAAAAATACCAAACCAAACCCTGCGTGGCATTTATTCCCAAAACGATTCCCGATTTTGGTGCACGCGGAAAGAAAATTAGAGATGAACGCCACGGACCAACTTCTTGGGTTTCGATTACGCTCACCGAAGGAAAATTTAGACAGGTGCGCAAAATGACCTCGGCGGTGGGTTTTCCTACCTTGCGTTTGGTACGCGTGCGCATCGGATCAATTTTGTTGGGTCAGTTGCCAGCTGCTCAAGTGCTTGAAGTAGATGAATTTAACTTATAAATAGACACACATGCTGAATATCGTTTTAGTCGAACCCGAAATCCCCAACAATACCGGAAATATTGGACGCTTGTGTGTGGGCACCGAAAGTCGTTTACACCTCATTCATCCGTTTGGCTTTGAAATTACCGACAAAAACCTAAAGCGTTCAGGCTTGGATTATTGGGTGCATTTGGATTGGTGCCAATATGTCAATGTAGCCGAATGGGCTGCTCAAATTCCCGACCCTTCACGCGTATTTTTGTTTAGTTCGCATGCCGAAACCTCGTACTTGGATGCCCAATTTCAAGACGGTGATTGGTTGGTGTTTGGCAAAGAAAGTGTGGGCTTGAGTGCCGAAGTGTTGGCTCAATTTGAGCAGCATCTCAAAATTCCCATTTCGCCTTTGGTGCGTAGTTTTAATTTGGCCAATGCTTGTGCTTTTGTAATCGGGGAAGCCAAGCGGCAGTTAAGTATTAAATAGTCAAATTAAATTTTTTGCTCACGGCATCAAATTTTATATCGACATCCGAAAATAAGCGCGCAATTACACCCGTTTCAATCAATTTTTCAGGAGTGCCTTGCACCACTTGTTCAGGCGTCATTACAATCAATTCATCACAAATCGCCAAAGCCATTTCAATGTCGTGCGTAGAGAACAGGATGCATTTTTCTTGCTGTAAACACAAGTTTTTTAAGAGCTTCAATAATTTTAATTTGTGCACCAAGTCCAAATGCGTAGTGGGTTCGTCAAGCACAATTAAAGGCGTTTCTTGGGCCAATGCTCTTGCGATTAATGCTTTTTGCAATTGCCCGTCGCTCAGGGTGTAGTGTTTTTGGTGTTGAATTCCAATCAAATCGGTTGCAATCAAGGCATGATTGATGGCTTGCTGATCTTGTTCGGTCAATAGACCAATCCAATTGGTGTAGGGCTGCCGTCCCAGAGCTACCAATTCCCAAACTGTTAAATTGCTCGGCGGTAATTTTTCGGTCAACACCACACTGAGCTGTTGCGCCAAATCGGCAAGCGGGTATTCGGCTGCATTTTTACCTTGTAAATTCACCTTGCCCGCTAAGGGTTTTTGCAGCTGACATAGGGTGCGCAACAAAGTCGATTTGCCCACACCATTTTGTCCAACCAAGGCAATGAGTTGTCCTTTTTGGGCTTGCAATTGAAGTCCAGTACCAAGAATTTTTTGCTGGTTTTTTTGGGTGTAGCCTACGACCAAATTTTCAGTTTGTATGCAAGGAATGTCCATTAGAGTCGTTGTTTTTTTACCAATAACCAGATTACAATAGGCGCACCAATAATGGAAGTTATCGCATTAATGGGCAAGAAAATGGATGTGCCGGGAATTTGTGTTAAAATGTCGCAAAGCAATAGTACAGCAGCGCCCAATAAGAGTGTCGCGACAAACAATACTTGATGCTGGCTGGTTTGAAATATTAATTTGGCCAAATGCGGCACGGCCAAGCCTATAAAGGCAATCGGGCCAACATAAGCGGTAATGCTTCCGGCTAAAATAGCGGTAGCTACTATGAGTATGTATTTGGTTTGTGAAAATGGAATCCCCAGGGTTTTGGCATAATTTTCGCCCAATAGCAACCCATTTAACGCTTTGAGCGTGTAGAGGCTAAGCAACAATCCAAGCGCTACACAACCTCCCAAAATACCAATCGAGTTCCAGTCCAAATTGCCTAAACTTCCAAGCGACCAAAAGGTAAATTTTTGCAAGGCCTCGGCTGAACTAAAATAAGATAAAACCGCCACCAAGGCGCTACTAAAACTACCAAACATAAGTCCCACAACCAGTATGGCCATTGTGTCTTTGAGGCGTTGCGCTACCACTAATACAGCCACTAATACGACTAAACTTCCCATACAGGAAGCCAAAATGATGCTGTAGGGTGCTTGTAAAATAGCAGCCAATTGCGGAGGAACCACTGCAGCTCCCATAATTACTGTAGCAACGCCCAAACTAGAACCCGAGCTCAAACCCAATACATATGGTCCTGCTAGCGGATTTCGGAATAAGGTTTGCATCAACAAGCCACTTACCGAAAGTCCCATGCCCACCAAAATGGCGGTGATTGCTTTGGGAAGGCGATAGGCCAATACTATGTAATCCCAACTGCTGTTTTGCGAACTACCACTTAGCGCCTCCCAAACCGATTGTAAAGGAATTGCTACTGCGCCCAAGGATAAATCAGCCATAAATAATACGCCAACAGCCAGGAACAGCAAAATAAAGTAAGGGGTATGTTTGGATGTAAATGCCATTAGCGCAAAGGTGCAAAAAAATACAACTGGTAATGCGGTAACAGTTCGGGATGCAAAATTTTTACCAAATCTTGCAAGACCAAATCGGGTCGGTTGGGAGCCAATTCGTAATAAAGTAAACCGCCTGTTTTCCCTTTTTTGGTACTAAATGTGGCTATCTTTTCCTGTTGATAGGCTTTAAATTGGGTATAATGCGGGCTGCTTTGCGCCATTTCTTGGTAACTGGTAAATTGTGCAGGACCTATCCAGTAGTCGGCCTGGGCTGCTTTTTCAAAAACGGCTTCAAAAGGCAAGGCTAAACTTCCGCTGCCAGGGCTGTCTTTCCATAAATAAGTTCCGCCCGCTGCGGCTATAAATTGAGCGGCCCAACTATCGCCTTGTGGCAAATACCATTGGTCTTGGTACATCGCGCCAGAGAGTACCGTGGGTTTGTAGGTGGCTTTTTTGGCCAAATCAACCGTGGCCAAATAAGCTTTTTCTATCTGATTAAATTGTTTCTCGGCTTCGGCTTCTTTGCCATATAAAATACCAAAGAATTTGATCCATTCGGCTTTACCCAGCGGAGATTGTTCGTTCCAATCGCCATTAAATACTACAGCCAATCCTGATTTTTGTAACAAATCTAATCCTGTATTTTTATTGTCTATCCCGTAACCAATGATCACATCGGGGCGAAGATCGAGTAGAAGTTCAGTATTTAGTTGTTGATTATTGCCCAATTCGGCAACTTTTCCTTGCTCAATGCGGGTGCGAATTGTTGGCGATGAAATGTAATTTAGATTTGGAAATCCGATCAGAGAATTACTCTCTCCTAAAAGATCCAAGGAAGGCAAATGCGTAGTTGAGGTTGCTACTACTCGTTTCACCGGAACCTGAATGAGTGGATAGCGTGTAAGGCTATCGGGAATTACTGCGTTTTTTTTGGCAAAAATATAGGTAAAGGTTTGGCTAGCCTTGGGCCAAGGGTTGCGTACCGTAACGCGCGAATACTGATTTCCAGTTTGTATAGAAAATCCACTGGCGTAGCGCACTATGGCTTGCTTGCTTCCTGGTTTTACCGCTGTTTTGGGTTGCTGACATTGTAGCATAACTAAGCAACAACAAGCGTACAATGTAAATGAAAAGGCGTGCTTCATGAAAAATTTACTTGGGAACAAAGGTAGTAGGAATGCGATTTAAATATCAAATTATATTTTGATGTGGTGCATGTTTGGCTATCTTTGTGCCGAATTTTGGTTGCATTGGGATTTGTTTTCCAAGGCATTAAAAGGGAATTGGGTGATTGACATGGTTTTATCAAATCAAAAATCCCAAGCTGTACCCGCAACTGTAAGCTAGAATGCTTGTTATTATCTGCAATACCATTGTTTGCCGCGGCGAATGAGAAGGTTGATAACAAGACGCAAGCCAGGAGACCTGCCATATTCATTGAGTAACAAACTTTCGGGAAAAAAAGTTTGAGTATGGGTAAGTTCTGTGCTTTTCTCCCTTTTATCGAATGAATGCCATACCTAATTCTATGAACAAATTAGTAATTGGTTTGTGTGTCTATGCATGTGCTTCGGCAGTTGTACAGGCACAAGTTCAAGACAGTCTTCCGTCAACCCAACTCAAAGAAGTGGTGGTTTCGGATACTAAATTTGCACTAAACAGCCAAAAATCAGGAAAAATTATTGAGGTAATAACCGCTCAAGATTTAGCCAAAAAACAAGGACAGAGTTTGGCCAATGTGCTGAGCCAATTAGCTGGTGTCGAGATCAATGGAAATCAATCGTTTGCCGGTAAAAACTTGGGCTACTACCTGCGTGGAGGCCGAAACCGTCAAACCGCAATTTACATAGATGGGATTCCGGTTACCGATGCTTCGGGTATCAATTTAGAATACGATTTGCGTTTACTTTCTATTGATCAAATCGAAAAAATCGAAGTGATGAAAGGAGCTTCGAGTACTTTATATGGCACCGGAGCAGCCACTGGCGTCATTTCAATTACCTTAAAAAAATCAACCCAAAAGCAACTTGCGGGGAGTGTTTATGCCAGTATTGGTACGCAAAATACCGCCCAAAATTTAACCATGGCCGGCCAGGAGTTTAACCAAGGTTTTTCGGTTAATGGAACCATTCAAAAAGTTAATTACCTCACGGCGGTGAGCTGCACCGAAACCAGAGGATTGAGTGAGGCTGCCGGAAATGCCACCGAAGCCGATGTGTTTTCGCGTTGGAACATCAGACAAAAGCTGGGATTTAAAGCCTCTGAGCGGTTGCGATTTGAACTGTTTGGCAATTACGACCGCATTAAAAACACCTTTGACAATTCGTTTGACGGCACTCCTGCCAACGCCGACGATTTGAATAACGCAAGTTTCTCCGAGCAATATCGCCTGGGATTGGGATCGACTTATAGCTCGGCTTTTGGTGAATTTGCGATGAATGCAGGACTCTCTTCTATAGACAGAACTATATGGCAAACCAATTCAGCAACTGCAGATGAACGCTACACCGGGAGAACCGCCTCGTTCGATTTGTTTGCCAAACACAAATTTTCCAATCAATTGTTTTTGGTTTCGGGCCTACAGTATCAATTTTTGGACATGTCACAAAAAGATTTGTACTCGGATGTACAACAACAAGCTGCCAAATTTGTTTTGTTAGATCCTTATGCTACGCTAGTTTATAATGCCGATTTTGGGTTAAATATTAATGCCGGATCCCGATTCAATACGCACAGCGCCTATGGCAATCAGGTTGTTTTTAATGTGAATCCGAGTTATGTATTTGCCCAACTCCCTTTAAAATTATTGGCATCGCACAGCACCGCATTTATCACGCCAAGTTTATATCAATTGTATGGTCCATATGGGAATGTACAACTCACACCTGAGCGAAATGCAACTACCGAATTGGGTTTTGAATCGCGCCTATGGGCTAAAAAAATGTTGGTAAAAGCAGTGGGGTTTTACCGCGAAGAAAGCAATGCCATAGGATTTTATTACAACCCCGATACCTTTGAATCCTTTTACATCAATGTGTTAGGAGGTACGCATGCCAAAGGGCTTGAAGGGAGTGTGCGGTATGCGTGTACAGCCAATTGGAATTTGGGAGCCAACTACACCTATACCGAAGTAGAGCAGCAACTCAATCGCCTAATCCCCAAACACAAAGTCAATATGGAGTTGTCGTATCAGTTTAAAAAAGGATCGGCAGGACTTACTTACCAATACGTGCATAGTCGATCAGATGCCTATTATGATTCCAATACGTTTGAATCGGCCTTGGTGCAATTGCCTGCTTATCAGGTTGTAAATTCTACGGTGGCTTGGGACATTATGCCCAAACGTTTGCAAATTTTTGGTTCGATAACCAACCTGTTAAATGCTGATTTTCAAGAAGTGATTGGCTATAATGCCAAAGGAAGAAATGCTAAACTCGGATTTAGCTTTTTGTTTTAAGAATGAAAATTTACCAACTGGCAAACTATTAAAATGGTGTTAAGGCGGTTTTACGTCACAAATAAGCCTTATTTTCGCTCTTAATACAGCAGCTTTCTTTGTGTTTATAGAAGCGAAATTTAAGTAGTTATGAAAAAATTTGGGATAATTATATGGGTCATGAGCCTTGGTTTTGTAGGTTTTGCACAAAATCAATTGGACGCATTTTCTAGTTTAGATCAGGTAAAATCGGTGGTAGTCAATAAAAAAATGTTTGAATTGATGGCCAAAGTCAAAATGGACGAATCTGACAAAGAAGCGGCTCGTTATTTGACCATTATAAAAAACTTAACCCAACTCACACTGTATTCAACCAGCGATAAACCAACAGCTGCACAAATGAAAACAACCGTTGCCCGCTATGCAGCTGACAATACGTTGACCGAAATGTCTCGTTTTTCGGAAAATGGGAAGCAAATTAGTTTGTTTGTAAAACCCGGTGCGTCAGTACAATTCCTCTCAGAAATTTTATTGTTTGTAGAAAGTTCTACATCAGAAGAGACCGTTTTATTTTCGCTACGCGGCACGATAGACTTAAATGAAGTTGCCTTTTTGAGCGAGCGCTTAAAATTACCGGGCAAAGAAGCGATACAAAAAGCTGTAAAAGGAAGTAAATAGTACCCCTTAGTTTTTAAAGTACTTCATCGGAACCCACAACATTCCAAAACATTCTCCGTGTTCTTTTCCCACATGCTTGTGGTGCATTTTGTGTGCTCTACGGACCGCCTTGGCGTATTTGCCATTGGCATTTCTAAACAACTTAAAGCGTTGGTGAATAAAAATATCGTGTACCAAAAAGTAGGTCCAACCGTAGGCAAAAATACCCAATCCGATAGCTAAGCCCACGTCTAGGATTTGTTGCTGCCACAATACAAAAAATCCCATACTCACTACGGCATAAAAGATAAAAAAGGCGTCGTTGCGCTCAAACCAAGAATCGTGGTCTTTTTTGTGGTGATCGGCGTGCAATACCCATAAAAATCCATGCATGATGTATTTGTGGCTAAACCAAGCCATGAATTCCATTCCGCAAAATGTGGCGATAAAAACGGCAATATAAAGTAACATAGGTTATATGATGTTTAATTTGTAGGTAAAATAACAACGGGCAAACAAACCAATTTTTTGGTAGTCTGAAACGCGAATACGCGTGTTTTTGATTTCAGCTGACGGGGTTTTGCTGAGCTTGTGTAATAATTTTTTGTAGTAAATAAAGGCCGTGTACACGCCAAATTTGGCTTCAAAAGGAAGTAAAACGATGCCTTCGTAACCGGCGGCAAAATCGGCTTCAATTTCTTGGATAATTTTTGCTTTGGCTTGTTCGTCCAATCGGTTTAAGTCGGTATTGGGAAAATAAGTGCGGCTCAATACTTCGTGGTCGTCTTTTAAATCGCGTAAGAAATTTACTTTCTGAAACGCCGATCCCAATCGCATGGCACTGTCTTTGAGCTTGTCATAGGTGGCGTGATCGCCTTTTACAAAAACCTTGAGGCACATTAATCCTACCACATCGGCAGAACCATAGATGTATTCTTGGTATTCTTGTTCGGTTTCGTAAACAGATTTGGACAGGTCTAATTTCATGCTTTTCATAAAAGCTGCAATTAGATCGTGCGGAATGTTGTATTGGTGTACCGTGTGCTGAAAAGCATTAAGTATGGGGTTTAAGCTGATTTTGTGCGTTAATGCATTGGCCAAATCAGTTTCAAAAAGTTCAAATAAGGTGTCTTTGGGGTAATCATGAAAACTATCAACGATTTCGTCGGCAAAGCGCACAAAGCCATAGATGTTATAAATGTCTTGGCGAATACTGGGTGCCAACATTTTTACAGCCGAAGAAAAGGAGGTGCTGTACGTTTGTGTTACTCTTTTGCTGCATTCAAAAGAGAGGGAATCAAAAATAGACTTCATAAGCTAATAGACAACTCGAGTTGTTTAACAATGTTTTTCAATCAATTCGGCAACCAACTTACCTGAGATCAAAGCAGGAGGAACGCCAGGTCCCGGCACGGTTAATTGGCCGGTGAAATATAAATTCTGAACTTTTTTACTCTTCAATTTGGGTCGTAAAAAGGCCGTTTGTAACAACGTATTGGCCATGCCATAAGCATTTCCTTTGTAGGAATTGTATTCGCTTATGAAATCATTTACACAGAAAGAGTTTTGAAAGATAAGGTTATTTTTTAATTCCTGACCTGTAAGTAGTTCTAAACGAGTCATTATTTTTTCAAAATAGGCTTCTCGCAAAGCAGGAGTGTCTTCTAAGCCGGGGGCCAATGGGATTAAAAATATAGCCGCTTCTTTGCCTTCGGGGGCCGAGTTGGCATCAGTCTTAGACGGGAAACTAGCATAAAACAAAGGGTTTTCAGGCCATCTTGGATCGTCATAAATGCTGTGTGCGTGTGCATCAAAATCGACATCAAAAAACAGGGAATGGTGTTCTACGTTTTTTACTTTTTTATCAAATCCTACATAAAAGAGTAAGGAAGAAGGGGCAAAGATTTGTTTGGACCAAAATTTCTCTGAATATCCACGGTGTTTTTCTTCCAATAAGGTTTCGGAATGGTGATAATCGGCGCCGCTCAACACCACATCGGCAGCTATGAAATTTCCGTTTACAACCAGACCCGAAGCTTTTTTGTGATCGACCTCTATTTTAGTTACATTGGATGCAGTGTGGATAACTACGCCCAAAGATTTAGCCAAAGATTCGATGGCCAAAATCACACTGTACATCCCGTTTTTAGGATGCCAGGTGCCTAAGCCAAAATCGGCGTAGTTCATAAAACTGTAGAAAGACGGTGTGTCTGAAGGTTTGGCACCCAAAAACAATACCGGAAATTCCAAAATTTGTATCAGTTTGGTGTGCTTGAATCGCTTGCGGACATCGCGGCGAATGTTACTAAAAAACTGGCCTACTTTTTTGGCAGTTTCTAAAGTCACTAGTTCTAAAGGCGAAACACCCGGATTATATACCAAATCTTTGATGGCAATATCATAATTGGACTGTGCCTCGGCCATGAATTTTCTCAACTCGGCACCACTGCCGGCTTCGATACTTTCAAAGGTATCGCAAATGGCGTCTAAGTTGTCAGAGATAGTTACAAAATCATGTACGCCAAAATACACTTGGTAGGCTGGAGAAAGTTTTTCTAAACTATAGTAGTCGCTGGGTTTTTTATTAAAATCGGCAAAGAAACGCTCAAACACATCGGGCATCCAATACCAGGTTGGACCTATGTCAAAGGTAAAGCCATCTCGTTTCAACTGACGGGCACGTCCACCAATAGTCTCGTTTTTTTCGTAGACAGTAACTTGATGGCCAGCTTGTGCTAAATAGCAGGAGGCAGCTAGTGCAGAAAATCCGGATCCGATAATAGCAATGTTTTTTTTCATGGGAGGCTTATAGTTCATTTACAAGATCAAAAATAGATTCGAATTTTTTGATGGCAGGCGAAAAGTGGGATGGGTCAATGCTTTCAATCATGCGGCCTATGCACCACATTTCTGAGGTTTCATCCAACAGTTCGTTTTTGACATCCGTTATGTAGGGGTTGATGTTGTCTTTGTCGGGCTGAACAGTCATGTACGAAACATAAACAATGTTGTCAAAGTATTTCTTCATGTCTTTCAAACTGTCCAAGGGCACACTTTCGCCCAAATAGATGGTTTTAAAACCTGCGGCTAAGATTTCATAATTTAAGTACATGATACCCAATTCATGCACTTCATTCATGGGTAAGTAAAGCACAAATACTTTATCAGTTCGGGTAGGCTGTTTAACCTGAACTTTTTCAGTATTTATCAGTAGTTTTTGTTTGATAAGGTAACTGATAAAATGCTCATGGGCTGGGGTAATGGTGTCGGTTTGCCACAGTAATCCCAGTTCGGTCATGAGTGGAATAAATACTTCGTAAAATACCTCACGAAAGGTTTTCTCGGCGAGTAGTTTGTTGTAGGTATTGAAAAATAGGGTTTGGTCAAAATTCATCATAGCCATTTTAAAGGCACTGATGGCATGATTTTTTGCGCTTTTTGACGAAACAATTTCATTGACCAATTCGGGGATTTTTTCAGGCGGGTATTTGGATATCTTTGAAATTTTATACCCGTGATTATGAAGTAGGGTGATGTTGAGCAGTTTTTGTAAACTCGCTAAATCATATAATCGAATGTTGGTTTCTGTACGCATGGGTTCTAATACCGCATAGCGTTTTTCCCAAATACGAATCGTGTGCGCCTTGATACCCGATAGATTTTCTAAATCCTTAATGCTGAAAACGTTCTTTATGTTGTTCATCTTTTAAATAAAAAAGTTAAACAAAAATAAACAAAAAAGTCTAGCTTGAATTTTTTAATTTGAATTTTAATTAACAATTTGGTTTTTTAGTACTTTTGGGCTGATTTTAAATTTGTTAGTATGAAAAAATATCTACTTTTTGCCTTCACATTTGCGCTTGTTTCTAGCTTTTCAACGCCTACCAACGCCCAGTTTATGGCTGTAAATGACGAATTTGTAGTAACCTCCAGCGTGTTTAACCAAGTGGTGGGTAACGTGTTGACCAATGACAACCTAAACAATCCGTCTTATATTATTACCACTCCAATTTTATCGGGACCAATTACCTTGAGTAACAATGGAGAAGTTACGGTTCAAGCCAATATGGAGCCCATGACATTTACGATTACCTATACTATTTGTATTCCCGGAACAGTATTATGTAGCTCTGCAGTTTGTGTGGTTACTGTTACGCCGGTTCCACCAGTAGCGCCTTTTACTCAAACATTGCCGTTTAATTCAACGCTAGCCAATTTGGTGGTTTGGGGACAAAATATTTTGTGGTATGCCAATCCCGCTGCAGGCAGATCCATAACTGAATTGCCCTTGCCAATCAATACACCATTGGTTAACGGAACTACTTATTATGCCTCGCAAACCGTGAACGGAATTGAAAGTAAAGAGCGCATGCCGGTTACTGTAATACTAAGTGCTTTGGCAACAGCAAATTATACCTTTGCGAATTTTACTCAGCATTTTGATGCAAGTACAGCTCAATTAACTATCGAAAACGCACAATTAATGGATGAGCTTAGTTTGTATTCAATTTCGGGCCAAGCGATAACAAGTCAAATCATCCAATCAAAAAAGGGAACAATATCGCTAGCAACTCTAGCTGCAGGCACCTATGTGGCAGTAGTTAAAGCCAATGGTAATCAATTTACATTTAAGTTTGTGAAGTAATTTCAACAGATACATTGCAATAAAAAAAGCAACCTAGATTAGGTTGCTTTTTTTATGGATTGACTACGTTGATCCTTCATAGCTTTGCTTTGGAAAAAGATTGACTTGTTATAGTAAGTTCTGGTTTTACAGAAGGATTGACTACGTCCATCCCTTCAAAGCTCCGCTTTGAAAAAAGTATAGTCCCAAAAAAATAATTTCAAGCAAGCTTGATTATTTTTTTGGGACTATACTTCTTATTAGTGACCACGATGGGATTCGAACCCACACGCCCTTACGAGCACCACCCCCTCAAGATGGCAAGTCTACCAATTTCTCCACGTGGCCAAAAAAAAGCCGTCCCCTAAGAGAACGACTTTGTGTGACCTGACTGGGGCTCGAACCCAGGACCCCATCATTAAAAGTGATGTGCTCTACCAACTGAGCTATCAAGTCTAGCTTTGGAGTTTGTAATGTAGTGACCCGACTGGGGCTCGAACCCAGGACCCCATCATTAAAAGTGATGTGCTCTACCAACTGAGCTATCGAGTCAAAATGCATTTCTCCAATGCGGCTGCAAATATAAGGGCTTATTATTTATTTTTCAAAGCAATTTTGTTTTAAATTTACCTTTTTCACCAAATTCAAAGCAAGCCCTTATTATAGAAGCGATTACCATGAATGACAAAATAATTTTAGTGGGTTATATGGGAGTAGGTAAGTCAACAATTGGGAAATTATTGGCTCAAAAAACAGGCAAAACCTTCTTTGATTTGGATGAAATCATCTCCCTACAGGAAGGAAAATCCATTTCTGACTTGTTTGCCAGTAAAGGCGAAATCTATTTTAGGAAAGTAGAACACCAAGTGCTCCAAGCCGTTTTAGATGCCCAATCGAATTTTGTGTTGAGTTTAGGCGGAGGCACTCCGTGTTATGCGCAAAACCATTTGTTGTATGCCCGGACCGATTGCCAATCTATTTATTTAAAGGCGTCTATTTCAACCCTTCAGGAACGTGCAGTTGCCGAGCGAACGCAACGTCCAATTTTGCGCTCTATTCCCGAAGACGAGTTGGAAGAATTTATTGCCAAACAGCTGTTTGAGCGAAGTTATTATTACAATCAGACGAGTTTTACAGTACATGTCGATCAGAAATCTCCCGCTGAAATATGCCAAGAATTAATTAAAATATTAGGCTAAACAAGCATAATCTCCCGATTCTGAAAACACTACTTGTACGTGTTCTTGCATAGAAGTGCTGAGTGAAATTCCTTTGAAATCAGCTTTAACCGGGTATTTTTTATGGTTTCGGTCAATCAAAACGGCCGTTTTAAATTTGCTCAACGGCACTTCTAGAAAGTGTTTGACTCCATACACTAAAGTAGTTCCCGAATTCAAAACATCATCAACCAAAACTAAACCTTTGTTTGTGTAGGCCTCTGCCAGCATAGAAGTAGAGACAGGCAAATGCGGTTGTTGTTTATTAATAATCACTTCACATAAATGCACCTCAAGCGGTGAAATATGTTGTAGTGCGTTAGCAATTTTTTGGGCCAAAATAAATCCGTTTTGGGCAATGCCCGCAATCACAATTTCTTTTTCGTCTACGTAGGTTTCGTAGATCTGATAAGCAATGCGCTTTATTTTGTGGTCAATTTCGGCTTGGGTGAGTATGATGTTTTGGCTCATTTATGTATTCGTTTATTAATCTATATCGTCGTGGCTAAATTCAAAATCGACTAAATCGCGGCGGTCTTTTTTGGTGGGACGGCCATCGCCAGTTTTGCGATAATGTTCTTTTGAAAGTTTTAATAATTCGAGGTGTTGAAATGCCTCGGCGGGTGTTTCGTCTTTTCTGTATATGTCAACCAATTTGGCGCCCACTCGGCTTTCGGGCACGTCTAAAACCGCAATTTTATACGTAATTTGATCCTTGCGAAAGGTGATATGATCAGATGGAAAAACCTCTCGAGAAGCTTTGGCTACTTGGCCATTGACGGTTACCTGATTCTTTCTACAAGCCTCGGTAACCATGTTTCGGGTTTTGTAATAGCGCACGCACCACAGATACTTATCTACTCTCATCTTTTTTCTAAAATCGGCGTTAAATAGTGCACAAAAATAAATCAAAATTGTATCTTGCGCACCTAAAATTAAGACCTGATGAACAAATTTAAGTTATATTTTATTGTATTCGCCACCCTTACTGTTTTATTTTCTTGCAACAAAGCAGACGGGCCTGTAATTATACCGCCACGCGATTACCAAGAACAATATGACACCGAAATTGAAACGATTCGCGAGTACTTAAAATCCTTTTATATTGAGTCGATCACGACGAGTTCAGACAACACGGATCAAGACATCAAACTCACTCGAATTCCTACTGGAAATACCTCTTTAACCCCTATTTGGGATAGTCCATTGTTGGATTCTACCCTAGTTACCTATGACGAAGTAGATTATACGGTATATTACATAAAATTGAGAATAGGAAATGCAGCCGGAAAATCCCCCGTTTCAGTTGATGAAGTGCTCGCATCTTACAAAGGATCTTATTTGGATTACGATACTAAAACAGTAAATGGCGTTTCTGTTGATAGTTTGGTGAGTACTGATTTTGAATACATTCCTTTCCCCGATAATTTTATTCCGTTAAGCCAAACCATTCGCGGCTGGCAAAAAATGTTTCCTAAATTTAATTCGGGAGTTATCAATACCAATCCGGGTCCAAACCCCATTATTTATACTGATTTCGGCGCTGGCGTAATGTTCTTGCCTTCGGGCTTGGCTTATTATAATGTAGGAAGCGGAAATATCCCTTCGTATGCGCCACTGGTGTTCTCCTTTAAATTGTATGATGTGCGCCGTGCCGATCAAGATGCGGATGGTATTTTATCGATAAATGAAGACACCAACCAAGACGGTGATTTTACCAATGACGACACCGATGGTGATGGAACTCAAGATTATTTGGATATTGATGACGACGGCGATGGTTATTTTACCAAAACCGAAACCAAATACACAGATTCTACTGGTGCCGTACATTACTACCCTTTCAATGGAGCGGCGGTTGATGATCCAACTACCTTAATTGACGAAACAAAAGGCGTTCCATCTTGCGGATCAGATTTTACCACCCCCACACGATTAAGACGCTATCGAGACCCAAGTTGTCACTAGAAACAAAAACCACTGATGTTCTCAGTGGTTTTTTTATGTTCAGCTTTTTTTGCTTTTTACTGTATTGATTCTACAATGGTTCGAAAAGTCAAGTTTATTCTGGGAGCGCTAATGCGTTTGGTGGGAGGCAATCGATGCAACCAAAACGTCTGCGTTTTATCTTTCATGACCAACACGCTGCCGTGCTCCAAGAGTAGTTCTACTTTGTGCTGGGTGTGTTTGTGTTTGAATGCAAATTTACGTTCGGCCCCAAAACTCACAGAGGCAATGGCGCCGTCTTTCTTTAAATCTTTTTCCCCGTCGCTGTGCCAAGCCATGCCTTCTGATCCGTCGTGATACATATTGAGCAAACAGGAATTATAGGTTTCGCCGGTTTCTTTTTCGATCACCGTTTTCAAGGCCAACAATTCGGGTGTCCAGGGCAAGGCGTGTTTGGTGGTATTGGAGTAGGTGTAGGAAAACGGTTTTTCGCCATACCAAGCTACCTTTCGTTTGGTGGTAATTTTCTTTCCAAAAATGATCGCTTCGTCGTTGCGCCACGCAATGGATTCTAGTAAATTTTGGTAGTAAAAATTAGACTCTTGTGCCGAGAATACCTTACCGTAATACTGCACCGTTCCGTCTTGGGGGAGCCAGTTTTTGGTAAGATCAACGAGGTCGTCAAATAAGTTCATGGAGTGGTTTTGAAGTGTGGATATGGGTAAGCTATACAATTTAGATTTCCTCCGCTTGGGCGCGCATCTTATTTAGAAAAAGAAACCTACAGTTTACCAAATAAATTAGCCATAAGTTTTAGCAAGTGTTGGCGGTAGTGTTTCTCGAAATATCTCTTTGTCCATTTGATCTTTACAACCAAAAACTCTTGCTAAAGTTGAAAAATCAATTTTTCCATTTGCATAATAACTGAATAGTTCTTTTTTAGCATGAATCATTTGATTTCCATAATCTTGTTGAAAATATATTTCTAAAATTTTTCCATCAAACAAAGTTATCTTAAATGAATTTTCTATTCCATTTGATTTACGTCCATTAAAATTACCTCTAGCTACAGGATCATATATTTCTCCTTCAAAATCAAAATTCCAAATCTCAATATTTTTGATTTCATCAAGTAAATATTCTTTGTTGTTTATCACAATTTTAGTTTCATATAACTCTAAATAACCATCTATAATTCCTTTAAGTGGTTCATTGGTATTCCA
>JBDKFO010000011.1:0-78730 GCA_039798665.1 Bacteroidota bacterium
GTTGTAACTTAAATTTAATGTAAAATCTAAAATTAACAATAAACCAATTATTGAAATAAAAACACCAGCTCTCAAAGTCCAATGCTTGGATTTGTCTAAAAATAATTTAATGATATTTATTATTCCATCAATCATTTATTCTGTTTCTTTTCGGTTATCGAAGCTGACGCTTGACTAATAAATACACCCTCCAAAACTTCTCATACCTCCCTTTATCTGGTTGTATATATGCTAGTTGTGTAACACAATAACATTAATTTATCAAATAAATATAATACAGTCTTTGAATTACTTCTTCCGTTCGATCAGCTACTCGATTGTACTTGTTTTTTTGTGTTAATTCGAAACAATAATCATGCTTGAATTTTCAAATTCTACATGACACCTATTTATAACCCAAAAATACCCTGCTTCCTAAATACGGCATTACGGTGTTTTTGGCTTTTTTTTACGGTTTTTGTGTAAAGTAGTATAGTTGTAGAGGAGTAGTGTGTGCTAAGAGGACTACCTGTATAGAATATATAAACTAAAATAGCCTCTATCTGTTTAGAGGCTATTTTTTATGCATCCGATGTACTGGTTTATATAAAACCTAATTTCCGGGCTACATCTATTAGTTCTTTGTCTGAACCAGTGGTGAGTATAAGCTGTTTTTTAATGTTTGCTTTTCTTTTTTCTATGGTGCTTAAGGAAAGCGGAATGTAATCGGGAAGATTGTTTGTTTTGATTCCTTGGGAAATGTAATGTAGAATTTTGCTGTCGTAATCATCCCAATTTATATTATTTTGGATCAATATTTTTTGTGCCCATTTTATGGATAGACTAATGTATACTTCATTTTTTTCTATGCTTTTAAATATTTCGGGAAAGCTTTTGAAGTTTATATCGCTTTTGGCAATAAAGCCTTCTGGATTGAGCCCTTTAAATATTTGATTTACCCACAATGGTTCTTTGTACATAGTAATGATAACTATTTTACATTGAGGAAATAGTTTTTGGACATGCAAGGCTATGTCAATACCCGAATACATATTTTTTTCTTTATAGGCAGGGAGACTGATGTCTATAAATGCAAAATGTATGGGTTGATTTTCTAGATGATTGCTGTTTATGGTATTGAAGGCTTGTTCACAAGTAAAAGCGACAAGGTAATTGGCCTGCTTGTTTGACTCTATTGTAGCCAAAAGTGATTGGTAGCTGTCTACTGTGATAGGATGGTCGTCAACAATCAAAATAGTTCTTTTTGGATGAATTGATGTATCCATTTTCAGCTTTATATTATTAAATAAAACCAAAACTACTTAAAAAATAGGAATAGAATTACGGTTTTACCGTAAAATGAATTTTTAAGCCCAGTATACATTGCAATAAAAAAAATGCAGTTTTCGTATATACTTGTTGACAGTTCGGTTGGGTTGGATTCTACATTGGACCTCCTGAAAGAATATGATGATTTTTTGTGTGTGGCGGTATGTAAAACCAGAACAGAGGCGATTAATAGAATTTTGGAATTAAAACCCAATGTTGTATTTATAACTATTAAAAAGGTAGAAAAAGAATCGGATGCTATTTCCTTGTCTATTTTGAGTGAATTGCATGAGTTTTTGGACGAGTTGCCTACAATAATTATTTTGAGCGAGGGAAAAGAATCCGCTTATGAAGCCTACCAGCGGGGAGTAACGGGTTTTTTGCTTACTCCAATTGATCCGAATGAATTGCGCAAATGCTTGATGCGCTACCAAAAAACACACAAAGCCTTATTTGCCGATACTATTTCTATAAAATCAAATGGCGATTATAATTTTATTCGATCTAGTGAGATCGTTTATCTAAAAGCAGATAATAATACCACCGATTTTTATATGGCCTCGGGTAAAGTAATCTCGGCCTATAAAACCCTAAAGTATTTTGAGAAATTACTGCCGTTTTACTTTTTTAGAATACACCACGGCTATGTGATTAATATTCAATACGTAAGCCGAATAAATTTAGGCAAAAACAGTTGCTATTTGCAAAACAATGAAATCCTACTTCCTTTTTCTAGAACCTACAAAATAAATATTGATACGATAATTCTACGCATCTCTTAGACGCAAGATTTGTTGACTTATTCTCAAAACTCTACCGGTTACTCTTGCCGGTATACGAGTTACTAAACTCAGCTAAAACTATGGTTGTTAATGGGTTAGTCTCTATAAATTTGACTGTTCCAAATACGGAATAGTAAAGCTTTACTGGGTGTTTTAAGGTAGGGAAAAGACCTTAAAACACGGCTGAGAAAGACTTCCCTTCTTTTCAGAAAAATCAATTGAGTAGTTGTGTCCAGAAGACATGACAGAACATCTATTTCTAATTTTTAATCTGATTTTTTATGAAACCTAATTTTTTAGTAAAACTATTTTTATTGACTATTGTTTGTGTGTCTTTAAACTCTTGCACATTAGACGAACTAATTTCCAATTCTACAGCGCAAACCGATACAAGCCTTACCGCCAAAGATGGGGAACCTTTAACACCTGTACCACCACCTCAAAGTAGATAAGACTTAAGCCATGTTATTATAACATGGTTTTTTTTTGATTATTTTTGAATAAAAAAATTGAATAAGCATAAAATATTCATTGTATTCTTTGTTTGTTATTTAGTAATAGCATGCAACCATAAAAAAGTTGAAGGGGTAAACTCTAGATTGTTTCAAAATGAACGTTACAAGAAAAACAACGTAGAATATAAGTTGAATTATTTAGACTCACTTTTTGAAATTTCAAATAAGATGCCAAATGATACTGTATGTAGGCATTTTTTATTTGATTTATCATTTGAATATTATTACCTTAATGAATTTCCAAAATCTTCAAAAGTTAGCCAAAAAAATATTTATTTATCAAGCATTGCCAAAGATACTTTTTCGCTGGCAACAGCTTATTCTCATTTAGGAGATACATATGATTTTACTCAAAAAGACAGTGCCTATTATTATCATCAACAATCCGAGAAATTATACAGATTACTTAACAAAAAAGATCGAATTGCAATTGAATTATTAAAAAAAGCTCATATTTTATTTTATGAAGGCAATTATTTAGAAAGTGAAATTCAGGTATCAAATGCATTACTATATTTAAATAAAGATAAAAATGCAGAAACGTTTTTTATATGTTATTCCTTACTGGGATGTAATTTTGAAAAACTGGAAGAGTATGATGATGCCTTAAAATATCACTTACAAGCAAAGCGTGTTTTAGATGATTTAAACACATCCAGTTCAGCTATTCAAGCACAATTTCAAAATAGAGTATCCGTTTCTGTAAACCTTTCAAATGTTTATGAAAAAAAACATCAATATAACAAATCTATACTAGAGTTACAAACCGTATTAAAACACGGTTTAAAAGATAAATGGTTACAGGGATATGTAACTACTATTGGCAATTTAGGTTATTCTAAAATGAAGAGTGGAGATTTAAAATGGGCCGTAAAGTATTTTAATGAAGCGCTTTCTATAGCTATTAAAAACGATTTTAAAAATAAAATGGTTTACCAATATAAAAATCTTGGGGAATACTATTCTATTAAAAAAGACACCTTACTTTCAACTTCATATTTAAAACAAGCACTTGCCTTGGCTGAAAAGCTGAAGATGGGGGAAGAAACCAAGAAATCGTTGCAATTGTTATCTCAAATAGACCATGAGAATGCGGCTGTTTATGATAGAAGATATATTACTATTACCGATAGTTTGGCAAAAGCCCAACGCATAAGCCGCAATAAATATGCTCGAATAGAATATGAAACAGCAGCAGTAGAGGAGGAGAATAAGGTATTGAGTTCCAAGATTACCTATATACTTTTTGGGGCATTGCTAATTATATTTGCCTTGGTATTAGTGCTTATTTACCGGTATATACAAAATCAGAAAAGAGAAATTGAGTTTAGAATAGCACAACAAAAAGCCGAAGAGGAAATTTTTGAATTGCTTAAAGAGTACCAGCTCAAACTTAGTATTGCCAAAGAACTGGAGCAAAATCGCATATCAAAGGAGTTGCATGATGGTGTAATGAACAGGCTATATGGTGCCCGCATGCAGTTGGGTATTTGGAATGAAAGCGATACCATAGAAGCTAAGGAAAAACGGTTGATATATGTTGATTTACTGCAGGAAATTGAACTGGAGATACGATCTATCTCGCATGATTTACGCAGTGAAATTGTTGACAATCAGCTTGATTTTATGAGCTTACTTTACAATATGATTCAACTGCAAAATGAAATTGGAGAAACTGCTTTTGTATTTGAAACGCCCAATGAAATTGATTGGGATACAATAGATAGTGTTGTAAAAATTAATCTATTTAGGATTATACAAGAATGCCTATTAAATGCCACTAAACATGCAAATGCTAGGGAATGTAAGGTCACTATTACCATCGTTGAAAACAACTTGATTTTGCAAATACAAGATGATGGTATTGGTTTTGATATGCTGGCCACCAAATCGGGCATTGGCTTAACGAATATGCAAGAAAGGGCTAAAACGATTAAGGCACAACTTACTATACGTAGTACACCGCATGAAGGTACTTTTATTTTGATGAAAGTGAAAATCAGAAGTTTATAATACTCCCGATTTTTTCACTCTTAGATCCTGGAACACAAATTTATCTTTTAGAATTTTCATGTCTTCGCTTACTTTTTTATCGAGCACTTTTGCATAGTGTTGTGTGGTGCGCAGGTCTTTGTGCCCCAACATTTTGCTCACGCTCTCTATTGGTACGCCGTTTGTGAGTGTGACTGTGGTTGCAAATGTGTGTCTGGCAATGTGAAAGGTGAGTTCTTTATTTATGTTGCATAGATCGGCTAGCTCTTTTAAATAGGCGTTCATTTTTTGGTTTGACAGTATTGGTAGTAATTTGTTATTGCTGAGGCATTGTGGGTGGTTTTGGTATTTATCGATTATCTGTTGCGTTACAGCTAAAATTGGGATTTTGGAGGCTGATTCTGTTTTTTGGCGGTGGGTTGAAATCCATTTTTCGCCGTCTATTCCAATAATGATATTGGCTTTTGATAGGTTGAAAACATCTATATAGGCCAATCCGGTGAAACAACTGAATACAAACATATCTCTTACGAGTTCTAAGCGTTTAATTGCTAGTTCTTTGTTTATGATTGTCTCAATTTCTTCTTGACTTAAATAAACGCGTTCAACTTCTCTAACTTTTCCCTTGTAACTTAAAAAAGGGTCTTTTTCTAGCCAACCATTTACATAGCTCTGTTTTATAATTTTGCCAAAGTTTCTGATGTATTTGATGGTGGAATTGTTGTTGCAGTTTTTATTGTTTCTAAGGTAAAAATCAAAGTCGTTGACAAACGCAATGTCAACTTTGCTTATGGCTATATCATTTACACGGTATTGGCTTTTGAGAAAATCTCGGGTGTGACTAATGGCTGTGAGGTATTTTTTGTGGGTATTGATTGAGAATTCTTTTCCGATTAGATCTTTCATTCGTTTGTTGTGGTCTTCAAAGATTGTAAGCAGCATTCTTTGGTTTTCATCAATTCCGGTGAGTTTGTTTTTGAGGGTTTGTGCGTTTATTTCATGACCATTATTTAATAACCATTTTTCTGTCTCGTATACGTTGTGTTTGAGTAAGTCTAGGTGACTATTTATTAATCTGGCTTCTTCTGAATTTCCTTTTACTTTGCCTGCTGCGGTGTTCCATTTTGCTTTTTCAACTGTACGAGAGGTGCTTAATTCGATGCGGCTTCCATTGATTGTAATTCTTTGGTAAATGGGCAGTAATCCATTTTTTGACGCTTTAGAACTTTTCACGTAGAAAAGTATCGACATTTTGTGTTTCATTTTGTGGTGACTTTTTGGTTATACAAATTACTTATTTTATCCTTTTTTGTCAAGATGTTCATCTTTTGAACTGCTTGCTATCATTGGCTTTGCGAGAAATTCGGTTACCTTTTTTTTGATTTTTTTTGGGTAACCGATTTTACCACCTTTTTAATGAGATTTAATGAATAATTTGAATGGTAGGTAAAATGAAAAAGCCCATAAATCCTGAGATTTATGGGCTTTTAGTTTACTTTGAAAAGTGAAAAGTGGAGTCGGGGAGAGTCGAACTCCCGTCCAAACAAGCAACTAAAGAGCTTTCTACACGCTTATTTTCTGAATGGATTTTCGTAAATCGGCTCGGTCAGAAACAACCACCAATTTCTTAGCTTCTTTGGTTTTCGTAACAGCCTCAAAGCGCAACTGTTCTTAGATTCTAATTTACGATTCACCTGTATCGACCGCCTAGAATCAGGGCTTTCGAGGTGAATCTGGCTTTCCTACCTGGTAGGACGAGGCTAATCTTACTGTAATTCAGATTATGCAGCTAGAGCGTAGTTTCCTTCGCCGTGTAAAGTTTTGAAGCTATTTTTTACGAGAACGGCCTCATTTCTCGACGTGCTTACTGTTCAATTCGACTTGCTGTCAAAACCAGTCGACCCCTTTTTTAATTAATAATGAAAAATTAATAATTATTAATTAGGCTGCAAATATAAGGATAAAGTGTACGTTGGTTTTCTTAGCGAAGCGTTAAAAACAAATTGTTTCCAAAATTAGTTATTTGAGGAGCCGGGAACCTGCTGTCCGCTCTATCTTTTGTGTCGAACGCCGCCACAAAAGGATGCCGCTTCCATCAGGGCTATTTGCACTTTTTCAGCACACCCTATTTTTCATTATTAATTTTTAATTAATAATTATTCATCATCTTCCATTTCAAACGGATAATCACCAAACAAGGAAGCGAGTTTTCGGCTGGCATAGACATTTTTGGTAAACTTATTGGATAGTCCAATGATGGTTACATTTTCGTCCAAAAGGGTTATGTAGGTAGAGGTGCTACCGTGCCACCAGCCGTTGTGAAAGTAAAAGTTTTTGCCGTTTTCCCATTCCATCATGCGGATGCCCAAGCCATAGTTTTTCACGCCTTTGCGTTCGTTGCTGTAGCCTTGGTAAATTTGTTTGCGCAGTTCCGGACTCAAAAACAAATCCGATTTTCGGGCCATGTCAAATTTCAATAAATCACGTGGGGTACTAAAAATATTTTTATCACCATACACCGCATCCAAGTAATCATAGGCCAAACGGATGTTGTTGCCTTTGTAGGAAGGCATCGCGGTTTCTTGGTCTTTGTCCAACTCAAACACAAAACTGTGGTTCATCCCCAAGGGATTAAAAATCATTTTTTGGATCGCTTCGGGATAACGCAATCCGGTGATTTTCTCGATGACCAAAGCCAAGATGGCGTAGTTGGTGTTACAGTAACTAAAATGCGTGTTTGAGGGACTTTCCAACTGAATATTTTTTTCGCCCAACAAGCGCAACACATCTTGGTTGCTCAAGGTTTGGTGGCGGTCCCACACACCCGGATCTTCAGTAAAATAGGCATAATTGCGCATGCCACTTCGGTGCGCCAATAAACTGCGAATGGTCACTTCAGGATAGGGAAATGTTGGCAATATACTGCTTACTTTCTGGTCTAATTTAATCTGGTTTTTATTTACAAGCAACAAGACTGCCGTGGCCGTAACCACTTTGCTCACCGAGGCTATGTGCAAGGGAGTCTCAGCGGTAATGGGGGTTTGGGTTTCACGTTTGCCCAAACCTTGGTAACGCTCGTAGATGATTTGTCCGTTTTTGGCCACCAAGAAACTCAAATTTGATTGGTCGCTGCTCCAAAATTTTGAGCAAAAACGGTCAATGGCATAGCGTTTATCGGCAATATAATTGCGGGATAATTTGGGGTAATTTACTTGAGACGGCAATAAAATCGGGATATGTCCATCGATCATGTCAACTAAGCTTGCGCCATTTTTTTCTTGTTTGGAACAGGAAAATAACAGTAGAAAAAATAACGAAAAGAGGACGATATAGAGCGGTTTTGAGGCTTGCATGTAGAATCAATAAAAATCAAATATAAGTAAACTTGATTCCTTTCTTTTTCGAATTTTATTAACGACTTGTGCGTAGTTATTAACTTTTTGCGCTAATGTTTTGACTTTCAGGAATTCGAGATATTCCCATTTTCAAAAATTTAAGGTTGAAAACGTTATCGTAAAAATGTACCTTTGAGCCCATTAAAATCCAAAAAGGAATATGAAATTCGGAATCATCAAAGAACGCAAGACCCCGCCAGATCGACGAGTGGTTTTTTCTCCACAAGCCTTAGTCGAACTAAAAAATCAATTTCCTCAAGCCGAGATCAAAGTCGAATCGTCTGATATCCGTGTGTTTACAGACGAAGAATACCAGCAAGCCGGATTTGAAGTAACCACCGATCTATCCGATTGCGACGTATTATTTGGGGTAAAAGAAGTACCGGTTGACGCTTTGATTCCCAATAAAAAATATTTTTTCTTTTCGCACACCATCAAAAAACAACCGTATAACCGCCAATTGTTGCAAGCCATTTTAGCCCAAAATATCGATCTATACGACCACGAAACCATCGTAGATGCACAATACAAACGCCTCATCGGTTTTGGTCGTTACGCCGGAATTGTAGGCGCCTACAACGGATTGCGTGGCTTTGGATTGAAATACGAATTATTCAACATTCCCAAAGCCGAAACCTTGAGTGGGAAAGATGCACTCATTGCCAAACTTAAACGCCAAATTTTACCGCCTATCAAAATTGTGTTGACCGGAAAAGGCAAAGTGGCCATGGGAGCCAAAGAAATTTTAGATGGCATTAAAATCAAAGAGGTATCAGCCGCCGATTTCTTGACCAAAATCTACTCTGAGCCCGTGTTTACCCAAATTGATGTGTTGGATTACAACAAACGCCTCGACGGGGCTCCATCCTCCAAAAATGATTTTTACACCAATCCAACTGCCTATACCTCAGACTTTGAACGTTTCTCTAAAGTAGCCGATGTGTTTATGGCCGGGCATTTTTATGGCAACGATGCGCCAGCGATACTCACCCGGGAAATGCTGCAAGCACCCGATTGCAATATTCGTGTAGTTGCTGATATCTCGTGTGATGTTGATGGTCCCATTGCATGTACCTTGCGTGCCTCAACTATCGCTGATCCGTTTTTTGGTTATTTGCCCAGTGAACACAAAGAGGTTCCGTTTATGCATCCCGCGGCAATTGTCGTGATGTCTGTCGATAATTTGCCTTGCGAATTGCCCAATGACGCCAGTGTTGGTTTTGGGGAAATGTTTTTAGCCCATGTTATACCTGCTTTTTTTAACAACGACCAAGACCAATTGTTGTCCCGCGCGCAACTCACTGATCAAGGGAAATTGACTTCACGCTTTGCCTATTTACAAGAGTATGTTTCTGAAAAATAACAACCTGATTTCACCAAAATTATACCCTAATATGAAAAAAATTGTCTTTGTTCTTTTTGTTTGCTTCGGATTCAATTCGATTGCTCAACGCGTTCAATCGCCCAATCAATTACTTACCCTTAACTTCCAATTGGCCGAAAAAGGGACACCAAGCTATACAGTAACATACAAAAATAAACCAGTTGTCTTGAGCAGTTTATTGGGTATTTACCTAAAAGACAGTGCCGATATGGCTACACATTTTGCCGTTACAGGCACCAAAACCAACACCTTTAATGAAACATGGAAACCGGTTTTGGGTGAAAAATCGGAGTATGTTAATCACTACCAGGAATTGATTGTCAACTTGACACAAATGGCGACTAATCGCAAACTCAATTTGATTTTTCGCGTGTTTGACGAAGGTGTGGCATTTCGTTACGAAGTACCCAAACAAGACAACTTATCTTATTTTGTGATTTCCGAAGAGAAAACCGAATTTAATTTGGCTGGAGATCACAAGGCTTTTTGGTTGCCCGGTGATTACGACAGCCAAGAATACCCGTATACCGAATCAAAAATATCGGCAATCACAACTGATTTGGTAGACAAAAACAACGGCATTGCCTTAAAAACCATTCAAAATAAATTTCGCGTACAAACGCCTTTACAGTTGAAATCGGCTGACGGCTTGTACATTAATATTTTTGAAGCCGCAGTGGTCAATTATCCGATTATGCACTTGGATGCCACACCGGCTGAATTTAAATTCACCTCCAATTTAGTGCCCAATGCCACTGGAGACAAAGCCTACTTGCGTACGCCTTTTGCATCGCCTTGGCGCACCATTATGGTGAGTGACGATGCCCGGGATATTGTGGGATCAAAAATGATATTCAACTTAAACGAGCCCTGTAAATTGGATGATACCTCATGGATTAAACCTATGAAATATGTGGGAATTTGGTGGGAAATGCATGTTGGACTTTCTACGTGGGATTATGCCGGTTCACAAAATGCACAAAATGCAGCCGGTAATCTTATCCCCACAGGTCGTCACGGTGCAACTACCGCCAACACCAAAAAATACATTGATTTTGCAGCCAAACACGGATTTGATGGGGTTTTAGTAGAAGGCTGGAATACTGGTTGGGAAGATTGGTTTGGCAATTGGAAAGAAGATGTATTTGATTTTACCACACCTTATCCTGATTTTGATATCGCTGAAATTTCGGCCTATGCCAAAGCCAAAAACGTAAAAATGATCATGCACCATGAAACTTCGGGTTCTGCGGCCAATTACGAAAGACACTTGGATCGCGCGTTTGAAAACATGATCAAATACAATTATCCGGCTGTAAAAACAGGTTATGTAGGTCGAATCATTCCAAGAGGTGAATTCCATGATGGACAATCCATGGTCAACCACTTTAATCACGTGGCCCAGCGTGCAGCCGATTATAAATTAATGGTGAATTCACACGAAAGTTCTCACCTCACGGGCTATAACAGAACTTATCCCAATTATGTAGCGGCCGAAGCGGCTCGTGGCAATGAGTTCAATGCGTGGAGTGTGGGAAATCCGCCGATGCATGAAACCATTTTGCCTTTTACCCGTTTATTGGGAGGCCCTATGGATTATACGCCCGGGATATTTGAAATTAAAATGAGTGCTTACGACAAAAACAAAAAAGAACAAGTTCACACTACCTTGGCCAAGCAATTGGCACTCTACGTAACGATGTATTCGCCCATTCAAATGGCAGCCGATTTGCCAGAGAATTACGAGAAATACCCTGATGCATTTCAGTTCATTAAAGATGTCGCGATTGATTGGCAAGACAGCAAATACCTGGAAGCCGAACCAGGTGATTATTTGACGATTGCACGCAAAGCCAAGAATTCAGAAAAATGGTTTTTGGGTGCCATAACCGATGAAAATCCGCGTAAAACTACCTTATCATTAGATTTTTTAACAAAGGGTAAAAAATACAAAGCCATTGTATACCAAGACGCCAATACGGCCCATTGGGAAAACAATCCCAAAGCCTATGAAATCAAAATCATAACAGTTACGTCATCAACTAAATTGGATTTAAAACTAGCTTCAGGCGGCGGAACAGCCATTAGTTTTGAGCCGATAAACTAAATTGATTCGAATCAAAAGGAGGCATACGCAAACGTTGTATGTCTCCTTTTTTTTGGTTTATGAAAACGATTTCGTTAATAACTAATCACGAAATTTCGGTCGTCATTTTATTTTAAACCTATATTTATGAAAATTTTGAAAAAAGGAACTTGTTCTGACTATTCAATAAAAACTAAACTAACCTAAAACCATTTATTCATGAGTACACAAACGGAAACTAAATCTAATAATTCCGCCTTATACACCCTAATTACGGTGTTTTTTTTCTGGGGTTTTATTGGCGCATCCAATGGAGTTTTTATTCCATTTTGCAAGATTAAATTTGGATTAGATCAATTTCAAAGCCAATTGATTGATTTTGCTTTTTATGGCGCCTATTACATTGGTGCGTTATTGTTGTTTATTTTTAGTAGCATGGCCAACCGCGATATTCTAAACGGCTGGGGATTTAAAAAAGGAATCATCAATGGCTTGCTCATCAGTACCTTTGGTGCCGCATTCATGATTTTTGCCGTAACGCAAGGAAGCTATGCCTTAATATTAGGTGCATTGTTTGTAGTTGCCCTCGGTTTTTCGTTACAACAAACTTCGGCTCAACCTTTTGCCGCCTCTTTAGGTGAGGTGCACACCGCTTCCAATCGCTTAAATTTGGCCGGAGGAATCAATTCATTTGGAACAACCATTGGACCAATTGTGGTTTCAATAGCGCTTTTTGGTGTAATTGCTGGAGCCAATTTAGAGGAGTTTGCCAAGAAGGCCAATTCACTCGATAAAATGGAAATCTTATATGTATTTGTAGGAGGTTTATTTTTATTGGCAGCAGCCTTGTTTTTCTTTTCAAAAAAATTACCAGACGGAAAAAGCGATGCGACCTTTGAACCAGCAAGCAAAGCCATGACCACCTTAATTTCGATAACGGCTATATTGGTTGTTATTTTTGGATACATATTTTCGCGTTACGAAGATCCAGAATTCATTACCCGTTTCATTGAAAACAAAGAGAAAGATTATTTAGGTCTTGAGCTCACGATTGTAACCTTAGCGGTTATCGTTTTTGGTCTTCTTTTTGCCAATTTCAAAGCGCAAAAAAGTCCAGAGGGTTGGGGTGCCATGAAATATCCGCAATTGGTTTTGGGTATGTTGGGCATCTTTACTTATGTAGGTGTAGAGGTTACTATTCAAAGTAATTTGGGTGAATTATTAAAAACTGATTTGTTTGGGAATATTCAAGGAGCTGCTTTGGCACCCTACATTTCGATGTACTGGGGAAGTTTGATGATTGGTCGTTGGGCTGGAGCCATTTCGGTGTTCAATCCATCACATACCTTGCGTAAAATGTTATTGATACTTGTTCCGTATGTGGCATTTGGAGTAGTATTATTTGTGAACCATATTTCGGGTCAAGACGTAACACCTTTGTATGCTTATGCAGCTGTAGTTGCTTTTCAAGTAGCTGGTTTCTTTTTAGGACAAGACAAACCTTCTCGTACCTTATTAATTTTTGGTTTAATGGGAATGATCGCAATGCTTATCGGATTATTCACTACAGGAACACTAGCCATTTATGCCTTTATGAGCGGCGGATTATTCTGCAGCATCATGTGGCCTGCTATTTTCTCTTTAGCCATTACCGGTTTAGGGAAATATACCTCACAAGGATCTGCCTTTTTGGTGATGATGATTTTGGGTGGAGGAATTATCCCGCCTTTGCAAGGTAAAATTTCAGACATCATTGGCATACACGAATCCTATTTTATCCCAGTTATCTGTTTTGCCTATTTGGCCTATTATGGATATGCGGTAAAAGGCATCTTGAAAAAACAAAACATAGACGTAGACGCCATCGAATTAGAAGGCGGTCATTAATACCGTTCGTTTTTCATCCCAAAAAACTCCGAAGGAATTTCTTTCGGAGTTTTTTTTTGCAAGAACTTCAGTAAATCGAGGCTGTGTTTACAAATTAATTTACTTTTGAAATCTATTGAAATCCCTATGAAAAAAATTACCTTTTTGTTGCTGTTGCAATCTACACTACTGTTTGCGCAATCTACCGATGAACTCTTCTTGAAACAAATTTATTCCACGTCCTTAACCCAATCCAGCTGTTATGCGTGGCTCGATGATTTGTCCAACAAAATTGGTCAGCGACTCTCGGGCTCCAAAGGCGCCGAAATGGCCGTAGCCTATACCCAGTCGCAACTGGATAAATTGGGTTTAGATAAAGTGTATTTGCAAGAAGTCAAAGTGCCGAAATGGGTGAGAGGCGCCAAGGAACAAGCCTTTTTGCAAATAGAAGGAAAAAAGATTCCATTTTCAATATGCGCCTTGGGTTTATCGGTGGCCACACCTGCAACAGGGCTCTCGGCCTCAGTAATTGAAGTACACAGTTTGGACGAATTGGCCCAATTGGGTGAACAAGCGGTAAAGGGTAAAATTGTGTTTTTCAATAGACCAATGAATCCCGAATTCATTGAGACCTTTCGGGCCTATGGAAGTTGTGTTGATCAACGATCATCTGGTGCCCGTGAAGCCGGTAAATTGGGTGCTATTGGCGTAATCGTGCGTTCTATGAACTTGCGCATTGATGATTTACCGCATACTGGAATGACTAATTACGGGGATACACCAGTTACGCAACGCATTCCAACAGCTGCAATTTCTACCTTAGGTGCCAATCAATTGAGTAGTTTACTCAAAGAAAACCCAACTGCTTCATTTTATTTTAAACAATCTTGTCAAACCTTTGATGAGGTGACTTCCTACAATGTAGTGGGGGAAATAACCGGTTCACAATTTCCAAATCAGGTAATGGTTGTGGGCGGACACTTGGATTCCTGGGATTTGGGTGATGGCTCACATGATGATGGAGCGGGCTGCGTACAAAGTATGGCAGTTTTGGAAATACTCAAGAAATTAAATTACAGACCCAATCATACCTTGCGGGTAGTGTTGTTTATGAATGAAGAAAATGGCGTAAAAGGCGGTATGAAATACGAAGAATTGGCCGTTAAAAACAAAGAGCAGCATGTGTTTGCCTTAGAAAGCGATTCGGGTGGATTTTCACCCCGAGGGTTTTCTATCGAAGCCACAGATGCACAAGTAGCCCAAATTAAATCCTGGGAACCCCTGTTTGAGCCTTATTTGGTGCATATTTTCAGAAAAGGACATTCGGGAACCGATATTGGGCCTTTAAAAGATGCCAATATTGTAAAGGTAGGATTGCAACCCGATTCGCAACGGTATTTTGATTATCATCACGCGGCCAACGATACTTTTGATGCGGTAAATAAAAGAGAATTAGAATTGGGTGCCGCAGCAATGACTTCGTTGATGTATTTGTGGGATAAAGCGAATTAAATTTTAAAAATTCCCCCTACAGCTATAATTCGTTCAAAAAAGTTAAAATGCTGGCTAGCTTTGTCGGCGGCACTTTGCGTGGTACGAATGTCATTCATGTTGATGTAACCGTATTTACATTCGCCTTGCACGTAAAAGTGCTTCAAAAAAGTAACATTAAGTCCAGCTTTGGCCGAAACCCCGTAGCCCGAAATATGAAAATCGTCATGGCGAGTTTTGCCCAATAACACTGTATTTGTTTTAGGGTAAATGAATCCGGCGCCCAATCCTTCGGTGAAGTTTATTTGAATCTTGTCGGTGTTGTAAATACCAAACCAGTTGGAAATATCAGCAAAATGGGCAATTTCGGTATGAACGTAATTCAACCCATCGGTGTGTTCAAATTGCAAAAAGGTTCCGTCGATAAAATCTATGGGTGAGTTCGAATAAATTCCATTGTGAACGGCTCCGGCATCAGAAGTGGGTAAATTGACAACTCCGCTTACTAAGGCCGTTTGGCTTTGCTTCATCACATATTTCATGTGATCCACTCCAATTGAAATGCTGTAATGATCGGAGAAAAAATATCCCATTCTAAAATTAGTCTGCGGAATGGTAATACGGCTGGGGTTTAAATAATCAATATGCCAGCCTTTTGGTTTGTCTTGGGCCATTGCATTGTGCACCGTGAAATCGTAATTTTCTCCGGTAAAATGAATATCCGAAGTGGTAAAGGTTTCTCGGTTTCCTCCCCAAGACACAAAGAACTTTCCTTTATTGTGTGCAGTGTAGCGGTCTTGAATTTTAATTGGTTCTTGTGCGTAGGCGTAATTCATAGCCAACAAAACGCTAGCTACAAAAGTGAAGAGGGAAGTTTTCATAGGGTAAAATTAAAAAGTAGTAATCGTTTTTCGAATGGCCACCAAGCGGGTCATCAGGCCTTCAAAATAATCCAAGTGCAACATATTAGCCCCATCACTTTTGGCATTCGCTGGATCAAAATGAGTTTCAATAAACAAACCATCCACACCCACGGCTATTCCTGCACGGGCAATGGTTTCAATCATATCAGGTCTTCCGCCCGTTACGCCTATAGTTTGGTTGGGTTGTTGCAAGGAATGTGTCACATCCAATACCGTTGTAGCATATTGCTGCATGGTTGGAATTCCGCGAAAATCAACAATCATATCTTGGTAGCCAAACATGGTTCCTCGGTCTGTAACCATCACGGTTTCATTTTGGCAATCCAACACCTTTTGCACGGCGTGTTTCATGCTTTCTGGACTCATGAATTGTCCTTTTTTCAGGTTGACTGTTCTGCCAGTTTTGGCTGCAGCCACCACTAAATCTGTTTGACGCACCAAAAAAGCAGGAATTTGCAACACATCAACATATTGTGCAGCACGATCAGCATCTTCGTTGGTATGAATATCCGTAACCGTAGGCACTTTAAAGGTTTCTGAAACTTTACGTAAAATTTTTAAGGCTTTTTCGTCGCCTATACCCGAAAAACTATCAATCCGCGAGCGGTTGGCTTTTTTGAATGAGCCTTTAAACACCAAGGGAATCTCTAGTTTGTCGCTAATGCCTACTAAGGTTTCGGCTATGCGTAAAGCCATTTCTTCGCCTTCAATGGCACAAGGTCCGGCCAATAAAAAGAAATTGCCACTTTCGGTATGTTTAATCTGAGGAATTGATGTTATATTCATGGGTCTATTTTTGATGCCGCAAAGATAAATATACAAGCCGAAATACGGGCTTGGTTTTGTAATTAAAATTAACTCAACAGAACTATTTAAGTCGTAATCCTACCGGAACCAATAAGGGTCCTTTTTCGTAGTTGTTAAAGTAGAGCAACAAGGGGGCTTTTTGGTTGGCCCATTTTAGTTCATATTGATCCAATAATCCAACGCCCAATTCAGAATGCTTGCTGGTAAAGGGACAACAGGTTTTAACTTTGCTGTAACGGATGGGCTCTCCATGTGGCCCAGCCAAGGCATTCAAAAAGCGTTTCACGTTGATGCTGTCGTTTTTGGCTGATCCATAAAACACATTGATCGGGTATTCTTTCTCGGTGCCGTAGCGTTTTTCTTTGCTGTATTCGGTAATAACAAAAGTATCCGAAGCGGTCAATTTGGGCGTAGGTGTTTTGTCGCTGCAATTTTTTATCATCAAGGTTGATCCTCCACAAGAAAGTAAAATCAAAGCCAATCCAAGTACGAATATCGATTTATTTTTCATGAGTCGCTGGGGTTTTTGCACTTAATGTAAACGAGAAAATCGCCGAACTTAGTATGCCTAACGAGAAATTTAGAAACAAGGTTTGCAACAAAAAGCTTCGGTAGTTGTAATATAATTTTACTTGTTCGGCGGTCATTTTTTTGGAGGAGACCATATACGATTGCATCGAACTAAAAAATTCAGGGCTAATGTATTGTAACGAAATACGCAATAAAAAAGGGGTAAGTAAGCCAATAAAAAGCGTGAGTAAAATGCCCGAGATAAATCCTTGACTTTGGGTCATTTTTCCCTGGTACACATTTTTTTTCTTGTCCAATAATGCAACAAAATAGATACCCACGATAATCAAAATAAACACATTGGTCAATACCGTGTAATCGGCAATTCGGCGGTCGTGTAGTCCGCTACTTTTCTCGATGATCATCCAAAGCAAAAAGGCAATCCCAAAATTGATGGCCCATTTGAGTTCAATATGAATTTTTTTCAACATAATTTGTACAAATTTCGAGCTCAAAATTAATTCAATATTTTTAGTTTGTGCTTTGTAGGAGGTAAAATAATAGGAATTCGTATTTTTGGCGAAATTCGTACAATATGGATAGTCTATTTCATACATGGCATTGGTCTATTTCTGGTTTTTTAATCGCAGCAGTAATGTTGGTGCTCAATTATTATGGAAAAGTATTTGGCGTATCCTCAAATTTACGTACCCTTTGTACCGTAATGGGTGCACACAAACACAGTGATTTTTTCAAGTTTGATTGGAAAGCACAACGCTGGAATTTAGTCGTCTTGTTGGGTGCGATGTTGGGCGGATGGTTTGCCGTACATTTTATGAGTGATCCGTCTAATGTACAGTTGCATCCAGCTACCCTTTATCAACTTGAACAATTGGGAATTGATACTCCACATGGCAATTTAGAACCTACAACACTATTTGGTAATGACGTATTTGCCTCGCCAAAAAAAATAATTTTTCTTTTAGTAGGGGGGCTGTTAATAGGATTTGGATCGCGTTATGCCGGTGGATGCACATCTGGCCATGCAATTGCAGGTATTAGTAATTTGCAACGCCAGTCGCTCAAAGCGGTGATTGGATTTTTTGTAGGCGGTTTAATTATGGCTCATTTTATTTTTCCATTGATATTCTCATGATAAAAGCAATTAAGTACATCGCGGTAGGATTTTTATTTGGTGTTGTACTCACCAAGTCAGAGGCCGTTTCTTGGTATAGAATTTATGAAATGTTTCAATTTCATTCGTTTCACATGTACGGAATTATTGGTACAGCAGTAGTTACAGGTATTGTTGGCTTACAAGTAATTAAATACAAAAACATCAAAAACAACAAAGGCCAAGCCATTGTCATTCCAGTCAAAGAAAAAGGTTCTTTTCGGTATTGGATTGGTGGATTGTTATTTGGATTGGGTTGGGCCTTAGTAGGCGCCTGTCCCGGTCCGATATTTATTTTATTGGGCGCTGGATTTTTGCCGTTGGGATTGGTATTAATAGGAGCCTTATTGGGTACTTTTATATATGGCGTGATTAAAGATCATTTGCCTCATTAATTGATACAAAGCTGACTTATGTCATAGTTGCCGTTTGAATAGAGGGCTACCTTTACCAAAAATTGCACGATGAAATCCCTATTGGTTATCCAGAATTTAAAATGTACTGGTTGTGCGTCAACCATTAGCTCCAAACTTACCGACTTTGATTTTGTACACAGTGTTTTGGTCGATGTAGAAGCTAGCACTGTAGAACTTATCTATGAATACGAAAGCAATTTGCCTCAGCTGCAAGAAGCGCTCCGAAAATTGGGGTATCCAGTTGTGGGAGAGATCAATTCGCTTTCAACCAAAGCCAAATCCTTTGTGAGTTGTGCAATTGGAAGAATGAATTAGGTGAGTTCGGCACTCAGTCCCGCTTCGAGCAAGGCCGAGCATTGGGGAACTAACTCGGTTAATTCACCCGTTTTTACGGTACATTTTCCTTTGTAATGCACCAATAAAGCACATTGTTCGGCTTGTTCGGCAGTATGTTCACACACCCGCATGAGCGTTTCAATCACATGATCAAAGGTGTTCACGTCATCGTTATACAACACAATTTCATGCGCATTTCCTACGGCTGTTTCAACCGCTGTCGCTTCCTCAATTTGCTCTTGTGTACTCATGCGTAATTAGCGCTTTATAAATTCTAAGGAAACCCAATTGTTACGCTGCAGTTGAGAAACAAACTGCATTCCATTTTCAGTACAAGAAGCTTCCAAAAACGGAATGTCTTCAGCATAAAAACCGCTCAACAACAAGATACCTCCAGAAACTAAGCAGTTGGCATACGCGTGCATATCGGCCAACAAAATATTGCGGTTGATGTTGGCTATAATCAACTCATAGCGTTGGTCTACCAATAAACTGGCATCGCCTTCATATACGGTAATGTGTTTGCAATTGTTGCGCGCGGCATTTTCTATCGAATTCAAGTAACACCAGTTGTCAATATCAATGGCATCAATGGGTTGTGCGCCTTTCATTTCGGCCAAGATGGCTAAAATCGCAGTCCCGCAACCCATGTCTAGTGTTTTCTTGCCTTGCACGTCCAAACGCAACAAATGCTGAATCATCATGTGGGTGGTTTCGTGATGTCCGGTGCCAAAACTCATTTTGGGTTCAATCACGATGTCATATTTTGCTCCTGTTTTGGGATGAAAAGGGGCGCGAACATGACAGATGCCATCTACTTCAATGGGTTCAAAATTCTTTTCCCATTCTTCGTTCCAATTCACTTGCTCAATTTCTTCGATGGTGTAGGAGATATTGAATTCGGGCGATTGCAACACAAACAAATCGTCCAAAATAGAGGCGGTCCACAACTCTTTTTGAATGTAGGCGGTAAGTCCAAATTCGCTTTCTACAAAACTTTCGAAAGGCAATTCGCCCAATTCGGCTACTAATATTTCCGATCCGAGTTCTTTGGGTTCAACAATAAAATGATACCCTAAATAAATTGATGACATAAGGTGGTTTTAAATGGCTGATACAATTGCAGCAAAATCAGCCGCTTTCAAGGCCGCTCCGCCAATTAATCCGCCGTCAACATCAGGTTTTGAAAATATTTCTTGTGCATTATCAGGTTTCACACTGCCACCATATAAAATACTAAGGTCATTGGCGATGTGTTCACCATAGGCAGCACGCACAGTAGCGCGTATAAATTCATGCATTTCTTGTGCTTGTTCTGGGCTGGCTGTTTCGCCAGTACCAATAGCCCAAACAGGTTCGTAGGCCAAAACAATCTGCTCCCAAGCCGATGCTTCTAAATTAAATAAACCCGCTTTGAGTTGCGATTCTACCACAGCAAAATGTTGATCTGCTTTGCGGTCTTTTAATTCTTCGCCAAAACAAAAAATCACGCGCATCTCACTAGCCAAGGCCGCTTTTACTTTGGCATTGATTAATTCGTCTGATTCGTGAAAATAGGCTCTGCGTTCGGAATGTCCAAGAATTACCGTTTCAACGCCGATGCTTTTTAACATGTCAGCCGAAATTTCACCGGTATAGGCGCCACTGGCTGCTTGGTGCATATTTTGAGCTGCTACTTGGATATTGGTAAATTGTACATGTTCTACAGCCGATGCCAAATTGACAAAAGTGGGTGCTACTACAATTTCTACTTCTTTGTCTGCAGGCAACGCGTTGATTAATTCATTTAATAAATCTTCGGTTTCCTCGGCATTTTTATGCATTTTCCAGTTTCCGGCTACAATTTTGGTTCTCATTAGTTTAGGGATTTTAAAGTCGTTTTTATGGTTTCAAAGTCGGTTTCAATGGCGCGGTACGTAATGATTTTTCCGTTTGCGTCCAAGATAATGTAGCGGGGAATCCAATCTAAATCGATGGCTTTTCCAAAACTACCTTTCATGCCATCGGTCATCAAGTAATGCGCTCCATTTAATTCGTGTTTGGCGATGCCTTCGGCCCATTTTTCTGGGGTTTTATCGGCCGAAATGAATACGTAATCTACTCCAGGAAATTCTGCTTGAATGGCTTTAATTTTGGGCATGGCTTTTACGCAATCGCCACACCAGGAGGCCCACACTTCAACCAAAGTTACTTTGCCTTTGTGGGCAGCCAATATAGATGAAAAGGATTCATTTGTCCCTGAGGTGTTCACTAAATTAGTGGCTAATGCCTCGGTTGAAAAGCTAGTTTTTTGCGCTTTGCTGCAGGAAAATAAGCTTATGGTGAGTGCCAATGCGTAGATTGATTTTTTCATAGAATCCCGAATAGTTAAATAAATTGATATATTTGAACGCAGGCAAAAATACTTAAAATATGGCGCCTTCCCTCAAAAATAAACCTAATTTATAATGAAAAAAACATACTTTTTTACCTTGTTGTTTGTATCGATTTTTGGGTATGCCCAAACTTTTTCAGGGGCTGTAGGATTGATTTCAGACAATGGCCAAGCCAATGATTTTACGGCCAATGTAACTGGATTAACCAATCCGCTAACGCCAGGCTATGGATTACAACAAGTATGTATGAGAATTAATCATACGTATGATTCAGATTTGGTTGTGCAACTCATCGCTCCCGATGGCACGATGGTCAATTTATTTTCAGGTGTAGGCGGTGCAGGGGATAATTTTACAAATACTTGTTTAAATCAATCGGCTGCAATTTCTATCAATGCAGGTTCGCCACCATTTAACGGCACCTTTAAACCCCAAGAAACAATTGGGAATTTTAACAACGGAAGTAGTGGAGTAGGGCAGTGGAAATTGCGCATTTTTGATACCTATCCAGCTGATGCGGGAATACTCATCAATTGGTCTGTCACTTTTGGACCCAATGCTGCAGCCCCCTTTGTTTTTACGTCTTCTAATTTACCAATTGTTACCATTAATACAGCGGGTCAAACCATTGCCGATTCACCTTCTATTATTGCCAATATGGGGATCATCAATAATGGAGTTGGTGCGATTAATAACTTGACTGATGTTCCCAACGAGTACAACGGCAATATCGCCATAGAATACCGTGGAAACTATTCGCAGTCTTTGCCTCAGAAACCCTACGCACTTGAGTTGCGTGATGTGAACAATTTGGAACTCAATGTACCTTTATTGGGCATGCCGCTTGAACACGATTGGTGTTTGATAGCCAATTACAACGACAAGGTGTTTATGCGCAATACCTTGGCTTATAAATTGGCCACCGAAATGGGGCATTATGCCACACGAAGCCAATTTTGTGAAGTAGTGGTTAATGGCAGTTATCAAGGAGTGTATGTATTTATGGAGACCATAAAACGCGACAACAATAGAGTAAATATATCCCGATTGGACCCAATCGAAATCAGTGGATTGGATGTGACTGGCGGGTATATTCTTAAAAACGATTATTGGAACGCTACCAACAGCTGGCAGTTGGCTTATCATCCCATTGATCACCCGAATTTTAATGTCAATTTGGTGTATGATTACCCCAAACCGAGTACCATTGCACCCGAACAAAAAACATACATTCAAGGATTTATCAATGAATTTGAAACGGCTTTATATGGAACTAATTATGCCGATCCAGCAGTAGGGTATCAAAAATACATTGACCTCGATTCGTTTATCGATTATTTTATTGTGAATGAATTGGCTCGCAATAATGATGGATTTAAAAAGAGCAGTTATTTTCACAAAACCAAAGATAACCTTACCTCGACCGGTAAACTGTTCGCTGGCCCCGTTTGGGACTTTGATTGGGCTTGGAAAAACATCAACGAATGTTCTATTTTTGCGGCCACCGACGGATCGGGTTGGGCGCATAAAATCAACGATTGTAATCCCGATGTCAATTCACCTGGCTGGTATGTGCGTTTGCTGCAAGATCCCAATTTTCAGAACCGCTTGCGTTGCCGATGGGATGATTTTAGAACTACCATTCTAAGCAATACCGCTTTAAATACCTACATTGATGAAACTGCTGCTTACCTTAATGAAGCCCAAGCGCGCCACTTTGAAAAATGGGGGAATTTAGGCGTCAGCACCGGTACACCAGAAGTAGATGCCGATCCCGCCACATTTGCCGGGCAAATAACCAAATTTAAAAATTGGATAAATTCCAGAATTACTTGGTTGGACAGCAATATTCCTGGAACGAGTGTAGGTTGTACCTTGGGCGCTAATCAATTAGAAAATCCAACCCAATTTAGGGTGTTTCCTAATCCAACCCATCAACTGGTAAATTTAAGTTCAAGTATAGAAATAAAAGAGGTAAAGGTCTATAATCAGTTGGGAGCAGAAATGCTTCAATTAACCAATTTGGGACTTTCGGCTCAATTTAGTACTATACAATGGTCTAATGGTATCTATTTTGTACAAATCAAGGGAGTGAATAATACTTTTGAAATTCACAAATTGGTCGTGATGCACTAATGGGCTAATAAATTTATTTCTTCAAAAAAACTACTTTCGATTTTCTCGATTTCTTTTTGCGGAAAAAATTCTTTTTAATGCTCAATAAAAGTACAATTGACCCCGAAGCCATGAGGCTACAGCCTATAACAATATGAAAGGTGTTTCCAAAAACGGGATTAATTTGGGTGGAAACTTCAGCCAATAAATAATAACCCAAAGCAATTCCGAACACAGCCACTAAAAATCTAACTAAAAAATAGTCGCTAGGTTTTGCTTTATTTTGTTCGTACACACCCATATTAATCCAATTGCAGTTGGTCACTGTCGTTAAAATGTAGTTTTTGACTAATGGTTCCTTTGTGCAAAACAACTAAGCTTGGATTCGCGCGTTCGATGGTTTTTAAGGTTGTGCCATCGCAAAAGTAAAAATCAAATGTACAGCCGTAGGATTTTTTTGTTTTGGCAATTACAGCAGCATCTGAAGCCGTCATGGCAATTACTTTATAGCCTTTTTTCAAGGCTTTTTGATGTAATCCTTCCAATAACTTTAGCCCGGCAGAATCTGCTTTTTCTAAATCGTAGGCTACAAAAACCAATAGTTTTGGTTCTTGCAAGAGCTCGTCTTTGTAGTCAGACCCGTCCAATTCCATCGAAAAATCATGTACTGGCGGTTTGTAACCTTCAGAAATTACTTTGTCAATTCGGTCCACAAAGGTGGCACCTTCAGGTAAATTCATCAGTTCTTTTTCGGTGAAATTTTTGTTCACACCATTTACCTTGTAAATAAATACCATTTCAACCACAGCTTTGGGTGCTCCTTCAGGAATTTCCATGGCTTTGGTAATGTTAGTACCCACTTTGTAGGCTCTAAAATCTTTGAGTGGTAAATGATTGAGTACCCAATAACCCATAAAACAAGACAATAGGAGTGAAAGATAGGCCGTTATTTTTTCTGCCCGAGCAGGTAAAATAGGTTTGATAAATGATTGATTAAACACAATAAAAAGGATGAATACCAACAACACCACATCTTTGGTAAACGACTGCCAAGGGGTTAATTTTAACGCGTCACCAAAACAACCGCAGTCGGTTACTTTATTAAAATAGGCGGCATAAAAAGTGAGGAAAGTAAAAAACGAGATCAAGCCCAACAAGCTCCACAAGGTAAATTTACGTTGGTAACCCAATAATAAAAAAACACCCAATACTGTCTCGGCCAGTACAATGAGCAACGAAAAAGATAAAGCAAATGGCGTAAGGAACGGCAAGTTGAGCACGGGTTCGCTAAAGTATTCTACCATTTTGTAGGACATACCCACTGGGTCATTGAGTTTGATTAAGCCCGAAATGATAAATAAAAGTCCTACTAAAATGCGTGCGGTCTGTACAAGTATTCTTTTCATAAAGGTTTAATTGTGTTCGTTCATTAAGATTAACGCAAAAACAGCGTAGTTGATCATGTCTTGGTAATTGGCATCAATGCCTTCAGAAACCAAAGTTTTTCCTTTGTTGTCCTCAATTTGTTTGACGCGTAATAATTTTTGAAGAATCAAATCGGTGAGTGAACTTACACGCATGTCGCGCCAAGCCTCACCGTAATCGTGGTTTTTGTTTTCCATCAACTCTTTGGTGGCTTTTATTTTGACGTCATACAAATTGGACGCGGTTTCTAAATCCAAATCGGGTTGATCGGCAACCCCTAATTCCAATTGAATTAAGGCCATAATGGAGTAGTTGATGATGCCAATAAATTCGCCAGCTTCGCCTTCGTCTATTCTACGTACCTCATTTTCTTGCAAACTGCGAATGCGTTGTGCTTTAATGAAAATTTGATCGGTTAATGAAGGCAAACGTAAAATACGCCAGGCACAACCATAGTCTTTCATTTTGTTGGTAAAAAGCGCTCTGCATTTGGCAATTACCGAATCATAGGCGGCGGAAGTCGTATTCATTATTGGTGTATATTTGTATTCAAATTTTTCCAAAAATAGTACATTTTTTTTGAAATTAGAATCGGAAAAGCAAAACTAATTTCATGTAAAACTGGCTCGTAAATCGCACCAAAATGACCCTAAATTGCCACGGAAATTTACTCGATTTGACTATCCCAAAAGTAATGGGAATTCTCAATTGTACTCCCGATTCTTTTTTTGATGGTGGGCGCTATTCATCACTCGATGCCTTGGTTCAACAAGCCGAATCAATGGTAGAGGCTGGCGCTACTTTTATTGATATTGGTGGTTATTCGAGCAAACCGGGTGCTGCCGAAGTATCAGAATCTGAAGAGCTGCAGCGGGTACTTCCGCTTGTGAAAGCCCTGCAAAAATCAGTTCCAACGGCCTTACTTTCTATTGATACGTTTCGTTCGGGAGTAGCACAAGCAGTTTTGGACGAGGGCGTAGCCATGGTGAATGACATTACCGCTGGCGCTAATCCTAAGATGATGGACACCGTTGCAAAATATAAAGTTCCCTACGTAATGATGCACATGCGGGGTAATCCACAAACGATGCAGTCGCTTACACAGTACGATAATCTCATGCAAGAATTGGTGTTTTATTTTGCCGAGAAAATCCAAGCAGCCAAAGCGGCCGGAATTACTGATTATATGGTTGATCCCGGTTTTGGATTTGCCAAAACTACCGAACAGAATTTTGAAATCCTGCGCCATTTGAATCAGTTTGCAAAACTTGATGCGCCACTACTTATCGGGTTTTCCCGCAAATCGATGATTTATAAAACACTTCAAACTTCGGCCGATAACGCGCTAAACGGGACCACGTTTTTACACGGATTTGCTTTGGATAAAGGCGCCAAAATTCTTCGGGTGCACGATGTCAAAGAAGCGGTAGAATGTGTGACTCTCTTTCAAAAACTACAAGGAATATGAAAATTTTAATAAGCGTAGGGCTCATTTGTTTTGCCATGATTTCTTGCGAAGGAAATAAAGAAATACAATTGCCAAAGGCAAATTTTTCAGTAGTAACACAACTACTAGATCATTCGCCAATTTATTTATTTTTTGACCAAAAAGGAAAAGATACATTGGCAGTGCTCAACCGCAAAAATGCCATCAGTTCAACCCATTGGATTTTTTCGATAGACAAACGCCTCCCGTTGCGATTGGTGATTCCGCAAGTGCAATTCCTACAAGCCAAGAAAGAAGCTAGCGCGCACAAAAGTGAAACGGCCGAAAATTATTTTGCCTACGCCAATGATTCGCTAAAAACACTCGCATTTACGCCGTTCACCAAGCTGATATACAAAGAAGGCAAAGCGCCCAAAACTGCCGGTAATGTGGTGATTTCCGTGACCAAAAGCGGATGTTTTATCTATGAAGATAAACCGATTACCTTGCCCGAAATTAAACTATTGGGTCAAGCAAAGGGAGCACAATATCAGTCTATTCAGTTGCAGTTTGACGATGCGATGTTGTTTGGCACCTATTTGCAAGCCAAGATTTTGTTAGAAAAGTCTGTTTCCATGTTCTTGTTGAAAACAGAATATATTGACTAATTAGTGGTGGTGGTAGGGTTCGTTTTTCAAAATGGTAAACGCGCGGTACACCTGTTCTATAAAAAATAGGCGTACCATTTGATGCGAAAAGGTGAGTTGCGAAAGGGCCAATTTGCCTTGTGCTTTGGCATAAACAGCGGGAGAAAAGCCATAAGGTCCGCCAATAAAAAACACCAGCGTTTTAGTGCCTGCATTCATTTTTTTCTGTAATTCTTCTGAAAATCCTACGCTGTTAAATGACTTGCCGTTTTCATCCAAAAGCCACAAAAAATCGGTGGGTTGCAATTTGGCTAGGAGTAATTCGCCTTCTTTTTCTTTTTGTTCGGCTTCAGACAAATGCTTGGAATTCTTGATGTCGGGAAGTAATTCCAATTCAAATTTCACATAATGACTGAGGCGTTTGAGGTAACGGTCAATCAGTTGTTGAAGATTGGAATCATCGGTTTTACCAATGGCAATTAGTTTGATGTTCATGCAAATTGAATTAGCTATCTAAAAAGGATTTGTTGTTTTTTTGAAACCGTTTGATTATCAATAAAATAAAAGTAACGGCGTCAAACGTCATGCCCACAACCAAAAATAAGCTCGCTTCAGGACTGCCTTTAAGTTTCATGAAGGCTCCACTCATAGTGAGTCCCATCCCGATTATAAACAAAACAAGCAATTGCATATTGCTAATCAGTAACAATTTTTTTAGCATCTGTAGATTATTTTAAGGCGGTAAAAATACGAGAATCAACTTTTCTTTCGCGAAAATAAATGGTATTTTAGCCCAACAAATTTTGGGTATGATTAGTCCACAACAATTTCAAGCAGAACTTCAACTTTGTATTCAAAATGCCTTGCGCGAAGACGTGGGCCCAGGGGATTACAGTTCCTTGGCTTGCATTCCAGCTGAAGCTGAAGGATCTGCACACTTGTTGGTCAAAGAGGCCGGGATTATTGCCGGTGTTGAATTTGCCCAACACATTTTTGCTTTTGTTGATCCTGCTTGCCAACTCACCATTTTTATACCCGATGGCACGCCTGTAGTTCCCGGTGATGTGGTGTTTCAGGTGTCCGGATCATCCCAATCTATATTAAAAGCCGAACGCCTGGTACTCAATTCCATGCAGCGCATGTCGGCCATTGCCACCAAAACCAATAAATATGTACAATTGATAGCCGGAACTGGCGCTCAATTGTTGGACACTCGTAAAACCACACCTGGATTTCGTGCCCCCGAAAAATGGGCGGTAAAAATTGGGGGAGGAGCCAATCACCGTTTTGCTTTGTATGATATGATCATGCTCAAAGACAACCATATTGATTTTGCCGGCGGAATTACAGCAGCTATCCATAAAACCAAAGCCTATTTACAGGCGAATGAGTTGGATTTGAAAATCATTGTTGAAGCCAGAGATTTACTAGAAGTTCAAGAGATTCTTGATGCGGGTGGCGTGTATCGCATTTTGCTTGATAATTTTGATTTTGAAACTACCCGAAAAGCGGTAGCCCTTATTGGAAATAGTTGCCTTACTGAATCGTCGGGCAACATCAACGAAAAAACTCTTCGAGCCTATGCCGAATGTGGAGTAAACTACATTTCGTCGGGGGCCTTAACTCATTCGGTGCACAACTTAGATTTAAGTTTAAAAGCAATGTAATATGAGTGAAGCGGTAGAAAATAGCATCGAAAAAATCCCGATCATTCGCAATTTGGCACGCGGATGTAAACGCATTAAACTCCCATGGCTTCAAGGCTTATCACTCTATGAATTGCTTGAATTATACCTAATCGGAATTGTAGAAGGCGCATTGAGTTACCGGGCAGCAGCGATTGCATTCAGCTTTTTTATGGCGCTTTTTCCTTTTACTTTGTTTATTTTAAATCTCATTCCTTACATTCCGATTGAAGGGTTTCAAAAAGATTTTTTAGATTTTGTATCGCAGAGTGTACCGCCCAACACCTATGAGGCTGTGGCTGCGATTATCAATGATATTTTAAATAACAGCCACTCGGGCTTATTATCATCGGGTTTTTTACTGTCTATTTTTTTGATGGCCAATGGGTTGAATGCCATTTTAGGCGGATTTGAAACCTCAATCTTTGTGAGCATTAAACGTGGTTTCTTTAGGCAATATGTAATTGCGTTAGGCATGTCGTTGGTGCTTTCGTTTTTATTATTGTTTACCGTAGCCATCATCGTGGTTTTTGAAGTGTTTATCCAACAAACTGCCATTCAACAAGTGTTTAGCGATGAGGTTCCTTTGATAGAAATTGGCCGATTGGGTTTTGTGGTGCTCATGATTTTACTCACTACATCAATCCTATTTAAGTTTGGAACTAAACACCAAAAAAATCGCGCGTTTATCTCGATAGGTTCGGTATTTACCACCTTATTAATCATTGTCAGTTCCTACGGATTTGGGATTTGGGTTATTAAATTTTCTAAATACAATGAACTGTATGGTTCTATTGGGACCCTGCTCATCATGATGTTTTACATCTGGATCAATTGCATGATTTTGTTGTTGGGCTTTGAGTTGAACGCCGCCATAGATAGCCTCAAGAAAGTCAATTCACAGCAACATAAATCAGCCCAGTAACCCATTTCTCATGTATTTCATTGATGTGATTCTGCCCTTGGCTTTGCCACAAAATTTCACCTACCGCGTGTCGGAAGCCGAATTTGAATACCTGCAAGTAGGCATGCGCGTGGCAGTTCCTTTTGGCAAAAGCAAAATGTACACCGGCTTGGTGGTGGTTTTGCACCAAAATGAACCGCTCTTATATGAAGCCAAAGAAATTCACCAAATAATTGACGAAAAACCACTGGTCAATGCCCTTCAACTGCAACACTGGGAGTGGATTGCATCCTATTATATGTGCACCTTAGGAGAGGTGTATCGCTGTGCCGTGCCCAGTGCCTTTTTGTTGGAGAGCGAAACGGTGATATCCACGACTGCTTTAACCTCAGCCCCTGAAGTCCAACTGACAGACGAAGAATTCTTGGTTTTGGAGACCTTGCAAAGTCAAGCCGTGTTAAAAATTCACGAGATTGCCAAAATTACCAATAAAAAAAATGTATTGCCCGTATTGCAATCGCTTTTGCAAAAACAAGTAATCGCGATCAATGAAGAAATTTCTGAAACCTATACCCCCAAAACCATTCGGTACATTCGATTGGCTGAACGTTATCAAGCAGAAGACCATCTCATCGGCTTGTTCGATTCATTACAAAAAGCTGTTAAGCAAAAAGAAGTGTTGCTGCATTTTTTTCAGTTGCAAGCCAAAAGCACAACGCCCATTAGTGTGAAACAACTTACAGAAGCCAGCGGAGCTAGTACTTCGGTAATAAAAGCCTTAATCGATAAAGGTATTTTTGAAGATTTTTTGCTTCAAACTGATCGGGTTTCGTTTGCCGCAAAATCAGGAGAAAACGAATTGCATTTGAGTGAAGCGCAAGCCCAAGCTTTTGATGCTATTGAATCGGAATTTACCAAACAAGATATAGTATTGTTGCACGGGGTAACCGGCAGCGGAAAAACAGAGATTTACATCAAACTCATCGAAACCATCTTGCAGCAAGGCAAGCAAATTGTGTTTTTGGTGCCCGAAATAGCTTTAACCACGCAATTGGTTTCCCGTCTATCAGCTTATTTTGGCAATAAGGTGGCAGTTTTTCATTCTAAATATTCCAACAACGAACGCGTCGAAGTATGGCATCAAGTATTAGCGCAATCCGAAAAGGCCCAAATTGTGATTGGTGCCCGTTCGGCTTTGTTTTTGCCGTTTTCTAATTTGGGTTTGGTGTTAGTTGACGAAGAACACGAACAGACCTTTAAACAGCAGGATCCAGCACCGCGTTATCATGCCCGTGATGCGGCCATCGTATTGGCCAAATCCCATCAAGCAAAAGTGTTGTTGGGATCGGCTACACCCAGCTTGGAGAGTTATTACAATGCCGAAAAAGGCAAATACGGCAAAGTTATTTTAAGCGAACGATTTGGAAAGGCAACGTTACCTCACATTGAATTGGTCGATTTGAAAGATGCCTATTTTAGAAAAAAAATGAACGGGCATTTTAGTGCTTCGTTAATTGAAGCAATATCGGCTACCTTGGCCGAGGACAAGCAGGTAATTTTATTTCAAAACCGTCGGGGATTTTCTCCAATTATTACCTGTGACACCTGTGGACATGTTCCGCATTGCATTCAATGTGATGTGAGTTTAACCTACCACAAGCAAAAAAATCAATTGCGCTGCCATTATTGTGGATTTTCGATGGCCAATCCAAGGAGTTGTCATGCTTGTTCGAGCCCACATTTATCTACCAAAGGTTTTGGTACCGAGCAAATTCAGCAAGAATTACAGCTCTTATTTCCAGAGGTTAAAATAGGCCGTATGGATCAAGATACCACCAGCGGAAAGTATGGATTTGAAAATTTATTGGACAAATTCAAAAACAAAGAAATTTCAATTTTGGTGGGTACACAAATGCTCGCCAAAGGTCTCGACTTTGATCAGGTGAGTTTGGTAGGTATTATGAATGCTGATGCTTTGTTGTATCATCCCGATTTTAGGGCTTTTGAACGCAGTTTTCAGCTCATGACACAGGTGGCTGGTCGTTCGGGAAGATCAAACTCTTTGGGCAAGGTAATGATTCAGACCTATACGCCGCAGCACCCCATTATTCAGTATGTGTGTAGAAATGACTATGTAGGTATGTATGCCGAGCAAATAAAAGAGCGAGAGGTTTTTCAGTATCCGCCTTTTTATAAACTCATAAAAATCACTTTGAAGCACCGGGATTACGACAAATTAAAGCAAGGGTCCATGTGGTTGTATCAATTGGCGAAACAACATTTAGCCTTGCCAGTTTTGGGTCCAGAAGAACCAGTCATTAGTAGAATTCGAAACGAATATTTACGGGTGATTCTAATTAAGATTCCGGCGCAATCGAGTTTGGCGGGCACAAAAAAAACTGTCCAAAAAATGTTGGACAGTTTTGAAAGGGTAGGGCAGTTTAAAGCGATAAAAGTAGCTTTAAACGTAGATCATTATTAGGCGATCGATAAAGCGCGGACAAGATCTTCTTTCTTGTTTCGGCTCAATGGAATTTTAGTCACGCCAATTTCGGCATATTTGCTATTGAATCGCTCCACTTTTTCTATATTGATAATATACGATTTGTGTACGCGAATAAATTTGTCTTTTGATAAATCTTTCTCAAATGATTTCATGGTAGACAACACTAAATTGCTGTCTTCTTCAGTAACCACTTTTACATAATCACCAAACGCTTCAATCCATTTGATTTTAGAAGTAAAGATTTTCAGCTTTTTCAAGTTACTCTTAATAAAAATGTGTTCAGCATCTTCTTCAGAGTTGTCATTCTTTAATAGGTGAAAATCCATTGCTCTTTTTACAGAGGCATTAAATCGGTCTAACGCAATTGGCTTTTGTAGGTAATCCGTTGCGTCATAATCGAAAGCTTTTAAGGCGTATTCGGCTTTAGAAGTGATAAAAACAATTTGGGGTTTTTGTTTTAATCCGTCTAAAAAATCGAATCCGTTAATTACGGGCATTTCGACGTCCAAGAAAATTAAGTCGACAGAGTGAACTGTCATGCAATTTTTTGCTTCAATTGCATTTGAAAAATCACCGAGTAAGTGTAAGTTTGGGTGATTATTCACTAATTTTGCGATGATCATCCGTTGGATGGAGCTGTCATCAACAACTACACAATTTAGTTTCATAATTATTTTATTATAGATTTGGTGGTGTAAAAGTAGTAGTTAAAATTACAAAAACTAATCTTTATCGGATTTTTTTGCTTTTAAACGATAAAATTTGCCTTTTACTTGCTTTTCTAAAAAGTTTTCCTACTTTTGCGCACATTTTAACAATTTAAAATAATTATTTATGAATCATTATGAAACTGTTTTCATTTTAAATCCCGTTTTATCTGATGTTCAGGTAAAGGAAACAGTGAGCAAATTCGAAGAATTTCTTACATCCAGAGGAGCTGAAATGGTATCTAAAGAGGATTGGGGCTTGAAAAAGATGGCCTACGAAATCCAAAACAAAAAAAGTGGTTTTTACCATTTATTCGAATTCAAAGTTCCTGGAGAGGTAATTATCGCCTTCGAAACTGAATTTAGACGTGACGAACGAGTAATGCGTTTCTTGACTGTAAGTTTAGACAAACACGCTATTTCTTGGGCTGAGAGAAGAAGAACTAAATTAAAAGCATCTAAAGCGTAAGTATCATGGCTACAATCGAACAATCAGCAAAAGGAAAAAAAGACGGAGATATCAGATATCTTACTCCTTTAAATATAGAAACCAACAAAACTAAAAAGTATTGTCGTTTCAAAAAATCTGGAATCAAATACATTGATTACAAGGATGCCGACTTCTTATTGAAATTTGTAAACGAGCAAGGTAAAATTTTACCACGTCGTCTTACAGGAACTTCATTAAAGTACCAAAGAAAAGTGTCTGTAGCAGTGAAAAGAGCAAGACATTTAGCGTTAATGCCATATGTGGCTGATTTACTAAAATAATAAAGAAGCGTAATTATGGAACTTATATTAAAGAAAGACGTACAAAATTTAGGTTTTAAAGATGATGTGGTAGCGGTTAAACCAGGTTACGGCAGAAACTTTTTAATCCCACAAGGATTTGCACAATTGGCAACTCCTTCAGCTAAAAAAGTATTGGCTGAGAACTTAAAACAAAAAGCGCACAAAGAAGCTAAAATCGTTAACGATGCCAAAACATTGGCTGAAGCCTTGAAAGCACTTGAAATTAAAATTTCTGCAAAAGCAGGTGGTGAGAAATTATTTGGATCAATCACAAACAGTGATATTGCTGAAGCTTTAGGCAAAGCAGGTCATGAAATTGATCGTAAATTCATCACTAGCGGAATCGTAAAACGTACCGGAAAATATTCGGCTACTGTTCGTTTACACCGCGAAGTTATTGTTGAATTAGGGTACGAAATTGTAGCTGAGAAAGCTTAATTTTATTCCATCATACAAAGAATCCCGATGAAAATCGGGATTTTTTTTTAACCAAGTAGCAGATAAAATTTTAACCAGTTATGAAGTACGCTCGATTAACCAAAGAACAATTTGAAGAACTGCATCCGGAGTTCATTAATTTTTTAGCGACACAATCAATTGATAAAGCCGAGTGGGATAGTATTAAGGCCAATTCCCCCGAAATTGCCGAGCAAGAATTGGATGTATTTTCTGATCTCATTTGGGAAGGTGTACTCACACGTGCCACCTACTTGGAATATTTTTCTAAAAACCATGTGTTTTTATTTGATTGCAAAGCAGATCAAGTAGAATCGATTGTACTCAAAGCAAACAATCCAGCCATCGACTTTTTGACCAAAGATGGTTTGCACTGGCTTAGCGATCATTTATTTACCGATTTGGTCGAGATGCAAAAAGGGGCCAAAAAATATGCAGCCGAACGCAACTTGGCACTTTTTGATTTGATACAGCAAGGAGCTATTCTTAGTGATGGGAAGCTTTATGAGCAAATCCTTTCTATAATTATGTCGTAAGTTTTTATACCGACATAATTTCCCTATTTTAGTGCAAAATTAAATCAGACTAAACGTATTTTGTCATGGATGTTTTGCACACGATTCAGGCGTTGCGAGAAGAATTAGAATACCATAATCACCAGTATTATGTGTTGGATACGCCGCAAATTTCGGATTTCGAATTTGATCAGAAACTAAAAGCACTTCAAGATTTAGAAGCCAAACACCCCCAATTTTTTGATGAAAATTCCCCGACACAACGAGTTGGTGGAACCGTGACCAAAAACTTCAACACTCTTGTCCACGAACAACGCATGTATTCGCTGGATAATTCCTATTCCAAAGACGATTTGCTCGATTGGGAAACACGATTACAAAAAATACTCGGGACCACTGTCATTGCTTACACCTGTGAATTAAAATATGACGGAGCCTCCATAAGCATTAGCTACGAAGACGGAAAATTAGTTCAAGCACTCACCCGTGGTGACGGTTTTCAAGGCGATGAGGTAACCCAAAACATCAAAACCATCAAATCGATTCCCTTGCAATTAAAGGGCGATTATCCAAATAAACTCACCATTCGTGGGGAAATTATTTTGCCTTTTGCCGGTTTTGAAAAAATGAATCAAGACTTAATTGAAATTGGAGAAACGCCCTATTCCAATCCTAGAAATACCGCTTCAGGAAGTTTAAAATTACAAGACAGTGCCGAGGTTGCCAAGCGTCCGCTGGAATGCTTGTTATATACGGTAGTCGGTTCGCACTTTTCATTTCCAACCCACTTTGCAGCTTTGGAAGCAGCTCGTTCTTGGGGCTTTAAAGTTCCCACTACAGCAATTCAGGCGTCAACGATGCAGGAGGTTTTTGATTTCATAGCCTACTGGGATATACACCGCCACAACTTGCCCTATGAAACTGATGGCGTAGTGATAAAAGTGAATCAGTTTACACAACAAGACGAATTAGGTTTTACCGCCAAAGCTCCGCGTTGGGCTATAGCTTATAAATTTAAATCCGAGCAAGTGGCCACTACATTAGAATCAATATCCTATCAAGTAGGGCGCACAGGTTCTATTACCCCGGTAGCCAATTTGCAGCCGGTACAATTGGCCGGAACAATAGTGAAACGTGCGTCATTGCATAACGCCGATCAAATCGAGAAGTTAGACATTCGCGTAGGCGATGTAGTTTTTGTAGAAAAAGGGGGAGAGATAATCCCCAAAATAATCAAAGTAGATCTTTCCAAGCGAATCAACTATATTCCACCCACGCGCTACATTACGCACTGCCCTGAATGCCAAACGCAACTCGTTCGGAACGAAGGCGAAGCCAATCACTATTGCCCGAATTATTATGGTTGTCCACCACAAATTATCGGCAGAATTCAGCATTTCATTAGCCGTAAAGCCATGGATATTGAAGGCTTAGGAGGCGAAACTGTAGCCTTGTTGTATGAGAATGGCCTAGTGAAAAATTACGCCGATTTATACGAAATCAGGGTTGAGCAATTATTGCCATTGGAGCGTATGGCACAGAAATCAGCCGAAAATTTGGTGCAGGGCGTATTGGCTTCCAAATCAATTCCGTTTGATCGGGTATTATATGCCTTGGGAATTCGCTTTGTGGGAGAAACGGTCGCCAAAAAACTAGCCAAACATTACAAGAGCATTGACGCTTTAAGTAAAGCAAATGTTATGGATTTGGTGTTGGTAGATGAAATTGGTGAACGAATTGCAAATAGTGTAGTAGAGTTCTTTGAAAATCAAGAAAATAAGCTTATCATTGACCGCTTAAATGCAACTGGGGTGCAGTTTGAGTTGATAGAAGTGTATAATCCCAATGCAACTGAGCTTTTAAAAAATAAAACACTCGTTGTGTCTGGCGTTTTTGAGCAATTTTCGCGTGACGAGTTGAAGCAACTCATCGAAGACAATGGGGGCAAAGTAGGAAGTTCCATTACATCCAAAACAGACTGGGTGGTTGCAGGAGCCAATATGGGGCCCGCCAAATTAGAAAAAGCCAAGCAATTAAAGATTGCCATTCTAAACGAGCAAGAGTTTATAGATTATTTAAACCGTTAAAATGACATAGAGGATGAGATCAAAATCAACCAATTCTTTCTTTAGAAAAAGCCGATTTGTAAATTCGGTGGCCATCGGGTATTTATTTCTGTCAATCGTAGCTGTAATTTTAGAGTTTTTTAAAGATAACGATTTACTAATCTTAGTTAAACCACTTGTTATTCCTGTTCTATTATTCATGTACTGGTGCTCCACCCGACGAATAAATCTGATATACATATTTGCCTTATTAGCAGCTTGGATTGCCAATTTGTTTTTTTCATCCACACTGCTAATACCCATGGTTGTTGGAACTTTATTTGTGTTAATCTACAAAGTATTTTTCGTGCATTTGGTGCATACTTCACTTAAACAAAAAGCGATTTTTCCCATAGCTGTAAGTGCAGTTCCATTTGTTTTATTTTATGCACTGCTTACCATTATCACGTATGCTTCGGTAAAAGAATTATTTTTCTTATACCTTTCTCAGTGTATTATTTTAGTAATTTTGGGTGCGTATGCCTTGGCCAATTTTTTCAACAAAAGCCGTAAATCCAGTTTGTATTTATTGCTAGCTGTTGTGTTTTTAATAGTTGACCAAGTTTTAAGTATTATCCTAAATGGTAATTTTGAAGCCGTCGGTTTATTGTTTTTTTATGCCGCACACTATTTGTTTTGCCGCTTTTTGGTGGTGGATGAAAAACGCCGTCGTCACCACGATTCCTTCAAAATACAGATTACAGAGCGCTAGTATTCTTATACTGTAATAACTCGGCTACTGTGTTTGGTTTTGGTTGATTCGTCAAAATAGAAATCTACCTGTCCCATAAGTACACCGTAGCAACCCGCTTGGTTTACAACCACTTCATTTCCGTCTAGGTTTTTGATAATTGTTGGTTTTTCCAAAAATGTATGCGTGTGTCCACCAATTATTAAATCAATGTCTTTGGTTTGAGCAGCTAATTTCACATCACATATTTTGTCTTCTTTGTACGAATAACCCAAATGAGAAAGGCAAATTACAAGGTCGCATTTCTCTTCGTTTTTTAATTTAGACGCCATGTCTTTTGCAATTTCCACCGGATTTAAGTAAACGGCTTCTTTGTAGTTTCGTTTATCCACCAATCCATCAAAATCAATACCTAAGCCAAAAATTCCAACTCTTATTCCGTCTTTGACGATGAGTTTGTAGGGCGCAATAAGTCCGTCTAAAATGGTGTTTTTAAAGTCGTAGTTGGCCGATACAAACGAAAAATTCGCCAAAGGCAATTGCTTGTGAAAACCCTCCAAGCCATTGTCAAAATCATGATTGCCCAAGGTGGCTACATCATAGTTCATTTTGCTCATCAGTTTAAACTCCAAAGCGCCTTTGTAATAATTAAAATAGGGAGTTCCTTGAAAAATGTCGCCCGCATCCAGCAACAATACATTTGGTGTGGTCGCTCGAATTTGTTGAATCAAGGCTGCTCTTCGCGCCACACCGCCCATATTTGGGAATTTCGGATGATTGGCTGCAAATGGTTCAATGTAACTGTGTACGTCATTGGTGTGCAGAACGGTTAGTTTTTTTGCTGTCGATGTTATAAAACTGGAGGTGCCAAGTCCTAGGCCGACTAAGGCAGCACTGGCCGTTGTTTTCTCTATAAATTCTCTTCTTTTCATGGCGGTTTTCGGGGCTATTTTTCTATAAATATTCGTTGATCTCTCGGAATTGGTAAGCTGTCTACCGATTTAAAATAATCGATCAATACATCGCGAAGTTTGTAATTTAAATCGATTCGCTCTAGGCCTTTTTTAAAGAACAACATGTTGTCACCTCCATTGGCTAAATAATCGTTTGTGCCTACTGTATAATTTTTGGCAAGATCAAAATCCTGACCTTGTATTTTAATTGAGGTTGGTTTTTTGTCTTTTGAAATGGTAAATTGGATGCCCGACACCGGATGTGGTTTGTGCTCGGTTATAAAGTAATTGAGTAATTCGAGCACTTGTTCGCCTTTTAGTGTAACAACGGTCAGGTTGTTTTCAAAAGGCATTATTTCGTAGGCATTTCTTGCAGTAACCGACCCTTTGGGAATAATGGTGCGAATGCCGCCGCTATTTAGTAAAATAAAATCTAAGTTTTTCTGGTGATTTTCGCGTAAAAGCACATTTCCTTTTTGCATGGTAACATCGGCAAAAAAGTTACCAATATTGCTTTGCCATTCGCCTGTTTTATCTAAGGTTTCTGGCGCATAGGCCAATTCTTTACTCAAATCCTTATCTATGGAATCTTTGTAGGGGGCTACCATACTTTTAATTAAGGAATCTTCTTTGTACTCGGCGAGTAGTTTAATTTCTTTCCCGTCAATTTTGTTTACCCAGAGTTTTTTAGGTTGACAAGAAAATAGAAAAATAAATGTTAAGATTAAAACAAAATGCCCCAAAAGGCCGTTATACTTTTTTAGTTTTGCCATCAGTTTTGCTGCTTATTTATGTAAATTTGTTTCCAAGTAAAAGTACTATGTTTTTAAATTATATAAAAGATTTTTTCACCCTAAAATTGATCAAAAAGAGTCTGTCGAATGTAAAGATTTCAGTTACCGAAAGCAAAGTACAAACCGTTGGAATTTTGTTTGATGAAACTTATTTTTACGAGAAAGAAGCCTTGGTTCAATCTTTAATTTCCTTTGGAATTGTTGCCGATAACATATCTACTTTGGTATACAAAGATGTGATCAAGAAAAACGAAACCTTTGATTACCCTACATTTAGCCACAAAGACTTGAGCTGGCAAGCCACTTTCGACAATTCGGCCGTAAAAGAATTTGTAGCCCAACGATTTGATTTATTGATCAACTATTACGATATGCCTAAATCGCCTTTGTTGGTGGTGAGCAATCAATCAAAAGCGGTATTTAAAGTGGGATTTGCCTCAATTGATAAAAAATTAAACCACTTTATCATCAATACCACCGCTGAAAAGCACGAAATTTTCATGGCTGAACTTGCCAAATATTTAAAAATACTAAACAAAATCTAAGATGCAAGCAACTCTCACAACACCCGTTGCAAAAGCGTCTAAGATTCGCAGATCAATAAGGTATTATCAACTCATTTGTTGCTTGCTTTTATTGTTGCCACTCTCTGTTTTTGCTGTTGTATCTACCGGAATTGAGGAGTTACGCGAACAAAAATTTAAATTATTAGAGGGTAAACGCATCGGATTAATCACGAATCCAACTGCCGTTGATCGCAACCTCAAACCAACTATTGACATTTTATTTGAAGCAAAAAACATTCAATTAGTCGCCTTATTTGGTCCTGAACATGGTGTGAGAGGCAATGTATATGCAGGGGATCATGTGAAAAACGTAACCGATCCAAAAACGGGATTGCCTGTGTTTTCGTTGTATGGCAAAACAGCCAAACCAACTTCAGCGATGTTAGAAGGTATAGATGTTTTAGTTTATGACATACAGGATAATGGTTGTAGATCATACACCTACATCAGTACTATGGGATTGGCTATGGAAGCTGCAGCAGAACACCATATTGAATTTGTAGTGCTAGACAGACCAAATCCACTTGGAGGGTTAAAAATTGAGGGGAATAGTACCGAAGATTCATTTGTTTCCTTTGTGAGTCAATACAAAATCCCTTATTTATATGGTTTAACCTGTGGTGAATTGGCTCTCATGCTCAATGAAGAGCAGCTGCTTAAAGCCAAATGCAAACTCACTGTAGTGAAAATGGATGGATGGAAACGTGCAATGACTTGGAAGGATACCGATTTAGAATGGGTAGTTGCATCTCCGCATATAGCCAACATGCAATCATCAACTTTCTACCCGATTACAGGAATATTAGGAGAATTAAATTATGTGTCCATAGGTGTTGGGTATACCTTACCATTTGAAATTGTTGGGGCTCCTTGGATCAATGCCGAGCAATTAACAGCCGAGCTAAATAAATTGAATTTAAAAGGAATAAAGTTCCGGCCGATTCATTTTAAACCCTTCTATGCTACTTTCAAAGATGTAAACTGTCACGGTGTTCAGATTTATGTTAGGGATTATAAAAAAGCAAATTTGACAGAAATTCAGTTTTACATTATGCAAGAATTGAATCAATTGTATCCCAACAGAGCTGTTTTTAATCACGCCGATGCTTCGCGATTTGCTATGTTTGACAAAGTTTGCGGCAGCGATAAAATCCGTTTAAATTTTAGCAAACGACATCTCTTTGAAGATATAAAAGAGTATTGGTACAAGGACGTAGAAGACTACCGAGAGGTGGCCAAAAAATATTATTTATACAAGTAAATTTTAAGCTATCAACAAATTAAACTAATAAATATGCAAGCATTAGTAGGTACTGGAGTTGCTTTGGTAACGCCATTTAAAAAAGATTTTTCGGTTGATGTAGATGCTTTAACCCGAATCGTAAATTTTCAAATTGACAACGGAATTGATTACCTGGTTGTATTGGGAACCACTGCTGAAAGCGCGACTCTATCTCCCGAAGAAAAAAACCTAGTGATACATACCATTGTGTCAGCCAATAACGGAAGATTGCCTTTGGTATTGGGAGTAGGGGGGAATGATACGTCCAAAGTGATTCATGAACTACAAACCCGAGATTTATCTCCATTTGTGGCTGTACTTTCGGTATCTCCCTATTACAATAAACCTAGCCAAGAAGGTATTTATCAGCATTTCAAAGCCATTGCAATGGCTTCACCAAAACCGATCATTTTATACAATGTGCCCGGACGTACAGCCAGCAATATGTTGCCAGCAACCGTGATTCGCTTAGCTAAAGATTTTACAAACATTGTAGCCATCAAAGAGGCGGCAGGTGATATCGTTCAAGCCATGAAATTGTTGCAACACAAACCCGAGGGATTTCATGTAATCTCTGGCGATGACATGATTACGTTGCCAATGATTTTGGCCGGTGGAAGCGGAGTTATCTCAGTAATTGGCGAGGGTTTTCCAAAACAGTTTTCAAACTTGGTTCGCTTGGGATTGGAACGCAAAGTTGAAGAAGCCTATGCAATTCATTACCAATTGGCTGATGCCATTGACATGATTTTCGAGCAAGGCAACCCAGCCGGAATTAAAGAAGTATTTTATATTCTAGGTTTAGCAGAAAATACGTTGCGTTTACCTTTGGTTCCTGTTGACCAAACACTACACAATAAATTGGCAGCCTTCATCAAAAATCTGGCGGTATAAGCAGTACTTTTTTAGCTAAAAAAAATATTTTGTAATCCGTAATTTATAACTAAATTTGCCCTTCGTTTCCGAGCGATACAACGGCTTGTAAATCAATAATACCCTATTCAAATAAATGAAAAAAATCCTCGTTTTATGGTTGGTTGCGCTTGCACTTTTTTCGTGTAGTCCATACCAAAAAGCATTAAAATCAGAAGATGTCGCTGTGAAGTTTGATATGGCTACCCAACAATACGACAAAGGCAAATACAACAAAGCCATTCGTTTGTTTGAACAAATAGCACCCAGCTACCGTGGTAAACCGCAAGCAGAGAAAATGTTTTATCTCTTTTCGCAAGCCTATTACAAAACTGAGCAATATTATTTAGCGGGGTATCAATTTGAGAATTTTGCTTCTAGTTATCCCAAAAGCGAAAAGCTTGAAGAAGCCTCTTTTTTGAGTGCCAAATGTTATTCCAAATTATCACCGGTTTACAGTTTAGACCAGACGGATACGTTTAAAGCCATTACCAAATTGCAAGCGTTTATTGATGATTTTCCTAACTCTACAAGCATGGGAGAAGCCAATGCGGTGTTGAAAATCCTGACCGATAAAATTGAGAAAAAGGTGTTTGAAAACGCCAAACAATACAACACCATTTCCGATTACAAATCGGCTTTAATTGCCTTGGATAATTTTATTGACGAATATCCGGGTACGAAATTTAAAGAAGATGCCTTGTATTACAAATTGGATTCGTCCTATTATTTGGCGATAAATAGTGTAGAAGCCAAAATGAAAGAGCGTCTACAAAATGCCAAAACGGCCTATGCCACCTTGATTAAATTTAACGAGAATACCAAATATAGAGCTAAGGCCGATGAAATGTTGGCCAAAATTGAAACTGATTTACAACAATACGCTAAATAAAATAGTCATGGATTTAAAGAAAACCAATGCGCCAGTAAACACTATAACCTACAACAAAACGGTTATTGAAGAGCCTACTGGAAACGTGTACGAAGCAATTACGATTATGGCCAAACGCGCCAATCAAATCAATTCGGAAATTAAAAAAGAATTGACCGAGAAATTGGAAGAATTTGCTACTTACAACGATAGTTTGGAAGAAGTTTTCGAAAACAAAGAACAAATTGAAGTATCTAAGTTTTACGAAAAATTGCCAAAGCCACACGCCTTAGCAGTTCAAGAGTGGATGGATGGTAAAATCTACCACCGAGAAGGTACTAAATAATATTACGACTGATGTCAGTTTTACGCGGAAAAAAAATTATACTGGGAATTTCTGGTGGTATTGCCGCATATAAAACTGCTTCATTAGTTCGTCTTTTTATCAAAGCAGGCGCCGAGGTCCAAGTGATCATGACGCCTGCTTCTTTAGATTTTGTGACGCCACTCACCTTGGCTACACTTTCTAAAAGACCCGTTTATTCTACCATTTACAATCAACCAGATCCTACACTTCAAGAGGATCATCCCACTTGGAACAAGCACGTAGAATTAGCACTTTGGGCCGATTATATGCTCATAGCTCCCGCCACCGCCAATACCTTGGCAAAAATGGCCCAAGGCTTTTGTGATAATTTATTGCTTGCGGTGTATCTGTCGGCCAAATGTCCGGTATATTTTGCGCCGGCCATGGATTTGGACATGTACAAACATCCCACCACCGTATCTAATTTTGACACATTAACTGGATTCGGTCATACCCTAATTCCTGCCGAATCGGGCGAATTAGCCAGCGGCTTATCAGGTGAAGGTCGCATGGCTGAACCGGAGAATATCTTGGCTTTTATCGAAGCCGATATTGCCAACCAACTGCCCCTTAAAGGCAAAACCATCTTAATCACAGCAGGCCCCACCTACGAAGCTATTGATCCAGTACGTTTTATAGGCAATCATTCTACTGGTAAAATGGGATTTGATATTGCGCGTGCAGCTGTTGCCAAAGGAGCAAACGTAATTTTAATTACCGGACCCACGCACTTGGATTTTCAAGATCAAGGGTGTACACTCATTCGGGTAGTCTCTGCAGCTCAGATGTATGCTTCGTGCCACGAACATTTTGCAGAAGTAGATATGGCTATTTGTGCCGCTGCAGTTGCCGATTACAGACCAAAAGTGGTGGCCGATCAAAAAATCAAAAAAAAGGACGACGATTTGAATGTTGAACTTGAAAAAACAGCCGATATTTTAGCCTCCTTGGGTCTTTCCAAAAAACAACAAATCGTTGTTGGATTTGCCTTAGAAACCGAAAATGAAATTGACAACGCGATAGTAAAAATTCAGAAAAAAAACCTAGATTTGATCGTTTTGAATTCGTTGCAAGACGAAGGCGCTGGCTTTGGAAAACCCACCAATAAAGTGACGTTTATTGACCAAAACCTGGAGTCTACGCCGATGCCTTTGAAATCAAAAGAGGCGGTTGCCGAGGATTTACTAAACATTCTAATTGCAAAATACTATGCGTAATTACTTGATCTTATTGGTTTTAATTTGGAGTAGCAGTGTTTCTGCACAAGAGTTAAATTGTACGGTAAAAATCAATGCCGAGCAGATTGCGGGCACCAATAAACAAGTATTTAAAACCTTAGAAAAAGCCCTGAATGATTTTGTAAACAAAACCGAGTGGACAGGGCAGGAGTACAAAGCCAATGAGCGCATAAACTGTTCCATGAACATCAACGTGACCGAATTTGATTCCAATCATTTTAAGGCTTCTATTCAAGTTGAATCGTCACGACCCATTTATAATTCTACGTATTCCTCACCGGTATTTAATTTTAACGACAAGGAATTTAGTTTTGATTATATCGAATTTCAAAATTTGACTTTTACACCCACCAGCTTTGATTCCAATTTGGTCTCGGTAATTTCCTTTTACAGTTTCATCATCATTGGCTTAGACGCAGATACGTTTGCCTTAAACGGCGGCAGCAATTACCTAGAAAATGCCCGTGAGATTTTAACCACAGCCCAAGGAAGCAATTACAAAGGCTGGAACCAAGGCGAAAGCAACCAAAATCGCTATTTTTTACTCACCGATTTGCTATCCCAAACTTATTCATCCTACAGAGAAGCCTTGTTTCAATACCATTTTGAAGGCTTAGACACCATGCACCAGGATCCCAAAGGAGCCAAAGACAAAATAGTGGAAGCCATAAAAAACGTGACCGATTTATATAAAGTTCGCCCCAATGCCTTTTTGATGCGTGTGTTCTTTGATGCCAAAGTAGACGAAATGGTGTCCTTGTTTTCGGGAGGTCCCAAAATGAATGTAGCCGATTTAATTAGCACCTTAAATCAAGTTTCGCCAATCAACGCCTCAAAATGGGCTACCATTAAGTATTAGTCCTAACCAAAATCAACTGCTTTGATTACTTCCTTATCCATCAATAATTACGCATTGATCGAAAAATTAGCTATTGATTTTTCGGATGGATTTACCAGTATTACCGGTGAAACGGGTGCAGGAAAATCAATACTACTGGGCGCTTTGGGTTTGGTATTGGGCAAACGTGCCGATTTATCTTCCTTGAAAAATAAAGATGAAAAATGTGTTATTGAAGCCCATTTTTCGATTGAAAACTACCACCTGCAAGAGTTCTTTGCGCAAGCGAATCTTGATTACGAAGCGCATACCATCATTCGACGGGAAATTTTACCCTCAGGAAAATCGCGTGCCTTTGTCAACGACACACCTGTAAATTTACAAGAACTGCAAGACCTTAGTGAATTTTTGTTGGATATTCATTCGCAAAATGAAACCCAAGAATTATCCGAGGAGAAAACCCAATTTCAAATCATCGATGCCGTGGCCCAAAATCGATTCATTTTGGAAGACTACCAGCGGCAAGTAAAAGCATATAAAACTACTTTAGCCGAAATAACGGCAGTAGAAGAGGAGATTAAAAAAACAGTCAAAGAACAGGATTATCACGCTTTTTTATTGGCCGAATTACAAGCTATTCCTTTGGATCAATTGGATCTCGAAGAATTGGAATCTCAAGCCCAAGCTCTTTCGAATGTGTCTACGATTAAGGAAAATTTAGCCAAAGCACATTCCCTAGCCGATCAGGATGCGGTGGGTGTTTTGGCACAATTGGCCGAAATGAAATCAGGCATGCAACGCATCGCCGGTTTTTCTGATCAATACAACCAATTGTTTGAACGCCTTACCACTACGTATATTGAGCTGAAAGATGTGGTGTCCGAATTGGCTTCGGCAGTTGATGGCATTAACGAAGATCCGGCAGCACTCGAAAAGGTGCAAGATCTTTTACAACAAATCTATACACTTCAGAAGAAGCACCAGGTTAATACAATTCCTGAATTGTGTTCGATTCGCGAGGAATTGGAAGCCAAGTTCAGTTCAGCAGCTGATCTAGAGGAAACCTTAGTGCGTTTGCTGACAAACAAATCTACTTTTGAAATCCAATTGGATCAACTTTCGGATGTTCTTCATGCCAATCGAGAACGAGCCTTACCCATACTGATTAACCAATGGACCACGCTACTTGCTGATCTGGGCATGCCGGCTGTGCGTTTTGACATTCGATTAATTTCCAAAGATGCCTATTTGCCCAACGGAAAAGAAAGTTTACAGTTTTTGTTTTCGGCCAACAAAGGCAGTGAATTGGGCCTATTAAAAAAAGTAGCCTCTGGTGGAGAAATGTCGCGTATCATGCTGGCTACCAAAGCGATATTAGCCAATTACACCCAATTGCCAACCTTGATTTTTGATGAAATTGATACGGGTGTATCGGGTGAAATTGCTACCAAAATGGCGTTAATTATGGCCCAAATGAGTGCCAACCGACAAGTGTTTGCCATTACTCATTTGCCTCAAATTGCAGCCAAAGGACAAACCCATTTCAAGGTATTTAAAGTGGCACATGATGCCAGTACACAAACCCAATTAAAGCAGCTTAGTTACGAGGAACGCGTGTTGGAATTGGCCGAAATGTTGTCGGGTAAAGACCCTGTAGCTTCGGCTATAAATCACGCAAAAGCTTTGTTGAACTAAACAAAGAAAGTATATTTGTGCCCTCAAATAGAACAACTAACAGACTAATATTTACTATATAATTTCATTCGTATGATCATAGAACCTAGAATGCGCGGATTCATTTGCCTCACGGCACACCCGGATGGTGCGGCTCAAAATGTAAAAAATCAGATTGCTTATATTAAATCAAAAGGACCAATTGCCGGTGCTAAAAAAGTATTGGTCATTGGGGCATCCACTGGATTTGGTTTGGCTTCACGCATTAGCAGTGCATTTGGATCAGATGCTGCAACCATAGGAGTTTTCTTTGAAAAACCACCTGTTGAAGGTAAAACCGCTTCTCCAGGGTGGTACAATTCGGCAGCTTTTGAGAAAGAAGCACAACAAGCGGGTTTATATGCCAAGAGTATCAACGGTGACGCCTTTTCAGACGAAGTAAAAAAACAAACCATCGATTTAATTAAAAAAGATTTAGGTCAAGTTGATTTGGTGATTTATAGTTTGGCCTCTCCGGTGCGTATGCATCCCAAGACAGGTGTATTGCACCGTTCGGTTTTGAAACCTATTGGTCAAGTATATTCCAATAAAACGGTTGATTTTCATTCAGGAAATGTGACTACTGTTTCCATTGATCCTTGTGCCGGCGATGATATAGAAAATACCGTAGCCGTTATGGGAGGTGAAGATTGGGCCATGTGGATGGATGCCTTGCAAGCTGAAAATGTATTGGCTTCGGGCGTACAAACAATTGCCTATTCCTATATTGGGCCAGCCTTAACTGAAGCGGTTTACCGCAAAGGAACAATTGGTAGAGCCAAAGATCATTTGGAAGAAACTGCTTTTAGCATTACAAAGTCGTTGTCTGCGCTAGAAGGAAAAGCGTATGTTTCAGTAAATAAAGCGTTGGTTACGCAGGCTAGTTCTGCGATACCAGTAATTCCCTTATACATTTCGTTGTTGTACAAAATCATGAAAGCCGAAGGAATCCACGAAGGTTGTATCGAACAAATTCAACGTTTGTACCAAGATCGTTTGTTTACAGGCAAACCTGTTCCCGTTGACGAGCAAGGTAGAATTCGCATCGACGACTGGGAAATGCGCGCTGATGTACAAGCCAAAGTAGCCGAATTATGGGAACAAGCTACTACCGAGAATTTAGCCGAAATAGGTGATCTTGCGGGCTACCGAGAAGATTTTCATAATTTGTTTGGATTTAATTTCCCCGAGGTAGATTACACCAAAGAGGCAAATGAAATGGTGGGTGTAGCTAGTATTTCCTAATTCAATCCTCAATAAATTATAAAAGTTAAGCCACTGATAAAGTGGCTTTTTTCATACCAACTTATTCTAGGGTACCGTATTTTTTGTTATTTTAGGCTGCTTTTAGCATTAAAAATTGAACTATGAAAAAAATATTATTTGCAATTTTATGGATATCGGTTCAGGGGTTTTCGCAAAATGTGGCGGGTTATCTCTTTACTCAAACTACAGAAACCTATGTGCCGGTGGCAGGAACCAACTCAACTGCGGTGGGCGATGACGGCATTCAAAACAATGTAGCCTTTGGATTTCCTTTCAATTTTGGCGGCGTAATGTATGGCACGTTTAGCATCAGTACCAATGGTTGGATTCGATTAGGTGGTGATGTAAACGGCCAATCTTGGGTAAATAATCTCTCAGAGGCCAATCCGCAAAACCCATTAATTGCTGCTTTTTGGGATGACCATAACCGAACCACAGGTAGTATTCAATATGCATCCGGTGGAACTGCACCCAACCGCTACATGGAAATAGGATGGGATGCCATCAATATCGGAAACGGCGGTGCGGTAAATGCAACTGCTTTTGCCTCGTTCAAAATGGTGTTGCACGAAACGAGCGGTATCATCGAATTTATATACAGCAATACGATGAACAGTCCAGGCGGCTTAACCGCTTCGATTGGTTTGGTAGATACCACTTCTTTTTTAAGTGTAAACCCAACACTAAGTCCTGTTATAGCTTCGAGCACAGCCGCATTTAATAATTTGACAAATCCCCAATTGGTGGTGGGTCAGAAATACACCTTTACGCCACAACCTTATTGTTCGGGTCTTCCGAATCCAGGCGCTACTTTATCGTCAACACCAGAATTATGCGATGGTTACAGTTTTGATTTGCATCTAGAAAATACAATTAGCGAATTTGGGATTGCTTATCAATGGGAATCTTCCATAGACGGCATCAACTATAATCCAATTGCCAATGGGTTTTCGGCCAATTTAACTACAACTCAATTTGGCACACATTGGTACCGCTGTATTGTTTCTTGTGGGGCAGCCTTGCAAAGCAGTACGCCAGTTTTGGTTACGGCCACCTCGCCAAATATATGCTATTGTATGCCCACCTATACCAATGGTAAAACTGATGGGGACTTGATTTCTAATATTGTTATTACAGGAACAAGTTTGGCCAATAATACTGGCATTGCACCAGTAAATCCTGCCTACACCCATTTTACGGGACAGCCCAATTATACAGCTACTTTGTTTCCGGGTGTGTTGTATGAAATCAATGTCACGGTAGGAACCTATCAACAACAAAATATTGCCGTTTGGATTGATTATAATGATGATTTTGTTTTTGCTCCAGAAGAACGAGTAGGATATACCTTAACTGAAATTGGCTCCAATGAAACAGGTACCTTTTCAATACTTTTAGATTGTACAGCTCCTTCTGGTGAACACCGCATGCGCGTAAGAGACGTGTGGAATACGGCAGCTGAAAATATAGATCCATGCGCCAATTATGGCTACGGTGAAACCGAAGATTACGACATTACGATTGAAGGATTTACCGGCTGTATTGCTCCATTTGGAACGGCTGTAAATAACATCAATACGATATCGGCTTTACTTAGTTGGGAAACAGGCTGCGGGCATCTAAGTTGGGATGTGTATGTGGGACCTGCCGGTGGTGGTTTGCCAGCCAATCCAAGTTATAGCAACATTTTGAGTCCATTTTTGGTTACAGGATTACAACCGTTTACGGATTACGAATTTTATGTACGAGCCAACTGCGCCAATGGCATAAGCGATTGGTCTGAAGCCACGCTATTTACCACCTTGCCTTTGGCTGTTCCCAATGACGAATGTATCAATGCAACTCCTTTAATACCGGGAGGAACGTTTGAAGAACACGCGGTGGTAGCCACCAATGTGGGCGCTACAAAATCGGTGGGTGCACCGGCTCCTACTTGTGCTGTATTTGGTTTTGGGGGAGACGTGTGGTTTAGTACTGTGGTTCCTGCCGATGGAAATATAACCATTGAAACACAAGCAGATCCGGGCTCACCTTTGGTAGATACTGGACTAACCGTTTTTTCGGGTAATTGCACCGCATTAACAAGTTTAGGTTGCAGTGATGATACAGGTACCACTTCGTTTTCAAGATTATCGCTCACCGGACTCACCCCTGGCTCAACAATTTATGCCCGAGTTTGGGAGTATGCCAATGATACTTTTGGAACCTTTCAGGTATCAGCTTGGAATACCGCTTTGGCTGCTGAAACTTTTGAGCTGAAAAACGTGCATTATTTCCCCAATCCGGCCACCGATATACTTTCTGTTTCTTACGTACATCCAATACAAAAAGTAACGGTGTTTTCGGTCTTGGGAGAAGCGATTTATAGTGCCCAAGTTGATTCCAATGAATTTCAGTTACCAGTGCGCCATTTGGCTGCCGGAACCTATTGGCTCAAAATTGAATCCAACGATCAAATACATACAGTGCCTTTCATAAAAAAATAAGGTCAGTATCCCATACTAAACCACTTTCGGGTGGTTTTTTTATTTTTATTATCGAGTATATTTGCCCAAAGTTTAGCTATGTTTTTTTCGATCATTATCCCGGTTTACAATCGTCCTGAAGAAATCAGTGAGCTCTTAGAAAGTCTCACCAAAACCACCTATAAATTCCCGTTTGAAGTTGTTATTGTAGAGGACGGTTCGACGCTGCCCTGCGATTCGGTTGTTGCTCAATATCAATCGCACCTTTCAATTTCATATTATTTTAAAGACAATACGGGTCCAGGGGCTTCCCGAAATTTCGGAATGCAACGCGCAAAAGGGGAGTATTTTTTAATTTTTGATTCCGATTGTATTATTCCAGCTAACTATTTAAATGAAGTGATGCTCGAACTGGAAACCAATTATGTAGATTGTTTTGGCGGGCCAGATCAAGCATTAAAATCATTTACACCGATACAAAAAGCCATCAATTTTGCCATGACGTCTGTACTCACAACGGGTGGCGTGCGTGGGGGATCGGAAGCCATTTCAAAATTTCAACCGCGTAGTTTCAATATGGGCATTTCCAAAAAAGCATATGAGACCTCTGGAGGTTTTGGCAACATCCATCCCGGTGAAGATCCCGATTTAGCCATTCGCTTATGGCAATTGGGTTTTGAAACCCGCTTATTTCCCCGTGCTTTTGTCTACCACAAACGCCGCATTGACTGGGAAAAGTTTGAACTTCAGGTATCCAAATTCGGGAAAGCACGTCCTATTTTAAACGCCTGGTATCCGGCATATGCCAAACCCACATTTTTCTTTCCATCTCTATTTATCTTGGGTTTTTATTTAGCTTGTTTCGCGCTAATCTTTGCACAAGATTGGTTGTTGAAACTCTATTTTTTATACTTTTTTGTGATTTTGGTAGTGGCCAGCATTCAAACCAAAAGCCCCTATATTGGCTATTTGTCTGTACTTGCAGTCTGGAAGCAATTTCGAGGCTACGGACATGGTTTTCTTGAATCATTTATTAAAGTACAGCTATTCAAACAAAACCCAGAACAAGTATTTCCGAACTTATTTTTCAAAAAATGAGTACATTAATAGGGTTAACAGGAGGGATAGGAAGCGGAAAATCAACCGCAGCCAAGGAATTTGAAAACCTGGGAATTCCGGTCTATTATGCCGATGATGAAGCAAAAAAAATAGCGGCAACACCCGAAGTTCAACACCAATTAATTGCCAGGTTTGGTCCAACTATTTGTGAGCACGATCAGGTAATCAACTCAAAATTAGCCGCCTTGGTTTTTGCAGACCAAGCCAAATTGCAACAACTCAATGCCATCATTCATCCCTTAGTAAAAACGCACTTTGACAAATGGGTGCAGGCACATGTTAATTTCCCCTTGTTGGTAAAAGAAGCCGCCATTCTTTTTGAAAGTGGCAGTGCTACAAACTGCGATTATGTAGTGAGCGTTCAAGCGCCTGAAGAGGTGCGAATTCATCGAGTTATGGCACGAGATCAGGTAACTGAAGCGCAAGTTTTACAGCGCATGCAACACCAATGGACCGATGAAATGCGGGCTGAGAAAAGTGATTTTATCCTCACCAATGACAACCGAGAATCTTTGTCGATTCAAGTAAAATCATTGGTTGAAACACTTCAAAATGCGCGTTAAATGGTATATGTTAATATTTGGTTAATCCTCAAGTGCCCAAATGTTAAAACGATAACTTTGTTTGCATGAATAAATTGTTTTTCCGCCTGTTGATTGTGCTAATGAGTCTCTCGCTCATTGGGATTATTCTTGTTCAGGTATATTGGTTTAACACTTCCTTTAAAAACAACGAAGAACAATTTGGCTTTCACGTAAAACAAGTTATTGGAAACGTAGCCGATAAGCTCCAAAAAGAAGAAGCATTTAGTTTTATTGACAAATACAAAAAGCTCAAAGACAGCATTGGGAAAGAACCTCAAAAAAGTGATTTTTTAGAATTTGGGTATTACCAACGCGATTCGAGAACCAAGGAAACCATCATCTACTCGAATAATATTATCTCAGAAGATTTCAATATCAATTCATCGCTCTTTGACAACAAAAAAGATAGCCTTAAAGTAAAAAATTTCTCAGCCAAACGTATCACTGAGGTGTTTAATGGTAGCATTGACAAATCGGGACTACAACAACATGCTGAACCCGATTTAAAGCTCGAAAAAACAGGAAAATTGGCCATTCTAGACAATGCCCAATTTGAAATATTTTTTAAAGACATTGCCAGTTTAAAGCCTTTACAAGAACGAGTTTCGAATGAAAAATTACAAAAATTACTTGCCGATGAATTGGCTGAATATGGGGTGAAAACACATTTTGAATTCGCGATTTACAGCAACGGTTTGGCGACCAAAATTCATTCGGAACGCTTTCGATTCAAAAAAGAAGACAGTTATGAAATTCCTGTTTTTGTAGATAACGAGGGCACCAACCAATACCAATTATTGGTGGCATTTCCCCACAAAGTCAAGTTCTTATTTTCTGAATTAGTAGGCATCACGCTCTTGTCTATTATTTTCACCTTAATTATTATCATTGCCTACAGTAGTGCATTGAATCAGTTGATTCGCCAACGTCAGATATCTGAAATCAAAACAGATTTCATCAACAACATGACGCACGAGTTCAAAACACCAATAGCGACAATTAATTTGGCTTTAGACGCGATCAAAAATCCAAAGGTAATTCACGACCACGAGAAAGTAGCCCGCTACTTGCAAATGATCCGCGACGAAAACAAGCGCATGCATGCCCAGGTTGAAAACGTATTGCGTATCTCCCGTTTGGAAAAACGAGAATTAGAAATTAAAAAAGAAAATCATAGCATTCACGATCTAATCAACGAAGCTATTGAACACGTTCATTTGATTATTGAAGACCGCGAGGGGACCATTTCCACTGATTTGCAAGCGCTAAGAACAACTGCTTTGGTGAATGATGTACATTTTACCAATGTCTTGGTTAATATCTTAGATAATGCAATTAAATACTCGCCCGAAAAACCAGAGATTAGCATTTTTACCGAGAACGTAAAAGATTTTGTGATGGTAAAAATTAGTGACAAAGGCTTAGGAATGAGTAAAGCTGCCCAGAAACGAATATTCGAAAAATTCTACCGCGAACACACCGGAGACATACACAATGTAAAGGGCCATGGATTAGGTTTGGCCTACGTGAAAAGCATTTTGGATGACCACAATGCACAAATTTTCGTCGAAAGCGAAAAAGGAAAAGGAAGCACATTTATCATAAAAATACCCCTAATAAATTAAACAATACGATTATGGAAACGGCAAATAAAAAAATTCTGTTGGTCGAAGATGATCAAAATTTTGGAGCCATCTTAAAAGACTATTTAATGCTTAACGACTTTGATGTAGTCTTGGCTAAAAACGGCATGGAAGGGTTTGAGAAATTTAAAAAAGACACCTACGATCTTTGCATTCTCGATGTCATGATGCCTTATAAAGATGGCTATACCTTGGCCAAAGAAATTCGTGAAAAGAACAAGGAAGTGCCCATTATTTTCTTGACCGCCAAGTCAATGAAAGAAGATGTTTTAAAAGGTTATAAAGTGGGTGCCGATGATTACTTAAACAAACCCTTCGATTCTGAAGTGTTGTTGTTAAAAATCAAGGCCATCATTCAACGCAAAGCGACAGATGTAAAATCAGAGCCGGCGAAGTTTGAATTTCAAATTGGGGCGTTACACCTCAATGCAAAATTGCGTTTCTTGACCTATAAAAATGAGGAGCCGATAAAATTGTCGCCCAAGGAAAACGAGTTACTCAAAATGTTGGCTTTGTATGAAAATGACTTGATGCCCAGAGAATTAGCCCTGACCAAAATATGGCGCGATGACAATTATTTTACTTCACGTAGTATGGACGTGTACATTGCCAAATTGCGTAAGTACTTAAAAGTAGATGAAAATGTGGAAATTTTGAACATACACGGAGAAGGATTCCGACTCGTGATTAAAAATAAATCGTAACAAAAAAGGCTTCAAGTAATTGAGGCCTTTTTTTATTTCCAGTCTACTTGTGCCAAATAGCATATCTTTTGGTCTTTTACAACTGAAAATATTTGTTGCCCTTCATTGATAGTAGCAACCTGAATATTTACGTGCTCGTGTAAATTCAGTTCACTTAAAAAATTCATTTCCAATACTCGAATTCCTATTGATTTGCTGCATTGATCAGAAAAGGCATCCAAACACCATTCCAGGTATTTTACATTATTTACATGATTGACAATGTCTAAATCAGACCATTGCACGGTTCTAGTGGTGACTAGTTCGGTTAAAGCCGGACTATCAATTTTTGCAAACGGTAAGTTCGTTCCTCTATTATGCTCATATTTTTCATAGTGTTCGTGTGGTAAAGCTAAGTTTTCCGGGCGTCGGGTTTGGGTATTGAATACCGCCCAAAAACTTTCGACACCAATTATTTTCTCGCCATGTAAATACACTTCCATGGCCCGGATAGATCGGGAATTTTCTAAGGAAACAATCCAGGTTTTAATGCTGATTTTTTGCTTCCAACGGGGCATTTTTTCAATTTCCACGCGCATTCTACTCAAAACCCACGCCTGATGATGCACTTGCATGTCACTAAAACTGATGCCACCCAACTCGGCGTGTTCGGCAGCCGTGAGTTGTAATAAATTACACAAATCGGGGTATTTTAGTTTTCCGTAGGGATCACATAGGGTAAAATTAATTTCCCACTCTTTTTGAAATACAGAAGTAAAGTTGTTTGCGATGGGCATAGTAAATTAATTTCTTAAGGGATTGATGTAGTCCAACACAGATGATGTAGGAGCTAGGTAGTCAAACCAATGAGTGGAGGGATTTCGCTTAAACCACGTGAGCTGGCGCTTGGCATAGCGGCGTGTGTTTTGTTTTATCAAATCAATTGCCTCGGCTAACGAACACTCTCCATTGAGATGAGCAAACAGTTCTTTATAGCCTACAGTTTGTAATGCATTGTTATCCTGATATGCTTGAAGTGCAGTTACTTCTGTTAATAATCCCTTTGCTATCATCTGATCCACGCGTAAATTGATGCGTTCGTAGAGCATTTCTCTTGGTGCGTCGAGTCCGATGAGAATGGGGGTAAAGTTTCGATTCACCTTTGATTTTTGTAAAAAACTAGAATAGGGTTTAGCAGTCCCAATGCACACCTCTACAAATCGCATCAACCGCTGCGGGTTTTGTAGGGTTTGTGGATTTTCAGATTGTATGGTGTGATAATATGCGGGGTCCAAGCGTTTCAATTCGTTTTGGAGGTATTCAATACCGTGGGTGGCAAATTGTGTTTGAATCGATTTGCGAAAGTTTTCTTCAATAGGAGGGAAAGCATCCAATCCATTCAATATTGCATCCACATACAAGCCTGATCCACCTACCAAAATGGCGGTGTTGTTTTTAGCAAAAAGTTCGTCCAATTTTGCCAAAGCTTGTTTTTCAAACAGTCCCACATTGTAGGTGTCTTGAATGGACAAGTGTTGAATAAAATGATGGGGCGCCGCAGCCAATTCATGGGTTTCTGGAACAGCCGTACCAATGCACATTTCTTTATAAAATTGTCGGCTGTCACAGGAAAGTATTTCGCATTGAAGGGCTTGGGCCAAGGCGATGCTATGAGCTGTCTTGCCAATTGCGGTTGGGCCTACAATAACGATCAAGTAATTCATGAATATGAAATAATTTTCATGTGGGGATTGCGACGCACGTAGCCTTGAATGATGGTTTGTGTGTCTCGGTTGTTTTGCATCGGAACCAAAATGGTTTTCAATATATCCAAGTTGGTCATTTGGTAATTTAAATCGACAAACGCATAGCCTTTATAAATGCCATTTTCAATGAGTACCACACTGCGTTCACCTGTTTTTCTGCCCCGATCAACGAGCGCAAAGGTTTTGGAATGAAAGTTGTTTTTGGCAATAAAATCGGCTACTCGCTCATTGTAGATTTCGGGGGCAACTTTGCCAATACAAGCGCCGTCACATTCGCTAATGGTATACTGAAAACAATGGGATTTGGTCTCATACAGCCCGGTATATTTTTGACACAACTTGTAATGTGCCGTTATTCTAAACAAGGCATTTTTAGCATCTTGAATAGTGGTAAACGAGGTGATTTCCTTTTTGCGAAAATCGGTTTTTTGCAAGGCTAATCGCATATAGCCATCTTCGTGTTGTTCAGGGTATAAGGCCCATTGAAACAAACTTTTGCGTTGAGAACGGTTATGAATGGGTTTATGTACTTTTATTTCGTCACTTTCTTTGAGCAAGGCAATCAGTTCGCTGCCGGTTTCTTCGTAGCGCACTTCGGCCACTTCCAATTGCAATTTTTTACTCTTGTTAGTGATGCCTGTAAAATGCTGATTGACTCGTTTTTTGATATTCTTACTCTTGCCAATATACAAGATGCTGCCGTCTTGTCGGTGCATATAATATACGCCGGTTTGCGATGGAAGTTGATCTAATAGAATCGCTAAGTTGGCAGGCACCCCTTTTTCGACGATGCTTTTTACCACCTCTTTGACTATGTTTTTTTCTACGTCTTTGTCCAACAACAACTGAAACAATTTGGTTGTTGCTAATGCGTCACCATTTGCGCGGTGTCTGTCGGCCATAGGAATGCCCAAGGCCCGGACCAATTTGCCTAAACTGTATGATTCTTGATCGGGGATGAGTAGTTTAGATAGTTCTACGGTGCAAATGGTTTTAGATTCAAACGGATAACCCAAACGGCGAAATTCAGTGCGCAGAATGCGGTAATCAAACTCGGCATTGTGAGCCACCAAAATGCAATCTTGGGTAATTTCAATAATGCGTTTGGCCACTTCGTGAAATTTGGGTGCCGAGCGCAACATGGCGTTGTTAATGCCCGTAAGTTTCACCACAAAAGGTTGTATGGGTTTTTCTGGATTCACCAAGCTGATGAATTGGTCTACGATTTGGGTACCGTCAAATTTGTAGATAGCAATCTCGGTAATGCCTTCCTCATTATATTGGCCACCCGTGGTTTCGATATCTAAAATTGCGTACACCTCTTTGATTTTTTTATTAACGACTGCCAAATATACTGCTTCCTATGCGCACCATATTGCTGCCACAGGCAATTGCCAGTTCATAATCGCCGCTCATGCCCATGGATAAGATCTGCAAATTAACTTGAGCCGTTGGTTTATTTTTCAAGGAATCAAAGAAGGATTTTAGTTGGGTAAATTCGGCTTTGATTTGGTTGGTATCAGAAGTATACGAAGCCATTCCCATTAGGCCTGCGATGTTAATGTTGGAATAGTGAGCAAAGGCATTAGCATCAAAAGCAGCTCGTAATTCTTGTTCATCAAACCCAAATTTGGTTTCTTCTTGGGCGATGTGTACTTGCAACAAACATTGAATAATCCGGTTGTTTTTGGCTGCTTGTTTGTTGATTTCGTCCAACAACGACAAACGATCTACCCCATGAATGAGCGACACATACGGTGCCATGAATTTTACTTTGTTGCTTTGCACGTGGCCAATCATGTGCCAAGAAATGTCTTTGGGTAGCTGCTCCCATTTCTCGGTCATTTCTTGAATTTTGTTTTCCCCAAAAACACGTTGACCTGCGTCATACGCTTGTTGCAAATCAGCTACCGGCTTGGTTTTGGAAACGGCCACCAAGGTCACTTCTTGGGGTAAAGAAGCTTTAATTTTAAGCAAGTTTTGCGCAATAGACATAGGCGATGAGTTTTGGCAAGCGCCGATTATTTCGAAAATTGAGCCGCTACTTTCTCGGCTTTTTTGCTTTCGGCATAGTTGTAGAATCCTTCACCTGATTTTACTCCCAGTTTTCCGGCGCGAACCATATTCACCAACAAGGGGCAAGGCGCATACTTAGGATTTTTAAACCCATCATACATCACATGTAAGATAGCCAAACACACATCCAAACCAATAAAATCAGCCAACTGCAACGGTCCCATGGGGTGAGCCATACCCAATTTCATTACCGTATCAATTTCATACACACCCGCCACGCCATTGTAAAGCGTTTCGATGGATTCATTAATCATCGGCATTAAAATACGATTGGCCACAAAGCCGGGATAATCATTTACCTCAACGGGAACTTTGCCTAGTTTTTCAGACAATTGCATAATGGTTTGCGTCACGGCATCTGAGGTGTTGTATCCGCGAATAATCTCGACCAATTTCATGATCGGCACCGGATTCATAAAATGCATCCCAATCACGCGTTCCGGATGAACCACAACTGCGCCAATTTGCGTAATGGAAATCGAAGAGGTATTCGTAGCCAAAATGGTAGAATGGCTACAATATTCGTTGAGTTTTTTAAAGATGTCTAGTTTTAGATTCACATTTTCGGTAGCGGCTTCTACTACCAAATCTACACCCACGACTCCATCTTGGATATCGGTGTAGGTGATAATGTTTCCAATGGTTGCCAATTTTTCGGCTTCTGTAATCGTTCCTTTGGCCACCATTCGATCCAAGTTACTGGCAATTGTAGCCATACCTCGATCTAAGGATTGTTCTGAAATGTCAATGAGTTTTACGGTAAATCCACTTTGTGCAAACGTATGGGCAATTCCATTTCCCATGGTTCCGGCACCAATTACTGCAATTTGTTTCATAGTATAAAATTAAGAGTGTTGTTCCATGCTGGCTATAATCTGATAGGCCACGCGCAGGGCATTGGTCCCATCTTCTAGCGACACAACTGGAGTGGTATGGTTATGAATGGCATCGGCAAACGATTCCAATTCGTCTAAAATAGCATTGTTTTGGTTTACTTCGGGGTTGGCAAAATAGATTTGTTTTTTAACGCCTTCGGCATTTTGCAAGATGATATCAAAATCACCGGGCTGTTCTGGGGCATCTTTCATCTTAACCACTTCGCATACTTTGTCGAGAAAATCAACCGAGATATAGGCGTCTCGTTGAAAGAAACGCGATTTGCGCATGTTTTTCATGGAGATGCGACTGGCGGTCAAATTGGCTACACAACCATTTTCAAATTCGATGCGCGCATTGGCAATGTCAGGGGTTTCACTAATCACCGAAACGCCACTGGCATGTACAGATTTCACGGGAGAATTTACCACACTCAAAATAGCATCAATGTCGTGAATCATTAAATCCAACACCACCGGTACATCGGTTCCGCGGGGATTAAATTCGGCCAAACGATGCGTTTCTATAAACATCGGATTTTCGATCATATTTTTGGTGGCCAAAAACGCAGGATTGAAGCGCTCTACGTGACCCACTTGACCTAAAACGTTGTACTCATTTGCTATGGTCATAATGGCTTCGGCTTCTTCAACCGTAGTAGCGATGGGTTTTTCGATAAAGAGGTGTTTTCCCGCTTTGATGGTGGCTTCGGCACAAGTAAAGTGCGCTAGCGTTGGGGTAACTATATCCACCACATCGGCAGCGGCAATTAAACTTTCTACAGAAGGAAAAAGGGTATACCCAAATTCGGTTGCGACTTGTTGGGCATAGGCTTCGTTTTCGTCAAAAAAACCAATCAATTCGTATTTACTTGATTGATTTAACAACCGCAAATGAATTTTTCCTAAGTGTCCAGCACCCAATACGCCAACTTTTAACATAGCTAAATATTTGACGCAAAAATAGGAATTAATTGAGAATAGCTTGGGCAAGAGGGGCATTAATTTCGCCATTTTTATCTTGTATTTTATAGCAGGTGAATGGCTTTTGTTTGCTATTTTTACGCTCATTTTAATCCCATTCTGTTGAGAAACACAGCCAAACACCAAGGACTTCGAAACCAGTTAGTTGCTCAGTTGCGAGACAAAGGTATTACCGATGCTAAAGTTTTGGCGGCCATTGCCAAAGTACCGCGTCATTTGTTTTTGAATTCCAGTTTTGAGGATTATGCTTATCAAGACAAAGCCTTCCCGATTGGTGCCGATCAAACCATTTCTCAGCCCTATACTGTGGCATTTCAGTCGCAATTATTGGCCATTGAACCCGACCATAAAATTCTTGAAATTGGAACCGGATCAGGCTATCAAACTGCTATTTTATGTGAGTTGGGGGCCAAAGTTTACAGCGTAGAACGCCAAAACGAATTGTTTAAGCAAACCAGCTTGTTGTTGCCCAAATTAGGTATTCGTCCCAAACATTTGTCATTTGGAGATGGATACAAAGGCTTGCCCAATCATGCTCCTTTTGATGGCATTATTGTCACAGCTGGTGCGCCCAGTGTTCCGCAAGCCTTAATGGCTCAATTAAAAATTGGTGGAAAAATGGTAATTCCGGTGGGCGAAACTCAGCTAATTATGACGGTGTTGATTCGCAAAAACGAAACTCAATTTGAGAAGTACGAACATGGTGAATGCCGTTTTGTGCCCTTGTTGGAAGATAAAAACTAGGAGTTGCCTTGTAGTTTGGCTTTGAGTTTTTCGATTTCGGCCAAAACAAAATCAATATTGGGATCTTGCTTTGCAGTAGTTTCGGATGAAAATTCTTCAATAATTTCTTTGAGTGCCACTAGCGTGGTGGCCTCTGATCCAAACTCAGCTAAGATTTTTTCTTTGATCCATTGCACATGCAACGAGGGGAAATCCAATTCAAAAAGTTGCGCCAACAGTTGGAGTTGTTGGAATGTGGGTTTGCGTTGACCGCTTTCAAATTTGCTAATTAAGGCGCCATCAATCTTGGTTAAACGTGCCAATTCAAGCGTTTTATACCCCTTGTCAAGTCGGCCTTTGCGCAATAGTTCGCCCAGCATTAGAATGATTTTTTAATGCGGTCAATATCCCGTTTGGTATCCTGTTCTTTGAGTGATTCGCGTTTATCGTAGGTTTTTTTACCGCGACATAAACCAATGTCCAATTTGGCAATACCTTTTTCGGTGGTGTGTAACTTTAAAGGAATAATGGTGAGTCCTTTTACTTGCACACTTTTGTGTAAACTTTTGAGCTCGCGTTTGTTGAGTAATAATTTGCGTTCGCTGCGCGATTTGTGGTTAAACTGGTTGCCAAAGGCATATTCCTCAATGTAGGTGTTAATGGCAAACAATTCCAAGTTGTGGAATTCGCAAAACCCTTCAGTGATCTGCGCTTTACCCAACCGAATCGATTTGATTTCGGTACCGGTCAATACCATGCCAGCCGTATACGTTTCGAGTATTTCGTAGTCGAAGCGGGCGCGTTTGTTGAGTATGTTTACGGTTTTAATCATCGCTGCAAAGATAGCAGAAAAGCCGAATGCTTCGTGCTAAATTGTGGGTAGGTAATTGCGTTTGAGCAAGGAATAAATTTGTATATCCAAGAAACGACCTTCGTAATATTCGTATTCTTTAAAAAAGGCTTCTTGTTCAAAGTTATTTTTCAACACTACGCGTTGCGAAGCGATATTATCGGGAGCAATTACGGCTTCAATAGAGTTGAGTTGCATGTCATTAAATCCATACTGGATTAATCGTTCTACTGCTTCACTGATGTAGCCTTGTCCGTGGTATTCGGGCAACAACATATAGCCAATTTCGGCCCGGTAATCTTCAGGTTTCAGTCTATAAAACCCCACAATTCCCATCGCTTTGGGGTTGTCTTTCAAACAAACTATCCAGTTAAGCGCCGTATTGTTTTCAAGTCCCTCCAAATTGGCGTTAATGTGTGCAATCGCTTCTGATTCATTGGTTACTAAAGGCCTGGGAATGAAACGCATCACTTCGGGATTGCCGCGCAATGCGATAATTTCGGGGATGTCGTCAAGCGTTACTTTTCGAAAAAGCAAGCGCGACGAAGTCAATTCTGGAAAGGGCGTAAATTGAAAATTAAGCATGAGTTAGGCCAATAAGGTGGTAATAAATTGTATACTTTTTTGTTGTTGAGCCGCAAGTAGTTGAATACCTTCTTTTTCGCTCAATACGCCGCTGGCATCAACGGTATCGGCGTAGCCTAGCCAAGGCTCAATGCAAATAAACGGCGCCTGCGGTTTGGTCCAAAGTCCTAAATTCGGGAAATCAGTAAAGGCAACTTCAAGTAGTGGATTTCCGTTTTCTAAGAGGGTTACCGCATTTGAGTTCAGCTGTTTGAAAACCAAAGCGTCCTTTTCAAATAAGGAATAGTCAAACGGCAACTTGTGGTTGTGCAGTGAAATATGATGGGTTGTTTGGCTAATTAAATCAGCAGACAAGGCATAGGCCGTTAGCTCGGAATCTGCTGAAAATTCCAACTGATAATCAGAAAATGCAAGCGGCAAAGCAAATGCCGGATGAGCGCCCACGTTATAATACATTTTATCCTCGCCCAGGTTGTGAATGGTATACTGGGTAATCAACGCATTAGCTTGTAACGTATAGGTAATTCGAAAATCAAAAAGAAACGGATACACCTCCAAGGTAGATGCTGAACTAAGTAACTGAAAAACCGCTTGGGTTTCGGATTGTTCGAGCAGCGTAAATTCTAAATCACGCGCAAATCCATGCCGCGGCAACGAATAGTTTTTTTCCTCATGCAGATATGAATTGTCTTTTAAGGTTCCGACGATGGGAAACAAAACGGGCGCGTGTTTGGCCCAGTGCGAAGGATCAGCTTGCCAAAGGAATTCGCGATTGGAATTTGCATTTTTAAGCGAACACAATTCGGCGCCTTTGGATTGTATAGCAACTACAAGGTTTTGATTTTGAAGGGTAATTTTCAAGGCTATAAATTTTTGGTAAATATACGCAGAGGTGGAGTACAGATTAACGATTTTTGATTGAAGATTTTTGATCAAATACTTCGGGATAATTTCTAAATCTTCAAACTACATCCCGAAGCTTCGGGACAAAAAAAAGAGCACTCTATTTTGGAGTGCTCTTTTGCGTTATACGGATTCGTTCCGGAACACCAACTTCCCGTCAAAGGCATCCAGCAAGATGATGCTCTCGGCGGTGATGGAACCGCCCAGGATTTCTTTAGACAGTTGATTCAAAACTTCACGTTGGATTACCCGTTTCACTGGGCGTGCGCCAAATTGCGGGTCGTAGCCTTTTTGTGCCAAATAGGCAATGGCTTCGGGCGTGGCATCGAGCGTAATGTGTTGTTGGGCCAACATTTTGAGAATGCCCTTCAGCTGAATCTGTACAATTTGCGTTATGTTATCGGTAGTGAGCGGGGTAAACAAAACAATTTCGTCAATTCGGTTGATGAATTCCGGACGCACGGTTTGTTTCAATAAGCCCAAGACTTCTACTTTGGCGGCTTCGGTAGTTGCTTCAATTGATCCTTTGAAATTTTCAAATTTCTCTTGAATAATTGCACTTCCCAAATTCGAAGTCATGATGATGATCGTGTTTTTAAAATCGGCCAAACGTCCTTTATTGTCGGTAAGTCGGCCTTCGTCCAAAACTTGCAACAAAATATTAAAGGTATCCGGATGTGCTTTTTCGATTTCGTCCAATAGAATTACCGAGTAGGGTTTACGACGCACGGCTTCGGTCAATTGACCACCTTCGTCATAGCCCACATAACCCGGAGGCGCTCCCACCAAACGGCTCACACTGTGGCGCTCTTGGTATTCACTCATGTCTATTCGCGTCATCGCATTTTCATCGTCAAACAAATAGGTTGCCAAGGCTTTGGCCAGTTCGGTTTTACCCACGCCGGTGGTGCCCAAAAACAAGAAGGTGCCAATGGGTTTCTTCAAGTCTTGCAAACCAGCACGGCTTCTACGCACGGCATCGCTCACCGCTTCAATGGCTTCTTCTTGACCCACCACACGTTTGTGCAATTCGGCTTCCAAATGTAACAATTTTTCGCGTTCGCCTTGCAGCATTTTGGTTACCGGAATGCCGGTCCATTTGGCCACTACTTCGGCAATGTCTTCGCGGGTTACCACTTCTTTAATCAAGGAATGTCCCGCAGGGTTGTTGGCCAAATCGGTTTGCAATTGGTCCAACAAGGCCTGTGCTTCCTTGATTTTTCCGTAACGAATTTCAGCTACTTTTCCGTAATCGCCTTCGCGTTCGGCCCGTTCGGCTTCGTACTTATAATCTTCTATTTTTTGCTTTTCGGATTGAATGGCATCCACCACATCTTTCTCGGCTTTCCATCGCGAATAAATTTCGTTGCGTTCTTCTTTTACATTGGCCAATTCCATGCCCAAGACTTTCAGTTTGCTTTCGTCGTTTTCGCGCTTAATGGCTTCAATCTCTATTTCCAGCTGCATTATTTTTCGATCCAATACATCCAGTTCCTCTGGCTTGGAGTTGATTTCCATACGTAGTTTAGAAGCCGCTTCGTCCATTAAATCAATGGCTTTGTCGGGTAAAAATCGATTGGTAATGTAACGTTGCGACAACTCTACTGCGGCAATAATCGCATCGTCTTTGATTTGCACTTTGTGGTGCGTTTCATATTTTTCTTTGATGCCTCGCAAGATCGAAATCGCACTTTCGGTATCGGGTTCGTCAATCATCACCTTCTGAAAACGGCGCTCGAGCGCTTTGTCTTTCTCAAAGTACTTTTGGTATTCGTCAAGGGTAGTGGCCCCAATGGCACGCAGTTCTCCACGAGCCAAAGCCGGTTTCAAAATATTGGCTGCATCCATGGCTCCTTCGCCACCGCCAGCACCCACAAGGGTGTGAATTTCATCAATGAATAATACAATGTCTCCTTCTGCGGCGGTGACCTCTTTCACTACCGATTTGAGTCGCTCTTCAAATTCGCCTTTGTATTTGGCTCCAGCAATTAAAGCGCCCATATCGAGCGAGAATACGAGTTTATCTTTCAAGTTATCGGGCACATCGCCATCCACAATTCGGTGCGCCAATCCCTCGGCTATCGCCGTTTTTCCCACACCGGGTTCACCCACCAACATCGGATTGTTTTTGGTACGACGGGTGAGGATTTGCAATACGCGGCGTATCTCTTCATCACGGCCAATCACCGGATCGAGTTTGCCGTTTTTGGCCAATTCGTTGAGGTTTTTGGCGTATTTGGATAAGGCATTGTAGGTTTCTTCGGCCGAAGCTGAGGTTACGCGTTCACCTTTGCGCAATTCATCAATCGCAGCGACCAAGGCTTTTTCAGTCAAGCCCAGGTCTTTCAATTGTTGGCTGAGTTTGCTTTTGGTGGTGAATATCGCATACAAAATATGTTCAATGGCGACAAATTCGTCATTCCGTTTTTGGGCGTATAATTCGGCTTCGTTGAGTGTTGAATTGGAGGTACGGGAAAGCTGTAGGTTTCCTCCCGAAACTTTGGGATAACTTTGTAATGTAGTCGCAATTTGGGTGGTTAATGCCGCGATATTTACTTGCGTTTTTTTGAGTAAAAATGGCGTCACGTGTTGATCTACGTTCAAAATTGCCTGCAGTAAATGCTCATTTTCAATCTGAGCATGTTCCATTTCTTGCGCCAGCAGCTGCGCTTGTTGAATGGCTTCTTGTGATTTGGTGGTAAATTTTGCTAAATTCATAGTTGTTGTAGGTTTAGAATCGGGTTAATTCAATTAGTTTTGCTTTGCATTCGTCAACATCTGTTCCAATGCGCAAATTCCGACAACTTGACTTCTTTAGAGGTGATAATTATCACGAATTCAGTCATTTTGTCTTAAAATTGAAACGTATGAGTTTATTTTCCGGCCTTTTTGGCGCGAATACCACATCAGAATCCTCCAAAGTGCCTTGGATTCCTTTAACTTCCATGGAGCAATTGGCCGAGTTATCGGAACAATCTTTTGAAAAGTTCGTTTTTATTTTTAAACACAGCACCCGTTGTGGCATTAGCCGTAGTGTGTTGAAACAATTTGAAAACGACTATGATATAGACATAGATGTTGTTGCCTATTACCTTGATTTATTGGAGTATCGTCCAATATCCGCTGCTATTGCTAACCAATTTTTGGTGGAGCACCAATCGCCCCAATTAATTGTACTGAAAAATGGATTGGTTGTTCACCACGCATCCCATTCCGATATTGACGCTGCGTCTCTTAAAAAACTATAACTAAGCCCGATGAATAGTATAAAAATCGACACAAAATTACTTTTAGTTTTGCTTTTATTTGGTATCTGTAGTGCGCAGCAAACCAATTTTTTAATTGGAAGTTATACCTCAACTCCCGAACAAGGAATTTCGCTTGTAAATTGGGACGCTAAAGCAAACAAATTATCGTTGCAACAAACCATTTTAGGAATTGAAAACCCTTCGTTTGTAATTACGAATCGAGCGAAAACTATGTTGGTTTGTGTAGAAGAAATAGGTGGGGAACAAGGCGGGAAAATCAGTAGTTTCCAATTTGATGCACCTTCCAATACATTTCGGAAACAGAGTACTGCCTTTACCCAGGGAAATGATCCTTGTACCTTGGCATTTAGCCCCGATGAAACCAAAATTTTGGTAGGTAATTATTCAGGCGGAAGTTTGGCGGTTTTTCCAATAGATTTACAAGGAAAGTTAGGAGCAGCAACTCAATTTGTTGCCTACAGTGGTAATAGCGTGAATACCCAACGCCAAGAAAAACCGCATGTACATTGCCTCAAATTTCACCCAAATTCCAACCATCTTTTTGTGACCGATTTGGGCACGGATGAAATTAAGGTAATTCCATATACTGATACATCGGACAATTTTTTACAATTGGAAGCAACCCAAATTGTTAAAGTTCCAGCCGGATCTGGACCTCGCCATCTCGTGTTCTCAGCTGATGGTTCGCGTTTGTTTGTGAACTTTGAATTGACCAACGAATTGGCCGTTTATGCTTGCTCGGGAAATCAACTCGTTTTATTGCAAACACTTCCGCTCTCGGCGCCAACTAAACAAGGTTCAGCAGCCGAGCTTCGTCTTAGTGCCGATGAAAAGTTTTTGTATGCCTCGGTACGAGGACAAGACAATCAGTTGGTAGTTTTTCAGAAGAATAATGTAGGTGATTGGATCAAAATTCAAAGCATTCCAACTGCTTTAACGCCTCGCAATTTTATTCTTACTCCAAATCAGGAGTATGTTTTGGTGGCTTCGCAAGGATCTAATTTACTATCGGTCTATAATCGTAATAAAAAAACCGGTTTGCTCACACCGAATTCTGCTGAATTAGCGATCTACAAACCGGTCTATTTTTATCCGTTTTAGTTTATTTGCGTACAAATGGCGGCAATAATTTGCTGGAAACTTCCCCAAAACCAATGCGCACTTCTTGGTTTTCGCAATAGCCTTTCATGATGACGGTGTCGTTGTCGTTGATGAATTTGCGTTCGGAACCGTCGGCGAGTTGCACCGGGTTTTTTCCGCCCCAGGTGAGTTCCAACATCGAGCCATAACTAGAAGGTGTAGGCCCAGAAATAGTGCCTGATCCCATCATGTCGCCCGAATTTACGCGACAGCCGTTAGAAGTATGATGCGCCAATTGCTGACTCATGGACCAATACATGTACTTAAAGTTGGATTGAGAAACCACTGTAGCCACTGTATTTTCTGGCTGAATGGCTACTTCTAGGTGTATATCAAACGCGTGTTTTCCTTTTTGTTGCAAATAGGGCAGTGGAGTAGGATCTTGTTTGGGGCCTTTGGTTCTAAACGGTTCCAAAGCATCCATGGTGACAATCCAAGGGGATATGGACGAGGCAAAATTCTTGGCCAAGAAGGGACCCAGCGGCACGTATTCCCATTTTTGGATGTCGCGGGCACTCCAATCATTCAACAAAACCATCCCAAAAATGTATTCTTCAGCTTCGTGAACCGGAATGTTTTCGCCCATTACATTGGCATCAGTGGTGATGAAAGCCATTTCGAGTTCAAAATCAATCAAGCGGGAAGGACCAAAAACGGGGCTTTCTTCTCCAGCGGGTAAGGTTTGTCCCATTGGGCGGTGTACCGGAATACCAGAAGGCACGATGGTTGAACTTCTTCCATGATAGCCTACCGGAATGTGCAACCAATTGGGAAGCAAGGCATTGGCCGGATCGCGAAACATCATGCCCACATTGGTGGCGTGTTCTTTGCTGGAGTAAAAATCAGTATAGTCTCCAATTTGAACGGGCAATTGCATTTCGACGTCGGCTACCTTGCAAATAATTTGCGAACGGTGGGCAGCATTGTCTCGCAACTGTGGATTGGATGCGTCAAAAATATCAGCGATGCGGTTGCGTACCAATCGCCATGTAATTTTGCCTGCCGAGATAAAATCGTTCAAGTTATCTTGCATAAACAAATCTTCGGTAAGCTCAATTCCCTCAAAATAATGCAGTTGTTGCAACGCCCCCAAATCAATGGCATAATCACCAATACGAGTACCAATTGTAATCACATCTCTGCACGTAATATAAACGCCAAAGGGTATATTTTGAATGGGAAAATCACTGTTTGCAGGAATATCTAACCACGATTTTCGGGCAGGATTATTGGCACTTATGGGCATAGGAATAGTTAATTTGTTGTTGAAAATTCAGTGATCAAATATATCATTAATGAACTATTTACCAAACGATTTTTGTATTTTTGGCCCGTTAAAATTCTAATATAAAAACAATGCGACACGACCAACAAATCTTCGACCTGATCCTTGACGAACAAGACAGACAACAACATGGAATAGAACTCATTGCCTCTGAGAACTTTGTCAGCGATGACGTGATGGAAGCAGCTGGTTCATGCCTTACGAATAAATATGCCGAAGGCTATCCGGGCAAACGCTATTATGGTGGTTGTGAAGTAGTGGATATTGTAGAGCAAATCGCGATTGATCGCGCCAAAGAATTGTTTGGTGCCGAATATGTGAACGTGCAACCGCACTCGGGTTCGCAAGCCAATACGGCTGTTTTTGCTGCTTGTTTGAAACCCGGCGATAAAATATTAGGATTTGATTTGTCACACGGAGGACATTTAACACACGGTTCACCGGTGAATTTCTCTGGTAAATTATACACGCCGTCTTTTTATGGCGTAGAAAAAGAAACAGGACGATTTGACTACGATAAAATTCAAGAAATCGCTACCCGCGAACAACCCAAATTGATTATTGCTGGTGCATCAGCCTACTGCCGTGACATGGATTTCGCTCGATTCCGTCAAATTGCAGACAGCGTGGGTGCCTTATTGCTGGCTGATATTTCACATCCTGCCGGTTTGATTGCCAAAGGATTATTGAATGACCCAATTCCACATTGTCATATTGTTACGACAACTACCCACAAAACCTTGCGCGGACCACGTGGCGGGATGATCATGATGGGCAAAGATTTTGAAAACCCATGGGGAATTACCACACCAAAAGGAGAAATTCGCATGATGTCGGCCTTATTTGATTTGGCTGTATTTCCAGGAAATCAAGGAGGCCCGTTGATGCACATTATTGCGGCCAAAGCAGTTGCTTTTGGCGAATGTTTGACAGACGAGTTTTTCAGATACGCGATGCAAGTACAAAAAAACGCCCAAACCATGGCCGAGGCCTTTATGAAACGCGACTACCATTTAATCTCTGGTGGAACCGACAACCACATGATGTTGATCGATTTGCGCAACAAAAATATTACAGGAAAAGAAGCCGAAAATGCTTTAGTAAAAGCTGAAATTACAGTAAACAAAAACATGGTGCCTTTTGATGATAAATCACCGTTTATTACTTCAGGAATTCGCATCGGAACACCAGCGATTACTTCTCGCGGTTTGGTGGAAAGCGATATGGAAACTATCGTCGATTTGATTGATCGTGTATTGATGAATCACACCGATGAAGCCGTTCTAGAAGCGGTGGCCGATGAAGTAAACGAAATGATGAGCGATCGTCCTTTATTTGTGTTCTAAAAACTAAACTATGTCCACATTCCGTTTGCAATTGCCTACCGATCCCCGCTGGGTGAATATCGTAGAATCCAACATCGAAGAAATTCTGACTGATCATGCGTGGTGTGAACAAAAAGCAGCAACCAATGCGATTACCATTGTAACCATCAATTCTGAATACCCTGATTTGGTGACCGATATGTTGGCCTTGGCCAAAGAAGAACTGGAGCACTTTGAAATGGTGCATGATATCATCAAAAAACGCGGGTTAAAGTTAGGTCGCGAACGCAAAGACGAATACGTGGGCGAGTTGGTACAGTACATGAAGCAAAGCAATACAGGTAGTCGAGTTTCTGGATTTGTTGAACGGATGTTGTTTTCGGCCATGATTGAAGCTCGCAGCTGTGAACGCTTTAAAGTGCTTTCTCAAAACATTGAAGATCCCGAATTGGCGGCTTTTTATCGCGAATTGATGGAAAGTGAAGCCGGACATTATACTACTTTTATTGGGTATGCGCGCAAATACGGTGAGGGCATTGACGTGGAAAAACGTTGGCGCGAATGGCTCGAATTTGAAGCTTCAGTGATTGTAAAATACGGTAAAAAACAAACCGTTCATGGCTAACGAAATTACGATTCGACAAGCTACGCCTACTGATTTTAAAACCATTGATATTATTGCTCGCCAAACCTGGCATGTAGCTTACAGTGCAATTTTAAACCATGATCAGTTGGAATACATGCTCGATTTATTTTATAGTGAATCGGCCTTATTGCAGGACGTAAATCAAAAAAATCACCACTATTATTTGTACTCCTACCACGGAGTCGAAGTTGGTTTTATGGGCATTGAGCCCAATTATTTACCACAAACCACCAAGGTGCATAAATTGTATATTTTGCCGCAATACCAGCGCCTAAATATAGGAAAGCAACTGCTTGATTACGTGAGCCAACTTACATTAGAAACTGGCGGAAATTCGTTGACATTAAATGTGAATCGCTACAATTCGGCGAAATTTTTTTACGAAAAGTATGGATTTACGGTTTTGAAATCAGAGGATATTGTGCTTGATTTTGGCTACGTGATGGAAGATTATGTGCTTACAAAATCTCTAGCTTAGTTTCAATCCCAAATGCGTAGTTAATCCAGCAAGTCTTGATTCGGCAAATACCGCCTTATTGAGTTTGGTTTTGGATGGATTTATGCTGTAGTTTTCACTGCTATAAAAGTCAGCTTTTTGAGCCAAAGCTCCTTCAAATTCGGCGCGATGCAAGTCACACGTGTCAAATTGTACTGCTTGTAAATTGGCTTTCATAAAATCAACCGCAAGTACACTGCAGTTTGTGAATTTTGCAGCATGTAAGGGTAGCGTATAGAATTTAGAAAAATCCAAACGACAATGGTCGAATTCTACTTCAAATAATAACCTGTCACACATCGCGAAATTCAAATTTTTCATACTGCAGCGTATAAATTTTACCGCACGGAATGCCACATGATTCAGTTGAGCCTCGTCAAAAACACAATTTGTAAAAACACAGTCAATAAAAGTCACACCAATAAAGTTACATGCACCAAAGTGGCAGTTTTCAAAGGTGCATTGTTCGTGCTCAGTTGTGCTTAATTCCTCTCTAGAAAAGGTTTTGAATTGCGTGTTTTCTTGATAAATATAGGTTGCCAAGGCGAAAATAGAAGGGTTATACTAGCCACCAAAATACGCTTGATAGTTGGATAATGCGCTAGAATATTAAATTTTAACATTTACTGTAGAAAATCTACAGCAACTGCAAATTACACCCATTTAATTTTGCTTGTTAAATCATTTTTTTTCTCAGAAAGTAGATTCTAGAAGTTTACAATTAATTAAATGATTTTTAATTAGTTGTAACCTTTTTTGTGAAAATGAGTTTAAGTGAATTTCTGTTAAAATTTCGTTTTGAAAAAAAAATACACAGTTGTTAAAAAAAAAATACAAACTGAATTTTGGTTGCAGTATCAATTTATATACTTGCATTAGATATGGACATTAGAGTTATAAAAAAATTACACGAACTTATAAAGACTGAACGCACGGGTTCTCCAAAAGAGCTATGCATTAAGTTAGGCATTTCTGAGCGGACCGTATATAATTACATTTCATTCATGAAAAGTGAACTCAATGCTCCCATCAAATTTAGTGGCCAAAAGTCTAGTTATTGCTACGAAGGTAGCTGCGAGTTGCGTTTTAATGGATCTAACACACCCGAAGAAATAATATAGTAACTAAGCTATTTGTATTTAAAAGATACACCCCACATTATCCCCAAGATATTTTAGCAATTAGCAAGCACGAGAATTTGAACTCGTGCTTTTTTTAATTCCCAAAATAGTATTACAAACCTTTTGAATAGATTTATGGACACAAAAATGGACACAAATCAATGTTATTACTAGCGACAAATAAAAACTTTTGTTTAAAATGTGTGTACTAGCTTCAGGATGCTATTGGATTTCGCAAGCGACATCCATTTCGATGAATCAATCAAGTTATCTTAGCTATATTGGATGGAAGTTGCTTCACGCATACCTGGATTTCGCAAGCGACATCCATTTCGATGAATCAATCAAGTTATCATAGATGTATTGGATGGAAGTAGCTTCATGAATACCTGGATTTCGCAAGCGACATCCAGGAAAGCTCCGCTTTTAGAATCCAAAAACAAAAAAAACGCTCAAGTAATCTTGGCGTTTTTTTTATGTTTTTGTATTCATTCGTGACCTCGACTGCCCAGTTTTAGTTTTATTTTTCCCAATGATTACGGGCTTTCCGGCGGTTTTTTTAGCGGTTTGAAAAAATTATTTTTTGTTTTTTTGGACAAGACGACCCCAAAGAGGACTCAAATGGACACAAAATGGACACAAAAATTGGTCAAAAAAATTCATCGTTTCTAACTTTAAAAAAGAAGTATTAACTTAAAATTTTTAAAAGATGAAAACGAAATTTTACCTGCGAACAGGTAGTACAAAAACAACAATTTTTTTTGAATACAGAAATGGTGTTCAAGAAAAGTTTAGGGCTTCAACTGGTTTTGAAATTAGAAGCTTAAAAGATTGGGAAAGCAGGAAACAAAAAATGAAATTGCCTAGCTCAACAATTAACGCCAATTTGATAAATAGCAAGTTGACTGAATTTGAAAGCAAATTCAACAATTTGATTTACCGCGAAAACATCAACGCAATACAGTTGGATTCAGTCAAATCTCTTTTTCATGAAGTGTTTGAAATTAAAAAGTCTAGTAAGGTGCTTAAAACAGCAAAATATATTGCCCATCAAAACCATTGCTTTGCACCTGACGAAATTAATCCCAATTTATCCAATGATTTTATGGAGTACTTTAAATGGTTTTTAGAGTTTTATTCTAAAAACAATTCACCGTATTCTAAAAAAATATTAAGCAGTGGTTCCCTGAAAACACATAGAAATTGTATGGAGTTTATGAAAAAGTACTTGGCCGACAGAAAGCTAAAAACCTTGTATTTTAATGACATCAATAGAAAGTTCTATCACGACCTTATGAACTACATGAATGATCGAAACTTATCTCGAAATTATATGGGCACGATTATTCAAAAAATAAAAACATTGATGGGTTATGCCTTGGACGAAGACAGACATACGAACTTAGAATTCAAGAAAACCTATTTTTCTAAAATATCGGAAGTAGTTCATCATCCGTATTTAAGCCTTGAAGAATTAAAGCAAATACAAGAGGTAAAGTTACATTGCAAAGAAATGGAAATATCAAGGGATATTTTTCTAGTAGGGTGTTATACCGGATTGCGAATAGGAGACTTGTTGCGGTTTATCAGAAATCCCAATTACGTGATGCAAAATGGCAGAAAGTTTATCATGCTAAAACAAAGTAAAACTGCTGGCATGGTATACATTCCTTTGAATTCAGAAATCGTTAAAATTACTGAAAAGTACAATGGTAATCTTCCGGACTATATTCACCAAAGTAACATAAACCGAAACATAAAATCAATTTGCAAGCGAGCCAAAATTACCGAGCCATACAAGTATACGCGCACCCAAGGTGGTGTTCCTGTAGAGTATGAGGAGCCTAAATACAAGTTTATTACTACGCATACCGCAAGACGTTCTTTTTGCACGAATGCTTATAAGCAAGGAATTTTAGTGCAAGACATTATGGCTATTTCTGGCCATAAAACCGAAAAAGTATTTTTAAGTTACATCAAGGTTGATTTGTTAGAAAATGCATCTAGAATATCTAATTACGGTTTCTTTAGTTAGGGTAATAGTACAAAATCAAATTAGATAGGAGCACAGTTGTAAATGCAATAAAGTAGGGTATATAGGTTTAAATTAAAACGCTATTTGGGGATTGGAATACAATCTGCCCAAATAGCGTTTTTTGTTGTTGTAAAGCAACTAGAATAGCTAATTGTCGCTAATGAGCGCTAATAATCGCTAACGAGCGCTAGTAAGCGGTAATTGGCGATTTTAAAGTTAAAATATTATGATGTATTGCTTCTTAATTTAAGATTTGAAACAATAATCAAGAGTTATAAAAATCAATAGCCAATTTCTGTCTACGAACCCTTCTATATTCGTATTAATAAATTAGATTGTTTCACACATTAACAACAGGTAATATGTCAGAATTAGAAAAAGATTTAAACGGGTTTTGGGTAACGCTTAAAATAATTGCATACCTATTAATCATCCCTGGGGTATTGCTTTACTTTGGGTACATTATTTTTAAAGCACCACTTGTAGAGAAAATAGTATATGCCATTACAGCGCTAATAGTGTCTATTGCATTTGGTTTTATACCTAATCCGTTTTAATCTTGCAAATACCCATCATCAATTCCATCCACATCAAAATTCCATTCACCAAGCGTGCTGTTTTGGATGATTTCGCGGCAGTTTGTTTGCTGTACATGAAATTCATACATGAAGCAATCTACATCGGGAGAGTCAACAATATTAGTGGCTAAAGTTCCTTTAATTATAGATTCGTCGGCAGATAGGTGTTCAAACTCTTTGAAATCAATCATGAAGAAAAAGTTGTCAGCCTCGCAGGTAATATTGGATTGCATTTCGCAATGCAAATAGCCTTGAACAGGGTAGAGGGGGTAATTAAAATCCAATTCGATTGTATTTACTCCTTTATCGTTGGTGAGGTGCATCGTGGCATCTAGGCTGTGATTGAGTTTTTCATAAGCATAGATAAAATCTTCCTCACCGGGTCCAAAGGTGGTGTAATCGCCAAGTGTGGTACATTTATACAGCACATTCAGTTTCCCAGAAAGCGCATGTATAGCTGGTTGCTGAATATGAAAAAACGAATTGATGGCATCCAAATTTGCTAGGCAGTAAATCCATTTTTTAGGAATATTGGCATACCCATATAAAAGCCCCGCTAATCCACCGGTAACTGCAGCTGTAGTGTCGGTATCTTCTCCCAAATTGACTGCTTTCACCACTGCATCATGATAAGAAGTGGTAGTAAGTAAACACCAAATGCTGGCTTCTAAAGTGTCTATTACGTAACCACCACTTTTTATATCGTCTTCGTTTAGTTCGGCTATGTTGTTGTGGAGTAATCGATCAAAATGAACAAGTTCAAGCGGATGATAATTGATGGTTTTAATAAATGCTGGAAAACTTGTTTTAAGCTGATTGTATATAGCTAATTTATCTGATGATTCAAGTAAAAGAAACGCAAATTCCAAGTAATAAAAACAAGCAAGAATGGCACGCGGATGTGCATGCGTGATGGCTGAAACTTCGATAGTATATTTGAAGCGTTCTTCAATGGGCATGTCTTTGATGTACACCAGCAAGGGTAGAATACGCATCAAGGAACCATTTCCGTTGTCAAATTCTTCCTTTCCACCCGATTCCAAAGGAGAAATTCCTTGCTCCAATTGAGTAATAGCTATTTGGGTAGTGCCACCAATATCAAATACTTCTTCGGTTGCCGTCCAATAATTCTTGGTTTTCCAATCGACAAACTTGGCTGCCAATTGGTGTACGTCATAACCTTCAACAATCGATTCAGCCAAACAAAATGAAAGGGAACTGTCATCAGACCAAGTTCCTCGGCCTTGTTCGTGAACACCCCCGTAGCGCATATTCAACACCGGGTTTTGTTTCAGGCTTTCACGACATTCAAATTCTACGGGTACACCCAAGGCATCGCCCACACAAATCCCAAATAAAATGTCTTTCAAATAGTTTCTCTCGGTCATAAAAAAGGTGTTAAGTAAATTGGTTATTATTAAATCAAGGAGTGGTGATAATTCTTAAACTGTATTCACACGCTTCTTTTTCTAAATCGCTGTTGTGATAACCCGCTTCAAAACACTCCTTTAAATACTGCGTGATAAACGATTCAATGCTTCCAAAACGCTCGTATTGTAGGGTGTGTATGAGTTCATGAACTAGCACAGCTTTTTTGTCAGATGCATTTTGATTTATAAAAATCCCATATCGAAAACAAATTCCATAGGTGGTATCCGATACTAATCCCACTTGTTTGCCCAATGCCAGCAAAACGTTATTGGTTGGCATTGGCACAGAAGCTGATTCATAAACTCTAATTAAATCAAAATTTTTTATCCCAATAATTTTGGCGATTTTAATTTCTTCTAAAGTCAAATCCCTGCCACAAGTCAAGATATTGTTTTCTTCAGCTTCAAGCCAATCACATACAGCTGGGATAAGCTTTGATATTGTATTTAGATCATATTTAATCATGGGTAATTTCAAGAAAATGTTCATATATCATCACCATCGCCAAGGTGTCGAGTTCGCAGTATTTTAATAATGCATTACTAATGGCTTCACGTTCTTTTTCATCCATATCGGTATATTGTGTTAAACCATAAGCAGTAAGCGCTGCGCCACCATTATTGATTTCATCTATGTCGGTCATTCTTTCAAAATCTTCGTTCCAATCCTCAAAAGGTTTTCCCAATATTTTATAAGGGTCGATAACATCTCCTAGCTCATCAAATGTCAACCAAACATGTTCTGAATTGAAATTTTTAGAAGAAAGATTAATTTCTCCAATAGGTCTGCTGTATTTCTCTCGAATTAGATTAGATGTTTTAAAAATGGCGGGTAATACTTGTTTAATAGAGTTACTTCCTTTTGTATGTGGATTATAATAATATGCTTTTATTACCTCAAATAAATCTACTAAACATCTTGATGGAATCCATTTTTCATCTTTATAATCTTTTCTTTTTGGAGGTGTTGTTAGTGTTTTTATAAAAGTAATGAGCGCTTCTTTATCTGATTCATTAGAAGCTTCTAATTGAACTTTTATCTGGTTCAATGTAGAATTTTCATAAGGTGAATATTGAAAAACTGTTCCTTCATTTTGGCTTAGTGCTTTACATAAAGCTCTTATAAATTCAAAATTAGGAAACACTCCAGCTTTTACATTGATGTATTCATTTGTATGTTCAATCTTCCCATCTTCAAAATAAATGTGATGTGAGAATTGGAACACAACTTTTTCATAAGGTTTTTGACCAGCATAAAATGGTAATGCTACTGTTGAAGCTTCAAAATCAATAAAATTTAATGGGAATTTCCAAGAGTCCATTTGAGATTTTAAAGATGTATTTAACAAATAAAGACTTGTATCTCCACTGATTGATTTATGCTTTTGTATTAATTGCCTTTCTACTCGAGAAATTGAACCAGCTGTTTTTTTAACATCTCCAAATTCATAATCTTGAATATCTTTTAGCTTTAACTTTTTTTTCTCGGTCAAATATTTCCAACGCTTAAAATCCCAGATTTCGAATGCATTTGGAGCATCAAAATCATCTGAAGTCCAGTTTAATTTATCCTCAAAACAATTTACAAAACCTGATTTTAAGTTTGGTTTAGTTACATCTGTTTTAAATTCACATTTTTTGCAAGCATTAAATTTTAAATCATAACCGAAAAAACGATTTTCTTCATAGGCTTTAGCAAATAATTGAATGGCATTTTCAAATTCATATTCATCTATAATTCTTTCTTCACTTGAAGTGATTTTATCTATGAGTACCGAAACATCAATTTTAGATAATACAGAGTCTTTATCTATATTTATTTTTTCAATTTGCTCATTCATTTTTAAAATACCTGTTCTATTTTCAGAATTTTTAGCAATTCTAAACATTTGATTTAATCCGTTTACAGAGGCACTTTTATTTTTATCAGCAAGCATCAAATATGGAGTAATCAGAAACTCAGGAAAAGATTTATTAATTACATATTGTTGAAAGGCAACATCAAACAAATATGC
>JBDKFO010000012.1:0-73307 GCA_039798665.1 Bacteroidota bacterium
AATCCGTGCATTCATGGCTGAAAGCTAACGGCTATAAGCTTTAAGCAAACAGCAGTGCTTAGTATACTTCGCAAACTCCCCTCTTGAGAGGGGCTGGGGGTGTGTTTTGACTAGTTGTTAGTTAACGGTTTAAAGCTTACAGTTCTTCTTAGCATTCAAATCAAAAATCGTTAATCATAAATCGTTACCCGAGAGCTTTGCTCGAACTGTCGAAGCAATCAAATCCGTGCATTCATGGCTGAAAGCTAACGGCTATAAGCTTTAAGCAAACAGCAGTGCTTAGTATACTTCGCAAACTCCCCTCTTGAGAGGGGCTGGGGTGTGTTTTGATTAGTTGTAAGTTAACGGTTTAAAGCTTACAGTTCTTCTTAGTTTACAAATCATAAATCGTTATCCGAGAGCTTTGCTCGAACTGGCGAAGCAATCAAATCCGTGCATTCGTGGCTGAAAGCTAACAGCTAATAGCTGACAGCTATTTCATCAAATCAACCGCTGCAGCCACACAAGTCCTTTGCTCAAAACCGAAGGATTGATGAGCACGATGCAAAATACACCGGCAACAATAAGAAATTTGAGTAAGTTGTGAAGTAATAAAAAGTCACGCTTGGTCTGGGCAGTCCACAATTTTTGCAAAAAGAACAACATGAGTAGGAACCCAAAGTAAAAATAGGCGTCCATATACCCCACATCATACACCGAAATCAAGAAATAAACCGGAACAATTGTAAGCAAAAGCAAACTGCTAATTGCCGTTTTGGAAGTTTGGGCGCCATAGGTAATGGCAATGGTGTGGTAATCGTTGGCCAAGTCGCCTTTGATGTTTTCCAGGTCTTTCACCAATTCGCGTACCAATAATAAAATATACAAAAACAAGGCGTGAAAAATGATCACTTCATAGAAATTCTTGTAGTACAAAAACACAGCAAAAAAAGGTAAAACAGCCAATAAGGCCGCCATAAAATTTCCCAAAATGGCGTAGCGTTTTATTTTATGCGAATAAAACCAGATGCCAAAAATGTAAAGGGAAAAGTACAACACTGCCCGATAGGATACCAAAAAGGCAAGGAGCGCCACCAAAAAGTTCAAGCCAAAATACACCTGCAATTTGGTTTGCTGACTCACCAAACGATCAATGTAGGATTTGGTGGGACGGTTAATGAGGTCTTTTTTGCTGTCGTAAAAATTATTGATGATGTAGCCCGAAGCCACGGTGAGGCTCGATGCCAAAATGAGCACAAATAACTGAAAATCGAGCAATACAGCAAGCGGTGCTTTTTCGGGAGCCAAGATAAAAATGGCTGATAAATATTGGGCTAAGACCAGAATAGGAATGTTGTAGCCGCGCACCACCGAAAACAAACTGATGCTTTTTTTGATAAGCAACTTCTGTTTTTTGCTTAACATAAACGAAAAATTAGAATTGGTAAACCACCTCTAATTTGTAGTCTTTGAGTGCAAGTTTGGCTTTTTCTAAATCTTCGGTAAAGCCCAAAATGTAGCCACCACCACCCGATCCGCAAAGTTTCAAGTAGTAATCATTGGTGTCAAGGCCTTTTTGCCACAATCCGTGAAATTGTTCGGGAATCATGGGCTTGAAGTTTTGCAACACGACCTGAGATAATTTTTTGGTGTTGGTAAACAAGGATTTCAAATCACCGCCCAAGAAATTTTCAACGCAGGCATCGGTGTATTTTACAAATTTATTTTTAAGCATCTTGCGGAAGCCTTGGTCTTTTAGGTTTTCCATGAACAAGGTAACCATGGGAGCAGTTTCGCCCACGATGCCGGAATCCAACAAAAAGACAGCGCCTTTGCCCGAAGTACTTTGACTAGGGATTCCAGTAGCTTCTAAATTGTCTTTTGAGTGAATTAAAATGGGAATGCTTAAATAGCTATTTAACGGATCTAAACCTGAACTTTTTCCGTGGAAAAATGATTCCATCTGACCAAAAATGGTTTTCAAGGTCAAGAGTTTTTCGCGGGTTAGATTTTCAAGAACGGTAATTTTATCAAAAGCATATTTGTGGTAAATCGCGGCCACTAAAGCACCACTACTTCCCACACCATAGCCTTGTGGAATGCTGGAATCAAAATAAATTCCATTGGCAATATCGGCGTTTAAGGCGGCCAAATCAAATTGAACTAAGGTGGGTTGATCGACTTGCAATTGCTGCAAATAAGCGGCATACTTGGCCAAGTTGGCGTTCGATTGCAAGGCCTCAGCCGTTTGAGCACCATCGGATTTCAAAGCACCATTGTATGAATTATACGGTATAGACAAGCCCTTGGAATCGCGGATAATGCCGTATTCGCCAAAAAGTAAAATCTTTGAATAAAATAAAGGACCTTTCATTTTTTAATTCATAATTAAAAGTGAATAATTAATAATTGTCGTTCATCTAATAACTTTTCTCTATACAATCCCAAATTCATGGGGAAAATCAAAAATCAAAAATCAGCAATCAACAATCATTTGCGCGCCATCTCCAATTTGGTCACAAATATACTGTTCCTTTTGGCAATAGCCAACCAATTCAGCCTGAATAAATTGCAAACAACTTTCTTTATGTGAATCCGGATACAACACATGCACATTGGCACCGGCATCAAGCGTAAAGCAAATGGGCGTGTTGGTACGCGTTCTATACTGCCAAATGCGTTGAATAATCTCGAGCGTATTGGGTTTCATCAAAATAAAATAGGGCTGCGAACACATCATCATGGCGTGTAAAGTCAAGGCCTCGCTTTCGACCAAGGCGATAAATTGTTCCAAATTTCCCGAAGCAAAAATGGCTTTCAATTGCGCCAAATGTTCGTGCGCCTGAGCAAAACGGTTTTGGGCAAAGGGATGTCCGTGCATGAGCTCGTGGCCCACGGTGCTTGACACCTGTTTTTCACCTTTATCCACCAACAAAATGGTATCTTGGTAGTTTTGAAATATCGGATGAATTTCACCTGGAAATGAAATGCCAAACTGGTTTGAACTGCCTTCAATGCTGGGAGTTTCGCCCCAAACCACTACACTGCCTTTGATGCTGCGGCAAGCACTTCCCGATCCCAAACGCGCTAAAAATGAAGCTTTTTGCTCAATATAGTCGGCTGTAATTTCGGGGTATAATTGCTGTTCCAAATGCATAATATTCACGGCCAAAGCGGCCATACCCGAAGCCGAGGAAGCAATCCCTGAACTGTGCGGAAACGTATTGTGAGAGGATATGGTAAAATGATACTCCTTAAGGTAAGGACAATACGGCGCGATGCGCTGAAAAAATTGTTCGATTTTAGGGTGAAATTCAGGTTTGGGCTGTCCTTCAAAAAGCAACTCAAACGAGAAAGGGGTAGCGTTATTTTCGCGCAAACTAAACTGCAAACTAGTAGCTGTATGGCAATTTTTTAAAGTAAAACTCAGCGAAGGATTGGCCGGAATTTGCGAATCATCAAGGCCCAACTCATTTTTTTGCTGAGACAATTTTCCCCAGTATTTCACCAAGGCAATGTTGCTCGGGGCAGTCCAAGTAAATTTTCCGCTGCTCACTAAAGCTGGAGTTCCTGTTGGAATGAAATCAGAAGCGTTGCGCATGGGTTAATTTTTGGTTGTCTGTTAACTGTTATTGGTCTGGCTGGTTTAAAGATTGGAAAATTCAAAGATTGAAAAATTCAGTCTCGCGTACAAATAAAACAATCGTGGCTAAGCCAATTAATTGGCCGGTTGAAAAGCTCTTTTATTAAACACAATCAAAATGCCCACGCCCGTAGAGATGGCCACGTCGGCAACATTGAAAATGGCATTAAAAAATTTAAATGGTTTTCCGCCCAAAATTGGAAGCCAATCCGGAAATTGGGTGTCGACAATCGGGAAATAAAGCATATCCACCACTTTGCCATGAAATACAGTGCCGTAGGGTTGATCAGAAAACAAGGTAGCCAAGTGTTGGCGGCTGTCATCAAAGCAAATGCCGTAAAACACCGAATCAACTATGTTACCAAAGGCACCCGCCAAAATCAGGGCAATGGCCACAATAAGATAGGTAGAGCTGTTTTTGCGTGAAGCATCCCACAACCAGTAGCCAATAGCGCTCACGGCAACCAAGCGAAATAAAGTCAGAATTAATTTGCCATAGGAACCCGGAATTTCGGTTCCCCATGCCATGCCTTCGTTTTCAATAAACAAAATTTTAAACCATGAAAAGACGTTTATTTCTTCGCCCAATACAAAATTGGTTTTGATGTAAATTTTAGAAACCTGATCCACCAACAGGATGATGAAAATCAATAAATAGGCTTTGCGTAAGGTCATGGAATTGTTTTGATGGGCCAAAAATAGTATTATTTTCTAAAAAAAACGCCCCGATTGGAGCGTTAATTTTGTGGGAGTCAACTTAGCGTTGCATGTTTTTGGCCTCAATACTCATGGTGGCGTGTGGCACAATCAATAGGCGTTCTTTGCTGATTAATTTTCCGGATACTTTGCAAACACCATAGGTTTTATTCTCAACTCTAAATAAGGCGTTTTTCAAATCACGGATGAATTTTTCTTGGCGAATGGCCAACTGAGAATTCGCTTCTTTTGACATCGTTTCGCTACCTTCTTCAAATGCTTTGAATGTAGGCGAAGTATCGTCGGTTCCGTTGTTTAAATCATTCATATAGGCGCTTTTGATTAAATCTAAATCAGATTGCGCTTTTTGTATTTTTTTTAGGATAAGCTCTTTGAACTCTGCCAAATCGGCGTCAGAGTATCGTGCAATTTCATCTACCATAATCGTATTATTTTGTAATTAGTATTCTCGTTTTTATTTCGTCAAATTCAATCTCCACACCGCCTTCTACTTGGGCTTGCATTTGAATCGATTCGGTTAAAGTTTCCGATTTGATGTACATTTCATTTGCCTGAACCGCTGCTTCGAGTTGCGCGTTCTGTTGCAAAACAAGATGAATTTTATCGGTTACTTCAAAACCAGAATCTTTTCTGATGTTTTGAATTCGATTGACCAATTCGCGTGCAATTCCTTCTTGAATCAACTCTTCTGAAAGGGTGATGTCTAGCGCAACCGTGAGTCCGTCTGCGTGAGCCACCAACCAGCCTTCGATGTCTTGGGAAGAAATTTCCACATCAGCCAGTGATAAAGTTATAGGTTTTCCCGAGATAACAATAGCCAACTCCCCATCACGGTCTAATTGGTTAATTTGATCCGGCGTAAATGATTGTATCTCTTTGGAAATCAATCCCATATCTTTACCAAATCGCGGACCTAAGGCCTTGAAATTGGGTTTAATTTGTTTCACTAAAATGCCCGAGGCATCGTCTAATAATTCGATTTCTTTGACGTTAACTTCGGCTTTAATGAGGTCTGAAATGGCCTCAATTTCTTCCCGTTGATTGGCGTCAAGTACTGGAATCATTACCCTTTGCAGCGGTTGTCTCACCTTAATCATTTCCTTCTTACGCAAGGACAACACCAAGGACGAAATGGTCTGTGCTTTTTGCATTTTGCGCTCTAACTTTTTATTAACAAAGTTTTCAACGAAAATTGGAAATTTCGCCAAATGTACGGACTCAAATTCCACTGAATGTGTAGCTTGTGTTAAGTCTCTGTAAAGTTGATCCATGAAAAAAGGAGCTATGGGAGCGCCCAATTTACTCACGGTGAGCAAGCAAGTATATAAGGTTTGGTAGGCCGCAATTTTATCTTGGGCATAGTCTCCTTTCCAAAAACGTCTACGGCACAAACGCACATACCAGTTACTCAAGTTTTCTTGCACAAACTCCGAGATAGCGCGAGCGGCCTTGGTAGGCTCATAATCGGCGTAGGCCAAATCAACTTCTTGAATCAAAGAGTGCAGTTCCGAGATAATCCATTGGTCAATTTCGGGACGTTCTTCGAGTGGAATTTCGGCTTCGGCATAGGTAAAGCCATCAATGTTGGCATACAAGGCAAAGAACGAGTAGGTGTTGTATAAAGTACCAAAGAATTTGCGGCGCACTTCGGCCACCCCTTCGATGTCAAATTTCAAGTTGTCCCACGGATTGGCATTGGCAATCATGTACCAGCGTGTGGCATCAGGACCATATTCTTTTAGGGTCTCAAACGGATCAACCGCATTGCCCAATCGTTTGGACATTTTATGCCCATTTTTGTCTAATACCAAGCCGTTGGATACCACATTTTTATAGGCAATTTTATCAAACACCAAGGTGCCAATGGCATGCAGCGTATAAAACCAACCACGGGTTTGGTCAACGCCCTCGGCAATAAAATCAGCGGGGAAGGCTTTATTGTCATCAATCAAATCTTTGTTTTCAAACGGATAATGCCACTGCGCATAAGGCATGGCGCCCGAATCAAACCAAACGTCTATCAAATCGGCTTCGCGATGCATCGGTTTTCCGGAGGGAGAAACCAAAACAATGGCATCCACCACATTTTTGTGTAAATCAACCAAGTTGTAATTGGCCTCAGACATATTGCCCACTTCAAAGCCGGCAAACGGATTGGTTTGTTGCAAGCCAGCCGCCATCGATTTTTGAATTTCTTCGACCAATTGCGCTACCGAACCAATGAGGATTTCTTCGGTTTTGTCTTCGGTGCGCCAAATCGGCAACGGAATTCCCCAATAGCGGGAACGTGACAAGTTCCAGTCGTTGGCGTTTTTTAACCAGTTGCCAAATCGGCCTTCGCCGGTTGCTTTGGGTTTCCAATTGATGCTGTCGTTCAAGTCAAACATCCGGTCTTTGATCTCGGTTACTTTGATGAACCACGAATCAAGCGGATAGTACAAAATGGGTTTGTCGGTGCGCCAGCAATGTGGGTAGCTGTGTACGTATTTCTCTACCTTAAAGGCTTTATTTTCTTCTTTTAATTGGATGGCGATTTCTACATCAACCGAACGCTCGGGTGCTTCCCCTGCTTCGTAGTATTCGTTTTTCACATATTTGCCGGCGTATGGGCCCACCTGTGCGGTGAATTTTCCTTGCAAATCAACCAAAGGAACGGGATTTCCGTTTGCATCCAACACCAACATGGGCGGTACTTCGGGCACGGCTTCTTTGGCTACTTTGGCGTCATCGGCGCCAAAGGTTGGGGCAGTGTGTACAATTCCGGTTCCGTCTTCGGTAGTCACAAAATCACCCGAAATTACACGGAACGCATCTTCAGGATTTTGATATGGAAGTGCAAAAGGCAAGAGTTGTTCGTAACGAATGCCCACCAAATCTTTGCCCACAAAACTCGTCAGCACTTGATACGGAATGGTTTTATCGCCTGCCTTGTAGTTGGCCAAATCGGCTTCATCGGCACAAGCTACATAGGGTTTGCTAAACTGTTTGCCTACCAAATTTTTGGCCAATACCACCTGAATGGGTTCAAAGGTATATTGGTTGTAGGTGCGCACTAAGGCATAGTCTATTTTGGGTCCAACAGTAAGCGCGGTGTTACTCGGTAAGGTCCAAGGTGTGGTGGTCCAAGCCAAGAAATGAATGGGGCCAAAACCTTGTAAAAAAGCCGGTAAGCTTTCGGGTTTGGCTAAAAATTGTGCCACGATCGTGGTGTCAGTTACATCACGGTAACTGCCCGGTTGGTTTACTTCGTGTGAGCTCAATCCGGTGCCCGCTTTGGGCGAATACGGCTGAATAGTGTAGCCTTTATACATCAACTCTTTTTGGTAGATCTGTTGCAACAACCACCACACGCTTTCCATGTATTTGGAGGTATAGGTCACATACGGATCTTTCATATCCACCCAATACCCCATTTTTTCGGTAAGGTCATTCCACACATCAGTGTAACGCATTACCGTGCGCTTGCAGGCTTCGTTGTATTCTTCGACCGAAATTTTGTGGCCAATGTCTTCTTTGGTAATGCCTAATTCTTTCTCTGTACCCAATTCAACTGGCAAACCGTGGGTATCCCAGCCTGCTTTTCGTTTTACTTGAAAGCCTTTTTGGGTTTTGTACCGGCAAAAAATATCTTTAATGGCACGCGCCATCACGTGGTGAATACCCGGCAATCCATTGGCCGATGGCGGTCCTTCAAAAAACACGTAGGGAGTGTGCCCTTCGCGGCTCGTAATACTTTGCTCAAAAATCTGTTCTTTTTTCCAAAAATCAAGTATTTCTGAAGCCACTGTGGGCAGGTCTAAGCCTTTGTATTCTGAGAATTTAGTACTCATAATTCCGTTTTCTAAAATCAATGTGCGAAAGTAAGGATTTTTGATTGGTTTTTTGTTGTCTGTTCTCTGTTGTTGGTTCTCTGTTGTTCGTTTAGAAGATTTAAAGATTGAAAAATTGATCCCGAAGCGTCGGGATTGAAAGATTTCGTCTTGAAGTAACAGTTACGCCACGAAGTTTCGGAATTCGCTGAATTGTTTTCTTTTTTTGCCACGAATACACGAATTTCATTGTGGTTATTTATTTCTTTCGAATGATCATCATCGATGATCGAATTCGCGACACACCTCAAATTTATTTTTAAAAAAAATTCGTGCATTCGTGGCCAAAGGCTAACTGCTGTCAGCTAATTATTATTTTTTGTAAATACCTGAATTTTGGTCCCGAAGCATCGGGATTCAGTATTGGAATTTCTTAAAATAGTCTCTCTTCCAAAAACTTTCTACCTTGCGGCAAATAAATTTTGTGTGCAAAACAAATTACTAGTCATCGGTTTAGTTTGGCCCGAGCCCAATTCGTCGGCGGCGGGAACACATTTGTTGCACCTGATTGAATTGTTTGTCAAACACAACTGGGAAATTCATTTTGCCTCGGCGGCCAGCCCTTCGCCCTACTCGGATGATTTGATTTCAAAAGGGATTTTTACCCAAGAAATTCTGCTCAACGACAGCAGTTTTGATACCTATATTCAAACGCTCAATCCACATGCGGTGCTCTTTGATCGCTTTGTAACTGAAGAACAATTTGGTTGGCGTGTGGCCGAACAGTGTCCCAACGCTTTGCGCATTTTAGATACCGAAGATTTGCATTGTTTGCGCTTGGCACGACAAGAAGCCTACAAACAAAAACGGGATTTAACGCCTTCCGATTTATTTTCTGATACCGCCAAACGCGAAATCGCCAGCCTCTTGCGCTGTGATCTTTCGCTGATTATCTCAGAATTCGAACTGGATTTGCTGCAAAACACTTACGGAGTTGCCCGAAACCTATTGTTTTATTTGCCCCTATTGGCCGATCCAATTACACCACAAACGCAAGCCGCTTGGCACACATTTGACCAGCGAACTGATTTTGTATTCATCGGCAACTTTTTGCATGAACCCAATTGGCAAACGGTTTTGTATTTAAAGCAGCACATTTGGCCCGCATTAGCCAAACAAATTCCAACTGCTTCGTTGAAAATTTACGGTGCCTATCCGCCGCAAAAAGCCATGGAATTACACAAACCAAGCGAACGTTTTTTGGTCTTGGGCAGAGCCGAATCGGCGCAAGAAGTGATACAAAACGCGCGGGTTTTATTGGCACCCATCCCTTTTGGCGCGGGAGCCAAAGGCAAATTACTGGAAACGATGTGTTATGGAACTCCCTCGGTCACCTCAACATTTGGCGCCGAATCGATGCAAGGCGAATTGCCTTGGAATGGGATTATAACCGATGAAGATAACGCCTTTGTAGAGGCAGCCGACTGTTTGTATCAAAACGAAGATCAGTGGCTTCAAGCCCAACAAAACGGCGTGCAGTTGGTAAATACTCGATTTGATAAAAACCAGTTTGTTCAGCCGTTTATCAATCAGATTAACTACTTACTTGAACACCTCGCCGCTCACCGTGCCACAAATTTTATGGGCGCACTATTGCAGCACCACAGCCTGCAAAGCACCAAATATTTGGCGAAGTGGATTGAGGAGAAGGGGAAATAGGTTCTCAGTTGTCTGTTTTCGGTTTTCGGTTAACTTTCTCAGAACTGTCTTTTATCTTTCATCTCTCGGTCTCTTATCTTTTAGCCGTTCATAGTATAATTCTATCCTTTTGACTTTTGACTTTCGACTTTCGACTTTCAACTTTCGACTTTACGACTTACTCAACTCCACAAAATACTTGTAAAACAACGGAATGGTCTCGATGCCTTTCAGGTAATTGAAGATGCCAAAATGTTCGTTGGGCGAATGAATGGCGTCGCTATCCAACCCAAAGCCCATCAAAATAGTTTTGCTTTTGAGTTCTTTTTCAAACAAGGCCACTATGGGAATACTTCCACCCGAACGCACCGGAATCGCGGGTACGCCAAAGGTTTCGGTGTAGGCTTTGTTGGCCGCTTGGTAGCCAATGCTATCAATAGGGGTTACATAGGCTTGTCCGCCGTGGTGTTCGGTCACTTTTACGGTTACGCCGCTGGGCGCAATACTTTCAAAATGGGTTTTGAATAATTGTGTAATGGTTTGCCAATCTTGGTGTGGCACCAAGCGCATGGATATTTTGGCGTAGGCCTTGCTGGCAATTACAGTTTTCGCACCTTCGCCGGTGTAGCCGCCCCAGATGCCGTTCACGTCAAGCGTAGGACGGATGGAGTTGCGTTCGTTGGTCACGTAACCGGCTTCGCCATATACATCATTTAAATCTAAGGCTTTTTTGTAGGCGTCTAGTGAAAACGGCGCTTTGGCCATTTCGGCACGTTCGGCCTGGGTGAGTTCCTCGACCGCTTCGTAAAAACCGGGAATAGTAATGTGGTTGTTTTCGTCGTGTAACGACGCAATCATTTTGGTTAAAATATTAATCGGATTGGCCACCGCTCCCCCGTATAAACCGGAATGCAAATCGCGGTTGGGACCGGTTACCTCTACTTCAACATAGCTCAAGCCGCGCAAGCCAGTCGTGATAGACGGTTGCTGGTTGGAAATCATACCGGTATCCGAAATCAAAATCACGTCATTTTTGAGTTTTTCTTGGTTGCGTTCTACAAACCAGCCCAAACTTTTGGAGCCCACTTCTTCTTCGCCTTCAATCATGAATTTTACGTTACACGGCAAGGTATTGGATTGAATCATGTATTCAAATGCCTTCACGTGCATGTACATTTGGCCTTTGTCGTCGCAAGAACCACGTGCAAAAATGGCGCCTTCGGGATGAATTTCGGTAGGTTTAATAACCGGCTCAAATGGCGGCGAAGTCCACAACTCAATTGGATCGGGTGGTTGCACATCGTAATGGCCGTACACCAACACGGTAGGCAAATTGGGGTCAATTATTTTTTGGGCATACACAATAGGGTAGCCCGGTGTATCGCACAATTCAGCAAAATCAACGCCAGCTTTTTCTAGGCTGGCTTTTACTGCCTCGGCCGTATCAAACACGTCTTGGGCATAGGCGGTATCGGCACTTACCGAAGGGATTTTTAATAATTCAATTAATTCAGAAATAAAACGGTCTTTGTGCTCCTGCACGTATTTTTTTGCGTTGTTCATAGTAGTTTTAAAATGAGTGAGTCAAATATAGGGAAGTTTTGCGAAGTTCACTATATGGAGCGGTTAGCTGTTGGCTGTTGGCCACGAATGCACGGATTGTTAAATTCCAATGATCAAATCCCAAATTCCAAAACTTCGAGGCATAACTGTTACTGCAATACGAAATCTTTAAATCATTCAATTTTTAAATCATTAAATCTTTTATAACAAAAAAGCCCCACCGAAGTGAGGCTGATTTATAAAATTATTTTTCTATTCAAAGACCACTTTATGTGTTTCGAGCAATTGGTTGTTTTGATCGTAAATGTTTACTAAATATAAGCCGGTGCCCGACCAAGTTTTGGCAATTTGGGTTTCGGAGCCTTGCAATATGCAGCGATAAACTTCTTGGCCTAGTAAATTATTCACACGCAAAGAGCAATTTGAAATGAGGTTGTCACCCAGTTTTATTGTAATACTTTCGTGAGCTGGGTTGGGAAAGAATATAATTTTATTTAAACCTATAATCTCCGAAACAGCTAGTGCATTACCTCCATTGAGGCGAGCAGCTCTATTTCTACCTGTCGAATTGTAAGCATTAAAATTTCCTCCAATTAGAATTTTTCCGTCTGACTGAACAATTGAAGCATTGACAACATCATTGGCCCCTCCGATTTGAAAAGTAGAATCTAAACTGCCATCACTATTAAGTCTAGCAATATTATTACGGCTTATACCATTTATATTGGTAAACTCGCCGCCAATAATAATTTTTCCATCAGATTGGACACTAATAGCAGAAATAACAATAATTCCATTCCCGCTATTTGTTGATATAGGCGAAAAAGATTGATCAATTGTTCCATTAGAATTAATTCTAGCTAAACATCTAGTTGCAACACTATTATAAGTAGCAAAATTTCCAGCTATTATATATTTTCCGTCCGTTTGTGGTACAATGGTGTTGATTTTACCACTTCCAGTTCCAGTAAAACTAGTATCAAAAACACCGTTTATATTTATACGGGCAATATTTGATGAATTAATGCCATTATAGCTTGTAAAAGCACCACCTATCAATATTTTTCCATCCGTTTGCTGCTTAATTTCATACACATAATTATTTGGACCTGTTCCTATATTAAATAAAGTATCAATAGTGCCGTCAGTATTTAAGCGGGATAATTTTGGTGTACACCAACCTCCAAAAATTATTTTTCCATCCGATTGTATATCTACCGCATAAATTATATTATTTGCTGATGTTGGCGGCGTAAATGTAACATCAATAAAGCCATTAGGATCTAATCGTTTAATAAATGTTGGCACAGCCAAATCAGTATCAAACAATCGTCCAGCTACAATAATTTGTCCGTTTGATTGTATAGCTATATCTTTTATAGAAGTGAAATTATTTGTGTTGACATAATAAAATGGTGACTGAAAAGAATAATCTACATCTCCATTAGGATTAATTCTCACAATTCCTGGTGAATGGTATCCATTATATTCTGTAAAGTCTCCTGCTAAAAGTATTTTCCCATTTGTTTGGGTTTGCATAGCTCTTATTGTTCCATTAGCACCTGTTAGTTTTTTAGTGTTGAATGTAAAGTCAAAATACCCAGAAGTATCTAATCTATTAACACTAGCGCCGTTGTAATAAGTAGTTTGGAATTGCCCACATAGAATAATTTTTCCATCGTTTTGAATTGAAATTGAGTGGAATGTGGTAATTACAGTATAATTAGGATCATACAATGTAGGGATAATTACGGGTTCTATGTTAAACGTGTTGTCTAATGTGCCATATTGTGTAAGTCTGGCAATTTTATTTCTACCAAAACCATTATAATCCGTAAAATTACCTATGATTAGAATTTTACTGTTTATTGCATTTGAAACTAATTTGACTTGAGTGACTGATGAGTTTAATCCTATATTGACTGTGTTAAAGGTTGTATCTTTTAATCCATTATTCAAAAGTCGAATTATATACTTATTAGTTCCTCCATCATAAGTTGTGAAATTTCCACCAACCAATATTTCTCCATCTGGATAACACGTTATTGAATTAACAGAACCGTTGAAGCCGGCACCTGAATTAAAATTTTGGTCTAACGTACCATTAGGATTAAGTTTAGCTATCCTATTTGTTGTTACACCAAAATAAGTTGTGAAATTTCCGCCAATGATTACTTTTCCGTCAGGTTGAATAGCCATACAATTTATACCCGCAGTGTTTGGCTGAGAATTTGCCGAATCAAAAGAATTATCAACAGTGCCGTTCCCGTTTAGTTTTACAATATAATTGGCAACAACGTTATTAAATAACGTGAAATTCCCACAAACAAATATTTTTCCGTCTGGCTGAGTTACTATTGATTTGATGCTATTGTTGGGGCCATTACCCGCATTAAAAGTAGTGTCTAGACTTCCATCGGCATAAAGCCTAACTAGCCCATTTACATCAACGCCATTATAATTTGTAAATGTTCCCCCAACTAATATTTTACCATCAGGCTGAATACAAAGGGCATTAACACCTGTTGATTGGGTACTAATAAATCCTGCACCAATGTTAAATGTTGTGTCTAAACTTCCATCCGTATTTAACCTCGCTATTTTATTGGTGGTTATTCCGTTATACACAATAAAATTTCCACCAATAATGATCTTTCCGTCTGATTGTATCGATGAACAAAACACTTGGCCATTTGATGCCGATCCACTCAAGTACCAATTATATCCTATGCCAGAAATCACATCATATCCAGCATCTGTTGAGTTAAAAGTGGGATCAATACTACCCGGAGTTTGAGAAAATAAGGGCAAGGAAATAAACAGGAAAATAAAAAGTAGTTTTTTCATTTTAAATACAATTATTTATTTTAACTACTCAAAAACCACCTTATGTGTTTCGAGTAATTGGTTGTTTTGGTCGTAAATATTTACTAAATACAAGCCGCTACCCGGCCAGGTTTTGGTGATTTGGGTTTCGGCGCCTTGCAGTGTGCTGCGATAAACTTCTTGGCCTAGTAGATTTACTAAAGCAACTGAAGAGGCCACTTCGCTGGCACTTCTTATTATAAAATTGGACGTAACAGGATTTGGATAGACACTAACGGCATGTTTAGCTTGACCAAAGTTTGGGTTGCTTAAGTTTAGATTTGTGTAACGCGCCTGTGCCAACACATTGCTGCTTCCATTGAAGGCGCTTCCTCCCACCAATAATTTGCCATTTTGTAAAAACAACAAGCTTCTAATGCCAGAATTAAAATAGATTGAAGTACTGAGTTGACCATTGGTGCCAAAACTAGTGTCAAGTGTTCCTGTTGCAGTGTAGCGTGTCAGTCCAAACTGTGCATTCAAATTATTTGCTATCAAAATTTTACCGTCGGGTTGTTGAGCAACATAATTATTATAGTAGCTATATGCTAAATTAAGTACCCCATTAGTTCCATAAGAAGAATCAACTGAGCCATCTGTATTATGTTGGATAAATGAACTGTGTCTTTGTCCATCATTTTCAGTTACCAAACAGTTAATAAGGTATTTATTGCCATTTACAATATAGAGGTCAGCCCCCCAATTTTTCGTCGATCCAGTCGGATTGCTAATTACAACACCGTTTGAACCAAATGTTGTATCTAATACACCGTTAGGATTGAGTTTTATTGTAGCAACAGCTGATGAATAGATGCTTCCTCTACTTCTAAGAACACCCGTAACTACAATGTTGTTTGATTCATCAATTTTCACATCGTTCGGGTATTCGTAATCTGTGGTAGTGAAAAAATTAAAGTTCTTATAAAAAATTCCGCCATTGCCAAAACTTGTATCTGGTGTGCCATCAAGATTTAAGCGCATTATGCCGTAATAAGAATTATAGGTGTTGTTGGCAATACTTTCGGGAGTATAATAATCATAGGTAATATAAATTTTTCCATTTAATACTCGAATTCTATCAATAGCACTTTGATTAATTGTGGGATTGTCCAAAAGTAATAGTCCATTGTTTCCAAAACTTGTATCAACTTGCCCATCCGCTGTAAGCCTGAAAAGTGAGGTATAAAAAAGAGTCGAATCGTTGCCAACTAAAATTATCTTGTCACCATCTAGAACAAATAATCCTCCAAAATAAAAATTCGGAAATGAATTTTCTACAAACCCATTTAATCCAAAAGTACTATCGATTGTGCCATTACTATTATACCGAACTAGGCGATTATCCTCCAAAAGTGCAATTGTTTTTTGAGTAGACTGCTCCAAAAGTGCATTGATTTTTTCGTCACTTTGTAGTATGTGAACATTCACTTCAGATTCTAATACTCCAGTCGCACTGTATATAAGTTTTTCAATGCCTTCCCCTATTGTAAAGCCACCAGTTACAATTTTGCCAGCAGAATTAAGTGCCAAAAAGCGGGATTTATCAAATCCTATACTTAGTGATACCGAACCATTGCTACCAAACGATGTGTCTAGTGTGCCGTTTGCATTTAATTGAACCAAACCAAAACCATTGGTTACCACATTGGCTGATACCAAAATTTTTCCGTTAGGAAGAAGAATTAATCGGCTACATCCTTTATTGCTTACGGTTATATTAAACGGATAATACGAATTATAAAATGTAGTAGCTAAATACCCCGCTGTCGCAAAAGTAGAATCTAAACTCCCCGAAGTGGTGTATCGCTGAACAAACAGTTTGTCTCCTGAAATTGCACCAGAAACTACCGCTTTTCCATCGGACTGCAAAGCAATTGCCTGGGGGTAAAGTACCGTTGCTTGAGTAGATATCGTGTAGCCAACGGTTGAAAACGAAGTGTCAAGCGATCCGACTGCAGTAAATCGGGCGAGCATGAGTTGTTGACTAGAGCCGTTAAAGGCTTGGCCACATACAACTATCTTTCCATCTGCTTGGCTAACCAATCCTGTAGCATCGTTGTTTTGTTGGGCGATATCAAGGGTGAGTTTTCCGTCGAAATCAAAAAAGGTATCAAATGAACCGTCCGTATTTAACGAAGCCAAAGCTAGGTCGTTGTCGTTTCCGTTTGATACTGACCCAGCCAATAGTATTTTACCATTGTTTTTTACCACAATGGTATTTATTGTCATGGAATAATTGTTTATCGATATGGTCTGTCTGCCACTAATATTAAAACTAGTATCTGTGCTGCCATCGGCATTCACACGATAGATGACATTGCCACTAGTTACCAATATTTTTCCATCGGCTTGCAAAGCAAGCGCCCTTAGCGTTCCGAAGTTTTTAAATCCATAGTTATTAAACGTAGCGTCCAAAAATCCTTCAGGTGTTATTCGTGATAAACTACCTATGCTTGTGCTACTATTATTGCTTATAACTAATAATTTATCATCCGATTGGAGCACCGCATTTTTCACATAATCATCGGGAATTGTTGTAGAGGTTTGATTTACTACTATACCGCCATTAGTCCCAAAGCTTGGGTCTAAACTTTGTGCATTCATGAAAAAGCTGATGCTTAATACTAGCAGGGAAATCGTATGTTTCATATTGGTTTATTTTAATTCCAAACAAAACTATTTGATATATCCCACAATTTTTATTGCAAGTTATTGCAAGTTTGAAAGCTGTCTTTTTATGCTGTTACTTTGTGTAGCAAATTTGGCTAGGCCCCGTTTAAGTTATGAAACAACCCGATCCCTACTTACATTCTATTTGTCAACAAATCGAGTTGATGCATGGCCACAACATCAAAACCATAGCCGATGCCCAAAAACTGGCGGCGGCTTTTCACAACAAAAAAATTCACCTTTCACCCCACACCTTGGGTCGATTATATGGGGTGGTTAAACCCTTTCGTAAGCCCTTCAAAGACACCTTAAATTCACTGGCTCATTTTTTGAACTACACCGATTGGGATGATTTTTGCGTCAATCAGACCAACATTCCGTTTGACCCCAATTTTTTCCTCACCGAATCAACCGATGGTTTTTCATTGGCTGTCTTGCAAATGGCCTTGGTTTCGCAAGACAAACAAGCACTCCGCAACGTCTTGTCCAAAATTGATTTGCATTGCCCATTAAGTTTACAAATTGCTGCTGCCGAAATGCTCGGATCACAGCTGCGCTTAATACCTGAAAAAAAAGAATTGCTCCAATTACTGGCCAGCGATCCCAACGGACAACGCTTGTTTTATGAATGTTATGTAGATGAGGACGACGAAAACAACTATTACTCACTCGCCTTGCGCGACTATTATTTGCCACAAGTTGATAAACCCTTCCGAAAATTATTTGTGTATGCCTTTTTGGCCAGTAAATCTATTCGGGAAACCCGCAAGCCTTCGCCCTATCTCGATTTGTTTTGGGAAACCGTTCGGCCATTAGATCGTGCACTTTGCCACTTTCATGAGAAATCTCGCTGGTTTGAAATGTTGATTCTGCAAGATGGAGTACGAGGCAATTTGAGCCAAACTTGGAAAACACACCTGGACGAAGCCCTAGAGGAACTTAGGTACCACATCCCCTATGAACAAGCCTGGATTTTGGCCCGACTGCTCAAAGCACTCTTGTTGTTTGGGCATAAAAACGAATTGTACACACACGAAAAACTAAACGAAACAATTGATGTATTGATGCGAAACCAAAAAAAAGGACACCACAGCATTGCGCTCTATGCCTTACAATTGTTTTGGTTGTACCGTGGTTTTAGTGTTCAAAAAAAACAGTTGTATGCGCCGTTTCGCATTCATTCTACTTGGTTTCAAAACGAAGGCAACGAAAAAAAAGCAATTGAGTTTGGTATTTCGTTTCTATTTGCCTCGGGCGAGAACAAAACGATTATTCAACGAAACTTATCCGAGTTTTGTCGCAAAACTGCAAACGAATGGGTGACTCAATTGGTACTGGAATAACACGCATTACGTTATTTCTGTAAACCCCGCCGCATACCGTTTGTTGGCATTACTTAACAAGACATAAGCTCCAACAAATAAACACAAATAGAGCAATCCATACCCCAACATGGCAACAAAATCCTGTAGCAGGAGCTCCCAAAACACCAAATACATGCAAATCCCGCTGGCGGTTTTAAGTAGCCACGCTCCAATTCGCAAGCCTGAATGGTGTTGTTGGCTGTGGTCAAATCCCTTCCAAAAACCGCCTGGTTGTACGGTTTGTACAAAACGCTGTGCCGTTTGAAAATCGGTGGGAGCGGTACAAATCGTAACTACTAACCACGTGCTGCAAACCGCTAGCGTTAGAAAAAGTAAACTCACCATGTAGGAATCCAACTGGGTATATTGTGTGATAATTTGGATAAAATGCAAAAAGGTAGGACTGTGTTGCAACCCAATCGAATACAAAATCGGATATAGCATGCCCGCCAACATTGCACTTAGTTGTGTCCAGGCGTTGATGCGCCACCAATACCACCGTAACATAAACACTGGGCCAACTCCGGCTGTAATGGCAAACAAGTACTTCACCATACTGAGCAGCGAATCAAATTGCCAAGCAATAAAACTGGCGGCCAACACACTGTACAACATGGCTATTTTTCCCAGTCGATTTTCTTTTTGTGCTGATACATTCGACTCAACATGGTGTTTGTAAAAATTGGCAACAAGCAAGGAACCGCCCCAGTTGAGGTTGTTTTGTGTGAAAGACACAAACGGAATAAGAAAAAACAACAATACCAACCCCAAGCTCCACGGCGGTAAGGTGTTGACAAAGAGCGCAGCAAAGGCCACTTCCTGGTTTGGAATTCCTTGGGTATAGCCATTCAAAACAGCCGCAAAAGGCAAGACAAATAACATAGCTTTGCAAGCAAACACAACCAGTTGGGGCAAGAAAAAACTCTTCACTACACTTTTCATGGATTGTGCAGCCATGAGTTTTTGTCCGTTCATATCGGGAAAATCCAAGATGCTTGCCGACCACCACTGCACAAAAATATACCCCAAAAAAACAGGAAAGGCCGAACTTCCTACAGTTGGAAAAAGGGATAGTTTTTGTTGAGTAATCTTGTTGCTTATCCCTGAAAACAAATCAATTTGAGAAAACAACAACAGCCCGAGCAAAGTCAAAAGGAAGATAAACAAGACAAACAACCAAAAGTCAATGCGCAAGATGCGCCACAGCGAATTAAAGTAAGTGCTCAAACACAAAAAGCCGCACAACACCAACAAAACCTCTTTTGTGCTACTGTGTAAAAAATAGGCCGCCAAATTGGCAAACCCCAACAGACTAAACGCAATCAAAAATGGGATGATAAGGCCGCCTAAATAGATACTGCGAAAAGCATGCAAATACTTTGCTCCTTGGCCCGAGAACCGAAAGTAAATGAATTCGTTTTCGGTTTGTACCGGTACTTTTTGCCACAAATGCGCAAAAAACGAAAGTCCAAATGCCGAGCCAATGAGCGAACTCCAAAAGATCCACATCCCCGACAAGTTTCCTTTAGACAAAGCACCGCAAAGCAATTGGGGCTCAATAATGAGTCCGCTGCTCATGAGTATAGAAAAGCCTATGAGCCACCACGACTCTTTTTTGGTGCTAAATAATTTTCGGTTCATGCCCAATTGATTTGGCCTGCAAAATAATCAAATGTTGTGGTTTGAACGTGGATATTTCCAATCCCGAATCCCGACGCTTCGGGACCATACGGTGACTATAAACGAAATCTTTCAATCTTTAAATGTTCTAACCCACCAACCACAGCACTGCATAAGCGCCCAAAGAAATTTTGTCATTTGCGGTAAATGTGTTGCCCGAAAGCAAGTCTGTATAGCGCTGTTTTGGCGAAGTCACGACTTGCGCTGGCAATTCCAAGCCGGTTTTTGCTTCGCTAAAATTGACAACAACCAAAACCTTTTCGCCTGTTGGGGCTGTTTTGGTGTAGAGCAACAGTTGTTTGTTGGCGTGAGGGACTAGCGTAAAATCATTGTTATCGGCAAAAGCCGGCGTTTGTTTGCGAATGGCGATAAACTGCTTGAGCTGATGAAAGATTTGCGCCGCCGCCAAATTGGGTTGATCCAACTGCGTCACTACGTCCCAGTTCATCGGAGAACGGTGCAACCAACGGTTGTCTAATTTTTTGGCTTCGTCAAGCACATAATTATTGTTGTTGAGTAGACCAATTTCGTCGCCGCTGTAAATCATGGGCAAACCGCCCAACGACAAAATAATGGCATGTTGTAAATTGATGCGTTTAATGGCTAAAGCAATTCCTTCTTCGTCTTGGTTTTCAAGCGCTTTTTCGAGGCCACATAAGGCTGCCATTGAACCAGAGATGCGGGCTTTTCCAGTTTCGGGCTCTATCATGAAGCGTTGACCTGTTGCCAAACTGCCGTTGAATCCGTCGCAATAATGTTGCAGCAAATACAAGCGGTGTTTCAAGCTGTCAAAACCCAATTCTTGCACCAAGCGATCATCAAAGCCAAAGCCAATGTCGTCGTGGCAACGGGCATAATTTATCCAGGTTGTATTTTTGGGTTTAGTGGGTACCGCCTGCAACGATTTTTGCAACAAACGGGTGTCCCGAGTGGCCAATGCTTCCCAACTCAAAGCCATGAAATTGGCGTTGTACGCAATGTCGCATTCGTCACCTTGGGCCAAGCCCTCGCCAAAATACTTGATGATTTCATCGGGCGCTACTATAGCCTCGGCAATGTAAGCCACGCCAGGGGCCACAATTTGTCCGCAGAGTTTAAATAAACGAAGCAACAAATGCACTTGGGGTAAATTTTGGTTGTACAGCCCCAATTCTTTCCACATGAAAGCCACGGCGTCAAAACGAAAGATGTCGATGCCTTTGTTACACCAATCGAGCATGATATCAATCATCTCAACCAAAACCCGTGGATTTTTGTAGTTCAAATCCCATTGGTAATTGTAAAATAAACTCATCACCCATTGGTTGCTTTCGGGCAAAAAGCTAAAGTTGCCGGGAGCGGTATCGGGGAATATTTCTGACATGCTGGCATCAAACGCATCGGGCATGCTGCGGTCGGGAAAAAAGTAAAAATAATCCTTGTATTTCGGATCGCCTTGTTGGCCTTTGATGGCCCATGGGTGAGTTGAGGCGCAGTGATTCAATACAAAATCCATCACCAAGTTCATGTCGTTGGCTTGGATATCAGCTACCAAGGTGTCAAAATCGGCGAGGGTTCCAAATTTAGGATTGACTTCGCGGTAGTTGCGCACCGCATAACCGCCGTCGTTGTCTACTTCAGGCACATCCAAAAAAGGCATCAGGTGTATGGTATTGACGCCCAATTCTTTAAAATACGGAATCTTGGCACGCACGCCATTAAAATCGGTATTGAACAAATCAACATACAACATCATGCCCACGATTTGTTCACTCGAATACCAATTGGGCTGAGCTACTCGAGTCAAATCTCGGTTTTTTTGGGCGCTGGATCGACGGGAATAGTGCGCTAGCAAGGCCTGTAAAAGCTTGTCAAACGCCTCGTCTTTGTAGGCATGTCCCGCATACAACTGCTGATACAAGTCGGCAATGATGGGGAAATTGGCGCCCAATCGAACCAAAAAATCGGCGTCGGTTATGGCATTTGCTTTGATGAAGGCATTGAGCTTAGACAGTTTTTCGGCTTGTTGCATAGGTCGAATGTTAGCGAGTCAGACAAATTTGAGCCACAAATGTATTTCATAAATGCCGAACGAAAAACACCCAAGCCAAGATTCTATTGCGCCTGGATTACCAGTTTTCTAGCCCCAATAACTTTTGGCCCAAATCATTCAGTTGGGCTGTCCCGTACTTGGTTTGCTCCCATTTGCGCGGATCGCCAGGAAAGGCAAACCCTTCGGGAGCAATGCGGTCTTTCCAAGAACGTATACGCCAGTCGCGTAAAGCGGCATTGTCTTCTTCGGCCGGCATCATGGAAATGTATTGTGCTACCCGGACTTGATTGCTGGTATTGGCTCGAATGCCATGCGGTTGGGTGCTATTAAAGATTAGCAAATCGCCGGCTTCCAATTTGACTTTGGTTGGGGTAAAGCCAGTGGTGTCGGGTTTAAATCGGTCGCGGTCTTCGGGCTGGCTTAGTTTCCAGCTGTCGTAGTTGCGAAACAATTCGGGGATGCATTGAAACCCGCCCATGTTTTCATCGGTTTGATCAGCCAACGCCAACACGCCTTGTACATTAACCGGCTTGGTTTCGGGATCATAATCCCAGTGAATAAACGCCTTGTATTCGTGACCGGGTTTAATCGGAAAATTCAAATTGGCCCGATCTATCGTAACCCATAATTTTTCGGTGCCCCACACATCGACAAAGGCATCATAGACGCGTTGCATTTGGCGGTTGTTCCATAAATGCTGGTTGTTGTAGCATTCCACCATGCCTGTATTGGCCAGTTCTTTCATTTTCATTTCGGCGCGCGGTGCGGTATACCAAGTGGCCGGGTCCTGCGGATCTTTTTCTTCAAACTCCCACAAAAAAGCCGCGGTTTGCAATGCCTGCTCACGCGGAACAGCGTTTTTTATCACAATATAGCCGTTGTGTGTCCAAAAATCCCAATCCGATTCCGAGAGTACGCGCAAAGGCTCGCCCTGGGAACGGTCGTTGAGTTTTAGGAAGCTGCTTTTGGCGGTGGAGGGATTTCCCGGTATATCCAGGTGGGCATTGGGTTGCATGGTGGGCTGCATGGTAGGCGCCATAGTTGGGTTTGGTTTCATAATTGGTTTGAATTTAGTTTGTTTTGTCAGATCAAAATTCAGCACTTTGGTTCAGGGATAAAACTACCCTATTGACTTTATTTTTACCTATATTGACATTTTTTAAGCTTAATATTGTTAATCGTGTTATTTTTGTGTTTATGAAATTAGTTTTAGAACGCATAAGCCCCGATTCGGGTAGCTCGTTTAGGTTGTTGCTCACACCCAATTTGAATCATATATTTTATTGGCATTTTCATCCCGAAATCGAACTAGCCTATGTAGAAGCGCCCAAAGGAATTCGACACATCGGCGAACACATTTCGACCTATGAAGAAAGTGATTTGGTGCTCATTGGCTCCAACATTCCACACCTGAATTTTGATTATGGCGTAAAAGAAACAGTAGAAACCGTGGTGGTGCAAGTACAGGAAGATTTTGTTCATGCTGCCTGGCAGCAAATTCCGGAACTCGAAGCCATAGTAGCGCTGTTTGAACGCGCCAAAACCGGAATTGCCTTTTATGGAGAGACCAAGAAAAAAGTAGGTTTGCGTTTAAAATCGCTGCGGCAATTGGATAAATTTTCACAGTACCTGGAGTTGATGCAGTTGTTTCAAATTATGGCCATTAGTACAGAATTTACTTTGTTGTTCGAGCGGCCTATTACCAATCAACAGCTGTTGAAACAACAAAGTCGCATGCACCAAATTTATCATTTTGTCGAAACACACTTTAAGGATCGCATTAACATCGACCAAGTGGCGCAACTGGTTCATTTGTCAGTGCCCGCATTTTGCAGGTATTTCAAAAAAACAACCCAACTCACCTACACCGATTTTGTGAACCAATACCGGGTAACAGTTGCCAAAAAAATGCTACTGCAAAACAAAAGTATAGCCGAGGCAGGTTTTGAGGCGGGTTTTGAAAACCTCTCCTATTTTACGCGCACCTTCAAAAAAGTTACCGGACAAACGCCCTCACAATATAAAACTTCGACTGCCAATCCATAAAAAAAGTCTTGAATTTCTTAAAGAATTTGGTTTATTAAATATCAACCGTTTTTAGAAAAGGAAGTCAACAGAATAATAAATTTTGCACCACATTTTTAGGATTAAATTTACCCTACTTTTGACTGCAATCGAAAAAGATACAACTATGAAATCAGCAATGCTTATTAAAACCCTATTTATTAGTGCTTTAGTTTTACTGTACTCTACCGCTTCTTCCTGCAGCAGTGAAGATGCCTCTACCTCAAATTCAGCCAGCGACGTGGCTAATCTTGTTGGCAACGGAACCTGGCGCATTTCCTACTTTTATGACACCGATCATGATGCTACCGCCAGTTTTGCCGCATTTACCTTTACGTTTGCGGTCAATTCGGTGCTTTCAGCAACCAATGGAACCGACAGTTACTTGGGCATTTGGTCTATCTCAGACAGCAATTCAGATGACGATACACTCAGTGATTTAGATTTTATCATCGGGATTGATTTGACTGTAAATTCGGGCGAACTAAACAGCAACTGGGAAATTATTCAAAAATCAGCTACTGAAATTAAACTGAGAGATGTAAGTGGCGGAAACGGCGGGACAGATTACCTCACCTTTACCAAAATATAAGCGTTTACAAAAAGTATAAGCACTTGTCATGTTGATTTTTTTAGTTTGTTTTAGCTACACATTTTTTTATATTAGCCCGACTAAACCAAAAAAAACCAATTCAAATGTCTGCAGTTTCTCTTCCTTCAAAACCCCATTATCCCATATTAGACGGCCTTCGCGGTGTAGCAGCCTTGCTGGTAGTGGCTTTTCATTTGTGTGAAGCACACGCCATGCAACTGGGCGACCGTTACCACTTGGATCAAGTAATCAATCACGGCTATTTGGCAGTTGATTTTTTCTTTTTGTTGTCTGGATTTGTAATTGGCTATGCCTATGACGACCGTTGGGGCAGCATGAGTTTCAAAAACTTTTTTACTCGTCGCTTGGTGCGTTTGCATCCGTTGGTGATTTGGGGAACCTTGGTAGGTGCGCTTTTGTTTTACTTTCAAGCTTCTGACGTGGTTTGGCTGGGCGTAGATTTGAATGCGGTTCCGGTGTGGAAAGTGATCCTAACCATGTTGGTAGGTTTTACCTTGATCCCATTAATACCTAGCATGGATATTCGCGGCTGGTCCGAAATGCATCCGCTCAACGGGCCGTGCTGGTCTTTGTTTTTTGAATACGTAGCCAATATTTTATATGCGCTTTTTGTACGAAAATTGTCTAATACCGTTTTGGCCGTTTTAGTTTTCTTGTGTGGCGCTGCGTTGATTCACCTTACCCTGACCAATCCTCCAGGTGATGTAACCGGTGGTTGGTCGTTCAATCTTGAACAATTACACGTAGGATTTGTACGCATGTTGTATCCGTTTTTTGCTGGCTTGTTGTTGTTTCGTGTGGCCAAATTACGCAGCATAAACAACGCCTTTTTATGGTGTAGCTTGGGGATCATTGTGCTCTTATCGCTCCCACGCTTTGGCGGTGCCGATCACTTTTGGATGAACGGTCTCTATGAAGCGCTTTGCATCATTTTATTTTTTCCACTGATTGTGTACCTGGGCGCCAGCGGGAATGCTATGTCGCCTTTTACGGCCAAAGTGAGTAAATTCTTTGGTGATTTGTCTTACCCGATTTACATCACGCATTACCCTATTATTTATGTCTACACCGCTTGGGCTGTAAACCACAAAAAAACCTTGTCAGATTCTTATTTGGAAATGAGCGTGGCGTTTATCGCCATTATAGCATTAGGCTATTTGAGTTTGAAACTTTACGACGAACCGGTGCGCAAATGGCTAGGGAAAAAAGTTTTATAAACATCCCGACGCTTCGGGACAAAATTTTTGTAAAAAACTAAGAATGGCTGTTAGCTCTTAGCTGTCAGCTGTTAGCCACGAATGCACAGATTTGATTAACGATTGCTTCGCCAGTTCGAGCAAAGCTCTCGGGTGCTGATTTTTGAATTTTGATTTGTATGCAAATAACAGCTGTAAACTGTAAACCGTTAACTTACAACTAATAATACACACCCCCAGCACGGCTCAAGAGGGGAGTTTGCTATGGTTCAGATCATAAAAAAATTGAGAAATGATAGACGGTTCTAAGAAAGCAACCTACTGCCTAAAACCTACTACCTACCACCTTTTACGGAACTTTATTCCCCATACTTTCTGTCCAAATCGCGAACCAATCTTCGAGGTCTAAGGTAATAGTAGTGGCTTTCATCAGTGACTGAATACGCCCAGTATTTACGGTTCCAGCCACGGGAATGATGTGGGCAGGATGTTGTAAAATCCAAGCCAGTAAAAGGGTGTCGGCGCCTACCTCATATTTGGGCGTTAGGCTGCCCAGTAGTTTTTTTAGACGTTGGGTTTGCGTAGTGTTTTCGCGAAAAACGGTGCCCAACGGATTCCATGACAACGGTTGAATCCCGTGCACTTGCATATAATCTAGACTGCCGTCGGTCATCGAGTCAAAGTGTGTTGCCGAAAATTGAATTTGGTTGTAATCAATTGGGGTTTTTTGACGAATCAACTCGGTTTGACTAGCCGTAAAATTACTCACGCCAAACGAACGAATCATTCCGTTGGTTTTTAAGTATGCCACCGCTTCGGCAATTTCGTCGGCTTGCATCAACGGACTGGGGCGGTGCAACAAAAACACGTCCAAGTACTCGCATTGCAAGTTTTTGAGGGATTGTTCGGCCGACCAAATAATGTATTCCTTGCGGTAGTCGTAGTGTTTGATGGTATTGGCGCGGGATTCGGCCATGTATTGAATGCCGCATTTCGATATTAATTGAATCTGTTCGCGGGCAATCCCACTTTGTTTGAAGGCGGTACCAAACTCAGCTTCGGTAGTATAGCTGCCATAAATGTCGGCGTGATCAAAGGTGGTAATTTGGTTTTCAAGGCAGATGTGCATCGTGTGTTGCATTTCGGCAGTGCTAAGTTTTTTGTCCCAAGCACCCCAATTCATGGTGCCGGCTATAATAGGAGAAAGCGACGATTTGCTCATAATCAATAAGAATTAAAGTAAAGTTGTAAGTGCCTCAATTGCCCCTCACAAGAAGTGGTTTTTTGAGTTCTTAAAAATAGCTAAAACGAATCACAAAAGAGCCTTAAAATAGTAGTGTTTATCGAAGTTTTAACCAATTTTTAACATCTTTCTTTTAAAAAAAAATTCAATTTGCACCACGTTAAAATTCAGAACCCAATTAATCCTAATCGCAACCAAGAAATGGAAGAATCAGCAGCAACGCTAGACATTAGAGCAATCAACGAAAAAATTGAAAGAGAAAGCGCTTTTATCGATTTGCTTAGCCTGGAAATGAACAAAGTTATTGTAGGACAAAAGCACATGGTAGAGCGTTTGTTAATCGGACTGTTAGGGCAAGGACATATTTTATTGGAAGGGGTGCCGGGATTGGCCAAAACATTAGCCATCAATACCCTGTCACAGGCCGTTCAAGGTTCATTTAGCCGCATCCAATTTACACCTGATTTACTTCCCGCCGATGTCGTGGGAACCATGATTTACAATATCAAACAAAACGAATTTTCGATAAAAAAAGGACCCATTTTTGCGAATTTTGTCTTGGCCGATGAGATCAACAGAGCACCTGCCAAAGTGCAATCGGCTTTGCTTGAAGCCATGCAAGAAAAACAAGTAACCATTGGCGATACCACCTTTAAATTGGACCGACCCTTTTTGGTGTTGGCTACCCAAAACCCCATTGAACAAGAAGGAACCTATCCGTTGCCCGAAGCGCAAGTAGACCGTTTCATGCTCAAAACTGTGATTGATTATCCCAAATTGGACGAAGAGCGTTTGGTAATCCGTCAAAACTTAAAAGGCAGTTACGAAAAAGTAAACGCCGTTATTTCGGTGGAGCAAATCTTAAAAGCACAAGAAGCCGTTCGCGAAGTGTACATGGACGAGAAAATCGAGAAGTACATTTTGGATATCATTTTTGCTACACGTTACCCCGAAAAATACAACCTAGAAAGTCTTAAGCCGTTAATTAGTTTTGGATCCTCCCCACGTGGAAGCATCAACTTGGCTACCGCCGCCAAATGTTATGCCTTCATTAAACGCCGAGGCTATGTGATTCCAGAAGACGTGCGTGCCGTAGTGCACGATGTATTGCGTCACCGTATTGGCGTGACTTACGAGGCCGAAGCCGAAAACATCACTTCGGTTGATATCATCAATAAAATTGTAAACGAAGTAGAAGTTCCATAATAAGTAATTAGTAAACAGTAACTAGTACTCAGCATTTGCTTCTTTTCTAGTCACTCATCACTAATGGCTAATCACTAAATAAATGGAAACCAAAGACTTACTCAAAAAAGTTCGCAAAATAGAAATCAAAACCCGGCGGTTGAGCGATCACCTGTTCTCGGGCGAATACCATACTTCTTTTAAGGGGCGTGGGATGACGTTTTCAGAAGTGCGTCAATACCAGTTTGGCGATGACATTCGCGCCATCGACTGGAATGTGACCGCGCGATACAACGAACCCTACGTAAAGGTTTTTGAAGAAGAACGCGAACTCACCATGTTGTTGTTGGTCGATGTTTCGGGTTCTGGAAGTTTTGGTACACAAGGCGATGTAAAACGCAACATCGTGACTGAAATCGCCGCAACCATGGCATTCTCGGCCACCCAAAACAACGACAAGATTGGCTTGATTTTGTTTTCGGATCAAATTGAACTGTACATTCCGCCCAAAAAAGGACGATCACATGTGTTGCGTATCATTCGGGAATTGATTGAATTTGAACCCAAAAGTCAACGCACCAATGTAGCCCAAGCCTTGCGGTTTTTATCGGCTACCCAAAAAAAGAAAGCCATTGTGTTTATGATTTCTGATTTTATGGACCAGGCCTACGAACAACCGCTCAAAATTGCCGCCAAAAAACACGACATTACAGGCATTCGCGTGTACGACAAACGCGAAGAATCGATGCCCAATATTGGGATGGTTCCCTTGCTCGACGCCGAAACAGGCGAATTCCAACTGGTAAATACAGCGTCCAAAAGCGTGCGCGTGGCCTACGAAAAAAATTACTTGGAACGCACAGGCTATTTCAAAGAAGTATTTAGCAAATCGGGCGCTGGCGTGGTTAATACGCGGGTAGATGAGAGTTATGTAACCAAATTATTGGGCTATTTTAAATCCAGATAAACCCAAACTCTGCGAGTATCCGCAACGAATGAAAAAGAAAATGAAACTATCAACCTATATCGCTTTACTGTTTTTTGGTGCCGTGGTTTTTGCCCAACAAAAACCGTTATCTACCTCAATCAATGTAAAGCAAAATAAAATCGGGGCCGAATTCAAATTGAGTTTGAAGGCTGTTGCCGATACCTCAGCGCGTGTGGTGTTTCCCAAACTCAAAAATGTGGGCGCCCTTGAGGTGATTCAATCCTATCCGGTAGATACCGTTTGGAAAGACCGCCAATACGAGTTGGTGAAAACCTACGGACTCACCCAATTTGACAGCGGTTCTTATGCATTACCCAGACTAAAAATTCTCATCAACAACAAACCCTTTTATTCAGACAGCCTACGCGTGCAAGTGGCCAATGTAGTGGTGGATACGCTCAAACAAAAAATGTTTGACATCAAACCCGTTGCCCAAGGCAGGTCAAGTTACCGCTGGGTTTGGAACATCGTTCTTGTTTTATTGGTTTTGGCTGCTGCTGGATTTGGATTTTATTGGTGGCGCAAACGCAAACCAAGTGCAGTTGAAGTGGTTGAAGAATTTAAATCGCCGATTGAAAAAGCCACCAACATGCTCAATGTGTTGGAGAAAAAACAGCTCTGGCAAAAAGGCGAAGTAAAGTCCTATTACAGCGAACTTACCGCCATTGCTCGAAATTACATCGAAGAAGCCATTGCCATTCCCGCCATGGAAAGCACCACCGCCGAATTAATTGCCGCTTTGCAAAATGCATCTAAACATAAGAAAATGGAACTCACTCCCGAGACCATCGAAAATTTGGAACGCGTACTCAAACAAGCCGATTTGGTAAAATTTGCCAAATCAAAACCACTTGATTTTGAAATTACCGAAGACCGCAAAAAAATAGAAAAAGCCATCGTGACGCTAGACCGCGCAATTCCTACTATAGAAGAAGACGAAGAAGAATCGGCGCTCAACGAATTGCAACGCCAGCAACAATTGCAACAACAAGCGGCCAAAGCACGCAAACGCCGCAACCAACGCATCGCTTTATCAATCTTGGGATTAGTGCTACTCGTGTTGGGCTATTTTATTGCCACCAAAGGATTTACCTATGTAAAAGATACCTTGATTCGCAAAGAAACTAAATTATTATTGGAAGGCGAATGGGTGCAAAGTGAATACGGGAATCCCGCCGTGCGCTTGGAAACCCCCGAAGTTTTGGTGCGTACCGATTTATCTAAAACGCTGCCCAAAAACGGCATGGCGCTCATCAAAGAGATGCAGTCGTTTGTGGAAGGAAAATGGGGAGATGCATTTTATGTGATGGTGAATACCATGCATTACCAAAAAGACACCGAAATTGATCTCGACAAATCGATAGACGTGACGATTGATTTATTAGAAAGTTTAGGCGCCCAAAATATGTTGGTAAAACAAGAAGAGTTTCAAACCAAGCAAGGCGTTTCGGGCCGAAAAGGCTATGGCACCTTTGTGTTGCTCAATACCTTAACGAAATCGAGCACCACCTATTACTACGAAGTTTTGCTTTTTGGGCAAGACGGTGGATTGCAGCAATTGGTGTTGGTACACGAAGAAGGCGACGCCTATGCCAATGCGATTGCCGAGCGCATTTTGAATTCGGTTGAACTTAAACAAGCTACGCCCTAATGAAAAACGTCACCTTTTTACACCCTGAGTTTTTCTGGCTGCTGCTCCTGCTTCCTGTGGCGGCTGCCTGGCTGTTTTGGAAACGCAAGCAACAAGCGGCTACTTTATCGATTAGTTCGTTACAAGGTTTTCAATCCTCTCCATCGCTACTGGCCAAATTACAGCCGGTACTTCCCGCGTTGCGATTGGCGGCACTTGCTTGTTTAATAGTAGCCATGGCCCGACCACGCACCGTTGATGTAACCAATAAAACCAAAACCACCAAAGGAATTGACATCGTGATTGCGGTAGACGTTTCGGGGAGTATGTTGGCCAAAGATTTAAAACCCAACCGCATGGAGGCCTTGAAACGCGTGGCCGCCGATTTTGTACAAGAACGTCCCAACGACCGCATTGGTTTGGTGGTGTATGCCGCCGAGTCCTATACCAAAACACCGGTTACCAGCGACAAAGGGATTATTCTTGACGCGGTGTCGAGCATCAAATATGACAATGTGTTGCAAGACGGAACCGGGATTGGCATGGGACTTACCACCGCAGTAAATCGACTCAAAGAAAGCAAAGCCAAAAGCAAAGTGATTATTTTGCTCACCGACGGAGTAAACAACGCCGGATTCATTGAGCCCGAAACCGCCTCGGACATTGCCCAGCAATATGGCATTAAAGTATATACCATTGGAATTGGAACCAACGGCATGGCCGAATTTCCGTATGCGATTGCGCCCAATGGCCAATTTTTATTTCGCATGATGCAGGTAGAAATTGATGAAAAATTGATGAAAAGCATTGCCCGTAAAACCGGCGGAAAATACTTTAGAGCGACCAGTAATTCCAAATTGGCCCAGATTTACAACGAAATCAACAAACTCGAAACCACCGAAATTGAAGAACTGCGATTCTATGATTATGACGAAAAATACCGTTCTTGGGTAATGCTAGCCGGAATTTGTTTGCTGCTCGAATTTGGATTGCGCAACACGGTTTATAAAAGTTTTATTTAGGCTATGTACGAATTAGAAGAACATAAATACCTGTATTTGCTGTTGATCCTTCCGGTCATGCTGTTGCTATTTGGCTATGTACAGTATTGGAAACGCAAAAAACAACGCGAATTTGGCGACCTCGTTTTGGTGGCCCAATTGAGTCCAGCAAAATCACCGTTTAAATCAATCTTGAAATTTATAGTATTGATTATGGCCTTGGCTTCCTTGATTATGGCGTTGGTCAATCCTAAAATGGGAACCAAAATGGAAACCATTAAACGCGAAGGGATTGACATTGTGTTTGCGGTAGACGTGTCCAAAAGTATGTTGGCCGAAGACGTAGCGCCCAGCCGTTTGGAAAAAAGCAAGCAATTGGTGTCGCAAATCATCAACCAATTGGGCAACGACCGCATTGGAATCGTAGCCTATGCCGGATCAGCCTTTCCGGTTTTGCCCATCACCACTGATTACGGCGTAGCCAAAATGTTTTTGCAAAGCATGAACACCAATATGGTTTCGTCTCAGGGCACTTCGCTCGATGAGGCCATCAAATTATCCGGGACTTTTTTTGACAAAAGCAACAAAACGAGCAAATTGGTTATCCTGATTTCTGACGGAGAAGACCACTCCGAAGGCGCCGAAGATGCAGCTGCCGAAGCCAATAAAATGGGGATGAAAATCATTACCATTGGGTTGGGAACACCCAAAGGAGGTCCGATTCCGTTGAAGCAAAATGGAGTGGTGCAAAGTTTTAAACGCGACCAAAACAATGAAGTGGTCATCACCAAACTCAACGCCGAAAGTCTCGAATCCATTGCCAAAGCCACCAAGGGAATGTACATCAACGGAAATCAAACCAAAGAGGTACTCGAAAAAATTAAAAAAGCGCTCGACACCATACAAAAAACGGAATTTGAAGCCACACAAATGGCCAATTTTCAATCGCAATTTCAGTGGTTTGTTGGGCTAGCTATTTTGCTTTTAGTACTCGACTTATTCTTGTTGGAACGCACCACGGCTTGGATTAAAAAACTGAATTTATTTAATGAAAAGTAACACTCACCTCGCGCTGTCATTTGTAAATCGATTCCCAATTCAGGGAATGATATTGGTATTGCTATTGGGATCAATGGGCGTTGTGGCTCAGGAAAAAGATCGTTATTTAAACAAAGCCAACGACCAATTTGCCGACAAACAATATGCTGAGGCCGAAGCCAATTACCGCATTTCTAAATCAAAAGCCAAGCAAAAAGCGCTGGCGGCTTACAATTTGGGCAATGCCATCTACAAACAAAATCAGCCCAGTGAAGCCAAGTATGCCTACATCGATGCGGTAGAAAAATCGAAATCACGTAGCCAAAAACACAATGCGTTTCACAATTTAGGGAATGTGTATTTGAAAGAAAAAAAATATGCCGAAGCCGTTTCTGCTTTTAAAGACGCCTTGCGTAACGACCCTGCAGACGACGAATCGCGCTACAATTTGGCCTTGGCAAAAAAATTATTGAAAGATAATCCACCGCCAAAAGACGACAAAAAGGACGATAAGAAAGATAAAAACAAGGACAAGAAAGACGACAAAAAAGACCAAAAAAACCAAGACAAAAAAGACGACAAAAACAAAGGCGACCAAGACAAGAAGGACGACAAAAAAGATCCGGGCAAAAAACCCGATAACAAAGACCAAAATGATCCTTCGCAAGGGCAGCCCAAACCCAAACCGGGTGGTATATCGAAAGAGCGCTTGCAAAATTTGCTCGACGCGGTAAACAACGAAGAAAAGAAAATACAAGACAAGGTGAACGCCAAAAAAATAAAAGGACAACCCGTCCAAACCGAAAAAGACTGGTAATCCATTGACGAATTGACTATGAAAAAGCAGGTACTACTTTTATTGCTCAGCTGTCAAGCTCTTTTTGCCCAGGTGCAATTTGAGGCCAAAGTGAGCAAAACAAGCTTGGGATTGAACGAGCGTTTGCGCATTGATTTTACGATGAATGCCGACGGCGATAATTTTACACCCCCTTCCTTTGAAGGGTTTCGCGTGGTAGGTGGGCCAAGCCAACAGGTGAGTCAATCGTGGATCAATGGCCGAAGTTCGTTTAATAAATCGTACTCCTATTTTTTATTGCCTTCGCAAAAAGGATCGCTCACCATCAAACAAGCCTCGGTGGAAATTAATGGGCAGATATACAAAACCAATCCCGTAAAAATAAACGTGACAGCCGCGGTAGAACAACCGCGTGATCCCAACGACGAACCCCAAATCTCGGCAGCCGATGCCGTTCATTTGGTGGCCGAAATTTCGAAGGGAAATCCCTACGTAAACGAGCCCATTACGGTAGTGTACAAATTGTATTTTAGTTACAACATTGGCATCACTAACTGGCGCGAGCTCAACAAACCCAAGTACAACGACTTTTGGAGCCAAAACATCGACATCAAACAATTGGTAGCCGAAGAAGGCAAGTACAACGGTGAACGCTTTCGATTTGTGGTGTTGCGCAAAACAGTATTGTATCCGCAAAAATCGGGTAAATTAGAAATAGAACCGCTTTCGCTCGACATCGATTTGCAAGTACCCACCAACCGCCGAAACATTTTTGGACAAGTACAGGTGGTCAATGACAACCGTCGGGTATCTGCCGGAAGCAAAACCATTAGCGTAAAACCCTTGCCCGAAGCCGGAAAACCCGCTGATTTCTCTGGGGCTGTGGGCCGATTTAATTTTGTGGCAAAACCCAGTAAAACCCAGTTAAAAAGCGGCGAATCACTCGATTTAAAAGTGGCAGTTTCGGGAACAGGGAATTTAAAACTGTTTACACTTCCCAAACCGGTGGTGCCCAATTCAATCGAAATGTATGATCCGGTGCACAACGAGCAAGTACAAACGCCTTTGAGTGGCATGAACGGAAGTATCGCGGACAATTACACCTTGATTCCGCAGTTTAAGGGAAAATACCCGATTAAGCCCATGCAGTTTTCGTATTTTGATTTGGGCACAGGAAAATATAAAACCATTACTTCGCCAGAAATTGTAGTCGATGTGTTGGACGGCCCAAGCTCGGCAGGATCGGACAATGCGCCGGTTGCTTCAGCTCCTTCAGCCAAAAATGCGCTGTCAGCTGCCGATCAATTTAAATATGTGAAACTCAAAACTTCATTGCAATCTACCCATCGAACAGACTTTTTAGGCTCTAGATTGTTTTACATCCTCTTGTTTTTGCCTACATGCTTACTTCCTGTGATTGTATTCTTTAAAAAGAAAAAGGCAGCCATAGATGGCGATGTTGTGGGCAACCGCATTAAGAAATCCAATCAATTGGCCAAGAAATATTTGTTGGAAGCCAAAAAGCAAATGCCCAACAAAGAGTTGTTTTACATTGCACTCGAAAAATCAATGCACAACTTTTTGAAAGCCAAATTACACATCGAAACATCCGAGATGAGTAAAGACACGATTGCCCATTTGTTGCAATCCAAAAACGCATCGGCTGCGACTTCTACTGCATTTTTAGAGTTGATGAAAAACTGTGAATTTGCACGCTATGCGCCATCGTCTTCGGTGGCCATCGAACAAGATTATCAAAAGGCCGAATCGCTCTTGCAAGAATTAGAAAAACAATTGTAACCCGATCTAAACGAAACGACTATGAAAAATTTATTGCTTTTGTTTCTGCTATTTTCGCAAATTCTTTTGGCCAAAACCGGTTTTGAAGAAGGAAATGATTGGTACAAAAAAGGCAACTACAACCAAGCCATTTTGGCCTACCAATCGGTGTTGGAAAACCATAAAGAATCGGCCGATTTGTATTTTAATTTGGGCAATTGTTACTACAAACTCAACAAAGTGGCGCCGGCCATTTACAATTACGAAAAAGCGTTATACCTAAATCCTACGGATGCTGAAATTCAAAACAATTTGAAATTTGCGCACAAAATGACCATTGATGAAATCAAAGTGGTACCCAAAGTAGGATTTGCCCAAATGCTTCATGAGCAGATGTCCGTGTTTCATTACGACAGCTGGGCATGGATTGCGGTTTGTTTTTCTTTTGTGTTTTTGGCCTGTTTTATAGGCTATTACTTTTCGCCGTATGCCGCCAAGAAACGCTTATTTTTCGTGGGCATGTTTGTGTTTTTGATTTTGCTTTTTGTGGCCATCATCTCGGCGGTAGTTGAAAAAAAATACAGCACCAGCGAACATCCTGCCATCGTGTTTGCCGAAATGGCTTCGGTAAAAAGCGAGCCAAAATCGGGATCAAGTGAAGTGGTTTTGCTGCACGAAGGCGCTAAAGTTTTTGTGTTGGATTCGCTCGACAATTGGAAAAAAATACAACTCACCGACGGCACCGACGGTTGGATCAACCAAGATTTAATCAAACAAGTGCATTAATGTTGTACGGGTAATTTTTGTGGGCCAAAGGCGACAAACACTTCTTGAAGTTTGGGATAAATTGTTTTGGAAACTCCCTCAACGGGGGTATATAAATACGATTTATCGATTGTTTGCTGCGAAAGAAATGCGTGAGAAAAATTTAATTTGGCAAACAAGGACAAGCCCAAACTGAGCACCACGATTAGTTTTACCGTGCCCAAAATGCCTCCCCCAATTTTGTTGATCGCGCCCAACTGCGCCACTCGTGCGATTGTAGTAAATAGTTTGGCTAACAGCGCTGCCCCCACCAAAACTACTATTAAGGTGAGCACAAAAGCAGTAATCTGAATAATTCTAGGATTCCACGACAGGACGCTCGACAATAAATGGTTGGCGATGTACGAAAATTGGATGGCCAAATACACCCCCAAAAGCAATGAAATGAGGCCCGCCAATTCGATAAAAAAGCCATTGCGAATACCTCGAATGAGTCCCATGGCCATAAAAGCAAGCAGAATGTAGTCAATCCAAATCATGTTTATGCGGATAAAGTGTGGGCAAATATAAATCAAAAATAAGGTAGGTCAACTCCCGCGACAACTTCCTATCTTTGCCCGCTGTGGCAGATTCCTGTCCAACCAAAAAATGCAGCTCGATTATGTCAAGAGATATACAATTAAAAGAACGTTGGGAAAATTTGGTGGCTAAATTATCCAATCAGTTTTCGCAAGGAGAAGACTTGGATTTGGACGCCATTATCTATTTGATTGGCGTACAAGAATTGGGCAAAGTTCATGCTTCGTTCAAAAAAGACGAGAAAATCAATCTCATGCATATTGCCATTTGCCGCCTGCTTGAGCCCTACGGATTTTATGAATTTGATTACATCGATGCCGACGGTTGGCCGCATTACACCATCAAAGAAGAATTGCCGCCCTTGAAAGCGGGAGAACAATCGGTGCTCATGAAAGAAGCCATCGTGGGCTATTTTTTGTCCCGAGAATATATTGATTAAGCCTACGAAAAACTTGAAACAGGCCCCAAAATACTAGCAACTTTTAGCTAAATTTGCGGCTCAATGACCACGCATCATGATAGATCAAATTAAAGTACATATCGCCGAAGCAGCGGCCTTTCAGACCGAAAATCCGGCCGAACTAGAAGCCTATCGCATTCAGTATTTGGGAAGCAAAGGCCTCCTAAAAACCCTGTTTGCCGAATTTAAAAACGTGCCCAACGAGCAAAAAAAAGAATTTGGACAGGTAATAAATTTGCTCAAAACGACCGCCGAGGACAAGGTGAAACAACTCCAAGAAGCGCTCGAGAGCAAGCAAGAAATCAAAGGCATCTACGGCGATCTTTCTCGTCCGGGAGAACCCGTTTCAATTGGTTCCCGTCACCCAATATCGTTGGTAAAAAATCAAATCATTGATATCTTTTCGACCATTGGATTTAATGTGTCCGAAGGCCCAGAAATTGAAGACGATTGGCACAATTTTACCGCCTTGAATCTCCCAGAATACCATCCGGCACGTGACATGCAGGACACCTTTTTTATTCAAACCAATCCCGATATTTTGTTGCGCACCCATACCTCCTCGGTGCAAGTGCGGTATATGGAAGAAAACAAACCGCCCATCCGCACCATTTCACCGGGGCGCGTGTTTCGCAACGAAGCGGTATCAGCGCGTTCTCACTGTATTTTTCACCAGGTAGAAGGCTTATATATTGACAAAGATGTTTCGTTTGCCGATTTGAAACAAACGCTGCTGTACTTCACCAAAGAGATGTTTGGCAAGTCAAAAATCAGGTTGCGCCCGAGTTATTTTCCGTTTACCGAGCCCAGTGCGGAAATTGACATTTACTGGGGACTCAAAACCGAAACCGATTACCGCATTACCAAAGGAACCGGTTGGTTGGAAATTGGTGGCTGCGGTATGGTAGATCCCAACGTCTTGAAAAACTGCCAAATTAACCCTGAAGAATTTTCAGGTTTTGCCTTTGGAATGGGTGTAGAACGCATCGCGATGCTCTTGTACCAAATTGGCGACATCCGCTTATTTTATGAAAACGACGTGCGCTTTTTGGAGCAGTTTAAGTCAATAGTGTAGATGCTGTTGTCAGTTCTCGGTTATCCGTTTTCTGTTGAAAATGTATACTAAGAACTTTTAATTGGTCCCGAAGTCTCGTGATTCATAGCATTGCCTAGCTTCTTAGCTGAAATCTTCCAACTTCCAACTCCCCGCTTAAAACCATGAAATCAGACATCATCATCCCCAAAGTAGAAAATGTGTTTCTGGCCGCTGTGCAAGAATGGAGCGACGACTTTAACGACAAAGTTTGGTATGTATATTTAGTGAATGATTCTGACTTTGATTTGGACAGTGTGATGCTCGTGTCAAAAGCCTTTGGTACGATAGATGGCGAAATGAAAAAAACCTCGTTATTGCGTCATGCGTTTATGAAAGTTCCGGCCGTTTCGGTGCAAAAAGTAGAGCTCATTGAACAATCAGTGTTACAACTCAACAACGAATTCATGCTCACCTATTTTATTGGGAATACCTTATACGACAAAAAATTTACCTTCCGCAAAAACACCATCAACGAACGTGCCACAGAAGAAGTGCCTATTTTGTTTGTAAATGGCGTGGTGGTAAAATAAGCTAGTCCAACTTATCGGTTAGTTTCTTGAATACTTTTTTGGCCTCTTTTCCTTCGTATAAAATTTCGTGTACGGCATCAATAATGGGCGTTTTGGCTTGGTATTTTTGGTTCAATTCCCAAGCGCTTTTGGCGGCATAGTAGCCCTCGGCCACCATACTCATTTCCATCATCGCACTTTTTACGGTATATCCTTTTCCAATCATGTTTCCGAACATGCGGTTGCGCGAAAAAACCGAGTAGCCCGTAACCAATAAATCGCCCAAGTAGGCCGAGTCGTTGATGTTACGTTTCATTTTGTGCACTTTTCGGATAAATTTCTTCATCTCGCGTATCCCGTTACTCATCAACACCGACTGAAAATTATCGCCATACCCCAAGCCGTGTGCCATACCGGCAGCAATGGCATAAATGTTTTTGAGCATGGCGGCATATTCGGTGCCAATAATATCATCTGAGATTTTGGCTTTGATGTAATTACTAGACAAATTTTGCGCTACAACTTTTGCTTTTTGGGCGTCTCCACAGGCTATGGTCAGGTAGGACAAACGCTCCAAGGCCACCTCCTCGGCGTGACATGGTCCTGTAATAACCCCAATGTTTTCGTAGGGAATGTGGTAGGTTTTATGAAAGTGCTCCCCCACAATTAAACTAGTTTCGGGCACGATTCCTTTGATGGCAGAAAAAATTACCTTGTCCTCAAGGGAGGACGTTAGCTTTTTCAATTCGGCATTCAAAAAGGCCGATGGAATGGCAAAAATAATGATGTCGGCAAAATTAACTGCTTCGTTAATGTCGTTTGTGAGTACCAATTGCTCTAGTTTGAATTCTACTGAACTCAAGTAATTGGGGTTGTGGTGTTCGGATTGTATATGGGCAATGGCCTCCTCGTTGCGCATGTACCAAGCAATTTTTGCCTGATTTACACACAGCATTTTGGCAATGGCCGTGGCCCAACTGCCTCCGCCTATGACTGCAAATGTTGGATTGTCTTTCATAAATTAGTTACAATTTTATAGGTTTTCAGCCGTTTGGGGTGGCCAAAAATAACTAAAAACCCACAACTTTTCGTTAATAACTCATTTCAACGATTTGGCGCAATTTGATTAAATCGATGTTTTGACGTTCCCCCAAAGCAATCCAGCCGCGTTGCTCGAAACGCTTCACGATAAAATCGGCGGTTTGGGCATAATCGGCGGTGTATTCACTAAGTTTGGTTGGAACTCCCAGTTGATGAAAAAACGCTGTGGTTTTATCAATCGCCTGATGGGCCCGCTCGGTTGGTGTTCCGCTAGTGATGTTCCAAACGCGTTCGCCGTATTGGATGAGCTTGTCTTGTTTGGTTTCCAAAAGCACGCGGTACAAGTTTGGCCCAATAATGGCCAAGGTGCGCGCGTGGTCAATTTCATACAAGGCCGTCAATTCGTGGCCAATCATGTGCGTGGCCCAGTCCACAGGTACGCCTTTGTTAAGCAATCCGTTTAAAGCCATGGTGCAGCTCCACATAAAATTAGACGCCAAGACATAGTCGGACGGATTGTCAATGACTTTTGGCCCTATTTCGATTAAAGTTTGCAAAATTCCTTCGGCAATACGGTCTTGCAAATAAGCCTCATGCGGATACGTGAGGTATTGCTCCATGACGTGCATAAACGAATCGATGACTCCGTTTTGCAATTGGCGTTTGGGTAAAGATGCAATTACGGTTGGATCGCAAATAGAAAATTTAGGAAACAAAGCACTGCCGCCTAAAGTCAATTTTTCTTGAGTCGCTTCAATAGTAATTACCGCGCCCGAATTCATTTCGCTGCCAGTAGCCGGCAAGGTAAGTACTGTACCAAACGGGACTACTTTGGATACATCGGTAAACAAAATGCGCTCGTGTAAAATGCGTGCCGCATCACCTTCAAAATGCACAGCAGCCGAAATAAATTTCACGCCATCAATCACGCTGCCACCGCCTACGGCCAAAATAAAATTGAGCTGTTCTTTGCGAATCACTGCTACCGCTTGCATTAGGGTTTCGTAGCGCGGATTGGGTTCTACTCCTCCAAATTCTACCACATGAAATCCTTGTAAAGCGGCAATTACTTGGGCGTGAATGCCATTCGAAAAAATACTTCCACCGCCATACACCAGCAAAACGCGGGCGTCTTTAGGCACCAAGGCGGCCAATTTCTCTATTTGTTGAGTTCCAAACACCAACTGGGTCGGATTGTATAAATCAAAGTTGCGCATAAGAGTTTATTAAGTGGGCCAAAAATACGAATACTTCTCCGGGTTTAGGTTTTTTTGTTGTCGGTTCTGGAAGATTGAAAAATTGAATGATTAAAAGATTGAAAAATTCAGTCTTGTAGTCACAGTTTGGTCTAAAGAGTAGACATTGGTCCCGAAACGTGTGGATTGAATTTGGGATTTTTAAACACAGATTGTCAAAATTTTACTGATAATTAAAATCTTTTTGATTTCTATGATTTTACTAATCTGTGTTGCAAAAAGATTGCTTCGTCGTTCCTCCTCGCAATGACGATCTTAGTATGCTTCTAGAACAGACAACCGATAACCGACAACTCACAACCCACAACTGACAACACCCTCTGGCGTCACCACATAATCTAATGCAACATCATTCGCAGAAACATCTTCAATTTTTTCTTCGGACGCAAAAAAAGACAAGCCAATTTTAAGGGTGTTGGGTTTGCACTGTTGCAAAAAGGTATCGTAAAATCCCTTGCCGTAGCCCACGCGGTGGCCTGATTTGTCATAGGCCAACAAAGGCACAAATACCACCTCAATAGTAGAAACAGGTACGGCCAAGCCAGCAACCGGTTCGGGAATGCCGTGGGCGTTGGGAATTAGTTTGGTGGAATCGGTGAGTAAAAAATGGGACATTTCCCGGGTAGTGAAATCGCTTTTTGAAATCACGATTTCTTTGTCTTTGCCGGCCAACAAGTGTAAGATAAATTCGGTATTCACTTCGCGCTGCTTTTCAATTGGCAAAAACACATGAAAATAGGTGTGCTCCCAAATGGGCAAGCCTAACACCTGATTGGCAATGGCCAAACTTTGTGTCTCGATTGATTCGGGTGTGAGCGTGGCGCGGCGTTGTTTGTATAAAGTTCTCAGGTCTGATTTTTGCATGGCAAAGCGTGTTTCAACTCGGCCATAAAAATACGTAAATGTGCCGCTTCTAGGTTGTGAATCAGGGCAATTTTAACGCTTAAAATTTCACCTCAACCAAAGCGGTTTGCACCCCATGAACTTGCTTGGATTTTTAAACATTTACAGTAACTTTGGCTATGCAAAATCCGGCTTTAGAACTGCAACTGCAAACCCTGCCCGACGGCCCTGGCGTGTATCAGTATTATGATGACGCCGGTAAAATTTTGTACGTAGGCAAAGCCAAAAATCTCAAAAAAAGGGTTTCTTCCTATTTTAACAAAACACACGACAACGCCAAGACCAATGTGCTGGTGCGCAAAATTGTGACCATCAAACACATCGTGGTACCCACCGAATCAGATGCCTTGTTGCTAGAAAACAACCTGATCAAAAAACTACAGCCGCGCTACAATGTGCTGTTGCGTGACGATAAAACGTATCCGTGGTTATGCATCAAAAACGAAGCCTTTTCGCGCGTGTTTTCTACCCGACGACTCATCAAAGACGGCTCAGAATATTTTGGTCCCTATACCAATTTCAAGACGGTAAGTGCGATTATGGATTTGATTAAACAATTGTATCCGTTGCGCACCTGCTCCTATGATTTGAACGCCAGCAATTTGGCCAAACACAAATTCAAGGTGTGTTTGGAATACCATTTGGGGAATTGCAAAGGCCCCTGCGAAGGACATGAATCGCTCGAGAATTACCAACAACAAGTGCATGCCATTCGCGAAATCTTGAAAGGAAACTTGAAAGAGAGCATCAAAGATTTTAAACAAAAAATGAACCACTTTGCTTCGCTCATGCAATTTGAAGCGGCGCAGCAAATGAAAGAAAAAATAGAAACGCTCGAGAATTACCAAGCGCGTTCTACCATCATCAATCCTAAAATTAACAACGTCGATGTGTTTTCGATTGTATCCGATGAAACGGCGGCTTTTGTCAACTTTTTGCAAATCGCCCACGGATCGATCATTCGTTCACACACACTCGAAATCAAAAAGAAACTTGACGAATCCGATCAAGAATTATTGGAGTTGGCTATCGTAGAATTGCGGGAACGCTTTAACTTGCTTTCTAAAGAAATTCTGGTTCCGTTTGCGGTTGATTTGGGCGAACAACTCAAAATTACGGTGCCACTTTTGGGCGACAAAAAACAACTCTTGGAACTGTCTGAGCGCAACGCCAAATTTCACCGCATCGAACAACTCAAGCAATTGCAAATTGTAGATCCCGACCGACATACCACGCGTATCATGGCCCAAATGCAGAAAGATTTGCGCCTCTCGACAGAGCCCCGACACATTGAATGTTTTGACAACTCCAACATACAAGGAACCAATCCGGTGGCTGCCTGCGTAGTGTTTAAAGACGGCAAACCCAGCAAAAAAGATTACCGCCATTTTAACATCAAAACCGTTGAAGGTCCCAATGATTTTGCCTCAATGGAGGAAGTGGTGTACCGTCGATACAAACGTTTGCTCGACGAAAACGAATCCCTGCCACAACTCATTATCATTGACGGCGGAAAAGGCCAATTATCATCAGCCTTAAAAAGCATCGATGCTTTGGGATTAAGAGGGAAAATTGCCATCATTGGCATCGCCAAACGATTAGAAGAACTGTTTTATCCAGGCGATTCGGTGCCCTTGTATTTGGATAAAAAATCAGAAACGCTCAAAGTAATTCAGTATTTGCGCAACGAAGCCCACCGTTTTGGTATCACTTTTCACCGCGATCAACGCAGTAAAACCGCGATCAATTCGTCGATGGAAGCCATTCCGGGCATAGGTGATAAAACCATTACGCAATTGCTGCAGCATTTCAAAAGCGTGAAGCGTTTGCAACAAGCCAGCGAATCCGATATTGCAGCCGTAGTAGGCGTTTCAAAAGCCAAAAAAATTACCGACTTTTACCACGCAAATTCAACCCATGAGCAATCCTAAGTATATCCATTTCTGTGTTGGGATTATCAGCCGATACTTCTTGGCCTTTATGGCTATTGGTTTTGCAGGAACTTCAGCCTGGGCTCAGGATTCGCTAATAGCCAAACGCCCTAAAATTGGATTGGTGTTGAGCGGCGGCGGTGCCAAAGGATTTGCCCACATTGGGGTACTGAAGGTATTAGAAAAAGAGGGAATTCCAATTGATTACATTGGCGGAACGAGCATGGGAGCGGTAGTGGGCGCGTTGTATGCTACGGGCTATTCGGCTACGCAAATTGATTCCATCTTCAAAACCACCGACTTTGATGCCTTGCTGAGCGACTACATCCCCAGAAATTCCAAAAGTTTTTACGAAAAGCGCAACGACGAACTCTATGCCATTTCGCTTCCGTTTAAAAAGTTGCATATTGGGATTCCGTCGGGCTTATCCAAAGGAATTTACAACTACAACCTGCTCAATAAATTATTATTCCACTCTTTACAAGTGCGCGATTTTACCCAATTGCCCATTCCGTTTTACTGTGTTGCCAGCGACATCGAAACAGGCAAAGAAGTCCTGCTCGATCACGGCTATTTGCCACAAGTTTTGTTGGCCAGTGGCGCCTTTCCGAGTTTGTTTTCGCCAGTGGAAATTGACGGAAAATTACTGGTTGATGGTGGGGCTACCAATAATTTCCCCGTAGAAGAAATGAAAAAAAGAGGGGTGGACATTGTAATTGGAGTGGATGTGCAAGACGAAGGAAAAGACCGTTCTGATTTGAAAGATGCTGCCAAAATATTGGTTCAGATTTCCAATTTTCAGATGATGGAAAAAATGACTGACAAGATAAAATTGGTTGACATTTACATTAAACCCGACATAAAAAAATACGGCGTGATGACCTTTGATAAAGGCCCCGAAATCGTGACCAAAGGAGAAGAAGCGGCGATGGCTTCCTTGCCCAAATTGAATGCATTAAAACTAGCCACTGAAACCAAAAAATCGAGACAAATTCGACATGTTGACAGTTTGCGGGTAGGCAATATTTTACTGGCGAGCCCCCTAAAAAACTACACCCGAGCCTATGTGGTTGGGAAGGTAAAAATTAAACAAAACACGACCGTTTCCTTTGCCGATTTTACCGATGGCATTAATAAAATGGCCGCCACGCAAAATTTTGGAAGCCTTTTGTACCAACTCGACAAGAAAGAGGACGTGGCCGATTTGCAATTTGATTTGCTCGAAAACCCCAGCAATGCCTATGTGAAATTTGGCTTGCACTACGACGGACTTTTTAAAAGTGGGATTTTGGCCAACTATACCAAGAAAAAATCGGTCTTTAAAAATGACATTTTATCAGTTGATTTGATTCTGGGCGACAACTTTCGGTACAATTTGGAGTACTATATTGATAATGGCTTTTACTGGAGTTTTGGGATAAAATCAAAATTCAATCAGTTTAACCGAAACGTTAAAATTGATTTTGATAACGGCCAATTGCTAAACATTTTAGGCATTAACAGTCTGAATATTGATTTTGCGCAATTTACCAACCAAGCCTATGTGCAAACGGTTTTTGTGCAAAAATTTTTATTGGGTGGCGGCGTAGAACACACCCATTTGCAACTCACCTCAACCACCCTCGAAAACACCAAACCCGTATTTGAAAACAGCGGATTTGTGAGCGTGTTTGGGTACATCAAATACGATTCCTTAGACGATAAATACTTTCCTAAAAAAGGCTGGAGCTATACTGGCGATTGCCAATCCTATTTGTATTCGTCCAATTACAACCATGATTTTAACCGATTTTCTATTGCACGCTCCGAATTGGCGTTTGCATTTCCATTTTCGAAACGCGTTACAGCCAATGTGAGATCAGAAATTGGGTTTTCGTTTGGGGGAGCCAGCAGCAATTATTTTGATTTTATATTGGGCGGGTATGGCGCCAACAGTACCCACAATTTTAAACCGTTTTACGGCTATGATTTTTTAAGTATATCGGGCAACAGTTACATCAAATCTGACGTGAGCTTGGATTATAAATTTCTCAAAAAACACCACCTCAACGTGGCAAGCAATTTTGCCAATGTGGGCGATTATTTGTTTAACAACACCGACTGGCTTTCTAAGGCCTCCTATTCGGGTTATGCCTTGGGCTATGGGATGGAAACGATTATTGGGCCGGTTGAGTTAAAGTACACTTGGTCGCCTGAACTATCCAAAGGGTTTACTTGGGTTACGGTAGGCTTTACTTTTTAACAAATTTTATCGGCGGCAAATTATTTAGAAAAAAGGCTATATTTGAAACAACTAAAACTAAAAACTTCACACCTATGTCAATTTGGAAGAAAAAATCATTAACACTACTGCTTAGTGAAGCAGGAGACTCTGAAAAAGGATTGAAACGTACCCTTACGGCCTGGTCTTTGATCGCCTTGGGAATTGGTGCCATTATTGGCGCTGGATTATTTGTACGCACCGCTACTGCTGCTGCGCAAAATGCAGGTCCGTCGGTAACTATTGGTTTTATTGTAGCCGCCATTGGGTGTGCGTTGGCTGGTTTATGTTATGCCGAATTGTCTTCTTCTATTCCGATTTCAGGAAGTGCCTATACCTATACCTATGCCACCATGGGCGAATTATTGGCCTGGATTATTGGCTGGGATTTAATATTAGAATACGCCGTAGGTGCCGCTACCGTGGGTATTGCTTGGAGTGAATACCTCAACAACCTGCTGGTCAATGTGCTGCACATGAGTCCCATTCCGTATGAGTTGTCGCACTCGCCTTTTCAGCATTTTACTGATCCGGTAACCGGCGTGGTGTCTAATGGAATGATCAATTTACCGGCCTTTTTTATTGTGGCGGTTATCAGTTTGTTATTAATCAAAGGAACCCAAGAATCTGCTTTTGTCAATGGATTAATTGTAGTGGTAAAAGTGGCCATTGTCATTTTAATCATCGTATTGGGTTGGTCTTTTATTAACCCAACCAATCACACTCCTTATATACCTCAACCTTCTATTTTTACCGATGACCAAGGAATCGACCATAGCTTTGGTGGAATCATGGGGATTTTGGGAGCAGCCGGTACGGTTTTCTTTGCTTTCATCGGATTTGATGCGGTGAGCACCGCGGCTCAAGAAACCAAAAATCCAAAACGCGACATGCCCATTGGTATTTTAGGTTCTTTGGCAGTTTGTACCATTCTCTATATTTTATTTGCTCACGTCCTCACCGGAGTTGCTTCGGTTGAAGATTTTAGAACGGGTGGTAAAGAAGCCTCTGTGGCGTTTGCGATTCAAAAATACATGATTGGCTACGAATGGCTGGCTCAGTTTGTGACTGTAGCTATTTTGGCCGGATTCTCTTCTGTAATTTTGGTGATGTTGTTGGGCCAATCGCGAGTTTTTTATGCGATGGGTAATGACGGGTTATTACCTAAAGCATTTGGCGAAATTCATCCAAAATACAAAACACCGTATAAAGCCAACTTAGTAATCTTGGTAATTGTTGGTTTATTTGCCGCTTTTATTCCTGGTGACATTGTAGGCGATATGACCAGTATAGGCACCTTGTTTGCGTTTATATTAGTATGTGTTTCGGTGGTCGTTTTGCGCAAACGCGAACCCGACATGAAACGCGAATTTAGAGCGCCTTTATCCGATCCTAAATTTCCGTTGGTTCCTGTTTTGGGCATCGTGGTTTGTTTGGCCATGATTTATGGATTAGGTTGGACCAACTGGTTGCGATTAGTCGCGTGGTTGGCCATTGGATTAGTAATCTACTTTTTGTATGGTCGCAAAAACAGCAACCTAAACAATCCGAAATAATCAAACACAAAAAGCTAAAAGAGACTCTGGTTTCTTTTAGCTTTTTTTATGCTTTACTCCTTTTATGAAAAATTGGTTTGGCCTGCTTGAATACCTTCAGTTCCTCATCAAGAGAAATCCGGAATGAGTGCTTTGGCTTGTCTAATTTAGTCAAATTTGATTTCTTTCAAATTTCCAATTTTCACTCGTGCGTTAGCGAACTGACGCAGTAATTTTTCAATTATACGATTATGCCAGTATATCATAAATTAGGATCAATTCCAGCCAAAAGACATACCATTTTTAAAAAACCAACTGGAGAATTCTATTACGAACAGCTGTTCGGAACCGAAGGCTTTCATGGTCATTCTTCGCTGTCTTACCACGTGCATCGCCCCACGCAAGTCAAAGAAATTAAAGCTTCGTATTCGGTTGAACCCAAAATTGCCATTGACAAAAACATCAAATCTTTATTGTTAAAAGGCTTTGAATTAAAACCAGCACTTGATTTCTTGCAAAGCCGCAAACCGTTATTGGTGAATAGCGATTGCACCATTGGCTTGGCCGCACCACAAGAATCGCTCACCGATTATTTTTACAAAAATGCCGATGCTGATGAGCTGATATTTATTCACAAAGGCAGCGGAAAACTGCGAACCATGTTGGGGAATATTGTTTTTGAACCCGGCGATTACTTGATTATTCCCCGCGGAATAATTTACCAAATTCAATTTGATCAAGCCGATAACCGCTTGTTTTATGTAGAATCGTTTGCCCCATTTTATACTCCCAAACGCTACAAAAATGCCTCGGGTCAACATTTGGAACATGCGCCTTTTTGCGAACGTGATTTTAAATTGCCCAGCGAATTGGAAACGCACGACCAAAAAGGCGACTTCGTAATCAAAACCAAGAAAGAAGGCATGATCCATGAAATTGTCTACGCCACACACCCTTTTGACGTGATTGGCTGGGACGGATATAATTTTCCATATGGTTTCAGTATTCACAATTTTGAGCCGATAACTGGACGAGTACACCAACCGCCTCCGGTGCACCAAACGTTTGAGACCAGCACATTTGTAGTCTGTTCGTTTGTGCCGCGTTTGTACGATTACCATCCGCAAGCAATTCCCGCACCCTACAACCACAGCAACATTGACAGCGATGAAGTGTTGTATTACGTAGACGGGGATTTCATGAGCCGAAACAACATTGAGCAAGGACACATTACCTTGCACCCAAAAGGCATTCCACATGGACCGGCCATTGGCGCCATGGAACGCAGCATTGGGCATAAAGAAACCCAAGAATTGGCTGTCATGGTAGATACTTTTAGGCCGCTCATGGTTACCGAAGAGGCAATGGGCATAGACGATGGGCAGTATTACAAATCTTGGGCAGAATAATAAATAACACCAACATGGATGCAGCCATAGCGCGCATCTCTAAAACAAAACACGATGGCAAAAGAAGTCACCTCCGTTGATTACGGATTAGAAAAAATATTTGAAGGCGCACAAGATTTTCTCCCGCTTTTGGGCACCGATTATGTAGAATTTTATGTGGGTAACGCCAAACAAGCGGCACACTATTACAAAACGGCCTTCGGGTTTCAGTCGTTGGCCTATGCCGGTTTGGAAACGGGTGTGCGCGACCGTACCTCTTATGTATTGGCACAAGACAAAATTAGGCTAGTACTCACTACCGCATTAACCAGTGATTCTGAAATTAGCGAACACGTAAAAAAACACGGCGATGGCGTAAAAGTAATTGCACTATGGGTAGATGATGCCCGTCAAGCCTTTATCGAAACCACCAAAAGAGGCGCAAAAGTATACCAAGAACCCACGGTAGAAACCGATGAATTTGGTGAAGTAGTGCGTGCCGGAATCTATACCTATGGCGAAACCGTACACCTTTTTGTAGAGCGCAAAAATTACAACGGCACCTTTTTACCCGGATTTAAACCCTGGAAATCCGATTATAATCCAGAGCCATTGGGATTAAAATTCATTGATCACATGGTAGGGAATGTGGGCTGGAACCAAATGAACACCTGGGTAAAGTGGTACGAAGACGTGATGGGATTTGTGAATTTCCTTTCGTTTGACGACAAGCAAATCCATACCGAATATTCGGCCTTGATGAGTAAGGTAATGAGCAACGGCAATGGCCGAATCAAATTCCCTATCAATGAGCCGGCCAAAGGAAACAAACGTTCACAAATTGAAGAGTACCTAGATTTTTACGAAGGTTCAGGTGTACAGCATATTGCGGTAGCCACCGACGACATCATTTCGACGGTAACCCAATTGCGGGCGCGAGGGGTGGAGTTTTTATCGGCACCGCCAAAAGCGTATTACGATGACATTCCAAATCGATTGGGCACACATATGGAGATGATGAAAGAAGATTTGTCAGTTTTGGAAAGTTTGGCCATAATGATTGATGCCGACGAAGAAGGCTATTTGCTTCAAATTTTCACCAAGCCAGTAGAAGATCGCCCGACCTTGTTTTATGAAATTATTCAACGCATGGGAGCCAAAGGATTTGGCGCTGGGAACTTTAAAGCCTTGTTTGAATCGATAGAACGCGAACAAGAAAAAAGAGGAACGTTATAAAATTGTTTATAAAATTGCGAAATACGCAAATTACAACGTTGTAGTTGTAACGTTACTGATAATAAAATGTTAAAGTAACGTTTTTGTTGAATATAACTCAACAAAGCTTGTACATTTGTCCAATCAAAAAACACCGGGAGTGGTTTCCCCACGTTTTTATAATAAATTATCATAATTTATAATTTTTGGTTGGTTAATAGCATAAAAACTCAGTCATAATTTGACTGAGTTTTTTTGTTTTAATACATTTGGAAACTTTATTGCGTTTCTATCAGAAATCAATTCAACTCCCATGAAAAAAATAATCGTTTTCCTGTTAGCGCTCTCCACATTTGGATTTAGTTCTCAGAAAGAAAGGGCATTTGATGTGGGAGAATGGTTTAAATTTCGCATTCATTATGGCTTTATCAATGCTGGATATGCTACGCTAGAAGTTAAGGAAGCCACCCGCAACAATAAAAAAGTATACCACGCCATTGGCAGAGGTTACACCACTGGAATGTCACGGTTTGTATTTAAAGTTGAAGATGTTTACGAATCCTATTTTGATAAAGAAACGGGGAAACCCTTTCAGTTTGTTCGGAAAATAAACGAAGGCGGTTATACCAAAAATCAAGAAGGTTTTTTTGACCAAGGAGCCAACACTGTTTTGGTAAAGGATTACAAAAACAAAACTGAAGCCAGTTTTAAAACCCCCGAAGAAATTCAAGACATCATGTCATCGTTTTATTACCTGAGAAACCACCCCACTATAGACAAGTTAAAGGTGGGTGAATCGGTAGCCATTGACATGTTCTTTGATAACGAAACCACTAAATTCAAGTTAAAATACATTGGGCGAGAAGACATTGAAACTAAATTTGGCACCATTTCGACCATGCTTTTTCGACCGCTCGTGCAATCTGGACGTGTATTTAAAGAAGAAGAAAGTGTTACGGTTTGGATCTCGGATGACGATAACAAATTGCCCGTTCGCATCAAAGCCAGTTTGTTGGTTGGCTCAATCAAAGCAGAACTCGAATCATTTAAAGGACTCAAGTATTCCTTTCGCATAAAACAAAAACCCTAATGGAACATTCCCCTGAAACCAATACGCTATTGGCGAGTTTGCAGCATAAATTTGAGGCCATTGACCAAAAAACCAACACGCATTTAGAAGGATTATTGTGGTCAAACCCCATTACATATTGGGATTACATTCAAACAGATGTGTTGCTGAACATCCAAAATCAACGCACCACCTTGCCCGATGAAATGGTATTCATTATGTACCACCAAGTAAACGAGCTGCTGTTTAAAATGATCTTATGGGAAATTGAACAAGTGGTCGCTGATCCTACACCAACAACCGCTTTTTTTACTGAAAGATTAACGCGCATCAGCCGCTATTTTGACATGCTCACTACCTCGTTTACCATTATGGGTGATGGAATGGAAGTAGATCAATACATGAAATTTAGAAACACCTTGACGCCTGCCAGTGGGTTTCAAAGTGCGCAATACCGCTTAATTGAATTTGCCTCAACTGATTTAATCAACCTAATTGATTTTCGCTTCCGAGCCACAATTGACCGAAACACACCCTACGAACACGCCTACGAACATTTGTATTGGCAAGCGGCGGGCAAAGACCACAAAACAGGCAAAAAATCTTATTTAATTTTGGCTTTTGAACGCAAATACAAAGCCGAATTTTTACGAGAAATGGAGCGCTACAACACCAGCAATTTGTGGCAAAAATTTAAGCAATTACCCGAAACGGATCAGCAAAATCCCGAATTGATTGCCGCCATGAGACATTATGATCATACGGTAAACATTACCTGGGTGATGGGTCATTTGAATGCGGCCAAAAAATACATCGAAAGCGGCCAAGGAAACGGAGAAGCGACAGGCGGAAGCGATTGGAAAAAATACTTGCACCCCAAATACCAACGCCGCATATTTTTTCCAGAATTGTGGAGTGAAGAAGAATTAAAAAATTGGGGGGAAACAAATTAATTCCCTTTCTAACTAGTTTGGCTTGAAAAATACGTGTATACTTTTATTGGTTTTGATTTTGTTGGTTTCTTGTGCTAAGAATGCCGAGAACTCTTCTGCGACTCTTGCAATTTCTAAAGCGCCAAAAGAAATTTGTGGCTTTAAAACCGCCGACTATAATATTGTATTTGATACCATTCAACCAGGAGCCACCTTTGGCAACTTGATTCAGCATCAAAATTTAGGCAAACGAGAAGTCTATGATATTGTAGCCGCGGTAAAAGATAGCTTTGACGTACGTTCCATTCGCATACAAAAACCATATGCTTTGGTGCGTTCCAAAGACCGCTATAAAAAACTGGAAGCCTTTATCTATCAACCCGATCGCGGCACCTATTATGTGATTGATTTTCGGGATTCGTTACAAGCCTATACCAAAACTAGGCCTATCAAAATCAAAGAAAAAACAATCGCGGGCGCCTTAGACGGTTCTTTATCGGAGGCGTTAAATAAAGAAGGAGTCGATGTGGCACTAGCTACTCACCTCACCAAAGTGTATGCCTGGTCGATTGATTTCTTTAAACTACAAAAGGGCAATAAATTTGGAATCACCTTTACCGAACGCTTCATTGACGATACCTTATACGATGGTGTAGACAGTCTAAAAGCCGCTTTTTTTGAATACAAAGGCAAAACCATTTATGCGTTTCCGTTTGAACAAAAAATAGGTTCGGGCAAATTAGAATACTTTGACGAAAACGGGAAAGCCCTGAAAAATTTCTTCCTTAAGGCCCCGCTCAAATACGTAAACATTACCTCCCGTTTTGCCAAAACGCGATTTCATCCGGTACAACACCGCTGGAAAGCGCACAAAGGAACCGATTATGCGGCGCCTACGGGCACTCCTATTATGACAACCGCTTCGGGTATGGTGGAACAAACGGGCTACACCGCTGGGAACGGAAATTTTGTAAAAGTAAAACACGACCGCACCTACTCGACCCAATACTTACACATGTCCAAAATTATTGCCCGACGAGGTCAACACGTGAACCAAGGCGATGTAATTGGGAAAGTGGGGAGTACCGGTTTGGCTACCGGTCCGCACGTGTGCTATCGCTTTTGGAAAAATGGTGTACAAGTGGATGCCTTGGGCTTAAAATTACCTAGCTCAGAGGGATTGGCCAAACAAAATTTACCGCGCTATTTGGCGTATATCAAACCGTTAAAAAAAGAATTAGACAGTATAGCATCCTTAAAATATAAAAAATAACATGGCATTATCTACCGGAAATCCTACGCAAACTACCGCTTGGCAAAAACTTGAACAGCATTTTCAGCAACTGCAGTCGGTTTCGATGAAAACACTATTTCAACAAGACCCGCAGCGAGCTCAGAAATTTCATATCCAATGGAATGATTTTATGGTGGATTTTTCCAAAAATAGAATCACCGAAGAAACCCTGAATTTGTTGTTGCAATTGGCCGAAGAGGCGCAACTTAAATCGGCAATTCAGGATTATTTTTCGGGAGAAGCCATCAACCAAACCGAAGGAAGAGCCGTATTGCATACCGCCTTGCGCAGCACTTCGAAAGCACCTTTGCTTGTAGACGGCGTAAATATTATTCCGGAGATTCAAGCTGTAAAAGATAAAATTCAAGCTTTTTCAAACGAAATCATTAGCGGACAACGCAAAGGCTATACCGGAAAAGCATTTACCGATGTAGTAAACATTGGAATTGGCGGATCAGATTTGGGTCCAGCTATGGTTGTTGAAGCCTTGCAGTATTATAAAAATCACTTGAACGTGCATTTTGTCTCGAACGTAGACGGCGATCACGTGCAAGAAATCATCAAGCCGTTAAATCCAGAAACAACCTTGTTTGTGATTGTTTCTAAAACCTTTACCACCCAAGAAACCTTAACCAATTCCGAGACCATTCGGGCTTGGTTTTTACAATCGGCCAATCAAGAAGCAGTAGCCAAACACTTTGTGGCGGTTTCGACCAACATCAAAAATGTAACGGCTTTCGGAATCGATGAGGCCAATGTATTCCCCATGTGGGACTGGGTAGGCGGCCGTTTCTCCCTGTGGAGCGCAGTAGGATTGTCAATCAGTTTGGCCGTAGGCTACGACCATTTTGCCGCACTTTTAAAAGGCGCTAACAACATGGACGAGCACTTTAAAACAAGTCCATTTGAGCAAAACATTCCAGTGATTTTAGCCTTATTGAGCATTTGGTACAATAATTTTTATGGTGCCGAAAGCGAGGCGTTAATTCCCTACACCCAATATTTACAAAAGCTGGCGCCTTACTTGCAACAAGGCATTATGGAAAGCAACGGAAAGAGCGTTGGACGAGACGGCAAGATGGTCAATTACCAAACCGGAACGATCATTTGGGGTGAACCGGGCACCAATTCGCAACATGCATTTTTTCAGTTGATTCACCAAGGAACCAAATTAATTCCGACCGACTTTATTGGTTATGTTCAGCCTTTATACGGACAAACGGATCACCACAACAAATTGATGTCCAACTTTTTTGCGCAAACAGAAGCCCTGCTCAACGGAAAAACCGCCGAGCAAGTGCAAGCCGAATTTGACAAACAAGGCCTTTCGGGAGAACACGCTGCGTTCTTGAAACCGTTTAAAGTATTTGAAGGCAACAAACCCACCAATACCTTACTCATTCAAAAATTGACCCCCGAATCCTTGGGCGAATTGGTAGCCTTGTACGAACACAAAATATTTGTGCAAGGGGTAATTTGGAATATCTTTAGTTACGACCAATGGGGCGTGGAGCTAGGAAAGCAATTGGCCAACTCTATTTTGACTGAAATTGAATCCAAAGAAGTGCAGGCGCACGACAGTTCTACCGTGTTTTTACTCCATCATTTTCTGAAATAGCACATCGATTACTACAATCTTGTTTTTGTTAATGTTTTCTTAATCTGATTTCCGTGAAAATGTTTTATTTTTGCGCAAACTTTTAATAATCAAATTAAAAAAACAACATGAACAATTTATTTAAGAAAATTGGAATGGGCTTTTTGTTGGCAACGAGCATTGTTTCGTTTGCACAAGAAGCAAAAAATGACTCCATTAAAAGCAATCAACTGGAAGAGATTGTAGTAAAAAGCTCCGTGATTGACGTGGCTAAAAACAGAAAAACACCGGTAGCCGTTTCTACGATTAAGGCCGCCGAAATTCAACAAAAATTAGGAAACTTAGAATTTCCTGAAGTATTGGCCAACACACCTTCCGTGTACACCTCAAAATCAGGTGGTGGTTTTGGAGATTCTAGAATTACTGTTCGTGGATTTGACCAAAAAAATATTGCGGTGATGATTAACGGGGTTCCTGTTAATGACATGGAAAACTCGGCTGTATATTGGAGCAACTGGGCTGGCTTGTCAGACGTAACTTCAGCTATGCAAGTACAAAGAGGTTTAGGGTCATCTAAATTGGCTATCTCTTCTGTAGGAGGAACTATAAATGTAGTAACGCGTACATCTGACAACAAAGAAGGCGGATTTGTATCGTCTACTATGGGTAACGACAGTTACTTGAAAACAGGCGTTTCTTACTCAACTGGGAAAATGAGCAACGGTTGGTCATCGTCAATTTTATTTAGCCAAACTACTGGAAATGGTTACGTAGATGGAACCAAATTTGCAGGCGCCAATTACTTCATCGGAATTGGATACGAATTAAACAAAAAACACGATTTTCAATTCACCATTACCGGCGCGCCACAATGGCACAACCAACGTAATGCTGCACCAAAAATTTCAGATTACATTAAATACGGCAATACCGTTTCTCCTAACGTAAAATACAACTCAGATTGGGGGTATTTAAATGGCGAAGAGTTTAGCTTTAGAACAAACTACTACCACAAACCAATTGCTTCGATCAACTGGGATTACAAAATCAACGAAACAACCAAATTATCTTCTGTATTTTATGGCTCATGGGGTCGTGGTGGAGGATCAAATGGCGCTGGTGGAATTCGCGGAAAAGGATATTTTGACGCGAGTTTACGTACAGCTGAAGGTTTGGTAAACGTAGGATTGATTAACCAATGGAACACCGGACAAGCTGTAACTATTGGCGGAACAAGCTACACCAGAACACAAACCAATGGCGTGTTTCAAAACAGTTCTTCAACTGGAAGCACAACCAATTTAGCCACAGGTATTTCTAAAATTTCTTCAATCAACTCACACAACTGGTACGGTGGTGTAGTCGATTTGAATAAAAAATTAGGAAAAAACTTGACCTTAGATTTTGGAGCTGATGTACGTACCTACAGAGGAATTCACTTTCAAAACGTGAACAACTTGTTGGGAGCAACAAATTATGCAGACAACTTTGACGTGAACAACCCAGGTAGAGTATTCAATGGCCAATATGCTACTGAGCCTAACGGAAATCCATTCTTTAACTCTGATTACCAACAAAAAATCAACTACAACAACGACGGGGAAGTAAGATGGTACGGATTGTTTACGCAATTGGAGTACAGTACCGAAAAATTGACCGCGTTTATTCAAGGAGCTTTCTCTCAACAAGGTTTCAAACGTGTAGATTACTTTAAATATTTGTCAACTGATGCACTTGCTTCAACCGATTACAAAAACTTGAACGGAGGAAACATCAAAGGGGGAGCTAATTACAACATCAACGAAAACCACAATGTGTTTGTAAATGCTGGATACTACTCAAAACAACCTTTCTTTAATGCAGTATACATTAACAATGCTTCTGTAGTAAACGAAAATTTGACCAACGAAAAAATCATAGGTATCGAAGCGGGTTACGGGTTCCATACGGCTAAATTCAATGCCAATGTAAACGTATACCGTACTACTTGGAAAGACCGTTTTATTCGTCTTACTGCCAACATTGACAACGATTTGAATGCAGCCACTCCAACTATTTTAGGGTCTGCCTTTTTACAAGGTGTAGAGCAAATTCACACAGGAGTTGAGTTTGACTTTAACTACAAAGCCAGTCAAAAATTAGCCTTAAACGGTATGTTATCTGTAGGTGATTGGAAATACGGAAGTAACGTAACGGCCAATTACCAAGACGACAATAACGTAGTAATTACCAACCCATCGGGAACTGTATTTACTGAAACTTTATACACTGACGGATTAAAAGTGGGTGATGCTGCGCAAACAACGGCTAGTTTTGGTGCTGTTTACGAAATCGCGGAGCGTTTAAAAGTAGATGGAAACTACCGTTTCGTTGATAATTTATATGCTAGTATTGACCCTGTTAACTTTAAAACACAAGCAGCCAACGACAAAGGTTCTTTGCAATTGCCTGCTTACGGTTTAATGGATGCAGGTGTATCGTACAAATTGGTTACTGGGAAAAACCAAGATAAAGCAGTAAACTTGCGTTTGAACGTAAACAACGTTTTAGACGAAGTATATATCGCTGAATCGCGTTCAAACATTGCCATCAAAAATCAAGGAGATTACGTAAATGCTGATGGAACTCCAAATACAGCAGGTTATACTACGTATTTGTCAACCTTAAAAACATATAAAGGATTAGACCAAAACAACACCGTTTATTTCGGATTTGGTCGTACTTGGAACTTTAGCATCAGCTACAACTTCTAAGAAATAACCCATTCAACTAAACGGCATTCTTTCATTAGAATGCCGTTTTTTTATTTCGTTTCGTTATATTTGTTTCACTAAAAAATAAAAAACATGTATCATTTTGTTCAAAAATTTCATTCCGGCTGGGCTTATTTAGCGTTGTTATTACTTGTTATTGTAGTTGTTAATTCACTTATGGGACGCACTTCAAAAAGAGAATTTACAGCCAAAGACCGCAAAATTGCTTTGTTTGGATTGATTGCTGCGCACCTTCAATTAACCATTGGATTTATAGTATACTTTACATCCCCGTTGGGATTTGCGCTATTGGGTGAAATGAAAGATGCTACCATCAGACTTACTTCATTAGAGCATCCACTAATCAATATCATTGCGGTTGCCTTGATTACCATAGGTTGGTCTAAACATAAAAAAGCTGCCGATTCAGCCGCAAAATTCAAAGCCATTACCTTGTTTTACGGATTGGGATTAATCTTAATATTATCCCGAATTCCTTGGAGTTTATGGTTTAGTAACTAAATAAAAGTCCGTTAAGGACTTTTTTTATCTACTATCCGTTTTGGATTTAGTTCACCTCAACACGCATAATCTATGAAAGCTATATTTTCTATCAAAATACTTGGATTACTCTTGCTGCTATCTAGTATACCCTCTTTTGGCCAACAGAAGCCCGTGGTAAAAGCTGCTGAAAAAGGAAAAATTACTCAGCCCAAAGAGTTGCTCAAGGATGCCAAAACCATCAAAGCCGATAGCTTGGCCAAAAGCAAAATAATCGCCGATAGTTTAGCTGCTATTCAACCGCTAAAACTTAAACCATTTAAGAAAAACGCACACGCCTCCTATTATCATCAAAAATTTCATGGAAAACGCACCTCAAGCGGCGTACGATTTGACAACACCAAATACACGGCTGCCCACCGAAAATTTCCATTTGGTACCAAGCTTAAAATTACCAATGAGGTAAATCACAAATCGGTTATTGTTGAAGTAATTGATCGTGGTCCTTTTTCTAAAGGCCGAGAAATTGATTTGACCAAAAAGGCGTTTATGGAAATTGTTGACAACAAAAACAGCGGCAAGGTAATGGTGACCATCGAAGAAATTATTCCGGTTCTTGTTCCTGCTCCCAAACCATAAAAGGATTCTTGCTTAAAGCAGCATTGTAGTATTTGCTGTCGTTGGTTACTTCTTTTCCCAACCAATGGGGTTTTTGAACCAACTCATGTTCATGGGTTAATTCAATTTCGGCTACAATTAATCCCGTATTATCTCCCGAAAACACATCAACTTCAAAAGTTTGATTTTCGAAAGGAACCAAATACCTTGTTTTATGAATGCTTCCTGGCTCACACAATGCCAAGAGTGCTTTGGCTTCGGCAAGATTAATTTCGGTTTCCCATTCTAACCGTGTAGTTCCTGTTTCATTTCCTTTCCCTTTTATGGTAATAAAGCCCGATTCGCCTTGTATGCGCACGCGTACCGTACGTTCGGGATGCGAATTCAAGTAGCCTTGCGCTATCGTAAATTTGGCGCTAGCTAGCGGGATAAAATCAGTAGAAGTGACTAGGTATTTACGTTCTATTTCAACCATATATGCGCAGTAAAAAACCCCTGCATTACAGGGGTTTTTGTTGTTTTATTATTTTCTGCTGCTGAGTTTTGAAAGCAGTCTCAAGAACTCGATGTACAACCAAACTAAGGTGATCATGAGTCCCATTGCGCCAAACCATTCCATGTATTTGGGGTGTTTTTGCGCAACTCCTTTTTCAATCTGATCAAAGTCTAAAAAGAGGTTCATGGCGGCGATTACAATGACGAATACACTGATGCCAATACTTAATAAACTATTTCCGTGGTGAATGGGTTGAAACGAAGGAACAAAGAGTGAAACCAACCAGGAGATTAAATAAAAAGTAGCAATGGCCATCGTTGACCCAATTACTATGGCTCTAAACTGCTCCGTTACTTTTACGACTTGGAATTTGTATAAAGCAAAACAAGTAATAAAGGTTACAAAGGTTGCGCCCACCGCTTGAATCACGATTCCGGGATACATGGCTTCAAAAATCACGGAGATGCCACCAATAAAAAAGCCCTCAAAAATGGCATAACCTGGGGCCAAATAGGGCGAGGCTTGTGGCTTGAATGTGGCAATCAAAACCAAAATGAAACCAATGATAGCGCCGCCAAAAGTAAATACTAAACTGTTTTCTAACGACCAAGTAAATAAAGCGCTGGCTACTAAGAGCAACAACATGATGAAACTTTTGTTGATCGTTCCATTTACCGTCATGGTTTGTTCTGCGCCAATTACTTCGGCATCATATACCTTTTCGTTGTTGGAGGTAAATGATTTGTTTCTAAAAAAGGGATTCGTTGAATTCATATGCGTTTTTTTTAAAATCAATCAAATATAAATAAACTTGGTTTACGCTGTATTACTTTAACAAAAGCGATTATTCAATTTCTGAAACACGCAAGGTATTTACCATTCCTTTCTCGGTTACGGGCATCGCAGCCAAGTTGATTAAGAAATCTCCTTTGTCAACAAATCCACGCTCTTGTGCCATTTTATTGACATCGGTAACGGTATCATCAGTGCTCACAAATTTGTCGTAGAAAAACGATTTCACGCCCCACAACAAGTTCAATTGCGTTAAAATTCGTCTGTTGGAAGTAAACACCAAAATGTGTGATTTAGGTCGCCATGCCGAGATTTGAAAAGCGGTATAACCACTATTGGTCAAGGTGCAAATGGCTTTGGCTTCAATTACATTGGCCATGTTGGCTGCGTGCTGACAAATCGATTTGGTAATGTAACGTTTGGTTTTAATTTGAGGCGTATTTTGTGGCACTTGGATAAGTGGAGAATCTTCAACAGCCTCAATAATTTGGGTCATTTTTTGGATTACTTGCACTGGATAATTTCCTACCGAAGTTTCTCCTGACAACATCACAGCATCAGCGCCATCCATCACGGAGTTGGCTACGTCATTTACTTCGGCACGCGTCGGTGTCATACTGGTAATCATGGTTTCCATCATTTGCGTAGCAATGATTACCGGAATACGGGCCGTTTTGGCGCGGTGTACTAATTTCTTTTGGATCAACGGTACTTCGTGCGCAGGCACCTCAACACCTAGATCTCCACGTGCCACCATCAAACCGTCGCAATACGCCACAATTTTATCGATGTTGGCTACGCCTTCTGGTTTTTCAATTTTGGCTATAATCGGAATTTTATGATCCGAATTGGCCGAAATTAAATCTTGTAACTCCATCAAATCTTCAGCCGTACGCACAAACGAAAGTGCAATCCAATCTACTTTTTGCTCAATGGCAAACAAGGCGTCTTTGATGTCTTTTTTGGTTAAAGCTGGCAAAGATACTTTGGTGTTGGGCAGGTTTACTCCTTTTTTGGATTTCAAAGGTCCACCTTGAATTACTTTACACAACACCTCGGTTTTACGGTTGGTTTCTAGGGCTTCAAAAATAAGTTTTCCGTCATCAAGCAAAATGCGCTCTCCCGGATTTACATCTCTCGGAAACTCTTTGTAATTCATGTACACGCGCTCGGCAGTTCCTGGAATATCGTCTGAAGTTTGAAACGTAATTAAATCCCCGTCATTCACTACTACATCTTCTTGCATTACACCGACACGCAATTTAGGTCCTTGTAAATCGCCCAAAATCGCAGTGGTATATCCAAATTCTTCATTTAATCCGCGGATGAGGTCAATTTTGGCTTTTACATCGCTGTAATCGGCATGTGAAAAATTTACACGGAATACATTTACTCCGGCATCAATCATGTCTTTTAATACTTCTTTTGTGCTACAGGCCGGGCCTAACGTGGCTACAATTTTAGTTTTTTTGTTTGTTGGCATTTTCGTTAAAAAATTAAATTGTTTTTAGATTTTATCTTTTTTGGATCTACCACATATACTGTAGATACTTGGTTTATTTTTTTGATGGCTGACAACAACTCATCAACTTGATTAAAAGTGTCTTGGTGCTCTATTTTTAAAAAGTAATCTACTTTTTTAAGCTCCGGAAGTAAATACACCCGCGTGGCTATTTCGACTTGGGCGTCTAAGAATAAATTTTGACCCGTGCTTTTTTTGCGCACTACAATTTCATTCTTGTTTGGAATTAACACCCAGTTGGTTTCGGCCTTGTCGTCATCATATACAAAATAGGCAAACGACGCTTCTCCTTCTTTGGCTGAGACTTCTATGGTAGATTTATTTTTATGTAAAATAATGGGGAGTTGTTGGTTGAGCAAAAATGCCATTCGATAATCTTCTACAGTAGAATGAATCGCAATCAAATCATAATCAATTGCATCAAATTCGTCTAATTGTAATTTTAAGACTGCCATTTATTTGCTTAAAAATTTGGTGTAAATATATCACTTTAAAGCAAAGAAATGCCGCTAGTTTAGGGATAAAAACTAGAATTTAGCAACGAAAACGTTATAGTTTTGAGAATATGAAATTATTTAGAATCTATTTTTTCTTGAAATGCAAAATAGGCTCTTTTTGAGGCAATTTCTTCGGCTTTCTTTTTGGATGCCGCTCTCGATTTGGCCACAATTTTATTGTCTATGCGTAAATGAACCGCAAACAATCGTTCACCAGAAATTGAATTATCTTCAAACGTATCGTAGTGGAACGATTTTTTCTCTTTTTGGCACCATTCAATGACCAAACTTTTGTAGCTAATCACTTTGCCTTCCAGTCGAGCAATATCAACATAGGGTATAATCACGCGGGTGTCTATAAACTGCTCGCAATAGGAATAGCCGCGATCTAAATAAATGGCGCCTACCAAGGCCTCAAATACATTTCCGTGTATGTTGTCGCCAAATTGAGCCGAAGGAATTTTACTGTCTATAAATTGAATCAGTTGCAAATCCCTACCCAATTCGTTGAGGTGTTCTCTGCTCACAATTTTGGATCGCATTTTGGTGAGGTAACCTTCGTCACCCGCCGGCGCTTCTTTGTATAAATACCCTGCAATTACTGCACTCAGCATGGCATCGCCCAAAAATTCCAAGCGTTCATAGTTGATGGGGTTCCCCTTTTCGTCGATTTTGTTGGATGAACGATGGGTGAATGCTTTTTCGTAATAGGAAAGTTGATGCGGTTTAAATCCCAATATACGTTCAATTTTACCAAAAAAAATCCCGTCCTCATTTGAACGGGATTTTTTAGCAAATATTTTTTTTAATAATGACATGTATTACAAGTCTAGTTTTTTAACCAATACACAGGCGTTATGTCCGCCAAAACCAAAGGTGTTACTCATGAGTACTTTTACGTCACGTTTTTGCGCTTGGTTGAACGTGAAATTCAATTTGCCATCAATTTGATCGTCATCGGTAAAGTGATTGATCGTAGGAGGCACAATGCCGTGTTTAATTGACAAAATAGAAGATATCGTTTCAATCGCACCAGCAGCTCCTAATAAATGCCCGGTCATGGATTTAGTCGAATTCAGATTCATGGTATAAGCATGCTCGCCAAACACATGTAATATCGCTTTTGATTCGGCGATATCTCCCAATGGTGTTGACGTTCCGTGCATATTTACGCCGTCTACGTCGGTAGGATTTAATCCCGCATCGCGCAAACAGTTGATCATTACATTTTTGGCACCCAAACCTTCTGGGTGTGGAGCCGTGATGTGGTGTGCATCAGCCGACATTCCGCCGCCGCCAATTTCACAATATATGGTTGCCCCACGCGCAATAGCGTGTTCGTATTCTTCTAATACCAAAGCCCCAGCACCTTCTCCCAATACAAATCCGTCGCGGTCCTTGTCCATTGGACGAGAAGCCGTGGTTGGATCGTCGTTGCGTGTAGATAGCGCATGCATAGCGTTGAATCCACCCATTCCGGCAATGGTAACGGCCGCTTCTGAACCACCGGTTATCATTACGTCGGCGTGTCCTAATCGAATGTAATTGAACGAATCAATAATGGCATTGGTCGAGGAAGCACAAGCTGAAACCGTAGTAAAGTTGGGTCCTCTAAAGCCGTATTTAATTGAAATGTGACCGCCAGCTATATCGGCAATCATTTTTGGAATAAAGAACGGGTTGAATTTTGGAACGCCATTTCCTTTGGTAAACTCCATCACTTCTTGTTGAAAGGTTTCCAATCCGCCAATTCCAGATCCCCAAATTACACCCACACGGTCTTTGTCAAGGGCGTCATGGTTAAACTGGGCGTCTTGCACGGCTTCATCTGCAGATACCATTGCATATTGGGCATAGCGGTCCATCTTGCGGGCCTCTTTGCGGTCAATGAAATCTTCTACATTAAATCCTTTTAATTCGCACGCAAATTTGGTTTTAAAGTGAGTGGTGTCAAAATAGGTAATTGGGGCTGCGCCGCTTACACCGGTGATCAATCCGTTCCAATAAGCTTGAACCGTATTTCCTATGGGAGTTAGTGCGCCTAATCCGGTTACTACAACTCGTCTTAGTTCCATATATGTTTCTGTTTTAGTGTTTAGTTTAAACAAATAATACCCAAATATTTCTTCATGGATTGTATCACAAAAGAGACATGGGTATTACAATTATTTTGGTGATTGAAATTCAATCGGGAATTAAAAAAAATAATAACACCCGTAAAGCTTACGTTTTACGGGTGTCTAAGGGTATTATTTTTTAGCTTCTTCGATGTAAGAAATAGCTTGACCAACTGTAGCAATGTTTTCAGCTTGGTCGTCTGGAATTTGAATGTCAAATTCTTTTTCGAACTCCATGATAAGCTCAACAGTGTCTAATGAATCGGCTCCTAAATCGTTAGTGAAGCTTGCTTCAGTTACAACTTCGTTTTCGTCAACGCCTAATTTGTCTACGATAATCGCTTTTACTCTTGATGCAATGTCTGACATAATCTTTAATTTTAAAATTTAATTTGATGGCAAAAATAAAAAACTTTATTTTAAAACCACGTTTTAGTTGATAAATGTGACGGCGAAATTATAAAAATAAATTAACAAAGGCCTTTAAAATGAATTTAATATCATTTATTATTCTTTTTTTTGTGCTCTGAAAGCGCCCTCCTCCATGAAAAAAATTATCCTCTTTGCTTCCGGTTCTGGAACAAATGCCGAAGCCATTATTCGGTATTTTGAAGGTCAGCAAACGGCAGCGGTTGTGGCCGTCTTTACCAACAACCCAAAGGCAGGTGTAATTGCCAAAGCACAACACCTAAAGGTACCCGTTGTGGTATTTACCAAATCTGAATTTGAATCGGGCGAAGTGTTGGAAGCTGTAGAAAAATATTCCCCCGATTTGATCGTATTGGCTGGGTTTTTATGGAAGATCCCTACCGCATTTGTGACTGCATTCCCCAATAAAATACTCAATATTCACCCCGCTTTATTGCCCAAATACGGCGGAAAAGGCATGTATGGATTGCATGTACACCAAGCGGTGTTAGACCACAACGAAACCGAAACCGGCATTAGCATACATTTGGTTAACGAACACTATGACCAAGGCGCTTTGTTGTTCCAGCAGAGCGTATCAATTGTAGACTGTAAAACAGCCGAGGAAGTAGCGCAAAAAGTGCACGAATTGGAGCATGCTCATTTTTCTGCAGTAATCGAATCCTATTTAACTTCCCAACAAGTCAATTAATGCAGACGCCTCAAGTACACATTTACACCGATGGCGCAGCCAAAGGAAATCCGGGGCCGGGCGGTTATGGCGTGGTGATGGAATGGGTGGGCAAACCCTACCGCAAGGAATTTTCGGCGGGATTTCGACACACCACCAACAACCGTATGGAATTGTTGGCCGTAATTGTGGGATTGGAACAATTAAAAAACCCCAAAACACCGGTGTTAGTTATTTCTGACTCCAAATATGTGGTCGATGCCGTGGCTAAAAATTGGGTGTTTGGTTGGGAAAAAAAAGGTTTTACTGGCAAGAAAAACCCCGATCTCTGGAAGCGATTTTTACTCATTTACCGCCAACATCACGTTACTTTTCAATGGATCAAAGGCCACAACAACCACCCGCAAAACGAACGCTGTGATGCATTAGCTGTAGCCGCATCAATGCAAAAGGAGTTGTTTGTCGATCAGGAATACGAGAGTGGGATGGAATGAGTTATCGGTCTGGAAGATTTAAAGATTGAATAATTAAATGATTTAAAAATTCTGTCTTGTAGTCACCGCTTGGTCCCGAAGTTTCGGGATTGGATTTTGAAAATTTGGAGATTGGAATTTCTATAATTCGTGGCTAACTGCTAACAGCCGTTCTTAGTGTAATTCCCCAACTCCCCTCTTGAGAGGGGCTGGGGGTGTGTTAATTAGTTAATCAAATATATTTATTTTCTTTTTCCTTGATGAAAAAGAAACAAAAAATCAAGACCTGGGATTTTCGGCGATCAAAATAGGCTCACTTCCTAAAACTCAAAAACTCGGCTGGCGCCTCAAACAGTTCGAGTTTCTTTACGGAAGTTTCTCCTTTTTGATGCTCGCCTGCCAAATCCGATGGTCGAAGAAGTCTTCGATGGTGCTATAATGTGAATTGGTCCCGAAGCTTCGGGATTCAGTATAGAAATTTGTATAGTTCGCAGCAAAACTTCCCGCTTCCAACTCTTTATTGACAGCCAAAAATCACTTATACAAATTATTATAATCCACATACTCCCAAACGGCTTGCGGCAAAAGGGCCGCCACGTTTTTTTTGTCGTGAATCGCTTGGCGAATAAACGTGGATGAAATTTCAACTACAGGAGCATCTACCAAATGTACGTTCGGATGATTGGCCAGCTCTTCATTGGCCGGTTCGGACGAAATTCTGGGGTAAACATAAAGCGGGTAATGCGCCAAAATCACTTCGTAGTTTTTCCACTTGTGAAAGGTTTTCAAGTTGTCTTCGCCCAACAATAAAGAAAATTCATGTTGCGGATACGCTTCTGAAAGCAATGCCAAAGTATGCACCGTATAGTTGGGTTGTGGTAATTTAAACTCAAAATCACTGGCTTTGAGTTTGGGATAGTTTTCGATGGCCAAATTAACCAAGTGCAAGCGCTGGTAATCGTCGAGCAAACTTGCTTTCTTTTTGAGTGGATTGTGTGGAGTAACTACCAACCAAATTTGATCTAAATCGGTGTACTCTGCCATGTGATTGGCTATAATCAGGTGCCCCACGTGTATGGGATTAAAGGTGCCAAAATAGAGTCCGATTTTCATTATTTTTAGTAATTAGTAACTAGTGATTAGTCTCTTAGGGTTTTAGAAAATGAATTAATCATTTTTGATTGCTGTTCAATTTCTTCCAAAATCGCTGCAAATAGTTTTTCATCTGTTATAAACCCTAATTCTTCTGCAATTAGGAGTTGTGTTTCCACTTCATATAAAGAACCTCTAGAGATAGCTAAAAAATGACTAAATGATTTGTCGGGATTTCTTCCAAATCCTTCTGCTATATTAGATGGCATTGAAATTGAAGCTCTTTTAAGTTGACTAGTTAAAGCATATAATTCTTCTTTGGGAAATGATCCAACCAATTGATAAACAAGCGTCACAATTTTAATTCCCTTTTGCCAAATCAATAGGTCTTTATGTGATTTAATTTCACCCATTTGAACACCAATTACTCTTCACTAATCACTCTTTACTAATCACTAATTACTCATTACTAATCACTTATTCACAAACTCTTTAACCAACTCACTTGCTTCAGCTTTGGCTACCTCTAAATCATAATTTTTGATAATCACATCAAATTGGGGAGCCGTGGCCAATTCAACCGAGGCTTTGGCTATGCGCATGTTTATTTTTTCGTCGCTTTCGGTCGAGCGTTTTTTGAGGCGAATTTTAAGTTCGTCGATGCTGGGTGGTTTCACAAATACCGCCAAGGTTTCTTCGGGGAATTTTTTCTTGATGCGCAAGCCGCCGGCCACGTCGATGTCAAAAATTACGTTTTTACCCAAGGCCCAAATGCGTTCTACTTCGCTTTTTAATGTGCCGTAAAAATTATCGCGGTACACCTCTTCCCATTCTACAAAATCTTCGGCTTTGATGTGCGATTTAAATTCATCTATCGAGATAAAATAATAATCGGTTCCGTGGATTTCTTCGCCTCTTGGCGCTCGCGTGGCTGCCGATACAGAAAAGGCCAAATTCAATTCGGGCTGTGCCAACAAATGGCGCACTATCGTTGTTTTTCCAGAGCCTGATGGCGCCGAGAATACGAGTAATTTTCCTTTTTTCATTTCTTTCTGGTAGCTAATTACTGATTACTCATCACGAATTACTTATAAAACATTAAGCACTTGCTCTTTAATCTTCTCCAATTCGTCCTTCATTTGTACCACCAATTTTTGCATGGTCGCGTGATTGGCTTTGGATCCCATGGTATTGATTTCTCGTCCCATTTCTTGAGTAATGAAACCCAGTTTTCGGCCATTGGCTTCAGACCCATTTAGGGTTTCGATAAAGTAATCCAAGTGGTTGGTGAGGCGCACTTTTTCTTCGGTAATGTCTAGTTTCTCTAAATAATAAATCAGTTCTTGCTCAAATCGGTTTTCATCTACCTGCACCTGTAATTCGGCAATGGCGGTTTGCAAACGGTCTTTAATGGCTTGCACGCGTTCCGGGTCAATCTGCAAAGCTTCCTGCATGTAGCCGCGAATATTACCAATGCGCAAGCTAAATTCTTTGTGTAATGAAGCGCCTTCGTCTACCCGAAATTGGGCAATATTGGTCAAGGCTTCTTGGATCACTTTTTGAATTTCAACCCAATCGTTTTCGTCAATTTCTTCACGCTCGGTTTTGAGTGCATCGGGCATGCGCACAGCCATTTTCATCAACTCAGTTTCATCGGCTTGTGGCAATACGGCTTTCATTTGCTGCATGTAGGCCTGCACTATGGGCACATTGATTTTGGTTGAGGTTTGTTCTCCGGTCAATTCAATATACACCGACAAATCTATTTTGCCACGCTCCAAGCGAGCGGCTACTTCGTTGCGAAGTCCCAATTCCATTTCGCGGTATACCGAGGGAATGCGCACATTTAAATCAAGGCCTTTGCTGTTGAGTGATTTCACTTCGACAGTAATTTTTTTGGAGGCTAATTGAAGGCTGGACTTGCCAAAGCCCGTCATGGATTGTATCATAGGTGTGGTAAAAAGTGATCAAATATAGGAAAAATCGAGCAGCTGTTAGGCCTTTGCCTGCGCCTCTTTGTTTTGCGTAACCAAATACACACCCGTAAAAATGAGCAAGGCAGCGGTGAGTTTTACTACCGAAATCTCATCTTTTCCGAGTCCGATGGCAAATACCGAAGCAAAAAGCGGTTGCAAATAGATAAACACGGACACGGTAGTGGGCTTGAGTTGGCGCATAGAAACCAAGTTGAGTAAGTAGGTTAAAAAAGTAGAACCCACTACGATAAACACAATTTTATAATAAATGCTCATGGGTATAAGTTGCCAAGAAATCGCTTCAAATTCTTGCCAACCAAAGGGAATCACCAACACCAATCCAAAAGTATAGATCCATTTGACGAAGGTAAAAGCGTTATATTTATTCATGAGTTTTTTTACCAAAATCAGGTAAAAACCATAGGAAATGGCGTTGATAAACACCAATAAATTACCCAATGAGGCATGTGGCGCATTGTGCATCGATTTGCCATATAAAATAAGTACGGCAGTGCCTATTAATCCCAAAACAAGGCCAATAATTTTTTGGGAAGCCAAGCGTTCGCGCAACATAAATGCCGATAAAACCAAAACAATCATAGGAGTGGTGCACATGAGTACGGCACCCATAATGGGCGAGGTATAACTTAAACCCTTAAAAAAAGTGAGCATATTTAAGGCCACACCAAAAAAAGCCGCAAAGAATATACGGGGGTAATCAACCCAAGCAATTTTTTCTTTTGGGCCCAAAAAGGCAAAAGCCCAAAACAAAATTGTAGCACCAAAAACGCGCAAGAGAATAAACCCAAAGGGCATTATATAATTGGGCATCACGTCTTTGGCAACAGTAAATGTTACTCCATACAAAATCGACACCAAAGTTGCGGCGATATAGGCGTAGTTGCGTCTAATCATGTGCTAAGGCTGCCAACGCTTTGGCTACTATTTCGGGTTTGTTGCCAATGTAAATTTGATCATGAATCACAAAAACCGGACGCGCCAAAAACGTATAATGTTCCAGCAAATACTTTTTATATTCCACTTCCGTGAGTGTCTGATTTTTGAGATTGTAGGCTTTGTACAATTGCGCTTTTCGGCTAAATAGCGCTTCGTAGCTCCCTGCTAAAGCCTGCAATTCTTGCAGCTGGGTTTCCGTGAGCGGATCTTGTTTGATGTCGTGATAGAGCAAGGTGGCTTTAGGTGAAATCGATTTGACGATCTTTCGACAGGTGTCGCAGGAGGGCAGATAGTAAATGGTGTCTTTCATCTCTTATTGCAATAAAAATAAATTGCCAACTTCATCATAAGAAATCAAGACGTCAATAGGACCTTGGGCATAACAGGCCACTTCATAGGTGTTGTAATGAAATTGAATGCCTTTGTCTGAGAAAATAAAATTCTTAGGCAGCACGAAGGTGTCGTCGGCAAAAAAATAACCGGCTTCAGTGAGCGATGATTTGGCTGGTATTTTAAGTTGTACTCTAAATTTGGTTTCCACCAATTGGGTGAGTTTGTGGGCGTCTGTAAAAACTTCGGGAAGTTTATAGGTTTTACCGTTAGCGGGATTAAATAACAGCGATTCGGTGGCGCCGTAGCCGTGAGCCCCACCCGTAAAAATATAATACTCGAGGGTAACATTGAGTAATTTGGGGGTTTGGTAGTTTATCTTGGCCGTGGCTTTTGCCTCCCATGAGGGCAAACTATCTTGTTTAAGTTCGGCTTTTATTTGGGTATAATTGGCTACAAAAGAGTTGACCAAGTCGTTGTAATTTTTTACCTCGGCGAGTTGTTCGCCTGTATAAACGCTATTGCAAACCGCTGTAAAGATGCGTTTGTTTAGGGCTTTTGATGTTGCGTCATCACCTTCAAAATGGGTGATGTCCAACTTTATTTTAGCGGCATTATAAACCGATGATGTATCGGCAGAAGTAGCTTTATAATAGGTAGTAGCAGTAGTTTTCCATTCTTTGGTACAGCTCGTGAGCAGCGTTAAAAAGACGAAAGAAAGCAAGTAAAATTGTCGGATATGTTTCATTTGAGTGAGAAATTTTAAAATAAAATTTGGAGCCAAGCAATTAATGGTAAAGGTAGTTTTTCAGTACGCAATTAAACAATAACTTTGGCAAAAAAATAGGGCGTATGAAATTTAATACCAAAACCATTCACGGAGGTCAGCACCACGATCCTTCAACTGGAGCTGTTATGCCACCAGTATACCAAACCTCCACCTATGTGCAAACCAGTCCTGGGCAACCCGTAAGTGATTACGAATACAGCCGAGCATCAAACCCCACCCGAACGGCCCTCGAAAATGCGTTGGCCAGTTTAGAAAACGGTGCGCGTGGTTTGGCTTTTTCTTCGGGCTTGGCCGCTACCGATTGTGTGTTACGTTCGTTTAAAGCCGGTGACGAAATTATAGCCATGGACGATTTATATGGCGGAACGTATCGTTTATTTACTCGTATTTATAAAAACTCAGGGCTCGTATTTCATTTTGTTGACATGAATGACTTGGAGGCATTTCAATCCTTAATCAACGAGAATACCAAAATGGTTTGGGTAGAAACCCCTACCAATCCGTTGATGAAATTGGCCGATATAGCAGCCATCGCCCAAATTACAAAAAAACACAACTTGCTTTTTGCGGTTGACAACACCTTTGCTACCCCTTACTTGCAAAAACCCCTAGACCTCGGTGCCGATTTGGTAATGCATTCGGCAACCAAATATTTGGGTGGACATTCTGATGTGATTGCGGGCGCGCTCATTACCAAAACTGCCGAACTGGGTGAACAATTGCATTTTCAGCAATTTGCCACTGGGGCAACCTTGGGACCCATGGACAGTTTCTTAGTATTGCGCGGCATTAAAACCTTGCATTTGCGGGTGCAACGTCATTGCGAAAACGGTGAAAAAGTAGCCGAATATTTATCGAATCACCCCAAAATAAATAGCGTCTATTACCCTGGATTGGCGAGTCATCCGCAGCACGACTTGGCGCAAAAACAAATGAGCGGCAACGGCGGCATGGTTTCCTTTACGTTTGCCTCTGGCAGTAAAGCCGATGCGATTTCGTTCCTAGAAAAACTAAAGGTATTTACACTAGCAGAATCCTTAGGTGGTGTAGAATCCTTGGCCAATCATCCGGCGCTGATGACACATGCCTCCATACCCGAAGACGTGCGAAAGAAAGGCGGCATCTCAGATGATTTAGTTCGTTTGAGTGTAGGCGTTGAAGACATTGACGACTTGCTTGCAGATTTGGAACAAGCATTAGCCTAAACATAAAAAAAGCCCGTTAGTAATTCCTAACGGGCTTTTTAAATATGGTGTAGATGCACTATTCGATGTAATAAATGTAACCCACATTCAACCAAACCAACCAATCATTGGCTTTGTTTTCTGGGTATAAACTTGGGTTTGGATTTAATCCATCTACCCAGTTTGAAAAGAAATATTGCATACGCATGTCAATCATTAAATCAGACAAAGGAGCCAATTTATATCGGGTACCTACACTTCCTACGATAGACCAAACGGATCCACCTTCGTTTTGTGTCGCATTGTAATATTTGATAGGTGTAGTTGCTGGTGTGTTCATTTCTCCATCCCCAATGGTAGACCAAGCAGCTGGATCGTAAAAACTAAATTGTCCACCCAAACTCACAAAAGGAGCCAATCCGCCAATTGTTGCGGTAAAATCGCGGATGCTCAACGGGTAATATTCCAATTGCATTCCTAAATTGGTTACTTGGGTACTTCCGCGCATGGCACGCAATTGGTCGTTGAACAAAGAAGTTCTAGACGGGTCAACCCATTCGCCATAATGTTTAAGGAAGGTTTTATTGAAAGATAATTCGCTGCGTAATTTAAAGTGATCGTTAAAATAGGTTTCCGGAGTATAACAGTTACATTCGGCTTTGTAGGAAAAATTCAAGTAATGTATAATTCCAATTCCGTATCCGGTATTTCCCATGTTGGTTGAAAA
>JBDKFO010000013.1:0-68967 GCA_039798665.1 Bacteroidota bacterium
GCGTAGTATTGGAGTATTTAAAAAACGAGTAAATTACAGCTCTTTTTTAGCCAATAGAATAGATTTTTACAGTTAAAAGCAGACGTTACATGATGCAGCCTACCAAAATATATTTTTTATTTTTTTTCCTCGTTTTCGGCATTTCGCATGCCCAACACGATTTTTCATTTGCGTCAAAATTGCCTAAAGTCATCCATTATGCAAGAAAAGATTTTAAAGGCGATCCACAATTTTGGACGGTTTGCGAGCAAGCAAATGGAGAAATGATTTTTAGTAACAACGATGGTGCTCTTGTTTTTGATGGCGAAAATTGGCAAAAGTTGACCTTGCCCAACAATTCTTCGATTCGAAGTTTGGTCAAAACTACAAATGGAAAGATTTACGCAGGAGGCTATAATGAACTCGGTGTAATCCAAAAAAATACCTATGGAAAGTATTTTTATTCGTCATTAACTGCAAAACTAAGGCTGGAAGGCAAAAATTTTGAAAACTTATGGCAGGCGCATCAATATAAAAAACAAGTAATATTTAGGTCATTTAATGAATTGATTCTCATAGCCCATTCGTCGGCAATACAGATTCCGTGCTACAAATCGTTTACCTATTCAGCAGTTGTAGGAAACCGGTACTTGGTACAAGATTTCAATCACGGTATTTATCAATTGGATGAACAAAAAAATGAATTGACTTTGTTATTTCCGGCTAAGCAATACAACAACGAAGAATTGGCCGAGATACTGCCTGCTAATGATGCCAATCAATTGATTCTAGTGACAAAGTCGGGCGCAATATATACAGGAGATTTTAGAACAAACAGTCTAAAACTAGTGCAAACATTATTTGATAAAACGCACAAAGACCAAGTAACGTCCGTAATAAAAGACAAGCAAGGGGGGTATTTATTGGGGACACTTAGTTCTAAAATACTTAAACTTTCGGCCAACTTTTCAAAACTGCAAAACGACAATGAGTTTGACGCACTTTCAAATTCAACCATTCATAAACTGTATCGCACTGCAGCAAATAATATATGGGTATTACAAAACAACGGACTTGAATTTGTAGATTATACTTCCCCATTTCAGTCCATTTTTGATCAGGCTTCAGTTTATGATATTTTATATAAACACCAAAAAATGTATTTGGCTACCAATAATGGCGTTTACATTAGTGATTTAGTGAATTCAAATTCAGATAAAAAAATAGCCTTCAATAAATTATCGTCATTGCAAGGTCAGTCCTGGTCGATACAAGATTGCGAGGGAGATATACTTATATCGCACGATACCGGAATTTACCAATTGTTAGAGGGTACACCCCATAAAATTGAAGGCCCGTCCGGATTTTGGAAACTAACAAAAATTAAAAATAAAATTGGGTGGTATTTGGGATCCAATTACAACGGCTTGTATTTGGTGGTAAAAGATGGCTCAACTTGGACTATAAAAAATAAAATTGCTGGCTTTGATGAATCTACCCGGGATATTTTGGCCGATGATAGTCCTAATACATATTGGGTTTGTCATGGATACAAAGGCGTATATAAAATACACTTGAACTCGTCTTATTCACGAGTGATTGCTGTAGAAAATTTTACTAACCAAAATGGGTTCAGTTCGGCCTTTAACATTAACGTCTATAAATGGCAAAATAAAATTGTATTTACCACCAACACAGGAATTTATACCTACGACAAAACAAGCAACCGCTTTGTCCCATTTAAACAATTGAATTCAATTGTTGATCCGAGTAAGAATACTAGAAAATTACTGCAGTTTCAAGATAAAACTTGGTTTGTTCAAGACGATGAAGCTGGATTTTTTTATACTAAAGATCCTTCCAAAAAACTAGTTAAAGATCTGTTTTTAAATTTAAAAGGAACATTTAACAGAGGGATGGAATGCATTTATCCGATAAATGAAAACAAGGTGATTTTTGGAACAAATTATGGCGTTATGCTCTACAATATTGGTACTCAACAACAAAAATCTGTACCAACTCAAATTAGTTCGGTAACCTATATTCACAATCAGAAAATAAATTACATTAAGACAAATTCACAAAATTCATCACTGTACTTACCAAATCAAACGGATATTTTGCGAATTGAATTCGCCGCACCAAAAATGATGTCGAGCACCGCTGTACATTACAGTTATAAACTTGATAACGTAGATGAAAATTGGTCGCCTTGGCAAAGTAGTTCTTTTAAAGAATACACCCATTTACGTCCAGGTAATTATACGTTTTTGGTAAAAAGCCGAAATTTGGCGGGCATATCAGGCAAACAAACGGCGCTAGAATTTACGATACTTCCCAAATGGTACCAGACCAATTTGGCTTTGTTTATTTATCTTTTGCTCTCTATTTATTTAATTTATTATGGGGTTCAAACGGTGAAAAAGAAAATAGCATTTGAACGTAGAAAATCAGCCTTAGAAATCGAGAAAAACCAACGGGTGTTGGAGTTAGAATTAGAGAAAATACGACTTAGCCAAGATCGTGAATTGATTCAGCAAGACAAACTTATATTACAAGAAGATCTTATTGGAAAGAGCAAAGAATTGGCGAATTACACCATGTTGTTGAGTCAAAAAAAGAATGTATTTAACGAAATTCAAAACGACCTCAAACAACTCAAAGACATGCTTAAGAGTGATGATGCCCGACGTAAAATTATGGAGATTTTCCAGAAATTAAATCAACATAAAATTGGAGAAGAATTCATGGTGATTTTTGATGTTAATTTTGAGCGTATACATCATGATTTTTTTGAAAAATTAAAGAAAATAGATGCGAGCATCACCGAACGAGAATTGCGTTTATGTGCCTTTGTAAAAATGAATCTAACCAACAAGGAAATTGCGCCATTACTCAATATTTCTATCAGAGGAATTGAAAGTGCTCGCTACCGTGTGCGAAAAAAACTCAATGTTCAATTGGATGACAATTTTGTTTCGTTTTTACAGGGATTGGATGAGCAATCCAAAACATTAAAATGAAAAATTTATAATTCCTCAAAACGTATTTATCTAGTATTTAATTAAATGACGTCAACAGTATTACTTCACGTTATTCCTGCCTAACTTTCCCAACAAGGTTTTGTCATTTTTCTCGTCCAATAGGTTTTAAAGCTGAATATACTAGGCTTATATAAACAATCTAAATGCGTTGAATAAAATGAAAAAACACCTTCTAATTCTATTGATTTCTTTCGGGGCTTTGGCCCAAAAAAACACCCAAACTATTCGCGGTACCATTACCGATAAATTATCACATCAGCATTTAATTGGCGCCAAAGTTCAACTATTAACCACCGATAAACAATCGATTACCGACAAAAATGGAAATTTTGAGTTATTTGAAATTCAACCTGATCGTTATGATCTTAAAATAACATGCGAAGGTTATAAAGAAATCATAATTCCCAATGTGGTAGTTACTTCAGGCAAACAAGTTGTTCTAGAAGTTACTATGGAAGATGCCTTCCAAAAACTAGACGAAGTAGTAGTAAAGGCTTCCAACAAAGGGAGCACCATAAATAAATTGACTACTGTGAGTGCGCGAACTTTTTCTATGGAAGAAGTCAATCGTTTTGCTGGAGGTCGAAGTGATGTAGCGCGCTTGGCTGCCAATTTTGCAGGAGTAAGTACGCCAGACGACAGTCGAAATGATATTGTAATTCGAGGAAATTCGCCAGTTGGGGTGCTTTGGAAGATTGATGGTATGAACGTAACCAATCCCAATCATTTTGCTTCGGTAGGCACAACAGGAGGAGCGGTTAGTGCATTAAATACTAATTTACTAAAGAACTCTGATTTTTTCACCTCCGCATTTCCAGCCGAATATGGTAATGCAGTTGCGGGTGTATTTGATATCGGGTTTAGATCGGGTAATGCAAGCAAACGCGAAACTACAATTCAATTGGGCGTAATTACGGGACTCGAAGCCACCACCGAAGGGCCGATAAGTAAGGCAAAAGGTTCATCTTATTTAGTGGGGTATCGACACGGATTGGCCAATTTTGCTCAAAAAATGGGGATAAATATTGGCACAACGGCCTCACCATCTTACCAAGATTTATCGTTTAAGTTAACTAGTGGTACTTCAACATGGGGTAAATTATCGCTGTTTGGCATTTTAGCCAATAGTTCAATTGCCATAGAAGGCGGTAATTCAGGCAGTTTATATGGCAACGGAAACCAAGTTGATTTTGCCAGTAAAATTGGCATTGTGGGCTTAAATCATTTTAAACAACTTACTTCTAAATCCTACATCAGTTCTAATTTGGGGATTAATTATACCAACAATGATATATCCACTTTTGATTTTAATAGACCTACCAACACCAATTATAACAAAGAAGTGAGTAAGGTATCCAAAACCGGTTACACTTTTGCAACTACTTATCACCTCAAAGTCAATGCAAAATGGTTTTTCAAACTGGGTATTCAAGACGAATTGATGGGATTGAATTTATATTATAAAACCAAGCAAAACCCTACAGATGTTTGGAACCAAATATGGGATTACAACAGTTTTACGCATTTGGCTCAAGCCTTTATTCAAAGTAAATACAGTATAAGTGAACAACTCACCCTTAATGCAGGAGTTCATGCGCAGCAATTTTATTTGAATAATTCATTTGCTCTCGAACCGCGATTGGGATTAAAGTATGCTGTAAATTCTAAAAATACAATCAGTTTGGGGTACGGACTTCATGCTCAAATGCAACCCATCAATGTGTATTTTTTACAATCACAAAATGCCGATGGCACTTATGCTTATCACAATAAGAATTTAGATTTCACCAAAAGTCAACATTTTGTTTTGGGATATGAAGTAAAACCTTTTCAAGACTGGCGAATTAAATCTGAATTGTATTACCAATATCTTTATCAAGTTCCAGTTTCTACAACAGCTAGTAGCTATTCGATGCTCAATACTGGGGCAAGTTTTAAAACCGATTTAGAAGACAACTTAACCAATGCAGGTACGGGTAAAAATTACGGATTTGAATTGACAGTTGAAAAATTCTTTAGCAAGGGCTATTATGTATTATTAACATCTTCTGTGTACAATTCAACTTACAAAGGAAGTGATGGAGTAGAACGCAATACGGCCTTTAACGGAAAATATGTAGTCAATGTACTAGGAGGAAAAGAATGGAAAATAGGTTCAGCAGCTCGAAATAAATTAGGATTTGATCTCAAATACACCAATGCTGGAGGGAGAGCCTACACACCAATAGATTTGGTAGCTTCCCAAGCAACAAACCATGAGGTTTTATCAACCGATGCCTATTCAGCGAATTACACCAATTATTTTCGCCTAGATACCAAAGTGAGCTATACGATAAACAGCAAAAACAAAAAACAATCGCAATCTTTTTCCTTAGATTTACAAAATGTAACCAACCACCAAAATGTGTTTTCTCAACTATATGATAACCAACGAAACAACATAAGTACGTCTTATCAATTGGGTTTGTTTCCTAATTTTATTTATAAATTTCAATTTTAAACTCGGAAGTATTTCAAATTTATATTCGGCTAAATCTTTATTTATATGAATAAAATCACCCTAATTTTTCTATTAATTGGTTTTACAACCCTGGCCCAAATCAATCCAGATGTGGCGAAAAGTGCAGTAAAAATTGAACTTTTGTTTCCTAATGCAAAGAATAAGGCACTCATTTTGAGCTATGATGACGGCCGAACCGAAGACCGACAATTGGTTCAACTCTTTAATAAATACAAGCTTCCTGGTACGTTTCACCTCAATTCAAACAAATTAGGCTCGCCCAATTACCTCACCAAAAACGAAATTAAAACTTTGTTTCAAGGGCACGAGGTTTCTGTTCATTCGGCCAATCACCCCAATTTGGTAGATTTAAATAGACTAGATGTGATACAAGAAGTGATGCAAGACCGTAAGGAATTGGAACGACTGATGGGGTATCCGGTAAGAGGAATGGCTTATCCATTTGGGAATACGAATGACTTGGTAATTGACGTGATAAACGAGTTGGGAATTGACTATGCCAGAACAGTGGGTGACACCTATAATTTTGAGATCCCCTCCAATTATTTGAGTTGGTTTCCGACGATGCATCAATTTGCAAAAGCCTATTGGGAACCCAATCAGCCAGAAAAAGACAAGCAAGAATTGGCAAAATTTTACGCCGTGATTGAGGAGTTTTTACACACAAATAAGTTGGCGGTGATGGACATTTGGGGACACAGTTGGGAAATGGGCAACGATCCAAATAAATGGGCCGAAACAGAAAAGTTCTTGCAACTGCTAGCAAACAATAAAGCCATTCATTACAGTACACACTTGGATTTGGTAGATTACCTCCATGCATTTAAGAACTTGAAATTTTCAGTAGATAAAACGTCGGTAACTAACCCATCTGCAATTCCGGTTTGGTTTACAGTTGATCAAAAAGTGTTTGAGGTTAAGGGCGGGGAGACGCAGAGTTTGGTTAAGAATTAACGCAAAAATAATTCCATCCTCCCTGCAAGTAAGTAGGGAAGGGTTACCTAGTAAAAGTGATTTAGAAATTAAAAGCAGGATTATTTTTTAAATGATCTGAATGAATTTTTAAGTTTATAATAAATCTGTTTTATTATTTCATTCATACTACTTAATACAAATTATCTCCTCCTCCCTGCAAGCAGGTAGGGAAGGGTTCCAATAAATAAAGTCACTAAGTAAATGATAGCAGGATTATTTTTCAAATGATCCATAAAGGGGAACCCTTCACAAAAAAATAAACCCAAAATAATCAAGCGAGCTTGTTATTTTGGGTTTGTTATTTTTTTGTGGGGAGAGCAGGATTCGAACCTGCGAAGTTCACACAGCAGATTTACAGTCTGCCCTCGTTGGCCGCTTGAGTATCTCCCCAAACCTGTTTAAGGCGAGCAAATATAAAAACTGTTTTGCGGTTTACCAATTTAAAATCGCACTTTATTTTGAGTATTTACTAAGCCTTTGAAATAGAAAGACATAAAAAAAGGATGCTCAAAAGAACATCCTTTTTTATTATGTGTACACCAATTATTTTGCCAATAACTCAGCTACTTTGGCTTTTAAGGCAGCGCCTGTTAAGTCTTTGGCAACCACTGTTCCGTTGGCGTCCAACAAGAACGTAGCAGGAATCGATTCAACCCCGTAGGTTACGCGAATTGGCTCGTCCCAGTATTTTAGGTTGGAGATTTGCGGCCAAGCCAATTTGTCTTTGGCAATGGCTTCTTTCCATTTGGCTGCATCTTTGTCTAAGGATACCCCAATGATGTTTAATCCTTTGGCGTGAAATTCGTTGTATAAGGCTACATTGTTTGGGTTTTCGGCTCTACAAGGGTTGCACCAAGAGGCCCAAAAATCAACCAAGGTTACTTTACCCATACTTTGTTTTAAACTGATTACTTTTCCGTCAGGACCTGGAGCCGAGAAATCAGGAGCAATACTGCCTACTTCAACACCTGCAGGAGCAGCGGGTTTGTTCAATAAATCCAATTGCGATTTGATTTTTTTCCCGTGTTTGTTGGCTTTTAATTCTTTGTCTAATCCATTAAAGTATTTGGTGATTTTAGCAGGATCCACCATTTGCTGAAACAAGCTCTCAATGATCAACAACGAGATAAATGATTTTGGGTGTGTTTTTACGTACTCTTCAGATTGCTTGGCAAAATCTTCTTGAAATTTGAAATAGGCTTTACGTAAATTATTAATGGTCACAGTATCCTTTTTTTGTTGCGCTTGGTTCATTTTGACCATGTTGTCCTTTTGGAACTTCATCATGTCCTTTTGGATTTTGGTTCCCAACTCGCGGTAAGCTGTCAACTCATCGTTGTTGTACGTTCCAGTTACTTTAACCAAATTCAACGAATCTTTGTTGATGTCCATTTCGATATCGCCATTTTCTAAAATAAATGGGATTTTTCCGTTTACAGATTCAATTTGGATTAAGTTGATGTCCGCGCCTTTTGCCGAACCTTTGATGGTGAATTTACCACCTTCAACTTTCACAGTATCCAAGGCTTTAAAAGCACCGGTCATGTCGTCTTGCACTTCTAAAAATACTTTTTTACCATCGGCAATGCCTTTGATGGTTCCAGTGATAATGTATTCGTTTTCGCCTGCTTTGTTACAGGAAAATACCACAGCGGCGGCAGTAAGTACAAGAAAAGAGCGTGAAAAACTAAGTAACATTGATTTCATATTCGTACGTGATTTATGTGTTTTACGGGTGCAAAAGTATTTAAATTTATGGGTATTGACTATTTTTTGACTTACTATTTTATCAATGTACTGGGGCAAACAAATTGCGTGATCGGTAGTTTGGTTTGACGAATTCCAGCTATCCCTTTTTCAACATTGGTGAAGTGATGAATACCCTGTCGTTTCAGCACCGATGCCATAATTACCGAGCGATAACCCCCGGCACAATGCAAATAGAAGGCAGAATTGGGCACTTCGTTTATATGGTAGTTAATGGTGTCTAAAGCTATATTCAATGCACCTTCAAGGTGTTCGGCTTGGAATTCACTGGGTTTGCGTGCATCAACAACCACCGAATTGGATTGGTGTTCGCTTTCAAATTCTGTTGGAGAAATCGAATGGATAGTGGATATCGCTAATCCGGCTGCTTCCCATGCAACCATACCGCCTGCCAAGTACCCTTTTACGTGATCAAATCCTACGCGAGACAAACGGGTAATTGCTTCGCTTTCTTTGCCTGCGGGGACAACCAATACCAAAGGTTGTTCTACATTTTGTAACAATGCACCCACCCATGGGGCAAAGTTTCCTTGCAATCCGATAAAAATCGAATTCGGAATATGGCCCGCACAAAATTCTTGTTCGCTGCGCACATCCAATACAATGGTTTGCTGATCTTGTACAATTCCCTGAACTTGTGAAGGGGTTAAGGCTTGCAATGAGCGGCTCAACACGGTATCCAAAGAGGTGTATCCTTGGCTATTCAGTAACACGTTTTGCGGGAAATAGGCGGGAGGTAATCCCAATCCGTCGAGTAATTCGGCGGTAAATTCTTCGCGGGTCATGTCGGCACGCAGGGCATAATTGGTTTTTTTCTGGTTCCCCAGGGTATCAGTTGTTTCCTTGCTCATGTTTTTCCCGCAAGCACTGCCGGCACCATGGCTCGGAAATACAATTAAATCATCAGCCAGCGGCATTATTTTGTTGCGCAGCGAATCATATAAATAGGAAGCTAATTTTTCTTGCGTAAGGTCTTCCACCAGAGCTTGTGCCAAATCAGGTCGGCCCACATCACCAATAAATAAAGTATCTCCGGTAATTATTCCATAGCCTTTTTGGTTTTCGTCAAGCAATAAATAACAGCTGCTTTCTAGCGTATGTCCTGGGGTATGTAACAATTTTATAGTGTAATCGCCCACTTTAAATTCTTGATTGTCTTGGGCTATTATAGCTTCAAAATTAGGATTGGCAGTAGGACCGTATACAATTTTGGCCCCCGTTTTTTGTGCCAAATCCAAATGACCCGATACAAAATCGGCATGAAAGTGGGTTTCAAAAATATAGGTTATTTTGGCGTTATCGGCTGCTGCTTTGGCGAGGTAAGGCTCAACTTCGCGTAACGGATCAAATATGGCTGCTTCGCCTTTGCTTTCTAAATAATAGGCCGCTTGGGCAATACAGCCCGTGTAAATTTGTTCTATTTTCATGACATCAATTTGGTGCAAAAATAACCTAAATTTTCAATTAATGGGGTTGATTTACGGGCTATCTTATTTAGTCCTTGACTCCCAATTTGGTCAAAATATCGGCCATCAAACACCAATTGGTGAAGGCTGATTGTAGCAGATTGGCTCCCACAAATACGGTAAACCAAATCCAGTTGGGGTGAACAAAATGGGCAAGGGTAATGCTAGCTAAAATAAAAATTCCGGCAACTGCGTGTATAATTCTGTTTTTCATGATGTTAGTTTGATTGTTCTATATTAATTACGGCAATATGTATGTGCGAAAGTGATTCTTGTTGTACGTTAAATTTGGCCACAGCTTCAAACACGGCCGAGCTATTTGTTTTAGGAACAAAGGCATAAAATATAACCGAATCGTTTTCGGGCATTTCGGTGCCAAACCAATTGCTGGCTAATTCCTCGGTATTGTTTTTGTATCCTTTTACTTCTTTGTAGGAATACGAATGTACCTGAGCATTTTTGAGCATTTTTTTAATGTCTGTTTCAAATTCTTGAATGGCAGTAAGTAGTACAAGTTTCATGTGAATATGTGTTAGGTTAAACTTTGGGTTGGTCTTGATTTTCCCATTTCTTGCGTTCGGTCACGTAGTAAATAATGGGTACAACCAACAAGGTGAGTATAGTTGAAACGATCGCGCCAAAAACCAAAGAGATGGCTAATCCTTGAAATATGGGATCAAATAATATGATTGATGCGCCAATGACTACAGCTCCAGTGGTGAGTAAAATAGGGGTTGTTCGCACGGCACCCGCTTCAATAATGGCTTGTTTAAGTGGAATTCCTTCGTGCAATCTAATTTCGATAAAATCAATTAACAAGACTGAGTTTCGAACCATCACACCGGCCAAAGCAATCATACCAATAAAAGAAGTTGCGGTAAAAAAGGCGCCAAGTAACCAGTGTCCCAGAACAATTCCAACCAGCGAAAGTGGAATCGCCATCATCATAACCATAGGGGTTTTGAAGTTCTGAAACCAACCCACAATGAGCATGTAAATGATCACAATTACGACCATAAACGCTACGCCCAAGTCACGAAATACTTCGAGGGTAATCTGCCATTCGCCATCCCATTTCACGGTAAAATCACTTTCGTCCGACGGCTGATCCATATACAATTCGTTTACTTTATAGCCTGTAGGAACATTCATTTTTTGCAGTTTTTCAGTCATTCCCAAAATCGCATACACCGGACTCTCTAGTGCGCCAGCCATATCGGCAGTTACATATACCACGCGTTTTTGGTCTTTGCGGTAAATGGTTTTTTGAAGTGTGCCGGGTACCAATTTTACCAAATCTGCAACTGGAATTACATTACCACGATTGCCTTTAATTTTGAGTTGTTGGATGTCTTGCAAACTGGTTTTATCTTGGTCATCGAGAGCCAAAACAATTCCTACGGCATTGTTAGATCGTTCGTCATACAAAGTCGAAATGGGATATTCTTTGAGCAAATAGGTAAGGTTGCCCACTACTTGCTGCGGTGCAATACCATTGAGCATCGCTTTTTCTTTGTCCACTTCTAGACGGTATTCGGTTTGATTGTCCTCGGTCATCCAATCGACATCCACAATATCGGCCGTTGATCCCAAAATATTTTTTACTTGTTTGGCCACCTCAATTTGCTGGGTGTAATCGGGTCCGTACACTTCAGCCACCAAGGTAGATAATACCGGAGGCCCAGGTGGTACTTCAATTATTTTTACATTGGCACCATATTTTTTGGCAATTTTTTGAATTTCGGGTCGTACTATTTTGGCGATACCATGACTTTGTAAATCACGTTCTTCTTTGTGCAGCAAATTCACCTGAATGTCAGCCATATTGCTACCACCACGCAAATCGTAATGGCGCACCAATCCGTTGAAGGTAATAGGTGCCGAGGTGCCAATATAATTTTGGTAGTTCACCACTTCGGGTACGGTTGATAAGTATTGAGCAATTTCTTGCGTTACGGCAGCGGTGCGCTCTAAGGTTGTTCCTTCGGGCATATCAACAACTACTTGGAATTCGTTTTTGTTGTCAAAGGGTAGCATTTTCACTACCACTGATTTCGTAAAAAACATAACCACTGATCCTACTAATAACAAAACCGTTACCCCAACCAATAGGCGTCTTTTTTTACTGCTATCCAACAACGGACGTTCGAGCTTGTTGTAGAGTTTATAAATCCAAGATGTTTCAAGTCCTTGCTCGGCTTTGTGCGTTTGCTCGTCTTTTTCTTGCAGCAAATGGTAACCCAGGTAAGGCGTTACGGTGAGCGCTACAAATAACGATAACAACATGGCAATCGAGGCACCTATTGGCATAGGACTCATGTAAGGCCCCATCATACCCGAGACAAATGCCATGGGTAAAATGGCTGCAATTACAGTAAAAGTGGCCAAGATGGTTGGATTTCCTACTTCGTTAATGGCATATATGGCAGCTTGTTTAAACGGCAATCGCTTCATTTTGAAATGCCTATGCATGTTCTCGGCAATAATGATGCTGTCATCGACCACAATACCCACCACAAATACCAAGGCAAAAAGCGTGATGCGGTTTAGGGTATAACCCAATAAATAATAGGCAAATAAGGTCAAGGCAAAGGTGAGCGGTACCGAGAAAAACACCACTAAACCGCCGCGCCAGCCCATCGCTAGAATCACCAAAAAGGTTACAGCTATTATGGCAATGCCCAAGTGCATCAACAATTCACCTACTTTGTCTGAGGCCGTTTCACCATAATTTCGGGTTACTTCAACTTGTACATTGTTGGTGATGATGGTTTGCTTGAGTTGCTCAATTTTTGCCAGAATTTTTTCTGCTATTTTCATGGCATCGGCACCTTTTACTTTTCCAATTGAGATTGTCACGGCAGGATATTCAGCTGGCGATTGCACTTGTTTTTCATTGGCTTTTCCATAGCCAAACGATACATAACTACTGGCAGTTGCAGGTCCGTCTTTAATGGTTGCCACTTGTTTTAAGTACACCGGCATGTTGTTATTTACACCTACCACTAAGTTTTCAACCTCCTCTGACGTTTTTAGAAACTGCCCCGTGGTGATTAAAAATTCTTGGTCATTGGCTACAAAACTGCCCGATTGGGAACTGTTATTACTGGCTTGAATCATTTGCATTATACTCAAAGGATCCACTCCATTTTCAGCCATTTTGTCTTTGTCAACTACAATTTTGAGTTGACGCGTACGTCCGCCAATTTCTTTGGTTATGGCTACGTCTTTTACTTTTTCAATTTCAGAAGTAACTTCTTCAGCAATTTGTCTAATTTCAAAATCGTTTAAGGTTTTACTCCAAAGCGTGACACCCAGCATCGGTACATCATCTATCGATCGGGTTTTTACCACGGGTTTGTAAACCCCTTGCGGGAACATGTTTTCGTGTTTGGCCAATTCGTCGTATAATTTCACATACGAACGCTCTACATCTTGTCCAACCAAAAATTGCACAATCAATACCGCTTGTCCATTCATGGCCATGGCATGCACGTGTTCTACGCCTTTTATGTTGGATAGAATTTTTTCAAGGGGTTTCACCACTCGACTTTCCACTTCTTGTGGACTAGCACCAGGATAGCCAATAAGCACATCGGCCATGGGAACATTAATTTGCGGTTCCTCTTCACGCGGAATGAGAAACGAACTGTACACGCCAATGATCATTAGCGCCACCATTAGTAAAATGGTGAGTTTAGAGTTGATAAAAAAGTGGGCAATTTTACCCGAAATACCTTCTTGCATAATTTGAATTTGAATTGTTAATAAAGGATTTTTTTGAAAATGAATTAGTCAATTTTCACTAAAGCACCATTATATAATTTGCCATCAGCAGTGAGAATATAGGGTTCATTTGCCGATAATCCAGCTAATACCTCAACTTCATTGCCATAGGTTTTTCCTAGGCGTAACCAGCGCAAAATGGCTGTATTATTGTTGCCAATAGTATAAATTCCAGTCAATTGACCTTGAGTAACAAGTGCATTTTTGGGTACCAGTACAGCCGCAGTTGGTATAGCTGCATCTTTTACTTTGTGTGCAACCGGAAATACAACTTGGACAAACATGCCCGAACGCACGTTGGCGGGAACTTGCGCAAGATTTAATTTCACCAAATATTGACTTCCTGTGTTTTTGGCCGATCCACTCACTTCAATTACGCTTGCGGCAATAGTTTGTTGAGAAGATTTTACAACTACAGTTGCTTTCATGCCTGTTGTAATCAAAGCAATGTCACTTTCGGAAACACGTGCAGTTACTTGAAAATGTTTTGCACCTTCTAGGCTTACCAATGGCATTCCGGGATTGGCCATATCTCCTTCTTTTACAAACGTATTGGTTATTTCACCCGCAAAAGGTGCGGTAATATTGGCATAAGAAAACTGCGCTTGTACCTCGTTCCGCATTTGTTTGGCAGCTTCCAAACCGGCTTTAGCCATTTCATAACGCGAGGTCATGTCGTCGAGTTCTTTTTGTGATGCACTTTGTTGGGCAAACAAGGCTGTGAAACGTTCAAAGTCTTTTTTGGCGTTATTGAAAGCGGCTGTGGCTTGTAGAATTGACGCTTCTACTTGGGCTTTTTTGGCTTGTAAATCGGCGGTGTTAAGGCTAATTAACAATTGACCTTTGCTTACTTTTTGCCCTACTTTTACCTGGACTTTGGTTACATATCCCATCATGCGGGTGCTTAAATTGGCACTATTCTCTGATTCGATGGTTCCACTTGCCGAAACAAATCCCGTTTGCTTATCGGTTGCTAATTGACGCACTTGAACAGCTATAGGCTTGGCTTGCGGGTTGATTTTTTTGGATTCTTTGGAGCATGCCGCAGCAAGTGTAGCGATGCCAATTGCGAGTAAGAATATTTTTTTTTGCATGATTACTTGGTTAAAAATTGAATATAATGTTGGTTTACTTGAAATTCAAAAACGGCTTGAAGTAGTTCGAGTTCTTTTTGCAATACTTGTGTTTCGGTATTGAGTAAATCGGTCGTTTTTTCAAGACCTTGTGTAAAACGATTGGCTTTTATTTTGTAGGCCTCTTGGGTTTGCTCAAGCGCCAATTTTGAAAGGGATACTTTGTTCGTTAAATCGGTTAAATTTCGCCAAGCCGAGTTGAGCTCGAGTTGACTTTTTGCTTTGTATTGGGCCAATTCTAAAGTAGATTTTTGGGCTTCGGCTTTGGCTTTTTGCATTTTGCCTATACTGGAATAGCCATCAAAAATTGACCACGACATTTGGGCTCCTATTGTATATCCTTTGGCTTTGGTTCCTAAAAATTCGGTGTCATATAATTCGTAATTTCCAAATGCATTCAATTTTGGTAAAAATGACAGCTTACTGGATTGGAGCATCGCTTGATAGGCTTCATTTGATTTACTCTTGGCTTGAATGTCTTTTCGCATATCAGGAAGAACTACTGCAGGTTCAATACTAGCTTGTGTTTCGGTCAATTCATCTGCTGGTCTGTAGATCGTGTTTTGGCTTTTGTCATCGATTATAAAAGCCAAATAATCGGATGCATTTTGAACCGCGCTTTTCCCAAATTGCAATTGATTTTCTACTTCATTCACCCGAATTTGCATGGCCAACACATCTGTTTTTTGAATTAAGCCTTGTGCAAAATAGTGTTGTACCGTTTTTAAGTTAGCCAAAACCGTGCGCTTTGCTTTTTGCATTACTGCAAGTGAGGCGTAGCTGAGTTGCAATTGGCGGTAAGCTTTACTGGTTTCCCATTCTAAGTATTCCTGGTAACGAGCAGTTTGAAGCACATAGGCATCCATTTTACCTTGGGCCGCTTTTCGTCCAAGCCATCCATCACTATTGATTATTGGTTGCAACACCTCAATTTTGGTAGCGAAGTTTTTGGTTTTTGTGGGATTATTTAACAGTTCGGGGTTAAAGTCACTGGCCGATAGAATCTCTTGGTTTAATTTTGAACCAAAGGCCATCAGTGGGTTGGTGGTAGAAATTCCAGTATAGCTCGCGGCTATAGTTGGCATAAATAGTGCATTGGTTTGGCGATAGTCCGCTTTGGCGGCAGCATGATTTTGCTGAGCAATTTTAAGTTGGATATTTTTTTCCACTGTTTTTTGCATCAGCTCGGCTTGCGTAATCCGAATGGTGTCTTGCGCAATTATACCCATAGGCATACAAAGCAAGATAAGTCCAAGTGTACGTGCAGTTTGTTTCATAAGGCTATTTAAAATTATAGTCCAAAAGTAAAACCTTACCATCTGCTCGACAGTAACTATTGTCACACTTCAAAAAAAAAGGTGCTTGATTGCTCAAACACCTTTACTTTAAATCTAAAAAATGGAATTAGTCTTTTTTGTCCGCTTTTTTGGCAGCACAACAACCTCCTTTTTTTTCACCAGCACCACATGATTTTTTTTCAGAAGCTGAACATTCTTTTTTGGCTTCGGCTTTTGGTTTCTCTTGTGCGTTAACGGTTGAAAAGGTGAAAGCAACTAAGGCCAACATTAATACTGCTTTTTTCATAGTATGTTATTTAAGGGTTTTTAATTGAATTGAAGACAAATATAATAGAAGTGATTTTTATTTTTCTAGTTAATACGTTAAAATTAGTCTCGTAGCACTTTTTGCGTGGCAAAATATTTGGAATCAAACACCAAAGTAAGTAACAACATTTCTGTATTGGCTTCGGGAATATTTAAAGTTTCACGGTTTAAACCAGCTTTCGCCGATTTAAAATCACCTTCTGCAATAATTTTACCATCTACTGAGCTCAAAAAATAATGTACCGGTCCAGCATAAGGTAAATTAAACTGAAATGTGCATTTGGATTCAGCAATTGGATTGGGGAAAATGCCAAACGAGAGTGGATTACTGCCGTTTAATTCGGGTAATCCCAGATCTGGATTTTTAGTGAGTTTCACTTCGTAGATTACCGATTCGGCTTGGGTTAAACTGGTTTGGTTGCTGCTAAACGGATTTTGAGAGCTGCTTTTTATTCCGCCATACAGATACCCAATTACAAATTCATTTGCAGTGATTTCATCCAATTTAATGACTTCGTTATCATAATGTGGTAAATTGGTATTGTATATAAATTCGGCACCGGCACCATGCAGATTGGGCATTTCTACTGGCAATTTTGTTTCGAACAACTCACCGTTTGCTTTCCGCTCAACACACCCAATGGTTTTTACAAATGGGACTAAATTATCTTGAATCAAGGCATTATTTACCCATTGATATTGACTCATACCACCAAAAAAAAGTGAATACATTGCATTGTTTTGGGACGAATACAATGCGCTCTTACCAGAATGATAGTTGTTTAAGTATTGGTTGAAACCAGTTTGTGGTACATACCCATTTGCCGTTAAATCAACGGGATACAAAAAAGGCAAATCAGCATTGGGTTGAAAAACCCCAGACGATATGGTGTAGCCCAATTCGCCAGAAGGAAAAACCTGTGGAACCAAATTGTAGTCACGACGATGCAAATGAAGCGCGTCGGTTTGGGTTTGGTAATTGAGAATTTGAAAATTGGCACTCGTATTTTCTATTTCAAAACTACGAATCTGATTGGAATAGGTTTGGGTGTAGGTAGGGTTATTCATGGGGTTGTAACGACCATCAAATCGGTGACCACCCACCAAGTAAAACCGGTTGCCAATTTTTCCCAATTGCCCACCTGTAATGGCCATATTTTCATCAACAAGTTGTTTAAAATAGGGAGTAATAGGATTTCCTTGTGTAATTGCATTTATCAGTCCAGGTACATCAATCGTTGTTAGTTTGTTGTGAGTAATATGATTGGCCATCAATGCCGAATACCCATAACCGCCCGATAGATATAAGTAGTTTTCGTCTTGAAAAAAATTCATATTTGTGGATTGTAACTGCTCTTGTATGGGCAATGGTAGGCTGCTGATACTCGCGGATATAAAACTTAAATTGGCCAAATCAACCACATAAAGCGTGGCGTTATTTTGGTTTTGAGGAAAAGCATTAAAGGGTTGTCGGGCATGTAAACCGTCTTTTCTTCCTCCCACTAGTAACCATTTCCCTGCATGTTGGGCAAATGCAAACGAATGTAATCCGGGTAAATTGGGAATTGTGATTGGGGTAAGTTGTAGCTCATATCCAAAATTTACTTGAGCAGAAGCTGTTAATGATAAAAAACAAAAGATAAAACCTATTAGATTTTTCATTTTAGTGAGTTAAGGTAAGCACTTGTTGAATTAAAATTTCTTTTGATTGCACACCCGATTGCCGCCACAGTTGTGTACCGTTTTGAAACAACAGGAGTGTAGGTACACCGCGTACTTGGTAGAAGGAGGCAATTTCTTGGTTTTTATCGACATCAATTTTAATGATGCTGATGCGATTTCCCAACTGGTCTTTTACTTCTTTTAATATGGGTGCCAATTGTTTACAAGGCCCGCACCAAGTGGCATAAAAATCAACAAGTACCGGTTTTTCACTTTGTATCAATTCTTGAAATGAAGTTTTCATAAGATTATTTTTTTGGAATCGAACAACCGTTGGGGCCACAACCCCAATTGAAAATGGCTTGTAATAAAAAGAATCCACCAAAGACTACTAAAAAATACTCCTTGGTTTCATAGGCTTGTTCAAACAAATACAAGGAAAAAGCCAATCGAAGCCAGCGCATAAAATGCCAATTACGAGTAAGGTTTTGTATAAAGTTCATATTAGTTAAGCGGTGTTAGTTGATAATCCGAATCATATGCAATGGCTTCTTGTAAATCTGAAAGTGCAATGGGATCTGTGCTTGTGAGCAACACAAAATCAAAGGCCGAATTCATTTGCGCCGATAACACGTTTGGAATCGCAGCAAATTTTTCCATTACGCTGCTTTTACAACCGTTGCAAGTAATGCCTTTAAATTGATAGGTAGAAAGCAATATTTCCTCTTTTTTTTGAAACTGAAAAGCTAATTCAATTCCTTGTCGTTTGGGAACTGATAAGGTAGTTCTCTCTAACTTCAATAGGGTAAATGCCGATTCAAATAATGAAATGTATTCTTCTTTTGAGCCTCCAAAAGGTGGACTCACCTCAAATGTTGTATCAAAAAGTAAGCCCAGCAGTTGGCCATTCGGCTTTAGCAATTCGTGCATTTTGGCCACGTATTGCAGACGCAAGGCAGGCGGAAAGGCACAAAAAAAGGTTTGTTCTAGGATATAATCGTACTGGTTTTGGTGTGCAAAAAAATCACCCAAAATAACTTGAACTTGCAAAAAATCACTGAACTCAGATTGCAGTTTATGAACTAAAGTAGGGGCGATGTCTAGCAGGGTAATGTTGCTAAATCCTTGACTTACTAAATAGGTAGCCTCGTAACTCGATCCACAACCCGGCAGTAAAATGGCTGCATTTTTGTTTTGGATCCCATCCACCAAGGCTTGAAAAGCAGGCGAACAGTAACCCAAATCCCAACCCGTTTGCTGGGCTTGGTATTGTGCATCCCAATAGTGTTGATCAAGCGGTGATTCGCAGACCACTACACAGCAATTTTCTTCTTGTGCCATGTTTTAGTTTGAAAGTTGATTTTGAACATTGTGCCAGGTTCCACCGTTGGTTACATTGTCAATTCCCATGCGTTCCAAGATTGATTTGGCTTGGCTACTGCGCATACCACTTCGGCAAAACACCACAATATTCTTTTTATTTTTAAAAGTAGCAATATTTTGTTGAATGCGGTCTAAGGGAATATTCACGGCACCTTTCACGCTGCCTTCGTTAAACTCTTCTTTGGTGCGCACATCAACCAAAAAGGCATCGGCGATTATTTCTTTTAAGGGCGAACTTCCGGATGATGAAAATATTTTTTTAAGTGTGTCAAACATGATTTTAATTTTTTAAAGATTTTACAAGCACAAAATTAAGGCACAACTTGTTTACAGTTTGTGACTTTAGTTACAGAGTTGAATAATTCGTGTAAAACAGTAAAAATGCTGAATTTGTGCTGATTAGCGCGAAAAGAAAAGTGACTTAATGATAATGTAAAAGCCCATACTTAATACAAACCAGCCAAAAATGGGTTTGAGTTGCGCGCTGTTCATTTTTTTTGACAATTGGGTTCCTAGTAGCAAACCAACTAAAGCCAAGGCTGTGACTTTGGCCAATAAAGTATAATCAAATGAATGGCCTTGTACTACATCGCCTGCAAAACCCAATAGGGTAGCTGTAGTAATGATGAGTAGGGAAGTACCCACAGCTTGTTTCATGTTTAGTTTTCCAAAAAACAATAAACTGGGAATGATGAGAAAACCTCCTCCAGCACCCAGCAAGCCTGATACACAGCCCACAATAAATCCAATTAAACTCAATTGAAACGGATTTACTTTATGATTTTCAATGGGTTCTGCCGATTTTCTGATCATAGAAAGAGAAGCAAAAATCATCAGTACCGAAAATAAAATGAGCAACAACAAGTCTTTGGTGCAATTAAACGAGCCAATTTGAAATAGCTGATCTGGAATATTGGGCAAAATGTATTTGCGCGTGAGCAACAACATGGTGGTAGAGGGAACTACAAAATAGACTGCCGTTTTGAGCTGTAAATTGCCCATAAAGTAATGCCGTATGGCACCAATACCCGAAGTAAACCCTACGATAAACAAAGAATAGCCGGTGGCTTGTTCGGGTTTAATGTCAAATAAATAAACCAAAATAGGCACAGTCAAAATGGCACCGCCACTGCCTATCAATCCCAAGGTGATTCCAATAAACAAGGCCGAAAAATATCCCAGTAATTCCATATTAATTGGAGGTTAGCGCAGCAGTTCGATGTGGTTGCGGTGTAATTTTACCAATCCGCGTTGTTCCATTTTTTTTAATAACCTGGAAATGACTTCGCGGGAGGTATTTAAATCGGAAGCAATTTCTTGATGGGAGAGTTTTAAATCAGCTGAACCGGTCGTTTCTTTGATGCGATTTAAATGAAATAGAAGTCGTTCATCCATGGCTCGAAACGCAATGTTATCCACTACTTCTAAGATTTCTTCAAAGCGATTACGATAGGTGCTGATCACAAATTCGTACCAGTTTTTGTACGTGGCCATCCAAGAATCCATTAAATCCAGAGGTACCATAAGCACTTCTGAATCTTCAATGGCTTTGGCCATAATCTGGCTTTGTTTGCTTCGGGTAGCACAAATTAACGAAATGGCGCAGGCCTGACCGGGCAATAAATAATACATGAAAAATTCGTTGCCATCATCGTCTTCCCGGTATACTTTTAGTTTCCCGCGAGTTACCAAGAGTGTGCTTTTGATGTATTGTCCGGTGCGAATTAAAGTAGCGCCTGCCTTAAACTCTTGAATTACGCCTGCGTGATCAATGGCCTCAAGTAGGTCTTTTGAAAATTCAGGAAAAATTGGTTGTAATTCGGCAGACATAATGCTAGTTGATTATTCTTGGTTGCTTACTTTTCGGTACGGATACTGCGTAAAAATATGTCTTTTGGCAAAACGACCGGGTGAATCGGCATTGACCATTTTGATGTAAATAGCTTTGGGCACCGAAATGTATTCGTAGACACTGCCGTTTGAAAAATAGATATGCAAGCGCACATTTTCATAACGATAATCTACAATGGTAGCTGTTGCGCAGGTTTCTTGGTATTCGGTCAAGCCACTTTGAATGGTTTCTGGGTTGATGCTCACCAAAAAATGATAGGCTTCAATGATGGCTCTACTTTTTTCTTCGGCGGCTTGCAAACCGGCATCATCGCCTTGAAATTTGTCGGGATGACTGTCCTTCATCGCATTGCGATAAATGGTTTTCAATTCTTTTAAAGTTACCGAACGATCGACTGCCAATAAACTGCGGTATTCACCAATTTTCTTCATAGTTATTTTTTAAAGCCGCAAATGTAGGGTATTTAAAGTGAAATTTTAGTTGAAAATGTAAGGGAAGTAGGTTTTAGGTATTAGGTTGTAGGGAGTAGTAAATAGGTGGTAGGTTTTGGGAATTAGGGAGTAGGGTTTAGGTGTTAGGTAGTAGGGAATTTGATGGACACTAAAGATTAAATCAAAAACTCTATTCAAATGAATGAGATTTCTATTTTGTTCTGATTCAATTTTTAAATCATTCAATCTTTCAATCAACTAACCAACATTGTTAAAGTCTAATTTGACTTCGCTTAATAAAAATTATCAAAAAGTAATTTAATAATTTCGCCGGCTATGGTAATGAGTAAAAACCGATAGATCCATTTTTTAAGGTTGGGGTTTATAGTAAATCTAGTACCCAAATAACTGCCGGAGACACTTCCAATTGATAAGTAAAGTGCTGCCATCCAATCTACTTGTGAATTCGATTGAAAAATAATTAAAGAAACTCCACCTACAAAAAGCATTTGAATGGCTTTTTGCACATTGGCTTGTTGGAGATTCATTCCTTGTTGCAAGGAAAAGGCAATTAACATAAATGTGCCAATGTCCAACACAATTAATCCGCCCCAAATTCCAATTAGAAATGTTGTGATGATGATGCCAATATTGATTGGTTTAATTTCAGTTTTAGGCGCTAAATCTTTGAACGTATTTGGTTTGAAAATAATCAAACTCATCGATACAACAAGAGCAAATGCAATGATATGGGTAACATTTGAGTTATTTAACCGCCCAACAAATAACGTACCCAAAATGGTACCGATGATAATCATGGGAGCCAATTGAAGTCCGCGCTTCCAATCTACCAAGCCCGCTTTGTGGTATTTGTAAGTAGCCATAATAAACCCAATTAATAAAGCAACCCGGTTGGTCGCATTGGCTACTTGGGCTGAAAGCCCGATAAAAATCATGGCAGGCAAGGTAACTGCGCTTCCACTACTGGCCACTGTATTGAGTAATCCGCCTAAAAAACCAGCAAGGATTAACAACCCTGCATTTACAATGTCGACCAAAATTCAGCTATTTTAATTCAAGTTAAACCTATTCATTTTGAATAATGCAGCCCAAAAATAAATAACATAATGAATTAACCAACTCTGAGTAGTAATATATTGGAAAAAAGTAGGGACAAATTAATCGAAACAAAGCCAATTTGAATTTAAAATCCCAAAGGTCCGAGATCAAATTGGTTTGAAAATAGGAGTTCTTAGTGTGCTTCTATTACAGGCGACAGAGAACTGATAACCGACAACAGATAACAGAGTGCCGAAAACTACTTTCCGATACAAAAATTCGCAAAAATATTCCCCAACAACTCGTCGTTGCTCACTTGACCGGTGATGAGGCCAAATTGGTAAAGGGCTTCGCGAATGTCGATGGCCATGAGGTCACTGGGTAAATTGGTCTCGATGCCGTATTGTACTTTTTGAATTTCATCCAAGGCCTTGAGTAAGGCATCGTAATGGCGCGTGTTGGTTACAATCGTCTCGTTGTTGCGCAAGGCACCGGTATTGACAAGGGAAAGCAATTGGTTTTTTAGTTCGTCAACGCCCAGTTTATTTTTGGCTGAGAGCAGAATTGGCGTTACGGCTATGCTGGCTAATTGTTGTTGGATATCTTCTATTTGAGCGGCTGTAATTAAATCAATTTTATTGATCACCACCACCAACTGTTTTTGCGGGTATTTGTTCTTTATTTTTTCAATTTCGGTGAGGTAGTTTAACCCTGAAACTTTAAACTTGGAACTTTCAAACAAATACAACACCACTTGGGCTTGCTCAATTTTCTCAAATGTTTTTTGAATACCAATCGATTCAACCTCATCGGTGGTTTGGCGAATGCCGGCTGTATCAATGAATCGAAATCCAATTCCGTCAATTACCAATTCATCTTCAATGGTGTCGCGCGTGGTTCCGGCTATGGCTGAAACAATGGCGCGTTCTTCGTTGAGTAGAGCATTGAGTAAAGTAGATTTTCCCACATTGGGTTCGCCTACAATGGCTACTGGAATACCATTTTTAATGACATTTCCTACTGCAAACGAATCAATCAAGCGTTTTAAGACCAAGGCGATGCGATTGATTAAGGCGCTAAATTCGGTTCGATCGGCAAAGGCTACATCTTCTTCGGCAAAATCCAATTCGAGCTCGATCAAGGAAGCGAAATTGAGTAATTCGGTGCGCAGGCGTTGTAATTCGTTTGAAAACCCGCCGCGCATTTGCTGAATGGCCAATTGATGACTGGCTTCGTTGGTCGAGGAAATTAAATCGGCAACCGCTTCAGCCTGAGATAAATCAATCTTTCCATTTAAAAAGGCACGTAAAGTAAATTCGCCCGGATCGGCCATGCGACATCCATTTCTCAAGGCCAATTGAATAATTTGTTGTTGGATAAACATCGAGCCGTGGCAGGAAATTTCTACCGTGTTTTCACCTGTATACGAATTAGGTCCCTTAAACACCGAAACCAATACTTCGTCAAGGGTGCGCGATCCGTCTTTGATCACACCCAAATGCAGGGTGTGCGATTTTTGGGCGCTTAGTTTTTTATGGGATTTTGATTCAAAAAGTGATTCCGCAAGAGTAATGGCTTGTTCGCCTGACAACCGAATAACCGCAATGGCGCCTGCTCCCGAAGGAGTAGCTAAAGCCACTATGGTATCATTTGGAATCATCTTTTATTATTTTGGAGCAACTTTTTTAATCAAGTCAATCGAATTATAATACTATACGAAATAAAAAAGCCGCCAGTTCCATGGGGTTGACGGCTTTTGTAGGATTTCAGCGGTTTTAGCTATTAAGCATTACCGGCATCACCAACATCGTAACGGTTTCACCTTCGTCTAATCCATCAACCGGCGTTAAAATACCCGCACGATTGGGTAGAGACATTTCTAGTAAAATCATATCCGATTGCAAGTTAGTTAACATCTCGGTCAAGAAGCGCGAGTTGAATCCGATTTGCATGTCGTCGCCTTGGTAATCACACGTAAGACGCTCTTCGGCTTTGTTGGAGTAGTCAATATCTTCGGCAGAAATATTTAATTCTGCCCCAGCAATTTTCAAGCGAATTTGGTGGGTAGTTTTATTAGAAAAAATGGCCACACGACGCACAGAGTTTAAAAATTGAGTGCGATCAATTACCAATTTGTTCGGGTTTTCTTTGGGAATAACCGCCTCGTAATTCGGGTATTTTCCGTCAATTAAACGGCACAATAAAATGTAATTATCAAACGAGAAGGTGGCATTTGAATCATTGTATTCGATCGACACTTCTGCATCTGAGGTGCCTAAAATACTTTTTAAAATGGTCAATGGTTTTTTAGGCATGATGAAATCGGCTACTTGCGAAGCTTTTACATCGGTGCGCGCATACTTTACTAATTTATGCGCATCAGTCGCTACAAAGGTTAAGCCTTCGGGTGAAAACTGAAAGAATACACCGGACATTACCGGGCGTAAATCATCGTTTCCGGCAGCAAAAATAGTTTTGCTTACCGCTGTGGCCAATACATCGGCCGGAACTAAAGTAGTGGATGGATTGTCTAAGCTAACTGCTTTAGGAAATTCTTCCCCTGGCGCGTAAGCCAAGGCGTATTTTCCGGAGTTGGAGCTGATTTCTATGGTGCTGTTTTCCTCAACAGTAAACGTTAAGGGTTGTTCAGGAAAGGTTTTTAGAATTTCAAGTAATAATTTGGCGGGAACGGCAACGCTGCCTTTGCTGGTTGAATCAATTTCTAGGGTAGCCGACATGGTCGTTTCTAAATCAGAAGCAGAAACGGTTAAGGTTTTGCTGTTCAACTCAAACAGAAAATTATCTAAAATTGGGAGAGTGTTGTTGCTGTTAATTACACTTCCCAACACTTGAAGTTGCTTTAATAAATACGAACTAGATACAATAAATTTCATTTTCTTACTTTTTTATAGGTGTAGAATTTCGTTTAAGTTGAGCTTCATACATTTTTACAAATATATCGCAATCAACCAAATATTAAAAAGAATTTTATTAACATTAGTTGGCATATTTTCGCTTGCGCAAAATGGTAAAAACCAATCCAAACGCGGCCAATATGAGCAATGGCAATCCGATAGTTAGCACTTGGCTTGCGGTATAATTGGCATATACTTTTTCTTGATCCAAGAGCGGAAGTTCGACTGTTTTATTGCGAATGTTAATAAGTCCAGAATCGTCCAACAGGTAGTTGACGCAATTGAGCATAAATTCTTTGTTACCGTATAGTTTATTGGTCCATTTATCATAGCCCAATTCCAAGGGTTGATATTCCTTATCCAATTGATTTCGAATCACATCACCATCCGAAACTACGATCATTTTGTTGGGAACTCCAATTTTTTGAAACGTTTTATCGGCAAATGGCAATACACGGTTTTCGTACACCGAATGAAATTGCCCCTCCACCAACACGGCCACTGGAATACTGCCTTTGCCAGTAAATTCGGCTTGTTCTGGCCGTTCGCTCACCATGTCCAAACGCACTTGAACAGGCGCACCCACTGTTTTGGAGTAGGGAGACGATTGGAGTAATATCGTTTTCTTCAGGTCGTTTTTGAGTACCTCCATGCCGTTGGTAAACTGGAATTTTATTCCGTCTACGTTGGATACAATGGGGTGTTTGGCGTTGGGGTAAATTAATGGACTGTAAAACCAAGGGTACTGGGTATACTGTGTGCCCGATCCTTTTTCGCCAGTGGCCAACGCAATCGGTGTGGCCAACACATCTTTGATCAAAGTGGGATTGATGCGGATGCCATATTTAAAGAACAGGTCGTTTAGATTTAGATCAAACGGATAGGCCAATGACGAACCCGATGGATTGTACAAACTATCCAGTTCTATATTTACCTGATCAACCAACCACAGTGTTTTTCCGCCATTAATTACAAATTGATCCAATACCATTTTTTCTTCGTCACTAAAGGCTTCGGTGGGTTTGGCAATAATGGCCATGTCATACTTTTTAAGATAGGCCAAGCTTTCTGCAGGTTTTTTAGCTACTGAATCTAAGGTAAAAGTGCCAATAAAGTAATTTTCACGCACTTGCTTGATGAAATCGGCCATCAAAATATCGTGCAACTCTCCATTGCCTTTGATCACCGCAATCTTCTTTTGTTTGGGCTTGCTAATGGTGTGAATGGCATGGGCAAATGCGTACTCCAAATGCTGCACTGAACTCACTACTTTCTCGGCCGTGCTTGATCCCATGTTGTTTTTGAGCAAAGGCACCTTTATGGTTCGGCCCTCGTAGGTTGCCAGCGCCCAGGGAAAAACTACTTCTTGGGTTTGTTTTCCTTTGTCGTTAATGGTCACGTTTACGGGCAACATACCTTTGGCTAGAAACGAAGCCATTACGGTATCGCGGTCGGTTTCATTTTCAAGCGGATTGATAAACTGAAACGTAATATTGCTGTTGTAGGCCTTGAATTCTTCTAAAAATTGTTGGGTTTCGGATTGCAACTTTTTGAATTCGCCCGGAAAATTTCCCTTCAGATAAACGTCAATAATTAACGGTTCCTTTATTTCTTTTATCAGTTTTAATGAAGTAGCTGATAAGGTATAGCGCTTGTCTTGGGTAAGGTCAAATCGGTAAAAGAAAAAATGTCCAAGGGTATTTATAAGTACTAAGGCAAATACAAGTAATGCCGATTTTTTGCGAGAAGGCGTCCACGTCAATTTCATTAGGCACGTACAGATTTAAGTTGGTAAACAGTAATAGACAGAAAAATATAAGTGAGGCTTAAAAAATAAATTACATCACGGGTATCAAGTACGCCACGACTCATGCTCTTAAAATGGCTACCCATTCCGAGATAAGCTAAGCCGCCTTCTATAGACGTAAAAAAAGTAGCCAAACCATCAAAGGCAAAGTAAAATACAAAACAACCAAATACGGACAAGATAAACGCCACGATTTGATTTTCGGTAAACGTTGATGTACACACGCCAATTGCGGTATAAGATCCCACCAAAAACAACAAGCCAAAATAGGAGCCTAGGGTGCTTCCCAAATCAATGTTGCCTACCGGATAACCCAATTGATACAACACGTATACATACAAAAGTGTGGGTAAAATAGCCAAAACGATGAGGCTAAATGCGCCAAAAAATTTTCCCAATACGATGTGCCATATCGAGATAGGTTTGGTGAGTAAAAGTTCTAGTGTGCCTTGTTTTTTCTCGTCCGAAAAACTGCGCATAGTTACCGCTGGAATTAGAAACAATAAAATCCAAGGAGCGATGGTAAAGAAAGGCGTCATATCAGCAAAACCAGAGTTTAATAAGTTGTATTCGCCCTCAAACACCCATAAAAAGAGGCCGTTGAAGAGCAAAAACAAAGCAATCACCAAATAACCAATGGGAGAGCCAAAAAAAGATTTAATTTCTCGAAGAATGATTGATTTCATTTGTATTCGTTTGTCGTTGTTCGTTTATCGATAATTGTTAGGACATAAAATTAATCACGATGCTGTCTTGGTAGTTGATGCCCAAGAGCGAGGAAGCACTTCCCACCGTTTTGGGGTTGCTTCGAAACAAGGCAATTTCCAAAAAACCAGCTTCATTAAACAAAGCCAATTTGGAGCCCTCGTAATTTTTTACATTAAAGTTGTCATTTTTGGCAATATCTGCATACTTGGATTCGATGCTTTTAATGGGTAACGAATTTTTTCTGTTTGTGGTGCGTTGGTTGGCCACCGATTGAAAAAGCGGGATTTCAAAGGCTCGTCCTTTGGCCACTTCTAAAAAAAGTGTTTTAGTAATGTTGGTTACAATGTTGCCAAAATGATCAATATAAATCACATACCCTTTGATCGATGATTTGTCTGCCGAAACCACCGGTTGCAATTCGGTTACTTGTTTGATACTGCTTATTTCTTGTCCTACCACAGTCAATTGTCCGCCTTTGGCCAGGTGGCAGCCCACGCGAATAAATACATCCAAATCAGAGGCATCCGTTGGCATGCGGTCGTGAATGGAAATACGAACTATTTTTTGGGGAATAATTTTTTGAATTAGAATGCTCAAAATTCCATTGTCAGCGCAGATAAAATAATGATCGTTCCATTGCATGGCCAGGTGCTGGGTTTCTCGGGTGAGTTCGGCATCCACGCCAATAATGTGCACCGTGCCTTTTGGAAAATTGGCGTATGCTGCATTGATGATGTAACTGGCTTCAACGGTATTAAAGGGATCAATGTCGTGCGATATGTCAATTACCTTGGCCTCTGGGTATTCGGTATAGATTTTACCCTTTAAAGCAGCCACAAAATGGTCCTTTAAGCCGTAGTCGGTGGTGAGGGTAATTATTGACATAAAAATGTTTATAAATAAAAAACAAATGGAACTAAAATCTCCCTAAATTTGAATGCAAAGCTAGCAATATATAGCCAATTTATTTAATTAAATTCTACCTCCTTTTGAACGAACGAATTATCGACCTAAACGAAATTGCGCCTAAAGAATTCTGGGGCGATCATGATTCGCATTTAGAAACCATTAAAAAATATTATCCCAAACTCAAAATCGTAGCCCGAGGCTCTACTTTAAAAGCCTATGGCGAAAAAGAAATCTTAGATGAATTTGAGGTTCGATTTCAGCGATTGATGCAGCATTTCAACCGTTACAATCGCATAGATCAAAACGTCATTGATCGGGTGATACAAAGCAATTCGCAAGACGAACAACGCATGCCCGACCACGATAAAATATTGGTGCACGGAATTGGAGGAAAACTCATTAAAGCCATGACGCCCAATCAACAATTGTTGGTTGAAACGGTGTTTAAAAACGACATGGTTTTTGCAGTAGGACCTGCCGGTACCGGAAAAACGTATACAGGTGTGGCCTTGGCCGTAAAAGCATTAAAAGAAAAGCAAGTAAAACGCATTATTCTTACGCGTCCTGCTGTTGAAGCTGGAGAAAATTTGGGGTTTTTACCAGGCGATATGAAAGAAAAATTAGATCCGTATATGCAGCCACTGTATGATGCGTTACGCGACATGTTGCCGCCTAGTTCATTAGAAGATTATATCTTAAAAGGAATTATCCAAATTGCGCCCTTGGCTTTTATGCGTGGACGAACACTGGATAATGCTTTTGTGATTTTGGATGAAGCCCAAAATACGACCCATTCCCAGATGAAAATGTTCCTGACACGTATGGGAAAAAACGCCAAATTCATGATTACCGGCGATCCAGGCCAAGTTGATTTGCCGCGCAGAACCATCTCTGGATTAAAAGAAGCCTTGTTGGTTTTGAAGGATATTGAAGGCATTGGGATCATCTATTTGGATGATAAAGATATTGTGCGTCATCGCTTGGTGAAAAAGGTAATTGATGCTTACAAAATGATCGAAAATCAAGATTAATATAAACCAATTTAACTTATTTAAAATCAAATTAATATAGTAATAAATTTCATGAGAATAATTCGAATTTCATCCCTTGTTTTAGCAGCCGTATTCGCTGTTTCCTGTTCCAAAAAAGAAACCCAATATCCCGATCCGTTGCTCACGCACCGCGACACAACAACCAATCCCGCAACCGATTTTTTCCAGTATGCCAATGGCGGTTGGTTTAAACAAAATCCAATTCCATCCACCGAAAGCAGCAACGGTATTTTTCAATTGATCAACGATACCATCAACAACCAAATCAAAAAAATATGTGAGCGTTCGGCGACAACTACCTCGGCCAAAGGAAGCAACAAACAAAAAATTGGTGATTTTTATGCCTCTGGCATGGACAGTTTGCGCATTGAGCAAGTGGGAATTCAACCTATTCAATCCGAATTAAAAATCATCAATGCCTGTACCAATTTAGGGCAAGTGGTGCAAACTTTTGCGTTTCTTCATCGCTTGGGTATGCAACCAGGATTTACTTTTTATGTGGCGCAAGACGATAAAAATAGTACTAAAAATGCCTTGTTTATGAGTCAAGGCGGGCTTTCATTAGGTAATCGCGACTATTATTTTAACACCGATGCCGAAACGGTAAAAATTCGCGCTGAATTTCCCAAACACGTGGCCAAAATGTTTAGCCTTACCGGGCAATCACAAGAAAAAGCTCAAGAGAGTGCTGCTCGCGTGCTCGCTTTAGAAACAGCAGTGGCTAAGGTGTCTAGAAAATTAGAAGACTTGCGCGATCCCAATGCCAATTACCACAAAATGTCGATGAAGGAATTTCAGCAATTGTCTCCTACGGTGGCTTGGGCCGATTTATTTCCGTTGATGGGAATTGCCAAAGCCGACAGTGTGATTGTGGGTCAACCCGAGTTTTATAAAAACCTTGATCATTTATTGGTCGATTTCTCAGTTGAGGATTGGAAAACGTATCTGAAATGGAATCTTATTTCTAATTATGCGCCTTATCTCAATAATGCCATTGCCCAAGAAGATTTTCGTTTTTTCTCTACGGTAATGAAAGGAGTTACCGAACAAAAACCTCGATGGAAGCGGGTGGTTAATCAAACCAATTCTTCGCTTGGAGAGTTGATAGGACAGGTGTATGTTGCTGAATATCTACCCAAAGGATCTAAAGAAAAGTTATTAGAAATAGGCAATTCCATTCGTGACGTCTATGCCGAGCGCATTAAAAAGTTAGATTGGATGAGTGCTACCACCAAAGCCAAAGCCTTGCATAAACTCAATAAGATTGTCATGAAAGTAGGTTACCCAGACCAATGGAAAGACCTATCTGCCTTGCGCGTAGACCGCAATTCGTATTGTAATAATGTAAAACGCGCCAATACCTGGGAATACAACCAAATGATAGCCAAGTATGGCAAACCGGTAGATCGCAACGAATGGGTGATGACGCCGCAAACCTACAATGCCTATTACAATCCGAGTAACAACGAAATCGTAGTGCCTGCCTGTAATATTATTGTTCCTGGTTTTGAAGGACGTATGCCCGACGATGCCATTTTATACGGAATCATTGGAGGATCTACTTTTGGTCATGAAATTACCCACGGATTTGACGACCAAGGAAGTCAGTATGACGAAAAAGGAAACCTAAACAATTGGTGGACCGCCGATGATTTGGCCAAATTTCAGGCCAAAACAAAACGCATCGTAAACCAATTTAATTCCTACACCGTATTGGGCGACAAACACTTGAATGGAGATGCTACGCAAGGTGAAAATATTGCCGATTTGGGTGGAGTGATTATGGGATATGAAGCTTTTAAGAAAACCAAGCAATTCAAATCCAACCAAATTATTTCAGGTTTAAATCCAAACCAACGTTATTTCTTGGCCTATGCCTATGCGTGGATGGTGAACATTAAAAAAGAAGCTTTGGCTCAGCAAATTATGGTTGATGTGCATGCTCCGGCCAAATTCCGCATCAATGGTCCACTAAGCAATATGCCCGAGTTTTATCAAACCTTTGGCATCAAACCTGGCGATCCAATGTATCAACCCGACAGCAGTAGGGTGGTTATTTGGTAAGCAAAAAAGGCTTTTTATCTTGGATAGAAAGCCTTTTTTTTACCAGTGGTTTGGTATATTTGTCCCTCTAAAATGTACCAGTTGTGAGCACCATCAATAAGCTAAAATTGTTTAACGATCCCATCTACGGATTCATTGCTATTCCCAATCCGTTGTTGTTTGATTTGATTCAGCACCCGTATTTTCAAAGGTTGCGTCGCATCTCACAAATGGGATTGTCTTATTTGGTTTATCCAGGGGCGCACCACACACGGTTTCATCACGCCATTGGCAGTATGCACCTCATGCAAAAAGCGGTTGAAGTTTTGCGGTTTAAGGGTGTTACGATTTCAAAAGAAGAAGAAAACGCTTTGTATATAGCCATATTATTGCATGACATTGGCCACGGTCCGTTTTCGCATGCCTTAGAACATTCGATTGTAGAAGAAGTAAATCACGAGTCCATTTCACTTTTATTTATGGAGCGATTAAATGTGCTTTTTGACGGACAATTAACGCTGGCAATCCAAATATTTAAAGGCAATTATTCCCGTAAATTCATGCACCAACTCATTTCAAGTCAGTTGGATATGGATCGTATGGATTACTTGAATCGCGATAGTTTTTATTCGGGTGTAGCCGAAGGAACCATTAGTTCCGACCGCTTGATACAGATGATGCACGTGGTTGACGATGTATTAGTGCTCGAAGAAAAAGGAATTTACTCGATTGAGAAATTCTTGATGGCCCGACGCTTGATGTATTGGCAAGCCTATTTGCACAAAACCAGTTTGGTGGCCGAGTTGATGCTCACCAAAACCCTAAAACGCGCCAAAGTGCTGATGCAAAAAGGCGTTTCGGTTGAGGCAAGCAAGCCGTTGCAGTATTTCATGAAGCAGTCCATTCCGCTGTCTGCTTTTACTGACGAGGTACTGGAGCAATTTGCACAATTGGACGATTATGATGTGATCAGCGCCATAAAATCATGGCAATTTCACGACGATTTTATTCTGAGTACCCTGAGCAAAATGATCATCAACCGCGATTTATTAAAAATTAAATTGAGTGTGGATAAATTTCAAAATGAAACTCTAGTGGGCTACAAAAACCAACTTTCTTCCTTGTATAATTTAACCCAAGAGGAGTGCAATTACTTTATTTACAAGGGTAAAATTAAAAATCAAGCCTACAACAATACCTCCGAACCCATCCAAATTTTAAAAAAGGACAAAACCATCGAAGAGGTGATTGAAGTGTCTGATCAACTCAATTTAAAAGCCTTGGCCAAACCGGTTACAAAATATTACCTCTGTTTTCCAAAACAACTGCTGTAAAACGGCTATTTAAAATCAATTTTTTATATTTTTGTGACGTTTAAAAAATGAGCTCGATTTATTCGTAAAGCTCCTATCAATACGCGTATTCAGTTGAATTACTGAGGCGATAAGAACCAAATTAATGAAGTTTACAGCAGCACAAATAGCGGAAATTCTAGAAGGCGATGTAGTGGGTGATCCCAACGCAACGGTTTCTACACTTTCTAAAATTGAAGAAGGCTCTACCGGTTCGCTTACTTTTTTATCCAATCCCAAATACGCCAATTACATTTATACTACCCAAGCTACCGTTACCATTGTCAATGCGAGTTTTGAGCCCGAAGGCCCAATGACTACTACGATGATCAAGGTAGAAGACGCCTATTTGGCCTTTACCAAATTATTGCAATTTTATGATCAAGCCCGAAAAGGCAGCAAAAATGGCATTGAGCAACCTTCGGTGATTTCCGATCAAAGTACCTACGGCGAGGGTTTTTATTTGGGCAGTTTTAGTTACATCGGCACCAATGTGCAAATGGGAAACAATGTAAAAATTTACCCCAATTGTTATGTAGGGGATAATACAATTTTGGGCAATGACGTAACCTTGTTTTCGGGCGCCAAAGTATACCACGATTGTATCATTGGAAACGGTTGTGTAATCCATGCCAATGCGGTGGTGGGTGCTGATGGATTTGGTTTTGCACCAGAAAAAGATGGCACGTACAGTAAAATTCCGCAAATTGGCAATGTGATTTTAGAAGATCTAGTCGAAGTAGGTGCATCAACCACTATCGATCGCGCTACGATGGGATCAACCATCATCAAAAAAGGGGTTAAATTAGACAACCAAATTCAAATTGGCCACAATGTAGAAATTGGCGAAGACACCGTAATCGCCGCTCAAACCGGAATTGCTGGTTCGACCAAAATTGGTAAAAATTGTGTGATTGGTGGTCAAGTGGGATTTGCCGGACACATTACTGTGGGAAATAACGTTCGAATTCAGGCCCAATCGGGTGTAGGACGCAACGTAAAAGATGGTGAGATTTTGCAAGGAAGTCCCGCCTTTACCTATAACGATTACAGTAAATCATATGTGCATTTTAAAAATTTGCCCAAAATTGTACGCGAAATAGAAACACTAAAAACGAATATAAATACTAAAAATAAATAGCATGGTTAAGCAAACAACCATAAAATCAGAAGTTACTCTTTCTGGAGTTGGTTTACACACGGGGAAAGAAGTAACTATGACATTTAAGCCGGCTCCGGTTAATAATGGTTTTACTTTTGTACGCGTAGATTTAGAGGGTCAGCCCATTATTGAGGCCGATGCCAATTATGTAGTCAATACCCAACGCGGTACTAACTTAGAAAAATTAGGCGTAAAGATTCAAACCTCTGAGCACGTTTTGGCTGCTTTTGTTGGTTTGGATGTAGATAACGTGATTATAGAATTGAATGCTTCAGAGCCACCCATAATGGATGGTTCTTCCAAATATTTTATCGAAGCCATAGAAAAAGCTGGAATCGTAGAACAAGAAGCCGAACGCAAATACTACGTAGTCAAAGAAGTGATTTCGTACTCAGACGAAGCCACAGGCAGTGAGATTTTAGTGATGCCTTGCGACGATTACCAAGTGACTGCCATGGTTGATTTTGGTACCAAAGTATTGGGAACCCAAAACGCGACAATGAAAAGCATTTCGCATTTCAAAGATGAAATTTCAAACGCACGTACATTTAGCTTTTTACACGAACTCGAATCCTTATTACAACACGGATTAATCAAAGGCGGCGATTTGAACAACGCCATTGTGTATGTTGACAAAGAGATTTCTGAAAGCACCATGGAAAGTCTAAAAGTGGCTTTTGGTAAAGACGAAATAACTGTAAAACCCAACGGGATTTTGGACAATCTTACGTTGCATTACCCCAACGAAGCAGCACGTCATAAACTCTTAGATGTAGTAGGTGATTTGGCACTCATAGGTACCCGAATCAAAGGAAAGGTTATAGCCAACAAACCAGGGCATTTTGTAAACACCCAGTTTGCCAAAAAAATGGCCAAGATTATCAAAATAGAGCAACGTAACCAGGTGCCGGTATATGATTTAAATCAAGAGCCGCTTATGGATATCCATAAAATTATGGCCATGTTACCGCACCGTCCACCCTTTTTGTTGATTGATAAAATTTTTGAGTTATCAGAAACTCATGTGGTTGGTTTGAAAAATGTAACCATGAATGAACCGTTCTTTGTGGGCCATTTTCCAAATGCTCCTGTAATGCCGGGTGTTTTAATTGTAGAAGCCATGGCGCAAACAGGCGGGATTTTGGTGTTGAGCACTGTTCCTGATCCTGAAAATTACTTGACTTTTTTCATGAAAATTGACAATGTGAAATTTAAACACAAAGTTCTTCCTGGAGATACGCTTATATTTAAATGTGATTTAATTACACCCATCCGTCGTGGCATTTGTCACATGCAAGCCAACGCCTATGCGAATGGAAAATTGGTTGCCGAAGCCGAATTGATGGCGCAAATAGCAAAAAAACAATAAATAGTACAGCACATGAATCAACCTTTAGCTTATGTACACCCGGGCGCTAAAATTGCCAAAAATGTAGTAATCGAACCGTTTACTACTATCCATAATAATGTAGTAATTGGTGACGGAACCTGGATCGGATCAAACGTAACCATCATGGAAGGTGCTCGCATCGGAAAAAATTGCAACATTTTTCCTGGAGCAGTTATTTCAGCTGTACCGCAAGATTTGAAATTTGGCGGCGAAGATTCGTTGGCCATCATTGGTGACAATTGTACCATTAGAGAGTGTGTAACCATTAACCGCGGTACCATTGCCTCTGGTCAAACCACTATCGGTAACAATTGTTTAGTAATGGCTACGGCTCACATTGCGCACGATTGCCACATAGGTGATAACGCCATTATTGTAAATGGAGTAGCCCTTGCGGGACACGTGACCGTGGGTAATTTTGCCATAATTGGCGGATTGGCGGCTATTCACCAATTTATACATGTAGGCGATCACGCCATGGTTTCCGGAGGATCTTTAGTTCGTAAAGATGTTCCCCCCTATACCAAAGCGGCCAAAGAGCCTTTGTCCTATGTTGGGATTAACTCTGTAGGCTTGCGTCGCAGAGGATTTACGACTGAAAAAATTAGAGAGATTCAAGATATTTACCGCATCTTGTACCAAAAAAATTACAACACTTCGCAAGCGGTCAGTATCATTGAAGGCGAAATGGAAGCCACGCCAGAGCGCGATGAAATTCTCGATTTTATCCGCAATTCTTCTCGTGGAATCATGAAAGGCTATTCTGGAAATTATTAATAACAAGTCGAATTCAATATTCGCAAATCAATTAAAATCAATTAACAAAAAATAAAAATGGCAAGTACTTCAGACATCAAAAACGGATTGTGTATCAAATACAACAACGACATTTATAAAATCATCGAATTTTTACACGTGAAACCAGGTAAAGGACCTGCTTTTGTGCGTACCAAATTGAAAAGTTTAACCAATGGAAAAGTATTGGATAATACGTTTTCAGCCGGACACAAAATTGACGAAGTGCGTGTAGAAAATCACAAATTTCAATTTTTGTATCCCGAAGGGAATTTGTTTCATTTCATGAATGTAGAGTCGTTTGAGCAAATCTCCTTAAACAAAGACATTTTGGATTCACCCGAATTGTTGAAAGAAGGTGAAAACGTAATGGTGAGCATCAATACAGAAACCGATTTGCCATTGTCAGTTGACATGCCGGCTTCGGTAGTTTTAGAGGTAACCTATGCTGAGCCTGGTGTGAAAGGAAATACCGCTACCAATGCGACTAAATCAGCTACGGTAGAAACGGGTGCGCAAATTAATGTGCCGTTGTTTATTAACGAAGGCGACAAAATTAAAATTGAAACCGCTACCGGAAATTACATGGAGCGCGTAAAAGAGTAAGCCCACCAAGTCCCCAAAAGGGAAATTGATTATGAAATTCAATACAACACATACCTTACAAGAAATTGCTGAAATCATTGGTTGCTCCTTTGTGGGTGCCAATGATTTTCCGGTGTTTGGGATGAACGAAATTCACGTGGTAACCCCAGGTGATATTGTTTTTGTCGATCACCCTAAATATTATGACAAAGCCTTACAATCAGCCGCTACCATAGTGTTGATTAACAAAGAAGTGGAATGTCCAGAGGGCAAAGCATTGTTAATTTCGGACGATCCGTTTCGCGATTTCAATACACTTACACGTCATTTTATGCCATTTGTATCGGCACAAGCAGCCATTTCTGCTAGTGCTCAAATTGGCGAAGGAACGGTAATTCAGCCCAACTGTTTTATTGGTAACCATGTGAAAATTGGCCGAAATTGTTTGATTCACGCCAATGTAACCATATACGATCACACAGTAATTGGCAACGACGTGATTATCCATGCGGGTACCATTTTAGGTGCCGATGCCTTTTATTATAAAAAACGTCCGGAAGGCTTCGATCAATTGCTTTCTGGTGGACGAGTTGTTATTGAAGATCAGGTAGGAATTGGCGCGCTTTGTACTATAGATAAAGGCGTTACTGGTGATACCACCATCGGTTGGGGAACCAAAATTGACAACCAAGTGCATGTGGGTCACGACACCGTAATTGGAAAAAAATGTTTAATTGCTTCACAAACCGGGATTGCGGGTTGTGTAATCATCAAAGACGAAGTAACACTTTGGGGACAAGTAGGAACCACCAGTGGCATTACCATTGGAGAAAAAGCGGTTATACTTGGACAAACCGGGGTGACTAAATCAGTAGAGGGCGGCAAAACCTATTTTGGCACTCCAATTGAAGAGTCCCGCGAGAAATTGAAGCAATTGGCCAACATTAAACGCATACCCGAAATACTAACTAAACTAAAATAAAATGTCTGCAAAGAAAATTGTAATAGATTTTTATAAATCAGATGCTTTGATTAACCCCGAAGTGATGGATGCTTTTTTACATCCTGACATTCAAGTAGAGTGGCGAAGCAGCAAAGGTACGATTCAGATGGATCGTCAAGATATTTTAGAATTGGCCACCGAATTGGGAAAAGCCTATGTGCGTTCAAAAGTGCGCATCAGCCAAATGGTAAAAGAAGGTGATACCATTGCAGTGTATTATTCACACTATATCAAAACGGTAGAAAATCCTCGCGAAGAGATGTTATTGGCACATTTTATGGTCTTTTGGGAAATTAAGGACGATAAATTATTCAAAGGCTATCAAATTAGTCAGTTGCCCTAACTAATTTCATTAAAAAAAACTTTAAAAGTAAGCACCAATACCTTACTTTTGCCAAGCATTTTTCAAATCAAATAGATAACAAATCATGAGTGTTTTAGTTAATAAAGATTCCAAAATTATTGTTCAAGGATTTACAGGTAGCGAAGGAACTTTCCACGCTTCTCAAATGATCGAATACGGAACCAATGTAGTAGGAGGGGTAACACCCGGAAAAGGTGGAAGTACGCATTTGGATCGTCCGGTTTTTAATACCGTTAAAGATGCCGTAGATCAAGCAGGTGCTGATACTACTATTATTTTTGTACCACCCGCTTTCGCCGCCGATGCTATTATGGAAGCCGCCGATGCTGGAATCAAAGTAATTATTACCATCACCGAAGGAATTCCAGTGGCCGATATGATTCGCGCCAACAACTACATCAAAGAAAGAAATTGTACACTAATAGGTCCTAACTGTCCTGGAGTAATAACTCCTGGTGAAGCCAAAGTAGGGATTATGCCCGGATTTGTTTTCAAAAAAGGAACAGTTGGAATCGTATCAAAATCAGGAACCTTAACGTACGAAGCCGCTGACCAAGTGGTAAAACAAGGTATGGGAATTACTACTGCTATTGGTATTGGAGGAGATCCAATTATTGGTACCACCACCAAACAAGCGGTTGAAATGTTGATGAACGATCCAGAAACCAAATGCATTGTAATGATTGGTGAAATTGGTGGACAATTGGAAGCGGATGCAGCCAAATGGATCAAAGCCGATGGTAACCGCAAACCTGTTGTAGGTTTTATTGCTGGTGAAACTGCTCCTAAAGGAAGAACGATGGGTCACGCCGGTGCTATTGTCGGTGGATCTGATGATACAGCTGAAGCCAAAAAACGCATCATGCGCGAGAATGGAATTCACGTGGTAGATTCTCCAGCAGAAATTGGCAAAAAAGTAAAAGAAATTATGGGATAATTTATCCTCAATCATAATCTATGATAGCCCTAGTTACATAGGGCTATTTTTTTTAAATCAAGAAAAAACGTATGTACAAAGAACTGACCAAATTTAAATCGACCAATCATTTTATATTTACTCCTGACGATCAATTAGAAAACCAATGCAATGCTTCAGAAGGTAGTGGTGTGTTTTTAGTTTTTCAAGTAGATGGAGATCAGAAACATCTTATCATGGTAGGTTCAACCGGAACGGTACAAAATGATGGTACTTTAAAAAGTAAAAATGGGGGCTTATATGATAAGATTGTTAACGGACATCAATTTGCCAAAACCGGGCGTAAATATTCTTGGCCCAGCCAGATGAAACTCGAAAACATTGCTGCGCTTGAAGTACATTGGTTTGAAACTTTTGGCGGCAAACACAAGGTGATTCCTACCTATGTAGAAGGGCTCATTCTTCAAAACCATCTGAAAGATTTTGGCATGCTTCCCAAATGGAATGTTGCCTTCTAAAACATAAAAAATGCCCCAAGAGTTAAACTTTTGGGGCATTTTTCTTGAAGAGGAGTCTTATTTACTAATAATCACCGTAACCGTTACCGGTTCTTTGGCTGATGTTACCCGCACAAAATACAGTCCATTGTATAAGCTTGATGTATCAAAGTAGCACAAGGTACTGCCTTGTACAACTTGGGTTGTAGCGATAACACGTCCCAAAGTATCAATCAATTCTACCGATTGATTATTGGCCATCAATTCGTTGAGTTGCACCGCGATAAAATCACTCGCTGGATTGGGATAGACTAAGATGTCTTTTTCTGTTAAAGAGAAATCTGTTGCAGCCAAAGCCGGATTGTAAGTAGTGGTTGGTTCGGTAATACTAGTCACTTTGGTGGCAGTTTTCACCCCATAAAAAGTAGGCCCAACCGCATACGGATAAGCCGAATTGTGATTAGCATCTACAGTGGTAAAATAGGCATAAATTCCATTGGGGTAATCGGGGGTTATGCAAAAACGGCCGTTGTGTACATCCAAATAAGTCGGATCAGATGGGTGTGCTACAAATTCATAATCTTCTTTAAAATAACCCAGCGGGTATTGAGTACTCACGACAGGTCCGCTCGCTACTGTAGCTCCTGTGGGCGAGGTGGTGCGGGTGGTCATGTTGCGCAATTGATAACTTGATTTCATGCGGGTAATTCCGCCAGTACCATCGGTATTGGCATAGGCATAGGCACCATAGATAGGGAATCCATCGGCAGCAAAGCCAATTAATGGCGAATGTTCATTGGTGTTAATTACGTATAATCCATCGGCAGGGTATAAATTACAAACCGTAGAGATTACAACTAAGTCTAAGTTAAACGCACTTGGATTTTGGTGGTGATGGTAATTCCCATTGGCCGGATGTGCTTTGGCGCAATCAAATCCGCCTTTTTCGGCCAAAACTGCATCACGATTCCAAGCCTGCGTAGTTCCGGGTCCTCCAGGACATTGCGACATGCCGGGAAGTGGACCACACAAGGAATTGGAAGTTGCATTCCAAGCTACTCCATCGCGGTAATCAAACAGTGCTACTCCGTTAATAAATTGGCCAATATTTCCACCTGTAGTGGGAGATAAAGTACCCGTATTTTGCTGCGGAACAAGTGGTAGTTTAAAAATTGCATTTTGGGCAGAAGCCAATGAAGGGTTACCATCTAGAAATGGCCCTGTAATGTATGCCGGAATTCCGTTGGTACTCATATATACCCAATTGCTGCTGTATTGTACACTTTGTACATTGGCCAAAACCGCATCGTTGATGGGTGTTGAATTTCCTGAAACATAATGACGTCCGGTAATTCCGGTGGTGTTACGCAGCCATTTTGTGATTATCGGATTGGTTTGTGCATAGCCTATTTGACAAAGTATACATGCGCTAATAAATGCTAATTTTCTCATCTTAGTTTTTAATGATTTTAATTTTTATCGCTTTATTGATTTCCACAAAATAGATTCCATTGGCCAAGGATTGTATGTTTAATTCAAAATTGTTCTGAGTCTCTGGGGTTTGTTCGAGTAATCGTTGCCCTTGTAGATTATAAACAGAAACCGAATTGATATTCACCAAGTCAGATTGGATGCTGATGAAATTACTGCTGGGGTTGGGATAGATTTTTATAAAGGAAGCCCAATCTTGAGAACTGGTTCCCAATGCCTCATTATTGGCATTAAAAGTTGGTCCTTGAATCATGAAATTTCCGGTTCCATTAGGCACTCTTGCATAGCCCATATTGGCAGTTTGAATACCATAATTAACAGTTTCAATAATGGTTCCATTGGCATAAGAAAGATATACACTTTCTCCTGTTGACGATAATTTAAAATCGGCATGCAAGCCTTCTTGGGTTAAATCTTGATCGGCCCATACAATCAAATAGGAGTGAGGCGCCATGGTAATTCCGTCGGGAAAACGCCATTTGATAAGGTTAGTATTGCTGTCACTCATGAATAAATTATCCAAACTCAGGGTTGTATCGGTGGTATTGTATAATTCAATCCAGTCGGCATAGTCTCCAAACGGATCAGTTACTGTGTTGGTGTTTTGCGCCATGATTTCATTAATCACCAAATCACCCGGATTGAGGGTTGGATAACCCGCGTGCAAGGTGTAAAATTCATGTTCTGCTCGTTCGGGTGAAAATTTACCCACGTTGTTATTTTCGGCATAGATATAATATTGCATATAAATGTTGCTCATGTTCATGGCAGCGCCGTATACATTATCTCCAGCGGCACCATCATTGTGTGTCCCATCGTCATACATGAGTACTTTGGTAAACGGTAATTCTATACTAGAACGGTAACCCAAATAAACGGAGTTGGTATTGGTGTTGGATACGGTAGCATGAATGTATGCATCCGTATTTATTAAAGGAGCAGCGACAACCGGCCCAACATTGCTGATGACGGGTTTGGTGTTGGTGAAATCAGCCAAACCAGCCAAGTAGGTTGTTCGTCCGTTCATTAAATTGGTAATACCCGGAGCGTTATCCATTCCGCCTGCGATATCCGTGTTTAAATTGGATTGAAATTGCGCAAACGAATAGAATTTATAAGGATCGCTTTGCACCGAACTACTTACCAATGATTGCAAAGCTTGCGCTTGGGTAGCATAGGTTCCGCTGGCAAAGTTCTCGTTCATAATGGTACTGTAATGCGCCAAGTACATGCGTTTGTATTTGGGAACGCCCAATAATTTTTGTACCAACGGCCAGGCGGCATCTGCATTGTGTAACAAATGAGTCATTTGTTTTTTTAAGGTTGTGGTATTTAACGGAATTGTTCCTGTTTGAGCAAACACCCCAAATGACATATTCAAATCCCAAACCACCGGATTAAATCGGCCGTTGTTGTCTTTGTAGAGGTAATAATTTTGTTTAAAAGTGCCCAAATAACTATCCAAATTCACCAAAGCATTGTCAAAAGCCAACATCCATAAGGCGCGATCAACATCAAATATCGTTTCAATATTGGCTACATTATTGTTTAAGGTGTTGGTGAGATTGATTAAATCATCCCAACCCGTTAAGGAATTCATTTCATACGAGGAAGCATAACTGGCCGCATTGGTTCCCAAATAGGCCAAGTTGGGAAAACTAGAACTTCCTGGTCCAGCACCACCTATGGGATTGCATTTAAAAAACGCATTGGTATTGGAATAAAAATGGTTGTCTACAAACTTTTTAGAAATCGATTCGGAGCTCACGTACAAGCCCATCAAATTCCCATTTACATATACATTGGCATAATTAGAAAGCGGCGCATGCATGTATTGACGCAGTATAGAGTAGGAAAGTACCTCACGAATAAAGGAGGGGTCTTTGGCCACATTACTCAATTTGATGTCGGTATAGCCTTGGTAATCTTGATTGACATAGGTGTCCAATTCAATATGAAAGGGATTCTTGGTTTGGTTGGGGTTGTAGGTGCTGTTTCCTTTGTATTTTACACCCACATTATAAAAAGTAGTTCCATTAATCGTAACCGAAACCGCCGGAATATAGTCTTCAGTTGAAGCGGCTTGGGCGTCTAGTAACGCATCCCAATTGCTTTCGGCAAACACAATTCGAATGTCTTGAATGGTATTTACATCATATAAAGCTTGGGCGCTAACTGAAAGTGAGCTGAACAATGCAAGTGCGAATAAAATAATTTTTCTCATCATGGGTAAAAATAGGATTGGGGTTAAAATTACTTTTTTAAAAAATAAAAGGAGATTATTACAACTATAATAAAACTATACAGGAACAAACATTTCATTAGACGGCAACATTTTATTTTTCTTGTGCCAATCCGGTTGGATCTGAAAAATTTGGGTTAAACAAAAATTCAATATCGGTGAGTGTTTTTAAAAAGGCCACCAAATCCACGCGATCATTATCAGAGAGTTGCATGGGTACACGTAGTTTTGACGATACTTTTGCCTTAAACGACAATTGATTGTAGTGTTTGATGACTGCGGTTAAACTGCTAAATCGCCCATCATGCATATACGGTGCCGTAAATTGACAATTGCGCAAACTGGGTACTTTGAATTGCAATGAATCGGCTGGATTTCCTGTGATTTTCATTCGGCCCAAGTCATTTAAATACGGATCTATTGCCAACCCGTTGCGTTCAAATGAGGTTGAATTAAATAAGGGTTCTTGGTGACAGCTGCTGCAATGGGTAGTAAATAATTGATATCCATGCGCTTCTTGATTTGTAAATACAGCTTCGTTACGCTTCACTTTGTCGTATTTGGCATTGTACGAATTGAGCTGAATGACAAATTGCGACAAGGCTTTGAGCAACAATTGTCCCGTAATTTTGGAGGTGCCAAATGCCTTAGAAAATAAACTTGGGTATTGTGCGTCGGCTTGGAGTTTTTGGATTACATGCGGAATGGTTTCATCCATTTCAAGTGGATTGGTTATCGGATTTAACGCTTGCACATCCAGGTGATTTACCCCACCATCCCACATGAAATTGTTCGACCAAATTAGATTTTGTAAAGCCAAGGCATTTCGATTGCCTACTTTTCCGTCAATCCCATGACTTAATTCGTGATCTACATGGGCAAAACCAGTAGCTTGAAAATGGCAACTGGCACAAGAAATAGTTGAATCTCTAGATAAAAGAGGATCGTAAAAAAGTTTTCGCCCCAATTCAAACCCTTCAACTGTGGCCTTGTTTTGTGTAAAATCATAGTAGGGTTTGGGCCACAATGCAGGATTTTTTACCGGCATGGGTGTGGTCTGGTACAAGACAAAACCGGTCAAAACCACTAAACTACTTATCCCAATTAGGTAAACACGTTTTTTCATTCCAGCCAAAAGGATTTAGTAAATAAATCTGCCAATTGCATCGCCGCATCACCTGGAATCTGTACCGAGTTTAGCGTCTTCAAGGAAATTTCATTAAAAAAGGTCGCTAGATCAATATGCAATATATTTTTGGCGTTTTTAGGGAATGGGATTTGAACAATTCGCAAGGCATTTTGATTGGCTTTATACCCGCCCACATGAAATGTAAATTGTTGTTTATGTGTGGTACAACTGCTACTTGTTCCTTCTATTTTCCAATTGATATACCCACTTTGCCAGGCCCAATACATGCCGTTTTGCACATCCAAATCACCAGCCAATGCGCCTTGCGTGTTGGGAATGCTGTCTATTCCGATCGAAAATTCCAAGTAAACTGGCGCGGAATTTTTGAAATCAGCCAACTTGTACGCCTTTGTAGCCAAGGAATCTGCGTCTAAAAGTGTGTACTTTTTACCAATTAACGCTGAACGTCCATCGGAGTAACGCAGTTTCAAGTTAGACAAATAACATTTGAATTTGTTGATGCGTAAACTATCTCCTTTTTTCGAAACGTAGGTTTTGCCTAGTGAAAGGGGTGAATTACTATAGTCTATTTGCACAAATAAAGAATTGCTTTCCTGACCAAACATGATCACGGGAAGTAAAATAAATAGATATAGGAACCTAAATTTAGTCATGTCTTGGCGGATGTGGTGGGCGTGGGCCACCAGGAAATGCTAGTACTAATTCTTTGGTTAGTTCTGAAAAATTATCCAACTGATCCGGTTTACATAGTTTTTTGATGGCCATAAAATGCTGCCAACGTCCTTTTTCAATGCGAATTTGTAGTTGTCCCAATTGCTGCAACAACTGATTCTGCTGGGCTAAAGTCGACCGGTTCTCAGCAAGACTTTCGTAATAGGTGCTGCGAATTTTTTGAATTTGCGCATCCAACTCCCTAGTTTCGGCTCGGTGGGAATCTATAAGTTCACTTAATTTTTCTTTTTGTTGGGTGTCAAATTGCAATTCCTGCTCGATTACGCTGCGTAAATCCGACGGTCTGTGACCAAAGTCTAGTGGAGGTTGCGGTTTGCCCAATACGACCAACAAAATGGTAATATTAAGTACAACTAATAAGGCAACAATGCCATATAATACGTTAGTTTTTGTCATAAGTATACAGTTGATTAGAGGTAAATAAAGCATATTGTGTGGTGGAATGCTTCCACTGATTTTGTTTCAAAAGATACCTGTTTAGGTACGCCAAATTTAATATAACGAGTAACGCAATAGTAGCGACTAAAGGAAGCGACCACTGAACACTCACTTGTTCTTCGTTTATTTTTCGTTCAATTTTAATCCATAATTCCCCCGCTGGCGAAGTGTTGCGGGTAGTTAAATTACTGGAAAGTACAGCATTAATGAAAGATTCTTTTTCCATACGTCTATTCAAATTAGGAATTGTTTTTAGTGTGGTATTCGTCAAATTTTTCGGCCAATTTTTGTTGAAGTGTTTTTTTAGCTCTAAACACCAAAGATTCAATAGATGAAATACTTAGCTCCATAATTTCAGCAATTTCACGATGCGATAATTCATCGTGTTTTGACAAAATAAATGCCGTTTTTTGGTTGGCAGGCAAGGCATTTATTTGTGTGTATAAAAGGGTTGACTTCTCTTCGTTTTCAAGTTGTATATCGGAATTATCAACACTCTCAACCGACAGCGTTTCTTGATTATTTTGACTTTTAGTTCCAAAAATAAACCAACGTTTTTTACTGTTTTTGTATTTGATAAAATCCAACGACTTATTAATACTGATGCGGTAAATCCAAGTTTTTACGCTCGATTTTCCTTGAAATTTGTCCATTGACTGATGCACTTGCACAAATACGTCTTGGGTAATTTCTTCGGCGTCTTCTTGATTTTGAAGGTACTGATAGGCGATATGATAGACCATCATATGGTGCTGTTCATATAACAATCTAAAAGCTTCCTTTTTATGCTGCATGTAGACGCATTAATTTTTTTAAATATACTGCAATTCAATTTAACCTTTGACGAAAATTCCATTTGATTCTTGCGCGTGAATAAGTAAAAAAGGGCATTATAGGGCAAGTAAATAATTCCTATATTTGACCGATTTTTATTAACTCAAAATTACTTTAGTATCATGAAATTATTGGAAGGAAAAGTAGCGATCATTACCGGTGCCAGTCGAGGAATCGGAAAAGGAATCGCTGAAGTATTTGCCAAAAACGGCTGTAATGTAGCCTTTACCTATAGCGCTTCTGCCGAATCAGCTTTGGCACTCGAAAAAGAATTAACAGCCTATGGCGTAAAAGCCAAAGCCTACCAATCCAATGCTGCCGATTTTACCTTAGCCCAAGAATTTGTAGATGCTGTTTTGGCCGAATTTGGAACCGTAGATATCTTAATCAATAATGCAGGAATTACCAAAGACAACTTGTTGATGCGCATGACCGAAGACGATTTTGATCAAGTAATTGATGTGAATTTAAAATCAGTATTCAACATGACCAAAGCGATTCAAAAAATAATGTTGAAAAACAAAGCCGGATCCATCATCAACATGAGTTCGATTGTGGGTGTAAAAGGAAACGCAGGTCAAACCAATTATTCGGCTTCCAAAGCGGGAATCATTGGCTTTACCAAATCAGTGGCCTTAGAATTAGGATCAAGAAACATTCGTTGTAACGCGATAGCGCCTGGTTTTATCGAAACTGAAATGACGGCCAAATTAAACCCAGATGTGGTGCAAGGATGGCGCGATGGAATACCAATGAAACGCGGAGGAACATCAGAAGATATCGCCAACGCTTGTTTATTCTTATCTTCTGATTTGAGTTCCTACATTACTGGCCAAGTGCTGCACGTCAATGGAGGATTATTAACGTACTAATACTGCTGATATTCCAGTGAAAACCCTATGATATTATCTTCCTTTTTTATTCTTATCGGAATAGTCTTGGTTGCTGCAGGGATTTCCTATTATCAGTATCTATACAAAGCCAAAAGTAAAACCAATACGGTCTTGCTTTTGGCTTTTCTGCGTTTTTGTAGTCTATTTACCTTGTTGTTATTGCTTTGGAATCCGTTGTTTACCAACACCAAATACGAGGAATACAAAACGCCGTTACCTATTATCTTTGATAATTCCGGTTCTATTCCTGAATTAAAAGCGGGGAAACAAGCACTGGATTTGTTTGCCCAACTCAAGGCTTCGAAGGCATTGTCTGATAAATTTTCCATACAATATTTGGGTGTGGATGCCGAATGTACACCGTTGAGTCAGCTTAATTTCACAGGCAAACAATCGCGATTGGATCAGGCCGGAAAACAGCTCAACCTATTGTACCGCAATCAAAACTATCCAACTATTTTTATAACTGACGGAAACCAAACCGCTGGTAATGATTTCGTGTATAGCTTTGGTTCTTCAAATCCGGTTTATCCGGTGGTGTTAGGCGATACCATTCCTTATTTTGATTTAAAAATAGATCAGGTTCAAGCAAACAAATATGCCTTTTATCAAAATAAATTTCCGGTAGAAGTACAGCTCAGTTTCAACGGAACGCAAGCCTGTACTACCCAGCTCAAGTTGATGCAAGCCAATCGAATAGTGTATTCCCAAAATGTAACATTAAAGCCCAATCAACCGGCACAAATGATTTCGTTTTTGGTTCCAGCAACCAAATTGGGATCTCAATTGTTTGAGGTGGTAGCCCAATCATCCAAAACCGAAAAGAATCGCATAAACAACAGCAAAAAAATTCTAGTCGAAGTACTTGATCAGCGCCGAACAATTGCGATCGTTTCGGCCATTTCTCATCCAGATATCGCAGCATTTAAACGGGCAATTGAGCACAATGGTCAATCCAAAGTAGAAATTATAAAGCCTGCAGATATCCGCTCTTTAGCCGAATATGCAGTGGTTGTTTTGTATCAGCCAACCAGCAAATTTGCCTCGGTATATGAAAATATCAAACGGGCCAATACACCCCATTTGGTGGTAACGGGTATGCAAACTGACTTTTCGTTCTTAAACCAACAGCAGTCTCATTTAACGTGTAAAATGAGTACACAGGCCGAAGAGTTTTTACCGCAATTCAAAAATCAGTTTACCTTGTTTGCCGAAGATGATTTGGGATTTGATCAATTCCCGCCTTTGCAAAATCCGTTTGGAACGGTAACAGCTTCGTCCGCAACTTCAATTTTGTTGAGTGCTAAAATTCAAGGGGTAGACACCCAACAACCGCTGTTGTGTTTTGGCGGTGGACCATTGCGCACGGCCTATTTATTGGGAGAAAACAGTTGGAAGTGGCGTTTGCATTACCATGTTCAAAACCAAACCTATGACAAATTTGATGTATTTGTAGATAAAATAATGCAATACTTGGCCAGCTCGTCTGCTAGAAAATCTTTGGTCGTTGAACACGAACGATTTTACAATGTAGGAGAGGAGTTGGGAATTACCGCCCAATATTTTACTAAAAATTATGAATTTGATGAAAATGCCCGCCTACAACTTACGTGCGTAAATACCAAAACCAAAAAGACACAAACTTTGGAGATGCTGAAGCAAGGGTCTTATTTTAAAGCAAATTTAGAAGGATTAGCCACAGGAATGTATTCGTTTAGCATCAAAGAAACCCGCAGCAATACTACCTATAAAGGCAGTTTTGAAGTGTTAGATTTTCAAATCGAACAGCAATTTGTGAATCCAAACCGTAATCAATTGCAACAATTGGCTGTACAAACAAATGGGAAACTGTATTACCCAACTCAAATCAATCAACTCATGGACAAATTGTTGAAAGATGCAAAGTACCAAAAGATCCAAAAAGAAGTTACCCAAAAAACTCCGCTCTTGGATTGGATTTATTTGTTGATTTTTTCTATTGTAACCTTGGCATTAGAATGGTTTATTCGCAAATACAATGGCTTGTTGTAAGCTATTTGTTGTAGGCTTTATTTTTTAATCGGGCTGAAGCGGTTTGGTAATAGGAAATGGTCTCGTTAATCAAATCTACTCTTGGGGTTTCTAGTAATTCTTGATCAAAATTTAATTGAAATGCATCGCCTAAATTTTTATCAAAACGAGGCGTTAATTTCAATTGTTTTACCGCTTGTTTTGGCGAAAGTATAGTAAGCACATTGTCTTTTATGAGTCCCAAATTTTGATACGTAGCAATTAAGGCACGTGGTTTATAGTTTTTATCCAATACGTTTTGTCCGTAAAATTTACTGGTAAAATTGAAATGCAACAATTCAAATAAAGTGGGCATCACGTCTATCTGTGACATCAGTTGCGTGTAGTGTTGGGGTACAACAAATTCTGGACTGAAAATCATTGCAGGGATTCTGTATTTGTCAAGCGGCAATTCGGTTTTTCCTGAGCTTGAAGCACAGTGATCAGCCAAAATCACAAAAACCGTATTGTTGTACCAAGCTTGTTTTTTGGCGGAATTAAAAAACTGACGCAACGCATAATCGGTATATTTTACTCCTCCATCACGCGATTTAGAATCGCCGGGAATGTCAATTTTTCCATTGGGATAGGTAAAAGGTCGGTGGTTGCTCACCGTCATCCAATGATTAAAAAATGGTTTGTTTTGTTTGGCTTCTTCGTTCATAACGCGTATGGCTTTTTGGGCCATATCTTCGTCGCAAACGCCCCATACATTGGCAAAACTAATTTCTTTGGGCTGCAGTGTTTTTTTATCGACGATTCCGTAGTTGTTTCCGCCAAAAAAATCTTCCATGTTGTCAAAAAAGGCATCGCCACCATATAAATACTTCACGGTATAGCCTTTTTGGGCAAAGACAGAGCCCGTAGTAAATTTGTTTTTGTTGTCTTTGCGTTTCACCACACTTTCGCCTGGCGTAGGAGGTAAGCATAAGGTTACGGCTTCTAATCCACGCACTGTTCGGTTTCCGACGGCATATAAATTGGTGAACAACAAACTTTTGGTAGCCAAACTATCTAAAAATGGGGTGATGTTTTTGTCGTTACCATAGGTTTTCATGAAATCGGCACTAAGGCTTTCGATGGTAATTAACACTACATTTTTATGATTTTCAGCAACAGGAACTGATTTGATTCCGATTGGATTATGTGTTGCAAGTAGTTTTTCAGCTTGGGCTTCAGGGAGTGTTTTGTAAAATTTAAAGTAATCCAATTCACTGTTGGTAAAAGCCAAGTAAAATTTATACAACCCATTGGCTTGCAATTCATTGGCAAAGATGTTTTGTGAATTTTCAGTTGCAGCTAATCGGGGAATACATACTAAGGCAAGGGCAGCTATAACCGAATACGAAATGAGAAGTTTTATTTTTTCAGTAAATGTAGGCAGATTGTCCAAGTACTCTTTTGACTGCTTCACAATATAATAGGTAATGGCTGCAGTGACAATAAAAAGTGTACCAAAAATGGGTACAACCGGGTACGATTGCATGATGTTGCCAATTACTTCATTGGTGTAAACCAAGTAATCAACGGCTATAAAGTTGTAGCGTACACCAAATTCATTCCAAAAGAAAAATTCACTTATCGCATTTTGTATAATTAGCAACACAAAAAGAAAAATGGTGAAGGAAAATAAGGCCAATCGAATTTGCTTGCGGTACTTAGGCAAAAATAAAAGCAAGCCAAAGAGGATCGTTTTTAATGCAATGAACGAAATACCTATTTCGGGTAAGGAACCGCCGTATTCATTAAGTATAGTATTGAAAAAATAAACATAAAGTAGGAGCGCAGACAAACAACCAAATATGATGTAGCCATACGGTTTGTTGAATTTATTGTTGGATAAAAACAATAAATACAGCCACAAAAATGCACTTGCCACAGCAAAAACCAACACATCTGAAAGAGCACCCACAATAAAAATCTTGATCATTTCGATTGCGGTGAAATGGGATTGAGTTATGGGATGAAAAAGCAATACAATTCGCGAAATGATACTTACCACCAAGTAAAATATGGTAAGAATATAAAACGGGCTAGATTTTTTGATGAAATTCATGGGTACATATTTTGAGCAAAAATAAGCAATTGAAGTGGAAATGAACTGCATCAATATTGCTTGATTTATATCACATTACACAAACACATAATATTGTATATTTCGGAAATTTTACAACATACTAATTTAAAATTATCAAGTTATGAATGAAGCACATTATCATTTGGTTGTCAATCATTTTCCGATTGTAGGAACAATTTTTGGTTTAGGAATCTTACTAGTAGGATTGGTTTTAAAGCGAAGTTATTTAAAGAACACCGCCTATGTGTTGTTTTGCATCGCAGCAATTACCGGTATTTTGTCTATGAATACAGGAGAAGGAGCAGAAGAGATGGTGGAAAACATGCCTAGTGTAGGACACAAAATTATTCACGAACACGAAGAAATTGCTGAGAAATTGGCTTTGGTGCTTAATGTCTTGGGGTTGATTTCCTTGGCTGGTTTGTATTTGGAAACAAAGAAAAACAGATTTGCCGCTCTCACCAGTTACCTTGCATTGGTAATGGCAATTTTGGCCGTATTTATTGGTAAAGAAGTTGGAACGTCTGGTGGAGAAATTCGACACACCGAAATTAGATCAACTACCACAGTATCTTCTGCAACACCAAGTGTTGAAAGCCACGAAGCAGACGAAGAATAGGAAACAGTTGCATCAAAAAAAACGCCTCAAAATCATGAGGCGTTTTTTTTATTATTTGTAGGAAGTGAATTATTTCACTTTGAATGTTACTCGTCGTACTAAACTTCTAGCTTCAGATGAAGTAGCATCAACACTGGTATCTTCACCAGCAGCAACTACAGTTAAACGATCGGCACTAATTCCGCCTTTCATCAATACATTTTTAACACTAAGTGCTCTATCGTTAGCCAATTTTTTGTTTTTGTTGCTGTCCCCAATTTCGTCAGCATGTCCAATAATGTCAACAGAAGCAGATGGGTTGTTGCGTAAATACGTTAAGATAAAATCAATTCCTTCTGTAGAAACATTGGTTGGTTTTGATTTGTTCGTATCAAAGAATGTTGCAATATATCCATCGTTGATAAACTTAGTCACCATAGTAGAATTGGTAGTTGCTTCAACAGTTTTAGCCACACTGTCTTTGCTAGCAAATGATCGAGCTAAAGTAGCTTCCATTTCGTCAGGGATTCCGTTGTTATTCAAATCAACCATTCTACCTTTTGTATCAACCGCAACACCTGCAATAGAGTTGTTTTCTGCATCTAAGTAATCTGGAACTCCGTCCTTATCCGTATCATTCATCATGGTTTCAACTTCTTCGATACGTTTTTGTAATTCGGCAATCTCATCCATTTGCTTATTTGGAATTACAGCCCAGTCTCCGTGATCTGTAAACTTACCTAATGCGTAACTTATTCCTAAAGAAGCATTAAGCATTTGACCCGCTAGGTTATTTTGAGTTTCAGCATAGTGACCATCCCACGCAAAGTGTTGTCTAAAGTTAGATAACATACTGATATCTAATAAAAGACCTAATTTTTTTGAAATACGTAGTTCAGGAGTCAATCCAAACATGACACCAAAATTATTTTCTGTTTTGTTGAAGTTGTCTACATCACCGAAGATTGGTGAATCATATTTAGGCGTTACACGAGCATACACAAAACCACCGTGCAACAATAAACCAAATCGATTAAATTGTGATTCAACACCAAACAAACGAGTTGCATTAACAACTCCTTGAACGCCCAAACGGTATTGCTGAACATCAAAAGGAGAGCTGTTTGAAGAATTATTTTTGAAGCGATCAGAACCTAAATCAAATTTAAATCCAAATTTAGGAGAAAGCATATAGCGAACACCAATGTTAATGTTGTTGGCTTTTACTGAACCTAATTCTGCATCTGGATCACTACTGTAATAGCCTGGAGTAAAAGGCCTTACACCTTTGCTTTGACCGATTGAGGCTTCAATATTCCATGTATTAAAAGTGGCTGTATCTTTTGCTTTTACTACCGGTTTTAGTTCTTCTTCTGTTCGTTGTCTTCTTTGGGCATAATTACTAGTTAAAGTAAGTAACGCAATTGAAAGTAGCAGTAGACTTCTTTTCATGATATTCTAGAATTAAATTTAGATTCTTTAAGTGTAAACTTTGAGTGCAAATATATAAGAAAAGTGTTAAAAACAAGGGTGATGCAGTAAAAATCACGTTTTTTTTACATTAGAATAGCATTAGCGTTTGTATTTAACTAAAAGTGCAAGTTTATTGCAGTGAATTGTTGTTTTTAGGGGCTTTAAAATAGTTATGTTCAACATAAAATGTACCAAACGGTACCACTGAACCCAGAAGGACAACGATTGTTTTTTTGACCCCCCAATCTTCTTCAAATTTTAAGTAAATTGCCCCAAAAACATAGGCTATAAATAAGACTCCGTGTGCCATTCCGATGTAGCGAACATAGATATCGTGATGGTACATGTATTTCATAGGCATGGCAAAAAACAAGAGGGCCAGCAGGGAAATCCCTTCTAATTTAGCAATGTAGGTAAAAAGTTTAGTCATATTTTTTTTTTGACGAAAATACACAAATAGAAGGCAATATAAAAGTGCAGCAGCAGATCAATTTCAAACAAAAGATGAGTAAAACCCACTTAAAAAAATATACGAAAGAACTCACCAAGGATCAATTAGAAGAACAGATAGTACTTTTGTATGATAAATTTCCATCGGTAAAAACCTATTATGATTTTGTCTTTCAACCCAATGAACGCAAATTGGCCAATGTCGCTCGAGTTAAAATAGCACAAGAGTATTTTCCTAATTCAGCTAAAAAGCCAAAATTACGCCGTTCTATAGCCCAAAAAATAGTGAAGCATTTCATCAGTTTGGGAGTTGACCCCTTTGTGATTGCCGACTTAATGTTGTTTGCTATAGAAATAGCACAGTCCTACACTGCTGATAAACCGAGTAAACAAGAAGCATTCTATAAAAGTATGCTATTGGCTACGCAACAAGCTGTTTCATTTATCAACGAGCAAGGAATTTTGTACGAATATAAAGTACGATTGCTAAAGATTTGTCGGGAATCGGCCCAGCAAAACTGGCCAAACAATTATAGTTTTGAAACGATAGCCGTGAGCATAGATTAAATTTTCAAACTAATTGTGGAAAGTGTAGGGCTAATCGGTTTTATACTGTAGTTTTGCAAAAATCTACCAATCACAATGCCTTCAGCCCATTTTGAACAAGAATTAGAAGAAAAAAAGGAACTCTACGGGTACCAACAAGGCGATATTGACGCTATTTTTGAGCGTTTAGAAAACAAGAATAACAATTACCATTTATTGTATCAATTGCCTACTGGCGGAGGAAAGACAGTTATTTTTTCTGAAATTGTACGGCGGTATTTGACTCAAAATTCGAAAAAAGTGGTGGTGCTTACGCACCGAATAGAGTTGTGTAAGCAAACCTCAAAAATGCTCAAAGGCTTTGATGTTCGCAACAAAATCATCAACAGCAAAATCAAAGAATTACCCGATCAAAATGACTATTCTTGTTTTGTCGCCATGGTTGAGACCTTGAAAAACAGGATCAACGACAATAAATTACATCTAGACAACATTGGACTCGTAATTATTGATGAGGCGCATTACAATTCATTTCGAAAATTATTGAGTTCGTTTAAAAACGCATTTATCCTGGGCGTTACAGCTACACCATTGAGTTCAAATATTAAAATGCCAATGCATGATAATTATGATGAACTCATTGTAGGCGATCCGATAGAATCCTTGATACAAAAAGGCTACCTCGCCAAAGCAACTACATACAGTTATGATGTAGGCCTCACTTCATTAAAAGTAGGGATTAATGGTGATTACACCGTTAAATCTTCAGATGATTTGTATTCGAATATGGCTATGCAAGAAAAATTACTGCATGCCTATACCGAAAAAGCGTTAGGCACTAAAACCCTGATTTTTAATAACGGCATCAACACTTCTTTATATGTGTATGAAACCTTTAAAGAAGCTGGTTATGCGATTCGACACCTGGACAATACCAGTTCGGCCGAGGAACGCAAAGAAATTTTGAGTTGGTTTAAAAAAACACCCGATGCTGTTTTGACCTCGGTGGGAATTTTAACTACAGGATTTGATGAACCTACCGTAGAAACCATCATCCTGAACCGGGCTACCAAATCACTCACCTTGTATTTTCAGATGATTGGCCGAGGTTCCAGAAAATTGCCCCATAAATCTGAATTCAACGTAATTGATTTGGGCAATAATGCAGCACGCTTTGGGTTGTGGAACGAGCCCATTGATTGGCAACACATCTTTAAATCGCCCGAATATTACTTGGAAAATTTACGTGACGATGTAGATATCGAACTTCATTTTAAATACCAAATGCCGCCTGAATTACGGGCTAAATTTAAAAACACACCCGATATATCCTTTGATGTCGATGCCGAACATAAAGAAGTCATTGCCAAAAATCTACGATCCAAAATAGTACTCGAAAAGTCGTTGGCACAACATGCGGCAATGTGTGTTGATAATTCAGATGGTATTCTCGAAGCAAAAGCCTTGGCCAAAGAATTGATTCCCGATATTGAAAGCCGTATGAAACGCTATGCCAATTGCTTGAGTCATTGTTCCAAAAATTACCGTGAATGGCTCATTGAAGATTACAAACTCAAATTAACCCTCTTGATCGGGAAGCTCATTCGTGAACAGCTGGATGATTAATCAGCAATTGAAATCTGTACGTTTCATAGATAACACTATTGACCGACAACCGATAACAGACAACAGAGAACTGAAAACTGACTTTCATCGATTTTATATCCCAATTCATCTAATAAATAAGAAATAGCTTTTTACTGCAGTTTTCCACGCCTATATTTGCTCTCAGATTTGAATAAATCCCTGAAATACTGTTTTATCCCCATTCGAAACAAGTAAATATGAAAAAGAAGTTAAACGTCATGATGGTATTTGAAGGGACCTATCCGTTCAATGGAGGAGGGGTTTCAACCTGGGCTCATATTTTGTGTGAAAAAGTAAAAAATGCCAATTACACGCTCTACTCGGTTAATGCCAATTACGAAGAAAAACCCAAATTCAAACTCAGCCATTCTGTTCAAAAAGTAATTCAATTACCCATGTGGTCTCCATTGGAAACAAGTGAGTTAGAAATTGCAGACAAAAAATATTACAAAACAGTTTCAAGAAAAGTAAAAGATGATGAAGCGGCCATTGTTGGTGTATTTGTACCAATATTTGAAAAGCTCATTCAATTAATTTTTACAGAGAATGCCAATGTGAATGAAATTGACGCAACCATTTACCAAATGTGGCGATTTTTTCAAAAACACGATTATAAAAAAACGATGAAGAGTTTGCCCGTATGGAAATCTTTTCAGAAAAACAGTTGCGAAATTATTGCCAACGATCAGCATTACCAAGCCACATTATATGATTTAACAGTAGCCATGCGCTGGTTGTATCGCTTTTTGATGCCCATTTCCATGCAAGTTCCCAAAATGGATGTGTCACACATTTCGTTGTCGGGATTTCCAGTGTTGCCCGCATTAATACTAAAATACAAATACGGAACGCCCATTATTGCTACCGAACACGGCGTATTTATTCGCGAACGACTCATCGCCATCAACTCCTCTGAGTTTTCATTTTATTTGAAGAACTTTTTAATTAAGTTTTCGGAATGCATTACCAAATTGGCCTACCACAAAACTGATGTGATTCTTTCGGTAAATAAATTTAATATCGCTTGGGAAAAGTTATATGGCGCCAATCCAGATAAAATAAATGTAGTGTATAACGGTATTGATCATACCCTTTTTGTGCCTGCCGAAAAACCTGCTCAACTTAAAAACACGCCCACAGTGGTCGCTGCAGCGCGTGTTTTTGAACTCAAAGATATTCTCACCATGATTCGTTCATGTGCCGTGGTTGCTAAGGAAATTCCGAAAGTAAAATACCTTATTTATGGCGACAACAATGCAGTGCCAGAATATACTAAAGCGTGTAACGCGCTCATTAAAGAACTAAAAATTGAAAAGAATTTCATTTTTGCTGGACACCATAACAACCCGCAACAATTGTATTGCGAAGGCGATATTTCTATTTTGACCTCTATTTCTGAAGGTTTTCCCTATACGGTTATTGAGTCGATGAGTTGCGGAATTCCTGTAGTAGCCACCGATGTAGGTGGTGTAACCGAAGCACTCAATGAAGAGTGCGGGATGATTTGCAAACCAAAAGACCACGAGGGAATAGGGCAAAGCGTAATTAAACTTCTACAAGACACCGAACTACGAAAAAAAATGGGCATTGCTGCTCGCGAACGGGTAATTGAAAATTTTACCATAGACAAGTTCATTCATAATTACGAAGTGGCCTACGAATTTGCGGCACAAGCAGCTGCATCTGAATCACCAAATTACTCCAATACCTTGTTGGAAATCGCTAGAAATAAACAAGTATAAACAGTTCTTAAAAAAAAGTACAATCTTACTAATCTAATCACGCGGAACCCCTTGTGTTTAGATATATTTGACCTATTTTTGCCCTTATTTTGACTAAACAAAAATAATGGCTCATGGAAAATCACTATAAGAACATTAGAGCTCTTATACAAAGTGCAAAGGAAAAAATAGGCAAACCGGTAAGTATACAGGTTGTTGCAGCAACTATTGAATCGTTAGGAATACGGGATAAAGACATTAAATCCGATTATGGATTTGCAAATATCCCCGAATTGGCAGCCTTGGTTTTTAAGGAGTTAATTGCCGAAAGCGAAATTACCGAGCTAAAAAACGCCAAAGAAATCGAATTGGCTGAAAAAGAACTCGTAAAAAACGAGGTTAGTTCCTATATCTTTTTAAAAATCAAAATTTTTGTTGAATACTATACACTTGGACTTCTTCATTTGCTTCCGGTGTTTATTCAAATTGCAACAATTATTCTATTTGGTTATTCGCTTTGGACTTGGGTTGGGTTCAATCCGGTGCAATCTACTGCAGTAGTGTTGGGCGTTATCGTAGGTCTAGTCTCAACGGGTGGGTATGTGCAAGTGATTGGAAAACAAGCCTCCTTTTATTGGAATTTTCAAGATTATGAAATGGTGCGTAAAACCATTAATTTCCTGCACAAGGTGGGAATTCTTACCATTTTTGCCGTATTGGGTCTGATTCTCTTGGTAAATTTCTTTTTTCATTTGTATCCGTTCGAAGTGTTGGTTATCATTTTTACCTACGCGTTTCTAATTGGCACCTTGCTACTTATGATTGCACCGTTTCACACCATCAAACAACGATGGGTCATTACTGTAGCCATCATGACGGGAACCACAACGGCCTTATTTTTAAAGAATTTTACCGATTTAACCATTTACCAAACGCACTGGATTGGCATTTCGATAGTAATTGTAATTGCCAAACTATTTTTGATCATCTTTTTCCAGAATTTTAATACACACCGCACCCAATCGGTGAATACTAGTCTAAAAATCCCTGTTGTTTTATTCCATAACTATCAATACTTTTTTTATGGATTGGTGCTTTATGGATTTTTCTTTATTGACCGCATACTGGCTTGGTCGTCGGGTATCAATGGCAATTTGCCGTTTTTGGTTTATTTTGAAAAAGACTACGAATTGGGTATGGACTTGGCCATCCTTATCTTTTTATTATTGGCTGGAGTTTTAGAATATGCCATTGCCTCCTTTACGAGTTTTATGGATGTAAATCAAAAAACCACCGATCACAATGCACCCGAGCTCTTTAATTCGAAAATTAGAACCATGTATTGGGAGCAAGTTTCGGTGTTGTTTATCTCAAGTTTATTGGCCTTTGCAGCCGTTTTTATTATTATTAACGCTTCTTGGGGTTTCACTAGTCAATTTCATTATGCCATCAATCCATTGAGTTTAAAAGTATGTGTAATTGGTGGATTGGGCTATATCTTGCTGGCGTGGGGCATGCTAAATTCATTGTATTTATTCACCTTAGGTCAAACTCTAAAACCCTTGAAATCCTTATTGTATGCCGCACTTTGCAACCTTGTAGTTGGATTTATACTCAGTCGATTTGTGGGCTACGAATATAGCGTTATCGGTTTGCTTGTAGGAGCGGGATTATTTGCGTTTTTGACGGTGAGAGCCACCTTAGATTACTTTAAAAATCTAGATTATTACTACTATGCCGCTTACTAATATCTTGTTTTATATACTCCCATCATTTTTACTTTCTTCCTTTTGCCGCATGGAGCAAAAAGAATCTAAGGTGCTAATTTGTTATGCCAAATTAAAACCTGAATCTATAAAAGGCTACAAAACGCTAATTGTAGAGCCCAAGCATTATTTGCCTAGCAATATTCGGGTGTTTAAAAAACAAAACGAAGAAATATATGCCTACATCAGTTTTGGCGAGGTGAACACCAATGCCGATCATTATGCCAAAGTGGCCAAATACACGACGGGGAAAAATGAACAATGGGACAGTCATTATTTAAATTTAGAGTCGCCAAAAACCGTAAAAGTATTGTTGGATATAGTCGCTAAAATCTTTGCTTCTGGTTATGATGGAATATTTATGGACAACATAGATAATTTCACCCAATACGGTCCGCAAAAAGGCCAACATGATGCGGTTATACAATTGATAAAAAAAATTAAAGCGATGTATCCCACCAAAAAGCTCATGCAAAACGCGGGATTAGAATTGGTGCCCGAAACAGCTCCTTTTATATCATCAGTTGCCATAGAATCGATAGCCTCGCAGTATGATTTTGATCATAAAAAGTATCAATTAAGTAATGAGGAGCGCTACTCTGAATTAAAATCGGCAGTAATGGCTGTCCACAACAAGTACAAAAAAAATGTATTGCTCATTGAATATGCAGATACACCCGAACTAAAAAAATCAATCAAACAGCGGCTAGAAGATTTGGATTGCAGCCTTTTTGTGGGCACTATAGATTTGCAACAACAACCTCAGTTAGATAGTAATTAATACGATGGTTTTACTCACAAGTTCACTGATTATAGGATTTATAAGGCTATGCCTTATTGTCCTGTTTGTGTATTACTTGTATAAAAAGTTTCTTCGTATTGCACCCTTAAATTTCCTAGAATTTATAGTTCAAAACTGGTTTCGTTTTGGCTCAGCCTATTTATTGGTTGCGTTAATTCTCACGCAACTTAACGCCTATAATTTATTCAATTGTTTGTATGTATTTGTCTTTTTACTTTTTATAGACATTATTGGATTAAAAAATATTCGACAACTGAAACACTACTTCAGTAACAATGTAAAAATTGTTTTTTTACAAGCCCTGCGAAGTATAGAACTTGGCGGATCAGTAAAGCGTTGGGTTGTGCTTAGAGAGGCTCCCTCTGAAACGGAAAAACAGCATAACAAAATTACATTTATGGTAGTCGTGCTGTTGGCAGTAGTTACGTTTGTGAGCCGTTATCTCTTTATTAATTTTGATAATTATTCCTTGTCTGATCCTTGGATCAACGATTTGCAACGCCTCATTCGCATAGACAACCAGCTTTGGTTTGGACAAGATTTTAATCCGATAGGCGAGTTGGCCATTTTAAATTTTTACGCAAAAATTGCCCACATTGCTCCTGAAATAGCCTTGCAATTTGCTTCTATACTCGAAGCTATCTTGCTTTCGATTATCTTGTTTTGGACCGTACAAAAAATTACCTCCTCTAAGTTTATTGCACCACTCATCGCTACATTATTATTTGCTTTAGTATATGTACTCATTCCGGTAAATGTGTATTATTTACTTGAAACCAATTCAATATTAATGGCCTTAAGCTTCGCAATACCTGCATTTATCTATGCCTTAAAGCCCGAATTATTGCAAATGAGTCAGGCTACTTTTTATTGCTCTTTTTTCGTGGTGTTTTTTGCCATAGGTCTCACCGATTTTTTTGTATTTTTTATTGTTTTGCCTTTGTTTATTGTGTTGCTTTTACTAGCTTCAATCCGATCAGAATTTGGAAAAGCCCTCAAAATCATGGGCTGTTATGTAGGCGCAGTAGTCGTTTATTTGATCATGTACAAAATTATAGCACAGACCAAACAATTGGAATTGGTTTCGTTTTTTAAAACCAATTTGGTTTCTATGAGTGCTTATTCCTATTTCCCACAATTGATGTTTCCTTTAAAATTTATTGTGCAATATGTACAATATGCCGCAATTATTGCTTTTTTTATGGCCTTGATTTTGCATTTTTTGAAAAAAGGAAATTGGCTAAACACCATGGTTTTTTTAGTGTTTTTCAATGCCATTATAGGACTTGCCGAAATGAAATACAACTGGGTTGATGTCGAAAAAATTAAGGTGCTGTTTATTGTTTTATTTCCCTTGGTCATTGGACTGCTCATATCCTTGTTTTTGCACATTCATTATCTGATGACAGCCCCGATTACCAAATTACAGCCATTGAGCATACTACTTATCTTGGTGGCTATGGTATTTTACAGTTTTAAATATCAGGAAAAGCCAATCAGTAAATTAAAACCCGCCGATAAAATTCCAAAAGAAATATTGTACGGCTACGATAAAATTGCACAAGTTTTTTATGCCAATACCTACACGATTGTAAATGATCCGTCAACTCAGGTCATTAGTACAAACCGACATGGGTTTATGAATTACGATTATTTTATCGAAAATTATTTAACCAAAGATTCGATTTACAACAAATACAAAAAGAATAAATTATTTTTATCGAGTAATCCTGATATCATTTTACCCAAAAGTGTCTTGGTGTTTGTGATTAATTCAACCGATACAAACGAACACAATTTGTATGCTGATAACGCCAAACTTACCAAAACGGTACTTAAAACCTTACAGCAGCTAAAACAACGTGGCAGATCGATTTATGTATTTCATCAATCAAAAATGATCACGATTTACGAAATAATAAATGTACCGGGCGCCAGTAAAATGCGTGACTTGGTATTTACAAAACGATAATATGGGTAAGGCATTTCCTTTTATTTTTAGGCTTATTTGTATGGCACTTTTCTTTTCGAATTGTGCTGGTTTTGATGAATGGGCTGGATTGGATGTGTTTGACGACAAGGCATTTGAAACGAATTCGACAGATTATTTTTACGGAAAACGCTACGGTGAGGTTGGATTTAGCCCAACGCCTTTGGTAGAATTTATAGTAAACGAGAAAGACAAAATAAACGTGGATTATGCACAGCAAATTCGAAAAGCCTGTGATTACACCAAAATACCGTACAACGAAATTGCCCTAAACAACTGGAATAAAGGGAATGAAATTGCCAAAACAACCCGCGTACTTTGCGTGGTTAATCCGGCTGATTTATCCAATCAATCCCTGCGCAAATTAATCCATTTTGTGAGCCAAGGCGGTACATTATTTTTACCTTATGTTTCTCAAGATAAACGATTGGGATTTCTAATGGGTTTCAAACCCGAAGCCGATTATGCGATCGATGTTGCATCAAGCGGATTTCATTTTAACAGCTCATTTTTGCCAGGACTCGCCAACAAGGATTACTTGAAATCGACTAAACTATATGGTTTTTCAAACGCTAATTTTAGTAAGCACATTAGCGTATTGGCTACAGCCTCGTCAAATTCTTCATATCCTGTAATTCTAAAAAACCAAATAGGTTTAGGAGAGGTAGTGCTTATAAATACGTCGAATACCTTGAAAAAAATGGATCGGGGACTTTTGTTTTCGGGTGTTTTGCAAGGGCTAGAAGGAGTGCCATATCCTATTGCCAATACGGCAAGTGTATTTTTGGATGATTTTCCCTCACCACAATACGATTCCAAAGAACAACCAATAGCCGATGAGTTAAATCTGACCATGGTTGATTTTGTAAAAAAAGTTTGGTGGCCCGACATGAAAAAGATTGGGCGTCTTTATGGAATTCCCTACACGGCCATGACTACCTTTGATTACCGCAATAAAATTGTTCCGCCCTTTACGTTTGACCAATGGAACGAGCAAAAATTAGTGGTAAATAATGCCAAACTTCAATTTTGCGATTGGTTGGTTGCTGATGTGGCGCGTAACCGACACGAGGTGGCTTTTCATGGCTACAACCACGTTTCATTGGTTAAAGAATACTGGAACAACTTAGATTATATGGGCGTTTCCTTGCAAACTGCGCTCAAAAAATGGGACATCAGTAATTTTGGAGCACTACCTACGGTATATGTGCCGCCGTCAAATGAGATTGATGCATATGGAATTTTGACTTTAAAGCAAAACATGCCTTCGCTCAACTTTATGTGTAGCTTGTATTTGGGTAATTTTGATATGGGCGGAGATCGGGAATATGATTATGACCCATTAGAAAAAAATCTATTTGATTTTCCCCGAATTTCAAGTGGATTTTATGTCAATAATGATCGCAATTATGTGATTCAATCGGCTTATTTATACTCGGGAATTTGGAATCATTTTGTGCATCCCGACGATGTGTACCAAATTCCATTTCAACAAGCTACCCAAGAAGAAAAAGACGATTTACGTAACGGAGAGGAACTGGGTTGGTATACTACCAAAGGATCGAACAGATCTATGTATGGCGAATTTAATAGCTTGCTCAGCAACATGAAAACCACTTATCCTGGTTTGCGTTTCATGAAAGCTAATGATGCGGCCAACTTGGTAGTCGATTGGCGAGTAGCTCGTTATGAGCATCAAACAAAAAACGGAGACTATCAAGTGCTCAACAGAGACAAAACGTCCACGGCCAATCAAACCTGGTTTGTGTATGCCAAAAAGCAAAATGCAGCCGCAGTAGAATATGATTTAGTAGGCAGAAAATATTTACTTCACAAAACAAACTACAGTGATGGTATTTTGTTTACCGTCACCACCAAAACTCCTGGAATATCTATTCTAGATTTACACGCTAAAAAATTGGGATCCATAGACAATCAGAAATTAATTGCGCAACAAGAGCAGGAAAAATATTCCATTTTTACCAAACAAGCTGAACAATTTATAGCCGGAACTGCAGGCATTGACGATGAACAGCTCGCATTGATTAACGAAATCAATAAGTTGCGTATTGAATTGCCCAATATGCCCGAGATTGATTCAACCAAATGGAATCGATTTGCCAAATACGAGTCTTGGGATGGCCGAGCACAGGAGGTTTGGAGACGCTATGAAACTCATGTAGCCAAATACCCAACCAAAAACAACATCCTATATTCGGCCGAATTGGATCGTGTGATTGGCTATTTGAATGATATCGAAAAGGAGAAGTGGATGAGCAAACAATTGGAAGTTGATCCAACCAATTTAAGTATTCTTCATGACTATGCTTTAAATTTTGATATCATTGAATACAAGGACAAAATTCAAAAAGTGCTCACCCAAATTGATGTGCTTGAACATACTCCAGATAGCAAAATCAATTTATTGAACCATTTATTCCAATTTTATCTTGATCAAGTAGCACCGATTGCAGCTAATCTAGTTCCTTCAGCCGAATATGCCAAAATTGCAACAGCCATGACTTGGTATTATGCCGATAAAAAGGACTACCAAAAAGCCTTTGATTGGTCGCAATTGAGCACTGAAATTGATTTTATTTCCAAAATGAACTGGTTGGTCGAACTCAAAAATTATGAGGAATTAGAAAAACAATACCTAATTCATATAACTACAAACCCAACAGATGATAAAGCCAAAGCGATAATGTGTGCGGTATATCATGATTTAGGGCGTTTCAAAGACGCCTGGGTGGTCGCCAATTCGATGCAGGAAGTTCCCGAAAAAGAACCCATTCGTAAAACATTAAATACTGATGTGGTATATGAAGCAGAGCCACTCATTGAGGATTTATTAACGAATCAACGTGCCTTGTTTTATCCGGATGTAGTTGCCTTTTTGAATAAAAAACGACGTCTCGAAAAAGGCGATGTACTTGATTTACTCTCTTCGGCCGAAACCAATCGAGAAAAAATTTCGGTGCAGAAAAACCTGTTAAGTTATACACACAAAGATCAAAAAAATAATTTCCATAGCTTTTCTGCTGCTTATTCGCAATTTTTTGCGTTGCCTACCAACAAAGTGTATGCCGATAATTATTACGTGAGCCTTTTGGGATTACAATACAAATACACCACCGCTGCTCTCGATTTAAAACCACAATATTGGTATCGCGGTAGAATAGAGGTAGACCGTAAGGCCAACCCTTATGTACAAGCAGGAGTGGGGTATAGTAAAGCCAAAGGAAATAACTACCGTTCGGCTGAACTTAATTTAATGCCGGTAGAAACTGCGCCAGGTGTACACAAGAAAATGTATGAATTGCGTTTTAATTATTACCAAGATTTCAAGTTGATCAAGTTTGTCAATTCGAGTGTTTCGTTTGAGACCAATTACTTTACCCAAGGCATGTTGGGTATCGATACCATTTCTACTGTTTCACCTCGTTTACAACAGCCACAAGGTCGAAAAGTGTACACACCCATCGACGCCAATTCCTATTCAGTTACTACTTATGACGATGCCATTCGTTCGAGTTTAACTTTCCGAAATGTGTATGACAAAGGCCTCATTCGACGTTCTAAATTCTTGCCGTTTCTAGAAGCACAATACAGTTTGGGATCAATTAATTTGGCAGACGGATATCCCTATTGGATGATTCGCAATCGCTTCTTTGCCGGCGGTGGAGTAGGGTGGCAATACCAGATGACCAATTTTAGTTCTCGAGTGGAAGCCGGTTATTTCTATGACGATTACAGCGATTTCTTTCAGCGATATTTGGGAAGTTTAAACTATCAAGTGTTTGATTACACAAGTATTAGTGTGGGAATAGAATATTATTTACAATCTAAATTTTATTCGAACGCGGTACAATTTGGGATTAAACACAACTTAAAAAAACGAATTAAAAAGAACTAATTCGCTAGTGTTTGACGATAAATTTTCGGGTATCGATCAATCCGTTTTTGCTAAATTCTACAAAGTACAAGCCTTTTGATAAACTCTCGGTATTTACTTTCAATTGATCTTTTTCGGCCACTGTAGTTAATCGAACTGCATTTCCAAAAGCATCAAAAAATTGAATTTGATAGGAGGCACAATCAACTGCGTTTATGGACAATTCATGATTTACCGGAACGGGGTAGATTGAAATGGCAAAGGGTTTCTTTGCGGTTTGAGTAACTTTTTCTTGTTGAATAGTAAGGTTGTGTTGTAATGCATTGTACCCTGTTGCAGCATCCCATGTGTTTTGGTTGGCTAATTGTATGGCATAAGCCGGATTTGAAGCTAATTTTTCGGCTTCATCAGGCATAAACAAGTGCAAACTGTAGGTTCCAATAGGCATGTGCTCAGGTAACTTGAGGTTTTCATTGAGGGTAAACTCAGTTGATCCAAACCACGAACGAATGTTGGTAGTCAATGGCAATTTGGTTTCTGCACCCGTAGCTGTATTTTGCAAGACTATATAAACTTGACGCGGATTAAAAGGAGCCGCATAGCCTATATTTTGCAAGGTGATACTGATTGACAAGTAATCATTTGCACCGATCACTTTTGGCAGTGAAGCTGATTTTAACTGCAAACGGTAGCCTAATTTTTGCTCAATCTCTTGTAAACAATCATTTTTCTGAAACCCGTGAATTACTTCAGGATAGTAATCCAAATTCAAAAAGGACCAGTGAAATTGCTGCATTTCTTGCATAGCTGATGAGCAATCTGTTCGCGGGGCATTCAACTTACAGGTTTCACCACCCACAGGAACAAAATTGCTTTCTTGTGCCAAATAGGTGCGTTGTTCGGTTGGATTAGAATAGGTGCCTGAATCAGTATCGTTGGCCAAAAAACAATCGTTATGAAACCCAATTCGAGCGGCATCTGAAGCTGTAAAAGCAGCATTTTTAGTAAGCGGATCTAATCCATAAAAATTTTGCTTCGTGTCTATGCTACGCAATTGTATCATTCTATTTGTCGGCAAGGCATCCAATAGTGCTGTCACAATTTCTTTTCGGTTGTTTAATTGATCGGGGGTAAGTGCAGTGTCATCAAATCCCCAACCGCCAAAATCGGCTTGACTGGTGTAATACCATTCGCCCCAAGAGCCTATAAAACCCGATTGTACAACTGCGATCACATCGCTGTTGGCTTGTAAAATGGGTTTGAGTTGTTGAATATGACGCAGCATCATTAATTTAGAAGCATCGCGTTGGCGCACATTTTGGGATTCTGAATACGAGAACCGAACAATGACTTTCATACCGGCATCACGAATGGTTTCGAAATCGCGGGTCATGTTGGCCAAATAATCAGCAGATATATTTTTAGTAAGAAAGTTATTGAGTTGAAAATTTCGATACAATAAAGAAATACCTTGCGTAGATTTGTATTCGTTTAAGGTAGATTTATCCAATAAAGTATACGGATTAGATGAAGTCGCCGAATACTTATACAGTCCACGCTCTGGATTGGCCAGTTGCGCTTGGGAGGCTGTATAAGTAATCGACGCCATTTGAGCAGTTACACTCAAATAAAACCAGCAGCTTATCAAAGCAAAATAGTTTTTCATCTTGTAGGTTTAGGGCAAAAATTATTGGGGGATAATTTTCTGGATCAAATATAATTCAAATCCATTTTTAATCTCTTAAAAACATCGATTAAATAACATTAAATATCGATGAAATACATTATTTAGATTTAATTGTAAGAAAATACAAATATTATATCGTCATTATTTTTTAGTTTTTACAATCGTTTTATCAACACATATTGAACTACTATAACAAGATCAAAAGATCTAATTATTATTCTGACTCATTTTGATATACCTGAACTATAAATTCTATTACTTATAAAAAATGCCTGTATTTGTTATAAATAGTATACTTAGATACCGAATACTTAGAATGTATAAAT
>JBDKFO010000014.1:0-58819 GCA_039798665.1 Bacteroidota bacterium
CAAGAAGCAGAACAAGAAGAAGTAGTTGCCGAAGAAAGCGCTGAAGAAGTGGTAGCTGAAGTAGCTGTTGAAGAAACTCCTGCTGCTGAAGAAGTAGTGGCTGAAGAAGCTCCAGCTGTTGAAGAAGTTCCTGCAACAGAAGAAGCAGCTAGCGAAGGCGAAGAAGCTTAATTTTTAGCGACTCATGCGTAAAGAGGATTGTTTCTATTTAGGTAAAGTCGCAAAAAAGTTTAGTTTTAAGGGAGAAGTGCTGGTCTACCTAGACACCGATGAACCCGAATTATATGAAGATATGGAATCAGTATTTGTTGAGTTCAACAAAAATCTGGTTCCATATTTTATTTCTAGCAGTTCCCTGCATAAAAATGATTTTTTACGCGTACAATTTGAAGATGTCGACAGCGAAGAAGAAGCCGACAAATTAATTGGTTGCGCGGTATATCTCCCACTTAGTCAATTGCCCAAACTAGAAGGCAATAAATTCTACTACCACGAAGTAATTGGTTTTGAAATCGAAGACCAACGCTTGGGCGTTATTGGCGTAATCCAATCGGTAAACGACTCGACGGCGCAACCGCTTTTTGAAGTACTCAACGGCTCGGTTGAACTTCTCATTCCAATGATTGACCTGTTTTTGGTTGAAATTGATCGCCCCAACAAAAAAGTTAAAATGAATTTACCAGAAGGATTGGTAGAGATGTATCTTTAATTAATAATGAAAAATTTATAATTAATAATTGCAGTAGTCTACTAAGAACGGGGTTGGTTGTAGATGATTTTTTTATCTCGCAGCCTCGGAATGATCAGTAAAAACTTACTACTTCCGTCCTCCTGATTCCATCTTCAAACTACCCACTTCCAACCCAATTACCCCTCCCCTGCTAATTATTCATTTTTCATTATTAACTATTCATTAATTAAGTGTTTCAATTCAAACAATTCTCTATCAAACAAGACAAAACTGCCATGAAAGTTGGCACTGACGGAGTTTTGTTGGGTGCTTGGACACCACTTGAGTTGAAGCCCGAGAGTATTTTAGACATTGGAACCGGAACCGGATTGATTGCTTTGCAATTGGCCCAACGCAGTTCTGTTTTTCAGATTGATGCGCTTGAAATTGATGAACACGCCTATGAACAAGCCGTCGAAAATTTTGAACAATCCCCTTGGAACGATAGGCTATTTTGCTACCATGCCGCCTTGGATGAATTTGTAGAAGAAGCTGAAGCTGAGTTGGAAGAATTTGGCGAATCGCAGTGCTATGACCTCATTGTATCGAATCCGCCTTTTTATTCGGAAGATGTTAAAAGCCAAGAAACGGCCCGCGATCTTGCCCGATTTCAAGACGCACTTCCTTTTGACGAATTGATTTCGGCTGCCGATTTATTGCTGAGTGACGAAGGTATTTTTGCAGTAATTATTCCATATAAAGAAGAAGAACGTTTTATAGCGCTATGTGCCCAACACAATCTTTTTCCCTATAAAATTACTCGAGTAAAAGGAAATCCGACTACTGCAATTGTACGTAGTTTATTGGCTTTTGGCCGAACTCCCTTAGTAGAAATCCCCACTGACGAGTTGGTTATTGAAACGGCTCGACACCAATATACGCCTGAATACATAGCACTTACACGAGATTTTTATCTCAAGATGGACTAAAGGAACACTCGAAAATATAACTATTGTTCATTCGAAACTCGAATTTGTTTACTTAAATTTGCAAACGTTTTCGAACAAAATTTCGTTCAACACTAATCAAAAACCCTATGAAACCTGATTTATTTCAAGCTCCTGATTATTACAACTTAGACGATTTATTAACTGACGAACACAAATTGGTGCGCGATTCAGCTCGTGCTTGGGTAAAGCGTGAAGTATCTCCCATTATTGAAGACTATGCCCAACGCGCAGAATTTCCTAAACAAATCATCAAAGGATTAGGAGAAATTGGTGGCTTTGGCCCCTATATTCCAGAAGAATATGGTGGTGCTGGTTTAGATCAGATTTCCTATGGTTTAATCATGCAAGAAATTGAACGCGGCGATTCGGGTGTTCGATCTACCTCATCGGTACAATCCTCCTTGGTGATGTATCCAATTTGGAAATTTGGAACAGAAGAACAACGCATGAAATATTTACCCAAGTTGGCTACCGGCGAAATGATGGGATGTTTTGGATTAACGGAACCCGATCATGGTTCAAATCCAAGTGGCATGACCAGTAACTTTAAAGACATGGGCGATCATTATTTGTTAAACGGCGCCAAAATGTGGATCTCGAATGCACCGTTTGCTGATATTGCTGTAGTGTGGGCCAAAAATGAAGAAGGTAGAATTCACGGACTCATTGTAGAACGCGGTATGGAAGGTTTTACCACGCCAGAAACACATAATAAATGGTCACTTCGTGCCTCAGCAACCGGAGAATTGGTGTTTAACAACGTAAAGGTCCCAAAAGAAAACCTAATGCCAGGCAAAACCGGATTGGGTGCGCCAATGCAATGTTTGGATTCAGCTCGTTACGGTATCGCTTGGGGAGCCATTGGTGCAGCCATGGATTGTTATGACACCGCTTTGCGCTATGCCAAAGAACGTATTCAGTTTGACAAACCGATTGCCGGAACCCAATTGCAGCAAAAAAAATTGGCCGAGATGATTACCGAAATCACCAAAGCGCAGTTATTAACTTGGCGTTTGGGTGTGTTGCGCAACGAAGGAAGAGCGACTACGGCTCAAATCTCAATGGCCAAACGCAACAATGTAGACATGGCGATTCACATAGCTCGTGAAGCCCGTCAAATTTTGGGTGGAATGGGAATCACTGGCGAATACTCGATCATGCGACACAGCATGAATTTAGAATCGGTGATAACGTATGAAGGAACACACGACATTCACTTGCTCATTACAGGGGCCGATATTACCGGAATTCCTGCCTTTAAATAAGCGTCAACAAGTATTAAAAAATACCTAAAATCACAAAATAAGCTTCACTGAAAAGGGGAGCTTATTTACTTTTACGGCAAAATAAACTCCATGGAAATTTCTCGCATAAACCAGCAAATTCAACCCCAAAAAGACGCGCTAATTCAGCATCCACTCTACCAAAAAGTGCAATCCATTGCCGATTTGCATGTTTTCTTGGAACAGCACATTTATGCCGTTTGGGATTTTATGTCGTTGCTTAAAGCACTTCAAATTAAACTTACTTGTACGAGCACACCCTGGATGCCAATTGGAAATCCGGCCTTGCGCTATTTGATTAATGAGATTGTGGTGGCCGAAGAAACTGATTTGGCCATGGACGGCAGCCGACAAAGTCATTTTGAAATGTATTTGGACGCCATGCAGCAATGCGGTGCCTCAACGGCTAATATCACTGCATTTTTAGATACCGTACAACGCACCCAAAATATTTTTGTAGCCATAAAATCGGCAGATTTACACCCCAAGGTAAAAGAATTTCTGAGTTTTACATTTCGTGTTATTGAAGAAGGAAAAGCCCACAACATCGCGGCCGCTTTTACCTTTGGCCGAGAAGACTTGATTCCCAGTATGTTTACCGAAATCTTGCATTCGTTTCAAACCAATTTTCCCGAAACCGATTTGAGCAAATTGATTTACTATTTTGAACGCCACATCGAATTAGACGCCGACGAACACGGTCCGATGGCTATGCAAATGATAACCGAATTGTGTGGATCGGATGCCCAAAAATGGGAAGAAGTGCAACAAACCTCAGCCGAAGCCTTGGAAAAACGATTGGGACTTTGGAATGCCATTGAAGAGAAAATCATGGTGCAGCTCGAACTTGCATAAAGCACTCAAATTTGAAGTTAATTTGTCAACGTATGCAGTGGCCGCTAAAAATTCTATTTTTTGTTAGTTTTTGGCTTAGCAGTTGTAGTCCAGAACAAACGCTCCCGTATTATGTTGACAACCCAAACACCAAACAAATCAATTATTTGGCATTGGGCGACAGCTATACCATTGGACAAAGTGTATGCACCACGTGTAGGTTTCCCGAACAATTAAAGTCGCGCATACAAACCGCCTATCCAAACAATCCTTTTCTGTTGCAAGTCATAGCCAAAACCGGTTGGACGACTACCAATCTACTTTCTGAAATTAATCTAGCCAATCCGTCTACCAATTTTGATTTGGTGACCTTATTAATTGGGGTTAACAACCAATACCAAAACAAACCTTTTTCGCTGTATGAACAAGAGTTTCCAGCATTGGTACAAAAAGCGATTCAATTGGCCAAAGGCGATAAATCAAATGTGATTGTCGTTTCGATTCCCGATTATGCCTATACACCCTACGGACAAGGCGCAGCCGATATCACAGCAGAACTTGAAGAGTACAATACATTTGCGCAAAATTATTGCACTCAAAATCAAATTGAATTTGTTTACATTACCGACATTACCCAACAAGGATTAATGAATCCAGCACTTGTGGCTGCAGATGGTTTGCATCCTTCAGAATTGGCTTATGCACAATTTGTAGACCGAATTTTACCCAAGGCTATTACGGTACTCGGTCAATAAATAAGAAAGTTTGTGTGAAACTTAGATTAAGATTCGGGAGCCAATTCTATTTCTAGCCCGTTGATCTCTTCGGTGAGTTGAATTTGACAGCCCAATCGGCTGTTTGGTTTTACGTGAAAAGCTTCTGAAAGCATCGCCTCTTCTTCGTCTGATTTTTCAGGCAATTCTACTTCATTTAATACATAACATTGGCAAGACGCACACATGGCCATGCCGCCGCAAATGCCAATGGTTCCCTCTTCAGCAATTTCATAGGCGCGGACCAACTCCATGATGTTCATGTTCATGTCAGTAGGCGCTTGTACTTCGTGAACCAATCCGTTTCTGTCGGTAATTTTTAGCGTAATATCCATCTTAATCAATCGATTTGACTACGGCTTTCTCGGCTTCCTTGCGGGTACCGTCAAAGCCATCTACACCGGAAACTGTAGTGTATTTTAGTACGTATTTTTTACCCGGATTCAAGCGTTGGTAGACGCTTTGGCACATGAGTGTAGCCTCGTGAAATCCACACAAAATGAGTTTTAATTTGCCCGGATAGGTATTTACATCGCCAATAGCATAAATGCCAGGTATATTGGTTTGGTAATCGAGAGCATTATCAACTTTGATCGCGTTTTTCTCAATTTCCAATCCCCAATTGGCAATAGCACCCAACTTGGGCGTTAACCCAAATAAGGGGATAAAGTAATCCGTTTCAAATACTTGCTGTACGCCTTCGTTTTCTAAGGTAATGGATTGCAAATGCCCATCGCCTTGAATCGCGACTACCTCGGCAGGCGTAATTAAGTTTATTTTACCGCTTTTCTTTAATTCTTGCACTTTCTCTACCGAATCCAAAGCACCTCGAAATTCGTTTCGGCGGTGCACCAAGGTTACTTGCGAAGCCACATCAGCCAAGAAAATACTCCAATCCAAGGCAGAATCTCCACCTCCGGCAATTACAATTTTTTTGTTTCGAAATAATTCGGGGTCTTTTACAAAATATTCTACGCCGCGTTCTTCGTAATTTTGAATCCCGTCAATCAAGGGTTTACGGGGCTCAAACGTACCTAAACCACCGGCAATGGCTACCGCTTTGGCGTGGTGTTGGGTTCCTTTATTGGTAGTAACAACAAAGGTACCGTCGTCTAATTTATCAATGGTTTCAGCGGTTTCGGCCAAGGTAAATCCGGGCTCAAATTGCTTGATTTGTTCCATTAAATTGGTTACTAATTCTCCGGCTAAAACCGAGGGATAACCCGGAATATCAAAGATGGGTTTTTTAGGATATAATTCAGCCAATTGTCCACCAGGCTGAGGCAAAGCATCAATCAAATGGCATTTTAATTTGAGCAATCCCGCTTCAAAAACGGTAAAAAGTCCGGTAGGTCCGGCGCCAATAATTAATATATCTGTTTGAATCATCTTATTCAATTTCGAAGCAGCGAAAAAGAAAGCTCGCTGGGATTTGTATTAAGAAACTATCGATTTTACGCTATGTTCTCTACGGTCTCTATTTGCGGAGCATATTTTTTAATGGTCGTCTCCACACCCGCTCTTAACGTCATTTGGTTAACACTGCAGCTGATGCAAGCGCCTTCTAAACGAACTTTAACGTGCTTATTCTCTTCAATAGAAACCAAGGATATATCGCCTCCATCTGAATTGAGAAAGGGTCTAATTTCGTCGAGAGCTTTCAGTACATTCTCGGTCAATTGTTCGTGGTTCATAGCCTAAGCCTTTTGGTTATTTGTTGGACTTTATTATTTTTTAACTGCCGAACAACCGGCCATAGTTGTAATTTTGATGGCCTCGGTTGGCGGTAAGGATTCGTTACGACTCACCACTTCTTGCACCACATTGCGGGTAATGGTTTCAAAAACCTGGGCAATTATTGAATTTTCTTGTAGGGCTGCAGGGCGACCATAATCTCCGGCTTCGCGCACCGATTGTACCAAAGGTACCTCACCTAAAAAAGGCACAGCTAAATCTTCAGCCAACTGTTGCGCGCCTTCTTGTCCAAAAATATAATACTTATTGTTGGGCAACTCTTCGGGGGTAAAATAAGCCATGTTTTCAATAATACCCAAAATCGGAATGTTGATGCTGTCAGATAAAAACATCGAAACGCCTTTTCTGGCATCGGCAAGTGCCACCGCTTGTGGAGTGCTTACCACAACGGCACCAGTGATTGGCAGAGATTGCATGATTGACAAATGAATATCGCCAGTTCCTGGAGGCAAGTCGATGAGCATAAAATCCAATTGACCCCAGTCGGCATCAAAGATCATTTGGGTTAGTGCTTTGGCTGCCATAGGACCGCGCCAAATTACCGCTTGACTGGGTGCCGTAAAAAAACCAATGGAAAGCAATTTGATTTCGTAGCTTTCTATCGGTTTCATTTTTGATTTTCCATCCACCTCAATCGAAATGGGCTTTTCATTCTCTACGTCAAACATAATGGGCATCGACGGGCCATAAATATCGGCATCTAAAATCCCGACTGAGAATCCCATCTTGGCCAAAGAAACAGCCAAATTGGCCGTTACTGTAGATTTTCCTACGCCTCCTTTTCCAGAAGCCACTGCAATTATATTGCTGATGCCAGGAATGGCTTTGCCTTTAATTGATTGTGATGCTGCAGCAGCTGGCGCTTCTACTTTGGTATTTATTTTTACTACAGTTGCCGATGGAAACTGTTCGTTTATCAGTTTTTTAACGTCTTCTTCAGCGCGTTTTTTAATGTGCATGGCTGGAGAACTGATTACCAAATCAACCACCACTTCATCGCCAAAAACGACCACATTTTGTACCGCTCCGCTTTCGACCATGTTTTTACCTTCACCGGCAATTGATATGGATTCCAGGGCTTTTAATATTTCTTTTCTGTCTAATTTCATAGGAAGAAAACTTCGCATTAGTGCTCAAAATTTTCGAACACAAAGATAGGTTGAAAAGTTGAAATGCATATACCTGAAACACAAAAGTTTCAGCGGAATCAAAGGGAAAATAGTAGCGAATTAGCGCTGAATTTCCGGCTGCCAAAAATGCTTTTCGAAGGCTACAATTTGGTTGTTTACCACGGTAATTCCTTCGTTTTCGAGCAATTGCTGCATGAGCGAAGTGCCTTGAAAATGATGCTTCCCCGTGAGCAATCCGTTTCTATTGACCACCCGATGTGCCGGAATATCGGGCATGTTGTGCGAGGCATTCATGGCATAGCCCACCATGCGGGCCGATTGAGCTGATCCGATGGCTTTGGCAATGGCGCCATAGGACGTTACTCTTCCAGCCGGAATTTGACGCGCAACTTGGTACACGCGCTCAAAAAATGAAAGTTCAGTGTGTGGTATGTTGGTCATTTACCAATAATAAATAATCACGTGATATAAAGTCATTAAAGCAACGAGCGAAGTAATGCTGCCCATAATGACATTCATGTTGCGGATCAAGTAATCGGTTTTGGAACGCAAGCGATTAAACACCACAACATAGGCATAAAATACCGTTAAAGAGCCTGCCAAAACCCCCACAACAAAACTGTAAATTTCACTAGGTAGGAAACTAAAAAACCCATACGAACTAAAGGCAATGCTCACAATTACGTAATACGGAATCGGAAAAACATTGATCGCCGAAATAAACAAGCCCAATAAAAAAGCAGATCGACTGGTTTTTTTGACCAAGTTATTTTGCGAAACCAACTGTGGTTTCTTGGCCAAAAAGAAAAAATAAATACTCGCCAATACAAATATGACCAACCCAATTTCACGTAAAATTAAATTGACTTCGTGGTGGCTGTCAATGTATCTGGCACTATATACTGAGATAAATCCCTGCAGCGCAATTACCACCAAGGCACCCGAAACAAATCCCATCGCGCGTGATTTTCCGTCTTCCAAACTAATTTTGGCCGCCGTCATGTTGATTAATCCTGGCGGAAAAATACCCACAAACGCAGCCAAATAGCCTACGATAAACGAAAAGAACAAACTCATCTACTTGATTTTGAAACGAATATACGTAATTGCTTTGTTGATTTCCAAATATTGTTTTTCATAAAAGGTTTGAATCGCAGTGACTTCGTCTGGACTACCTTCGTTTTTGTAAATGTTATGGTTGGCATATTCTACTTCATGCCCTTCGCCGTGCAACAAGCCTAAGGTGTAGCCGTGCATAAATTCGCTGTCTGTTTTGAGGTGTACAATACCAGCGGGCTGCAAGATTTTTTTATACAACTGCAAAAAAACCGAATTGGTCATGCGGTGTTTGGTGCGCTTGTATTTGATTTGTGGATCGGGAAATGTAATCCAAATTTCGGCTACTTCACCGGCAGTAAACAAGTGGTCGATCAATTCTATTTGGGTGCGCACAAAAGCAACATTGTGCATCCCGGTTTCAACAGCTGTTTTTGCGCCTCTCCAGAATCGGGCTCCCTTGATGTCAATGCCAATAAAATTTTTATCGGGATAACGTTCGGCCAAGCCCACACTGTATTCGCCTTTACCACAGCCCAATTCCAACACAATTGGGTTATTGTTCTTAAAAAAATCAGACCAACAGCCTTTAAACGGGAAGGCATCAGCAACCACCTCTTCTCGGGTAGGTTGAAACACATTGCCAAAGTTTTCGTTTTCTTTAAATCTTTTTAACTTATTTTTACTTCCCACGATATAATTTAATGTTTTGGCAAAACTAAGGAAATATTGCGGAGGTTTTTTGTAATTAACTTGCCGCTTTTATTCTGTTAATAAATTTCTCCGTTGACCTCAAAATCTTACCCTAATGCCGTATTGGTTGCTCCCTTAAACTGGGGCTTAGGACATGCTACGCGCTGCATCCCAATAATCAATGCTTTACTCGAAAACAATTTTACCCCAATTATTGCTTCAGATGGAGTTGCCTTACAATTGCTGAAAAAGGAATTTCCAAGCTTACTTTGCTTAGAATTGCCTTCGTATCAAATAGAATATCCCGAAGAAGGCAGCGCATTTAAATGGAAAATGATTCAACAGTTGCCCAAAATTTTGGAGGCGTTGATGTACGAAAAGAAAATTGTAAAAACATGGGTAAAAAAATACAATCTATGCGGCATCATATCGGATAACCGATTGGGTGTGCGTTCCAAAAAAATCCCTTCGGTTTTCATTACCCATCAACTTCGTGTGCTCACCGGGTCAACCACTTGGTTTTCCTCGACCTTGCATCAAAATTTCATGCAAAAATTTGACGAAATTTGGGTGCCTGATTTTGCCGATGAAATCAACTTATCTGGAAAAATGGGACACCTAAAAAACCCCTTCCACCACATAAAATACATCGGTCCGTTGAGCCGATTTACCAAAAAAGAAGTGTCCTTAAAGTATGATGTTATGGTGCTTTTGTCTGGACCTGAACCGCAACGTGGGTTTTTAGAAATTCAATTGCGCGAACAGTTACAAGACTACACCGGAAAATTACTGTTTGTGGCGGGTAAAGTAGAAGCCGAACAAAAAAAGTTTGTATTGGGCTCCCATACGTATTACAATTACATGACCAGCATTCAACTTGAACAAGCCTTACACGAAAGTGCGTTAGTGATTTGCCGATCGGGCTATACTACGGTGATGGATTTGGTGAAATTAGAGAAAAAAGCCTTTTTTATTCCGACTCCTGGGCAGTTTGAGCAAGAATACATTGCTAAAAAACTAAAGAAAGCTGGCCTGTTTCCTTTTGCTAAACAAAGTCAATTTAAGCTGGAAAATTTATTGGAAGTAGATCTGTATAAAAGTCCTATTTGGAGCGATCAACCCATTAATTGGAAAAATTTATTGTGCCTTTTTGAGCGTGAATGAAAATTCAGAGCCCTGACCAACTTCACTTTCTACATAGATTTTTTGCTCGTGTGCTTCTATAATATGCTTCACAATGGACAAGCCCAAGCCAGAGCCTCCAGCGTCACGTGATCCAGAAGTATCAACTCGGAAAAAACGTTCAAACAAACGAGGTATGTGCTGAGCAGCAATGCCTTCTCCATCGTCTTTTACTCGGACCAACAGTAAATTTTTGGTGAGTTGCTCAATGCCTACTTCAGTAGTGCCTTTGTCTTTTCCGTATTTTATGGAATTTACAATTAAATTGATCAAAACCTGTTCGATTTTTTCTTTGTCAGCTTCTACATAAAAAGACTTACTGTACTTCATATCAAACATCAAAATAATGTCTTTTTTGGCTGCCTTCATTTCCAACAAGTCAAACACCTCTTGCACCAGCGGAATGATGTCAAATTTGGTAGTATTGAGTTCTAAATTACCCACTTCAAGTTTGGTAATCATATCTAAATCTTCTACAATTCTGATAAGCCGTTCCACTCCTTTTTCTGCCCGTTCCAAATAATTTTGACGCTTGGCTTTGTCTTTCATACCACTGTCAACGAGTGTTGAAAGATAGCCTTGGACGGTAAATAGCGGGGTTTTTAATTCGTGAGATACATTGCCTAAAAATTCTCGTCGGTACTTTTCTCGCCCTTTAAGCATCTCAATTTCTAGTTTTTTGTTGGTCGCAAACTTCTTTACTTCTCGCGTTAAGGTGTCCATATCGGTGGTTACCGAAACTTTGCTAAACGAAGTAGAATCAAGCAAACTCACGTCATCGTAAATTTTCTTCACGCGCTGGTAAATAAATCGTTCTACTCGAAATTGAATGATAAATGTAGAAATAGAAAAGAGAAGGAAAACAAATACTGAAAATGTATACCAAGAAAACGGAAATAATTTAAAACAAATTAATCCTAATACTGTACTTATTATACTGAGATATAACGCAGTGATTACTGCAAACCTATATGTTTTTGTTAGTCGAATCACCTATATTTCAAACTTATACCCCACTCCCTTTAATGTTTTGAAATATTCTTCGCCAATTTTTTCGCGTAATTTTCGGATATGTACATCAATAGTCCTGCCGCCTACTACTACTTCATTGCCCCAAACACGTTCTAAAATTTCTTCTCTGTTGAATACTTTCCCTGGCTTCGAAGCTAGTAAATAAAACAGTTCAAATTCTTTTCTAGGCAATACAATCTCAACTTGATTGTGAATAATTTTATATTCTTCCCGATTGATCTCAATAGAACCTACGTGCAAGGTTTGACTATTGGCCACCTCATTTGATTTTAATCGGCGGAGTAACGCTTTTACTTTGCTCACGAGCAACTTGGGTTTTATTGGCTTGGATATGTAATCATCGGCACCGGCTTCAAAACCTGCAACTTGGGAGTAATCTTCGCTACGAGCTGTAAGGAATGTGATAATGACTTGCTCCATTTTGGGTAATTTACGAATTAACTCACAGGCTTCAATCCCATCCATTTCGGGCATCATAACATCCAAGATAATAAGGTGCGGAAGCTCCTTTTTGGCTACTTCTACTGCTTCTTTTCCATTAGTCGCTTTTACAATTTTATAGCCCTCAATACTCAAATTGTAGCCTACAATTTCTAAGATATCGGGTTCATCATCTACCAATAATATTTTGATGTCTTTCTTTTTCATGCGCGTTGAAAATGCTTTTTAAAGATGTTTTTTCGTAATCGATGGTAAATATAAAGATTAATAATAATGCGGTATCACTGCCTTGAGGTAATTTAACTTTGTAATGATTTGGATACATTAATTACTTAATATCATAATACTTACTTAACAATTGCTTAACAATACAGTAGTTCCTTTGCAAAAATTTTAAGAAACCTAAAATGAAATGTAAATTAATCTTTTCTTTATTGTTAATAAGCGCTTTATCCTTTGCGCAAGTAAAAGGAACCCTTGCAGGAACATTAACAGATAAAGACCAAAACAACCTTCCGCTCCCTTTCGCAAATGTATTGATTAAAGGATCAACTTCTGGGGTAACTACCGATGAAAAAGGAACATATAAAATTAGTTTAAATCCGGGTAATTATACTGTACAATTTAGCTTTGTAGGCTACGAAAATATTGAAGAAAAAATAACCATAAAAAGTGGGGAGACTCTCACCATAAACAAAGCACTCGGATCAGGTAGCTATCAATTACAAGATGTGGTTATAAAAAAAGTAGCCAGCCGAGAAAAAGAAACTGCACTTCTATTAGAACAAAAAAATGCAGTTGAAATTAAGCAAACTATTGGTGCACAAGAAATGACCAGAAAAGGAATTAGTGATGTAGCTTCTGCTGTCGCAAAAACAACAGGAATTACTAAACAAGAGGGTTCAGGAAATATCTTTGTGCGAGGTTTAGGTGACCGATATAATTCTACTACCTTAAATGGCCTACCTATACCCTCAAATAATCCCGACAAAAAGAACATTAGTTTAGATATTTTTTCTACCGACATTGTAGAATTAGTATCCATCGACAAGATATACAACAGTAGATTTTTTGGTGATTTCGCTGGGGGAAATATTGATATTGTTTCAAAAGACTTTAAAGGCAAACAATTTATAAAAATTGAAACCGGATCAAAGATCAATTCAAACGCAATTTCAGAACCCGTATTTGGGCTAAAAAAAGGATATAGCACCTCTGGATTTGGCACAAACACAATTCCGGCAAATGCATTAAATTCATATGGCTTTAACTCGTTACAAGTGCAAGAACTCAATCCAGTTGGTGCAACTTTTAATTTGTCTGGCGGTCGATTTTTTAATGTAGGTGAAGAAGGGAAGTTGAACCTTTTTGCTACAGCCAATTATAGCAACGAATACAATGCTATACGCAATGGATCATTAAAAAGTGTTAATGGAACTGGCGTGATCAACAAAGATTTTGAAAAATATGAATATTTGAGTTATGATACGAATTTTACGGGAATGGTCAATTTGGGATACCGCATCAATGCCAATCACAAAATAAACGTAAATAGTGTATTCATCAACACCACAAACACACAGAAAAAAGATTATACTGGTTATTTTGTTGATGGCGCCGAAGATAATAATGGTTTTATACGACGAAATAAATACACTAAAAACAGTCTATTCATTAACCAAGTTTTGGGTGATCACAAAATAACTAGTCGCTCAAAATTGAACTGGGGAATTTCTTCGGGAACAGTAATAGGCGATCAACCTGATCGTACGCAAAATATTTTAAATACCTTCGAAACGGGGGCAATTTTGCTGGCGCAATCTGCCGCTAATAACAACCGTTATTTTCAAAAGTTAACAGAAACAGATCTTGCCGCTAATATATCTGTTGATTATAAATTCGCGAAAAATGCCGAGAATGAATATGCCGGTAAATTTACTGCAGGTTATTCTGTAAAGGTGAAAAAGAGAAAATTTGAGGCTACACAATTTAATTTTAAATCAAATAACGACCACCTCGCTGACATAGTTGATGTTGAAAATTTGGATGCCTTTTTCAATCAACAGAACTATGCCAATAATTTTTTCGAAATATCGACTTTTAGAGGGAATTCTTCAACTGCTAATGCCGAAAAACCACAATTTTATAATGGGAATTTATTAGTAAGTGGCGGGTACTTAAATACCGAATACACTTTCAAAAAACTAACGGCGTTTTTGGGGTTACGAACTGAGTATTTGAAACAAAAAATTGACTGGAACACCTCTCTTGATCCGGTTGGAGATAAAGACGTTTTGGCAAAAATTGCATTTCTGCCAAGCTTAACTTTAAAATACAAAGTAAACGAAAAACAAAATTTACGTTTCGGATTTAGTAAAACCTATACCTTGCCTCAATTTAAAGAGCGTGCGTTATTTATCTACGAAGAAGTAGATGAAACGGTCATTGGAAATCCAAACTTATACGAGTCGGATGATTACAATGTAGATTTAAAATGGGAGTTTTTTCCTAAATCTGATGAAGTTTTATCAGTTACTGGATACGGAAAATACATTCTTAATCCTATTAACGAGGTTACTATTGTCTCGCCAACCAATGACATTTCATACGTAAATACAGGTGATTATGGATATGTAGCTGGAGCCGAACTAGAATACAGAAAAACATTATTTTCGTTTTCGGAAGATCGATTGAATAAATTAAATGCCGGCTTAAATGCCTCTTATTTATATAGCAATCAAGAGCTAAACTCCAAAAAAGTAATTAAAGAGACCGATTACAATGTAGATTTTACAGACAAACAAAGTAAATTAACGGGTGCTTCTGACCTTTTATTAAACCTAGACGTTTCCTATAACAGAGAATGGAATAACAAGAAAAACAACCTAATGAGCACCATTGCCTATACGCAGTTTTCTGATCGTGTATATTCTCTAGGTACTAACGGGAGAGGAAATCAAGTTGACAAAGCTTTTGGAAGTTTAGACTTTGTGACCAAATTTAAATTCAATTCTAACTTTGGCGTGAGCGCTATTGCAAGAAATTTACTTGACCCAACAATAAACAGAGTACAAGAAAATTCGTTATCGGATGTAAATGTGCTCTCATACAAAAAGGGACTATCCTATAGCTTATCATTATCCTACCAATTTTAGTCATTTCAACTTGAACAATTGCTTAACATTTTAGTAAAGGCTTAATATTGGGTTAATATAAAAATCATGTTTAGCTAACTTTTATTTTACAAAAAGAGGATTTCTTTGCTGAAATTTAAACTTTAAACTTACAATGAAAAAATTATTAGTAAAAGGAATTGTGTTATTAGCTATTACTAGCTCTATCATTGCGTGTTCAACGTCTGAAGACAATGGACCGACATCTACTTTCGTAGTAAACGCTGCTGATTTTAAAGGAACTATCGGTGACGGTGAAGTAATATTAGATGCTGATGTTACGTATAACTTAACAGGTGCGTTGGTAATTGCAGACGGCGCAACCCTGACCATACCTGCAGGAACAGAAATATTAGCAACTGGAGGAACCTCAGCTTACATTGCTGTAGCACAAGGTGGAAAAATATTCGTAAACGGAACAGCTGCAAATCCTGTAGTTTTCACCAGTGGAAACGCAGTACAAGCTCCTGGAGATTGGGGAGGTCTAGTAATTTGTGGTAAAGCACCAATTAATACAGTATCAGGCGGAGCAGGAACTGCACAATCTGAAGTGGCTGACTTAACTTATGGAGGTACAATTTCAAACGATAATTCAGGTTCAATTCGTTACTTAAGAATTGAGTATACTGGCGCAAACTTTAGTGCAACCAAAGAATTTAATGGTGTATCGTTATTTGGAGTTGGATCAGGTACTACATTTGAATATGTACAATGTTACCATGGTTCTGACGATGGATTTGAATTTTTTGGCGGAAGTGTAAATACTTCAAATTTAGTTTCTTTTGGTAATGAAGACGATCAGTTTGACTGGACTGAAGGTTGGAATGGAACCAATACAAACTGGTATGGTAAAGTATTTTTTGGAAAAGGAAATCGTGGAATTGAAGCAGATAACTATGAGTTTGGTTTTACTAACACACCTGTATCAAATCCAACAATTACAAATTTAACCTTAGTAGGTCCAGGAAGTGCAGCTAGTTCAGCTACTTACACTGAAAATGACGGATGTAAATTTAGACGTGGAACAAAAGCAAACTTAAGCAATGTATACATAAACGGCTTTGCTGATTCATTTGATGTTGAACACGATGAAACCATCAGTTTCGTAGGAACAGATTTGAAAGCAACTACTGTAAATTTAGTAGATTTCATTAACAAAACTAAAGGCAAAAAAACCGACGCTACAACTGCTGACGTTTCTGCAATAATCGTTAGCGAAAGCAGTACAGCTACTGGCGCAGGAAATAGCGCTACTATCCCTACATGGGCTGCAAATTGGACTATTGTCAATTAAGCGCACACCATATTAAATAAAAAACCACCCGTTTGGGTGGTTTTTTTATGCTTGTTTATTTTTTTAATTTTTAGAAGCAATTGCATTAGTGGTCGTTTCTCTAATAGAAATAATTTGATTAGAAACATAATCAACTTCTTTTACCGGAGTATCTTGAGCATAAATAATCCATTTTCCAGTTTTATTTCCATTAGTGTATTCTGCTACAGAAAGGATTTCTCCTGTTTGATTGTAAGATATCCATTTGCCTTCAAGTTTACCATTCAAAAAATGACCTTCTTGTTGAACCGTTCCATTATCGAAGTAATAAACTGCTTTAACCAATTTTCCTTCTCTTTCTAATTCTAATGAAGTGTTTTGGGCAAAGCTAATTCCTGAGATTAATAGTGCTATAAAGAGTAAATTTTTCATGGTGTAGGTTTTATTGATTAATAATTCGATAACAAATATATATTTTATTTTACAATAAAAATACTTTTTGTTTACAATTATTTAACATTGGAATTGTGAACCCCTGTAAAACAAGAAAAAATACAGTTGTAAATTTCAGCGCATTCGTAATCAAACATAAATTATATAACTATATTTGCAACGAGAAATAATAAATATGCTCAAGTATAATTTATATATAGCCTTTGTATTTACGTTTGTTTTTTGTTCTGTTAATGGACAAGAGATCAAAACTCAGCAAGATATTCTTGGGTTTTACCCCAATCCGGTGAATAACGGCAAAATATACTTGACTTCTAAAACTGCACTTGACAAAGAAGTCATCATTTTTGATGTATTAGGCAAAAAAGTGTTTCAAAATACAGTTTCTTCTAAAGAGATTTCACTCGCCAATTTAACGCCTGGCGTTTACATTATTAAACTGCGCGAAGGCGAGGTTACTACTACTAGAAAGTTGATTATCAAATAATCATACCTTAACCCATAACAATTTCTTGTTTATATATTCATGCAAATCATGAATCTATGTTGAATTTGTTGTTATCTTTGTCGTCTAAATTTTTAAAAATTCATTAAAATGAAAAAACTTTACTTTCTAGTTTCATTGGTAGTTAGCACTGTGACATTTGCACAGACGTTCTACTCAGAAAACATGGGAACACCAACTGGGAACACCTTGATTCCTGCTTATGCAACAGGAACTGCTCCTGCAACTTTTCAAAATTCCCCTGCGATTACCTATACTGGTACAAGCGATGTAAGAACATCTTTAGCATCAACTGGATACAACGGTGCGTCTGGTTCTGGGAATGTATTTATAAACGCTATAGATGAATTTTTTCAAATAGACGGATTAAACAGCGCTGCCTATTCCTCAAATGACATTCAACTTTCTTTTGGAATTAATACGCCTACTGCTGTTAGTAATGTTTTAATTATTGAAGTAAGCACAGATGCAACTAATTGGACTCCCATTACTTATACTCCTACAGGAATTGGCTGGACTTTAGCAACAATTAGTGGCGGAGTAATTCCTTCGTCAGCGACACTTTCAATTCGTTTCAGATCTACCACAACACTTCAATACAGAATTGATGACATCAAATTGAGCAATGTTTCTGCTTCTTGTACCTTGTCATTAGGAACTGTAACTGCTGCTTGTGATGTATTCACATTAGGAACTGATACGTATACTGCAACCATTCCGTATACAGGAGGTGGTAACGCAGCTTACAACATTGTGCCAAACATCGGAACTGTAGGGGGTGATAATCCTACTTCAGTAGCCGCAGGAAACATAACCGTTTCTGGTATCCCAGAAGGAACTGCTTTTAGCGTAACCATTACTGGCGGAACATGTAATTTATCGGCAAACATCAATTCACCTGATTGTAAACCAATCAACCCATTGCCTTATGTTGAGCCATTTAATTACCCAGCTGGAATTGGGTTAGGAACTTCCCAAATGTGGGCGAATCAAAACTCTGGAGACAATATTGCTGTAGTGGCTGGCAATCTTACTTATGCCAATTTCCCGAACGTGAGCGGAAACTCCATTTCATTTACAGGAGCAGGTATTGATTGTTTCACTCCATTTACAGCTACTACTTCAGGCACTGTTTATGCTTCATTCATTATGAATGTAACTGACATGGCCAATGTAACTACCGATTTATCAGAAACATATTTCGTAGGTGTTACAGATGCTACAAAATCGTACAAATCAAGAATGTTCTTCAAGAAAAATGGCTCACAATACCAATTGGGTTTTGATACATTAAACGTAACCACAAATTATGACGCTACCTTACGCAATACTGGCGAAATTGTATTTATTGTAATGGGTTATGACTTTGGCACGAATGTATTGAGCGCTTGGATCAATCCTGATTTAAGCACTTTTAATGCTTCTACTCCAGCGACTTTGACTTCAACTCCGGCAGTAGCCTTAACTGATTTAGGTGGATTCATTATTCGTCAAGATACCGACGTAAAAACACCAACCATGATTTTAGATGAGTTGCGTGTAAACACAACAGTTCAAGGATTGTTGGCGGTAAATGCTCCTTCAATCAAAGGATTAAAAGTATATCCAAACCCTGTTACAAACGGAAGATTAGCTGTTGAAACGGCTGCAAATTCGTCAAAAACTATTGCAATCTATGACCTTGTAGGCAAACAAGTATTTGCCACCGTAACAAATGAAAACAGCATCGACGTGAGCAACTTGCAAGCCGGAATTTATATAATTAATATTACTGAGGCTGGTAAAACCGCTACCCAAAAATTGGTTATCGAATAATTTACCTTCACACTCGTACAAAAAAAGCTCCACGAACTGTGGGGCTTTTTTAGTTTTAGCCCTCACCTTGCCTATATTTGTACCCGATAAATACAGCACATTGATTACGCCAACGGATATCTTCTCGATTTACAGCCCAAAGCAGTTTGAAAAAATTGCACTCAAAATCTTTCGGCACCAATACGATCATAATCCGGTGTATCAACAGTGGTGTAAATTAGTCAAAGCCGATAAACAATCCGTTTCAAGAATTGCTGACATTCCTTTTTTACCCATTTCGTTTTTTAAATCCCATCAAGTAATTACCGGTGAATCTCCTGTTGCGCTTACTTTTCTAAGCAGCGGCACTACTGGTATGACTACAAGCCAGCACCACGTGACTGATTTGTCTCTTTATGAAGCCAGTTACCTCAATGGCTTTGCTCAATTTTATGGTAACATCGAAAATTATACAATTTTGGCCGTATTGCCTTCTTACCTCGAGCGCGAAGGTTCGTCATTGATATACATGGTGAACGATCTAATTCAAAAGTCAAACAAGCCAGATTCAGGGTTTTATTTGCACAACTATGACGAGCTCATACAAACCTTAATTCGGCTGGATGAGTCGGGTGAAAATGTACTATTGATTGGCGTTACCTATGCTTTATTAGACCTCATCGAACAGCAGTCTTTCCAGTTAAAAAACACGATTATAATGGAAACCGGCGGCATGAAAGGCAAACGTAAAGAACTCATCCGCGAAGAATTGCACGAGCAACTTTGCCACGGATTTGGCGTATCGACCATTCATTCTGAATATGGGATGACTGAGTTGTTGTCGCAAGCCTATTCGCTGGGCGATGGAATTTTTGAGTGCCCCCCTTGGATGCAAGTTCAGCTGCGCGATACCGAAGACGCTATGCGTTATGTGGCCAACGGCAAAACCGGCGGCATCAACGTGATTGATTTGGCTAATTATAATTCGTGCTCTTTTATCGCCACACAAGATTTGGGCAAAAAATACGACAACGGCAGCTTTGAAGTCCTAGGCCGATTTGACTCTAGCGACATTCGAGGTTGTAATTTGATGGTGATTTAATAAAAGACTAGACCACGCGTACAATAAAATAGTTCTTTTTGCCGCGTTGCAACAACACAAATTGATTGTTAATCAAATCGTGAGCCGTCACTTTAAAATCTTCGGTTACTTTTTCTCGATTCACCGCAATCGAATTTTCAGTCAAGGCCCGACGCGCTTCCCCATTTGATTTTAAAAATCCCGTTTTCTCGTTCAATACAGTTACGATATCTAGGCCATTTTCTAGTTCTGATAGAGCTATCTCAGCTTGTGGAACGCCTTCAAAAACTTCTAAAAAAGTAGCCGTATCCAAGGCCTTCAAATCGTCGGCAGAAGAATTGCCAAACAAAATTCCAGATGCTTGAATCGCTTTGGCTAAGGCATCAGCGCCATGCACAAAAGTGGTAACTTCTTCGGCCAAACGTTTTTGTAGTATACGCAAATGCGGTGCTTCTTGGTGTTCAGCTATTAATTGTTTAACGGTAGCTTGATCCAAAAACGTAAATAGTTTGATGTATTTCTCGGCATCGACATCGGTGGTGTTGATCCAAAACTGGTAAAATTTATACACTGATGTTTTATCGATAGTAAGCCATACATTTCCGCCTTCGGATTTGCCAAATTTAGAACCGTCGGCTTTGGTTACTAAGGGACAGGTCATGGCATAGGCTTTGGCGCCATCCGCAGAATTGTCGGCATTCATTCTGCGCACCAATTCGGTACCCGTAGTAATATTTCCCCATTGGTCACTGCCACCCATTTGCAGTAAGCAGTTGTAATGTTTGTGTAAATAGTAAAAATCGTACCCCTGAATTAATTGGTAAGTAAACTCAGTGAACGACATCCCTTCGCCCTCGCCCGACAAGCGTTTCTTGACCGAATCTTTGGCCATCATATAATTTACAGTGATGCGTTTGCCTACTTCGCGCGCAAAATCGATAAAGGAAAACGTCTTCATCCAATCGTAATTATTCACTAAAATTGGAGCAGTCGGCCCTTGGGCATTGAAATCTAAAAATCGACCCAAGACTGCTTTGATTCCGTTAACGTTGTGGTTAAGCGTAGCTTCGTCCAACAAATTGCGTTCGTCTGATTTTCCGGAGGGATCACCTATCATACCGGTAGCACCACCTACCAAAGCAATGGGTTTGTGGCCAAATTTTTGCAAATGCACCAACAAAATAATGGGCACCAAACTGCCAATATGCAAGGAATCTGAAGTGGGATCAAATCCAATATACGTTGGCGTTGATTCTTTGAGTAATTGGTCTTCTGTGCCGGGCATCATGTCATGCACCAAGCCACGCCATTGCAATTCTGCGATTAGGTTTTCCATTCGGTTTCGGATTTGCGCAAATATAGGTTTAATTGCATAATTTGAAAATGGAATTCCGGTAAAAAATAGGCCAAACTCGTTATCTTTGCCCCATGATTTTAGTCACGGGTGCTACCGGTTTAGTAGGGGCTCATCTCCTGCTCCATTTGCTTGAAAAAAAGCAAACCGTTCGTGCTATGTATCGCAACGCAGCTTCCATTGCTAAAACTAAAGTGCTATTTGAAAAACAGCACAAACTTTCTCTATTTGAGCAAATTGATTGGGTACAAGCCGATATCACCAATCTGCCTCAATTGGAAATTGCTTTTCAAGAAATAAATCAAGTTTATCATTGTGCCGGATTGATTTCGTTTGATCCATCAGACGAAGAGAAATTGCGTAAAATCAATATTGAAGGAACTGCCAATGTGGTAAACCTGTGCTTGGCCCATGCGATTCAAAAACTTTGTTTTGTAAGTTCGATAGCAACTATTGGCGTTTCTCCTTTGCCAACATTGCCTTGCGACGAAACACACGAATGGAATCCAGAGTTGCCCCACACTGATTATGCCATTTCCAAATACGGTGCTGAAATGGAAGTTTGGCGCGGATATCAAGAAGGGTTGCCGGTTGTGATTGTAAATCCGGGAGTGATTATAGGTCCTTATTTTTGGGAATCGGGCAGTGGAGAACTGTTTGCCAAAGTGGCACAAAAATTTCCGTTTTACAGCAGCGGTTCCACTGGTTTTATAGGCGTTTCAGATGTGGTGCAACCCATGGTCCAACTCATGGAAAGCACAGTTTCGGGTGAGCGTTATATCTTGGTTTCAGAAAACAAGACGTATGAAACAGTACTGAAAGAAATTGCACAGGCAATGAATACTTCCATTCGATGGATCGCAATACGCAAGTGGATGATTGCCTTGGCGTGGCGTGTGGAGGCCTTGGCAGGGATTTTGTTTGGCAAAAAAAGAGTACTCAGCAAACAATTGGCCCAAAGTTTATGTGAGTCAACTTCCTATACCTCAGCAAAAATTAAAGAAGAACTGGGAATTGCGTTTAGTTCGATAAATCAAGTAATTCAGGAAACAGCAAAGGAATTTCTAACTGCTTAATTTGCTTTCGATTTTAGATCTCCTGCTTTTAAAACAGCGGCTTCGTATTTTTTCTTCTCGGCCTCTAATCGCTGATTTATCTTTTCAAACATTTTTTTATAGTTTGCCATATCAGCGGCATAGTATTGGTTGTTTTGAGCAAATTGCAAACTATCCACCTGGTATTTTTTTAAAATATACAGCTGGGTATTTACCGGGTAATCGTGCGTCGTATTCAAATTATAGGACTTAATTGCATCGATAACGGCTACATCATACAAAATAGAAATCATTTTGTCTTCTTCAATGAATTTTTCTGGTTTTTCAGGGCCGTTCGAACAAGCTCCTAATACTAATGCGAGTACTATTCCTATTTTTTTCATCTTCCTATCGATCAAATAACAATCGTTTTCCTGCTTTAATTTCATTCACTTGGCCATTGGCATAAGCCAAATGTCCGTTGACAAATGTATGGGTGATTTTGGCTTTAAACGCAGTCCCTTCAAAAGGCGACCAGCCGCAATGGTATAAAATATTGTCTTTGCTCACTGTCCACGGATCATTTGGATTGACCAAAACCAAATCGGCAAAATAGCCCGGTTTTACAAATCCTCTTTTTTCTATTTGAAACAAAATGGCCGGGTTGTGCGCCATTTTTTGCACCAATTTTTCTACCGTAATTTTTCCTTGAAAATGAGCCTCTAACATGGCCACTAAGGCATGTTGCACCAAAGGTCCGCCTGAGGGAGCTTCTACGTACGATTTACTTTTTTCTTCTAGGGTATGTGGAGCATGATCGGTTGCAATGACATCAATGCGGTCGTCGTTGAGTGCTTCCCACAGTGCCTCGCGATCAGCGGCAGTTTTTACGGCCGGATTCCATTTGATGAAATTGCCTTTGGTGGCATAATCGGCATCTGTGAACCATAAATGATGCACACAAACTTCGGCGGTAATTTTCTTTTCGGTTAAGGGAATGTCGTTGCGAAACAAACTCATTTCTTTTGCTGTCGACAAATGAAACACGTGCAAACGGGCTCCTGTTTTTTGAGCCAAAGCCACTGCTTTTGACGACGACAAATAACAGGCTTCGGCGCTGCGAATAAGGTGATGCGCGGTTACTGGAATATCGGCACCGTATTTTTCTTTGTGTTGTGCCAAATTATCTTTAATGGTGGTTTCATCTTCGCAATGCACATCAATGATGAGCGGCGTAGACGAAAATATTTGCTCCAACACCTCGGGATTATCCACCAGCATGTTTCCGGTTGAAGAGCCCAAAAACAACTTAATTCCCGCTACGTTTTTGGGATTTGTTTTCAAGAGCTCGTCCAAATTATCATTGGTGCCGCCCATTAAAAACGAATAATTGGCATAGGATTGAGTCGCCGCGATTTGGTATTTTTCTTCGAGTAAATCTTGGGTTACGGCATTGGGAACCGTGTTGGGTTGCTCCATATAGGAGGTAATTCCACCGGCTACTGCAGCACGAGATTCTGAAGCAATGTTGCCTTTATGGGTGAGTCCGGGCTCTCTAAAATGCACTTGGTCATCGATAATTCCGGGCAACAACCACAGGCCTGTGGCATCAATCACTTGGGCATCTTTGGGTGCAACTAGATGTTCTTGCACCGCTTTGATTTGATCATTTTCTACCCAGACATCGGCCACAAACGATTGGCCTTCGTTAAAAATAGTAGCGTTTTTGATGAGAAAATTTGACATATTATAAGCGATTTATCAGGTAACGCAAACGCAACGAAATTACTCCAAAGATAGCCTCTTTGATAATGGCGTTACTCATTTTGGATTGGCCTTTGGTTCGATCGGTAAAGATAATGGGCACTTCTTGGATGTGAAGTTTTTTGACAAAAGCCCGGTATTTCATTTCGATTTGAAAGGCGTAGCCGATAAATTTAATTTTAGTCAATTCGATAGATTCTAACGTGGCTCTTTTGTAGCAGATAAATCCTGCCGTAGCATCGTGTATGTGCATGCCGGTAATCCAGCGCACGTAGACCGAAGCAAAATAAGACAACAAGACACGACTCAAGGGCCAATTGACCACGTTTACACCGGTTACATAGCGTGAACCAATGGCTACATCGGCAGTTCCAAAATGACAGGCTTCGTAGAGTTTAATCAAATCGTGCGGATTGTGCGAAAAATCGGCATCCATTTCAAAAACATAGTCATAGGAGCGTTGCAAAGCCCAACGAAATCCGTGCACATACGCTGTGCCTAGCCCCATTTTTTTGGCGCGTTCTTCTAGAAAAAGCCGATTGGGAAATTCGAGTTGAAGCTGTTTAATTTTGTCGGCAGTTCCATCGGGAGAGCCATCGTCCACGAGCAATAAATCAAAGGGATGTGGCAAGGTAAGCACCGTGCGAATCATGCTTTCGATGTTTTCTATTTCGTTGTACGTGGGGATAATTACGATGCTATCGCTCATGGGCTAACTTGAATGTGCGCCCAAAAATAATCTTTTTATGGCAGTTGATTCTAAGTAAAAAGTTAATAAATGGGACCCTGTTACAAAATAAAGCTTTCGATTACCCAAGAAATACGAGTTGAACGGCCGTTTACGGAAAAAATCTGCTAATTTTGCCAGCACATGATCGCAGCAATTTTACATCCTAGAGTCTTGGAATCCACAGATTGGACCACGTTTTTATTTGTATTGACACTGGTTTTAATTGCCGTTTGCAAATCTCTATTCGAACCCCGATTTGCCGAATTTATGCGACTCATCGTTTCTGACAAATACCTCAAAGTATATCGCGATCCCGCACACTTATGGAGCGGTTTTACATTGCTTTTATTTGCCATACAAATGCTTTCTTTTGCTTTTTTCATTCAATTATTGGGAAGTCAATACGGGTACACCACCAAAACGGATGGCCTGGTCTACATTCAAATTATCACCTACCTCAGTGTGTTTGTTTTGGCCAAATTTTTGGTTGATAAAATTATCGGAACCGCTTTTTCTATGGAAGAATTTGCCGATCAATTTAACTTGCAAAAAGCCAGCTACCGAAGCTACATTGCCATGCTGCTTTTTCCTATAAATGTGGTGCTCTATTACAACTCAGCGGTGCCGAATTTTGTTTTTAACGCCTTGATTTTTGTTATTTTAGCAATTAATCTCTTTACCTATTTGGCTTCATTGAAGAATTATCAAAATTTATTGGCAGGCAAGTTGTTTTATTTTATTTTATATCTTTGCGCACTTGAAATAGCCCCTTATTATTTCTTGTATTATTGGTTTACAAAAAGATAGCAGTACAGAACATGGCACAAATGAAAGTGAAGACAATTTTGGTGTCGCAACCAGAGCCTAAGGTAGAGAATTCTCCCTACTTTGATTTGCAACAAAAGCATAAAATTAAAATTGATTTCAGGCCTTTTATTCACGTAGAAGGTGTAAACGCAAAAGATGTTCGTCTCCAAAAAATTGACCTCAACAACTACACGGCAATCATTTTGACGAGTCGTAATGCCGTAGATCATTATTTTAGAGTGGCCGAAGAAATGCGCTACAAAATCCCAGAAGGATTAAAATATTTTTGTCAATCAGAAGCAATTGCCTTTTACTTGCAGAAATATGTAGTGTACCGCAAACGAAAAATTTATGTGGGCCAAAAAGATTTTGCCGATTTGTCTCCTTTAATTAAAAAATACAAAGACGAAAAGTTCTTATTGCCAGCCTCTGATCAATTGAATGCCGATGCGCCACAAACGCTCAACAATTTGAAAGTGAACTGGACGCAAGGTACCTTCTACAAAACTGTTCAAAGCGATTTGTCTGATTTAGCTGATGTGTATTACGATGTGTTAGCGTTTTTTAGCCCCACCGGAATCAAATCGTTGTTTATGAATTTCCCTGATTTCAAGCAAAACGACACCCGAATTGCGGTATTTGGAAGCACCACACAAAAAGAAGCTTTAGAACATGGTTTGCGTATTGATATTTTGGCCCCAACGCCCGAAACACCCTCGATGACCATGGCCTTAGACAAATACATTACCGAGGCCAACAAAGGAAAATAAATTTGCCACATAGAAAATAAAAAAAAGAGTCGCTAAACAATAGCGACTCTTTTTTTATAGTTGAGGACCGGCTTCAATTAATTGATGCCCTTGGACGGTATCGGTATATTGCTCAAAATTCTTCACAAACAACCCGCCCAATTCGTTGGCTTTCTCATCCCAAACTTGGGGATTTTCATAGGTTTTTCTCGGATCTAAAATCCCAGTCGATACTTGATCCAATTCAGTTGGTATTTGAAAATTAAACACCGGTAATGTATGCATTTGCGCGTGATCAATAGATCCGTCTAAGATTCTATCAATAATAGCACGCGTATCTTTGATGGAAATTCGTTTGCCCGTGCCGTTCCATCCGGTGTTCACCATATAGGCTTGGGCGTGATGTTGTTCCATTTTTTTGACCAATTCTTCGGCATATTTTGTAGGGTGCAACGACAAGAAGGCTTTGCCAAAACAAGCTGAAAAGGTAGGTTCCGGCTTGGTCACGCCACGCTCTGTTCCTGCTAATTTGGCCGTAAATCCCGACAAGAAATAATATTTAGTTTGCTCGGGTGTTAATTTGGCTACCGGTGGCATCACCCCAAAAGCATCGGCCGTGAGGAAAATTACTTTGTTGGCATGCCCAGCTTTTGAAACCGGTTTTACGATGTTGTGGATGTGATTAATCGGATACGAAACGCGCGTATTTTGGGTAACCGATCCGTCGGCGAAGTCGATTTTACCTTGGACATCAACGGTAACATTTTCTAGCAAGGCATCGCGTTTGATGGCCTGATAAATGTCCGGCTCATTTACCGCGCTTAAATCGATGGTTTTGGCATAACAGCCCCCTTCAAAATTAAAAACACCCTCGTCATCCCAGCCATGTTCGTCGTCGCCAATTAATTCGCGCTTGGGATCAGTAGATAAGGTAGTTTTTCCGGTGCCCGACAATCCAAAAAAGATGGCTACGTCGTTGGCTGAGCCTTTATTCGCTGAACAGTGCATGGAGGCAATTCCGCGCAAAGGCAGATAGTAATTCATCATCGAGAACAAGCCCTTTTTCATTTCTCCGCCGTACCAAGTACCACCAATCAGTTGAATTTTTTCAGTCAAGTTAAATGCGACGTACACCTCTGAGTTCAAGCCGTGCGCTGCAAAATCTTTGAATCCGCTTTTGGAGGCGTTCATCACTACAAAATCGGGTTCGCCAAATTCGGCTAATTCAGCATCAGTAGGGCGAATAAACATGTTGGTTACAAAATGCGCCTGCCAAGCTACCTCCATAATGAAACGTACTTTGAGTCGAGTATTCGCATTGGCCCCACAAAAAGCATCTACCACATATAACTTTTTATGGGAGAGTTGGGCAACGGTGCTTGCTTTTAGTGCGTTCCATGTAGCCTGTGTAATGGGTTTGTTGTCGTTGGGCGCTTTTTCTGACGGCCACCAAATCGTGTCTTGGGTTATGGCGTCTTGCACAATGTATTTGTCTTTGGGTGATCGACCTGTAAAAATTCCGGTCATCACATTTACCGCTCCCAATTCGGTAAGTTGGCCTTTTTCGTAGCCTTTTAAATTTTCATTTAGTTCTTCCTGGAATAAAAAATCGTAGGTTGGGTTGTGGTGAATTTCGATTGCATTTTCAATGCCATAGTTGGCCAGCGAAATCGATTTCGTAAATTGGGCATATGTGTCCATAAAATTGGGTTTGTGTTTACTATTTTATTTCGATTGCAAAAGTAAAAATTAAATAGTGTACGCCACAACAAAATAGGAGTTATTCGTTTTTTTTGTTGTAAACCCCTATAAACAGTACAACCCAAGCACTTATAAGCAACGCTCCACCTAGAGGTGTTACCCAGCCAATTGGCGAAAAATCAATTCCGGTGAGGGCTGAAGTAGTGAGTAAATAGATCGAACCAGAGAAAAATAGCACTCCAAAACGAGTCATGGATAAAATTTGTTTTTTTTGTGCATCGTCAACCAGAGAAGTTGTGGCTACAAACAATAAAAATAGTGCATGATACAGTTGGTAACGCACACCGGTTTCAAATGAGATTAAAGCGTCGGGAGTTAATACTTTTTTTAACGCATGAGCACCAAATGCACCTAAAATAATGGCCGTTATGCCAAAAACGATGGCTGTTAAGGAAATTTTTCGTTTCATTTTTTTGTTTAATTATACTAAGGCTCAAATTTAGGAGTTATACTAGGACAAATTTAAACCGCGATGAAAAAATATCTTCTTCTTTTACTATTGTTAGGTTTGGGAACGGCATCAGCACAAAAAAGTGCTGTACCTGTGGGCGAACAATTAGTATTTACCGCCTCCTATAATATGGCAGGGCTCCTCACGCAATTGGCCCAAGTAACTTTGCGAACCGAAATGGTGAGTACCTCAAAAAAAGAGCTGTTGCACCTCAGTTGTGAAGCGGCTACCTATAGCAAGTGGGATTCTTTTTTTAAAATTCGCGACTCCTATGAAACCTATGTTGATCCGGCATCATTGAAACCCAGTTTATACAAACGCGATATTTTTGAGGGTGGCTATACCAAAAAAGAAAAGTACTTGTTTCAAAAAGACGGGAAAACCATCGCCAGTACCGTTGTCAAGAAAAAAAAGCCCGAATCCAAATCGACTTTTGACATTAAACCCGGCACCCAAGATATTGTGTCGCTCATTTATAAATTGAGAACAGTTGACTTTGCGCACCAAAGCAAACAAAAAATAACCCGTTTTACCGCCGTTTTTGATGAAAAAGAACTGGGTGTTTCAGTCAAATATTTGGGTACCGAACGCATTAATGCCGGTGTATTGGGTGAAAAACTCTGCTACAAAATTTCGATTGGTGCACAAACGAACGCCCTGCGTGGCTCCGACAAAAACCTCATTTGGCTTACCGCCGATGATCAAAAAATCCCGTGTTTAATCCGATTCAGCATTCCCGTAGGAACCGGACAATTGGTGCTGACTAAACAGACTAAAAACTAAATTTCTATGCGTAAACTAACACTTATATTGGCTTTTGTATTTAGCGCGCTAAGCGTATTATTTATTGTTCTGCCCATGGGCACTATAGGCTTCTTGCCCGTAGGATTGGCTTTAATTTGCAGTGGATTGGCTTGGGCAAAATCGGTACCGGCACAAAAAAAAGTTCCGGCAATTTTGTTTTTGATTTCAAGCGCAATTTTACTTTTTATCGTAGTGCGAAGTTTTATTCCCGATGAAGTTGCTCCCGACAAACAGTTTGAACAACGCAAAGAAATCAACAAAAAACAAGATTTAGAAGATCTGGAAAATCTATAATTTCAACCGATTTTTGATTTCCTTGGGCAGATTTTTTTAACTGCTACAAATTGATACCTTTGGGCGTTATTTGACCGGTATACCATGAGAAATATCCTAATTATTGGTGCAGGACGCTCGGCGACTTCCTTAATTCACTACCTAATGAATAAGGCTGAAGCGGAACAATTGCACTTATTTATTGCCGATTTATCGCTTGAATTGGCCCAACAAAAAACCAAGAATCATCCGCATACCACCGCCTTAGCATTGGACATTTTTAATGCCGAAGCCCGTGCGGCAGCCATTCAACAAGTGGACCTAGTGATTTCGATGTTGCCCGCACACTTGCACATAGAAGTAGCCAAAGATTGTATTGTCTACAAAAAACATTTGGTTACGGCATCTTACATCAGTGATGCCATGCAGGCGCTTGACCAAGAAGCCAAAGCCAATAACCTAGTTTTCATGAACGAGATTGGCCTCGATCCGGGAATTGACCACATGAGTGCCATGAAAGTCATTGACGAAATTCGAGAGCAAGGCGGAAAAATGCTGCTCTTTGAATCGTTTTGTGGCGGCTTGGTTGCTCCCGAATCGGATACCAATTTGTGGAATTATAAATTCACCTGGGCACCCCGTAATGTAGTGTTAGCTGGACAAGGCGGCGCAGCCAAATTTATCCAAGAAGGCAAATACAAATACATTCCATACCATAAATTGTTTCGTCGTACTGAATTTTTACACGTAGAAGGTTACGGAAAATTTGAGGCCTACGCCAACCGAGATTCCTTAAAATACCGCTCGGTCTATGGCCTAGAAGATGCCTTGACATTATACCGCGGCACCATTCGTCGCGTTGGATTTTCAAAAGCGTGGAATATGTTTGTGCAACTGGGAATGACCGATGATTCGTATGTTTTAGATGACTCCGAACAACTCAGTTACCGTGAATTCACCAACTTGTTTTTGCCCTACCACCCTACTGATTCGGTCGAAATTAAAATGCGCTTGCAATTGGGCATCGAACAAGACGACAGCATGTGGGATAAATTGATTGAATTGGATCTTTTTAATGCCTCCAAAAAAGTAGGTCTAAAAAACGCTACTCCGGCTCAAATTCTAGAAAAAATTCTCGCCGATCAATGGACCTTGGCGCCACACGACAAAGACATGATAGTGATGTACCACAAATTTGGGTATGAACTTAACGGACATCAACGTCAAATCGATTCCAAAATGGTGTGCTTGGGAGACGATCAACTCTATACGGCCATGGCCAAAACAGTAGGTCTTCCGGTTGCCATGGCAGCGTTGCTTATTTTAAACGGCAAAATCACTACACCCGGCGTGCAATTGCCCATTCGCAAAGAAGTATACGAACCCATCTTACACGAATTAGAAGACTATGGCATTCACTTCGTAGAAACCGAAATGCCGTATGTGGGCTACAATCCAGACAAGGTAGTGGTGTTGTAATTTTGTAGAACGCAATAAAAAAGGGAGGATAAACACTCCCTTTTCTTTTTTATTTTCGATTCAAATAAATCATCACGTAATAAATCAAGGTGCCCACCGAACCAATGGCGGCTACCACATAAGTTCGTGCTGCCCATTTTAAAGCATCGGCGGCGCCTTCGTGTTCTTGCGGCGTAACCACTTGGCTTTTTTCTAACCAAGCCAAGGCGCGATTGCTCGCATCATATTCAACCGGTAAAGTAATGATTGAAAAAATGGTGGTTGCGGCAAAAAGCAGAATCCCAATCAAGAGCAATTGTGGAAAGGTGCGGACCATTAGAATACCGGCCAATAAAACCCATTGCACATAATTGGAGGCCACCGAAACGATGGGCACCAATTGCGAACGCAACGTAAGCATCGAATAGGCAACCGCATGTTGAACGGCATGACCACATTCGTGCGCGGCAACCGCAGCCGCGGCGGCATTGCGTTGGTTATATACGCCTTCACTCAAATTCACGGTTTTATCAGCTGGGTTGTAGTGATCGGTAAGTTGACCGGGCGTCGAGATAACACGCACATCGGTGATCCCGTGATCGGCCAGCATTTTTTCGGCAATCTCGGCACCGCTCATGCCGTTTTGCAAATGCAATTTGGAATAGGTATCAAATTTGTTTTTCAGTTGGTTGCTCACGAGCCAGCTGGCCAACATGATTCCAATCATAAGTATAAACATAATAGCTGTATTAAAAGTTACTATTCCTTTAGCTACAAATTACAGGCCAATTTTGACAATTAGAATTCAACTGCATTTTTGTCAGTTTAGCCTACCAGATTGATAATTTTTCCCGGTACGATAATCACTTTGTTGGGCACACGGCCTTCCAATTGTTTTTGAGTACGTTCGTCGGCCATCACGATTTCTTCTATTTGCGCGGCGGTCAAATCGAGTGGCAAGGTGAGCGTGAAGCGCATTTTACCATTAAACGAAACCGGGTATTCTTTTTCGCTTTCTACCAAGTACTGGGCGTCAAATAAAGGGAAAGAAACTTCCGAAATTGAACCCGCATGGCCCAATACACTCCACAATTCTTCGGCGATGTGCGGCGCATAGGGAGAAATCAACACGGCTAAGGGTTCCAAAATGGCGCGTTCGTGGCAGTTTTGTGCCGACAATTCGTTGACGCAAATCATGAATTGACTCACCGAGGTATTGAACGAGAAATTCTCGATGTCTTCGGTAACCTTTTTGATGGTTTTGTGCAGCGATTTCCAACTTTCTTTGCTGGGCTCCTGTGTTGTAACCAACAAGCCGTTTTCGTCAAAATACAAACGCCACAACTTTTTCAAGAAGCCAAATACTCCTGTGATTCCAGCTGTATTCCAGGGTTTGGCTTGTTCTAATGGGCCCAAAAACATCTCGTACAAACGCAGGGTGTCGGCGCCAAATTCGTGACAAATGTCGTCGGGGTTCACCACATTGTATTTGGATTTGGACATTTTTTCGACTTCGCGTCCCACCAAAAATTTGCCGTTTTCTGAAACAAATTCGGCGGTTTTATAGTCGGAATACAATGGATGATTTTTGAATGCCTCGATGTCTAACTCATTAGTCATGTCATTGATTACGGCCAAATCTACGTGAATGGGTTGCACTTTTTTATCGGCAATCAGGCCTTTGGAATACAGTATTTTGGCATCTTCGCTGCGGTATACAAAGGCACTCATGCCCAAGATCATGCCTTGATTGATCAATTTTTTAAAGGGCTCCTCGGTTGGGGCATAACCCAAATCTTTCAAGAATTTGTTCCAAAAACGGGAGTACAACAAATGCCCTGTAGCATGCTCACTTCCACCAATATATAAATCAACATTTTGCCAATAATTCAAAGCTTCTTGGCTGGCAAATTCGGATTCGTTTTGTGCGTCCATGTAACGCATCCAATACCACGAACTTCCGGCCCAACCAGGCATTGTATTTAATTCGAGAGGAAATACCGTTTTGTGGTCTATCCACTCACAGCCCACAACCGACATCTTTTCAATATCCCAAGCCCAAGTAGTGGCGTTGCCTAGTGGCGGTTGACCGTCTTCGGTGGGCAGGTATTTTTCAACATCGGGCAAGGCAATGGGTAAATGCTGGGCGTCTATCATTTGTGGCAATCCGTTTACATAATACACCGGGAAAGGTTCGCCCCAATAGCGTTGACGCGAAAAAACGGCGTCGCGCAAGCGGTAATTTACTTTGGCTTTTCCGGCGCCTATTTTTTCGAGTGATTCGATCACTTTTTGGGTTCCGGTTTTATAGTTCAAGCCATTTAAAAAATCAGAATTTACCAATTCAAAACCGTTTTTGTCGGCATAGGCTGCCGCTGAAATATCTTGGTTAAAAATATTATTGATTTCGGGCATGCCGTTTTGACCTTTAAAATGATGGGCAAACACATAATCGCGTTCGTCGCCACAAGGCACCGCCATCACTGCGCCAGTTCCATAGCCGGCCAACACGTAGTCACCAATCCAAACCGGAATGGGTTCTTTGGTAAACGGATGCTCGGCATAGGCCCCTGTAAATACACCCGAGATGGTTTTCACATCGGCCATGCGCTCGCGTTCAGAACGTTTGGCAGTAGCTTCAATATAGGCTTCAACAGCTGATTTTTGTTCGGGTGTGGTAATTTGTGACACCAATTCGTGCTCGGGCGCCAAAGTCATAAAGGTCACGCCAAAAATAGTATCGGGACGCGTAGTAAAAACTTCGATTGTTTCCGGTTGTCGGTTGTCAGTTGTGGGTTCTCCGGAGAACGGAGAACGGAGAACAGAAAACTTTACTAAAGCCCCCACTGATTTCCCAATCCAATTGCGTTGGGATTCTTTGATCGATTCGCTCCAATCGATGGTGTCTAATCCTAGTAATAAGCGTTCGGCATAGGCCGAAATGCGCATCGACCACTGGGTCATTTTTTTGCGAATAACCGGGTGTCCACCCCGCTCTGAAACCCCATTGATAATTTCGTCATTGGCCAATACTGTTCCCAATGCCGGACACCAGTTTACTTCGGTTTCAGCCAAATAAGTTAGGCGATATTGGAGTAGGATTTTTTGTTGTTTATCTGAGGAAAATTCGTTCCATTCATGCGCGGTAAAAGCGGCAATGTGCTCGTCGCAAACGGCCTGAACTTGGGCATTTCCGGCTTGTTCAAATTGGGCGATTAAGCTTGAGATAGGTTCGGCTTTGTCGCTGGTTTTGTTGTACCAGGAATTGAATAATTGGATGAAAATCCACTGGGTATGTTTGTAATAATTGGCACTTGAGGTGCGCACTTCGCGTTCCCAATCAAAGGAGAACCCAATTTTATCGAGTTGCTCGCGGTAACGGGCAATGTTTTCGCGAGTCGTTTTTTCGGGATGTTGACCGGTTTGAATGGCATATTGTTCGGCAGGCAAACCAAAAGAATCATAGCCTTGCGGATGCAACACATTGAATCCTTTGTGGCGCTTAAATCGGGCCACAATATCAGAGGCAATATAGCCCAACGGGTGACCCACATGCAAACCTGCTCCCGAAGGGTAAGGAAACATATCCAACACATAATATTTGGGTTTTTCTGAAGCCGTTTGGGCGGCAAAGGTGCGGTGCTCGGCCCAGTATTTTTGCCATTTGGCCTCTATTTCTGTGGGATTGTATTTCATCAGGATGCGTTTAGGTGGGCAAATTTACGTTTATTGTACGAAAGTCAAAACTTTGAACGTTATAAACTAAATTTAACCATTTTCTTTATTATTTTTACGCCATAATTTCTTTCACCTATGAGTTCTTCCTTCGAAAAATTTCAAAAACGCCGACTAATTTCTTCCTATATTTCTGTAGTATTTAGTATGTTTTTGGTCTTGTTTTTACTAGGGCTTTTGGGTTTATTTATCCTCAATTCCAAAAAATTAGCCGACGATTTTAAAGAAGAAATTGCCATGACGGTTTTCTTTAAAAACGAAGCCACTGATACCGTTTTTACCGCATTCAAAAACGAGTTAAAAACGGCCAAATTTGTCAAATCGAGTGTGTATGTAACCAAAGAGGAAGCAGCCAAAATGCACACCGACATCATAGGCGAAGATTTTATGACTTTTTTGGGCGCCAATCCGTTACAAAATTCATTTGATATTCACCTCAAAGCCGATTACATCAATGCGGAGAACATTCGCAAAATTGAAGATCACTTTCGGGCCAACGAAATGGTATCGGATATCGTGTATGACAAACAACTCGTCAACTTAGTAAACGACAACATCAAAAAAGTGAGTTTGTGGATTCTAATCATCAGCGGATTCTTGGCCTTAGTTGCAGTAGTGCTCATCAACAGTTCGATGCGACTATCCATTTATGCCAACCGTTTCATCATCAAGACCATGCAGATGGTAGGTGCAACCAAGTCATTTATTCGCAAGCCCTTTATTTGGCGCAGTGTGAAATTGGGATTGGCTGGTGCCATTTGTGCTGTAATTGCCTTGATTGTTTGTTTGCTTTACATTGATAACACTTATCCCAATTTAGGGATTTTAGAAAACCCGCTTGCCGTGGGTATTGTGTTGTTTGGCGTATTAGTTCTGGGCGTACTCATTACATGGCTCAGCACCTATTTTGCCACACAGCGTTACTTGAATTTACGAACTGACGATTTATATTAATCGATTCTACTCTATATGAAACCGCAAAAACCCGAAGCACCAAAGGCAAACACTCCTGCCTCCGAAGCCAAAGTTGAATTTTTATTTGGAAAAACAAACTACCTTCTGCTTTTGCTGGGCATTGCGGTAATTGTGATTGGTTTTTTATTGATGATTGGTGGTGGTAGCGAAGATCCAAAAGTTTTTAACGAGGCGATCTTTAATTTTAGACGCATCCGATTGGCTCCAACAGTAGTTTTGGCAGGATTTGGCATTACTGTTTTCGCGATTTTAAAGAACCCGAAAAATAGTTAGATGACTACACTCGAAGCTGTTGCACTAGCCGTAATTGAAGGCATTACCGAGTTTTTACCCATTTCTTCTACAGGCCACATGATTATTGCCAGTTCTTTTTTTGGCATTGCCCACGAAGAGTTTACCAAATTATTTACCATTGTCATTCAGCTGGGCGCGATCCTTTCGGTAGTTGCGCTCTATTTTAAACGCTTTTTTCAGTCGGTTGACTTTTATTTTAAGTTGGCCATCGCTTTTATTCCGGCAGTAATTTTTGGCTTATTGTTTAGCAAAAGAATTGATGCCTTACTAGAAAACCCAATTACCGTTGCAATTTCCTTGTTGCTAGGCGGAATTTTATTACTCAAAGTCGACGTGTGGTTTTCGGGGTCTTCCAATACGGAAATAACGTATAAAACGGCGTTCAAAATTGGATTATTTCAGTGCTTGGCTATGATACCCGGCGTATCCCGAAGTGGCGCAAGTATTGTGGGTGGAATGACGCAAAATTTAAGCCGTACGTCGGCAGCCGAATTTTCATTTTTCTTGGCCGTTCCTACCATGTTGGGCGCTACCATAAAAAAATGTTATGACTTTTACAAAGCGGGCTACGTGCTCACCCAAGAAGAAACCAACCTTTTACTCATCGGAAATATAGTGGCCTTTATTGTCGCACTTATGGCTATCAAAAGCTTTATCGGTTTTCTTACAAAATACGGATTTAAAGGATTTGGGTATTACCGAATTGTCATTGGAATCGCCTTGTTGGTGATCCACTTTTTTATTCATCCCCTCAGTGTTATTTAATGGAGGCCGATGATTTTCTAAACGGCCAAGTCATTCTGGTAGACAAACCCCTGCACTGGTCCTCGTTTCAGGCCGTCAACAAGCTAAAATATTTATTGAAACGCAAGTACAATCTGCCCAAGAAATTTAAAATTGGGCATGCAGGCACCCTTGATCCGTTGGCTTCTGGTTTGCTGATTATTTGCACTGGGAAATTCACCAAACAAATTACCGAAATACAAGCACAGGCCAAAGAATATACCGGTACGTTTTATATTGGCGCCACGACGCCTTCTTATGATTTAGAAACCGAAATCGATGCGCACTTTGACAGTGACCACATCAGTGACCAGACAATCGAGAAAGCTAGATTGCAATTCTTAGGCGAAATTGACCAAATTCCACCCGTATTTTCGGCCATTAAAAAAGACGGTAAGCGGCTATACGAACATGCGCGCGCCGGTGAATCGGTGGAAATTGCATCGCGAAAAACCACGATGTACGAATTTGAACTCACGCGCATTGCCTTACCCGAAATCGATTTTCGGGTGGTGTGCAGCAAGGGCACGTATATTCGTTCGCTGGCTTATGATTTTGGAAAAGCCTTACAAAGTGGAGCACATCTTACAGCCTTACGCCGCACCAAAATTGGTGATTTTGCGGTTGAAAATGCTTTGTCTATTCCTGATTTTGAAGCGAAGTGGAAAGCAGCTGATGCATAAGCGCCACAATTTCTTGCTGAATTTCAACCCCTTTATCGCGAAAATACCACAACTGTAAATCGGCTTTGGCAGCTTCGTCCACAAAACCGTGTTCTTTTTTGTAGTTGGCTATCAACTCTATTGCGCCTTTTGGACGCGGACCCCATTGGCCTAAGAGTGCATGCGTTTCGGTGTCAATAATCAACAACTTGGGAATTGCTCTTGATCCGTTGGTAAGTACCTGTTGCATGAGCTCATCATTTTCGTCTCGAAATACCAATTGTAAATCAATGTTTAAATTGGCTTGAGCCATCTTATTCAGAACGGGAAGTACCTGCGCACCATCAGCACACCAGCCTTCGGTGAGTACCAACCACAGGTATTTTTTGTTCCATTGGCTTATGGCGCTAAGGGTTTCGGGAGTTAAACTGCTGGTTTTGTCAAGCCGATGCATCCGGGCTTCGTTGAGTTCGGTGTAATGCAAAAAAGCTTCCGACTGTTCGAGACCGGTTACTTTTCCGGCTAAAAATTGATTTTTTACAACGGTACGATAGTCTTCATAACTATACGATTGGTCTAAGGCCGATTGAATTTCGTTTTTCATGAGACGAGAAATTGGGTTGCTGGGGCCAAAGATAAGGCAATTCTTGGGCAGCTTATTGTGTGTTTTGTCACACAGTACAGCCGTTTTTTTTGCCCGATATTTTTTATAATCGGCGATTTTCAAAAACCAAATATCGCTATATTTGCCCAACTCAATGTAAAAGCAAAATGAAGTACAAAAGAATCCTTCTCAAGTTAAGTGGAGAAGCCTTAATGGGCGACAAACAATACGGAATTGACCCTGCGCGATTGGCAGAATATGCCGAAGAAATTAAAAAAATTCACGACAAAGGAGTAGAGATTGCAATTGTAATTGGAGGCGGAAATATTTTTCGCGGAGTAGCGGGAGCAAGCAGCGGAATGGATCGCGTTCAAGGTGACTACATGGGCATGTTGGCTACCATTATTAATGGAATGGCCTTACAAGGCGCACTCGAAAGCCACGGGATGCTTACCCGATTGCAAACCGCCTTGAAAGTTGAAGCCATCGCCGAACCCTACATCAAACGAAGAGCCGTGCGTCATTTGGAAAAAGGTCGCATTGTAATTTTTGGAGCCGGGACAGGAAACCCCTACTTTACCACCGACACAGCAGCCGTATTGCGCGGCATCGAAATTCATGCCGATGTAATTTTAAAAGGAACACGTGTAGATGGAATTTACACTGCTGATCCCGAAAAAGATCCGTTGGCTACCAAATTTGATTTCATCTCCTTTGATGATGTCATCAAAAAAGGACTCAATGTAATGGACAGTACTGCATTTACCTTGAGTCAAGAAAATAAATTACCTATTTTGGTCTTTGACATGAATAAAAAAGGAAACTTAGAAAAAATTTGCAACGGCGAGAACATTGGTACTGTTGTTCATATTGGCTAAGAAAATACTATAGATTAACTAGAATTCCCATGACAGAAGAAATTGATTTTATTTTAGAAAGTACCGAAGAATCGATGAACGGTTCTATCGCGCATTTAGAAAAATCCTTTTTAAACATCCGTGCCGGAAAAGCAAGTCCGCAAATGTTGGGCAGTGTGTTTGTAGATTATTATGGTGCTCAAACACCCTTGTCACAAGTGGCCAACATCAATACACCTGATGCCCGTACTTTGACCATTCAGCCCTATGAAAAAAGCATGTTGAACCCAATTGAAAAAGCAATTCTCATTGCCAATTTAGGGTTTAACCCGATGAATAATGGTGATGTTGTAATTATCAGTGTACCGCCACTCACCGAAGAACGCCGTCGCGATTTAGTGAAACAAGCCAAGTCCGAATCAGAAGACGCCAAAATTGGGATTCGAAATGTGCGTAAAGACGCCAATAACGACATCAAAAAATTAGAAAAAGAAGGGACCTCCGAAGATTTTTGTAAAAAAGCCGAAGACGAGGTGCAAAATTTAACCAATGCGTTTATCAAAAAAGTAGACGAATTGTTGGCGGCAAAAGAAGCCGAAATCATGAAAGTGTAATGCGGTAACGCCTAGTCAAATACCGTCTCTGAAGTGCAACCTACTTGGAGACGGTTTTTTATTTAATTCCATAATGCCCTATGAAAAGGTTTGGCACATTTGTTTGGCTTTGCTGTTTGCTGTTGCTCGCTTGGAGCGGGCAGGCTCAACAGCATTTTACCGGGCAAATTAAAGACATCGTGACCCTTAAACCCATTGGCTTAGCCACCTTGGTACACGGAGAATCACAGTATTCCTTCACAGACAGTTATGGTTTTTTTGAGGTGGTAAGTGCCGACAAATCGGTGTTGCACATCCGGGCCAAAGGCTACCAAGAGCAACTAATTACCTTGCATGCTACGCAAAAATTTTACACCATTTTACTTGCGCCACAACCCTACCAAGCCGCTGCAAATACAAGCGGAACGGCCATTATACAGCACGTTATTCGGGCAAAAAACCAAAACAATCCCTTTGTAAAAATTCCGGCATTTGACTGCAAAGCCTATAATAAACTCACCATCACAGCACATCCAGATTCAATTGAAGGGCGGGTAGAAAGCGTGCTGAAGCACAATATTTTTGGAAAAATGGTGGTCAAAACCGACTCGAGTGATTACGAATTTAAGAAGTTCATTAGCAAGCAACACCTGTTTCTCACCGAGAAAGTTTCAGCCTATCAGTATGCCGCCAATCGGTTCAAAGAAACCATCTTGGGTTACAAAATGGCGGGGTTTAACCAACCGATTTACGAGTTTGTGTCGCTGCAACTGCAATCCTACTCTATCTATGATCCCTACTATGTGTTGTTACAAACTAAATACTATAGCCCTATATCCGATAAAGGCAGTCCGCATTATCAGTTTGATGTACTAGATCAAATTCGAATACAAGACCGGCCAGTTTATGTGGTTTATTTTAAAAGCAAAGACAAAAACAACGACTTAGAAGGACTTTTGTATATCGACGAAGCTACGTATGCCGTGGCCAAGGCGGTTACTTTTGTAAACAAGGCGTTGCAATTGCATGCGTTGCACGAATACCGCTACAACGCCAGCCAAAACTTGTGGATACCCGAAAGCCAAAAATTTAAAATTAGCAAGGGCAAAAAAAATGAAAACCTTTCCTTCTTAGGCGAAACCTTGGTGTTTGATCCGTTAGACGGTTCGATGTCGCAAACCCGCCAAAAAGTAGCCTCAGATTATGCCTACTTGTTGGCCGAAACGCATTTTTTTGATTTTAATTACACCGCCAAGCCTTTGCGCAATTCGTTTATCAAAATTGAGATGAAACGCGATGCCGAGGCAAAACCCGAATCGTTCTGGGAAAAATACCGGAAAGACAGTTTAGATTACCGCATGCCCATGACCTATTTGGGATTGGATAGCATTGGCCGAAAAGTAAAATTGGAAAAAAGACTGCGCTTGGCACGAAAACTCTTGGTGGGCTATGTGCCCTATGGTCCAGTCGATGTGGATTTACGGTATTTTTTGCGCTACAATAATTATGAAGGATTTCGCTTTGGCATGGGCGGACGAACCAACGAATCGTTTTCTAAAATTATACAATTGAACGGCTATACCGGTTATGGAACCAAAGACGGCGCCTTTAAATACAGCCTAGGAACAGCCACCCGTTTAGGCGATTTTTCCAACACTTGGATGGGCATTTCGTATACCGATGACGTGCAAGAGATAGCAAGCACGGCCTTTGTGATTGACAAAATTCCGTTTCGCATCTACAACCCCAGACCTATCAACATCAGTACATTTTACAACTACAACAGTTGGCGAGCCTACGTTGATACCAAAATTTTCCCGCGCACCGAAAGTGTGTGGCAGCTCACCCAAAGTTACATCGATCCTAAATTTGATTATGTATATACGGTAAATGGCAAGGCCTACAAAAATTACGAGATGACAACTGCGGTGGCCTCGATACAATGGAATCCGTTTAGTGAGTATTTACAGACGCCCAAAGGCCGCCTAGAAATTGAAACCGGTTACCCAAAATTTACCTTTCAATTCACCCGATCCATGCCTGAATTTGATAAAAATGATTTTGATTTTGGCAAATTTGATTTCCGTTTGGAGTATGAAAAACAGTTTCTCAATAACCAACTCAGTAGCGTATTGCTTGAAACGGGATATGCCTTTGGCGATGTACCACTTACCCACTTATACAATACGTCGCCAAATAACATTAGCAAAACCAAAATTATGCAACGGTTTACCATTGCGGCCAAAAACAGTTTTGAAACGATGTTTTACAACGAGTTCTTTTCGAGTAAATATGCCACGCTCCAACTGAAACACAGTTTCCAGAAATTAGCGCTCTCCAAATCAATTACGCCCACTTTGGTATTGGTTACACGTACGGCACTTGGAAATATGGATAAACCCGCACAACACAGTGGCTTTGTCTACAAAACACTCGACAAAGGTTACTTGGAATCGGGGGTGGAGATCAACAACATTGTGGGCACCTTGGGCTTGAATTTCTTTTACCGCTATGGCGCCAACAGTTTACCGGATTTGGAAGATAATATCTCGGTAAAATTTAGCTTTGTACTCGATTTGGGCCTTTAAGGCTTAATGATAAGCACTGAGGGAATATTGCTGAGCCAGGTGCTTTGCGAGGCCACCAATTTTTTCCAACTGTCAAGGCTAATCACCAACAAATCTTGTTTAGTTAGGAACTCTTTGTCCAGGATTCGTTCGTGTAGCAGACTCAAATGAGCCGGATATTCTTGTTCTAAGGTGGACAAGGCACTCTCCAACAAAAAATTGCTTTGCACTATGGCATTGCTGGCCAATACGGCAACCTTAGAATCGTTGTGGCTAATTAATTTTTGACAATAATCAACCAAAAACGTATCCTCGGCACTAAAAATGGGCACCAATACGCGGTCTACTTTTTGCAGGTTTTTATCGATAAAAATACCCAACGGCATTTTCGTGCGGGTAATGATTTGGCGAGTTCGTTCATCAAACGGAGAGTTTTCAAACAAGCCTTCTTTCCCGGTAAATTTATCAATCAAACGATCGGGATTGATGATGCGGGTAGTAAAGCCCAATACTTTTCCCAACAAAGTTCCATCAAAGATTGATTTGCCCAAGCCTACCAAAAGTAGATCATAGTGACCTTCCTCGGCAATTTCTGTGATGTCGGTTTCTACGTCGACCGTCGCCTTAAAAAAAGTATTGATTTCTTGCTTGAGTTTGCCGGCTTCTTCTAGAACGGGTGCAAAACGCATTTTTTCGTATTCTTCCATATTAAAGGAATGCAACTCGTCACTAAGTGACAAATGAAGGGCAGTAATGCTCGCTTCGCCTTTGGGCTTACCCACCAAACTCGAGGCAATGCGTAGTAATCCTTTGGCTTTTTCGCTGTTTCCAAACGAAACCAAAATTCGGTATTTGGAATTAGTTGATTTTTCCTCAGCCGGCGAAACATCTTTGGTTTTGAAAATAAAATTGATAAGATCAAGCGCTGGGCCAGTCATAAAAGTGGTAACCAAGGCCATTATCACCATCATGGTAAACACTTCTGAGGTAAGCACACCCAAATCATACCCAATATTTAATACCACCAATTCCATTAATCCACGGGTATTCATCAGTGCCCCGATTGTAAGGCTATCGCGCCAATTTTGGCCTACAAATTTGGCGGCTATGGCACTTCCTAAAAACTTTCCAACTACGGCTACGCCAATAATACAGCCGGTTACTTTCAACAAAAATGGGTCGTTGATCAAGCCAATTTGCGTGCGCAATCCGGTGAAAACGAAAAACAAGGGGAGCAACAAAATCACAGCTACGTCCTCTACTTTATCAATAAAAATAGCGCGAAATTTGGCGATGTCGGGCATAATGGCACCGGTCATGAATGCGCCAAATAAGGCGTGAATGCCTATAACTTCTGTAGTATAGGCCGATATAATTAACGTCAGGAAAAAGATGGCTACAACGGGTTTATTTAATTTTGATTTACTGCCATACAAGTCGCCAATGCGTTTTAAAAACGGTTTGACCACCAAAAGCATAAGCAATACATAGGCTACAGCCATGCCAATCACATACAGTGAACTCACAAACGAACCGGCTTTTACAATGGCAATAACGGCGGCTAAAATACACCAGGCAGTAATGTCGTCGGCGGCAGCACAGGTAATGACAATGGTACCCAAACGCGTTTTGTGTATGCCGCGTTCTTGCACGATGCGCGCCAACACCGGAAAGGCGGTGATGCTCATGGCAATTCCCATGAATAAACTAAAGGATAAAAATTCGACACCTACGGGTGCAAAACGAAAATAAATATAATAGGCCAAGCCCACGCCCAAGGCAAACGGAATAACAATACTGGCGTGACTAATGACTACCGCGTCGTTGGCTTTGTTTTTGAGGACTTTCAAGTCGAGTTCCATGCCAATGACAAACATGAATAAAATTAAACCGATTTGACTCAGGAACTGCAAATTTCCCAAGGACTCAACCGGAAAAAGTGCAGCCGAAAATTCGGGAAAATACATACCAACCAAGGAAGGTCCCAATACAATTCCGGCAATGATTTCGCCAATCACGGAGGGTTGCCCGATTTTGCGAAACATCCAACCAAAAAAACGAGCCACCACAATAATAGTGATAATTTGTCCAAGCAAAATGGCCAACGGATGCTTAAGGTTGTGCTCCATGGACATCAGAAACTCCGACCATTGGGTGTTTTTTGAAGTAATTACCACAATTTTACGGCCCATTTCGAGTACTTTCCCTTGAATTAAAATCCAATATATCAGCACAGAAAAGCCGCCGGTTATTAATAAATAGAATATGGAGTTCTTAAATCGTTTCATGGAAATGCAAAATCAAATTAGGGCTAAATATCGGAAACCAAATATATAAATTATGTACCAAGTTGCAGGCATAACCTAAATTTAATACACCATGAAAACTACTTGAAATTTTCAATAAATATGCCTTGTGTTTATATAAATTCTTCTTGCTTTACCTACCTTTGCTTGCATTTTTAAACGTTACATGAAAAAAGCAGTTAAAGTTGGATTTTGGGAAAAACTAGCCCGAATAATTCTTAAAAACAGAATTGCCATTTTGGTTATCATTGCCGCGCTCACTTTGTTTTTGGGCTTGCAATGGAAAAACCTGGCCATGACCTACACCGAAGCCAATTTACTTCCCAAAGACCACCCGGCCAATCAGCAATATGAGGAATTTTTAGACACCTTTGGCGAAGAAGGCAACCTGATAGTCATTGGGTTTAAAGATCCTGCTTTTTTTACGCCTAAAAATTTTGCCGCATGGAATGAGTTGATGACTGGGTTAAAAAAATCAGCGGCAGTTGAATTGGTTGTTTCGATAAGCGACTTGAAAAAAATTCACAAAGACACGATTTCCCAAAAATTTGACTTGGTGTCGTTTGTAGATCCTACGCAAACCAACAATCCTTCCTACCTCAAAGGCCTGCGCTACCAATTGTTTCATGAACTGCCATTTTACGAGGGTTTACTTTTTAATAAAGAAACGGGATCCATACGTGCCGCGGTGTATGTAAAGAAAAATGTAGTCAATACAGCCGGGCGCAAAACCTTTATCGTAGAAGAATTAGTCCCCAAAATTGATGCCTTTGAAAAAGCAACAGGCATGGATTTACGCGTGTCGGGTATGCCCTACATTCGGACCATCAACGCCGAAAACATGAAGGGCGAAATTGGTTTATTTATCGGTGCTGCCCTACTGATTACTTCGTTGATTTTCTTTTTGTTTTTCCGCTCTTACCGCGCCACGTTTATTTCGATTTGTATTTTATTGGTCGGAGTAATGTGGTCCTTTGGCACACTCGGCTTGTTTCATTACAAAATCACCATCCTCACGGCCATTATTCCGCCCTTGATTATTGTGATTGGAATTACCAATTGCATTTTCTTGATCAATAAATACCAGCAAGAAATCAAGAACCATAAAAATCAGGCCAAGGCCTTGCAGCGCGTCATCTCCAAAATTGGGGTATCTACCCTCATGACCAATTTGACTACTGCGGCCGGTTTTGCCACCTTTATGATTACCGGAAACGACTTGTTGTATGAATTTGGTTTGGTTACTTCGATCAACGTGATTACGGTGTATTTACTCACCCTGTTGGTGGTGCCCATCATCTACAGTTTCATGCCAATGCCCAAAGAGAAGCACCTGTACCACCTGAGCAAAAACTACATTTCAGCCTTGTTGGATTGGGTGGAATTGCAAGTAAAAAACCACCGCAAACGCATATATATCATTTATGGGTTACTGCTCGTTTTTAGTATCGTGGGCATTACTCAAATGAAAGTATCGGGTAGTTTAATTGGCGAAATGCCCAAAAGCGCCTCGTTTTTTAAAGACATATTGTTTTACGAAAAAGAGTTCAGCGGCGTAATGCCCTTGGAGATTATGATTGACACCAAGCGCAAAAAAGGCGTCATGAAATTATCAACCCTAAAACGCATAAACGAATTACAGGAAACCATCGAGCAGATACCCGAATTGTCCAAACCGGTTTCTATTGTGAACTTGATTAAGTATTCCAAACAAGCCTACTACAATGGCAATCCCGAATATTACGAATTGCCCACTTCGCAAGAACAGGCCTTTATTTTGTCGTATGCCAAAAATGCCAAGAAAAACACCAAAGACAATTTGATGAAAAGTTATGTAGATGCCAGCGGACGTTATGCGCGCATTACCACCTACATGAAAGACATTGGTACCGGCGAAATGGCCAAAATTGAGCAACAACTGCAAACCAAAATAGACACACTTTTTCCCGCCGAACGTTTTACCGTAACGCTCACCGGAAAAGCCTTGGTGTTTCAAAAAGGAACAACCTATTTGATAGATAACCTCATCGAATCGTTAATCTTTGCCATTTTACTGATTGCCGGACTGATGGCCTATTTGTTCCGTTCGGTAAAAATGGTGATGGCTTCGGTGATCACCAATGTGTTGCCGCTGTGTATTACCTCAGGATTAATGGGCTATTTGGGCATTCCACTGAAACCCTCCACGATTTTGGTATTTAGTATTGCCTTTGGGATCTCGGTAGACAATGCGATTCAATTCATGGCCAAGTTTCGACACGATTTGCAGCGCAACCACGGACAGGTCTATAAATCGGTGATGAGTGCCATGCGCGAAACCGGTATCAGTACGTTTTATACCTCGGTGGTCTTGATTTTTGGTTTTGCCATTTTTACGTTGTCGAGTTTTAGCGGAACCATTGCCCTAGGCGGATTGATTTCCTGCACCTTGCTTTTTGCCATGTTTGCCAATTTATTGGTGCTCCCGGCCTTGGTGTTGAGCTTTGAAAAAGACACGTTCAAAAAGAAACGAAAATAGCCCCGATGGCAGGCGACATCCTTTTGGCGGCCAAGCCAAAAGATACAGCCGAACAGCGGGAAAAAGCTCCCAAAAAATAACAACAATTGCCTTATATTTGCAGCTCAACACGCCAAAGCGCGGGAATGCAAGACACATTTTAGAAGAATAGTTATGAAAACGCTAAAAGTTAAAGACTTACTGCACAGCACACAAACCCAATCGGACATCACCGTAAAAGGCTGGGTGCGCACCTTTAGAAACAATCAATTTATTGCGTTGAACGATGGGTCAACCTTACACAATATTCAGTGTGTGGTGGATTTTGAAAATACGCCAGAAGCCACGCTGAAACGCATCACTACTGGCGCTGCCTTGAGCATTACCGGAAACTTGGTAGAAAGCCAAGGAGCCGGCCAAAAATATGAAGTACAAGTGACTCAGTTGGAAATTCTAGGTGACTCCGATGCCGAGAAATTCCCAATGCAACCCAAAAAACATTCCTTAGAATTTTTGCGTGAAAACGCCCATTTACGCGTGCGAACCAATGCCTTTGGTGCCATTATGCGCGTGCGATCGGTGTTGTCGTATGCCGTGCACCACTACTTTCAGCAACGCGGATTTGTGTATATGAATACGCCCATCATTACCGGATCAGATGCGGAAGGCGCAGGCGAAATGTTTAAAGTAACTGCCTTGCCTTTTGACGGAACTCCGCGTGACGAAGACGGAAAAGTGAACTACAAAGAAGATTTTTTTGGCAAAGAAACCAACCTCACGGTTTCGGGACAATTGGAAGCCGAAACCTTTGCGATGGCCTTGGGACAAGTCTATACGTTTGGGCCTACATTCCGTGCTGAGAACTCGAATACCTCGCGCCATTTGGCCGAATTTTGGATGATTGAACCCGAAGTGGCTTTCAATGATTTGAACGATAACATGGATTTGGCTGAAGATTTTATTCAGTACGTAATCAAATACACGTTGGAGCATTGTGCCGATGATTTGAAATTCTTGGAAAGCCGTTTGCTTGACGAAGAAAAAGTAAAACCACAGGCCGAACGCAGCGAAATGAGTTTGTTGGAGAAACTCAATTTTGTGTTGGAAAACAACTTTAAACGCGTTTCCTATACCGAAGCGATTGATATTTTAAAGAATTCGAAACCAAATAAAAACAAAAAATTCAGTTACATCATTGAAGAATGGGGTGCCGATTTGCAATCGGAGCACGAACGGTATTTGGTAGAAAAACACTTCAAGTGTCCGGTGATTTTATACGATTATCCAGCCAACATTAAAGCGTTTTACATGCGCCTAAACGAAGACGGAAAAACCGTACGCGCCATGGACATTTTATTCCCGGGCATTGGTGAAATTGTAGGCGGCTCTCAACGAGAAGAACGCTACGACGTCTTGGTCGAGAAAATGAAGGTATTGGGCATTGACGAAAAAGAATTATGGTGGTACTTGGATACCCGCCGATTTGGAACCGCCGTGCACTCGGGCTTTGGTTTGGGCTTTGAACGTTTGGTGCTTTTTGTAACGGGCATGAGCAACATCCGCGATGTGATTCCATTCCCAAGAACGCCGCAAAACGCCGAATTCTAAAACAATTCGCGAAAAATTACGGGTTATGCAACCCTTTGAATAGTGCCATTACTTTTTTTAAAACCGTTCAATACCTGTGATTAAACAATTTCTACATCTTAAACTCGCGCAGAAATTATCGCCTCAGCAAATTCAGCTGATGAAGTTAATTCAATTGCCTACGCAGGCATTTGAGCAGCGGTTAAAAGAAGAAATGAACGAAAATCCGGCGCTCGAATCGGGCAAAGAAGATGACGAAATCTACGAGGCCGATGAATTTGAAACCAATGAATTTGACGACTATGATGATGCGTCCAATATTGATACCGATGACATCAGCATTGATGATTACCTAAGCAACGACGAAATTCCCGATTACAAACTACAAGCCAACAACTACGCCGAAGAAGACCAACGCGAATCGCCACTCTCGGCAGCGCTAAGTTTTCATCAGGACTTGGTGGCGCAACTCAATACCTTTATTTTATCAGACGAAGAGCGGGAAATCGCCGAATTTTTAGTGGGTAGCATCGACGAAATGGGCTACATCCGCCGCAGTTTGGCCGATATTGTAGATGATTTGGCTTTTACGCAAGCCATCTACACCGACGAAAAAACCGTGGAGCGCATCTTGCACATAGTACACGAATTGGAACCCGCAGGCATTGGCGCACGCGATTTGCAGGAATGTTTACTACTACAACTGAAACACAAAACCCCCACCGAATCCATTGATTTGGCTATTGGCATTTTGGGGCAGCAATTTGAGGCCTTTACCAAAAAACACTACGACAAACTGCAGGCCAAATTTGGCGTCAATGCCGAACAACTCAAGAAAGCCATCCACGAAATAGAACGTCTCAACCCCAAGCCCGGCGGCTCTTACCAAGGTAGCTCCAAAATTACCGAAACCATAGTCCCCGATTTTATGATCCGCATTATAGACGGCGATTTGGAACTCACGTTGAATGGCCGAAATGCGCCCAGCTTGCACGTCTCGAAAGATTACCAAGACATGATGCAAACCTATAAATCGGCACGCGAAAAATCGTCGGCTCAGAAGGAAGCGGTGCAATTCATCAAACAAAAATTGGACTCAGCCAAGTGGTTTATAGACGCCATCAAGCAACGGCAAGAAACGCTCTTGGTGACCATGAATGCCATTATGCAGTACCAACACGAGTACTTTTTAGAAGGCGACGAAAGCAAGATTAGACCCATGATTCTCAAGGACATTGCCGATCGCGTTGGACTGGACATCTCGACGGTTTCGCGGGTGGCCAACAGCAAGTATGTCGAAACGCCCTACGGCACTAAATTGATCAAGGAGTTTTTCTCGGAAGCGATGAAAAACGATCAGGGTGAAGAAATATCTACCTTAGAAATCAAAAATATTTTGCAAACGGTCATTCGCGAAGAGGACAAAAGCAAACCCTTACCCGACGATCAATTGGTTGAAATTCTCAAAGAAAAAGGTTATCCGATTGCCCGCCGAACGATAGCCAAATACCGCGAACTCCTCGATATTCCTGTGGCGCGTTTGCGCAAAAAAATATAAGTATGGTGAATAAGCCCAACCCTTTCTTGGTGGCCATATCCTATATCTTTCATCCGTTGTTTATTCCGCTGATGGGCACCCTCATCTATTTGGCCATCAGTCCAATATACTACAGCGAGGCACAGGTACTTTTTTTGTGTTTACAGGTAAGTTTGCTCACTATTTTTATTCCGTTGGCCCTATACTTTTGGCTCAAAACATTGGGAAAAGCTGATTCGGTGATGCTCCATAAAGTGGCCCAACGCAGAATTCCTTTATTCATCAGCTGTATTTTACTGTATCTACTCGCTTTCAAAAGCGTTACGCGATCAGTTTTACCCGAACTGCATTATTTTATTTTGGGCGGACTACTGAGCAACATCCTCACATTTTTGTATTTGTTTATGAACGTAAAAGCCAGCATTCACCAAATGGGAATTGCGGCCTTGAGTTGTTTTGTGATGGGATTGAGTGTGCATTACCAAGTTGATCTCTCTTACGGCATTGCGGCATTGCTTTTGTTAAACGGCCTGGTTGCTTCATCCCGCTTGGCGATGCAAGCCCATACCTATCAAGAATTGGCCATTGGTTTTGGGTTAGGTGCCATTCCGCAACTGACCTTGTGGTGGGTTTGGTTATAAAATATAAAATTGCAAGCCCAAGTGAATGGCGCGGAGCCCAATGGGTTGATCTTGAATGGTAGCGTTTTTGGAAAGCATCGGTGTAAGTCCGTAATAGCCATAAAAATTCCAGGTGTTGTAGCCCATGGCCAAATAAATTCCCAACTGCATTTTATTGAAATCGGGATTGTTTTTGATGATCACATTGTACTGTCCATCGGTGTATTGGGAACGGGAGGCCAATACATAACTCAATTTTACACCGCTGTAGATGCGCCAAAACTTATGGCTTTCGGGCGTTGAAGTACGCCAGCGAAATTCGATGGGTAGATCAAGTAGGTATTCTTCGATCTTATTTTTGCTGTAATAGGTTCCTTTGGGAATAATGCTATACACGGGTTCTGCCGCTGTACCGTTGATTAATAAATTTTGGTGGTAGTTCTGGTACGAAAAACCCAGTCCGGGCGCTATAGCCAGGGTTCTGTCTGCATTGATAGGGAAATCTCGCAATACTCCGGCTGAAAAGCCCGTAGAAAATTTGTCTTGCGAAAAAGCGGTGGGCGAATTCCCAACCAAATTATAGGTCATCCCGATATAAAACTGGTCTTCTCGATACAAAGAATCCCGTTGAATCATGGGATAGGGCAATTCCAATTCCTGCTCTTGTGCAAACAAAGCAAGCTGAACCAAGCAGAATACAAAAAGTAATAATTTTTTCATGAGCGAATTGCGTGGGTTAAATGTATGAAAAAAAGATATAGCCGATAATGGTTTGTGGATAGTTTGAAAACTCACCTCTCGAGAGGGGTTGGGGGTGTGGGATTAGTCGAATATTTAATAGCTTGATTTGGTTATATTTGGAAAACTTAAAATCTAAAAATTATGAAAAAGTTATTTATTGTTTTACTAGGAATTGCATTACTTACTCCAAAACAAGTGAATGCTCAAAACAATGGTGCAGCAGTTGCCGCAGCAGTAGTTGGAGTCGCTGCAATAGGTGCAATTGCCTCAATTGAAGAGATGGAAGAAAGAACAGAATTAAAAGCAACCGAATGGGTATTAGCTAATCATCCTGAATTCACATCCTTTAATCTGGAAACTTTTGATTTCAATGGAAAAAAGTTAAAAGATATGTCATCTACATCTGTAATTTCATTTAAAATACAAGAGTTCACACCCAAAATGGACCCGACACTAGATGGTAAAAAATATGTTTTATTTTGTTTTACAAGCTATGGTTGGGTTAATGATCAAGGAATTGATTTTAATAAATTAAATTGGTTTTTGGTAGATGATGCAGAATGGATGAAGATGATGATTGCTTACACTAAAGTGTCGTCTGAAGAAAAAGATGAAGCAAAACTAGAAGCTATATTACGAGCTGGTGTTATTGATAATAAAGGTGTTAAAGTTAAGGGCAAAATGAAACTGCCTTTTTACAACTTAACAGGTGATGCCTATTTAGCAACTGATTACAATGAAGACGTAAAGTTTATCTATAATGAAAAATCACTTTGTGTATTTTTGAAGAAAACAAGAAATTTAGTTCAAATGAGAAAAAAGACAATTATTGAAACACATACCTTTCTGTTCCCATAAGTACTGATTTAATCTAATCTGTTGATTATGTTATTTTCTCTGATTTAAATTAGTGTAATTTATTCAAGCGACTGCGGCACTTGTTTAAAATTGTTTATTGAGAACGGGATTACCTGCGGTGATCCCGGGAGGGGGGACTGATATCGTTTGCAATGCACGCATTACATGCGGCATTTTTTATGCCTTTGTTGCTTTTCCAAAACGGAGTTTTGGGGCGCAAAAAGGCATAAAAAATGCTCCCTCACGGGAGCATTGCAAACGATGCAGAGAGGATGGGATTCGAACCCACGATGCAGTTGCCCACATACAAACTTTCCAGGCTTGCTCCTTCAACCACTCGGACACCTCTCTAGGAAATTGTGGGTGCAAATAACCGCATTTTTTTTCAGTAAGTAAAACGAAACGGGGTATTTTTTAGGTCAATTCACCGCGCAAAGAGGTTTCAAAAATGGTTTTGAAAACAGCCGGATCAACTTGCTGACCCAATAAGTACATGAGTTTGGTAATAGCGGCTTCGGTAGTGATGTCTTTGCCCGAAATAACCCCAATTGATTTGAGCTGTGTACTGGTTTCGTAATCGCCCATGCGTACACTTCCGCCCGCACATTGGGTGACGTTGACAACCTGAAGTCCATTTGAAATAGCTTGTTTTAGAGCGGCTATAAACCAATCAGCTGTTGGGGCATTGCCCGAACCATAGGTTTCTAAAACAACACCTTTTAAATTGGGAATAGTTAGTATGGCATTCAATACTGTTTCGTTGAGTCCGGGAAACAATTTTACAATCGCCACATTCGAGTCGAGCTCGGTGTGAATGCTCAACTTTTTAGAAGTTGAATGAAACAACAATTCTTCGCTTACTTTTAAATGCACACCCGATTCGGCAATGGCCGGATAATTGGGTGAGGTAAACGCATTAAAATGTTCGGCGTTGATTTTGGTGGTGCGGTTGCCACGGTACAATTTGTATTCAAAATATAAGCACACTTCTTGAATGACCGGCTTGTTTTTGCGTTGCAAAGCAGCAATTTGAATTGCGGTAATGAGGTTTTCTTTGGCGTCGGTACGCAAATCGCCAATGGGCAATTGTGAGCCGGTAAACACCACGGGTTTGGATAAATTCTCCAACATAAAACTCAAAGCCGCTGCCGAATACGACATGGTATCTGATCCGTGCAGAATTACAAAGCCGTCAAATTGCTCGTAATGGTCTTGAATAAGCTGGGCAATTTGCACCCATTTATCAATGGCCATGTTGGATGAATCGATAGGCGAGGCAAATGACAAGGTTTCAATCTCGCAAGCCAATTGGTTGAGTTCAGGAATCTTATCTAGAAGTTGATCAAAATCGAAGGCCTTTAGTGCGCCTGTAGCAAAATCCTTCATCATGCCGATGGTGCCACCGGTGTAAATCAACAAGATAGTTGGCTTAGTTCCCATGCTGATATTTGCGTTTATTGACAACTGGATTGGCATACATGGCCAAGATTCCTTGTACTTCAAACTCACTTTGCGAATCAATGCGTTTTTCTAAACGACGCTCAAAAACGGCTTTTTCAATATCTGTGTACTCCGAAGCATAGGTTGTAGTTCCGTTCAACAAATCATAGGCGATGTAATTGGTGGGCCATAATTTGTAAGAGGTAAGGATTGAATCGTCAATGGCTTGGGCCATGGCTTGAATTTGCTTGTTGGAATTGTCAAATTCGTGTTTTATGTGATCCAATTCGTGGTCCAAGACGTCGCCCACGTGAATGTGTATGCGTTTTTTTTGTCCCATGATGCCACTTAAAAGCGTCATGAAATCTTCGTTTTTTTCTTTGATGTAAATTTCGTTGTTGGCTTCGGCCTTGAGTTGTGGCATTTTCAGGGCATCTGTCGGATCGTATTCGTAAGAAATAGAAACCGGAACCACCTTGATTTTCTTGAAGTAATCCATCAAATTTGGTTCGTCTGCTGCCATTGACAACATTTTCAACACGCCTGGATGCGTGGCATCATTCCCGTCTTTGGTTCGGCCTTCACGTTGGGCAATCCATACCGAACGGTTTTCGCGCAGCAACAATTGACCAATGTATTCGGACATCAATTTGGAACTTTGTAACAACTCTCTGGGAGACAATCCGCGGAGTACCAAGAAATTGCGGTTGAGTTTGGCCAAGGTCAATAAAAATGCCTTTTTTACCAAATTGTCCCCAATGGCCGAGGCCGTCATCACCAAACCGTGCTCAAACAAAGCGGCATTGAGCAAAGACGTGTCTAAAATAATATCGCGGTGATTGGAAATAAATAAATAAGACGTGTTTTTTTCGAGTTTCTCAAAGCCCGAAGTGGTCAAGCCGTCGGAGCTTTTTTCGAGTACTTTTTGAATGGATTGGTAAATGAAATTGCATTGAAAATCGCGAATGGAATGCGTTTTTAGCAACTGTTCCTTCCAAACCTCATCGGCTACTGTGGGAAAGGTAAAATTCATCAAGGCTTTCATCATCGGATGGTTTACCGACGAACGAATTCCCTCATTAATTTCAGCATCATAAAACGGTCGAATCGAATCAAATTTTTGCATTGTCATTCCCTTTTGTCGGTTACAAATGAACAAAAATTTTATGAATATGTAGGGCTTTTTGGCGCTTAAATGCCAAAGACCGCTTTTGAATTTTGCGTGGTAATTTGGGCAATTTCATCCATGCTGAACCCATAAATCTCGGACAATTTTTGAGCCACCAAAGGAATATAGGCGCTTTCATTTCGCTTCCCTCGATGTGGAACTGGAGACAAATAAGGCGCGTCGGTTTCAAGCACCAAATGTTTAAGTGGGATGTCGTGCAAAAACTGATCAATCTTGCCGTTTTTAAAGGTAACTACTCCCCCAATTCCCAGTTTCATGTTGTAGGAAATGGCTTGTAACGCCTGATCTTTCGTGCCGGTAAAGCAATGGAAAATGCCAAACAAATCGGGGCCTTTTTGCGACTCCAAGACGTCAAAGATTTCGTCAAAGGCGTCACGGCAATGGATAACAATGGGCAGTTTGTACTTTTTGGCCCATTGAATTTGGGTCGTAAAGGCTATTTTTTGCTCCTCCAAATGGGTTTTATCCCAGTACAAATCAATACCAATTTCGCCAATGGCATAAAATTTTCGAGCAGCCAATTGTTTTTCTACGTGGGCCAATTCGTCTTGGTAGTTGTCCTTAACATAGGTAGGATGCAAGCCCATCATCAGAAAAACCTCATTTGGATAATTCGCCTCTAAAGCATACATAGCATCTGTACAGCTTGAATCTATCGCCGGTACAAAAAACCGACTCACGCCTGCCGCCAAGGAACGTTGCATCATCTCGGCTTGGTCATCCTGAAATTCTTCGCTGTATAGATGGGTGTGGGTGTCGGTAAATGCCATATTTGCTTAAAATGAGCTGTATTATTCGTTGACTTCTTTGGCGGTTGCGTTCAAATTTTGTCGGTGTTTGCGCAAGGTATAAAACGCAATAATGGTGCTGGCGAGCATGATGATACTGGCCAATATAAATGGAGCACCGGGTAACAAAACAGGCGCATCTTTGTGCGTAAAAAAATAAAAAGTAGACGACATGACCGGCGGACCTACAATGGCTGAAGCGCTCATTAAACTCGAAAGCGTGCCCTGAATCTCGCCTTGTTCATTGGCGGGAACTTGCCCAGAAATAATGGCTTGCATGGCTGGACCGGCAATTCCTCCCAAACAATACGGAACCAAAAAGGCAAACATCATCCAACTTTGGGTAGCCAAGGCAAATAAGCCCATGCCAATTGTATACAATAACATGCCGATGTATACACTTTTTTCATTGCCCAATCGGGGGCTCGTAAACCGAATTAATCCGCCTTGTACCAAACCAACAAGTAATCCAATGATACCCAACGAATAGCCCACCATTTTTTCATCCCAATGAAAGCGGTACATGGTAAAATAACTCCAATTGCTGTGCACGGCATGCGAAGCCACATACAACATAAAAACCGACAACATTAAACCAATGAGTTGAGGATATTTTTTAAGGTGCATAAACGACCCGACAGGATTGGCACGCTTCCAATCAAAGGCGCGGCGTTTATCGGGAGCTAGCGATTCGGGCAAAATAAAGTAGCCGTAAATAAAATTGATCAGGCACAAAACCGCGGCTGCATAAAAAGGGACGCGAGAACCAAATTGACCCAGCAATCCGCCAATTACTGGCCCGATGATGAATCCAATACCAAAGGCTGCGCCGATCATTCCAAAATTCTTCGCTCGGTTTTCGGGGGTGCTCACATCGGCAATATAGGCTGAAGCCGTTGTAATGCTTGCGCCAGTGAGGCCTGCGATGATTCGACCTACAAATAACCAGGTTATCGTGGGCGCAAAAGCCAACAGCAAATAATCTAAGGAAAACGTAAACAAGGAAATGAGTAAAATGGGGCGTCTACCAAAGCGATCACTCAAATTCCCAACCAACGGAGCGCAAATAAACTGCGTAATGGCATAAGCAAAGGTGAGCCATCCGCCAATTTTGGCTGCCTCGCTAATGTCCCCGTGTATGAGTTCTTTGATGAGTTTGGGTATCACCGGAATGATGATGCCCCAGCCCGTAATATCAATGATGAGCGTGATGAAAATAAATCCAATGGCCGCCTGTTTTTTACTTTGTTTCATAAAGGTAATGCTGTACTAGTACACAAAAAATCCCGCGTGAAAGTCAAGCGGGATTTGTATAGTATAATTTCAATAAATTAAAGTTCCAAGGATTTTTTGGCGTCGCCATTCATCAGTAATTCCAATGGATTTTCCAACGCTTCTTTTACGGCCACCAAGAATCCAACAGATTCTCTTCCGTCAATGATGCGGTGATCATACGAAAGAGCTACATACATCATCGGATGAATTTCAACTTTTCCGTTTACGGCAATGGGGCGCTCAATAATGTTGTGCATCCCTAAAATTCCCGATTGCGGTGGGTTGATAATAGGCGTTGATAACATACTGCCAAATACACCACCATTTGAAATGGTAAAGGTTCCGCCGGTCATGTCATCAACGGTAATTTGTCCGTCGCGGGCACGGATAGCCAATCGTTTGATCTCGGCCTCAACCCCTCTAAAAGTTAAGTTTTCGGCAGAGCGAACCACAGGAACCATAAGTCCTTTTGGTCCAGAAACGGCTACCGAAATATCACAAAAATCGTAGGCAATTTTGTCGGTTCCGTCGATCATCGAATTGACATCCGGATACAACTGAAGTGCACGCGTTACCGCTTTGGTAAAGAAGGACATGTAGCCCAACCCTAAACCGCCGTGTTTGGCTTTGAAGGCATCTTTGTATTGGTTGCGTATTTCGTTGATCGGCGTCATGTTTACCTCGTTAAAAGTGGTTAACATGGCTGTCTCGTTTTTGGCAGCCACCAAACGTTCGGCTACTTTACGACGCAACATCGATAATTTAGTTCGGCTAGATCCACGGGTTCCACCTGTTGGCGTTCCCATTGAAGGTACTGCGTTGAGGGCATCTTCTTTGGTAATGCGTCCGTCTTTTCCGGTTCCTACGATATCTGCAGGCTGTATATTTTTTTCGTTTAATATTTTTCTGGCAGCTGGTGAAGGCGCTTGAGCAGCATAGGTAGCGGCAGCAGGAGCAGCAACTTCAACTGCTTTTGGTGCTGGAGCGGCAGCTACTGGTTCGGCGGCTTTTTCAGCTGGAGCGGCGACACCACTTGGTTTTGCGGCGGCTGTATCAATTAAACAAACCACAGCGCCCACGGCTACCGCATCGCCTTCTTCGGCTTTTAAGGTAATAATTCCGCTGGCTTCGGCAGGCAATTCCAAGGTGGCTTTGTCTGAATCAACTTCGGCGATGGCTTGGTCTTTCTCTACATAATCTCCGTCTTTTACTAACCAAGTTGCAATTTCAACTTCTTTAATTGATTCTCCCGGTGAAGGGACTTTCATTTCTAAAATCATAGTTGTATATTTTAGTTTGTATATAATTTATAATCTGCTGTTTTTAGAATATTGAACTCATACCTGACAGCCACTGGCTGTCCTCCTCTTACTCTCAAATATTTCTAAAATCATAGTTGTATATTTTAGGTTTTATATCTGTTTTTTATCTAAATAAATTTTTATCAAAAACCATTCTGATTGCATCGGTATGTCTACGTCGGTCGCGGGTATGACTTCCTGCAGCTGGTGCGGCATAGGCTTTGAGCGAAGCCAATCGCCATGGCACCAAATCAAAATTCATGAGCATAAAGCTGTAGGCGCCCATG
>JBDKFO010000015.1:0-57115 GCA_039798665.1 Bacteroidota bacterium
GATGAAAAAAGTATTTTTAAGTTTAGCTGTTATCGCTGTATTAACTGCAGTATCTTGTAAAAAAGCTGAAGCTCCTGCTGAAGAAGTAGCTGTTGACACAACTGCTGTTGAAGCTCCTGCTGTTGACACTGCTGCTGTAGCTGCTGATACAACTGCTGCTGCTCCTGCTGCTGAAGCTGCTCCTGCTGCTGAAGCTCCTGCTGCTAAATAATTAGCTGAACAGAAAAAATTAAGCCACGAATTTCGTGGCTTTTTTTATGCGTATTATTTTCTACCTTTTGGTTTATTTCCCAAACAAGCCATTCAATAGTTTCCCTGCTTTTTCTTTAAGGTCTTTGTTTGTATTGTTTGTTTTTGTAGTGTCTTTTTTATTCCCCAACAATCCTTGCAAGGCATTCAATCCCTGATTGACCAATTTGTCTTTTTGTCCTTTAGCCAACTGGCCCGTTAGATTGGCCAACATAGCTCGCGTATCAGCTTTAATTTTAGGCGCTTTAAAGGTGCCCGTTACCGAAGCCACCAGCGGTATATTATTCAATTTGGCCAATTCGGCTGCCGAAGCTTTCCCCAACACCCCATTCAATTCCTTGGCTACGTACTTAGCCGGCACATCAAAATTTAAATTGTAGTTCATGTTTTGATCAAATCCATGATTCCCAGCTATAGTCACGGCAATATCTTGGTAATGCACAGTAAACGGTTTTACGGCCACCTGTCCTTTATTGAATTGCATGCTCAATTTGATGTCGTTCAAATTCAATTTGTTGACATCCAAAAACGGCAATTGCTCATCTAGTTTTTGAAGCAGGGGTGCGTTCTGAGATGTAATTTTGGTGTTGCTCAACGAACCCATCAAATCCCCACTTATGGATTTTAAATCGGGCGTGAGCGCCAAGGCATCCAAATTTCCGGCAACCTGTATGTTGCTGGTAAATTGACCTGAAATCACTTTGGCTATGGGCGCCATTTTTTGCAACATGGGTAATTGTGTAAATACTTGAGCAATATTCATTTGTTGCATACCCAACTTCATAGCAAATTCTGGGGTTTTAGCCCGTGTAGAAATTGTACCGTCAGCCGACAAAGTTCCCTGAAATAATTGGGCTTTCACTTGGTCTAAAGCCACAGTCTCATCCTTAATTGAAGCTTTTCCCGAGACATTATCTAACACCAAATTATCGTAATAGACTTTTCCCACCTTTGCGGTTACTGAACAAGCCAACGTTGACGGTATTTTTAAAGCAGTCGGTTTGGTCGATTCGGGAGTTGCGGTTTCAGTACTCATAAAATCAGCTACATATAGTTGCTTGGATTGCAACTGAAAGTTTCCTTTGAGCACTTCATTTTTCAATACATACCCGTAAAAATTGGTCAACACACCTTGCAACTGTACATCAGATTTACCCGAAGTGAGGATTAACTCTTTCAGTTGAATCGCCGTATTGCTAAACTGTACCTGGGCTTTATGGATGTTAGTCACTTTTTTGGCTGCATCGGCATACTTGAATCCGGTAAGGGTTACCGAGCCCGAATTCTTCATTTTTTCGAAGCTGTTACTGTCTACCGCTTGTTTATCAAAGGCAGTAGAAAGCGCAACTTGCAACATACCCGACAACGGCATCGTCGTTTTTACGGGATAGGCCTGCGCAAAATTGGACAAATTGAGCGTGCCATTTATGTTGGCAGTAACCGCCGGATTATCGGTTAGGTTGGTGATGTGAGCGTTAGCTTTAAATGTGTCTTGATCAATCTGAAAACCAAACGCATTTACCTGCACGTAGGTGTCTTTGGCAATTCCAGTAGTATTGGCCACTTGGGCATCAATAAATATATTCTTTACTTTTTTGGGCAATTTGGGATACTGAAACGAAGCATTTTGAGACGACATCGCTACCGAGAATGTAGGGATTGTGGTGTCGGATAATAGGCCTTTGGCAAATCCTTTCACGCTAAAATCACCTGTAGTAGTCACGCCTTCTAGCGATTGGGCATAGGCTGCCGGGATTAACCCCAAGAAATTTTGGAAACTAGAGGTAGGCGTTTGGAAGGTAATATCGTACTGTTGGCCCGTTGGTTTTAAAGCAATTGAGCCATCAAAAATAAGCGGCAATTGATTGATAAAGGCCTTGTTTTGCTTGAAGGTGTAGGTGTTGGTGGCCAAATCAATACCCAAAACGGCCTCCCATTTAAATTCCACCTGGTTCATGAAATTGGTTTTTCCCATAAAAACCGATACTTGCGTAGCCGATTCAGTAGTTAAGTCAAGTTTAGAAGCTGTAAAATCGCCCGTACCCGAATGGTTCAATTTGTCGAGTACTATTTTATTATCGGAGGTTTGATCCCAAAAAGACAGGCGACAATTTTGTAAGCGATAGCTCTTTATTTTTAGGGCCAACTGACTGGGTTTCTCAGGAGCTCCAGCCGGTTTTTTGATGGCAATGTCGTAATTGCCCACACCATCTTTATTGATAATCAAATTCAATCGGCTCGATTCGGCCATGATCGACTGAATCGCCATGGGATTTTCTTTTCCTTTAAACAATTCGGTTATGGCCATTTTGAGTCCCACTTGTTTCACCGACAATAAAGTATCGCCGGCAAATGGCGCTTTGTTGATGATTTTTAAATCAGAAATAGTAACCGTGGCATTGGGGAAATTGCGCAACAAACTCAAGGAAACATCCTGAAACGAAACCATTGCATTGATGTTTTCATTTATCGCCTGCGTAACCCGCGCCTTAATTTGATCTTTGAACAAAAAGGGGGTTACGAGCAAAAGGATAATAAATCCGCCTAGGATGCCGGCGCTAATTTTTAGTATTTTTTTGTTTTTGGCTGTCATAAGTTGGTTGACTATTAATGAAATTGAATCTCAAAAGGCAAAGCAGCTTGAATGCCTTTGCGGGCTTGCACTTTGCGCAATTGTTGAATGAGTTGGTAGTTTTCGGCGCCCAATTGTTCTTGCAGGAGCGCTTCTTTGCTGCTAAAAAACGGCATCCCCAACTGCCCTAAAAAGGCACTAAAATCGCGTTTGTATTCGGGGTAATTTTGGGTGCGGTAGTCTTTGGTTTTGGTTTTTTGTGCGGCATAGGCTACGGCTGCGTTCAATCCGCCAATTTCGTCGACCAATCCAATTTTCTTGGCTTCGGCTCCCGACCACACGCGTCCTTGTGCCAACGAATCGACTTGTGCAATAGTCATTTTGCGACCTGCAGCCACACGTGATAAAAAAGTAGCATATACGCGCTCCACTCCTTTTTGCGCAGTAGCTGCATAGGCAGGCGTTATGGGTTGAAACACGCTGTACTCGGCGGCATTTTGATGGGTAGAAACCTGCTCGGCATGAATCCCTAGTTTATTGGTTAACGCACTAAAATTAGGCAACAAACCAAAAACGCCAATTGAACCCGTAATAGTTGTGTTTTCGGCAAAAATACGATCGGCATTACAAGCAATATAATAGCCACCCGATGCGGCATAATTACCCATAGATACAATTACTGGTTTTACTTTTTTGGTCAATTCAATTTCGCGCCAAATTAACTCCGAGGTCAAAGCATCGCCACCTGGGGAATCCACACGCAACACGATGGCTTTTACGGCCTCGTCATCCCGTGCTTCTTGCAAGGCCCGACGCATAGACCCTTCGCCTACAGTGGTTACATCGCCTTCTCCTCGGCCAATATCGCCTTGGGCATAGACTACGGCAATTTTAGATTTCGCGGTATAATCGGCGGTGGTTGTGGCATTGTTTTCGGCATAATCCAAAATCGAAATGGTATTGTAGGAATCAGCCGCAGCTACACCCAATTTTTTCTTGATGGCGGCATGATATTGGTCTTCATAAGCCACCTGATCTACCAAGCGCAAGGCTTTGGCGCTTTCGGGCGTTTGTGCTTGTAAATTTGAAGCAATTTGATTGAGTTGTGCCACTGTAAGTTTGCGGCTTTGGGCGATATCGGCAACAACCGAATTCCAAACCGACTGCAACAACGATTCTGTCTGCAAACGATTGGCTGCGCTCATTTTGTTTTCGAGAAACGGTTCAACTGCACTTTTGTATTTGCCGTGGCGAATGACATTCATTTTGATGCCATATTGTTCTTGAAAATCTTTAAAGAAAAGCAATTCGGTTGAAAGGCCTTTGAAATCTAATTCACCCATGGGATTTAAGTAGATTTCTTGGGCTGCCGAATTCAAGTAATATTCTTTTTGGCTAAGTGAATTGGCATAGGCCATCACGAATTTGCCCGAACGCGTAAAATCGTGTAAGGCGTCACGCAGCGCTTTGTATTGGGCCATCCCCAAATTGGAATTATCATTTAAAATTGAAATTCCTTTAATATTTGCATCCGATTTGGCTGCGCGTATGGCCGAAAGCACATCGGCAAGCCCATCGTGATTGGCTTCGTAGTAATCAAAGTCTTCGTAATCAAATTTTCCGGCATAATCTACCGTAACCAATGACAAATCCAATTCAATGACCGAATTGGTTTTTAGCTCCGTTCCATTGGAGTTGCTGCCCAATACAGCCCCTATTACCAATAACCCAAAAAAGGCCAATACACTAAACATAAAAATACCGACAAGCGTAGCCGCAACCTGACTTAAAAACTTCATAAACAACTAAATTATAAGGAATTAAAAGTGGCGAATAAATCAAAATAAATTTATCAACACCGGGCACAAATATACTCCTATTCTAAAATTCTTTTAGTTAATTTGTGGTTAATATGAGCACACAAAACACGGTAGTTTTATCACTGGGAACCAACTTGGGCAATCGGCTACAAAACGTAGAAACGGCCATCGCTTTGCTACACGAAAAGGCCGGTACCGTGGTAAAAGTTTCGGGTTTGTACGAGACCCCGTCATGGGGATTTGAAAGCACTCCTTTTTACAATTGCGCCTTGTTGATGCACACCCAAAAAGAAGCCAAGCTACTGTTAGAAGTCTGTCAAGCTATCGAAGTAGAAATGGGCCGCGCGCATACCAAACCGGGCTACGAAGCGCGCATTATTGACATTGATGTGATTGCATTTAACGAAGAAATTATCAGTACCACAACTTTGCAGGTACCTCATCCGCTCATGCAAGATCGTTTGTTTGTTTTATTGCCCATGCGCGATTTACAATTGGATTGGCGGCACCCGATTTTGCAAAAACACCTGCCCGATTTACTCAAAGCATCGGAAGACAAAAGCAACTGCGTATTTATACAAAAGTTGATTGCACCTATTCGATCGATTTCTTTAGAACAGTTCAATTACATTGCCATTGAAGGAAATATTGGCGCCGGAAAAACCACCTTGGCACTCAAAATTGCTGATGATTTTAATGCTAAAACAGTGTTGGAACGCTTTGCCGATAACCCATTTTTACCCAAGTTTTACGAAGACCAAAATCGCTTCGCCTTTCCGCTAGAGATGTCATTTTTGGCCGATCGCTACCAACAAATTGCCGATGACTTGGCACAATTTGATTTATTCAAAGATTTTATTGTGGCCGATTACCACATCTTTAAGTCGCTCATTTTTGCCAAAGTAACCCTCACCGACGACGAATACCGCTTATACAGAAAGCTGTTTGAAATCATATATAAAGAAATGCCCAAGCCCGATTTGTATATTTATTTGTATCAAAACACCGAGCGATTGTTGGCCAACATCAAAAAAAGAGGCCGCGAATACGAACAAGATATTGCCGCCGATTACTTAGAAAAAATTAATCAGGGCTACTTGGATTACATCAAATCACAGACCGACCTCAACGTGTTAATCATTGATGTATCCGATCGTGATTTTGTACAAAACCAAGAAGATTACGTGTATATTCTTTCGAAAATTCAGGAGAAGTTAGCGCCTGCTAACTAAGATTTTGCATGGCGCAACTTGGTAAATAAATCCCAAATTACAATCCCCGTACTCACCGAGATATTCAAGGAATGTTTGGTGCCCAATTGCGGAATCTCGATACAACCGTTGCACTGAGAAACAGCGGCTTGGTTTACCCCAAACACTTCATTGCCAAAAACCAAGGCATACCGCTGATTTGGTTCAACCACAACCTCTTGCAAAAAGGTAGCACCTTCTACTTGCTCAACCGCATAGACCAAAACCTCTTGGGATTGTAAATTGGCAATTACTTCCTGCACATTGGCTGCATATTCCCAGGCTACGGTATCGGTAGCGCCCAAAGCTGTTTTGTGAATTTCTTTGTTGGGGGGTGTGGCGGTAATGCCACAGAGGTAAATTTTCTCAATCAAAAAGGCATCGGCGGTGCGAAACACCGAGCCAATGTTGTGCAAACTGCGCACATCATCCAAGATTAAAATAATAGGCGTTTTATCGGCCAATTTAAAATCGGCAATCGATTTGCGGGGCAATTCGTTGTTTTCTAATTTGCGCATAAGCAAGGAATTGGGATAAAAAAAAGCTTCCTATAAATTAGGAAGCTTGATTTATGGTGTGAATTATAATTAACCTTTTGGCGCTGGATCTGCTTCTACAGTTCCTTTGATGGTAACTGTTTTGGTTTCTTGTCCAGCTGCATTAGAAGTAATGGTTACTGTTTTGGTGAAAGCACCTACTCTATCTGTAGCATATTTTACTCCGATTACTGCTTTCGCTCCTGGAGCAATTGGCTCTTTTGGGAACGTTGGTACGGTACAACCGCAAGATCCAACAGCATTGGTGATGATTAATGGCTTGTTTCCGTTGTTTACAAATACAAACTCTCTTTTTCCGTCTGCATTGTGCGGAATAGTTCCGTAATCAACGGTTTCAGTTTCAAATGCCATTCCTGCACCTTCTACTTTTGGAGCCGCTGCTTTTTTGGCTTGTGCATTGGAGGTCATAATTCCGAATACGGCTAATACTACTACTAAAACTAACTTTTTCATTGTTATTAATTTTAAAAATTTGTTTGACAAAACTAACCAAAAATTTAAAATAAGAACTTAAATGTTTCTTAAATTTATTTTAAAAGCAGACGCCGCAACTGTCGTATTAAATTTCTAAATTCGCTTCCTATTTAACTAAAAAACACCAAACTGTCTTGGCTGCCAAAGAAAAAGAAATCAAAGAAACCCCGTTAATGAAACAATACAACGAGATCAAACGGAAGTATCCGGATGCGTGTTTGTTGTTTCGCGTGGGCGATTTTTACGAAACCTTTGGCGAAGATGCTGTACGCGCCTCCAAGATATTGGGCATTGTGCTCACCAAACGCGGCGCGGGCTCTGAGACCGAGACGGCGCTAGCAGGATTTCCGCATCACTCCCTAAACACCTATTTACCTAAACTGGTAAAAGCCGGCTTGCGGGTAGCCATTTGTGACCAATTGGAAGACCCCAAAACCACCAAAACCATTGTAAAACGTGGCGTAACTGAATTGGTTACACCGGGAGTTACGCTCAATGACGAGGTGTTGCAGTCTAAATCGAATAACTTTTTGGCTTCGGTAAGTTTTGGTAAAAAAACACTGGGAATTGCATTTCTGGACGTGTCAACCGGCGAATTTCTCACGGCCCAAGGCAACGAAGAATACATTGACAAGCTGTTACAAAACTTCAATCCCAGTGAAGTCTTGGTTCCAAAAGCCTATAAAAATGCGTTCAAAGATCATTTTGGCGCGCACTACAACCACTTCTATTTAGAAGATTGGGTGTATCAAGAAACCTATGGCACCGAACGCCTGCAACAGCACTTTGAAACCAATTCGCTCAAAGGCTTTGGCATTGAAGCGCTCACCGAAGGCATCATAGCTTCAGGAGCCATTTTATATTATCTTTCCGAAACCCAGCACAATAAATTACAACACATCACCTCCATCAACCGCATCGCCGAAGATGCCTATGTGTGGATGGACCGCTTTACCCTGCGCAACCTGGAGTTGTACCACAGCTATAATCCGAATGCAGTAACCCTGCTCGACGTGATTGACAAAACCATTTCGCCCATGGGCAGCCGTTTGCTAAAAAGATGGTTGGCCTTGCCGCTTAAAGATTTGGCGCCCATTCGCGAACGACATGAGGTGGTGCAGTATTTGGTTGAACAACCCGAAATTGCGCAAGAGCTGCAGCAGCAACTCAAAATGATATCCGATTTAGAACGCTTGGTATCCAAAATCGCTACCGGGAAAATATCTCCCAAAGAATTGCTCACCCTCACTGATTCGCTCGATGCATTGATTCCAATCAAAACAATAGCGAACGAAAGCCCGCAAAAATCTGTAAAAAAATTGGGCGACAGCTTACATGCTTGTGAGCTATTGCGCGAGAAAATTAGAACTACGATACATCCCAATGCGCCAGTAGCGGTAGCCAAAGGAAATGCCATAGCCACCGGAGTCAATATTGAATTAGACGATTTGCGCGCCATCTCGACTTCGGGCAAAGATTATTTGGAGCAAATTGAGCAACGCGAATCAGCCAGTACCGGCATTGGCTCGCTAAAAATAGCCTTCAACTCGGTGTTTGGCTACTACATCGAAGTGCGCAACAGCCACAAAGACAAGGTACCCGACACCTGGATTCGCAAGCAAACCTTGGTGAATGCCGAACGTTACATTACCGAAGAACTCAAAGAATACGAAAATAAAATCCTGGGTGCCGAAGAAAAAATATACCAATTGGAGGTTGCACTTTTTGACGAATTGGTACAGTGGACCAGTGGGTACATTCAGCAGATTCAGCAAAATGCAGTTGTAGTAGCCCAATTGGATTGCTTGGCTTCGTTTGCGCAATTGGCCAAGGAAAAAAAATACGTGCGTCCCGAATTGCACGAAGGGCTTGCGCTCGACATTAAAAATGGGCGTCACCCGGTTATTGAAAATCAATTTCCCGTAGGCACGCCCTACATTGCCAATGATGTCTATCTCGATGAGCAAACCCAGCAACTCATCATGATTACCGGACCCAATATGTCGGGTAAATCGGCCATATTGCGACAAACGGCCTTGATTGTGTTATTGGCACAAATGGGCAGTTTTGTTCCTGCCGACAGCGTGACTATGGGCATTGTTGACAAATTGTTTACCCGCGTGGGCGCCTCTGACAACATCTCGATGGGCGAATCAACCTTTATGGTAGAGATGAACGAAACCGCCTCGATTTTGAATAACATTTCGGCACGCAGCTTGGTGTTGCTCGACGAAATTGGCCGCGGTACCAGCACCTATGACGGCATCTCGATTGCTTGGGCCATAGCCGAATACTTGCACGAACATCCGGCCAAACCCAAAACTTTGTTTGCCACACATTACCACGAACTCAACGAAATGAGTGCCTTGTTGCCGCGCATCCAAAACTTCAATGTGTCGGTGAAGGAATTGAAAGACAATGTGTTGTTTTTACGCAAATTGGTTCCGGGCGGCAGCGCGCACAGCTTTGGTATTCATGTGGCCAAAATGGCGGGCATGCCGCAAACTGTATTACTCAAAGCACAAAAGTTGTTGAAGAAACTGGAGAAAAACCATTCGGGTGCCGAACTACAAGGCCTTGTTCCCGATAAAACCGACATGCAAATGAGTTTCTTTACGCTCGACGATCCCTTGCTCGAGGAGATCAAAGCAGAATTAGTATCGCTCGATTTGGACAGCCTAACGCCCATTGAAGCGCTGATGAAACTCAATGAAATTAAGCGAATGCTTACTAAAAAATAGCCGCACTTTATACTAACAAAAAGGCTGTCAATCGATTAAAAAAAAGGCCTTTTATTTTTTAGGAAAAGGCTTGCAACTTTGAATTAAAGTATTAAATTTGCCTCCGCTATTGCAAACAGATAGCGACGTTCTTTTACACAAGTCATGCGAAAATAGCTCAGTTGGTAGAGCGCGACCTTGCCAAGGTCGAGGTCGCGGGTTCGAGCCCCGTTTTTCGCTCCAATATCCGCTCGGATGGTGAAATTGGTAGACACGCTGGACTTAAAATCCAGTGAACAGCAATGTTCGTGCGGGTTCAAGTCCCGCTCTGAGTACAAAAGCCCCTAATGAAAATTAGGGGCTTTTTTGTTTGGTATAGTTTTAAGTATACAGTTAACGGTTTACAGAATCTAGTGTAGCGTAGAAACTACTTTGTTCTTAGTAAACACGGAAAACTCCCCTCTCGAGAGGGGTTGGGGGTGTGATTATTAGTCGTAAGTTAACGGTTTAAAGTTTACAGTTGTTCTTAGTGTATTAAGAAAAACTTCCTGATTCCAACTTCCAACTCCTTGCTTATTAGCCATTCACCTCCAGCAGTAAATCAGACATCTTAACACCCAAGGCCGAACTGATCTTTACAAAAATAAGTATGGAGAAATTTTGTTCTCCTTTATAAATTCGGCGGATGCTTTTTTCGTCGATGTCACAGGCATAAGCAAACTCTAAATTACTTTTGTACTTAGCTTTAGCTTTTTCTTGTATTACTTTTCCGAGTGCTTGAAGTACTGCATCTGACATGCACCAAAATTGCTATAATACTGACGTATTTATTCGGCATATATGCCGATAATTAATAAATACTATTATATTTGTTGCTCGTTAACTAATTCACTCACCAACACGTATTTACTATGAAACAGAATTTTTTATTTATTTTATTTACCATGCTGGCTCTACAAACGCTGTTTGCACAAGTCCCTTCCTATGTCCCCACTAATGGTTTGGTTGCCTATTGGCCTTTTGATGGCAATGCCAATGACGAAAGCGGGAATGGAAATAATGGAACGGTAAATGGTGCAACGCTAACCACTGATAGAAATGGGAATGCTAATAGTGCATATAGTTTTGATGGACAGTCTTACATTAGAGTTACACATAACCAAAATTTTAACTTTGGAATTGGAAACTACACTCTTTCAGTATGGGCTAATAAGAATGGAAATAATTTTCTAAATGCTCTTTTAACAAAAGCTACACCACACCCTGCGACAGGTTGGACATTTGGATTCGTTAATAATGATATTAGATTTTTAGCTGGAGTTCAAAATTCAAATTTTTTAAGCAATGGTTCTGTTACATATGGACCAATTAATAATGGTGAGTGGAATAACTATATTGCTGTATTTAATCCGACTTCGAATTCAATAAAGATATATATTAATGGGCAAGTTGTTGTTTCAGATGTAGTTAGTACAGGACTAATAAATTGCGATAATATTTTTGATTTAATGTTTGGAGTTGGTAATCCTAATGGAGCACCAAGTGGACCTGAATTTTTTAATGGATTTATTGACGACATTGGAATTTGGAACCGAGCACTTACACAACAAGAAATAACTAATTTATATAATTCTGTAAGCTCTTCTGAGTGCCTCACCATGGTCATCAATTCTGGCCCATTGAGCACCAACCCAGTAACCTATACCAGCACGGTAAATATTTTTCCTAACCCTGCCAATAATCAAATCACAATTGATTGCGGTAACTTGGCTAATGTAGTGGGTTGGAACATTAAAATTACCAATGCTCTAGGACAAGAAGTATTTTCGGCACCTATGAATACACAACTATATGTGGTGCCACTCAATTCGTGGTCGGGACAAGGAATGTATTTTGTAAAAATTCTAAATGCCCAAAACGAGGTGGTGAATATCAAGAAAATCATATTACAATAACATTGACTAAAAAGAAATGGCCTCACTTCGGTGGGGCTTATTTGTTTGGTATAGTTTTAAGTATACAGTTAACGGTTTAAAGTTTACAGTTCTAAGTATACTTTACAAATCAAAAATCATCCCGAAGCTTCGGGACAACAATCGTTGATCGTTAATCAACACCCGTTCTTAGTATAGACGACTTTCAACTTTCGACTTTCGACTTTACGACTCTTATCTAATACATCAGCTGCTGCTTCCCTTTATTATTCCAGCCCGCTTGGTTGGCATATTTTACAAAGTAAATTTTCAGGTCGGCTTGGTTGGCGTATTGTACAAAATAGACGGTTTTATCAGCCTGGTTGGCGTAATCGGTAAAAAACCATTTGCCGTCGTTTTTCCCGGCTTGGTTGGCATAGGCCACTTTGTATACTTTTAAATCGGCTTGATTTTCGTAATCGGTTACAAATACTTTTACATCAGCCTGGTTGGCATAGGCTACCGAAAAAACTTTCTGGGCTTGACACGGAAGAAAAGCCAAGGCAAGAATAAAGAAAAAATAGATTTTCATGGAATGTTATTTTAAGGTGAGTTTTACTTTTTGTCCTTCGGATGAGCGCACATTAAACACCGTGCCGTCGGCAAACAACAAATATTGTCCTTTGATGCCCATGAGCACTCCCGTAAAAACAGGCGTTTTATCTAAACTCAATGACGTGATGCTTTTGGGATACTGCAAAACGGGGTAGTCTAGGGTGCATAAATCGGGAATGGTTGTATCAAAATAGGGTTGCACTTCAGCCGGCAGCAAGTCTTTTATTTTATTTCTTTCGGCAAATAAATCAACCGAAATCACATCGTTGGTGAGCATTTTGCGCCAATTGGTTTTATCGGCATAGTGGTTTTTGAGCGCTACCTCGGTAATTCCAGCCAAGTAGCGGTTGGGAACCTCAACAATGGGCAAGGCCATTTCGGCGCCTTGATCAATCCAACGGGTGGGCATTTGGGTGCCGCGGGTTACCCCAACTTTTATCTCACTCGACACCGCAAAATAGACCAAATGCGGTTGCAGTTGTACGCGGGATTCGTAGTCCAAATCGCGATCGGCAATGCCTAAGTGGGCAGTACTGAGTTCGGGTTTCATGATCCAATCGCCTACAGCCGGACTCGAACTGAAGCAATCATAACAAAAACCTTGGCGAAAAATCTTCTTGGGCGAACCGCAATTCAAACACTGATACCCGGTTAAAGCCATTGTAATTTCTTTATTCAACAATTGGTTCACGTGCATAAAGCCCGAATCAAACACCATATAATAATTAATGGGGTTACCGAGTTCGGTTTGCATTTTGGTGAGTACGCCTTCGAATGTCATTTGCGCTTTGTTTTGAATTAGGGTATTAAACAAAAATTCCTATTTTTGGTAAAGTTATCATTCGCCGTGCAATTATCATAACCCTAACTCAGAAACATGCCGTTTCCTCTCCTCAATTCGATTGCTACCTGGGTTTTAAAACAACGCATCCATCAAATGGAGTTGTTTTTAAAATACCCCAACGAAGTACAGGAAGAACTGGTTATGAAACTCATTCGCAGTGCCGAAAACACGCAAGTAGGCCAACAATACGGCTTTGAATCGATTAAATCCTATGCTACTTTTAGCGAACGTGTGCCGGTTTCAAGCTACGAAGATTTAGAACCCCTCATTCAACAAACCCGCAACGGCGCCCAAAATGTATTTTGGCCTACGCCCATCAAATGGTTTGCCAAATCGAGCGGAACTACAAACGCCAAAAGCAAATTTATTCCCGTAAGCAAAGAAGCCCTTGAAGATTGCCATTACAAAGGCAGCAAAGATTTGCTTTGTTTGTACTTGAACAACAACGAAAATTCGGAGATGTTTTTGGGTAAAAGTTTACGCTTGGGCGGCAGTTCACAGATCTACGAAAACAACAATACATTTTTTGGTGACCTCTCGGCCATTCTCATTGAAAACATGCCCATTTGGGCCGAATTTAGTAGCACGCCCAGCAGTAAAACTTCGTTGATGAGTGAATGGGAAACCAAAATTCCAGCCATCATCAAAGAAGCGCGAAACGAAAATGTGACCAGTTTTGCCGGTGTTCCATCCTGGATGTTGGTGCTCTTGAATCGAATTTTAGAAGAATCCCAAGCTGGCAATTTGCTAGACATTTGGCCCAACTTGGAAGTGTATTTTCACGGCGGGGTAAGTTTTGATCCGTATCGTGCGCAATACCAGCAATTGGTTCCCAAAACTGATTTTAAATACTACGAAATTTACAATGCCTCTGAAGGATTTTTTGCCATTCAAGACCAAAACTTCTCCAATGATTTGTTGCTCATGCTTGATTACGGAATTTTCTATGAATTTATTCCGATGGATAGTTATGGCACGCCTCAGCAACACGTAGTCCGATTGGCCGATGTGGTACTCGAAAAAAACTACGCCATTGTAATTACCACCAACTCGGGCTTGTGGCGTTATTTGGTGGGCGATACGGTACGATTTACCTCGCTCAATCCCTACCGCATTCGCGTAACCGGGCGCACCAAGCATCACATTAATGTATTTGGCGAAGAACTCATGGTCGAAAATACCGATAAAGCCCTGAGTCTTACCTGCGAACAATTACACTGTTCGGTAAAAGATTATACTGTTGCCCCTGTGTTTATGAAAGGTAAAGAAAAAGGCGCCCACGAATGGATGATCGAATTTGAAAAAGCACCCGCCTCTATTGCCGAATTTGAGCATTCACTCGATTTACATTTGCAAGGCATCAACTCCGATTACGAGGCCAAGCGCTACAACAACATGACGCTCAATCCATTAAAAGTTAATGTCGCGCGAACGAACTTATTTTACGACTGGCTCAAAACCCACAATAAATTGGGTGGACAACATAAAATTCCCCGCTTGTCCAACCAGCGGGATTACTTAGAAGAACTACTCGCCCTGCAAGCCTAAGCTACAAATGAAAAAACTCATCGCATTTGCTCTAATATTAATATGCTGTACTGCTTGTGGCCCCAAACGCATGAAATGTTATGGCAAACGTTGTGTGATTTTACACAAAACTGAAGTGACAAAACCAGTCCCATCTACTCACAGCTAAATCGAATCAATTGAAAACCAAACTGTATCTTTCTGTTTTTTGTGTAGGCTTTTTTTGGGGCACCACTTTTCTAGGCATCCGCATTGGCGTAGAAACCATTCCCCCCTTTTTGGTTTCGGGCCTACGAAATATACTATCGGGCAGTTTGATTATGTTGTTTTTGATTGCGACCAAAAAAACAGAACGGATCCAGTTGCATCATCTAGCACGAGCATTGGTCTTGGCCTTATTGATGATTGTAATTGGCAACGGACTCACCACCTATTCGGAGAAATTCATCAGCAGCGGTTTGGCCTCCTTACTTTCTACCTTATCACCTTTGGTAGTGTTGCTATTCAATTTGGCCTTGGGCTTTGAAAAACTTTCGCTTAAAACCGTAGCTGGAATTTTTCTCGGGCTATTTGGGATGTATTTACTCTACGAAAACAACATGTCTGACTTCATGAAACCCGAATACCGCGAGGGAGTAGGCGCACTTTTATTGGCCATCATTGCTTGGTCTGCGGGAACATTAGTGACCAAAAAAGCCAAATCAAATCCGTTGGGTATGCTCATGAATGTGAGTTTACAAATGCTTATTGCCGGCACTATTTTATTTGGATTACAGCTTGGCACACAAGGCAAAATAGACCCCAGTTCATGGAGTATACGCAGTATGGGCGCGGTAACTTACCTTGCCATATTTGGTTCACTTATTGGGTATGTAGCCTACAGTTACCTCATGACACAATGGTCATCTACGCGCGTCACGGTATTGGCCTATGTAAATGTGGTGATTGCCTTGTTTTTTGGCTGGCTCATTTTGGACGAAACCATTACCCCGCGAATCATCTTGGCAACCGCTGTAATTGTGAGTGGCGTGGTGCTCGTGAACTATAAAAAAAGGGCATAAAAAAATCCCAAATCATATTGAGATGTTGGGTAGATGCATTAATCTTCGTAATGTCCGCTAGCAGAAACTACGTACACAATTACTAATTCTTCTGCTACTTTATAAATTAAACGGTCCTTCTGATTTATTCTTCGTGACCAATACCCAGTTAATTCCCATTTTAAAGCTTCTGGATTTCCAATGCCTGAATAGGGTGTCTCAGACAACTCTATCAACATTTTTTCAATCTTTTTTATTGTCGACTTATTGCCCGATTTATAGTGCTTGGCTAAATGTTGTTGCGCGAGTTTGGTTATTTCAATCCTAAACTTTCCCATAGTTTTTTGGGGTCAATAGTTTGATACTCACCTGCTGCATCAGCTTCTTTCACCATAGACACAAAATCAGCATTGTAGGGACTTTTCGATTTAGTTGATTGCTTTTTGGCAGAATCTTGCACCACCTCAACAAATGAAAATCCTTTAACAAATTCCAAAAATGCTTTGGCTTGTTTGCTATTTTCTTTTACTCTTAAGGTTACCATAATTTCTATATTTTAATGCTAATTACTTATTTACGAAGCTATCTCCAATCGTTTCAATAAATTTTTATGGAGTGCATGTTCGGCATAGACTTGATCAATGTGTAAGACTTTGTCGTCCGAGCTAGGCAAATCATACATCGCATCAGTCAAGATAGCTTCGCACAACGAACGCAATCCGCGCGCACCCAATTTGTAGGCCAAGGCTTGATCTACGATAAAATCCAAGGCTTCATCCGAGATGCTAAAATCAACCTCGTCCATGGCAAACAATTTTTGGTATTGTTTGATTAGCGCATTTTTAGGCTCCGTCAAAATGGCCCGAAGCGTAGCGCGATCTAGTGGATCCATGTGCGTGAGTACCGGCAAACGCCCAATGATTTCAGGAATCAATCCAAAATCTTTTACGTCTTTCGGGATCAAGTATTGCAATAAATTGTCTTTGTCAATATTGTCGGCATTTTTTGAAGTACTATACCCCACCGATTGGCGATTGAGTCGTTTGGAAATGATGCGCTCAATTCCATCAAAGGCTCCACCAGCGATAAACAAGATGTCTTTGGTATTCACTTCTACAAATTTCTGATCGGGGTGTTTGCGTCCGCCTTTTGGGGGAACATTCACCACGGTGCCTTCGAGTAATTTCAGCAAGGCTTGTTGCACTCCTTCGCCTGACACATCACGGGTAATCGATGGATTGTCGCTTTTGCGGGCAATTTTATCTACCTCATCGATAAACACAATGCCACGTTCGGCTTTGGCTACATCATAATCGGCGGCTTGCAACAAACGGGTAAGGATACTTTCAACATCTTCTCCAACATAGCCTGCCTCGGTCAACACAGTCGCATCCACAATAGCCAAGGGCACATCGAGCATTTTGGCAATCGTTTTGGCTACCAAAGTTTTCCCGGTTCCGGTTTGACCCACCATCAAGATGTTGCTTTTTTCGATCTCGACCTCGTCGTTCAATTCTTGCTGCATCAATCGTTTGTAGTGATTGTAAACCGCAACCGCCATGACTTTTTTGGTTTGGTCTTGGCCAATGACATACTGGTCTAAAAACGCGCGAATATCTTTGGGTTTTTGCAACACCAGATCGGCTGATTTTCCCGAATTGGCCGATGATTTTAATTCTTCTACAATAATGCCGTGGGCTTGCTCAATGCATTTGTCGCAAATGTGCGCATCAATGCCAGCAATTAATACCGCGGTTTCTGCTTTTTTACGTCCGCAGAAGGAACAATCTAAACTTGGTTTTGCCATTTTTTTGGTCTAAAGTCTAAGGTCTAAAGTCTAAAGTCTTTCGACTTGTGACTTTCAACTTTCGACAAATTTATCTCCTCAACACTTCATCAATCATGCCGTATTCTTTGGCCTCGTCGGCAATCATCCAGTAATCGCGCTCGGAATCTTTGAATACTTTCTCAAATGTTTGCCCCGAATGACGGGAAATAATGTGGTACAACTCGTCTTTCAGTTTGAGCATTTCGCGCAAGTTGATTTCCATATCGGTAGCCACGCCTTGTGCACCTCCAGAAGGTTGGTGAATCATTACACGTGAATGTGGCAAGGCCGAACGTTTGCCCTCAGCGCCCGCGCACAACAAAACGGCTCCCATAGAGGCGGCCATTCCGGTACAAATGGTAGCTACATCGGGCTTGATGTACTGCATCGTATCGTAAATTCCCAAACCAGCATATACACTTCCGCCCGGAGAGTTCAAATAAATTTGAATGTCTTTGCTGGCATCCACACTTTCTAAAAACAACAACTGCGCTTGCACAATATTGGCAATTTGGTCGTCAATGCCTGTGCCTAAAAAGATAATGCGGTCCATCATTAAACGCGAAAAAACGTCCAACTGAGAAATGTTCAATTGTCGTTCTTCGATAATGTAGGGAGTCATATTGGTTGGCGTCATGGCTTGTGTTAATTTGTCAAAATACAAACTGTTCACACCGTGATCTTTGGTAGCAAATCGCTTAAACTGTCTCGCCATTTCGAGCGAAGCTCTGGGGTCTTTTCCGTAGTTCATCTGAAAAAAATTAGGAATGATAAGATAATAGATAAAAAAAGCGCCAAAATCGGTTAGGACTTTGACGCTCAAAGATAGTATTTTTCGATTACATTTCGCCGTAAGAGGCTTTGATGAAATCTTCGTAATTCACTTCTTTTGTTTTGGCTTTAATTTCAGTTTTGAACAAATTGAGCATTTTCTCGCTCATCACTTGATCTGATAAACGCTTCACCTCTTCTTGGTTGGACAACACACGCGCCACAATGCCTTCTACCTCTGAATCAGACGGATTGAGTTGGCCAAATTGTGCCATTTGTTTTTTGATTAACTCGGCAGTAAACGATTTCAAATCTTCAAAAGTGATTTGCAATTTGTGGTCGGCCATGATTTTGCCTTCAATCAATTGGTAACGCAAACCATTTTCAGAACGGGCATACTCGGCTTCGGCTTGTTCAACCGTAAGGGGAGTTTCGCCTACCGTTTGGATCCATTTTTTCAAGAAAGTAGCTGGCAACTCAAATTTGGTGTTTTCAATTAAAGAAGTGGTTACATCATTCAAGAACTTCTGATCGGCTTGGGTGGCAAATTGCTTTTCGGCATCTTCTTTGATTTTGGCTTTCACCTCGGCAACTGAACTTACGGCACCGGCACCAAATAATTTGTCGAAAAACTCTTGGTTTAACTCGGCCAAATCACTGGTAGTTACCTCTTCAATGGTAAAATCAACGTCAATGGCCAAACCGTGCACGTCATCATGCGAAACTTTTAAATAATCCATCAATTGGTGGTCATCAGCAAAAAGCCCTTTGGTGTTTACGGTCACTACATCGCCCACTTTTTTACCAATAAACTGAGCAGCCGTTTTTTTGTCTTTAAATAGATCTAAAGTCAATTTGGCTGGGCTGTCAATGCCTTTTTCAGTATTGGTAAAGGTTCCTGAAATATCGTCTCCCTCGGCAATGGTATCTTTAGAAATCATTTTTCCGTATTGTTTGCGGATGCGCACCACTTGCTCTTCCAACATTTTGTCATCGGCCACAATGGTATATTGGGTAAGGTCTTTGACCACGCCTAAATTCACAGAAAATTCTGGGGTTAATCCCAATTCAAAATCAAATGAAAAATCTTCGGCATCCCAATTGAATTCGTCTTTTACAACCGGCAATGGATTACCCAAAATGTCAATTTTTTCTTGCTGCAAATAGCGGTTTAGGTTTTCTTGGATTACTTTATTTACCTCTTCGAGTAAAACGGCTTTTCCGTATTGTTTGCGAATCAAACTCATGGGCACCGCGCCTTTTCTAAATCCAGGTACGGTAGCTGTTTTTAAATATTTGTTTAATACACTTTCTACTTTTGACGCATAATCGTCTTTGGCTACGTGAAGTGTGAGCACTGCGTTTAACGCATCTACATTATTTCTTGTGATTTTCATTTGGTTACATTCTAAATTTGGGTGGCAAAAATATAACTTTTTGGCTACGAAGCCAAGTTTTTAAACCATACAATTAGTTGGACTTGTTTTCAGCAAGCGAATGGGTAAGCGATTGCAAAACCGAGAGGATGATGCTAAAAAATACGGCCGTCCAAAATCCATCGACCACAAATCCACCTACAATTTTGGCGCAAAAAATAATCAATAAGGCGTTGATGACCAATAGAAATAAACCTAAGGAAAAAATAGTAACCGGCAAGGTAAATAAAATGAGCAACGGTTTAATGAATACATTGAGCAAGCCCAACACCAAGGCAACCAACAAGGAGGTAGTGAAACTGTCTACTGAAACACCCGGTAAAAACTCGGCGATGAGCAAAACCAATAAAGCGGTTAAAAATAAACGGACAAGTAATTGCATGGGTTTAGGGATTTAAAAATTGGGAAGTTATCATAAAAAACAACGCCGGGTTTTCAGCATGCAGCCAATGGCCAACGTTTGGAATCGTTTCCAGTTGAGCGTTTGGAAAATGCGTTAAGATGTTTTCCCAATCGGTATCCAAAATGTATTTGGAATTGCCGCCGCGCACAAACAAAGTAGGTAAATCATAGTGCGCAGATTCAGGCAAAGCCGTACCAACTTGTTCAATTTCTTGGGTTAAAACCGGCAAATTAAACCGAAAGGCCAGCTGGCCAGGTATTTGCCAATACAAATTCTTCAACAAAAATTGACGGGTGCCAAAGTCTGGGATATAGGCTTGCAGTTGCGTATCAACCTCGTTGCGCTGGGGTTGTGTGCTAAAATCAATAGCATTCAAGCCCGTTAAAATTTCTTGGTGATGTTGCGGATAGTACTTGGGACCAATATCGGCCACTACCAATTGAGCAACCAAACTTGGGTACTGGGTAGCCAACAACATGGCCAATTTTCCGCCCATCGAGTGACCAATTACCGATATTTTTTGCATTCCATAATGAGCACAATAATCCAATACATCTTGCACCATTACGGCGTATGAAAAAGCGCCATCGTGAAAACTGCGTCCGTGATTGCGCAAGTCAATGAGGTGCACTTCAAATCCCAAAGCGGCATATTGCGTACCCAAGGTTTTCCAGTTGTCAGACATACCCAAAAAGCCATGTAAAATAAGCAATGGTTTTCCTTGGCCTTCTATTTTAGAATATAACAACATATTGAATTATAGATTAGCGCAGCAAAGCGAGGTATTGTTTGATGACCGATTCAAAACCCATATACAACGATTCCGAAATGAGTGCATGCCCAATGGATACTTCGAGCAAACCGGGAATATTTTGGGCAAAAAATTTACAGTTCTGCAAACTCAAATCGTGTCCGGCGTTGATACCTAATCCCAATTCATTGGCGAGTTGTGCCGCTTGCACGTAGGGTTCAATACCCGACAAATTACCCAAACTAAAGTCGCGCGCATAGGCTTCGGTATACAATTCAATGCGATCGGTACCGGTTTTTTTGGCGCCCTCAATCATTTTCAAATCGGGATCAACAAAGATAGAAGTGCGAATGCCGTTGCGTTGAAACTCTTGGATTACTTCGGCCAAATAAGCTTGAAATTGTATCGTATCCCAACCGGCTGAGGAAGTAATCGCGCCAATGGCATCGGGCACCAACGTAACTTGGGTGGGTTTGCACTCCAACACCAAATCAATAAAATTATGCTGCGGATTGCCTTCAATGTTGTATTCGGTATACACTAAGGGTTTTAATTCACGTGCATCTTGGTAGCGAATGTGACGTTCGTCTGGTCGAGGATGTATGGTAATGCCCTGCGCGCCAAAGCCTTGAATATCGGTGGCTACTTGAAGTAAATTGGGAACATTGCCGCCACGTGCATTGCGCAAGGTGGCAATTTTATTGATGTTTACACTAAGGTGTGTCATTTGAAAAAATTTGACCACAAAAATACAAACTTAAAGCCGTGTAGGTTGTTTAAAATTGATTATTTTGCAGGGCCTTAGCCCATATACCCATGAATCAAATTCAAGACTATATTCAGTGCGACTACAAAGCCATACACCTCAATGAAGACATGGCTAGTGTACAAGATTTTTTTGAGGAGATGGGCTTTTCACATTTTCCGGTGGCCGACGATTTACAGTTTATTGGTTCACTCAATGCCGAAGATGCTAGCACTTTTGACGCAACAAAATCAGTGGCCGATTACCGCTATATTTTGGAGCAATTTCATGTAAAAAGCAGCATGTCTTGGTTTGAAGTGTTTGAGGTAGCAACCAAAAATCAGGCAACGGTGATTCCGGTATTGGATGAGCAAAATCAATACGTGGGCTATTACGAATTGGAAGATATTCTCTTGTTTTTTCAAGACACGCCACTCATCAAATATCCCGGCAGTATTTTGGTGATAAATAAAAGTCTTCAAGATTATTCTTTGGCGCAAATCAGCCAAATTGTAGAAAGCAACAACGGCAAAATTTTGGGTTTATTTATTTCGGGCTCTGCTGATGCAACGATTGAAATCACCTTGAAATTGGCACTGGGCCCTTTGAATGAAATCATCCAAACGTTTCGTCGCTACAACTACGAAATTGTTTCCCAACACCAAGAAGACCAATACATTACCAACCTCAAAGAACGTTCCGATTACTTGGACAAATACCTCAATATATAACGCCAAATCGCTATGAAAATCGCTATATACGGACAATTTTACCAAAACAGCACCGAACCCATTATTCGGGATATCTTTCAGTTTTTTACCCAAAACAAGGTAGAATTAGTGGTTGAACAAGATTTTCTGCTTTTGCTCAACGAAAAACACCTGCTCGACGAAGCGTTTGCCACCTTTACTAGCCATTCCGACTTGGACGCCAGTTTTGATATGCTACTCAGCATAGGCGGAGACGGAACCATCTTGCGTGCCATCACCTTGGTGCGTGACAGCGGCATTCCGGTTTTGGGCATCAATGCCGGTCGATTGGGTTTTTTGGCTTCGGTACAAAAGGAAAATATTACCGATTTTTTGCAATTGGTACTTGATAAGAAATACCGCATTTCTAAACGCAGCTTACTTTCGCTAAGCTGTAATCCGACAAATGAAGCGATTGACAAGCTAAATTTTGCGATGAATGAAATTACGGTGAGCCGAAAAGACACTACCTCGATGATTACTATTGAAACCAAGTTAAACGACGAATTCTTAAATTCGTATTGGGCGGATGGTTTAATTATTGCCACGCCCACGGGTTCTACCGGCTATTCGATGAGTTGCGGCGGCCCCATCTTAACGCCCGAAGTAACCAGTTTGGTCATTACTCCCATTGCACCGCACAACCTCAACGCTCGTCCGCTTGTTATTCCCGATTCTACGCAAATCAAACTCAAAGTTTCTGGCCGGGAAGACAACTATTTGGTTTCGCTCGATTCACGTATTGCAGCCATTCCTAATGATTCGGAATTGACCATTGAAAAAACAAATTTTCACATCAACATGGTCGAAATTCCAAACGAAACCTTTTTAAAAACCTTACGCAACAAATTGATGTGGGGTGAAGACAAAAGAAACTAATTGGCAAGCCTTGAATTGCATACTACAGCCTGCAATTTTTCGTTATCAAAACACGCCTTTTAAAGTTGCCTAAAATTATTTTCAACGTATTGAAAATCTAATCCATTAGTATAGGCTTTACGTGGGCATAATTATTATATTTGCACGCTATTTTTATACCCATGTACGCACGAGTTTTCGTTTTATTTAGTTTGCTCATCGGCCTATCGGCATCGGCTCAAATATATGAGATCGGTGGCTTTTTGGGCGGCAGCAATTACATTGGCGATATCGGTAGAACCGACTACATAGCTCCCCGCGAAACGGCCTATGGCTTTTTGTTTAAATGGAACAAAAGCGCCCGTCATTCCTGGAGAATTTCCTACACACAATCTAAAATTACCGCCAACGATGCCGATGCCACCGACCCTTCTCGGGTACAACGTGGTTATTCATTTGAAAACGAATTAAAAGAAATATCGGCAGGAATAGAATTTGATTTTTTTGATTTTGACCTGCACGATTCCAAACCCAAATTTACACCTTACGTATACACCGGACTGAGCTATCTGAGTTACAACGGCCTATTTTTTGTGGGCGGCGAACCCAAATATGACACCACGCACAGTACAGTGGCTTTGCCAATGACCATTGGTGTAAAAGGAAGAGTTTTGGATAATCTGGTACTGGGACTCGAATCGGGAGCACGTTTTGCTTTTCGCGACGACTTGGACGGAAGCAAACCCACCAACGATAATTTGAGCAATTTGCGTTTTGGCAATTTGCGCAGCAACGACTGGTATGTATTCACGGGATTTACCGCGACCTACACCTTCGGAAATAAACCTTGTTTTTGTTCTAATTAATCCATGAGTTTACTAAGCCATATCAATACCGAAAATTTACCCAAACACTTGGCCATCATCATGGACGGCAACGGGCGTTGGGCAAAACAGCAGGGACTTATGCGGGCTTTTGGCCACGAAAACGGAACCAAATCGGTTCGACTTACGGTAGAAACCTGCGCCAAACTGGGTATCGAAAACCTTACACTTTATGCGTTTTCTACCGAAAATTGGAACCGGCCCAAAATTGAGGTAGACACCTTGATGAAATTGTTAATTAATTCCTTGAAAAACGAGTTGAGCACCTTGTCGCAAAACAACATCAAATTGCAATCGATAGGCAATTTGGATTTGCTACCCAAGTCGGCACAAACCGAGTTGAAAAGTGTAATGAAACAAACCCAAAACAATACGCGAATGACCTTGACTTTGGCCCTGAGTTATGGGTCTAGAGAGGAGCTTTTGCAAGCAATAAAAACGATCAGTAGTAAAGTTAAAAATAATATAATTTCAACCGACGCTATTGATGAATCAATTATTAATGAGCATCTTTACACGCACAATTTACCCGATGTAGATTTGCTAATACGAACGAGTGGGGAGCATCGAATCAGTAACTTTTTGTTGTGGCAAATTGCCTATGCCGAACTGTATTTTACCGATGTTTTATGGCCCGATTTTAAAGAAGAAGATTTATATGAGGCTATCCTTAGTTATCAAAAAAGAGAACGTAGATTTGGAAAAACAAGCGAACAAATTAAATAAAATTTTAGTGTTACATAAACCCCTCCTTTTTTTATACGCCCTATTTATTGTTGGACTTTTTGGCGCACAAGCGCAAGACCGCATCCCTTTTGACCAGGGAACGAAGTACTTTTTAGGGAATGTAAAAGTAACCGGGAAAATTAGTTACAACGAACAAACTGTAGTCACGTTTGCGGGATTGGAAAAAGGCCAAGAGGTAACCATTCCGGGTGAAGAAATAAGCAACGCCATCAAGAAATTAGGAAAACTGGGCTTGTTTAGCGAGATTGATTTTTTCGTCAATAGAATTGAGGGCGACAGCATCTTTTTGGAATTGAATATCAATGAATTACCCAAATTAAACGACGTAAAAATTGTAGGAGTCAAGAAAAGCAAAAAAGAAACACTCATCAAAGACAATGCCTTGACCAAGGGAAAAATTGTCAATGAAAACCTCATTACCACTACCAAAAACTACATCGAAAATAAATTCCGCAAAGACGGTTTTTACAACACCAAAGTAACGGTATCTACCAAACCCGACACCACCCAAACCAATTTGGTAAACATGTTGATTTTTATTGACAAGGGAAGTAAAATCAAAATCAACAGCATCGATTTTACAGGCAATTCAACGTATACGGACGCACAGCTCCGTAAACGCATGAAAAACACCAAACAAAAAAATGTGTTCCGCCTGTTTAAAGCATCCAAATACATCAAGGACAAATACAAGGAAGACTTGGTGAAGGTGATAGATAAATACAAAGAAAACGGATACCGCGATGCACGTGTAGTAAGCGACACACTGGGCTTTACCAAAAACAAAAAAGAACTTACACTTAAAATTAATGTGGAGGAAGGCCGAAAATACTACTTTGGCGACATTAAATTCCTCGGAAATACCATCTACCCTGATCGCGGATTACAACAAATGTTGGGCATCAAAAAAGGCGACACCTACAATGGGGTTTTACTAGAAAAACGTATCGCCGACAAAAGCAAACCCGATGGTGAAGACATTACCAATTTATACCAAAACAACGGTTATTTATTTTCTACCATCAATGCGGTAGAAGTAAAAACGGCCAACGACACCATTGATTTTGAAATTCGTATCGTAGAAGGGCCTTTGGCTTATTTCAACAAAATTACCGTGGTAGGAAATGACCGAACCAACGACAAAGTGATCTACCGCGAATTGCGCACCAAACCCGGACAAAAATACAGCAAAGAAGAACTTGTGCGTACCATTCGTGAAATTGGTCAATTGGGTTTCTTTGATCCAGAAGCGATCGATCCCAAATTTAAAAACGTAGACGCTGCAGCCGGAACCGTAGATATTGAGTATAACTTAGTAGAAAAAGGATCTAGCCAAATTGAATTGCAAGGAGGATACGGCGGAGGCGGTTTTATTGGAACCTTAGGGCTTTCGTTTAATAACTTCTCGGCCCGAAACTTGTTCAAGAAAGACGCCTATAAACCTTTACCAATGGGAGATGGTCAAAAAGTTTCCCTTCGTTTACAAGGAAGTTCGTACTTTCAAACCTACAGTTTGTCGTTTTCGGAGCCTTGGTTTGGAGGCAAAAAACCAATTCAATTTAGTAGTTCGATCGCCCTAAGTAAGCAATATGCTGCGGGTAGTTATTATGGTGGAATTGACAAAAGTAAAAACTTCAACATATTTGCCATTTCGGTAGGATTAGCCAAACGATTAACTGTTCCGGATGATTTCTTTGTGTTGTCACATGCCTTGAGTTTCCAGTTTTACGATTTGCACAACTACAACACCGGTTTGTTTACCTTCGGAAATGGTTCGTCACGTAACTTGGCTTACACGATTGGAATCAGTCGAAACAACAAAGGGGTAAACCCCATCTATCCTACTTATGGCTCTGAGTTTAGTATCACTGGTAAATTCACTCCTCCCTACTCCTTTTTTAACGGGATTGACTATGCCAATTTAGGAAGCAAGGAACCGTATAAATTGCGTAACGAAGGCACAACGCCTATTTTGAGTCAGGATCAAACCGAATACATTTTGCCGGGTGAATACATTGATGCCAACGGAAACCGTGCCCTGAACTTCCAATCAGCGGCGGTTGACCAAGGAAAAGTTGACCAAGAAAAATTCAACTGGTTAGAATACTATAAAATTAAATTCAAAGCCGATTGGTATACCAAGATTTTCGACAAACTAATATTGCGTTCGTTGAGTGAATTTGGATACCTGGGAAGTTACAACAACGCAAGAGGCTTGGTTCCATTTGAGCGCTTCTTTGTGGGCGGCGACGGATTGGCCAATTTTGCCCAAGATGGACGTGAAGTAATTCAGTTGCGTGGTTATCCAAACAACTCCATTTCGTCGCAAGATGGTGGACCTATTTACAATAAATTCTCTTTAGAATTGCGTTATCCCTTAACCTTAAAAGCAGCAGCATCCATATATATGTTAACTTTTGTAGAAGGTGGAGCAGCCTATAACAATTTTAAAGAATATAATCCGTTTGTGTTAAAACGATCAGCTGGGGTAGGATTGCGTATTTTCATGCCGGCCTTTGGATTATTGGGTATTGATTTCGGATATGGATTTGATCCACTTACCGGTTCTACACAACCAAATGGTATGGAAACACATTTTATCATTGGCCAACAATTTTAAAAAATAACTGCTATATTTGGCGTGAATTACACCATACAGGATATGAAAAAGTATATATTTCTTTTACTCCTAAGTTGCTGGTTAGCACAACCAATTGCCGCACAAGGCCGTGGAGTGAAAATTGGTTACATTGACATGGAATATATCTTGCAAAATGTTCCTGAATACAGCGAAGCCAAAAACCTACTCGAGCAAAAAGCCCAAAAGTGGAAGCAAGAGATAGAAGTCAAAAAAATTGGGATCAACAAACTCAAAGAGAGTCTTAAGGTAGAACGCGTATTGCTTACTAAAGAATTAATTGAAGAGCGCGAAGAAGAAATCACCCTGCAAGAAACCGAATTGATGGATTACCAACTGAAACGATTTGGTCCAAATGGCGATTTAATTGTTCAAAAAGCGGTACTTACCCAACCCGTACAAGACCAAGTTTTTAATGCGGTTCAAGACATCGCCGAAGCTAAAAAATACGATTTCATCTTTGACCGTACCTCTGAATTAACAATGCTTTTTGCTGCCAAACGATTTGACATTAGCGATCAGGTAGTACGCAAATTGGCCCGATCTTCTAAACGAAATCAATTGACCAAAAAACAACTCAAAGAGGAAGAAGCGAAAGAGGCCAAGGAAGACATGGTAGAGGAAAGCTCCAACCTTACCGAGCGCCAAAAGAAACTTGACGAACGCAAAGCAGCGCGAGAAAAATTGGTGGCCGATCGAAAAGCCGAAGCCGAAGCCAAACGCAAAGAAGCAGCCGATAAGAAAAAACAAGCGGCCGAAGCTAAAAAAGCAGGAGCAACAACTACAACTTCACCAGCTGAAACTCCGGCAACCGAAGCACCTAACACTCCAAAACCAAGTACCGATAAAGCCGCTGCTGCGCCTTCAGCACCAAACACAAACAAAGTAACTCCAACTACTCCGGCTACTGAAGCTGCTACAGGTACCGAAACTGCTCCAGCTACCGAAACAAAAACAAAAGAGGAACTGGCTGCAGAACGTAAAAAAGCATTAGAAGATCGCCGAAAAGCATTAGAAGAGAAAAAACGCAAAGCTTTAGAAGAGCGCGAAGCAGCACGAAAAGCTAAAGAAGCCAATACGAAGCAAAATTAAAACCACTAATAATTAATATTTAAACACAATGAAACAAATCAAATCTTTAGTAATAGTTGCCATTGCTTTCATGAGCAGTACATTGACCGTAAATGCACAAGGCCCTGCAAAAACTGCCCATGTTGATGTGAGCGAAATTGTATCTAAAATGCCTGCCATGTTGGATGCCCAAAAACAATTGGAAAAATTGAGTGGTACCTATGACACCGAATACAAAACTATGGTTGAAGAATACCAAAATAAATTAAAAAAATACGAGCAAGAAGCTACTACTGTTACTGATGCTGTTAATGAAACACGTTCAAAAGAAGTACAAGACATGCAAAAAAGAATTGTGGATTACAGAGACAATGCACAAAAAGAATTGCAACAAAAAGAATCGGATATAGTAAAACCAATCATGGATAAAGTTAAAGCTTCTATTCAAAAAGTAGGTAAAGCCAAAGGATTCCAATATGTATTGAACTCAGAAGGTTTATTATTGGCTGACGGTCCAAACTTAACTGCTGACGTGAAAAAAGATCTAGGTTTCTAATTCACTCCTTAATAAATCATCGGCTCATTGTGAAATTCATCTCATAATGAGCCGATTTTTTTTACATTTGACTCATGCACAACAACCAACCCATAGGCCTTTTTGATTCAGGTATTGGCGGCACTTCTATTTGGCGAGCTATTCATGCGTTACTACCCCATGAATCGACCATCTACTTGGCCGATAGCATACATGCTCCCTATGGTGAAAAATCTAAAGAAGAAATTCTTGCCCTAAGCAAAAAAAATACTGAATACCTACTCGAAAGAGGTTGTAAGCTTATTGTTGTAGCCTGCAATACCGCCACCACCAACGCGATTAAAGAATTGAGAGCCTTGTATGACGTGCCCTTTATTGGCATTGAACCCGCCATAAAACCGGCCGCCTTATCCTCTAAAACGCAGACAATTGGCATCTTGGCTACCAAAGGAACGCTCAGCAGTGAGTTGTTTAATAAAGCCGTAGAGGTATATAAAACCACCACCATTGTAGAGCAAATTGGTCATGGATTGGTTGAACTAATTGAAGCGGGGCAACTGGATTCAGCAGAACTGCAGGAAAAACTTAAAAGCTACTTGGATCCCATGATTGCAGCCAATATAGATTATTTGGTATTGGGTTGTAGCCATTACCCCTATTTGATTCCTGCCCTAAAAAAAATATTGCCTTCCTATATTCAAATTATCGACTCGGGTGAGGCCGTTGCCAGACAAACCCAAGCGGTTTTAAAAGAAAAGGTTGGGCTTCACGACAGTAGTGCGTCAACACAACAATTTTACACCAACACCAATCCCAGCGTTTTATCCTCGTTACTTGGCTCAAATTATCCGGTAAATCAATTGGATTTTTAGTCTATTCTTCGTCTTTAAACCAACTCGAATACATCACGTAATTGGTCGAAATGCGTGCAATTTCACCCGCAAAATCTGATACATTGAGGTCTTTTACTTTTTTAGCAGGAATACCGGCATAGATAGTTCCCGATTCCACTATGGTGTTTTGGGTCACAACTGATCCTGCAGCAACTATAGAATTGGATTCTACTACACAGCCGTCCATTACAATGGCGCCCATACCAATTAATACATTGTCGTGAATCACACAACCGTGTACAATGGCATTGTGACCAATGGATACCTTGTTTCCGATATGGGTTGGGTGTTTCAAGTAGGTGCAATGGATTACCGCACCGTCTTGTATATTTACTTGGTTGCCTATTTTAATCTGATTGACATCACCTCGTATCACAGCATTAAACCACACGCTACATTCTGCGCCAATGAGCACATCGCCTACGATGGTTGCATTTTCGGCTACATAACAATCTTCTGGAATTTGAGGCGCTTTGCCTCGCACTTGCTTAATGATCATAGCAAAAAAAGTCCCGAATGAATCGGGACCGTATTTATATTAGTTAATCGCTGGACAGTTACAGTGGTAACGCTCCGGCTTGCAAAATAAATTCATACCTAAAGTGATTTGGTGAAAACCACCGTTGTCAAAATTAACTGCTCCCATTAAACGAGAGTAGGTATAAGACAACATATAATCTTGAAAATTAACACCAAAAATAGGCGTAACCATTTGTAGTTTTTGTGCTTTTACACTGCCATTATCTACATATTCAGCGCCATCTAAACTTTGACGATACGACAAGCCTCCCCAAATTTTACCAAACTCCATGTCTTTGTACATTTTGAGGTTTAAGTCTAAGGATTTTTCTTTGGTTTGTTCTACTATTTGTAACATTACTGAAGGCTCCCATAATAATCCGTCTTCTTGGCCAAAGGTATAACCAGAGTTGAAGATGATTTTGCGAATGTTGTCGTTTTCAATTTCGGTATACAAAGAACGTCTGGTCTCAATTGCATTTTTTACGGTAGCGTGAAAATAGAAATCTAAATAGTTATAAGACATACCCACATCTACATTAAAATATGAATCTCTTTGAATTGTTCCCGCAACAATCGGATCATAATCGTAAGGACCCAAAAACTCGGTTTCGTCTAAAACACTTTGCACTAATCCTCCACTCATACCAAATGACAATTGATTCAAATCAACTTGGTCTCTGGAGAACATGATGTGATGCGCATAAGTAACTTTAAATCCTTTTTGTGAGTGGTACCCATTTCTGTCGTTATAAACAATAACTCCTGCTCCCGATTGCTCACCTATTTTACCGTTATAACTCAAGGTTTGCATAGCCGGTGCATTAGCAGTACCAAACCATTGCTGACGGGCAGTTGCTCTCAGTTTATTACAATTGGAAGCCCCAGCCATAGAAGGGTGAAGTAAATAGTAATTATCTGACAAATAATCAGAATATACCGCAACCCCTTCTTGCGCAAAGGAGAATTGACTAACAAGTAATACAGTTAAAGCAAGTATTTTTTTGAAATTCATAATTAACGTTTTAAAGCAAAATGGGACTTAAATATTTTATCTTCGTTCTTCTCTTTGTAATATACTACAAACCAATAATCACTAGCTGGAAGGTCTTTGTTATTGAAGGTCCCATCCCATCCTGGGTCAGCAGGACTCAGTTGTTTTAGCAATTTTCCGAGTCGGTCAAAGATATAAATTTTTGCATTAGCTTGATTACCCAATTCGAAAATATTCCAGGTATCATTGTAGGTGTCACCATTGGGTGTGAAAAATCGGGGGAAGTCCATTAATTCAACAGTATCCGACAGCTCTCCACAATGATTTAAATCACGAACAGTAACCGTGTGCGTGCCTGTTGAAACTCCACCAAATACATTTGAGGATTGAAAATTACCCCCGTCTAATTGGTATTCATACGCGCCCACTGGTAATACGTTTGCATAGATTACTTGCGCGTCTGCAAAATAGGCCGAGGTTTCCAACACCAAGGATTCTGGCTTAGGCATTTCTACCACTTCGGCTGAAGCAATACCCGATTGGCATCCGGTTGTTAAATCGGTAATTACGATTCCATATCGACCTGGTGTATTGGCCAAATAAGTCTCGGCAGTTCCTGGCAATAAGGTAGGAATAGTATTAGTTACTGTATACCACGCAAACGAATAGTCGGTTGGCGAAAGCATCGTGTTTAACAAGAATGGATTGAGCACTGCCCCCGTAGCGTCTACACAAATTGCTCCTCCTTGTACCTCAACAGTTGGTAATGGATTAACTGTGATTGCTACTGAACCAGGCAAACTTGGACAATCAGGTGTTAAAGCTACAACTACTTGGTAGGTTCCAACAAGATCTAACTGAGCCGATAAAATAACTGGATTTTGAAAACTTGAACTATATCCATTTGGACCTGACCAACTGTAGGTAGCTCCCGCAACTGTAGGGGTTGTAAAACTCAACGGCTCACCCACACACGCTACATTACAAGAAGCTAATGGAGTTGCTGGTACAACTGGCGCCGGAATAATTGAAAAATTTGCAGCTGCCGAAACACAACCCGTAAGCGTGTTTTTGACAGTAATTGAATACGTAGCATTGGCTGCCAAGCCAGCAAAGCTCAGTCCCGATTGATACGTAGTTCCGCCGTCTATGCTGTATGTTAAATTGGTTCCTAATGGTAAACTGATTGTGATTGTCCCCGTTGGGATTGCGCAGGTTGGCTGTGTAATTGATGCTGTCGCTGCGGCAGGATTGGCAGGAATTGGATTTACCAAAACCGCGGTAGCTGAAGAAATGCAGCGCGTTGTTATGTCCCGAACGGTTAAGTTAAACGTGGTATTGGCTGCCAACCCGGCAAAAGTAGCATTCGATTGGTAGCTTGTCCCGCCGTTGATGCTGTATTCAAAGTTGGCACCTGTGGGCGATGACACTACAATGGTTCCGGTTGGCGTAATGCAATCCGGTTGAACAGTTACACTGGCGCTAGGAGCAGCAGGTCCGGCTGGTAACGGATCAACAGCAACTGTGACAGGAGTTGAAGTACAACCCGAAACCGTATTGCGCACCACAATCGAATAACTGGCATTGGGTGCTAAGCCAGTGAAAGTAGCATTCGACTGGAAAGTAGTTCCACCATTGGCACTGTATTCTAAGTTTGCACCCAATGGTGCCGTAACCACAATGGTTCCAGTAGGCACGGTACAAATGGGCTGAACCGTTGTGCTGGCTGTAGCAGCCGCAGGAACGGCCAAAACAGGGTTAATATTTATACTGGTCGCGGCTGAAGTACAACCTGTAACGGTATTATACGCTGTAAGCGAATAAGTTGTATTGGCTGTTAAAGTAGGAAAACTCAAGCCGCTTTGGTAAGTAGTTCCACCGTCTAAGCTGTATTGTAAATCTGAACCAATTGGTGAAGTGAGTGTATAGCTTCCTGTGGTAACCGAACACGTTGGCTGAATCAAGGTGCCTACTGGTGCTGTTGGATTGGCCGGAATGGCATTCACAACAAAAGCCGTAGCCGTAGATACGCACGATGTAGTGGTGTTGCGCACGGTAATCGAATAGGTTGCATTGGGTGCCAAGCCTGCAAAACTAAGTCCCGATTGATACGAAGTTCCGCCGTTGATGCTGTATTCTAAATCAGTGCCAATTGGTGACGTCAAGGCAATTGTAGCCGAGGGGACAAAGCAATTGGGTTGCGATATTGTACCTACAGCAGCAGCTGGACTCACAGGTAAAGCATTAACTACATTGGGCGTGGGCGCCGAAACACAACCAGTATTCACATCGCGCACGGAAATGTTAAACGTGGTATTGGCTGCCAACCCGGCAAAAGTAGCATTCGATTGGTAGCTTGTCCCGCCGTTGATGCTGTATTCAAAGTTGGCACCCGTGGGCGATGACACTACAATGGTTCCGGTTGGCGTGATGCAATCCGGTTGAACAGTTACACTGGCGCTTGGAGCAGCAGGTCCGGCTGGTAACGGATCAACAGCAACTGTGACAGGAGTTGAAGTACAGCCCGAAACCGTGTTGCGCACCACAATCGAATAACTAGCATTAGGTGCTAAGCCTGTGAAAGTAGCATTCGACTGGAAAGTTGTTCCGCCATTGGCACTGTATTCTAAGTTTGCACCCAATGGTGCCGTAACCACAATGGTTCCAGTGGGCACAGTACAAATGGGCTGAACCGTCGTGCTGGCTGTAGCTGCTGCAGGAACGGCCAAAATAGGATTGATGTTTATACTGGTCGCGGCTGAAGTACAACCTGTAACGGTATTATACGCTGTAAGCGAATAAGTTGTATTGGCTGTTAAAGTAGGGAAACTCAAACCACTTTGGTAGGTTGTTCCCGCATCCAAGCTGTATTGTAAATCTGAACCAATTGGTGAAGTGAGTGTATAGCTTCCTGTAGTAACCGAACAAGTCGGCTGAACCAAGGTGCCTACTGGTGCTGTTGGGTTGGCCGGAATGGCATTCACTACAAAAACGGTAGTAGGTGATATACACGAAGTGGTGGTGTTGCGTACTGAAATCGAATAACTGGCATTGGGTGTCAACCAAGGAAAGTTCACCCACGGCAAATAAGTCGTGCCGCCATCGATGCTGTATTCTAAATCAGCTCCAATAGGCGAAGTCAAATTAATGGTAGCCGTGTTTACCAAACAAGTTGGTTGAGTGATAGTTCCTGTGGGAGCTGCAGGACTTGCGGGTAAGGCATTAATGGTATATGGCGTAGCGGCCGAAAGACAGCCCGTATTCACATCACGCACGGTAATGTTGTAAGTAACATTAGGCGTCAATCCAGCAAAAGTCGCACTTGATTGGTACGATGTGCCGCCGTTGATGCTGTATTCTATGTTGGTGCCTGTGGGCGATGAAACTACAATAGTCCCTGTGGGAGTAACACAATCCGGCTGAACCGTTACACTTGCAGTAGCCGGCAAGGGCACACCCAAAACTGGATTCATTACGCCTGTGAGTGATGCTGAAGTACAATTGGATATCGTGTTGTGTGCCAATATTTGATAGGCATAGCCCGAAGGAACAGGGTTAAAAACAGGACTTGATTGATAGGTTACGCCATTATCAATACTGTATTCCAAATCACTGCCTACAGGAGCTGTTATGGTTATTGATCCTGTTGTTACTGTACAAGTGGGCTGAACAACGTTTATTGTTGGGGTTGCCGGAATAGCAGCAACGGTAAGCGGTATGGTTGGTGCTGAGTAGGCAGGACAAGTTCCGCTAGCCGCTAAATCATAGTGCACGGTATAGTTGTTGGGTGTACTCGTGCTCGGATTTATCGCTCCTGTTGTAGGATCTATTGTAAGTCCGGGAGGTGTAGCACTATAAATACCGCCGGGGGTAACATTAGTGGTGATAGGTGTACTGGTTACATCAGTACAATAAGACAATTGAGGAAATGAAATTGTGCCTGAGGGTGTTGGGGTTACATTAATTTCAAAAGGTCTTACCGTTTTACAATCGGTTACCAAATCCAACACAGTGGCCCAAATGGTAGTAGGAACCGTAGTGACGTTATAGGCTGCCCAGTTGGCGTAAGGAATTAATCCAGTAACACCACCAGCCATGGCATCCGCCAAATTGGAATCGTAAAAACTAACTTCATACAAACTAGGATCAAGTGCGTCTATTATATAATTTGTTTGGTCAATATTTACCGAATAAGGTGGAGCTGCAGCTGTACACAAGGTAATATCCAGTGGTTCTTGGATGGGCGCTTCTGATCGGTAGGAAATTTCAATATCGTCAGTTGCCAGCAAACATCCTGTAGGCGTATACACATTTAATGTATACGTTCCAGGTGTTAAAGCAACTGGCGGCGAAGCAGGCACACTTGGGAAAATGGGAGTAGTCTCTCCCGGTATATCTACGCCTTCAAAGGCCCATTGGTAAATATTGGTTGTTCCGGTAGCGGGTAGCCCCGAATTTATTGAATTGATTGTACCAAAACAAAGCGGAATTGAAGGTGTTCCAGATAAATCAGTCACCACCAACTCCAAAGGCTGAATCGTAAAGTTTTTTAAGAAAACGGCCGAATCATATTGGTTATCACTCACGTTTCCAACCGCCAATTTGATGTGGTACACTTGGCCGCATTGCAAGGGAGCATAGGCACGAAGTGGCGTGGTAAAGCCGTCATATTGTATGGTCGAATTGGGAACTGGAGGATTACCTGTACCATTATTTACATAATAAATACAATATTCGCAAGGTCCTGCATTGGCCGTCCCATTGTTTACATTATTGATGGTAATGGGCACCGTAGTTGAAGTAGGAATTAAGGCAATATTTTGGGCGTTTCCAGCAAATGGACCCGTTAAACCAGGACCCCGTAAGAAAAATCCAAAAGTGTCATTAAAGCTAGTATTGGCAAATTCAGGATATTCTTCTGAGGCAAATACATAGTCAAAATTGAGTTCTTGTCCGGTGGCTACAAAGTCAAACTCTACAACCGAAACATTACGAACGGTTTGGCCACACAATAAGGCCAAATCTGGGTCTCCTTGTGTTGGAGTGGCAGTAACTTGCGATTTATTTCCCACATTATTGGGACCAATAGCAATTTGAGCATTTCCGGTAGACAGCAATAAGCCGTTTGATAGCCCTAAATTAGTAGGGTTAAAGTTGGTCGTAAATTTGGCAATCTGATCTCTAATGACTGTGCCTGGAACACCATTAAACAAAATGTTATAGGGAGTAACACCAGGGCCAACGAGTGAATTTTGCACCAATTGCACGGGTGTAAACGAGGTGTTATTGACTAATAATTGCGCGTGTGAAAGCAGTGAAAAGAAGAGCGTACCTAGTAAAATAAATTTTTTCATGCGTTAGTCTAACGTTAAATAATTCTATAATTTCTCAAATATAATTATTCCTGAAAATAACTTTGTTAATTTCGCAAAAAAAACCTCAAAAATGCTTCATTTAAAAGTAGTTCCAACCCAAAATCCCGCCATTATCAAGTTTGAATTTCCAGATTTTATCTCTCAAAATCAAAATTTCGAATTCAAAAACATAGACGAAGCAGGTCCTTCTCCGCTGGCCCAAAAATTATTTTATTTGCCTTTTGTAAAAACCGTTTATATCTCGGGCAATTTTGTTGCCATTGAACGCTATAGCATTGTAGAATGGGCCGATGTGCAAGAAGCCGTTGCCGAAGAAATTGAATCTTTTGTGAATCAAGGTGGCGCTATTTTAGATGCCGAAAAATTACCTGCAAAAAAATCGGCGGTGACGGTATACGGTGAGACTACTCCCAACCCGGCTACTTTAAAATTTGTGGCCAATAAATTAATCACCAAAACGGCGTTAGAATTTAAAAACATTGACGAAACAAAGGCTTCTCCCTTGGCCAAAGAATTGTTTACTTTTCCTTACGTCAAAGAGCTTTTTATCGACGAAAATTACATCTCGGTATCCAAATACGACAGTTATGATTGGAATGAAATCAGCATGGAATTGCGTTCGTTCATCAAACAATACATCGAAAATGGCGGACCTATTGTAGACGAAACGCTCTTGGAACTTCAACCCAAAGTCGAAAAACAAAAAATTGAGCACTTTGATCAGTTGGATGTAACCTCGCAACAAATCATCAATATTTTAGAAGAGTACGTAAAACCAGCGGTTGCTGCCGATGGCGGAAATATTTTGTTTGATTCGTATGACGAATCCGAAAAACGCGTCAAAGTAATTTTGCAAGGAGCTTGCAGCGGTTGCCCCTCCTCGACTTTTACCCTAAAAAACGGCATCGAAAACATGCTCAAAGACATGCTCAAAGACGAGAATATAAAAGTTGAAGCCATCAACGCCTAAGGAAATTCTCATACTTCCAATCCTAATTCCATCCTTGTCATGAACCAATTGGCACTCGAAACAAGCCCGTATTTGTTACAACACGCCAACAATCCGGTGCATTGGAAGGCCTGGAATCCCGAAACAATAACGCAAGCTAAAAGCAGTCAAAAACTACTGATCATTAGCATTGGTTATTCGGCTTGTCACTGGTGTCACGTAATGGAGCACGAAAGTTTTGAAGATGATGAAGTGGCTGATCTCATGAATTTGCATTTTACCAGCATCAAAATCGACCGCGAAGAACGCCCCGATTTGGATGCCATTTACATGAAAGCCCTGCAAATCATGACCGGGCAAGGCGGTTGGCCCCTAAACATTATTGCGCTACCCAATGGCAGACCGGTTTGGGGCGGCACCTATTTTCGCAAAGCCGATTGGATGGCTTCCTTGCAACAATTACAAGACATTTATACCACGCAGCCCGAGAAAATGCACGACTATGCCCAGCGCTTACAAGAAGGTATAGTTCAAATGAACGAGTTGACGATTCCAACTCCTGGCGAAAAGTCCTTAGAAACCTTGTTGCCTTTGGTTGAAAAATGGAAAAAAAGCTTTGACCACGACTATGGTGGCATGGCCCGTTCGCCCAAGTTCATGATGCCCAACAATTATGCATTTTTGCTGCGGTATGCACAACTCACCAATGACCAAAAATTGACCCAATTTGTGCAACTCACCCTCACCAAAATGGCCTATGGCGGCTTATTTGATACCTTGGGCGGTGGATTTTCACGTTACAGTGTAGACGAACGTTGGCATATTCCGCACTTTGAAAAAATGGCCTATGACAACGGGCAATTGCTAGAATTGTATGCCCAAGCCTATTCGTTGCAAAAAGATCCGTTGTATTTGGAGGTAATTCAAAAAACAATGGGATTTATTACCGCCGAATGGACCACTCCAGAAGGCGGATTTTACAGCGCTTGGGATGCCGATAGCCAAAATGCGTTGCATGAAATGGAAGAAGGCGCCTACTATGTGTGGACCAAAATTGAAGTAGAAAAATTACTGGGTGACGATTTTAATTTGTTTAGTCAAGTATACAATTTCAACGATTTTGGTCACTGGGAACACCACAACTACGTGCTGATTCGCACACAAAACTTGGCGACAATTGCCTCAGCCAACGGCATCTCAGAAACATTACTTCAAGAAAAAAAATCTAACTGGGAAAAACTACTCTATCACGACCGCTTGCAACGCAGTAAACCGGGGCTGGACGACAAATGTTTGTGCTCGTGGAATGGCTTGCTTTTAAGTGGAATTTTAGCGAGTTATCGCGCCACGGGAGTTGAAAATTATTTGAAATTGGCCCTTCAAAATGCCCAATTTATAGAACAGCGATTTTGGCAAAGTGAAGGCAATTTGTGCCATACCTATAAAAATGGAAAAGCCAGTATCAACGGATTTCTGGAAGATTATGCCTTTGTTATTAAAGCCTTCCTAGATCTATACGAAACTACCTTTGACGAAAAATGGCTGCGACACAGCAAGCAATTGACCGATTACTGCTTGGACTATTTTTATGAAGATAGCCGACAATTGTTTTCGTTTACTTCGCGCTTGGATCCCGAATTGGTAAGTGCTCATTTTGAGATAGAAGACAATGTAATTCCAGCATCCAATTCGGCAATGGCCAAAAACTTGTTACGTCTGAGTACTTTTTTTACTCAGCCCCATTACCGCAAGATCGCAACCCAAATGATTGAATTGGTTCATGCCAATGCTGATTATCCTTCGGCCTTTTCCAATTGGTTAGATGGGTTTTTACATTTGCTGCCTACCCAAATAGAAGTGGCCATTTGTGGTCCAAACGCGCATGAATATGCCACCCAATTGCATTCCCATTATCTGCCAAATCTATGTTTGGCTGCAACTGAAAGTCCGTCAGATTTGCCTTTTTTAAAAGACCGATTTCACCCCGAACTGACGCAGTTTTATTTGTGTCAAAACCAACAATGCAACTTGCCTTTCACCGATTTTGACGACTTGCTAAAAAGTCTACTAGAAGCCTAGTTCCCTTGGCTTTATTTAGTAATTTTGACGCGCAACGTTTAATACAATTTCCCCTATGAAAGACACCATCAACATCACTTCTTTGCACGATTATGTATGGTCCATGATAAATTTATTATTGGATTATTCTCCCAAATTAATCGCGGCCTTGTTGCTCTTTTTTATTGGAGGGTATGCCATTCGGTTTGTCAATAAAGTAGCACGCAACATCTTAATCAAACGCGAAGTAGAACCTACCCTAGTAGAATTTTTGTGTAACGTAACGTTTTGGGGATTGCGTATTGTTTTGATCATTGCGGTGATCTCCAAATTGGGCATCGAATCATCCTCGTTTGTGGCTATTTTGGGCGCGGCTGGATTGGCAGTTGGACTTTCGTTGCAAGGTTCGCTTTCTAATTTTGCCGGTGGAATTTTAATCATATTATTCAAACCTTTCAAATTGGGTGATACCATTTTAGCGCAGGGCGTTGAAGGAACCGTGGTTGACATCCAAATTTTTGTTACCCAATTACTCACCGACAACAACCAACTTATTTTTATTCCCAATGGCTCCTTGTCCAATAACACCATCATCAATTTTTCGCGAAAAACTACCCGCCGTACCGACCTGCTCATGACCTTGTCTTATGAGACGGCTATCCCACAGGCCAAAGCACTTATTTTGGATGTGATGAACCAAAATCCAGCGGTATTGCAAAACCCAAAACCAGCTGTGGTAGTTAAAGAGCTCACCGAAACAGGTATCAAAATTGCCATTCGGGCTTGGGTAAAAACAAGTGATTATTCTAGTGCAACCGATCAAATTCTAGAAGCTTGTTTGCTAACATTTGCGCAACACAACATCAAAACTCAACCTTTTACACGTACTGAAAACCTGCAAACTACCGCCTAAAATGAAAAAAATAAGTGTTTTTTTTAGTTGTATGATCGCCGCGAGCATGTTCGCTCAATTCAATGGCTTCAACATGAAATACGAGGTGCTAGATCCAAGTACTGCAGGTAAAATATTTCATAATCCAATCAAATTAGCCAACAAACCCGAAGGACAACCCTACTTGAATGTAGCGTTTCAATGGGCAAAAATAGAGCGCGTAAAACAAAAAGCCTTGATGCGTTTTAACGTTTATGCCGACGAATTTGAGTTCATTAGTCCCAAAGGCGACACCTTGATCTTAGACAAATTAGCCGATTTTAGCCCCATCGAATTTCCAGATACCGAAAGCAAATACGTGTTGACAACCTACACTACCCGTAACGGAAAAAACCATACGGGTTATTTAAAAGAAACGTATACTGAAGGAATTTACACGCTATATACTCAAGATAACATAACGTTTTACGAAGGAAAAGAAGCCAAAACCACACTAGAATCGGCGCGCCCGGCAAAGTATGCCAAAGGCGAAGCACGTTATTTTCTAAAAAAAGAAAAAGCAGGAGTATTTGAATTCCCCAATTCAAAAAAACAACTTCTGGGTTTATTTCCCAGCCAAAAAGAGGCCATTGAAAAGTTCTTTGACAAAGAAAATATCGATTTTAAACTCCAAGCAGATCGTATAAAATTGCTTGTTTTTCTGAACAGTTTATAGTAGTTTTTTGGGTGTAGTACCCACAAAATCTTTCAAGTAAAAGGGCTCATAATAGGCCACATCTTCAAAATCTTTTTTCAAAAATTTAGTATAGCTCTGCGCCAACATGTCCTTGGCTGATGGATAAACTACGGCCGATAAAAAATGAAAATTGGGTTGTTGTAAAACGGATTGCACTTTGGCCTGGCAATCGCCCACAAAATACAGTTGGTCTTTATAAGTAGAATAGGAACCCTCATCTAAGATTTCGGCTTGCACCATACGTATACAATTGCCTTGCGTGTCATACATCGCACTGTATACTTCCATTCTTCGGGCATCCAACATTGGAACGACTAATGCCTCTTTATTTTCTAGCTGTACTTGTGCAGCCAAAATGGCTAAGGTGTCAAGCGCAATTAAGGGAATATCTAAGGCAAAGCAAAGCCCTTTGGCCGCCGAATTACCAATGCGTAATCCGGTATAAGAACCCGGTCCTTTACTCACTGCTATGGCGTCGAGTTGAGCAAACGAAAGCTGTGCGTGTTGCATTACTTCCTGGACAAACACATGCAATTTTTCGGCATGGCTGTATCCATCGAGGGCAATTTCTTGGCTGTAAAGGAGATTCCCTTTGTCTGAAAGTGCTACAGAACACTGCTTGGTGGCAGTTTCGATATGCAGAATGAGGGCCATTATTTTTTGTTGGCAGGGGTTTTGGCTACCGAAATTTTATCGCCCGAATTCAAATCCTTGGATACCGTAGTATATGGACCTACAATGATTTCATCGCCTTTGGCGAGTCCTTGCGTTACTTCGATATTGGTGTCGTCTTGTATACCTGTTTTGATTACTTTGATCACGGCTTTTGAGCCTTTTTTCACAAACACACATTCCATTTTTTTATCGCTTTTCGATTTGATGGTCTGGTCGGCCGATTCGTCTTCGACAACAATTTTCTTAACAGGCGTGGTGTCGGTTTTGATTACTACCGCACTAATGGGTACTCCTATTACTTTTTCTTTGCGTTTGGTGATGATATCAACTGTTGCGGTCATCCCAGGGCGAAATGGCGAGTAGCTGGCCGGTTTTCCCACTACTAAATCTTGATACGATTCTTTCAAGATACGCACTTTTACTTTAAAATTGGTAACCTGATCGGCCGTCAAGGTAGTGCTGGCTGAATTGGAGATGCTGGTTACGATACCTTTAAACTGTTTTTTCATGTAGGCATCCACTTCAACGTTGGCCGAATCACCTACATTTATTTTTACAATGTCGTTTTCGTTTACATCGACTTCAACTTCCATGTTGTTTAAATTGGCCACACGCAACAACTCGGTTCCAGCCATCTGTTGAGTTCCTAATACACGCTCACCTAATTCTACATTCAACATCGAAATAGTTCCATCTGCTGGCGCATATATGGTTGTACGGCCCAAGTTGTCTTTAGCTTCGTTAACGGTAGCCGAGGCGCTTCTTACGTTGTAATAGGCCGATTGTTTATTGGCTTTGGCCGATTCGTAGACGGATACCGCTTTATCCCATTCTGACTTCGAGATGATGCCCTTGTCAAATAAGGTTTTGTTTCGGTCATAACTGGCTTTGGCCTCGTTAAAGGAAGCATCGGCTTGACTTAATCCTGCCTTTGTTTGTGACAAACCTGCCACAGTTCGGTTGTAGCCTGAAGTGTATAGATCGGGATTGATTTTGACCAACAAATCGCCTTTTTTAACCACTTGACCTTCTTTGATGGGTAGTGCAATAATTTCACCCGAAACTTCAGACGATATTTTTACTTCAATTTCCGGTTGAATTTTACCGGTTGCCGAAACGGTTTCGATAATGGTGATTTCATTGGCTTTGGCCACCTCTACTTCAGTTATGATTTCTTTAGAGCCCAAGATGCCCATTTTGGAAAGGGAAACAAGTGCTACTATTACAACAACTGCAACGCCAACAAGGATATAGGTAGTTTTTTTGGTCATGATTTATGGATTTGTAATGATTGGAATACCAAAATAATATTCAACAATTTTGGTTCTAAAAATATAATCGTATTTGGTGCGCACCACTTCTGATTGCGCGTTGACATATAAAGTTTGGGCTTGGTTGTATTCAAAGGTATTCATCAAGCCAACATCAAATCGTTCTTTGGCATATTCAAAAGCACTGCGGCGGGCATCCAAGGCAGAAAGCGCCGATTCATAGGATTTATAGGCGCCTTGTGCATCCGTGTAGGCAGTATAAACAGAGCGCTCTAAATCTAATTCACTTTGGGAATAGGCAATTTTAGAACGTTCTAATGCAATTTTAGTGCGCATCACATTGTGCTTCACGGCAAATCCACTAAAAATGGGCACATTGAGCTGAATGCCAAATTGGTGTCCTTTATTTTTGTCAAACTGATCCATAAAAGGCAATGGACCGCGGGTGCCTATTAAGTTTCCCGCATTGTCAAACAACGGAATGTCGGCATAGGATATCCTGGAATTAAATCCGTAAAATCCTTGTATGGTAGGTTGATATGCTCCTTTTGCTATCGTTACTTCTTTTTCGGCAACCGCTACATTGGTTTTGGAAATTTTTAATTCTACGCGATTTTCTTTGGCTTTGGTAATAATGGCAGCAGGCGTCTGAAACATGACTTCACTTTGCTTGGCTTCGTAATCTCCATCGGCTATATCAAATGACTGAAAATTGTCGAGTTGTAACAATTGGGCCAAACTCAATTTGGAGATGAGCAAGGTGTTTTCGGCAATCACTACTTTTTGTTTGTCGGCGGCAACCGTGGCTTTGCTGTCTAAGACATCGCCTCTGGGCAAGGCTCCGGCATCTACCAATTGTTGGGTGCGCAGGAGTTGTTTTTCGCTTATCGCCAACTGATCCAATTGGACTTTAAGATTCTCCTTGTTAAATACAATTTGCAAAAAAGCATTGGCCACGTTTAAGCCAATGTCGTCTTTCATTTTCTCTAATTGGTACTGAGATGCCAACAGCGACAACTTTGCCTTGCGGAATCGTTGCTGATTTTGAAGGCCTTTGTAAATATCAATTCCAACATTGGCTCCTAAAGAAGTAAATTGAGTTGTCTGATTTTCTAAAAGGTTGGTTGTAATGTTTTGGTTTAATCCCACATTCCAACTGTGCGAAGTATTGGCACTGGCCGAGGGCAAAAAAGCGCCAAAACCTGCTGATTTTTCTACTTTTGCCGCTTGTACATCGAGCTCCGATTGCTTGATGCTGATGTTATGAGACCAAGCGTAATTTACACAGGCCTCCAACGTCCATTTTTGTTCTTGAGCTGTTACATTAGTTGTTGCCCAAACCAGCAAACACAGTAATAAAAACCGTTTTTTTATCATACCCTTTACTTCTTTTTAAAGTGCTGCAAAGGTATCATAGAAATTGCATTTTTTTTTAAATGTTTGTTAATTTTTTCAATGAATACACCTGAAGTTTTACCAAATATTTGGCACTGTAGTAAGTCTATTTTACTGTATTTTTGCGGGCAAAATTCTGTACTATGAAATCGATATTTGCTGGCTTGTTTGTTTCTTTCCTTGCATTAACTTTATCTAATTGTGGATCAACCTCAAAAATAGAAGCGCTTAAACCCACCGCTGACAATGCTGCTCCTTTGTTGTATGATGCAGCACCTTCCTACATCAATATGCCCATCAGCATCAAACTGCAAGATGTTGAGAACCAAATTAACAAATCGTTGACCGGTTTAATTTATGACGACAACAACATCACCGACGACAACCTCGAAGTAAAAATCTGGAAACAAGCACCCATTCAAATTCAAAATGAAGCTGGAAATATAAAAACGGTATTGCCATTGAAAGCCCAAATAAAATACCGCATAGGGACATCAAAACTCGGAATTGAGTTGTACGATACGCGCGAATTTAATTTTAACGGGGTGATTACTTTAGTGAGTGAAGTGCATATGGCCAACTGGAAGCTCAACACCAAAACCGAATTTCGCTCCCTTGACTGGAACGAAAGTCCATCGGTATCGGTGTTTGGAAAAGCGGTTCCCATTACCTACTTAATCAACCCTGCGGTAAAATTATTTAAAGCCAAAATTGAGAAAACCATCGACAATGCCATAACAAGCGCTGTTGATTTTAAACCCAACGTATTGGCCGCTTTAGAAAAAATTACGGCGCCATTTGAGATGAATAAAACCTACCAAACTTGGCTCAACATTACGCCACAGGAATTATATGCCACCGATGCCCAACTGCAAAAAGAAGATATTTGCTTTGATTTGGGATTAAAGTGCGTTATGGAAACCCGAATTGGGCAACAACCGCTTTCAAAATTTGACAAAAACAAAATAGCGCTCAAAACTACGACCAAAATTCCCAATGTGGTGGCGGCCAATGTAGTGGCAGTATCAACTTATGACAATGCCTCTCGCCTGATGACGGCCAACTTTAAAGGCCAAGAATTTGGCAACGGCAAAAAGAAAGTAACCGTACAAAATGTGGCCCTTTGGCACAAAGAAGGAAAGCTCATTATTGCCCTAGATTTATTGGGCAGTGTGAATGGAACTATATATTTGTCGGGCGTTCCTCAATACAATCCCGAAAGCAAAGAAATTTTCTTTGACGACTTGGATTATGTAATTGACACCAAAAGTAGAATCATGAAAACAGCCAGTTGGCTTGCGCAAGGCTATATTTTGAAAAAAATGCAGGAAAGTTGTCGTTATTCTATACAAGGAAACTTAGAAGAAGGCAAACAAAATTTGGTGAAGTACATGAAAAACTTTAGTCCAATGCCTGGCGTATTTATAAACGGAAACCTCAACGGACTTAATTTCGAGAAAATTCAACTCACCAACCAAGCTTTATTGGCTTTTGTGAAAATTACAGGCGACGTAAAAGTTTCGGTAGACGGGATTAAATAATTTAAACCTGTTTGCTTTTGCGCATGCGATAAATAATATACCCAATCACTCCGACTAACAAATAAGGCGCAATCATTAAATAGACAATGCCGTCATTGAGCGCTTCGGCTTTGGTGGCATTTCCTTCGGTTTCGATGGCCGCTCGGCACATGGCGCATTGGGAAGTTCCTTTTGTAGATATCAGAAATAGCAGAACTACACCTGCTTTTGCAACTTGACTAAGACGCATAATAGGGCGCAATCATCCAATATACTATCACACCAGTAACGGCAACATACAACCAAATTGGAAAGGTAATTTTGGCAATTTTCTTGTGTTGATCAAAACGAGCCGACAAGGCACGTACATATGTAATAAGCACCAAGGGAATGATGGCTATAGACAGTATAATATGCGAAATTAAAAAACCAAAATACACCAAGCGCATAACGCCTTCCCCACCATATTTGGTTGATTCGGTAGTCATGTGGTATATGACATACATCACCAAAAACAAAATCGACAACACAATGGCCGAGGTCATTAATCGTTCGTGAACTACACGATTGCCTTTTTTGATAGCCACAACAGCAGCAACCAATACAACAGCTGTTAACGCATTAATACCCGCATAAATAGGCGGTAAATAATGCATTGGCTCCACGTTGTACCCCAAATCACTTAATTTGACATTAAACAAAATGGCAACAACCACCGGAATTAAAATTGACACGATAACGATAAACGTTTTTGATTTTTGTTCGATTGTTTTAGTTTCCATACTTACTCTTGTACTAATAGTTCAATATCTTTTTGAATGTCTCTCACGCCTTCTTTAGAAAGGCCGTCGTAATATAAAATTGGGTTGCCGTATTGGTCTTTTCGGCAACGTATAAATCCTTTTTTATCAATTAAAGCAAACAAGCCTGAATGTTCAAATCCGCCTTGAATTTTAGGATTCTGTCCCGCATACAAATTAAACCCTTTATTTGATAAATCAAAAATATAGGCTTTATCCCCCGTTAAAAAATGCCAATTTGAAGATTTTACACCCAACAATTTGGCATGCTCTAGCAAAACTGCAGGCGTATCATTTTCAGGGTTGATGGTAATAGATGCGATGCCAAAATTTGGATTTCCGAAGAACTTATTTTGAATATCTAGCATGTTGCGGTTCATGATGGGGCAAATGGAGGGACAAGTTGAAAAGAAAAACTCTACAACATACACTTTTCCCTTGTAATCGGCGCTTGTAATTGTTTTGCCGTGTTGGTCGGTGAGCGAAAATTGCGGAGCCGGTCCAATTTTTACAAGTTCTTTGCTTACTTTTCCGGTACTAATTAGATCGAGACCTGCTCCTTTTACTGTGGTGCCAGAGGAAATTCGATCAATAATATTGGGAACGGCAAAAATTCCGAATACCAATACTACAAATGAAATGCCAATATAGGAGGTTTTAGAGGCCATAGCGAATTACTTTAGTTTTGACGAGCTGCGTTATTGCGTTTGAGCGCCAATCTATATTCCGCAAGAATTACCTTGACATCGTCGGTCATTTCGTTATATACATCAGATGGCGAAAAAGCATTGTAGCCTTCTTTGTATTCTTTTTGATCTTTTCGGCCACGCAAATTCCGCTTTTTATCAATGATATATACGTAATTACTGCCGCAATCAGATTCTAATTTTCCTTTGAGTTTAAGCTGAGCAAAATAGGCGTTAATTTCTTCTTTAGGAGCAAACACAAACAACCATTTTGAGGTATCCGACAAACTTTGCAAGCCTTTTACCAACACCTTAACATCTTGTTCAGATTCTATTGGGGCAATGGTTACAAATTGAAAATCGGTAAAATCTTTGTTTTTAAAGTATATTTTTTGATTCAGATTAAAATAGTTGCCTTTGCGTTGCAAAACATGGTCGCCCGCAAATCCGAGGATTGTAATTTTATTGTTTAAGGTAACTGGTTTTCCGTCTAGCGAACGCCACTGAGCAACATCAGGAACCGTTGGTGTGACCGTGGGCAAGAACATAAATTTATTGACCCCCGTGGCAAAAAACAAGTAGGCCACGATTGGCAAAATAAATAAAATAATAAGGACGGCGTTTTTCTTCATCAGACGTGGAAAGTGAGGTACAAAAATAAAAAAAGGCACGCCAAAAGCGTACCTTTTTGTTGATTATTTATGGAATTAAAAATTCCATTTTATGGTCGCATTTTTAAATACTTCAAATACATAATCGGCCTCAACTAATAAAATAAATAAGAGGTAGGATATCAAGAAGATTACTGGAGCAACTACTGCCCAACGCAAACTGCTTTTTTCGCCTTCCATGTGCATAAATGCCCATACAATGTAGTACGCTTTAAAAATGGTGAGGATGATGAATATCCAGTTTAAGAGGTTCATGCTTAAAAAGTTATTCATGTGTAACGCTTCAGGCTTTACAATTCCTAAGAATACTTCTACCGTAGTGACTACCGATAATATTCCGAATACAAGCCAAATTCGTTTGGTATTAGATACGTGTTCGTGTGACATAATAATCAAATCAATAAATTAAACTAAATAGAAGAATGTAAATACAAATACCCAAACTAAGTCTACGAAGTGCCAATACAATCCAACTTTTTCAACCATTTCATAGGTTTTGCGTTTTTCGTAAGTTCCCAATAACACATTAAAGAAAATAATGATATTGATGATAACTCCTGAAAATACGTGGAATCCGTGGAATCCGGTGATGAAGAAAAAGAAATCGGCAAATAATTTACTCCCGTATTCGTTTCTAGTTAAGTTAGCTCCTTCCACAACCAAAGCCGCATTTTCTAAACGTTGTTCAGAAGCCGCTCTTGTAAGGATCGTTTTGTGTTTGTGTTTGCTTAATTGGTGGTCTATGGTGGCGTCTTTTTTGGCTGCTGCATCATCTTTGTAGATGGTTTCAATGCGCACCAACACTTCTGGATGGGCTTTAAAACCGGCTTGCACTTCGGCCACAGAATAGGTTGGCAAAGTTGGCTCGTCCATGAACCATTTGGCATTGCTGCGTTTCAATTGTTCACGCTCTTCAGGTAATTGTACGGCAAAGTCTTCTAATTTTAAACGTTTGCCTGTATTGTCAACAAATTGCAACAAGCTGCCACCTTTAGTTTCAATAGCACCGTACTCCCCTTTGATAAAATTTTTCCACTCCCACGCTTGAGAACCCACGAAGATAAATCCGCCGATGATGGTCAAGAACATATAAAATGTAACTTTCTTTTTGTCCATGTGGTGTCCGGCATCCACTGCCAATACCATCGTAACCGAAGAGAAAATTAATATAAAAGTCATCAATGCCACATAATACATCGGTGCTGATACTCCGTGCATAAACGGAAAGTGCGTAAACACCTCATCTGGCAATGGCCATGTTTCAATAAATTTAAATCGTGAAAAACCATATGCAGCCAAGAATCCAGAAAACGTTAAGGCATCTGATACGATAAAAAACCACATCATTAATTTGCCATAACTTGCTCCTAATGGCTCGTTTCCGCCGCCCCAAGTTTTTTCTTCAGTGTTTGCAGTTGTAACTGTCGCTCCCATAAAAAGTAATTCGTTAAAAAGTTCCCAAATTTACGTTTTTTTCTTATTTAAAGAAATTTAAAAATAAAAACAAATAAATCCACAATAAGTCAAGAAAGTGCCAATACATCGCACCTAGCTCAATTCCAAGGGTTTGAGTTGAATTGTATTTTTGTTTAAAATGATTATAAATTATAACTAAAAGTGAAACCAATCCACCCAAGAGATGTATTAGATGAGCAAGCGTTACTACATATAAAAAAGTAGTTGTAATTGTACTGGTACTTCCTGTAAAGTAATAGCCTTGTGCAATGATTTGCTGAAACCCAATAAATTGAAAAACAAAAAACAAAATCCCCAAAAGCAAGGTAGTCCACAATAATTTGGTTGTGGCTGCGCGTTGGTCTTTTTTAATTTGTTTTTTAGCCAAATGAAAGGTCAAACTTCCTAACAGAATTAAAACGGTACTCACATAAAAAGCCGATGGCAAATGAAAATCTTTAAGCCAATCCGGACGTGATTTACTCACCACAAAGGCACTGGTCAATCCAGCAAACATCATGGTCATACTGAGCATCGCAAATAAGAGCAGCAGTTTATACGAACGCTCTTTGCGCGCTTTGTGCTCTTCCCAAGTCATTTTTTCTTGTTTCATTATCTTAAAAATTTATCGGCAATATAGAGTAATTGCAAAAGGGTTATATACGAAACACTCACCAACATTAGGGTTCTGGCCGATTTGGCTGATCGTTTTTTATACAATTGAATCGCAAAATACAACATCCAAAGCCCAAGCAAAAATACAATTACTGCGGTAATTGGCGTAATAAAAAGCTGTCCTGTTAATCCTAAAACAGGCAATAAAGAAGCAATGATTAACCAACACGTATACAAGATGGTTTGCAAGGCTGTAGAGGTGTCTTTTTTACCTGAGGGTAACATGTAAAATCCAGCTTTTTCATAGTCTTCAAACAAAAACCAACCGATGGCCCAAAAGTGCGGAAATTGCCAAAAAAACTGAATTAAAAACAATGTGCCGGCTTCGATGCCAAAATTACCAGTTGCCGCAACCCAACCCAGCATAAAGGGAATTGCGCCTGGAAAAGCGCCCACAAAAACTGCCAATGAGGTAACTGTTTTAAGCGGGGTATAAACGCTAGTATACAAAAAGATGGAAACTGCCCCAAACATAGCCGTTTTGGGATTGATCAAATACAATAAAATAAGTCCTATGAGGGTGAGTAAACTGGCCACAATCAAGGCGTGATTGGGCGACATTCTACCCGAAGCAACCGGCCTGTTTTTGGTGCGATCCATAAGTGCATCCAAGTCTTTCTCGATTACTTGGTTGAAGGCATTCGAAGCGCCCACCATACAGTACCCCCCAATCGACAACATGAGTAAGGTAACTACTGACAAATCTTGATAGCCATATACTCCGAGAAGGTAGCCCGCAACAGAAGAAAAAACAACGCTAATCGCCAAACCTGCCTTGGTAATTTCTTTAAAATCAATTGCCAATTGCGTGAAGGAAAAAGAGTTTGTTTTGGGGATCATGCCGTGTTTAAAAGTGCCGCAAATATAGGAAATCCCAACTGGAATTTGTGGGCGTATTTTATTATTTTTTTACCGATTTAATTTGGACTAATAATCAAAATACCAATTAAAAATATCGGCGCGAAGGCCTACACTAAACCAAGTAGTTCGCTCTTTAAAATGCAAAGGCGTGTCCACCATAGGATTAAAGTTTCGGTAAATAAAACTGCCAAATAATTTGAGGTTAGTCGCAGGATTTACCAAATAACCCGCCTGAAAATCGGCAATAAGTACGGTAGTTTTATTTCCTTGTCCTATCACCACACCGTTGTTGGCGGCCCGTTGTTCGTCATAATCGCGGTAAATGTTGCTGCCGTAATTTAGGGTGTTATCAGCCGTGTTAAAATCCAATCCGCGCAAGCCGTAGGTAAGTTTTCCATCGGCAAAAAAACGACGCTTATAATAGCGGGCAATAAAGATGCATTCTTTGAAATTCCCGCCCCATTGGTGGCCCAAACTTTGGTTGGTATGCCCGTAATTGGTTAAAGGGTCACTGTGCGAATACACATACGGACGCACGTGATTGTACTCGACTTGCAAAAGCAAATGCTCAATATTGAACGCATTAAAATACTTAATCCCTACTTGATACCCGTATTTGTTTTTCCAACTGTTGTCCCCGGCTTTGATGTCCTCTAGCGAAAATTCATCCAACAAAAATTGACCATACACATTGAATTGGTTGTTCAACTTGTATTTTCCCGTGAGCCCCAACAAGGCATTTCCTGTTCTTGCAGAAGATGCAAATTCTACCGAACGATAAAAAATAATAGGATTAAAGAAACTCATATCAAACCCACGACCATTCGTATTGGCCCAAATTACCGATTCGAAAAAACCAATGTTCAAGCGTTTGGACGCGTTCCAACTCAGGTAATGATTAGCCAAATACTTGGTAGCATAGGTGCGCTCAAGTGTCACTTCTGGCCGAACATCTTTTAAAAACATATAGGTATTGGTATACTGAATTTTCCAGAATTTAGTGTTCAATTTAAAATAGGGATACGGACTTACTCCATCAGTCGTAATCAATGAGCGATAACCATCGCCCACAAAATTTCGGCCGTAACCACTTTGCATCATAAAAAAATCAGCGGGTGTATAAGTAATAGTTGCTTCGGCCAAGGGCATGTCATAGGCCGCTGTTTTAAACGGTTTGGCAATCCCAATTCCTGGAATTACCGCAGGATCACCACCGGCTGGCGCGATAGATTCGGCATAGCGATTAAAGTAATCGGCAAAACGACCTTGGCTCTCAAAAATTGTGGTGCTAAAATTGAGTTGTCTGCCCAATCCACCTTGTAATTGTATTCCGCGTGTATTGATAAATGTGGCATTTGAAATTTTCGAAGCGCTTTTGCCCAACTGAAAATCGACAATGGGATTCACACTAAACCAATAATTTTCGCCCTGAATAGCTGCCATATTTTCATTAAACAACTTGCGTCCCCACCAACCTTTTTTGGCAATTAAGAGCTGTTTATTTTCGTTTTCAATGCTAAAGTATTTATTCACCGCAGCATAGGTGAATGGCTTGATGGCCGTGTGATTGTTAGCTCCCACCTGATTTAGCGCAGCATCAAAATGGGCATAAAAGGAGTGTGAAAACGGAATTGATAACTGACTTTTAAACTCCGGATTGCTGTAGTTGGCATAGGAAATCTTTTCGTATTCCTGCAATTCATTGTTGCGGTTTTGATAATAATTCTTGGCAGCTGAGTCGGCCAATTTTTGTGCTTCGGCAGCCAAATCGGCACTACTTTTTAAAGGAATGGCGATTTTGAGGGTGTATTTGGCAAAGGTGGGGCGTCCGTTATAACTGGCAGGACTCACCTCAGGGAATTGTGCAAAACAAGTTCGAGTGGCTGTTTCTAAGGCAACACTTGGGCTGTCAATATACAAGATCGTAAAATTTCCACTTTCATTTACTTCAAACAAAACCGTAATTGAACCCTTGAACTCAGGTTTCTTAGCCTCGGCCGGCAATTCCATGTGCGTATAAATAAAATCCTGCACAAAATTTGTAAAACAGTGCTCTTGCTGGGATTCGTCAACAGCCATACAAGAACTAGGACGCGGTGCCAACTGACTGTTTTGACGGACCAATTGTGCCTGGACAACCAAGCAAGAAAAAAAGGCAAAAAGAAGTAATTTTATTTTCATAGAATTAGGAGATAAGGGACTTAATAAGCCGAATCCGTTGCTTGATCATGGGCAATTTGTTTGGCTGCCGAGGTGCCAATTCGCTTCACGCCCAATCGAATCATAGCTACTGCGTCTTCATAATTTCGCACGCCTCCTGCCGCCTTAACAGGCAAAGGAAAGGCATTTTCCAACATCAAAATTATCGATTCTTGGGTAGCACCATTTGGTTCATTATTTGGTGTCGTAAAAAAGCCGGTAGATGATTTGACAAAAACCTGCGCATAGCAATCTTCTTTAAAGTTGGCAATCACCACATTTTTAATCAAAACTGTCAGTTGAATGAGTTGGTGCGGGGTTAAAGCAGCAACTTCAATAATCCATTTTACAATTTTATGGTGTGCCATTCCCAATTGGGTACAAGCTAAAATCTCGTTTTTAACTAACTCCAAATTTCCTGCCTTGAATGCTTCGTAATTGCACACAAAATCCAAATCATCAGCGCCGTTATCTATGGCGAGTTGCGCTTCGACCAATTTGGTTTCAAGTGGGGATTGCCCCAACGGAAAATCAATCACCGTGCCAATCGTTACTTTTGAATGGGCTTGCACAATTAGTTGCTTGGCCATAGACACCCACTCGGGCCGAATCATAATGAGTTTAAAATCTTCATCAATCGCCTCTTGAATGTTTGCCTGCACCACCGCAGCATTTTCGGCCTCAGTCAATTGGGCTTGGGCAGCAGTTTTGAGGTAGGTCGCGTCGAGGTAGTGTTTGATATTCATGGGATAAAAATAAAAAATCCCACCGAAGTGGGACTATAGTATGGGAATTAAATCAGTTTTTTGGTTGTAAAATATACAGGGCAGCCGTGGTAAAACTCAAGGCCAAAAGAGCTCCAACAGTATTGGCTAGAACATCCAGTATATCGGCCCTTCGATTTACTGTGAAAACGGCTTGCGAAAATTCAATCGCAACGCCAAATAGGAATGAGGCAAAAAATACCCCAAATGCAGTTTGCATTATCCGGCCTGTTTTTTTGTAGAAATACATAAACCACAAAAAAGAGAACACAAAGTGAAAGCTTACATGCACGATTTTATCGACACCTGTCACACCAATTTGTGGCAAACTAGATCCGTTCATCAAACACAAAATGGCTACAAAAAGTGTCCAAAATTGTGCCGACCAAAAATAGGTCGATTTATGCGCCAATAAGGTTTTTATAGTCATCACTGGAAAGTAATTCATCGTACTCGGCCACATCAGCTACTTTCACTTTGATCATCCAACCGTCTCCGTAAGGATCTGAATTGACAGTCTCTGGAGCAGTTTCTAATCCTTCGTTAAATTCAATAATCTCACCTGACATAGGCAAAAACAAATCTGAAACAGTTTTCACCGCTTCTACCGTACCAAAAACTTCGTCTTTTGCCAAGGTTTGGTCAAGTGTTTCTACTTCAACATAGACGATATCACCCAATTCTTTTTGGGCAAAAGCGGTAATTCCAACGGTAGCAATTTCGCCGTCTAAGGAAACCCATTCGTGGTCTTTGGTGTATTTTAAATGTGCTGGGATATTCATGATATGCTAGTTATAAAGTTGGGCAAATGTATTGTTTCCAACAGAGTTATTAAAATGTTTTGTGGTTAATTTCCGAAATTATAGCGTAGGGTAAATCCGCCGCGAATATTGGTTATGGGGAACGAGGTGGATATTACAGGTTTAGAAAACGAATGATCATAATAGAAAATGGCTGTAAAGTTTTTACTGAATGCATAATCGGCGGTTAATTTGGCCGACCAAATGTTTTGACCACCCGAAAGTTGGTTGTTGTTGTAGTCCAAGTAGCGCACAATCGTTTGGCTGTTTCGGTAAGAACCGTCTATTTTAATGTTGATGTCGCTCTTAATTATACCCGTAGGATTATCGGCCAATTTAGAGGAGAATATAACATCTTTAATTCGGTAGCCCAATCCTAATAGATACTCTACCCCTTTTACTTCGGTGAGCAAATTGTTGTCAAAACTCAACGACAAGGCGCGGTCTTTTTTCATTTCGGCCAAAATCTTAATCGAGTTTTTGAGCTCAAAATCTACGCGCATCAATGGGCTAAATTGCTCCACCAAATTCACATTCGAGATGAGTAATTTATTGTAGAGATTTCCACCCGCATCGACGTTTAAACTGCCGTTGGGCAAATAACCCGTAGGCGCTTTGTCAAACTCAAAATTCGAACGGAATGAATTTAAGGTATAGGTTGCTTTATAGCTGTTTTGAATCGAGAAGCGTTTGAAGTTTTCTTTAAAGAAGGTATAACGCATTAACCCACTGTACTTGATAGTCCAGTTTGGAATTGGAATATCTCGGAACGCGTCCAACGAAATTCCTTTGGCTTCTTCACCGGCGGGTTTGCCCACAAAACCAGTATAGGCAGCCAAAAACGAGGGCAATAATACGGCCTGGCTGTTTTTACCAAATCCTACCGGATAGCCCACATTGGCGGCATAAATCGGATTGGTCAAATCGCTGTAGGCCCCTTGACCATAAACTGGAATAGGATTAGGACCGTAAAAGTTTTCGGCCAAACGATTGGCAATTATAAGTCTATTGCTGCGGAATTCTTCAAAGGCAGAGGAGAAACTTTCGTTGCTTGTTTTAAACGATGTCTTAATCATGTTCGTAGATATCGAATAGTTCCCAAACGTATAAGGTGAACGCGAATTGTACACGCCATCAGTCACATCATATTGCTCCGAATAATTTTGCACATAGGTGCGGTCGGCGGTTAAATCAATTTTAAAATCAGGGAACAAATCTACGTTGGCCGTAAGGTTTAATGTTCTCGAAGTAATTTGCGTGAAGTTCTGGTTAAAGTTTGGATAGGTGGTCAACCAGCCGTTTTTGGCCGCTTCATAACGCACATCGTCTTGTGAACCAAAAATAAATCCTAAGGTTGGTTTTGACGAACCAAAGAATCCTAATCCTGGTGTATACCCTGGCAATACGGTTCCTCTATTTTCAGTATAATTCGCTTGAATGTTGCGCACCGAGGTTAACACCCCGATTAATCCATTCATAAATACGCTGCCTTCGGTGGCTACTTGTGGCGTGGTATTGGCTACTTTTTGTCCCGGTTTGGGCGCCGTGGTGGCTGCATTTTTAACAGGTGCTTTTCCTTTGTTTTTAGACAAACCAATGTATTTGTAAAAGGAATCCATGTTGAAGGTGGTGTTCAACTTATGGGAAGCCGCATTCTGAATGGTATTTCCTAAGTTATAGGCGGTTCCGTCCTCGGCTACAAACTGCGATAGTGCCAATGAGGCGCGTTGCCAATTGTAATCTCCCGTGTACGAATAGGTTGATTTGACAAAACTCAAGGCAGGAATTTTGTTGATGGGCAAATCATAATTGATCACAAATTGCTGCGAATGCTGATTTGGTTCGCCCACATCCCAGTAATCATCCCAAATGGTTACCGTATTATCGGGTTCGTTAAATTCGTTCAAATAATTGCGCACAATGTTGCTAG
>JBDKFO010000016.1:0-53569 GCA_039798665.1 Bacteroidota bacterium
TTCCTCAGCAGGTGATACCGCAGGAAACAATGCCTTAACCGCTTTGGGTGCTTCGGCGCCTGCCAATGGTGGAGCTGGCGGAAACGGCCGAGGCGGATCGCAAGGCAACGGATCTACAGCTACCGTAATTTTAGGTGGTGGCGGTGGCGGTGCCCTACGCACTTCATCGGGAACACGTACCGGTGGTGCCGGAGCAAAAGGACAAGTTTTAGTGAGCTGGTCAGCCCCAGAGATTAATCTAATAGGAAACACCAACAACATCGTAAATGGCGATACTACCCCAAGCACGGTAGACTTTACCGATTTTAGCACAGCCGCTTCTACACGAACTTTTACCATTCAAAACACCGGATCAATTGATCTTAGCATCAATAGCGTTACACTCACCGGAACCAATGCCAGTGAATTTGCCATTCTTACTATGCCTAGCGCAACCATTGCAGCAGGAAGTTCTTCGGCAGTCGTAGTAAAATTTAACCCGGCCACCATTGGACTCAAAACAGCGACACTAAATATAAGCTCTGACGACAGTGACGAAAGCACCTATACCTTTGCCATTCAGGCGACAGGCGTTGCGGCTTCAATGAGTATAAAAGGAAACAGCAACGTGATTGCCGATGGCGATATTTCACCGATAAACTTGGACTGGACCGATTTTGGCTCGACCAACATTTTCTCTCCCATCACCAGAACCTATACCATTTTTAACTTAGGAAATTTTGATCTAAACCTTACTGGCGCGCCACTAGTAAGCATTACCGGATCTGATTTTACCATCAGCAGCCAACCTTCTACTACGGTAATTGGCGGTTTAGCTACCACTTCGTTTACGGTAACCTTTAATCCGAGCACCATCGGTTTTAAAACGGCTGATATTTCGATTGCCAATTCTGATGCTGGTGCAGGAAAAAACCCGTACAACTTTAAAATCAGTGGAACCGGTATTCAAGCGTTTCCCGATACCGACAGCGACGAAGTATTTGACAACGTAGACTTGGACGACGACAATGACGGAATTCCAGACAGCATCGAGCTAAGCAACTCGCTTGTATATGGCGCAACTCAATCTACCCAAGTATTTATGTTGGATGAAACTTTTGGCAGCGGAACCACGCGTGCACGTATCAATGTAGATGTGCCTACGGCTTCAACCACCTATTGCTACGAAGACGGAACCACCGCTATGGGTGCCGACGAATGTGACACAACGACCGATTTGAACGACGGCCAATATACCATCAGTAACTCGGCTCAAATTTCTTCATGGGCGGCTACACACTGGCACACAGGTCCAGATCATACCGCTGGTGATACCAACGGAAGAATGGCCTTGTTTAATGCAACCAACGACATTACCGACGAATTTTACCGCACCGACATTCAAGGCGTAATCATGAATGTGCCTTTGACATATAGTTTTTGGATCTTAAACTTAGACCGTACCAATGCCCCTGGAATTGCCACACGCAACCGACCAAACATTACGGTAGAGTTTAGAGACATGAGCAACAACCTCATCAGCACCATTGCTACCGATGACATTGCGCCAACTACAGCGGGGAATATTGCGGGCGACTGGTACCAATTTTCGGCTACCTTCACCCCACTTACTTCAGACTTTACCATTATTTTCAAAAACAATCAACCTGGTGGTGCCGGCAATGACTTGGCCTTGGACGACATTCAAATTGTGCAAACGCTACCCGATTTTGATCAAGACGGGGTGGCTGATGTATTTGATTTAGATTCAGATAACGACGGACTTGGCGACATCATCGAAGACCGTTGGCAAGACTACACCTTAGGATATGACACCATGGATATTGTGGGAGCCAACTGGATAGATGCCAACAACAACGGGTGGTTGGATACTGCCGAGGTGTACTACAACGAAAACATGCCCAAAGATTTTGACGGCGATTTAGTACCCAATTATGTTGATCTTGACTCGGACAACGATGCGCAATTTGATGTAGACGAAGCCGGCTTATACAACGGCGATGGCGACGTGAATTGTGACGGTGTGGGCGATGGCGACGACAGCGACTACGACGGAATTTTGGATGCTTTTGACAACTTAAACGGATTTGCCAACAGCGGAAAAGCCTTACCAGACAATACCTCGGTAATTGGCGAACCCAATTTCTTAAACGTTCAATCCAACAGCGTAACCACCGATATTTCGGGCAGCTTATATGCCAGTTTAGACGGAAACAACGACGGAATTATAGCCGGATCTGCCGATGCAGACAAAGATGGTATCATCGATACTTTTGATACGGATGCCACTGTATTTGGTTCACCTCGTGATTTGGATCGCAAATTGTTCTTGGATTTTGACGGCCGAAATGATTACGGGCAAGCCACTGGTGTTTTGGGTGGATTAAACGCTGTATCTGTAATGGCTTGGATTGATTTACACAGCGGCTTCTCAACTGAAGGCGTAGTTGTAGGTCAGGATAAATTTCACATTCAAATTACCAGCGACAAAAAACTCGAAGTAATTGCAAACGGCTATACCTTATCGTACAATCTTCCGCTCAACACGGCACAGTGGTACCACGTAGCTGCCGTATATGGAAACGGACAATTGCAGTTGTTCTTAAACGGACAATTGGTCAATTCTACTGCTTTATCGGGTAGCATTGTTACAGATGCTACACCCTTAACCATCGGAAAAAGCCCCAATGCAATGGCGCGTTTCTTTCACGGAAAAATTGACGAGGTGCGCATTTTCAAAGTAGCCCTTTCGGTAACGCAATTGCAACGCATGGTGTACCAAGAAATTAACGATTTTGGTGGACAAGTGCGCGGCGAAATTGTACCCAAAGACATCGAAGTATTGCCTTTTGCCGATTTATTGCGCTACTACCGCATGGACGTTTACAAAAACGACATCATCGATGATTTGACTACAGCTTCAACCGATTTGGGGACTGGCATGCAAATCTTCAACAATAAAATTATTGCGTTACAACAAGCACCAATGCCTTTTGTAACCAATCAAACTGGAAATTTTGCTACAGCCGTAGACGACACAACCAATGAGGTGCGTGGTTTGGATATTGACGAACAAGATTGGTCAATTGTACACGTAAAACACAACATAACCGCAACCGCAAACAATGTTGATTTGGGAATGATCGTTGATCCAGGTGTGCAAATTGTGATGAACAATGACAGTAAAATTCAAAATGACTGGTACTTAAAATTGGACGGATCAATTGATTTACAAGGAAAATCACAATTGGTTCAAACAGCCAAAAGTGACTTAGATGTAACTAGCGCGGGAACAATTCAACGTGATCAAGCCGGACAATCAAACGGATTTAACTACAACTACTGGTCATCTCCAGTAGGCGTGAACAATACAACCAGCAACAACAACGACTATAGCCTTACTGCTGTTCTACGTGACGGAACTGACGCCAATAACCCGCAAATGCTCAACTGGACAGCTGGTTTAGACGGCGCACCAACTGCACCAATTACCTTGAGTTCGTACTGGATTTTCAAATTCCAAAACGTGACGCCGTTATATGCCAACTGGCAAGCGGTAGGCACAACTGGAAATTTATCTGCCGGACAAGGATTTACCTTAAAAGGAAGCAATGCAGCAACCGCGACGCAAAACTATACCTTTGAAGGCAAACCCAACAACGGAACAGTAACTAGCCCAATTGCCGGTGGAAACCTCAACTTGAGCGGAAACCCCTACCCTTCAGCCATAGACGCCGATTTGTTTATCTCGCAAAACTTGGCTGCTACCAACGGTACTTTGTATTTCTGGGAGCACTACAGCACCAACATGACGCACAACTTGGCGCAGTACCAAGGTGGATATGCTACCCGTACTTTAGTAGGTGGTGTACCTCCGGTTTCGCCATCGGGCATCAGCGGATTGGGTTCTAGCACCCGTACGCCAGGTCGTTTTATTCCGGTAGGACAAGGGTTCTTTGTGAGCGCCAACGCTACAGGAGGAAACATCGAGTTTAACAATAGCCAACGTGCCTTTGTGAAAGAAGATAACGCCGGATCAAACCCATTATTCCGTCAAAATAGCAATGCTACGACAGCAGCCAACAACACCAATGCTGAAGATGCGTATACCGAAACAGCTTTTGAAAAAATTAGATTGGGATTCAATTCCAACAACAATTTTCACCGCGAACTATTGATGGGTTTTATGAATGAAAATGCCACTGCTGGAATAGATGCTGGATACGATGCCGTATGCATGGACAACTTGCCCAACGACATGTATTTCATGAACGAAGGCGCCAAATTGGTTATTGCAGGTGAAAGCTATTTTGACCAACACGCCAGTTATCCGTTGCGCATCAAAACCAACAGCGAAGGACCCGTGAGCATCGTTTTGGATGGAACCGAAAACTTTAACGCCGACCAACCGATCTATATTTATGATGCCCTTACGGCTATATACCACGATTTGCGTTACGATACGGTATCAACTACCCTTCCTGCGGGAGAAACCAACGACCGTTTCTTCTTGAAATTCAACAAAGGTGGAGCGTTGGCCGTGGGTGGATTTACAACCAACAACACCCTAGAAGTTGCCTATGCTTCAGCGAATAACAACTTGGTAATTCGCAACACAACAGCTAGTACCCAAATAGAAGAAGTTACCTTATACAACCTTATTGGTCAAGCGGTAGCCAGCTGGAAAGTAAATTCAAACGACAGCAAAATAGAATTGAATGTTCCGCAATTGAGCGCTGGAACCTACATTGTGCGCACCAAAACAAGTGAAGGTGTGAGCAGCAAAAAAATACTTATCCCCTAAGTAAATAACCCCCTAATCTACTAAAAAAGCTTCCCGAATAAGGAAGCTTTTTTTATGATATAAATACAAGGTAAATTTTAATTGGACAAGGCCGAAATTAATTGGGCTAACGATAGAATTTCTTGTGTGCCAGCTGCCAAATTTTTGAGCGCAAAAGTATTGTTTTGCATTTCGTCAGATCCGGCAATCACCACATACGGTATTTGGCGTTTGTCGGCGTGGGCAAATTGTTTACCTACTTTTACAGCGTCGGGATATAATTCTACTGCGATCCCGTTGGAACGCAATTGTTTGATGGCCTGCAAAGCATAAAGCGCTTCGGCTTGGCCGTAATTTACAAACAAGGCGGTACAGCTTGCCACTAATGATTCGGGAAACAAATTCAATTCGTCAAGCACCAAATATATACGGTCTAAGCCAAACGATATCCCTACTCCACTCATGTTTTTCAAGCCAAAAATTCCGGTTAAGTCGTCATAACGACCACCACCACCAATTGAGCCCATGGCCACTTCTTTGGGGGCAGCCACTTCAAAAATTGCACCTGTATAATAATTCAATCCGCGGGCCAAGGTCACATCGAGTTCCAAGTGAGCCGTTTGTAATTCTAACGTTTCTATGGCTGAGCCAATTGTTTCTAGCTCTGAAACTCCTTGTAGCCCTTCGGGTGAATCGGCCAACAATACTTTTAATTGATCTAATTTTTCAGACCAGGTTCCGGCAAAATGAAACAAAGGAGATACCTTATCTATTGCTGCTTGGGTAATTCCTTTTTCTACCATTTCTTTTTGCACCCCGGCCTCACCTATTTTGTCTAATTTGTCTAAAGCAACGGTAAAATCAATTAGTTTGTCGGCTGCACCGATAACCTCGGCAAGCCCCGACAAAATTTTTCGGTTATTTATTTTTATAGTCGTTCCTACCAATCCCAAGGCTGTGAATACGGCATCATACAGTTGAATAAACTCCACTTCTTGCCACAACGACTGCGAACCCACGACGTCGGCATCACATTGGTAAAACTCGCGGTAACGTCCTTTTTGCGGACGATCGGCGCGCCATACCGGTTGAATTTGATATCGCTTGAACGGGAATTCCAATTCGTTTTGGTGTTGCACCACATAGCGGGCAAACGGAACAGTCAAGTCATAACGCAGCGCTTTTTCAGAGATTTTGGCACCTAACTGTTTGGCAGTGGTACTGGCCAATTCATCGGGAGAAATCTTGTCTAGAAAATCACCCGAGTTGAGAATTTTAAAGATTAAACGATCGCCTTCTTCGCCATATTTGCCCATCAAGGTTTCCGAATTTTCAAACGAGGGCGTTTCGATGGGTTGAAAACCAAATTTTTCAAAATTGCGTTGAATAACCTCCATGATGTATCTTCTTTTGAGTACGTCAAGGGGGGAGAAATCGCGGGTGCCTTTTGGAACACTTGGTTTGGCTGCCATAGTAGCGGGATTTAAAGGAAATTAAGCTGAGCTGCAAATATCTTATTTTTATGCTAAATACACACCCAATCCCGCAAACTTGTTTCATTTATTGTAAATTCGTGCCAAATTTTACCCATGTTCAAATTACTCCGCGAAAACATCCGTATTGCCTTAGGCTCTATCAAAACCCAGTTGTTGCGCACCATACTCACAGTGCTCATCATTGCCATCGGAATTACCGCTTTGGTGGGCATACTCACCTTGGTGGCTGCCTTAGAAAATACCGTTTCGAGTGATTTTGCCTCGATGGGCGCGAATACCTTTAACATCAACCAATATCCGTTTGAAACCCAACGACACGGCGGTGGAGAACGCGAAATCATCAACCCGATCATTTCCTACCCCGAAGCAGTGGGTTTTAAGGATAAATACCAGTTTCCACTCACCCAAACTTCGTTGTCCTTTACTGCTGTATCGAATGCCGAAGTAAAATTTGATTCCAAAAAAACCGATCCTGAAATTTCAGTCTTGGGCGTGGACGAAAACTACTTAGTAAATTCGGGACTGGAAACAACTGCCGGTCATAATTTTACTTCCTTTGACATCAAAAACAACACCGCCACCTGCTTGGTTGGTTCTGATTTTTTGAAAGATCTATTCAAAGACGTCAATCCAATTGGGAAGACCATTTCTATACGCGGCGCTAAATTTAAGGTAATTGGCGTACTCAAAGAAAAGGGCTCTACCTTTGGTAACAGCCAAGATTTACGGGTGTTTCTACCCATTCAAGTGGCGCGTTCTTTGTTTACAGCACCCAACATCAACTATACCTTGAGTGTAATGGTAACCCAAAAAGACATGATGGATGCGGCTTTAGACCACGCCAACAGTGTCATGCGACGCATACGCAAACTAAACCCGATTCAAGACAACAACTTTGGGGTTTCCCGCAGCGACGATTTAATCAATAAAATTTTGAGTATTACCCAGTATTTGGGCATTTCGGCCTGGGTAATTGGCATCATCACCATTTTTGGATCCTCGATTGCTTTGATGAATATTATGCTGGTTTCGGTTACCGAACGCACCCGAGAAATTGGGGTTCGCAAAGCCTTGGGCGCCAAGAAAAGCACGATAGCTACTCAATTTTTTATCGAGACCATAGTAATTGGGCAATTGGGCGGATTCTTGGGCATTATCATCGGGATTTCTGTCGGCTACGGTATTGCCTCGCTACTCAGCTTTGCGTTTGTAATTCCCTGGTCGGCGATTACGGCAGCGGTAATTACTACCTTTATTGTAGCGGTAATTTCGGGTTCATATCCGGCTATGAAAGCGGCTCAACTTGATCCGATAGAAGCGCTGCGTTACGAATAGTTAGCGACTGGCGCGAATCATGCGGTCGTTTCCGTAGATGTCTTTTTTCAATTCAACATTTGTAAAACCAATTTGGCGAAACAACTGCAGGGTGGCTTCACCCAAATACTGATTAATTTCTACAAATAAACGGCCATTTGGCGTTAAAGATTCAAAAGCCAACTCCCCTATTTTTCGGTAAAATAACAGCGGATCTTCATCGGCTACAAATAGCGCCAAATGCGGTTCGTGTTCTAATACATTAGGCAATATTTCGTGTTTTTCGAGTTCGCGCACATAGGGTGGATTGGACACAATTACATCAAATTTTTGGTCTAAATGACTTGTTTTTAATATATTTTGGCAAATGAAATTAAGCTGCACAGCATTTTTTTCGGCATTCAATTGGGCGATTTCCAAAGCTTTGTCTGATACATCCAAAGCAGAAACAGCAAACATTGGTAAATTTTTGGCCAAGGCAATTGCGATGCAACCACTGCCCGTACCGATGTCTAATATACGATTTAGGTTGGAAGTTGGAAGTTGGAAGTTGGAAGTTGGGTATATATCTAATAGTGAAAAATGTTCTACAATCCACGCGACCAACTCTTCGGTTTCCGGTCGGGGAATGAGCACATGTGGAGTAACTGCAAATGGTAAATCAAAAAAAGTAGTGCTACCTAGTATATATTGTATGGGTTCGTGCGTGAGCAAACGATGGCGAATAGATTCCCACTGCTGCAATTGCGCTTCAGTGAGTTGAAAAGTAGGATCCAAAGCCAAGTCAATGCGTCGCAGTTGATGCAAATGTTCGGCTACCAAATAAAAGAATGACTGGGCTTCGGCTTCGTCAACAACTGGAAGTAAACTGGTAATGAACTGTGTTTTATAACTGTTGAGTTGCATTATAACTTTTTTAGCATCCAAACTGGACATGAGGTGTGACCGGTATTTCCCATGGGCGCATCGATGTAATTGAAACCAAATTTGGTGTACAATTTTTGGGCTGCCTGCATATAGGGCATTGTTTCTATGTAGCAAAATTGGAAGCCATTGTCTTGGGCAAAATCCAAACAGGTTTGCATGAGTGCACTGCCAATCCCTTTTCCACGCGCTTCAGGCAAAAAGTACATTTTTTGCAACTCGCAAATGGTTTCGGACTCGTTTTCCAATTGCTGAATACCGGCACCACCTACAACAGTTCCGTTTTGTTCCACCACAAAATAATGGGCACGTGCAATGGCATACGTTTGCTGCATATAATCCAATTGCGGATCGGCATAAGCAGTGCCTACTTTGGGCACGTTGTGTTCGAGCAAAACAAATCGAATAACAGCGGCTATTGCTGAATTATCTTGAATTTCTATGGGGCGAATGCGAAACGAAGTCATGGATTGGAGTACTAAATGGTGTACAAAAATAGCACAAAAACATGCCAAAATGAGCAGCATTTTATATAAAACCGAACCCGATATTTTTTATTTGCAACACCACAAGTCAAGGCAGATTATACTTATTTTTACCCCATGAATTTGCACGAAAAATACATGGCCCGCTGCCTAGAACTGGCTCAAAAAGGGATGGGAACTACCTATCCCAATCCGATGGTAGGAAGCGTTATTGTGCACAACAACCGCATTATTGGTGAAGGTTGGCACCACAAAGCCGGCGAGCCACACGCCGAAGTGAATGCCATCAATTCGGTGAAGGAAAAACACCTCCTTCGGGAAGCTACCTTATATGTAAACCTGGAACCTTGCAGCCATTTTGGCAAAACACCGCCTTGTTGTGATTTAGTAATTGACCAACAAATTCCCAAAATTATTATTGGCAGCGTAGATCATCACTCGAAAGTAAATGGCACCGGAATTGCGCGTTTGCGAGCGGCTGGAAAAGAAGTGATTGTTGGGGTTTTGGCCGATGAATGTGCACAATTGAATCGACGCTTTTTTACCTTTCATCAAAAAAAACGGCCCTATATTATATTAAAATGGGCCCAATCGGCCGATGGTTTTATCGCGCCACTCACAAAAGAGAACCGCCAACCGGTCTGGATCAGCAACCTCAATTCACGGCAATTGGTGCACAAATGGCGAACAGAAGAACACGCTATTTTAGTTGGCACACAAACCGTTTTGGACGATAATCCACAATTGACTTCCCGCGATTGGCCGGGTACAAATCCCATTCGAATAGTGTTGGACCAAAAAGCACGAATTCCCAAAACAAGTGCCATCTTTAATTCAGAAGCTGAAACCCTTATTATCCGTGAAAACGACATTGATTTTTCTCACAACGTAGCCAAACAAATCGCCGATTTTTTATACCATAAAAATATCCATTCGGTCATCATCGAGGGCGGCCGTCAAACCTTGCAAACCTTTATCGACGAAAATTGTTGGGACGAAGCGCGGGTGTTTACGGGTGAAATTAAATTAGTAGAAGGAATTAGCGCACCTCAATTTCAAGCAGTAACTTTTTCACAAGAAAAAATAGATACGGATACCTTAACCACTTATTACCATGATCAAGAACATCATATTTGATTTTGGCGACATCTTTGTCAATTTACGCAAAGAGGCTACAGTACAGGCATTTCAGCAATTGGGCATCAACCCATTCACCGCTGATTTAGCTGCACTAAATACGGCCTATGAAATTGGCGCCATCAGTGAAATGGATTTTTTATCGGGCTTTCAGAAACAAAATCCAGCCACAGATATATTGGCCATTCGCAGCGCATGGAATCAAATTATTGGCGACTTTCCGCTGAAACGATTGGAGTTTTTACAGTTGCTTAAGCCCAATTATCGCTTGTTTTTATTGTCCAACACCGATGCGACACACATTAGTTATTTTGAACACCAAGTGGGCTTGAGTTTTTCGCGAGATTTTTACAACTGTTTTGAAAAAGTATATTTTTCCCATGAAATGGGCATGCGCAAACCTGACCCAATTTGCTTTCAGACTGTATTGGCTAGACACGAATTACAACCCAAATACACCTTATTTATAGACGACAAAAAAGAAAACACCGATGCCGCTGCAGCTTTGGGCCTTTCGGTTTGGAATTTACATGTAGGCCAAGAAGATGTAGTGCAATTGTTTGATAAAAAATTACTGTAAGCCTTTTGTACCCCAACGACACCTATAAAACATTAGCCGAAGCAACCGAAGAACTGCTGTTTAAAGAGAAAAACAGCAAGTTTTTGGGGTATGCCTATCCGATTTCTTCAGAAGACGAAGTAAAACCAATACTTCTTGGTTTGCGCAAACAACACCCCAACGCGGTACATTTTTGTTATGCTTACCAAGTGGGTGCCGAACAAATTAGCTACCGTGCCAACGACGACGGCGAGCCCAGCGGCAGTGCAGGCACTCCTATTTATGGGCAAATTCAATCGTTTGGCTTGACCAATGTTTTGGTGGTCATTGTACGCTATTTTGGTGGTGTAAAATTGGGCGTAGGCGGATTAATCAGCGCCTACAAAACGGCCGCTCAACTTAGTTTGGAATCAGCAAGTATTGTAGAAAAAACAATCAATGTGGACTATGTGGCGCAATTTGATTACGCACACCTGAATAAAGTAATGCGGGTCATCAAAGAAAAGAACTTAGAAATCTTGGATCAACAAATGGATATGCGCTGCGAAATACTAATTTCAACGCGCAAAAGCAACGAGGCCAATTTGATAAAGGCTTTTGAAAATCTGTATGAGATTAGCTTAAAAAAAAGACCATAAATTAAGTGGAAATAATAGCCAAAAGATCAGCTGGAGGGATGATGGCTTTGCCTAATTTGATGTCTACAAAGACCAATATAAATTGAGCCGTTGTTAATAACTCATTTTCTTCGCTCCAGATTTCACAATCAAATTCAATTTTCACTGAACTGTATTGCTTAAATGTGGTTTTCACGGTGAGCAAGTCATCATATCGTGCCGGTTTTTTATAATTCACTGTCATCGACACGATAGGCAAAGCTATGCCGCTTTCTTCTAAGCTTTTGTAGGAAACTCCTTTATTTCTAAGCCATTCCACCCGTCCAATTTCAAAATAAGGAATATAATTTCCGTGATAAACCACGCCCATTTGATCGGTTTCAGAATAGCGCACACGAACTTGAATTTGATGAGAAGACATATAACTTGGGATTAAATGGAGGTTAAAAAAAGGTAAATTTTAAATCTTAATACAATAATATTTTTTAAAAATCAACTTCAAAAATATTTTTTTTTAACGTTTTTTGTTCACATATTTGTTACCCCAAAAAACAAGGACAAACCTTCCGTTTTTCTTGTAGAATAACCTAATTAAAAAACACAAATTTAACCAAATTTATGAGCAAAACTGTACAATCGGTATGGGAAAACTGTCTTTTATTTATAAAGGACAACATCTCTGATCAAGCCTACAAAACGTGGTTTGAGCCGATAAAATCAGTGAAGCTTACTGATAATGCGCTATACATTCAAGTCCCAAGTAAATTTTTCTATGAGTGGCTGGAAGAGCATTATGTTAAATTACTCAAAGTTGCCCTAACAAAAGAACTTGGTGCCAATGCCCAATTGATTTACAAAATCAACATGGAAAACACCTACGGCAACAAACAACCGTTCACCGAGCAATTGCCCAGCGCACACCGCAGCTCGATGAAACCACAAGAGGTAGATGCACCCTTCAAAAACCTCAACCCCGAATTAAAAAATCCGTTTATTATACCGGGCATTCGCAATTTAAAAATCGAATCCCAACTGAATGCCAATTACAGTTTTGAGAATTTCCTAGAAGGAGATTCCAACCGATTGGCCCGATCTGCCGGTATGGCCGTAGCCAACAAACCGGGTGGAACTTCTTTTAATCCATTGTTAATTTTTGGCGGAGTAGGATTAGGAAAAACCCATTTGGCCCACGCCATTGGGGTAGAAATCAAAGACAAATACCCAGAAAAAACAGTATTGTATATCTCTGCTGAAATTTTCACCCAACAATATATCGATTCGGTAAAGAAAAACAACCGCAACGACTTTATTCACTTTTATCAATTGATCGATGTATTAATCATTGATGACGTGCAATTTCTATCGGGCAAAACTGGAACCCAAGATGTGTTTTTCCACATTTTCAATTACTTACACCAAAACGGCAAGCAAGTTATTTTAACTTCAGATAAAGCTCCTGTTGACATGCAAGACATCGAGCAACGCTTGTTGTCGCGTTTCAAATGGGGATTATCAGCCGAGTTGCATCAACCCGATTACGAAACCCGTATTTCAATCTTGAAAAACATCTTGTACCGCGACGGTGTAGAGATGCCAGACGAGATCATTGAATACGTGGCCCGCAATATTAAATCAAATGTTCGCGAATTAGAAGGCGCTATTATTTCTTTGATCGCGCAATCTTCCTTCAACAAAAAAGAAGTAACCATTGAGTTGGCCAAACACGTAGTTGAAAAATTTGTAAAAAATGTAAAACGCGAAATTTCTATCGATTACATCCAAAAAATTGTTTCCGATTACTTCCAATTAGACATTGACACCTTGCAGTCCAAAACACGCAAGCGTCATGTGGTGCAAGCCCGTCAATTGGCGATGTTTTTTGCTAAAAAATTCACCAAGGCTTCCTTGGCCAATATCGGCTCACAAATTGGCGACCGTGACCACGCAACAGTTCTTCACGCTTGCAAAACCGTAGACAATCTTGTCTCTACTGACAAGCAATTCAAAAAATTTGTAGAGGACATCAACAAAAAATTATCCTTATAATTCCATGTCCGTAAAAATTGTGATGGTTTGTTTGGGCAATATTTGCCGATCACCATTAGCGGAAGGTATTTTGCGATCTAAACTTCCCATTCCTGCTTTTACAATTCATTCTGCTGGAACTGCTCATTGGCATGTTGGTAAAAAACCCGACGATCGATCAATTGCAGTAGCCAAGAAAAATGGAATCGACATCAGTCACCAACGCGGAAAACAATTTACCGCATCTTTCTTTGACGAATACGATTATATTTTCGTGATGGATCAGTCCAATTACGAGCATGTTATTGAATTGGCGCATTCGTCAGCACACAAACAAAAAGTACAGCTCGTTTTGAACGAATTGTTTCCCGGCGAAAATGTAGATGTGCCCGATCCGTATTATGGTTTAGCCAATGGCTTTGAACAAGTATACCAAATGCTTGACCAGGCCTGTGAAGTCTTGGCCAAACGACTTATTCAAAACCATCCCCATTAAATGAGTACTACTACACCAAAAGGAAAACTATATCTCATTCCGACTACATTAGGCGAATGCGATCCATTGGCTGTTTTGCCCTACACGGTAAAAAGAAGCATCGAGTTGCTTGACGACTACATCGTCGAAAACGAAAAAACCGCCCGCAAATTCATCAAAAGCATTTGCCCCGAAAAAGTACAGGCCACTTTGCGTTTGTCTGCCTTAAATAAACATACCCAAGCCAGTGAACACATCGGAATGATACAGGCCTGTTTGCAAGGAAAAAATATGGGGCTGATGAGCGAGGCAGGTTGTCCAGGCATTGCCGATCCGGGTGCCGTGATTGTAAAATTGGCACACGAAAAAGGGATTATAGTTGTGCCACTAGTAGGCCCCTCTTCTATCACTTTGGCATTAATGGCATCTGGGATGAACGGGCAAAGTTTTGCGTTTAATGGGTATTTACCTATTGAAAAATCAGAGAAAAAAGCGGCCCTAAAGCTATTGGAACGACTCGCTCAAGACAAAAATCAGTCGCAACTGTTTATCGAAACACCTTACCGCAACAATAAATTAGTAGAAGATATACTGCAATGTCTTCAACCCAACACCTTTTTGTGTGTGGCTTGCGACATTACCTTGCCCACCGAGTACATCAAAACAATGCGCGTGCAAGACTGGAAAAAAGAAAAAATTGATTTGCACAACCGACCTACAATTTTTATCATTCACCGCATGTAAAAAAGCCCGTTTGCAAACAAACAGGCTTTTTTATTTTATTGTCGATTTGACTAATGTACCCTTGGGTTGTTTTGTGCTACGATAGCAGCGGTTTCAAATCCACCAAAATCACGCATGTACGAGCGTACACTTGACCCATACTGGTCTTTACATTTGCGTTTTCCTTGGCTATATAAAAACTTTTTCACCGAGCGCACGCCACCTAAATGGGCTGCTGCCAAAATTCCTGACTCGGTTACACGCACTCCAGCAATAGTTTTTCCTGAAAATGCATCAATTTCATCTTGTAGATCCCATTTGTTTTTGGCCAATAATACCAAAAAGGCTTGCTCTTGCAAACGGGGATTTTTTAAAAAATGTTGGTGATTGGAAATGCCAATTTCTCGCAGGGTTTCAGAACCAAATTGGTACTTGCCCATATAACCCAATGTATTGATTTTATGATATTTACCTTGAGATTCTTTGAATGCCAACGCTTCCTTAAAACCAATGAAAAACTTAGCTGTATAGGGAGTACTTAAAATTTGGTATTCGTGTGGATTGGAAGAGGGAAATAAGTAAGTGGATTGTGACTTAATTAATTCAGATTTGGAGTAATTACGAGTGGGAATAAATGTATTAAATCCAGAAGTAAAATAGAGAATTGTTGCAAAGACTACGGTGATTAATGCCCATCTTTTTATCATAAATTGTTTTTCTTCTCTGCTGTCACCACGAGAAATTTCTACGGGCCAAATATACAACAAATAATATAAAGCTGACTATCAATAAGTTAATCTTTTCTAAAAATAGACTGGATGAAACTGTACCGCTCCGGAAGCCCCAAATTCAATCGTTGGAGCGGGAATTTTGATGGTGTTAAAAACCGAACAAATAGTCTTAACAAGATGTGATTTGGTTTTAATTCTAGTTAAATCGACATCCAAACTGAGGTAAAATTGCCGCGTTCGAGCAGTGGGCGACACACTCGAAATAGGAGTTAATTCATTTGCCGATACCATTCCCTCAGCTCCATAACCCATGGCGATGTTTACCCAAGCAGGAATAGATTTGGTTTTAATAAACGACTGAAGATTGACCGAAAGCCAATAGGTTTGACCATTGTAGTCTTTGAGCAATTGTTCTTGCAAGGAAGAACCCAATAGATCCGGGCGCTGTTGTGCGTAGGAAGTTGTATGAAACGAATACTTAGGAACAATACGCTGCTCGTTCCACCACAATTCTTGGGAGACATAGAGTGCCGTACCTGCTGCATTGGCGGCCACATCAGTCCAAGAAGCACCCCATTGCGCCGAATAGCCGTCCAAAACTTCGACCGCCGTAAGAAAAGCAAACCCATAAGTGGCACTATAAAGCAATTGATTTTTTTTAGAAACTCCGCTCCAAGCTAAGGCTTCGGCACTAAATCGTCCCAAATGATAACTCGAATACAGATGGCCGGCTTTGTCCAGTTGCATCCATTCGTTGGAATCGTCTATAAAATGAAAATTTGATTTAGGGTAATCGGCATACCAAAGTTGCGACAATCCCACCAAGGCGGTGGCCGAAAGTGCAGTTTCAGAAACTAGTACAGTTGTACGACGGGAAATTTGAAGCGAATCGGCGGGCGTTAAAAAAGAATTAAGCCTTTGTTGAGCACACGTTGGCCAGGTTAATACTACACAAACTAGCGCAAGCCAAGCCCATTTCATTTATTAGCGTGTAATACCTTGCGCACTTACCCAAGCCACATATTTTCGGCGGTTTGCTTCATGTTGGTCAGGTGTAACAGCAAATTCATGGTACCCAAATCGGGTTACACTGGCACAAAAATAAATGTAGTTGTGTTTGGCCGGATTCAATACTGCATCAATCGCTGAGATATCGGGCATGGCAATGGGTCCAGGTGGCAAGCCATTGTATTTGTAGGTATTGTAAAGCGAATTGGTTTCTAAATCTTTATACAAAACGCGTTTGATGACTTGGTTAAAATCGTTGGAAACGGCTTTTACCGCATAAATCACCGTGGGATCAGCTTCTAATTTTATTCCTTTTTGCAAACGATTCAAATATACACCAGCCACCACGGGACGTTCATCTGCTTTGACGGTTTCTTTGTGCACAATCGAGGCCAAAGCGATTACTTCTTCTTGATTGAGGTTTAATTTTTTTGCTTTTTCTAAACGGGCGGGTGTCCAAAATTTGCGGTATTCTTTTAGCATTTTATCTCGAAACACTTCTGCCGAGGTGTTCCAAAAAAATTCGTACGAATTAGGAATAAAAATGGACAACACATTGTTTTTGTTCAAGCCATTATCGGCCAAAAATTGCGGATCCAAACAGGCATTCAACACCGACAAACTATCGGCTTCGAGTTGTGCACCTATGCGTCCGGCAAAATTCTCTAAGCGTTCTTGGTTATTAAAAGCCAATTTTACAGGAATGTTTTGGCGCAAGGCATTCACAATTTCGTTGCTGTTCATTCCTTTTTTAATCAAAAAGCGACCGGCTTTGTCTTTTCTGGCTGGGTAGGATTTTTTTTGCGCCACTTGATCAAACTTTTCCAAGTCTTCTACAAATGGAGCCACTGCAGCTTTTGCCTGTTCATAAGTAGCACCGCTAGGAATGGTAACATATACTTCGGGTGTCGAAAATTTGGTATTGGACGCAAAAATGGTGCGGTACATATAAATGCCGTACCCCGCAACAGTTATTACAACTAGTACACTAATGCTGTAAATGATTTTTTTTGTATTCAAAACGTTTGACTATTTAGTGAATATATATTGATATAAGGCTTCGTCTTTGTATTCGCCACGCACCAAATTCCATTGTTTTTTGATGCCAATTTCTTGGAAGCCAAATTTAGCAAAAAGAGCCAAACTGGCTGCGTTATCAACCCCAATATTGGCATAGACTTGATGCAAATTTAAATGGGTCTGCGCATACTGCAGTACCAATGCCAATGCACCCGATCCGATACCAACATTTCGACAAAGCTCGTCGTAGATCAATACCCCTACTCCTGCGCGTTGATGCGCCGGTTCAAAATCAAACAAATCGATCATGCCAATCGGAAGTTTATTGGATTTAAGGCAAATCACAAAACGCATTTGCTTGGCTTCGTAGATGTCTTGGTGGGCATTTTCTAGGTATTGACGTATCAAAAAACGGCTGTAAGGGGTTTTGGTGTGACTGATTTCCCATACCGTTTCGTCATTTTCGATTTGGTAAATTAAATCCAAATCTTCGGGCTCTAAGGCGCGGAGAAATAAGGTTTGATTTTCTAGTGTTTTCATCTTATTCAGCCCAATGCAGTTCGCCCGTAAACACAAATTGTGCAGGCCCTGTAAGTATTACTTGTTGGTACTTGCCTTCGTTTTCATCAAACGAAACCGATAAGTTTCCACCCGGAGTTTGCAATTGTACCGTATTAGCTGTAGCAAGCTGCAGTTTATGCATGGCAATAGCCACAGCGGTAACGCCGGTTCCGCAAGAAAGCGTTTCGTTTTCTACGCCGCGTTCGTAGGTGCGCACGGCAAAGGTATTGGCCGAAACTGGCTCCACAAAATTGACATTAGAACCTGCCGTTCCATACAAATCGCCATAGCGAATGGCAGCCCCTTCTTTTACTACCGGATAAGTAGCCAAATCTGTTACTAGTTGCACATGATGCGGAGAACCGGTATTGAGGAAAACGTAATTTGAGTGAACTGCAATATCTTGAACGGATTTCATCTGCAAAGCAATCTCGCCAGTTGAGGTAAATTGAGCAAAATGAGCACCATCGGGGGCATCAAAATGCATTTCATTTTCTATCAATCCCAAGTATTTGGCAAAGGCCACAAAACAGCGTCCGCCGTTGCCGCACATGGAACTCAAATTCCCATCGGAATTGTAATAGACCATGGTGAATTGGCCAGCTGAATTTTCCTCCAATAGAATTAACCCATCGGCGCCGATGCCAAAATTACGATGACACAACTGTGCGATCCATTCATGGGCGGTTTTGGGGAACAATAACGCTCTATTATCAATTAAAATAAAGTCGTTTCCGGTGCCGTGGTATTTGTAAAAGGGGATTTTCATCGTGATTTTTAATGCAAACAAATGTACAAATTATCACCAAATAGCGGCTGTAAAAAACCACAAATCAAAACTATTAAAGAAACGTTAAGTGCTGTTAAACGAGCGTTAAACTGTTTTTGGCCAATCATAACTTTTCTACTTTTACGTTCGTGAAATAACAAATAACCTAAAAATGATTAACATGAACAGCAATTCAAAATTAGTTTTAGTAGCTCTTTTAAGTGGCGTGACAACCTTGGCAGGGTACAAAGTATTTCTAGACGATAAAAGCTTATTTTCCAAAAAAAGCATTGTCACTCAAGCGCCAACTTCTTTCGGTAAAAATGTGGGATTGAGCAACGAAGTACTCGATTTTACTGAAGCCGCCGACAAAACCATACACACCGTGGTGCACGTAAAAAACGTTTCTTTTCGCACGGTCTCGAATCCGTTGATGGATTTTTTCTACGGATTTCAGGGCGGACAAATGCAACAGCAAGAACAAGTGGGCACCGGCTCGGGCGTAATCATCTCAGAAGATGGGTACATTGTGACCAACAACCACGTGGTAAAAGATGCCTCCGAAATTGAAATCACCTTAAACAACAAAAAAACATACAAGGCCAAATTGGTGGGTACTGATTCCAAAATGGACATTGCCTTACTTAAAATTGATGCCAGCGAAAAATTACCCTATTCTGTTTTTGCCGATTCGGATGCCGTTAAAATTGGTGAATGGGTCTTGGCCGTAGGAAATCCATATAACTTAACGTCTACAGTTACAGCGGGTATTGTATCAGCCAAAGCCAGAAATCTAGATACCAATGGCATTCAGTCGTTTATCCAAACCGATGCAGCCGTAAATCCCGGAAACAGCGGGGGTGCCTTGGTGAATACGAGAGGCGAATTAATCGGAATCAACACCATGATTTCGTCGCAAACGGGCTCCTATATTGGGTATTCGTTTGCAGTACCGTCGAACATTACCCGAAAAATCATTGAAGACATCATGGAATTTGGGAATGTTCAACGTGGAATTTTGGGGATTGAAGGCGGTGAACTCAACGGAAATGCATCGAAAGATCTAGGTATAAACGAAACCGAAGGCTTTTACATTAAAAAAGTGACCAAAAATTCGGGTGCCGAAAAAGCCGGACTGACTAAAGGAGATATCATCAAAAAAATAGACAACCAAAGCATCAGCAGTTACGCCGAACTTTCGGGTTACATTAACACCAAACGCCCCAATGACAAAGTACTGGTAACTTTTGTTCGCAGTGGAAAATCAATGACCGCCTCGGTAGTATTAACCAAAAACGAATTGTTTAACACCGAGTTCAAAGGCATTGAAATGGAAAACATTGATGCGGGCGACAAGAAAAAATTTCGCATTGATTCGGGCGTAAAGATCAAAGAAATTACCAATGACAATTTGAAACCGTACTACGAAGAACTCAAAGGCAACATCATTTTGAGCATTGACAACACTCCCGTAAATGATGTGGAATCGGCTTCCAGAATTCTGAACAAAAAAGACGAAAACCAAAGCATCAGCATTGAAATGCTCAACAAGTTTGGTCAACGCATTCGCATTATTATTTAATCGATTTTTCATCTTGATTTAAAGGTCTATTGCACAACAATAGGCCTTTTTTTTGGTTCGTAAATTTGACAGAAAAAAGTAAGTAAAATTCTTTACGAAATCGATTGAAATGGGTACTTTTGGCGCATTCTAACACAAACCAAAACAACAATTTTTATCCTTTATGAGTACACTAAGTGCCTACGAAAAAGAAATCGCCTTTCAGTCGAGCAGACGACGAGCCGGCGTAGAATTAATTAAAATTATCAGCGATTTGTGGTACGACAAATCCATCGAAATGGTGTTGTTTCGCAATCAATTACTCAACCTCAACGTGAGTGAAATTCTAAATTTGCACGACTATGCCGGCGAATTTGTAGGCAAACCCATTTCCATTTTTGACTCGGTTGAAATTGCCAAGGCGATATATTCCTTAAACCTACCTCCTGCCAAATTAGACATAGGCAAACTCACCTTTGAATTTCACAAAGGCGACAACAAACACCACAACGCTACCGGCTTTGTATTGACCAAGCTCAAAAAAGCACAAGATTTTAAAAACAATGAACCCAAAGATGTAGTTTTGTATGGTTTTGGGCGAATTGGCCGTTTATTGGCCCGTGAATTACTATCTAAAACTGGGAAAGGCACTCAATTGCGCCTTCGTGCTATTGTAACCCGAGATAAAAACGATGCAGAAACCTTAGAAAAAAGAGCGTCATTGTTGCGCTACGATTCAATTCACGGTGATTTTGAAGGATCGGTTGTAGCCGATGTAGCCAATAATACGTTATTAATAAATGGCACAACGGTACACATAATTACCGCTGCTTCACCCGAAGAAATTGATTATACTGCCTATGGATTTGACAATGCTTTGGTGATAGATAATACAGGTGCTTTTACCAATGACGAAGCCCTTTCGCGTCACCTCAAATCAAAAGGTGTTGCCAAAGTATTACTTACTGCTCCGGGTAAAGGCATGCCCAACATTGTACACGGCGTGAATCACTTGGACTACAACCCGGATAAATTAGATTTGTTCTCGGCTGCTTCTTGCACCACCAACGCCATTACGCCAATCTTAAAAGCCATTGAGGATACTTTGGTGGTGGTAAAAGGGCACTTGGAAACCATTCATGCCTATACCAATGACCAAAATTTAGTAGATAATATGCACAAAAAATACCGACGCGGAAGAGCGGCCGGATTAAACATGGTGATTACCGAAACGGGCGCAGGAGCTGCGGTGGCCAAAGCCCTGCCTTCGTTGGCTGGAAAACTCACCTCAAATGCCATACGCGTGCCGGTTCCCAATGGATCGTTGGTGGTGTTAAATTTGGAAGTTTCGCGACCCACCTCGGTAGAAGAAATCAACTCGATCATGAAAAAATATGCCTTAGAAGGCGAATTGGTCGAGCAAATTAAATACTCACTCAACAACGAATTGGTGTCCTCAGATATCATTGGTACTTCGGCACCCTCTATTTATGACAGCAATGCCACAATAGTTTCGGCCGACGGGAAAAACATTGTCTTGTACATTTGGTACGACAACGAATACGGCTACAGTCACCAAGTAATTCGATTGGCCAAATACATCGCCAAAGTACGCAGATACACCTACTACTAATAGAGAATCAATCCCTTCAAAATCCGTTCTTGTAACGGATTTTTTTATGTACTTTTAATACCTTCATTTACTTCATCATCCATGAAAAAAAGTTTCCTTTTTATTTTCTTTTTGTACAGTGGGCTTGTTTTTTCCCAACCCAAATATGCGGTATTTTCCGGACTTAATTATTCGTTTTTTACCGACGGTTTTGCCGGACAAATTGGGGGTGAAAACTCCATCGGAGTACAAATAGGCGCACTAGCTGAATTTGAACTAACGCCTAAAATCAGTTTTAGACCCAAGCTGATCTATTCGCAACAAGGTGATCGCAGCAAAACCAGTGATAACAGCGAATTCAGCACTGAACTCACCGATTTAGATTACCAACTCGATTACCTGAATATACCTCTTGACTTTAAATTTGGTAAAAAATTCTATTTCTTAACGGGTCCACAACTCGGGTTTTTAATCCAACAAAAATGTAGCGGAGTTTATGTGGGCGAAGTCCCGAGCGGTGTTGAATTGGGACTAAACGTAGGCACGGGATTTACCATACACCATGTATTTGTTGAATTTGGTGTTTTTCAAGGACTCAGCACCTTACTCAATTACTCGTACGAACCTACCGGCACTCGTGTAGATGTGCGCAACGGAATGGCCAAATTTACGGTTGGGTATCAATTATAAATTCACCTATAAATTAAGATTCACATGAAGTCAACCCGTTTTTCTCGATTTTGGAAAAAAATAGGTCCGGGTTTGATCACCGGCTCAAGCGACGATGACCCCTCTGGAATTGCCACCTATTCGCAGGCGGGAGCTGCTTATGGACTCACCACGTTATGGGCTACACTTTTGTCATTTCCCTTGATGGCCGTGATGCAAGAAATGTGTGCACGCATTGGATTGGTAACTTCTCAAGGCCTTACAGGCACCTTGAAAAAACATTACTCCAAACCCATCTTGTACCTGATGCTGTTGTTTAGTTTTCCGGCGATCGTGCTCAATATTGGCGCTGACATTGCCGCAATGGGTGCGGTAGGAAATTTACTTTTCCCGGCTATTGAAGCTTCTTTTTTTAGTGTGATTTTTACTGTTTTGTTACTGATCGCCATTGTATACCTGCCCTACCGAAAAATTACTGCCGTGCTGAAGTATTTGTGTATCGTGTTGTTGGTGTACTTTATTGTGCCTTTTTTATACAAACAAGATTGGATGCTCATTGTGAAATCTACGTTTATACCCACCTTGGAAATTAACAAAGCATTTATTGGCATAATTGTGGGGATTTTGGGAACCACTATTTCGCCTTATTTGTTTTTTTGGCAAGCCAACATCGAAGCCGAAGAAATGAAACAACACAAAAGACACCTGATTGTCAACAAGCGCATTATCAGCGACATGAAACAAGATGTGGATTTTGGGATGGGATTTTCGGGCCTAGTCGCTTGGTTTATTATTCTAACTACCGGAACGGTTTTGTTTAATTCGGGCATTCATCAAATAGACACCGTTGAACAAGCCGCCAAAGCCCTACAGCCCATTGCGGGTAATTTTGCCTACTTGTTATTTTCTATCGGTATTATTGGTACAGGTTTTATTGCCATCCCGGTTTTAAGTGGTTCCTTGTCGTATATTTTTTGTGAAACGTTTGGTTGGAAAGAAGGGTTGGACAACAAATTTAACGAAGCAAAACCCTTTTACATGATCATCATCGTTTCGCTGCTTTTGGGCTTATCGCTCAATTATATTGGCATTTCGCCCATTCAAGCCCTAATTTATTCGGCTATATTATATGGCTTAACAGCACCCGTATTGATTGGGATCATCTTGCACATTTGCAATAACAAAACCATCATGGGACAATTTACCAATTCAAAATTCAGCAATTTAATTGGTTTTATTACTTTGATAATTATGACTACTGCCTCAGTAGCTTTACTATATCTCGAGCTGGTTAGTGCATAAAAAAATCCGATGAAATTCACCGGATTCTTTTGTACTTATTCTTTGGGTTTGGTCAAGTAATAGACTGGTAATCCCAGGAGCATGATTAATACGCCCCAACCACAGGTATCGGTTTTGGTGACCAACAAAGCAATAGAAATTGCACTGGCCAACACAATATACAGCAGTGGAATATACGGATAGCCAAAAGCTTTGTATGGCCGTTCGGCATCAGGCAATTTTTTACGTAAAATAAAAATTCCGTAGATCGTAAGGATGTAAAAAATCAAGACAATAATCACAACAAAATCGAGTAAATCGCCGTATTTTCCTGTAAGACAAAGCACTGAAGCCCATATGCATTGTGCCCATAATGCCCAGGAAGGCACCTGAGCTGCGTTTAATTGAGCGGCTTGTTTAAAAAATAATTTGTCTTGCGCCATGGTATAATACACGCGAGCACCAGCCATAATCAATCCGTTGTTGCACGCAAAGGTAGACACCATAATCATGAGCGCAATAACATAGGTGCCCATGTGGCCAAAAATGGCTTGCGAGGCAACTACTGCCACACGGTCAGAAGGTGCCGTTGCAATCCCGTCCAACGGAATTACCGCCAAATACATCAGGTTGGCCAACACATAAATCACACTCACAATCAGTGTTCCCAAAAACAAGCTCAAGCCTACGTTGCGTTTTGGGTTTTTCATTTCACCGGCGATAAAAGTTACGCCTACCCAAGCATCACTCGAAAACAAAGAGCCAACCATTGCCGCTGCAATTCCGGTAATTAAAGCTACTCCACTAATGGGCAACCAACTGGCGGTATCTTTTACGTAGGATTGAGTAGCCCAAACATTGGACCAATTGGAATTCCAAATTTCAGCTTTAGCAGCCCATAATAGCCCACAAACAATCAAGCCCAACAAAGAAGCAATTTTGATTACGGTGAGTATGGTTTGCATTACTTTGCTATTTTTTACGCCACGACTGTTTAGGTAAGTTAAAATTATAATGGTAACTATTGAAACCACTTGAGCATCGTTTAACTGAAAAGTACCTGCTGTAAACAAAATATTTTCATCACTAAAAGGGGCATACAAATAGCCCGCAAATTTGGAAAAAGCTACCCCAACGGCTGCAATAGTACCCGTTTGAATCACAGTAAAGAAACTCCATCCATATAAAAAGGCTATCAGTTTTCCGTAGGCTTCTTTCAAGTACACATACTGTCCGCCCGCTTTGGGAAACAAAGCACTCAATTCGCCATAACTCACTGCTGCCATCACTGTAATTAAACCCGACAAAACCCAGACACCTATGAGCCATCCAGCAGATCCAACTTGTCGCACAATATCTGAGCTTACGATAAAAATCCCTGAGCCAATCATAGAACCCACCACCAACATGGTGCCGTCTAAGAGCCCTAATTCTTTTTTAAATTCTTCTGGTTTGTTTTCCATGCCTGTATTATTTGGTTTTTTTGTTAGGTCGAGGTTAAAGATATAAAAAAGTAGGTAGGTTTTACACCCACAAAAAGGCATAAAAAAGCCCCTAGCGAACTAGAGGCTTTACTATAAAAAAGTACTTTTAGTTGCTTGCTGCAGCGATCAAGTTTAACGCTGATCCCGCTACAAACCAACCTATTTGGCTATCGTTATACGAATGATTGGCCAAGATACTGTCTTTTGAACCATCCGCATGCGTAAATACTAAAGTGAGTGGCTTGCCCGGAGCAAAATCAACCAAATCAATAAAGTCAATGCTGTCGTTTTCTTGGATTTTATCGTAATCGGCTTCGTTGGCAAACGTCAAAGCTAACATTCCTTGTTTTTTCAAGTTGGTTTCGTGAATACGGGCAAATGATTTTACCAACACCGCTTTCACGCCCAAGAAACGAGGCTCCATCGCCGCGTGTTCTCTTGAAGATCCTTCACCATAATTGTGATCGCCCACCACGATGGATGAAATTCCTGCGGCTTTGTAGGCACGCTGAACGGCAGGCACAGTATCGTAATTTCCAGTCAATTGATTTTTTACCGAATTGGCTTTGTCATTGAATGCATTTACTGCTCCAATTAACATGTTGTTGGAAATATTATCCAAGTGACCGCGGAAACGCAACCAAGGCCCAGCCATAGAAATGTGGTCAGTGGTACATTTACCAAAGGCTTTGATGAGCAATTTGGCTCCCGTGATGTTTTTTCCATCCCACGCCTCAAATGGGGCTAGCAATTGCAAACGATCGGATGTTGCAGAAACCACCACTTGTACGCCACTTCCGTCTTCGGCTGGCGCTTGGAAACCAGCATCTTCAACCGCAAATCCTTTGCTTGGCAATTCATCACCTGTAGGAGGAAGCAATTTTACTGCTTCGCCTTTGTCGTTTAATAAAGTATCTGTTAATGGGTTAAACGACAAATCTCCTGAAATCGCCAAAGCAGCAACCATCTCGGGAGAGGTTACAAACGCATGGGTATTGGGGTTTCCATCGGCACGTTTAGAGAAGTTTCTGTTAAACGAGTGCACAATGGTATTTTTCTCTCCTTTATCGGCACCTTCACGATCCCATTGTCCGATACACGGTCCACACGCATTGGTAAACACTTTGGTTCCCATTTTTTCGAAAGTGGCAATGATGCCGTCTCTTTCTATAGTGTAACGCACTTGCTCTGAACCCGGATTAATTCCAAATTCGGCTTTAGGTGTGATGCCATGTGCTACGGCTTGTTCTACAATAGAGGCCGCACGCGCCATATCTTCGTAGGATGAATTGGTACACGAACCAATTAATCCCCACTCTACTTTTAAAGGCCAATCGTTTTTGGCTGCTTCGGCTTTCATTTGAGAAACCGGCGTTCCGCGATCTGGGGTAAAGGGTCCGTTGATATACGGTTCTAATTCTGATAAATTAATTTCAATTACTTGGTCAAAATAAGCGGCTGGATTCGCATATACTTCTGGATCTCCTGTTAAATAAGGTGCTACTGCATCAGCCGCATCAACCACATCTTGACGTCCAGTAGATGCCAAGTAGCGACGCATCGAATCATCGTACCCAAAAGTAGAAGTGGTCGCGCCAATTTCGGCACCCATGTTACAGATGGTTCCTTTTCCGGTACATGACATATTGATCGCACCTTCGCCAAAGTATTCAACCACTGCTCCAGTTCCACCTTTTACGGTTAAGATATCGGCCACACGTAAAATCACATCTTTGGGTGCCGTCCAACCGTTTAATTTTCCGGTCAATTTTACGCCAATTAATTTCGGGAATTTCAATTCCCAGGCCATGCCTGACATTACATCTACGGCATCTGCTCCTCCTACTCCAATGGCCAACATACCCAATCCACCGGCGTTTACCGTATGTGAATCGGTTCCGATCATCATTCCGCCTGGAAAGGCATAATTTTCTAATACTACTTGGTGAATAATTCCGGCGCCTGGTTTCCAAAATCCTATTCCGTATTTATCGGAAACCGAAGATAAAAAGTCAAATACTTCTTTGGATTGAGAATTGGCTACAGCCAAATCGGTTTTGGCACCAACCTTAGCTTGAATCAAGTGATCACAGTGCACGGTAGTGGGCACTGCAACTTTGGGTTTTCCAGCGTGCATAAATTGCAACAAAGCCATTTGTGCCGTAGCATCTTGACAGGCTACTCGGTCTGGGGCAAAATCAACATAATCTGCTCCACGACTAAAGGATTGCGAAGGCATTCCTTCCCACAAGTGGTTGTATAATATTTTTTCGGTAAGCGTTAAGGGGCGTCCTACAATTGTACGTGCTTGATTCACACGAGCGGTCATGTTGGCATAGACCTTTTTAATCATTTCAATATCAAAAGCCATAATGAATTGGATTTAATTAGTTTGTCGCAAATTTAGACAATTCCACCCAAAAGATTGAAAGATTTTTACTAAAAGTCCAGTTTCAGCAGATAATTATTTTAAAAATAGAAGTATCAATACATTCTATTTACTAAAAAGACCATAAAGACCTAAAATAATGCGAAATCAATAATTTAAAGTGATTTTTTTGTTGATTTCGAAATGATTGGCCTTAAAACAAAGAAGAAATAATGGTTTCAATTGAAATTCCCTCAGCATCGGCTTTGTAGTTTTTGACCACACGATGACGCAAAATGACGATAGCTACTGCTTTTACATCTTCGATATCAGGCGAAAATTTACCTGTAAAAGCCGCATGGGCCTTGGCCGCTAAAATTAAGTTTTGAGAAGCACGAGGTCCTGCTCCCCAATCAATGTAGGTTTTTACAAAGTCATTGGCCAGTGCATTGTCAGGACGCGTTTTGCTTACTAAGCTTACTGCATATTCAATTACGTTATCGGCTACAGGCACGCGACGGATGAGCTGCTGAAAGTCGATAATTTCTTGTGCCTCAAACAACGAATTGATTGTGGCTTTATGATCGGAAGTAGTGCTTTTTACCACAGCAACTTCCTCGGCAAACGAAGGGTAATCCAATTTGATGGAAAACATAAAACGATCCAATTGCGCTTCAGGCAACGGATAAGTCCCTTCTTGCTCTATGGGGTTTTGCGTAGCCAATACAAAATAAGGCAAATCTAATTTGTAGTTATGACCGGCTATCGTTACGGCCCGTTCTTGCATAGCCTCCAATAAGGCAGCTTGTGTTTTGGGCGGCGTACGGTTGATCTCATCGGCCAAAATAATGTTAGAAAAAATGGGGCCTTTGATGAATTTAAATTGACGATTCTCGTCTAGAATTTCACTTCCTAAAATATCCGACGGCATCAAATCGGGTGTAAACTGAATGCGTTTAAATTGCAATCCCAAGGCTTGCGCTATGGTGTTTACCATTAAGGTTTTGGCCAGACCTGGCACCCCCACCAATAAGGCATGTCCACCCGAAAATACACTCAACAAAATTTGATCAACTACCTCATCTTGGCCTACAATTACCTTGGCAATTTCAGCTTTAAGGGCTAGTCGTTTTTCTACTAAATTTTGAATCGCGGCTACGTCAGACATGGAAGTTTCGTTTAGTGAATTATTTTTTTAACCAATTGTTGGTGAATGCACAGTCGCGGTATTCGCCATTGATTTTAATGTAGGTTTCTTTGATTTTTTCTTCAGACCATTTGGCTATGGCATTGATTTGTTTTTCTTTCAAGGCCAAATCTTTGATCTTCAAATAATCTTTTGAATAATCAGCAGTGTGTTCGTTGATTCGGTTGGTCACCATCACAATTTTATACTTTTTCTTACCCGATTGATCTGCATCTATCAAGGGAACCGAAATCTCCCCTTCTTTCAAATTGGATACTTGCGAATAAAACGCCGGATCCATTTTAGTCAGTTCAAAGTGTGTGTCTTGTGTTTTGGGATTTATCAAGACCCCGCCGTTGGCTTTGGTTTCTTTTTCATCTGATTCGGCACGCGCAGCATCAGCAAACGATATGGATTTGTCTTCAATTTTCTTTTTGATTTGCAAGATGCGTTCTTTCGCATCTTTGAGCGCTTGATCGGTAATAGAAGGTACCAATAAAATATGGCGCAACTCAATTTCTTGTCCTCTGATTTTTTCTACGTAAATAATGTGAAATCCAAAGTCGGTTTCAAAAGGTTCTGAAATTTCGCCCTCGCCCAAGCTAAACGCCACGTCTTTGAATTCTTTGACAAATGGGGTTTTCTTGTTCATTTTGTAATAGCCGCCGTTGGAACTAGATCCCGGATCTTGCGAATACAATACGGCCTTGGTCGAGAAACTGGAACCTGCCTGCACCTCACTTTTAAATTCTTTGAGACGCGCAATTACTTTTTGTTTGTCGGCATCCGAAACTTTGGGCTGCACGACAATTTGAGACACTTCGAGCTCAGCGCCAAAAACAGGTCGATCAGCTTCTGGGATTTTTTTGAAAAAATTGCGCACTTCTTCGGGAGTAATTTCTACCTCATCTACAATTTTCTTTTGCATAGATGAAGTGAGTTTGTTCATTTTTATGATCTCAAACAAATCAGTTCTAAAATCTTCTTCGGTTGATTTTTTGAAGTAATTCACCACCTTTTCCATGGAGCCCAATTGCTCAATCATGTAGGTTAATTGTTCCTCCATTTTGGATTTCACCTCGTCATCCGTGACCACAATACTGTCTTGTATGGCTTGGTGTGCATAGAGTTTTTCCTCCATCAATTTGCCCAACATTTGGCAACGGCTCAAGTCTTTGATTGAATTGCCTTGGCTGGTTAATTCCAAGAAAGCCTTGTCAATATCCGAGTCCAAAATATTGTAATCGCCTATGGTGGCAATTACCCCGTCTACTTTTTTGCGCATCGCTGCCGAAGCTGCTCCCGTTTTTACAGAATCTTTAATTACTTCTTGCGCCAAGGTAGTTAGCGAACAAAGCAGTAAAACGGCCACAACCAAAATTCCTCTATTTTTTGTATAATTCATAATCTTCATCTTTCAGCGCATCGTCAATGATGTCTTTTTCAAATTTTTTAATTAACTCCAACTTCCTGTTATTCAGGATCACTTCTTTCAATGTAGGCTTCACAAAATCAAAAGGTCCCACCTGATTTTTACCAATTACATTGCTAATTTTTACCAAATACACGTCATTTCCATCCGGATATTGAATCTTTTTTCCGGGACTAATGTACTGGTATTTGTTGTCGGTGGTAATAAAAGGCAATTTATCATACACCTGATCCATTGCTACCCAAACCGTATCATTCAAGGCATAACTTTTGCACTGAATGGCATAGGTATCCCAGAATTTTTTATCCTTTTTTTTAAAATCAAAGAACTTACTTTGTATGCTTCCAAACCTGGGATTATCTTTGCTCAAGTGAATGTAGCGCAAACGAACTAAAGTCGCATTGGTTCTAAAATTCTCCTTATTGGCTGCATAATAACCTTTCAACTCCTCGTCTGTAATCACAGTATCTACAGATCTTTTGACGATTTCTTCCAAATAGGCCTTAGTGTATAAATCAACTTTATATTGATTAATCAAGGCATCAAAATCAGCTTTCTTGGCTTTATTTAAATTGACATCAGCCGCATTATACAACAACTCTTGTGCCGCCCAACGGTTGATAAAATCACGCACAATACTCACGCTGTCTTTTAAGGTAGCCCCTTTGGGCACCAAGCCTTTTAGATCTATAGGATATAAATACTGATCATTTACACGAGCAATGGCCTCTGCCTTGGCTTCTGGTTTAAAAAAACTACAAGATGCGCAAAGAAGTAGTAGCAAAATGCCCGTTAGCTTTTGCATTATTTTTTGAGCTGATTTTTAACCGCTTCAAAAACCGCTTGGTTGATTTGCACTGAAAATTCGGCTTTCAAATCATCCACCCATTTTTGTTCTAAAAACTGTTGGTAATCATTGATGACTTTTCCTTTGCACTCAGCCAAGGTTTTGTTAGTTGAGGGCAACACTTTGGTCACGTTCGTGATAAAGTAATATTCACCTTCTTTTGAAATAGCTGTTAATCCGGTTTGAAACGGCACATTTTTGGGCAAAGCGTCGTTGCCTTCTTCAAATGTTCCCGAATTGGTCATGACAACCACCTTGTCTTTGGTGTTTAAGGCCTCTTTTATTTTCTCGGCACCTACTCCTTTTTTAAGGAGTTTTTGGGCTTTTTTGATTACATCTTCTTGGGTCGAAGAAACGATTAAGGCTTCCAATCTGTTTTTCCAGAGGTAATTGAATTTACGGGTTTCGTAAAATGCATGCAATCCGGTGGTATCTGTTTTGGATTTTTCCCAGATTTCTTTTTCCATCAAATCAAATAACAACAAGCCGTCGCGGTATTCCTCCATCACCGTAGCAAAATCTGGAAACTCTTGCTCTAAGTTATCTGTATAATATTTGGTGAGTTGCTCTTCGCTGTATTGTTTGTACAAATGATCAACCAAATTAGAAATAGGTTTGATTTTTAATCCGGCTTTTTGTTGGTCATTGACATAGGCTAGAAAATCATTTCCCGTGATTACCTTTTTGTCAATATTGACTAATTTGGCTGCAAATGCTTTGTTGGTAGGCACTTCCCATTTGCTTTCGTAGAAATCATCGGTAACTGCTTTTACCAATTGCGCATACAATTTAGCCTCGCGTTTGGGTGCATATTTCTTTTGCAGTTTATCGTTTAAGGAATTGGTAATCAATCGGGAGCGATCGTCTTTGCCCACTTTACTTTCTAATTCGCCCTTCATTTCGTCAAACGATTTTAAGGCGTGTTTTTCGATTAATTTCACAATGTGCCAGCCAAAACGGGTTTGAAAAGGAGCCGAAATTGGGTTTTCTGGAGTTAAGCTAAAGGCGGTGTTTTCAAATTCTTCGGCGCTCAATTGCCCTGATCCGAAGCGTGCCAATACACCACCACGAGAGGATGACGATTTGTCTTCAGAAAACTGCTTGGCCAATTCTTCAAATTTTTCACCTTGTTGCAATTTTTGGTAGATGTCATCAATTTTTGATTTGGCAGCTGCTTTATCTTCGGGTTTGTCTTCTTTTGGATTTAAAATCATAATGTGGGCTACGGTGACTTCACCGCGGTTGTCCCGCACATCTTCAACTTTAATCAAGTGGTAGCCAAAACGTGTACGTACCGGATTGGAAATGGACCCTTTTGGAGTTTTGAAGGCAGCCGTTTCAAAGGCATACACCATACGAAACGAAGAGAAATAGCCTAAATCACCTTTGTTTTCTTTCACCGATGGATCTTGCGAAAACTCAGTAGCCAATTGACCAAAATCTTCGCCTTTTAACGCACGATCTCTAATTTCTTTGGCTTTGTTGTAGGCGACCAAGGTATCGGCGGGCGCTGCATTTTCATCAACCATTAACAAAATATGGGCCGCTTTGATTTCTTTTTTAGAACGCTCATAGCCTTCTACCACCAATTCATTGGTCACTTTTGAATCGGTTAAATAATTCTTGGATAACTGGGTGCGGTAGGAAGCCAATTCGTTTTTATAGGCCTCGCCATTTTGCAAGCCCAATTTGTTGGCTTTGGTGATTTTTAATTTATACCCTACAAACAATTCCAAGTATTGGGTGAGGTCTTTTTGAGATTCGTCTTTGACTAAGTCTAAGTTTTTATTGTACACCCGTAAAAACTCGTCAGTATAATAGGGCTTCGAATCAATAGTAAAAAGCGCTTCTTTGGTTGCCATTTGGGCAAAGGAAGCGACTTGCAAACTGATAAATAAACTTAAAAATAACTGTTTCATTTTCATGGGACTGCTTAATATTAAAGGAATTTAAAACGGTATTGTATGCATTTTATTTGGGTGAACAAAAATAACAATTCAATTAGATTATACAACTAATGGCGGGACTATTAACAAAAAATTAATTGGCTAAAAATAGCATAAAAAAGGACGTTCGCCCCAATGAAAAAATAGTATTTTTGCCCACCATTATTTTGCACTTATGAGCTTTACTGACGAAATTTTACGCCGCCGTACCTTTGGCATCATCTCCCACCCCGATGCGGGAAAAACCACCTTGACCGAAAAATTATTGTTGTTTGGAGGAGCCATTCAAGAAGCGGGCGCTGTAAAAAACAATAAAATAAAAAAAGGAGCCACCTCCGATTTTATGGAAATCGAACGCCAACGTGGAATTTCGGTTTCTACTTCGGTCTTGGCTTTTAATTATAAAGACATAAAAATCAATATCTTAGACACACCTGGGCACAAGGATTTTGCCGAGGACACCTTTCGAACCCTCACGGCTGTAGATAGTGTAATTGTGGTAATTGACGTAGCCAAAGGGGTGGAAGAACAAACCGAAAAATTGGTGGCCGTGTGCCGCATGCGTAACATTCCGATTATTGTGTTCATCAACAAACTTGACCGCGAAGGAAAAGACGCCTTTGATTTGATGGACGAAGTAGAGCAAAAACTTGGACTCACTGTGAGTCCCTTGAGTTTTCCGATTGGCATGGGATACGACTTTCAAGGCATCTACAACATGTGGGAGCAAAATATCAATTTGTTTAGTGGCGACAGCCGAAAAAACATTGAGGAAACCATTGCCTTCTCGGATGTCAATAGTCCGGAATTGGAAAAAATTATCGGGGTAAAACCAGCCGAAAAATTAAGGGAAGAACTTGAATTGATTGACGAGGTATATCCCAAGTTTGATCGAGAAAGCTATTTGAGCGGCAAATTACAACCCGTGTTTTTTGGATCGGCTTTGAATAATTTTGGTGTACGCGAATTGCTGGACTGTTTTATTGCGATTGCGCCTTCGCCTAGACCCAAAGAATCCGAAAGTCGCTTAATTGACCCTACTGAAACCAAAATGAGTGGATTTGTATTTAAAATTCACGCCAATATGGACCCCAAACACCGGGATCGTTTGGCCTTTGTGAAAATTGTATCGGGTACTTTTGAACGCAACAAACCGTATTTGCATGTGCGTCAAAATAAAAACCTGAAGTTCTCCAGTCCGAACGCTTTTTTTGCCGAGAAAAAAGAAATTGTAGACATCTCCTACCCAGGCGATATTGTGGGATTGCACGATACCGGTAACTTTAAAATTGGCGACACCCTTACTGAAGGAGAAGCCCTAAACTTTAAAGGAATTCCAAGTTTTTCTCCAGAGCATTTTCGTTACATCAACAATGCTGACCCGTTGAAAGCCAAACAATTAGATAAAGGCGTTGATCAACTCATGGACGAAGGCGTAGCGCAGTTGTTTACCCTAGAACTCAATAACCGAAAAGTGATTGGAACCGTGGGGGCGCTACAGTATGAAGTGATTCAGTACCGTTTGGAACACGAATACGGTGCCAAATGTACCTACGAAAATTTTCCAGTGCATAAAGCCTGTTGGGTAAAACCCAAAGACCCCAAAAGTGAAGAGTTCAAAGAGTTTAAACGCATCAAGCAAAAATTCTTGGCCAAAGACAAATACAACCAGTTGGTTTTCTTGGCCGATTCTGATTTTACAATCCAAATGACCCAAAGTAAATACCCTTCAGTGCAGCTTTTTTTCACTTCTGAACTAGAATAGGACGGTGAAATGGTATTTTTTATCGATTTTATTTGGTTTCAATAAATATAGATTCTACTTTTACACACCAAAATACAAGCAAGATGAAAGAAAAATTGACAAAAATCACATTCATAACTTATTTACTACTGACAAATTTTATCCTTTTCGCTAAGGATGATGGGGGAGATATTTTGGATGATGGTATCATAGGTAATCCAGCTGAACCTACTAATACACCTGTAGATAACCAAATTGTTTGGTTATTTTTATTAGGTCTTGCCTTTGCTTACCACCTTTACAAAACCAAAAAAGTTAAAGCATAAAAACATACTAAATCAAAACCTGCAAATTGCAGGTTTTTTTTATGAATACTATTAAAACAAAAAGCCCTCCAAACGGAGGGCTTTTGCATTACTATTCTATTCTATTTTATCGCTTGATAATGCGCAGTGTTTTGCGCTCTTCGCCTTGGGAAACAATGATATTGTATACACCCGCTGGGTAGTTTCGTCCGAATTCTTTGGTTTCTAAGGCAGTATACTCAAATTCATCGGCTTCGATGAGTTTACCCAACATGTCATAGACTTTGTAGGAGATTCGCTCGTCTGAATCAGTATTGACTTGTAGATTAAACTGGTCTGTATATGGATTCGGGAATGCATTGGCAGAAAAATCCAATTCGGCATCGCCGTCGGTTCTTGGGATGGCAGGCGAAATAATTTCACACGCATCTCCAAATGGCGACCAAGTTCCGGCGGTCATCACTGCCACACGTACCGAGTAAGCTACTGATGGTGTATAGCCGGGCATGTTCACTTTAAAGCTAAACCAGAATCTACCCGTATCGAAAGTTCTTGACGATTGATCACTCACTTTGGTTACTTGGAAACGGTATTGCGTAACTGATTTGGTAATTGCCGTGTACACTAAGGTACGACTCGTTGGAATCACAGCCCCACAATTATTCAACATAGGCGACGCCGGTGTATTGATATAACATGGGCTTCCGTATCCGGTATATCCGCCCGTTGTTTTTACGGCTACCTCAACCATATAAGTTGATCCGTAGTTGTAACGGGGGAGCATGGTTAACCCAAACCAATGGTATGAACGTTCTTTTACTTGCACTAAATTTGCTCCGGTTGCATTGGGTGTCACATCGGTGATACGGAAACGGTAGCCCGTAGCACCCGATTGCGCTGTAGTATATATTATCGTCCCAATGCTTGGCAAAACGGCCCCACACTGCGTAGATACTAATTGTAACGAACCTGTAGGATCCGTAATTGCAGGGGAATTCACCACGCAAGCAGTTCCGTAATAGCCTACCCAAAGACCCGCAATTTGCAATTGTACTGAAACAGTATAAGCAGTAGCATAATCATAGGAGGCCAACCAGTTTAAAGCAAACCAATAGTGGGTGTTGTCTACATATTGAATTTCTCCTGTGGTATTATTAACCACTTTAAAACGATAGGCCGTGGCATTCAAATTAATGTCGGCATAAACCAAGGATCCCATTGTGCTTAAGGTTTGTCCGCAAGTAGCAGCTTGCAAAGCAGATGTCAACTGGAATCCTTCATCTAATTGACCATCACAATTGTCGTCGATGCCGTTGTACAAAATCTCTGATTGTCCAGGATTGATTGCTGCAACTGTGTCATTACAATCCAAGCCTAAGCTAACAACAACATAGCCTTGCGGAACATTGGCACCATAACAAATAGTGGTTGTTGTTTCTTCAGTAGCTGCATAGCCATCATTATCTGCATCGACATATAAAGCAGCTGAACGCCATACTGAAGCATCGCTATCGTTACAATCAACGCCTAAAGTGGAAGCCAAATAACCCGCTGGAACAGTTGATCCGTAACAAACGGTAACTGAAGCATCAGCTGAAAGACTGTATCCGTCATTATCTACATCGACATATAAAGCAGCCGAACGCCATACTGAAGCATCGTTATCGTTACAATCAACGCCTAAAGTAGAAGCCAAATAACCCGCTGGAACAGTTGATCCATAACAAACGGTAGCCGTAGCATCAGCTGAAAGGCTGTATCCGTCATTATCTGCATCGACATATAAAGCAGCTGAACGCCATACTGAAGCATCGGTATCGTCGCAATCAACGCCTAAAGTAGAAGCCAAATAACCGGTAGGAACAGTTGATCCATAACAAACGGTAGCCGTAGCATCAGCTGAAAGACTGTATCCGTCATTATCTGCATCCACATATAAAGCAGCTGAACGCCATACCGAAGCATCGGTATCGTTGCAATCAACGCCTAAAGTGGAAGCCAAATAACCCGCTGGAACAGTTGATCCGTAACAAACTGAGGTCGTATTTGCAGTTAAACTGTACCCATCATTATCTGCATCCACATATAAATCAGACGAACGCCATACCAACGCATCGGTATCGTCGCAATCGGTATTGGTTAATGCATACCCAGAAGGCACATCAGAAGAAGAAGTTGAACAAACTAAATTGGCCGAAGCAGACCCTACTCCATCACCATCAGCATCCACATAAAATGAATAGGTACCCAATATGGTAATGGCAATCTCTGCAGAATTGGCCGAAGCACAAACTCCATTGGTAACTACCGCTCTATACAAAATAGGTGCGGTAATAATTCCGGTAGTATAGGTTGTTGTTGTAGCACCTGAGCCATCGGTTACATTGGTCCAAAGTTGAACTGTTGGATCGGCTTGTTGCCATTGGATAGTGCCTTGGCTTCCGCTAATAGAAACAGTAGTAGAAGTACCCGCACAAATGAGTTGTGCTGCTGAGGCAGTTCCGGCATTTGACAATGGAGTAACCACCACCGTTAATTGATTTGAATTGGCAACTGTAGTTGCTAAACAGGCTGCACTTGACGAAGTCATTTCTACTGAAACACTATCATTATTTTGCAAGCTCGATGAGGTAAACACAGCTGATGTTTCGGCAACGGCATTTCCATTTACTTTCCAGATGTAAGCAGGAGTTAGTCCGCCCAACACAGGAGTTGCGGTAAAGGAAATTGATTCGCCCGCACAAACAGTTGTATTAGCTAAAGATGATACGATAGAAACAGTAGGCGTTTGTGGCGTTACAATAGTCGCTTCAATTGCTGTTCTTGAATTGGAAACACAACCGGTGATTGAATTTCTTGCCTCTGCATAAAATGTTGTTGAAGCACTTAGTGAAGAGGTAGTAAAGGTAGCCGTTGAGCTCGCAAGTAAATTACCTCCAACTGCTGCATCATACCAATCGATTGTTTCATCATTGCCCACAGTGGCTTCTAAAGTTACTACACCTTCTCCACAACGAGACATATTGGTCCCAACTGGTGCATTGGGCGTAGCTTTAATTTCAAAATTAGCTTGCGTACGACAACCTGTAGTTCTACAAGCTACATAGTATGGTGTAACCCCTGATGTATTGGTATTGGTTAATCCCGATCCGGCAACACCCACTGGGTTGAACGTTGATCCAGTTGCAATTGCACTGCCTCCTGATGATACGGTATACCAATCGAGACTTCCTTCGATGCTATACGAAACCGTCACACGAATGTAATCAACTGTCGCGGTTCGTGCATTGGCATTTGAATTAGATGCTGCTAAAACAACCCCAAAGTTGGCATTATTTAAATCAGCAGGGGTCCATGTAGTAGCCCATAAATCAGCAGCACCTCCGTAGTTCACTACTGCTAAGCCACTGTTTGACCAATTGGTTCCCGTTAGGGCTTTATTGGTTGTTTGAATAGTTCCTGCTTTAACCAAACTCACCACATTGTCGCGTAAAAAAGGTGAAGTTGTGCCACTTGAAGATTTATTAATACTTACTGAAATTCCTTGTATTGTGGCATTCGCCGGAATGGTGAAGCCGTAATTGGTTGCTCTTAAATAATTGGTCGTAGCATTGGCAGCTACACTCATGGTTGCATAGGGTGTACCGGCAGCCGTGATATTGCCTGGAGTTCCCCAAGCAACCGTTCCAACACCAGTTGCGTTAACCGCAGTACCGGCGTCTTTAGCCCCTGAAGTTAAACCTGTAATGGCATTACAAATTGCCGTAGCGGTAAACGATCCTGTTCCTCCCGCGCAAATAGACACAGCAGAAACTTGAGGTAAGTCAATAACCGTTGTAGAAATTGCATTGGATGTAGCTGGAGTAACCACACAAACGGCATTGGATGTCATTTGTACCGTAATTTGATCTCCATTTACTAAACCACTTGTGTTTAATGTGGGATTGGTTTCACTAGCAATATCAATTCCGTTCTTTTTCCATTGGTAACTTGGTGAGGTTCCGCCATTGGTTGGCGTTGCAGTAAATGTTACAGCAGTTCCAGCACAAATGCTGTTATCCGCATCATCAGAAACGATAACAACGCTAGAAGTAGTTGGATTAACCACCACAGCTATTTGAGTTCTGCTGGCACTTTCGCACCCATTTTCTACTTGAGTTGCAAAATAATTTGCACTAGTTAACACGGCTGAACTTGCTAATGCAGCACCACCCGTGGCCGATGCATACCAGGCTATACTAGATCCGGTTGCTACTAAATTAGCCACGGTTGATCCAGCACAAAATGTTTGATCTTGGGCTACAGGCGCTACCGTAGAAACTACTGTAGTTTGAATACTAGAAGAAGTGATAGGTGAATTCGTAACACAAGCGGCAGTTGATGTCATGCGCACTTGAATGCTATCGGTATTGGCCAAGGTTGTTGTGCTGTAGGTTGCTCCTGTAGCACCTACAATATCTACGCCATTTTTAATCCATTGGTAGGTAGGTGTCCCTCCATTTGTAGGCGTTGCTGTAAAAGTTACAGAGGTTCCTTCGCAAATGATATTATCAGCATCGGATGAGGCAATTGATACATCAGCTGTTACACTCGGATTAACCACTACTGTTACACTAGCTTCCTCTCCCCAACAACCAAGTGCATTTTGCGCTCTAAAATAGTAGGTCCCTGAAGTAGTAATTACTTCAGAAGTTGAAGGCGTAGCAGTTGACGTTCCACCCGAGGTAGTCCCTTGAAAATAGACGGTTCCAGTTCCTGAATTGGTCACGTTTAAGGTAGTCGTGGTACAAACAGATCCACCACCAGTGATGGTTAATGTAGTTTGTGCTGCTTTTAAACTGATTGCCGACATGGATGCCAAGGCTGTTCCGCTCAAGGTAGCTGAAGAAACATCTGTTGCTAAAACGATTGGAATAGATCGGCTCAATACGGCATTACGCACCCCATCAGTTGTGGTAAAAGTTTGCTCGTTATTTGATGTCCAGTTGGTCGCTGCGGTTAAGGTACGCGGAGTGGTATTTGCACTGCGCACACTACTTAGCACCTCGATAGCTTTGTCGTTTGGATTTACTGTCAAACCGGTTGCAAAAGCCAAGGTACTAACAGCTGTTGTTCCTCCATTAAAATTTTTACTGTCTGCAATGGGTGAACATTGATCAATATTATCATATATAGCGCCCCAAACATCATTTACTCGGGTAGTTCCACCTGAAATGGAGACAGCTAACTCACTAGAACTAGCAGCTGATAATCCGGCATTGTCTAAATAATACAAGGCCGTATGTTGACGAACTGTGGCATCTGATAAATCACCCGTGGCTAATGTCATGGCTTGGCCACCATAGGTAACGGTGGCGGTTCTTGCACCCACAGCCGTTTGAGAAGTTGCGATTGCCACAACAAAAACTTTTTTGGTAGAGGCAGCTGTGGTAAACCCAACTAACGAAGTAAAATTAGCGGTACCATGGTAAAGGTTGGACCAAGTACTAAAAGCGGTTATTTCGCTATGTAAAATTCCTTTTATACTAATACCAGTCATCGAAGCCAACACATTACCACTTGTGGTAAATGCAGAGGTATCAGTGGTATTGGTTGTAGAAATGCTTCGTGTAAACACCCCATTACGAACGCCGTCGATGGTGTTGAATGTTTGTTCATTGGATGATGTCCAGTTGGTAGCTGCCGTAATGGTTCTTGGCGTTGTATTTCCGTTACGGATTGTACTGATTACTTCAATCGCTTGGTCATTGGCGTTCACGGTTAGCGCAGTTGCAAAGGCAAAAGCATTGTTTGTAGTCGCTAACGAATTAAACGATTGGGTATTGGTAAGTGCGGTAGTTTGATCAACGTAATCATATACTGCCGTCCATACATCGTTCACACGGGTAGTTCCACCACCAAAAGTTACTGCCAACGCAGTAGACGTAGCGGCATCCAAACCGGCTTCGTTCAAATAATACAAGGCCGTATGCTGTCTAGTTGTAGCCAACGTCATATCGCCAGCGGCTAGTGTTAATGTTTGGCCACCATAGGCAACTGTAGCCGTTCGGGCGCCTACTGCTGTTTGTGAGCTAGCAATGGCAACTACCAATAATCGGTTTGAATTGGTCCCTGTTGGAAGAGTTACTGTTGCCGAAGCATCGGCAGTACCATGATAGGCATTAGTCCAACTGGATAAAGTAGTTACTTGGGCCGATAGGCTCGACGTAATAATTAGTAAAATCAAACTTAGCAGTGCCCTAAAATGGCTACTGTTGTAGGAGATGTTTAGTGTTTTTTTCATTTGTTTTGGGGTTTAAATTCTAAAAAATCAAGTGCAAAGCTAGGTGGCAAATACTGAAGACGTAAAAAAAATTGTTGAAAAACACAGAAATCCGACTAACTGCACAACAGTAAAAAAACTGAAATTACCCCATCGACGAACGGCAAATTCTACCCGACAAGCAACCCGAGCAAATAAAAAAAAGCCCTCCAATTGGAGGGCTTTTGACTTATGCTTGTCCCGCAGGACCAAAATTTAAAGGTATGGGCGGCTGTTCGGAATCTTTAATTTCTCCGTGAGCCGATTCAAAGCGGTGCACATTTTCGGCCAAGGCCTTTACCAATCGCTTGGCATGTTGTGGCGTAAGCACGATGCGTGATTTCACTTTTGCTTTGGGCGTACCGGGCATGATGCACACAAAATCTAACACAAACTCAGAGGCCGAATGGTTAATGATGGCTAAGTTAGAATAAATTCCTTCCGCTATCGCCTCCTCGAGCTCGATGTTGATTTGTCCGGGTTGTAAATTAGAATCACTCATCTTAGTAAATGTATTCTTCTCTACTAGCCATCATCTCATTAAAATCATCCTTCGAACCTACAATAGTGTGATCGTATTCTCTCATACCGGTTCCGGCTGGGATTCTATGACCTACAATTACGTTTTCTTTCAAGCCTTCTAAGTAATCTACTTTACCTGCCACAGCAGCTTCGTTTAATACTTTGGTTGTTTCTTGGAAAGAAGCCGCCGAGATAAATGATTTGGTTTGCAACGACGCTCTGGTAATCCCTTGTAATACAGGCGTAGCGGTAGCGGTAACTACATCACGGGCCGATACTAAATTTTTATCTGAACGTTTCAACAACGAATTCTCGTCGCGCAATTCTCTAGGAGAAATAATTTGACCTGGTTTGATGTTCTCCGAATCACCGGCATCTTCAACCACTTTCATGCCGTATAACTTGTCGTTTTCTAGAATGAAATCTTTGGTATGAATTAACTGCTCTTCTAAGAACAAGGTATCTCCTGGATCTTCTACACGCACTTTACGCATCATCTGACGTATAACTACCTCAAAGTGTTTGTCGTTGATTTTTACCCCTTGCAAACGGTATACTTCTTGGATTTCATTTACCAAATACTGTTGAACAGCAGCTGGTCCTTGAATGCGTAAGATATCGTCTGGTGTAACTGCACCGTCTGACAACGGAGCACCTGCACGTACAAAGTCATTTTCTTGTACTAAGATTTGGCTAGATAATTTTACTAAGTATTTCTTCACTTCACCAAATTTAGATTCGATGATGATTTCGCGGTTACCACGTTTGATTTTTCCAAACGAAACCACTCCATCAATTTCAGAAACTACCGCTGGGTTCGAAGGATTACGAGCCTCTAACAACTCGGTAATACGTGGAAGACCTCCGGTAATATCGCCCGCTTTTGATGAACGACGTGGGATTTTAACCAAAACCTTACCGGCTTTAATTTTTTCTCCATTTTCTACCATCAAGTGAGCGCCTACTGGTAAGTTGTACGAACGAATTAACTCGTTGTCTTTTCCATATACCAATAAGGTTGGAATTAATTTTTTGCTTCTCGATTCAGAAATTACTTTTTCTTGGAAACCGGTTTGCTCATCAATCTCAACTTGGAACGATTGTCCTTGCTCTAAATCTTCGTAGGCAATTTTACCCGTAAATTCAGAAACAATTACCCCGTTATATGGATCCCATTTACAGATGGTAGTTCCTTTGGCAACTACATCGGCATCTTTTACATAGATACTTGATCCGTAAGGAATGTTGTGTGTATTTAATACAATACCCGTTTTCACGTCAACCAATTTCAATTCAGTAGAACGAGAAACTACAATGTCTACTGCATTTCCTTCGCTGTCTTCGCCTTTTACTGTTTTCAAGTCTTCGATTTCCAAACGACCGTCAAAACGCGAAACAATACTTGACTCTTCAGAGATATTCCCTGCAGTACCTCCCACGTGGAATGTACGAAGTGTCAACTGTGTTCCAGGCTCACCAATAGATTGAGCTGCAATTACACCTACTGCTTCTCCACGTTGTGTCATACGACCTGTGGCTAAGTTTCGTCCGTAACATTTGGCGCAAATTCCTTTCAAAGCTTCGCAAGTAAGTGGTGAACGTACCTCTACTTTTTCGATTGGTGAAGCTTCAATTTCTTTTACAATAGCTTCGGTGATTTGTTGTCCTGAATGAACTACAATTTCTGAAGTCAACGGATTGATTACATCTTGAAGCGCTACACGTCCTAAGATGCGTTCGCCTAAGGTTTCTACGATCTCTTCGTTTTTCTTCAAAGCCGAAACTTCAATTCCACGTAAAGTTCCACAATCGTCAATGTTTACAATAACATCTTGTGATACATCATGCAATCTACGAGTCAAGTACCCCGCATCCGCCGTTTTCAAAGCGGTATCGGCAAGTCCTTTACGCGCACCGTGCGTAGAAATAAAGTATTCTAAAATCGATAAACCTTCTTTAAAGTTCGAAAGAATTGGGTTTTCGATAATCTCTCCACCACCTGCTGTCGATTTTTTTGGTTTTGCCATCAATCCACGCATACCGGTCAACTGACGGATTTGTTCTTTGGATCCACGCGCTCCAGAATCAAGCATCATGTATACCGAGTTGAATCCTTGTTGGTCTTCGCGAATATTTTTCATCGCTAATTCGGTAAGCATCGCATTGGTTGATGTCCACACGTCAATTACTTGGTTGTAACGTTCGTTGTTGGTAATCAATCCCATGTTGTAATTGGCAGAAATACCATCGACTTGTTCGCGTGCATCGGCGATTAATTCTTCTTTGCGTTCTGGAATAATAATATCCCCTAAGCTGAAAGACAATCCACCTTTGAAGGCAAATTTATACCCCATGTCTTTCATGTTGTCCAAGAAAGCAGCGGTGGTAGGCACATTGGTTACGCTCAAAATACGTCCAATGATGTCACGTAAGTTCTTTTTAGTCAATACATCATTGATATAACCAGCAACTTCAGGCACTACTTCATTAAACAAGACACGTCCTGCAGTAGTTTGAATGATTTGGTACACCAATTCACCATTTTCGTTGTAGTCTTTTGCTCTAATTTTCACACGAGCATTCAATTCTAACTTCCCTTCGTTTAAGGCAATATTCACTTCTTCGGCAGAATAGAAGGTTAATCCTTCACCCAAAATTTTATGATCTGGAGTAGATATACGCTCTTTGGTCATGTAATACAGACCCAAAACCATGTCTTGAGAAGGTACCGTGATCGGCGCACCATTGGCAGGATTCAAGATATTGTGTGAAGCCAATAATAACAATTGTGCTTCCAAAATAGCCTCAGGTCCTAATGGCAAGTGAACTGCCATCTGATCCCCGTCAAAATCCGCATTAAACGCCGTACACACTAAAGGGTGCAATTGGATTGCTTTTCCTTCGATTAATTTAGGTTGAAAAGCTTGGATACCCAAACGGTGCAAGGTAGGCGCACGGTTGAGCAAGATAGGATGTCCTTTAATTACATTTTCAAGGATGTCCCATACTACAGGCTCTTTTTTATCGATGATTTTTTTGGCCGATTTAACGGTTTTTACAATCCCTCTTTCGATTAATTTACGAATCACAAAAGGTTTGTACAATTCGGCAGCCATATCTTTTGGGATACCGCATTCGAATAATTTCAATTCTGGTCCAACCACAATTACCGAACGAGCCGAATAATCGACACGTTTTCCTAACAAGTTTTGACGGAAACGTCCTTGTTTTCCTTTTAGGGAATCAGAAAGTGACTTTAATGGACGGTTTGATTCTGTTTTTACTGCAGATGCTTTACGGGTGTTGTCAAACAAGGAATCAACAGATTCTTGCAACATACGTTTTTCGTTACGTAAAATTACTTCTGGCGCTTTGATTTCCATCAAACGTTTCAAACGGTTGTTACGGATAATCACACGACGGTATAAATCGTTCAAATCAGAAGTAGCAAAACGTCCTCCATCAAGCGGCACTAACGGACGCAATTCTGGTGGGATAACAGGAACCACTTTCATGATCATCCACTCAGGACGGTTTTCTCTGTTCACGTTTGATTCACGGAATGACTCTACCACTTGCAAACGTTTTAACGCTTCTGTTTTACGTTGTTTTGAGGTTTCAGTATTGGCCGAGTGACGCAATTCATACGAAAGAGCATCTAAGTCAATGCGGGCCAACAAATCCATGATACATTCAGCACCCATTTTGGCGATGAATTTATTTGGATCTTGGTCATCCAAGTATTGATTTCCTGGATGTGTCTCGTCTAATTTATCTAAAATAGCCAAGTACTCTTCTTCTGTTAAGAAGTCCAAACGCTTCAAGGATTCTCCTTCAGGGTTTGTGGCAGCACCAGCTTGAATTACTACGTATCGCTCGTAGTAAATAATCATGTCTAATTTTTTGGATGGCAAGCCCAAGATGTACCCAATTTTGTTTGGCAACGAACGGAAATACCAAATGTGCGCAATAGGCACCACCAAATTGATGTGTCCAACGCGGTCACGACGTACTTTTTTCTCGGTCACTTCAACCCCACAACGGTCACAAATGATTCCTTTGTATCGGATTCGTTTGTATTTACCGCACGCACATTCAAAATCCTTTACAGGGCCAAAAATACGCTCACAAAACAAGCCATCACGTTCAGGTTTGTGGGTACGGTAGTTGATTGTTTCTGGTTTTAAAACCTCACCTCTTGATTCAGCCAAAATAGACTCTGGCGAAGCAAGACCTATCGAAATTTTATCAAATCTCTTGATAGGGTTTTTATCTTTATTGTTATTTCTATTATTCATCATAGTCGTTACTATTGAAGTATTTGAAATTGAATTTTTTGTTGTCAGTTGCCGGTTTTCTGATGTCAGTGATAAAACCGAAAATAGAAAACCAACAACAGCAAACGGTTTTATTCCTCTAAACGAATGTCAAGTCCTAGACCTTTCAATTCGTGCATCAACACGTTGAATGATTCTGGTAAACCTGGCTCTGGCATGGTTTCCCCTTTCACAATCGCTTCGTAGGTTTTGGCTCTACCAATTACGTCATCTGACTTAACGGTCAAGATTTCTCTTAATGTACTTGATGCACCATAGGCCTCAAGTGCCCAAACCTCCATCTCTCCAAAACGCTGACCTCCAAATTGAGCTTTACCACCCAATGGTTGTTGCGTAATTAACGAGTACGGTCCAATAGAACGCGCGTGCATTTTATCGTCAACCATGTGTCCTAATTTCAACATATAGATTACCCCTACAGTTGCCGGTTGGTGGAAACGTTCTCCGGTTCCTCCGTCATACAAATAGGTGTGTCCAAAACGTGGAATTCCTGCTTCGTCGGTCAATGCATTGATTTGATCTAAAGAAGCTCCGTCAAAAATTGGAGTAGCAAATTTTCTACCCAAATTCATTCCAGCCCATCCTAAAACAGTCTCATAAATTTGTCCAATGTTCATACGAGAAGGTACCCCAAGTGGATTCAATACGATATCAACTGGTGTTCCATCTTCCAAGAAAGGCATGTCTTCGTGACGAACGATACGGGCAACAATACCTTTGTTCCCGTGACGTCCCGCCATTTTATCCCCAACTTTCAATTTACGTTTTTTGGCAATGTACACTTTGGCCAATTTCAAGATTCCTGCTGGTAATTCGTCACCCACCGTAATGGTGAATTTCTCTCTACGCAACGCACCTTGTAAATCGTTTAATTTGATTTTATAATTGTGAATCAAATCGTTAACCAATTTGTTGGTCGCGTCATCGGCTACCCATTGGCCTTTGCTTAAGTGAGCAAAATCCTCTACAGCAAACAACATTTTTTGGGTGTATTTTTTACCTTTTGGCAATACTTCTTCACCCAAATCATTCATTACACCTTGTGAGGTTTTTCCGTTTACAATTACAAATAGTTTCTCGATCAATTTGTCTTTTAATTCCACAAATTTAGTCTCGAATTCCATTTCTAAACTACCCAAATCGTCCTTGTCTTTTGAACGTTTGCGTTTGTCTTTTACGGCTCTTGCAAATAATTTTTTATCCAATACTACCCCGTGTAAGGAAGGAGAAGCTTTCAATGAAGCATCTTTTACATCACCCGCTTTGTCTCCAAAGATGGCGCGCAATAATTTTTCTTCTGGTGTAGGATCTGACTCCCCTTTTGGGGTAATTTTTCCGATCAAGATATCGCCAGGTTTTACCTCGGCTCCAATGCGGATCATTCCGTTTTCGTCCAAGTCTTTGGTAGCCTCTTCCGATACGTTAGGAATATCATTGGTTAATTCTTCGTTTCCTAATTTGGTGTCACGCACTTCTAACGAATAGTCATCAATGTGAATAGACGTAAAGATATCGTCGCGTACTACTTTTTCAGAAATTACAATCGCATCCTCGAAGTTGTATCCTTTCCAAGGCATAAAGGCAACCTTTAGGTTTCTACCTAAAGCCAACTCTCCATTTTGGGTTGCATATCCTTCTGACAATACTTGTCCAGGCACAACTCGATCGCCTTTGCGAACAATTGGTTTCAAGTTGATGCTGGTACTTTGATTGGTTTTTCTAAATTTAATTAGGTTGTATGTTTTTTCGTCTGGCTCAAAACTCACCATACGTTCTTCTTCTGAACGATCGTATTTAATAGTGATGATATTGGCATCCACGTATTCCACAGTTCCATGACCTTCGGCATTAATCAAAACACGCGAGTCAGAAGCCACTTGACGCTCTAATCCAGTACCTACAATAGGTGCTTCTGGACGCAACAACGGTACGGCTTGACGCATCATGTTTGATCCCATCAACGCACGGTTCGCATCATCATGCTCCAAGAACGGAATTAAAGATGCCGAAATCGAAGCGATTTGGTTGGGTGCTACGTCGGTGAAATGAACAGCTGATGGATCAACTACTGGGAAATCACCTTCTTCACGGGCAATAACTTTATCCGCAGTAATTTTACCAGAATCCTCCATTTTAATGTTGGCTTGGGCAATTAATTTACCTTCTTCTTCCTCAGCACTTAAATACACAGGGGTAGAAACCAAATCCACTTTACCATTGGTTACTTTACGGTATGGGGTTTCAATGAAACCCATTCCATTTACTTTGGCATAAACACCTAAAGACGAAATCAAACCAATGTTTGGTCCCTCTGGCGTTTCAATTGGACATAAACGTCCGTAGTGGGTATAGTGAACGTCACGTACCTCAAATCCAGCTCTCTCTCTCGAAAGTCCACCAGGTCCAAGGGCAGATAGTCTTCGTTTGTGTGTGATCTCGGCCAATGGATTCGTTTGATCCATGAACTGAGACAACTGGTTGGTTCCAAAGAACGAATTAATTACAGAAGACAAAGTTTTCGCGTTGATCAAATCAATCGGCGTAAATACTTCATTATCTCGCACATTCATACGCTCACGAATGGTTCTCGCCATACGCGCCAAACCTACGCCAAACTGCTGAGACAATTGCTCACCAACTGTACGTACACGACGGTTTGACAAGTGATCGATATCATCAATCTCTGCTTTAGAGTTGATCAATTCGATTAAGTATTTTACAATTGTGATGATATCTTCTTTGGTCAAGACTTGCTTTTCCATCGGGATATCCAATCCTAATTTTTTATTCATTCTGTAACGACCTACTTCACCTAAGTTGTAACGTTGGTCTGAGAAGAATAATTTATCGATAATGCCACGAGCCGTTTCCTCATCAGGCGGTTCTGCGTTACGCAACTGACGGTAAATGTGCTCTACAGCTTCTTTTTCTGAGTTGGTTGGGTCTTTTTGAAGCGTGTTGTGAATAATCGCATAATCTGCTTGGTTATTATTCTCTTTGTGCAACAAAATAGACTTCACATTAGAATCGATGATTTGCTCCACATTGTCTTTATCCAAGATGGTATCACGATCTAAAATGATTTCATTACGCTCGATAGAAATTACCTCTCCTGAATCTTCATCCACGAAATCTTCGTGCCATGTATTCAAAACACGAGCGGCTAATTTTCTTCCGATGTATTTTTTAAGCCCTGTTTTAGATACTTTAATTTCCTCCGCCAAGTCAAAGATCTCCAAGATATCCTTGTCTCTTTCAAATCCAATAGCACGGAATAAAGTAGTTACAGGTAATTTTTTCTTTCTATCGATATACGCGTACATTACGCTGTTGATATCGGTAGCAAATTCAATCCAAGATCCTTTGAAAGGAATAACTCGAGCTGAATATAATTTGGTTCCATTGGCATGGAAGGATTGTCCAAAGAAAACACCAGGTGAACGGTGTAATTGAGAAACTACAACACGCTCAGCACCATTAATTACAAAGGTACCGCTCGGTGTCATATAAGGAATTGTACCCAAATACACATCTTGAACAATGGTTTCAAAATCTTCGTGTTCTGGATCGGTACAGTATAATTTTAAACGCGCTTTTAAAGGCACACTATACGTTAGTCCTCTTTCTATACACTCTTGAATAGTATAACGGGGTGGATCTACAAAATAATCGAGGAACTCTAATACAAAGTTGTTTCTTGTATCAGTGATTGGAAAGTTTTCCATGAAGGTGTTGTACAAGCCTTCGTTGCCTCTTTCGTCAGATTTGGTTTCCAATTGGAAGAAATCTTTAAACGATTTAACCTGTACATCTAGAAAATCTGGATAGTCAGGAATATTTTTAGTAGAGGCAAAATTCAATCTTTCAGTCTGATTTGTTATCATCAATGGACAAAATTTTGATTAAAAAAAAGTGATTTTTGTGCAATAACACTGTTTAATCTATACTTTCTTTTTGTAATCGATACATCTTTAAAACCAGTGTTAAACAGCGATTTCTTTCTTCGTATTGATCAAAAACTTTTTCGTATTTTAAACTACTTTATAATAAAACTTCTTATAATTTTATTATACGAAAAATGGTTTAGGTCATTGAGCATGATACTCAAGACCTAAACCTAGTTCCAAAACCGAGTGGGCTTATTTAAGCTCTACTACAGCTCCAGCTTCTTCTAAAGATTTTTTAAGACCTTCTGCCTCATCTTTAGTTACGCCTTCTTTAACGTTAGCAGGTGCTCCGTCAACTAAATCTTTAGCTTCTTTAAGACCTAAACCAGTTAATTCTTTAACTGCTTTTACTACTGCTAATTTAGAAGCACCAGCGTCTTTCAATACAACTGTAAATTCAGTTTGCTCTTCAGCAGCAGGAGCATCTCCTGAACCACCAGCAGCAGGACCAGCAACTACAGCAGCAGCTGCAGGCTCGATTCCGTACTCTTCTTTTAAAATTGTTGCTAATTCATTAACTTCTTTAACTGTCAAGTTAACTAATTGTTCTGCGAATTGTTTCAAATCTGCCATTTTTTCTATCGTTTTTAAATAGTTTGTAAAATATAATTTATTAAGTGCGCGCTATGCAATAGTTATCTTATTTCTCAGATAACGTTTTAAGAATTCCTGCCAATTTTCCACCGCTTGATTTAAGAGCAGAAACCACATTCTTAGCCGGTGATTGAAGTAATCCAATGATTTCTCCAATAACTTCGTCTTTCGATTTCAATGCGATTAACGCATCTAATTGGTTATCGCCAATAAATACCGCTTGGTGAATGTAAGCCCCTTTTAAAACAGGCTTATCAGATTTTTTACGGAATTCTTTGATAATCTTTGCAGGAGCGTTGCCGTTCTCTGCAATTAAAATAGAAGTGTTTCCTTTTAATACAGTGGATAAATCACCGTAATCATTATCGGAAGCTTCCATTGCTTTTTCAAGCAAGGTGTTTTTCACAACAGCCAATTCAATACCTGCTTTAAAACAAGCACGACGTAAATTAGAAGTTGACTCTGCATTCAAACCTGAAATGTCTGCTATATAAACAACATTGGTTCCAGCTAATTGTGCAGTTAATTCTTCAATAACTCTTGATTTTTCTTCTCTAGTCATAATAAAATAGTTTAACTACCAATTATACTGCTTTAGGGTCCAAAGGAATAGCAGGACTCATTGTGCTAGACAAGTGAATACTTTTAATGTATGTACCTTTAGCCGCAGTTGGTTTAAGTTTGATTAATGTTTGAATAATTTCGTGAGCATTGTCTACGATTTTGTCGGCTTCGAATGAAATTCTACCGATACCTGCGTGAACAATTCCTGTTTTATCTACTTTAAAGTCGATTTTACCCGCTTTTACTTCTTGAACTGCTTTCGCAACATCCATAGTAACTGTACCTGTTTTAGGGTTTGGCATTAAACCTCTAGGTCCTAAAATACGACCTAACGGACCTAATTTACCCATAACTGCAGGCATAGTGATGATTACATCAACATCAGTCCAACCGTCTTTAATTTTTTGTAAATAGTCATCTAAACCTACGTAGTCTGCACCAGCAGCTTTAGCTTCAGCTTCTTTATCGGGAGTAACTAAGGCCAAAACGCGAACGTCTTTTCCTGTACCGTGAGGCAATGTTACAACTCCTCTTACCATTTGATTTGCTTTTCTAGGATCAACTCCCAAACGAACTGCAATATCTACTGATTCGTCAAATTTTGCAGAAGCAACAACTTTTAAAAGAGCCGAAGCATCTTTTAACGAGTACAATTTGTTCTTTTCAATTTTTGAAGCAGCTTCTTTTTGCTTTTTTGTCAATTTTGCCATGTCTTTTTTCTAATTAAAAAGGAGCGTCTCCCGTTACAGTTATACCCATAGATCTAGCTGTTCCTGCGATCATGCTCATAGCAGATTCGATAGTGAATGCATTTAAATCGACCATTTTGTCCTCAGCTATTGTTCTGATAACATCCCAAGTAACGCTAGCTACTTTTTTACGATTTGGCTCACCAGAACCAGACTTTAGCTTGGCTGCATCCATTAACTGAACCGCAGCTGGCGGAGTTTTTACAACGAAATCAAAAGATTTGTCCTTGTAAACTGTAATTTGCACAGGGCAAACTTTGCCGGCTTTATCTTGGGTTCTCGCATTAAACTGCTTACAGAACTCCATGATATTAACCCCAGCAGCTCCCAAAGCAGGTCCAACCGGTGGCGACGGGTTCGCAGCACCTCCCTTTACTTGTAGTTTAACTACTTTACTAATTTCTTTAGCCATTTTTTAAAAAAATTTAGCACATCTATCAATTGGAAGCGATTGATGTGGTTTATATTAAGTGTAACAAATTATACTTTTTCAACTTGCATAAAGCTCAATTCTAATGGTGTTTTTCTTCCGAAAATTTTCACCATTACTTCGAGTTTACGCTTCTCTTCATTAATTTTCTCAACGGTACCGTTGAAGCCATTAAATGGACCATCAATAACTTTAATGGTTTCACCCATGGTAAATGGAATGGTGTGTGTATCGGTTTTTACAGCCAATTCGTCCACTTTTCCTAACATTCGGTTTACTTCTGAGGGACGCAACGGAACAGGATCTCCATTCTTTTCTGCACCCAAAAATCCGATAACACTGGTAACTGATTTGATAATGTGTGGAATTTCTCCAACAAGATGTGCTTCAATCATTACATAACCAGGAAAATAAACCTTGTCTTTGGTGATTTTTTTTCCATCACGTACTTGTACCACTTTTTCAGTAGGAACTAGCACTTGAGAAATATAATCTCCCATACCTAGTCTGTTGATTTCCGTTTCGATATACGCCTTTACTTTATTTTCTTGGCCGCTTACCGCACGTACTACATACCATTTTTTCACATTATTCTCTGTCATCACAAAAATAATTAAGCTTTAATCCAACTAAAAAATCCTGCAATAGACTTCGCGCATAATTCATCAACTCCCCAAGTAGCCAAAGCAAAAAGCACAGAAAAAACAGCTACTACAATAGTAAGACGTTGTACTTCTGCCCATTCAGGCCAAGTGGTGTTTGTTTTTAACTCTTCAAACGCTTCTGAGATATAATTTAAAACTTTCATGTTATTTCTGTTTTAGCACGGGCGGAGAGATTCGAACTCCCATCAACGGTTTTGGAGACCGCTATTCTACCCTTGAACTACGCCCGTTTAGTAAAAACCAGTGCCGCTAAAAAACGACACTGGTCTTTTTATTTAATATTGAATTTATTCAACGATTTCAGTTACCTGACCAGCACCTACTGTTCTACCACCTTCACGGATAGCAAAACGTAAACCTACGTTCATTGCGATAGGGCTTAATAAAGAAACGTCAAT
>JBDKFO010000017.1:0-48409 GCA_039798665.1 Bacteroidota bacterium
ATGTTAATTTATACTCTTGTAATTAATTATGAACTAAAATAATTTGTTCAATAGGATGAAAGGAGTAAAAATTATAAACTGAATTTAGGTTGCAGTATAGTGCATTTAATTTGCTAATATCAACTCAAACAAAAATAAGTTTTAACCATAAAAACCGCCAACATGAAAGAAATCATTTGCCCTAATTGTAAAAAACCATTTACCATAGACGAATCCAGTTATGCTGATATTTCTAAGCAGATTAGAGACCACTTGTTTGAAGAAGAAATTCAAAAACGATTGAAGATTGCGGAAGACGAAAAACGCAGCGCAATTCTACTCGCTGAAGCCAATTTAAAAAACGCCTTGCTTGATGAAACGGTAAAAAAGGAAAAAGAGCTCAACGATAAAATTTCTCAAAAAGAGAATGAAATTTCTCAAGTTAAGGCGTTGTTGGCTAATGCCGAGCTTCAGCAAAAATTGACTGTAACTGAAGCGGTTCAAAAAATCGAAAAGGAGCGAGATGCATTTGCCAATGATGTGAAAACCAAAGAGCTTGAAAAACGTAATCTGGAAAGTTCCTTAAAAGAACAATTTACTACCAAGATGCAAGCTGCCGAATCAATGTTGAGACTCAAAGACGAAGAGATTGCCCGTATCAAGGACATGAAGGCCAAGCTATCGACCAAAATGGTAGGAGAGTCGTTGGAACAACATTGTGAATTGGAGTTTAATAAATTGCGTTCAACAGCATTTCAGCAAGCTTATTTTGAGAAAGACAATGATGCGCGTTCAGGCAGCAAAGGGGATTATATATACCGAGAAAAAGACCCACACGGCACCGAAATTATTTCGATTATGTTTGAGATGAAAAACGAATCTGACGGTACGGCAACTAAAAAGAAAAACGAAGATTTTCTTAAAGAATTAGACAAGGATAGAACCGAAAAGAAATGCGAATATGCGGTGCTGGTTTCTATGCTCGAGAAGGACAATGAATTATATGATTCAGGGATTGTGGATGTATCTTACAAGCATCCAAAGATGTATGTTGTTCGCCCTCAGTTTTTTATTCCTATAATTACCGTATTGCGAAATGCGGCATTAAATTCTTTGAAATACAAATCAGATTTGGCGGCTATACGAAATCAAAATGTGGACATTACCAACTTTGAGGAAAATATAAATAAGTTTAAAGATGGGTTTTCTAAAAATTTTCTTTCTGCATCTACCCATTTTCAAAAAGCAATTGAAGAAATTGACAAATCAATAGCTAGAATGCAAAAAGTTAAAGAGGAACTTACTACTAGTGAAAATCAATTGCGTTTAGCAAATCAGAAGGCTGAAGATTTAACAATTAAGAAACTCACGAAAGGAAATCCAACAATGACGGCTAAATTTGAATCTTTGAAAGGGGAGAAGGAGTAATTTTTTAGTTGGTTAATGCCTAGTGTGTTTTTGAAAAGTATACAAATAGTGCACATAAATTGCACAACTGTGTATTTGTTATTTTAAATGCCCTGATTGCGCCTAAAAGCCTAGTTTTCTTTCCTTGATAAATTGTGTGAATAGTTGTTAAACGCCGCTTATAATAGCCGAAAAAGCTCTCTAAGCGGCGTTTCTCTTTTTCGCAGCTTCGGTCTGTGCTTGGTATAAGGCAATGGCTATAAATGCGATTGTTATGGTAGCAAGTGATCCAAAAACAATTAGCGAGAGCTTTTCGTTACGTTCCAATTGCGTTGGCGTGGGAATGAGTCCAAATTCATAAGCAAAATCATCTGAAGACATCATGAGTTGTTGGGTGGTTAAGGGTATTTCTCTGGTCATTATGGTATTATAATTAAGCTATTAGTAGTTTTTTCTAAATAGAAATACAAGTCATTGATTAAGAAGGCTTCTATTTTTTTATTATTATGGTTTAGCAGTGTTTTATTGGGTATATGATTACCATTAAATCCTAATTTTGTTATTTCGTCAATGTTTAATCTATAAACCCCGGCACTTTTATAAAAATTCAAGAGTTCATAGTTTTTTAACATCCCTCGATGAAAAGCTATAGTTCTTGCATTTTTAAGGTTTCTTTTCTGGTGCCCGTGTTGGTTTTTGCAAGAGGATGTGCAGTATTTCCTCTTGGTTGATTTATAATCCAGTATTTCAACCGCACAAGTTGGATTAAGACAATATAAAATGGGTCTTTGCATCAGCTTTCTTAATTAAATTTTGGCTTAATTGAATTGATGTTTTCTTCGGTAACCGTTTCGGCATAAATGAGCACTTTTCTTCCCATTTTAAATGCTTTGATTCGGCCATTACTAATAAGTCGGTCAACTGTTTTTACAGAAGACCTCAGGTGGCAGGACGTTTCTTTTTTTGTCCATAGCGTAGGGGGTAATTTCGATTGCATAATTTCATTGTTAAACTATGCAAAGATTATAACAATCACCTCTAGAAAAAAGGTGCACTTTTTTGGAATTGACAAAAAGTGCACCGTTTTTTTTGTTTGATATAGTTGTTACTTCCGTAACTTTTTCTTAAAGTCCCGAAATTTTTCTTTTATATCAAATGATGATTCATCGTGTGTATCCAAGTAGGCAAAAAACAACTTATACACAATCTCCTTATAAAAAAACAACAGGAGTTCATTTTGTTGTGTTGAGGTTGTGTTTACTTCAAACACAATGCCGCTTTCAATGAGTTCCCATAGCCGCTTTTTTTGATTGGTGATGGAGTTCATGTGCAAGAGGTCTTTCCGGATTAACTCGATAACCTGGATATCATCGGTATAAAATCCTTTTAAATAGCTATCAATAAAATTTTGCTTTTGTTGTATTTGATTTTCTGTAAGTGAATTTGAATTCGCTAACTCCTCGCTGTATTTTGCAACTTTTTTTTCGGTTTTTATTATGTCCAAAAATTGATTGCTTGTTCCAAAAGACGTTTCCTTAAGTAGTTTCTTTAATTGAAAAAACAAGTAATTGTTAACAAACAATACCAATTCATGGATTGTTTTTTCGGAGTCAACGGATTCTATTAATTCATGGTCTTTAAGTTCTTCTAAATAACTGTGTATTTGCTTTAAGTTAATTCGAATATTGATAAGCGTTCGAAAATCAGTTGGCTCATTGAATATAGTTGAATAAGGTTTAATGAGTTCAAACTTTTTCTCTGTCGAGAAAATAAAAGCTGGAATTGTGGTAAATAAATACAAAAACAAATCTTGCCCAACCTTTAAATCAATGTTATTGATAAAGGTATTTATGAAGTCCGGTTGGTTGCTCAGAAACAAATAATTTTCAAGTATTTCATCAACCGTTTTTTGTTCGCCTGAAATTTTATAAATAAAAAAAGGAAAATTTGAATTATTGTAATACATTGGTAATGAGTTAGAATTATGGACACAAAATGGACACAAATAGACAAAAAAAATCCCAAACTCTTGATAATCAAGTAATTTGGGATGTTATTCGTGACCTCGACTGGATTCAAACCAGTAACCTTCTGAGCCGTAATCAGATGCGCTATTCAGTTGCGCCACGAGGCCTTATTGCGGCTGCAAATATAGGGATTAATCCCAATTATGCAAATAGAAAATAGTTTAATTCTGCTTATTTTTTGTCGAGTGCGCGAACGGTCACAAAATAGCGGTAGGCTAGGAGTGCTTTTTGCCACGGTTTGGCTTTGGTTACGTCCAATCCGCTTTTGGTTAAGCTGGGCAAAATCAATTTATTAAGTTTGGCAAGGAGAACAAACATACTTCTATTGTTCGGGTTTGGTATTAAACTTGGCAAAATTTCTCGATTTCTGCGGATACAAATTATACGATTTATCGCTGGGGTTTTCAATCACGGTTTTGATGGTAATTTTGTCACCTACCTGAAAGCTTTTGGCTACCAATTGGTAATCGAGTAAAATGGTGCCGCAGTAAAAGTTGCCGAATTCATCTTTTTCAATTAAGCCCGTGTAAATTCCTTTTGACATTGTATTTTTGTTTGCCGCAAAGATATTCAATCCTGCACAGCATTTGCTTTATGCTTCAAAAAATATACAACAGAACCAATTTTCATCGCCATACTTTTTGTGTGTTTCAAGAGGTGTTGGCAGATGAATTGCAAGGATTGGTTTTGAATTACAAAAGCAAATCAGGCAGTGAATACTTCTTTACCCAAGCCGGCGTCTATCGAAAATCAAATCATTGGGGCAGGGCGGCCAACTGCAAATGGCGCTTAATCCCATTGGCAAATTCATCAGAAAATCGAACAAAAATTGGCTATGCTGACTGGACTTCTTTTTTTCCGGATAATGACTTTGAAAAGCTTTATTTTATTCAATACGATCCAAAAACGAAGCAAGCGAATTATTGCCATAAAGATCAAGGCATTATGCAAGAGCAATCTTTACTTCGAACGGCTGCTGAAACAACAAAAGTGCTCAAGTTAATTCGGAATTTAGTAAATGATACTACTTGGATGGATTATATTCGGTATCAAAACAAGGATAATGTAGTGGAGTTTGTTGTAAAACAATTGTGTACAAGCACAAAAAGTTTGATACAAATTAAAGCCGAAGCAAAAGGGCAAGATTTATAATCGTTGTTCTGCGCGATGCAATTTAATCACCCAATAACAGCAGCCCATTGCCGCTACACCAAGTATTCCCATGAATATCCAATTGGATTGATACCCAAAATCACTAATAATTTCCAGTCCTACTTTTGAACTCGCCACATGAGCCAAACTATAACTCATGGTAAAAATGGCCATATATCGGCCTTCGTGTCCTTTGGGCGCCCGGCTCATGGCAAATCCATTCGAAAAGGGAAACAAGAAGATTTCGGCCAAACTCATAAAAATCAGTGAAAGTACCAACACACCAACCCAGGCGTTAAATAACAACACAAAAAAACTAAGTGCCATCAAGAAACTGCCCCAAAAAATAATATTCAGTTTATTGATTTTCCGGCGTTCAGCCATACTTACTATGGGCATTTCTAATATAAAAATGAGCAAGCCATTGAATGTCATGAGCAAGCCCGTTTCGAATTCGGATAGGTCATAAAATTCATGATGGTAGAGCGGCAGCGTGGTAAACAACTGAAAAAACAACATGGCTGTACTGAAACTCACAAACAAAAAGAGCCAATATATTTTATCCTTAAACACCGAGGCAACCTTTGGCTTGTTTAGTTCAGAAGTTTTAGATTTTCTTCTTTTCTTTTCTTTAACCAACACTGCAAATAACACAATGGCAGCAATACAACTGGCACCATCAACCCAAAATAAGGCGCTGTACCCCATTGTAATGATGATTAATCCACCTAAGGCAGGACCGGCAGAAAATCCTAGGTTTATGGCTAAACGAACCAAAGACAAAGCCCGAACACGATTTTCAGGTCGTGCATAGGTTGCAATGGAAACAAACATGGCCGGTCTAAACATGTCGGCTATGGTCATTAAAATAAATACGCCAATACACAGTCCCCAAAAAGTTGTAATGTATTGCAACCCAAAAAATAAAAATCCACTGGTAAACAAACTGAAAACCATCACTTTGTAAAAGCCAATCTTGTCGGATAATTTGCCCCCCAACCAGGAACCCAACATCGATCCCAAACCAAAACATACCATGATCCAACCCACTTCGGCATAGGAAAAATGTAAATTTTCTTTGAGGTATTTCGATAAGAATGGCAACACCATAGTGCCCGCTCGGTTGATGAAGGTCACCAACGTCAAGATCCAAATTTCAGGACGAAATCCTTTGAAGTTGTTGAAGTACTGCGTAATTGCTGCTTTTATCATGGGGTAGAATGGAGTACAAATGTAGGTTTTTTTTGAGCAGTAGATTACTTTAAATAGTGTTGGAAGTTGGAAGATGGGAGTTGGAAGCGGGAAGTTTTATGCATGTATATAATCTACTTATATTTGGATAACTGAAAACAGACAACTCTCAACGGATAACAAAAATGAACTTCTTCAATCTCCATACCCACAACCCTTCAACCAAACCCGGTGAATTGGCTTTGGTCAATCAATATCCGTTGGAGTTTGATGCGTCGATACCGTTGAGCTCGGTGGGGATTCATCCGTGGTTTATTAAAGAAGAAAGCGTAAGTCAAGAATTAGAATTGGTAAATCAATATGGAAAATTACCCCAAGTTGCTGCGGTAGGCGAATGCGGTTTAGACAAGCGCATTGCTGTTCCGTTAGCCCTGCAACTTCAGGTTTTTGAAGCCCAATTGCATTTGGCACAGCAGATTCAGAAACCTGTAATTATCCATTGTGTGGCCGCTTTTCAAGAATTAATTGCCACAATTAAAAAAAATAAGATTACTGTTCCAATTATCATACACGGCTTTTCTAAAAACAATTCTTTGGCCCAGCAATTGTTGCAACAGGGCTATTACCTTTCGTTTGGCAAGTACTTATTTCAACAGCCCGAATTAGCCGAGGTATTGGCGAAAGTTCCAGAAGATCGATTTTTTTTGGAAACGGATACGATGGAAACCGGAATAGAAGCGGTTTATGCCTTGGCAGCCGATTGCAAAAAAATGAGCATGGATCAATTAAAATCAAGCCTAAATTGTACTTTTGTGGCCGTTTTTAAACCGGTATAATTTTAACTAGAGAAGACATGGCAATATGGCAAGAACGAGCAGAACTGCTATTTAAATCAGAAGGAATTTCCAAATTACAGCAAGCCAATGTATTGGTGGTTGGACTTGGTGGCGTTGGCTCTTTTGCCGCCGAATTTATTGCCCGTGCGGGAGTGGGAAACATGACCATCGTAGACGGCGACGTGATTGATATTACCAACATTAATCGACAATTGCCTGCCTTGCATTCTACCGTGGGATTGCCCAAAGTTGAGCTCATGTCCGCCCGTTTGCAAGACATTAATCCCGAATTAAAACTCACGTCTATTCGCGAATTCATTTCGCCCGAACGTGCCTTTGAGTTGATTACACCCGATTTTGATTATGTATTGGATTGCATCGACAGCATCACGCCCAAGGTAAATTTACTCATCGCCGCCAAGCAGAAAAAAGTGAAAATTATCAGCAACATGGGCGCTGGCGGAAAATTTGAAGCGTCCAAAGTAAAAGTGACTGATATTAGCAAATCAACCACCTGTCCGTTGGCCAAAGTGGTGCGCAAACGCCTGAAAAAAGAAGGTATTTACCGCGGCATTAAAGTGGTTTTTTCGACTGAAATTCCCGACGAAACCAGCCTCAAAATGACTGACGGTAAAAATTACAAGAAATCGTTTTATGGTACCAACAGCTGGATGCCTTGCGTTTTTGGGTTGCATGCGGCCGAAACCGTAATCAAAGACTTACTTAAACTCGAAACACCCGAATGATCCAAACTGTAATTTTTGACATGGATGGGGTAATTGTCGATACCGAACCGGTGCATCACTATGCCTATCAGCAACATTTTGAGCAGTTGCAAATTGAAGTAAGCCGTGAAGTATATGCCTCGTTTACCGGCAATTCAACCAAAAATATTTACGAAAAACTCAAAGCGATATACAATTTAGAAGAGGAAGTGGGTCATTTGGTTTTGGCCAAGCGTTCGCTTTTTAATGAAGCTTTTGATTCCAAACCCGATTTGTATTTGTTGGATGGTGTGCTTAACTTAATCCAAGAATTGCACGGCAATGGATTTCAGTTGGTGTTGGCCTCTTCCTCAGCCAAAGTTACCATAGATCGCATCTTTAGACGCTTTGATTTGTATCCCTATTTTACCCATATTGTTTCGGGCGAAGATTTTCCGAAATCAAAACCACATCCGGCTATTTTTGAGGAAGCAGCTCGGTTGTCCCAAACGCCAGTTGAAAATTGCGTGGTAATTGAAGACAGTACCAACGGCATTTTAGCAGCCAAAGCGGCGGGTATTTATTGCATCGGCTATGACAGTGTGAATTCCAAATTCCAAGATTATTCCAAAGCCGATCGAGTGATTGCTCATTTTTCTGAACTAAATGCAGAAATGGTGAAAAACTTGTGTTGAGTTTTTTTTATAGGTTTCAGGTTTCAAGTTGAAATGATTGCTAAACCATGAAATATATTTATTATGCCTAAAACAAAACTCGGGTATTTTAGCGAAGCGGAATTACTACATAACTTGAAACTTGAAACAAATTTAAGTTTCTATAGCGAAGCGGATATTTTAAATATCGTGAAACCTGAAACCTGAAACAAAATCTTTATTCTACCACAAACTCCGATCGTCTATTGGCCTGGTGTTCGTCTTCTGAACACGGAACACCATCACTACAACGGTTGGTCAATTGAGATTCGCCATAGCCACGACCGCTTAATCGGGTAGAAGCAATGCCACGTTGCACTAGCCAAGCCATAATTGATTGGGCTCTACGCTCGGATAGTTTGGCGTTATAGGCGGCAGTTTGACGGCTGTCGGTGTGGGCACGTACATCAATTTTAATGGTTGGATTTTCTTCTAGAATCAAGGCGATTTTCTCCAATTCGTAGGCCGCATCTGGTCGGATGTTCCATTTGTCTAAATCAAAATACACCATTTTAATGTTCATCAGTTTGGCCAAATCATCGCCAGAAGCAATGGGTTTTTGGTTCAATTCCAATTCGTAAACAGCAGGAACATCGGTTGATTTTACAAGAGAAATTTCTTTTGTTTGGTAGTCGGGCGCTTCCAATCGGATGAAATAATTTTTATCGCAAGAAACTTCGTTGATCGCAATTGTTCCATCAGTTGAACTGAGTTTTTGTACCACTTGAAATTGCGCATCCAATACGGTAATGGTAACGTTTTGGATTGGCTTTTTACTTTCTTTATCAACCAGTGCCGCTTTGATGGTTTGGGTGCAGTTTATTTTTTTGGTTTCCACAAACGAATAAATATCGTCACTGCCTTTTCCGCCTTCGCGATTGGAAGTTAAGAATCCTTTTTGAGTGTCTGAATCGATAGAAAATCCAAAATCATCAGCCGAGGAATTGGCCGGCGCGCCAATGTTCTGTGGTTTTTTCCAACTTGTTTCTTGTAATTCGGTTTGGTAGATGTCCAATCCGCCCAAGCCTGGATAACCGTCAGTTGCAAAATACAATTCGTTGGCTTTGCTCACAAACGGAAACGTCTCGCGTCCTTCGGTGTTGATGCTTTTGCCCAAATTTACGGGTTCGCCAAAACTGCCATCAGTCTTAATTTCTACTTGCCAGAGATCAGATTTGCCAAAACCACCGGGACGGTCAGAGGCAAAGAATAAGCTGGTTTCGCTTAGGTTTAATGCAGGATGAGCCGTATTATATTCGTTGCTGTTAAAGGGCAATTCGGTTACGTTTTTCCATGTTCCGTTTACCAATTGTGCACGGTAAATTTTCAATAAGGTCATACGATTGGCGTCTTTTCCTTTTTTGCCCTTGTTGAAATTATTTCGAGTAAAGTACATCGTTTGGCCATCTTTTGTAAAAACGGCCGACGATTCGTGAAATTTTGAATTGATTTCGGTGGCAAATTTTTGCGCATCCAAGCAATTGTCAGCTTCTATTTTGCTGCTGTATAAACACGTAAACGATTCGTTGGTCCATTTGTGTTTGCGTTGAAACACGCTGCCTGTATCGCGCGAAGAGGCAAATACCAATGTATTGTTTTGCACGGTACTTCCGTAATCGGAGTAGGGTGAATTGATTTTTAAGTTGTTGAGTGTGTATCGCCCAGAATTTTGTTGAATTTGTGCCAAGTAGTCTTTGCTGTTGTCAAATTGTTTGGCACGCAAATCGGCGCTTGCATTTTTGGCAAATTGCGCCATGATCGCATCGGATTGGGTATAATCACCTACTGCCTTAAGGGTTTGGGCATAGCGATACAAATACTCGGGTTCTTGATTTTGGTTTAAAGCAAATAAGTGGGTGTAATAAGTATTTGCTTTGGCTAATTGGGCATTAAAGTAATAGGCATTGCCTAGTTTTTGAAACAGCTCTTCAGATTTATATCCCTTCTCGGCTAGTTTTTTGTAGGTTTTTATTGCATCTACGTAGGCCAGTTTTTCGTATTGTTTGGCAGCTTTCTCGGCCAAGACTTTTTGTTGTGCAAAAGATATGGAGCTAAAGCATACTAGCAGTGCAAAAAGGCTAAACGTATATATGTGTTGCTGTTTCATAATTAGAAAAATCGGGGAGAAACAATAGTGTTGTAGTTCGAGAACAAATCAAACCGCAGAAAAATCTCGTGCGAGCCCGAATTGTATTTTTCTAAACGGGTGGTTTCGTAGTCGTAGCCGTAGCCTATAAATAATCCTTCGGATACTTGAAATCCTGCCAAACCACTTACGGCTGCATCCCAGCGGTAAGCCAAGCCTAATGTCAACTTTTCGTTGAGTAAAACATTGCCTGACACATCAACTTGCAAGGGCGCCCCATTTACGATTTTGGTTAATAAAGCGGGCTTAAATTGCACCGTTGGGCTCAAATCAAACACATGTCCTGCAATTACATAATAGGTCATTTTGGGCGTGTATATGAGCACGTCGTTATCGTTGTAACGGTTGGTTTGTAAGAAATTAGGGATCGATACCCCGACATAGGTTTTTTCGGAATGTAGATATAAACCAGCTCCCAATTGTGGGTTGAATTTGTTGTAATTGGTTAGCGATGGATCAATCGGGTTATTCGGGTCTAACAAGGAAACATCCAAATTAAAAAAGCTGCCGCCGGCTTTAAGTCCAAATGCCAATTTGTAGGTGTCTGAGGTTTGAATTGTATACGAGAAATCAGCTGTCAAGGTGTTTTCTACAGTTGGGCCAATTTTATCATTCATCACCGAAACTCCCAATCCCACTTGGCTGTCATTTAAGGGGGTATTGAGCGAAAACGAATTGGTCTGTGGAGCCCCTTCAATACCAACCCATTGGGTACGGTGTAAACCAAAAATACTCATCATCCCTCGTGATCCGGCGTAGGCTGGATTTACGTTGATGGTGTTGTACATGTATTGGGTAAATTGAGCGTCCTGCTGGGCTTGGCTGCTCAGTCCGAGTAGTAAAACAAAGAATAAAAGTAATCTTGATTTCATCTGATATGAGTTTGGGCTGCTGTCCAATTAGCGTGTTAAATATAAATACCCTTGTTTGCGCACGATAGTTCCGTCGGGTTTGGTGCCTTGCACGGTATAAAAATACGTACCGGTAGGCAATGCATCTGAACCCACCGTTGATCTACCTTGCGAATACCCTCTAAAGGCATGTGCGTCGTTGTCGTACTGGTTTGATTCAAATACCAAAACTCCCCAACGGTTGTACACTTCTACTTTATTAGCCACAAAACAAGCCGAATCGGTAATGTTTTCTATAAACAATACATCATTGGTGCGGTCGTCATTTACGGTAACCGCATTGTGCACGACCAAAATACAAGTTCCTATTGGTTCTACAATACAATCATTATCGAGTTGAAGATTTACCACTACTTTTTGGGTGCAACTTCCGTTTTGAACGGTATACGTAAATCGATAGGTTCCCACTGGAATTTGATACGGAATAAAGGTATTGCCAACTAATCCTGTTGAGTTATCTGTGTCTTCCCAGTTGCCTAATCCAGCAACATCGGAAGGAAGTAACTGGGTTAAATCTACATTTACCTCTTCGCTGTTATCGTTGTTACAAGCCACATAATGAGCAAGTGTTTGTTCGGTATTTTCGGCCGTAATCGTAACCGTTTGGGTAGTATTGCTTTCGTTACCAGCTAGATCTCTAAAGCGCCAAGTAACGGTATGAATTCCTATAGTATCATAAAACAACGGATCAGTTGTTGTCGCAATTACCGTTCCCGAACAGCCATCCACAGCAGAAGGGATTTCAAAGGTATAGTTGCAACTGGCTTGCACCGCATTTAAGGTAGGTAAAACCGGTGGAGTTGTATCTGAAACTTGAATGGTAACGATTGCTTCGGCACATAGCGTAGTTGTGGTTACATCACAAATTGAATAAATCAAAGTGTAGGTGCCTACAGCCAAACCACTGGTTTGAATAGTTCCATCTACCAAATTGAGTTGAAGCGCAGAATTTGAACTGCTAATCTGGGTTAAAGTCACATTGCTACTTTGGGCTGATCCATTAACCGCCAAGTCGTTTTGCAATACTGAGTTCAGCACTTGATTAGTTCCACACGCTACTACTGTATAGGTGTCATCTTGAGCCAAGAGCGTATTGTTGGCCACAACTACCGAAACGGTTGCTGTAGCACAATTGGTTAAATTGGCTGCTTCACACAATTGATAAGTGAGCAAATAACTTCCGGCAGGTGTTCCCGGAGCAACAACTACATTGCTGCCGTTTAGGCTAATTCCTGGATGTGTTGCAGAGATAAACGATAAGACAACTGCTGTTCCTGTTACTGCTTGTCCATTAAGTAAATCATTGGCTAATACATTGGTAAACGAAACTCCACCTAGCACGCCATTGACAGTTGATCCAATGTCGTTGTTACCTTGAATGCTTCCGCAACGATTCAATCGAAAAGGAGTGGCACAACTGCTGTTGGCCAAGGATACTGCATATACAACCGCTGAGTTGTTTCCTACAAGAGGAATGGGATTCAGCGCTGTAAATTGTTGGGTAGTTCCGGTGAGTGGAAATTCGTTGTAAAATAAAGTTCCCGCAGGAAAATAGGCAATTAAATCGGCGGTAGAAACCGAATTGTTGGTCGTGCACCAATTGATGTTGCGTGGACCTGTAAATTCGGGACAGGACTGCACATAAGCCGCTGCATCAATGTTGATGGGCGTTGCGGCAATAATGGGTTCATCGGTGCAATTGCCATTGGATTGGTACCCACTAATGAGGTTGGCATTTGAAAACGAGATGCCTGTAATCGCTCCGGTTCCACTAGACAATCCTTGGGCACTAATTACCGAACCGCAGTTTGACGAGGCAAGTAATTGGCAATCTTGGGTGGCACGCAGGGTAAAGTGAAATGTGGCCATGACTTGATCAGGATTGGCATCCAAAGGCAATTGGCCCAATTCCCAAGTTAAGGCGCCTTGAGATCCGTATTCAGGATTAAATGTAACTGAATTAAGTGCAGGTGTTGGACTAAAAAATAATTCAGTGCTTGCGCTTCCGGGCACATAGTTGGCATTATACGGAATTGGCAAAATCACTTTGTAGTTGTTGATGGCTTCGTTTCCTAGGTTTTTAACCTGTATTTGATAGGCAATATTTTCACCAGGCAAACAGCTCAAATTGGTCAAACTTGTAAGAGCAGTTGAATTGATGGTTGTGGGTTGTAGTATGTTTTCTACATTGGCATTGTAGGCATCTACCGACATGGCAATGGCAAAAATAGAGTAGGTATCGCCGTTGGTGCCGTACATAAAATTGGTAGCCGTTTGGTTGTTGCCAATAACGGCATTGTTGGTGTTGGGCACATTAAACATGCTAATGTCGATTCCGGTATTGTTCACCAAATAAGGGTTGCGCAATCCACCGGTAATGATCGACGAATTGAAGAAATTAGTTGGCGAATTACCGCTGTGGCTCAAGTTTAGGTAACTACCATCACTTTGTTTTTGAATTTTAAAGTAATCACCCGTAAAATTCACATCACCTTCGCTGGCCATAACCCCCAATTTCACACCCACTTCGCCGGTTTGAATGGTATTAAACCCTGAAACAGGCAAGGCATAGCCAACCGTGTTTCCAGAATTTACATAGGCATAGCCGTCAAATAAAGTTATGTCACGTTGTTTCATTTTGGCATTTTGGTACACCACAATAATGCCCCATCCACCCGAATATCCTGTTCCAGATACCAAGCCTTCTTGCAAAGCCATGTCGGCAGCAAAGTATTCGCCAATGCCATGTTCACGAACATAATCTGTTACTTCGGTGTAGGCGGTAAAGATGTTGTCATCCACAGTAGCCGATGGAAAATAAATGCTGTTCGGCTCGGCAGTAAACTGCGTATAAGCAGCGGCATTGGGTCCTTTTAAAGATATTTTTCGTTTGTCGTAGGTTTTGGTTAAGGCCAAAAAGGCAGGAACCGTTCCCGTAATATTGACAAGTGCAGATGATGTTAATTGGTAAGTACTCAGTGTTTGATCGGTGCTGGCATTGCGAACTAATTTCTGAATGCCAAGTGTTGCCGTTCCATCTGTAATTTGGTAAGGTGAGTTTAATGTGGCTTCTGTCCCAGCAGCATTGATGGTAGCCGCTACAGCTATTTCGGCAGATCCATTTACAGATACTGTAACGCGATTGACTGCATCGGCATTGTTAAAACTGAACACATAGGTACTTCCGTTGCCAGCAAAGGTGTATTTAGGGTTGTAATTGTTGATGCTATTGGTATTTCGAGTAACAATTAAGGTAAAATTTGAATTGGGAATGTTGTTGTTATGGTTTACCGTGGCCGAGTTGTTGATGGTTTGCATGCCATTCGGAATGTCTTTGGTTACCTGAAATACGTCATTGGTGTTTGATTTCCCGGTCCAATATAATCCAGCATAAACAATTGATGAACAGGAAGGAACAGCGCCATTTTCGTTGGATAACATCAACGTAGAAGACGACGAATTAAAGGTAGTTGGGTCGTTGTCGCTGTCAACATAGACCATGTATTGCCCATTATTGTTAGTAGTTGGACTATAATTTTGTGGACTTAAACACGTATTGCCCAACATGGTAAAATCACCTTTGAGCGTATAGATTTTTTTATTTGGACTGTATTGCGAAGCCCGTTGGGTAAAATCTACGCGCACTTGAGCTTGTACTGATCCAATACTACAAAGCACAAATAAAACCACCCCTTTATACAAAGGCAGTAAAACCGAAAAACGAAGTTGTTTGGAGGTTTTCACTAGTAGTCTCTGTCAGTTGGGTTAATGGTATAAAGCAAAGTGTAAGGCAAACTTTCGTTGGCCAAGAGCGCATTTAGTTGGGGAACTTGTTGCTCATTTTGAATTGAAAAATGCAGGTACTTTAAGTTTTTAAAACGAGTCAGTAACTGAAAATCTATGGAAGCGTTTAGGTTTTCTGTGGTAGAAATGGCAAATTGAATTAATTCAATGTGGTTAGCTACTAATTCAGTTGAGGTAAGTTGGTTTACATCGCTTAGGTTAAGGAGAATCATTTTTGGATGTGTACCGTAGGTTTTGATTTCTTGACCAGAAATATAAATGGCTTCTGCGTGTTGCGAGAGCAAAGATTGCACGTTCTTGGCGTTTGAAAACGATACATTGGCTGATTCGATTGATTTGGTTTGGGCACAATATTCTGTAGCAGAAACCAATCTAGATACCGGTTGTTGGCTATAAGAAATACTAAAAATGCCCATTATAAATAGGAGTAAAGCCACTTTTGAAAAGTGTTTCTGAATTCGCGTTTGCAACACCATTAATTTTAGCATAATACGAGATAAAGGTAGCGATTAGCAGCACATTTGCAAATAACCCTATTTTAACGGTTCAAAAATAACGCCTTTTACTTCAATTACAAAATTAAAATGACGATAAAATGCAAAATATATCGATAAAATGTAATATTAAGTAGTAAAAGTAAGAAAATACAACTAAAAATTATCGACGAATGGTAAATCTAACTGCAGTCAAACCTTAAAAATAACGTATCAATTTATTCGTATTGAATACTTGCAATTATGGCGTTCAAAATAGTTACTTTGTGAAATCAAATCAAAAAAACCAAATGAAATCCATTTACCTCATTAGACACGCCAAATCAAGTTGGGAATTTGCCACGGCTGATAAAAGCCGAAGTATATCTGAGCGAGGCATTGCGGCTGCACATACGATGGGTGAATACTTGGCCAAAATTTTACCTGACAACTATCAAATTTGGTGCAGTACCGCAGTTCGTGCAAGAGAAACGGCCAACATTATTACATCCTATTTTCCGGATAATGCCCCAAAAATAGTTTTTAAAGAAGCGTTATACACCTTTAGCGAAGCCGATTTAACCGCGTTTATTCAAACTATTCCCGACGAGATTTCTACACTAATTCTTTTTGGTCATAACGAGGCTATTACAAATTTTGTTAATAAATTTGGATCCATTACGGTGGTCAATGTTCCAACTGCAGGATTTGTTCAACTCGATTTTGCAATTGACGCCTGGAAAAACCTCGAAAAAGGAACCACAACCCGTATTCAATTCCCATCTGATTTACAGTAATTATGTCTGAAAATAAATACATTGAAAGAGAAAAAAGCTGGTTGGCTTTTAATGCACGCGTATTGCAAGAAGCAGCTGATGAAGCTGTTCCATTGTTGGATCGATTGCGTTTTTTGGGTATTTTTTCCAACAACTTAGACGAATTTTTCCGCGTGCGATATGCCGCCATTCGACGATTGAGCTTGTCGGGAATTTCAGGACAAAAAGCCTTAGGTGGAAGCACAGCCAATCATTTGTTGTCAGAGATTACACGCATTGTAATTGAACAGCAAGACGAAAGTTTAAAAATTTTAAAAATTATTGAATCCAAGCTCGAAGCCGAACGTATTTTTATTCGCAACGAAAAACAACTATCGCCTGAGCAAGAGACCTATGTAAAAGAGTTTTTTATACAAACCGTGAGTCCTGCTTTGGTGACCATCATTTTGAATGATCTGGCCGAATTTCCTTTATTGAAAGACACTTCAGGGTATTTGGCAGTAAAATTGGTGTTAAACAACGAGATTTCGCCTTCTATTTTGAATCGGGTAACCAGAAGAAGACCCGTGCGCTATGCGGTGATTGAAATTCCGAAAACCCTCAACCGATTTGTCGTGTTGCCCAAAGTTGATGACACTGATAACATCATCTTACTCGACGATGTAATTCGATACAATTTGAGTAGTATTTTTAATATTTTTGATTACTACAGTGTTTCGGCGCACATGATCAAAATTACACGTGATGCCCAATTGGAAATGGACAGCGATTTGAGTAAAAGTATGCTCGAAAAAATTGCCAATAGTGTAAAAGACAGACGTATCGGGGAGCCTGTTCGTTTTGTATACGACCAAGAAATCGGCAAAGATACCTTGAAGTTTTTCTTGTCCAAAATGAATATTGATACGGCAGATAGTTTAATTCCAGGAGGACGCTACCACAATCGACGTGATTACATGGATTTTCCCAATTTGGGCCGTTTTGATTTATTGTATAAGCGCAATGAACCCTTACCTGTGCCGGGTTTAAGTTTAAATGGGAGTATCTTAGATAAAATAAGCAAAAAGGACTACATGGTTCACGCGCCCTACCAGTCGTTTTCTTATTTAGTAAAGTTTCTTCGTGAAGCAGCGCTCGATCCCAAGGTGATTTCCATAAAAATTACGTTGTATCGTTTGGCCAAGAATTCGCAAATTATCAGTTCGTTGATTAATGCCGCCAAAAACGGTAAAAAAGTAACCGTACAAATTGAGTTGCAAGCCCGATTTGACGAAGCGAGCAACATCTCGTATTCAGAGAAAATGCAAATGGAAGGCATTCAATTAATTTTTGGTGTAAAAGGACTAAAAGTGCACAGCAAAATTTGTGTGATTGAACGCATAGAAGGCAATAAAATTAAGCGTTATGGCCTAATTTCTACTGGGAATTTTAACGAATCAACCGCCAAAATATACACTGATTTTACCTTGTTTACCAGTCACGCCAAAATTCTGAAGGACATAGATAAAATCTTCGACTTTTTTGAAGTCAATTTTAGAATTCACCGCTACAAACACTTAATCGTTTCCCCGCATTATACTCGTTCTCGTTTTTACCGACTCATTGAACGTGAAATTATGCACGCCAAAATGGGATTCACGGCCTTTATTCATCTAAAAATGAATAGCTTGTCTGATTTTGAAATGGTCGATAAATTATATGAAGCCAGTAGAGCAGGCGTAAAAATTAAACTGCAAGTTCGCGGAATCTGTTCGTTAATTCCTGGCATTGAAGGCATGAGTGAAAACATTGAAGCCATTAGCATTGTAGACAATTATTTAGAGCACACCCGCTTGTATATTTTTGGGAATAACAATGATCCCGAAATATTTATTTCTTCGGCCGATTTTATGACGCGAAATTTAGATACCCGTGTTGAGGTAGCTTGTCCAATCTATGATCCCGAGATTAAACAAGAAATGCTTGACGTGTTTGACATTGGTTGGAAAGGAAATGTAAAAGCCCGTTTTCATTCGCAATTTTTGGATAATAAATACCGACAAAAAGGAGATAATCCCATATTTAGGGCGCAATTGGAAACCTATAATTACTATAAGCTAAAAGCCGAAAATGCGGAAGATAATTCGGCAGTACTACCCACACAAAACACCTAATATGATTGCAATAAAAAAATATGCAGCCATCGATATTGGCTCAAATGCCATGCGATTATTGGTGGCTAATATAGTTGAAGAGCCCGGAAAACCTACCCAATTCAATAAAAGTGCACTCGTGCGGTTGCCGATTCGTTTGGGGCAAGATGCTTTTACGACAGGAATTATTTCTCCCGAAAACATAGCCCGAATGGTCGATGGCATGCAAGCCTATAAATTGCTCATGAAAGTACACAAAGTTCAAGCGTACAGAGCTTTGGCTACTTCGGCGCTGCGCGAGGCCAAAAATGCAGCAGAGGTAATTCAAACCGTTCAAGAAAAAGCGGGTGTAACCATAGAAATTATTGACGGTAAAAAAGAAGCAGCCATCATTGCTTCCACTGATTTGCATCATTTATTAAAAACAGAACACACCTATTTGTTTGTCGATGTTGGGGGAGGAAGCACCGAATTTTCTTTATTTTCTAATGCCAAAATGGTCGCGTCCAAATCATTCAAAATAGGAACGGTGCGCTTGCTAAACAATATGGTGCCAGAATCAATCTGGCAGGAAATTCAAACTTGGATTGAAGCACATACAGCCAATTTTGAACAAGTAACGTTAATTGGTTCCGGCGGAAACATCAACAAATTATTTAAACTTTCTGAAAAGCCAATAGATACGCCTTTGTCCTATCAGTATGTTTCTAAACGCTACCAGTTTTTAAGCAGTTTAACCTACAATCAATTGGTAGCCGATATGGGCTTAAATCCCGATCGTGCTGACGTAATCGTTTTGGCTACCAAAATCTACCTGAATGCCATGAAATGGAGTGGTGCCAAGCACATCTACGTACCTAAAATTGGACTTTCGGACGGAATTATCAAAGCGATGTATTTCAATAAATTATAATTTAGTATACCATGAAAAAAATTGGATTTGCTTTCGTTGTTTTAGCTGTTTTTTTCGCCTCGTGCAAAATCGACAATCACACCCAAACTGAACCAAATTTAACGGCTTATTTAACGCCAGATACCACAAAAATTCAAGTAGGCGGGGCTCAAAAAATTGAAATTTCTACACCCAAAGGAAACTTTTCGGTTTGGACCAAACGCCTTGGGAACAATCCAAAAGTAAAGGTATTGTTGCTCAATGGTGGACCAGGCATGTCACACGAATATTTTGAATGCATGGAGAATTTCTTGCCAGCTGCGGGCATAGAGTTTATTTATTACGATCAGTTGGGTACTGGATTTTCTGATAATCCCAATGATGTAGCCATGTGGGATTTACCCCGTTATGTTGAAGAAGTTGAACAAGTGCGCAAAGCCTTGCAATTGGATGCGTCCAATTTCGTTTTACTAGGCCATTCGTGGGGTGGAATTTTAGCGATGGAATATGCTTTGAAATACCAAGCCAATTTAAAAGGCTTAGTGATTTCAAATATGATGGCCAGTTGTCCGGATTACGGAAAGTATGCTGAGGTATTGGCCAAACAAATTCCAACCGATGTACTAGCTGAAATTCGAGCCTTAGAAGCCAAAAAAGATTTTGCAAATCCGCGCTATATGGAATTACTTACCCCGCATTATTACAATCAACACATCTGCAGAATCCCTTGGCCAGAGCCTATGAATAGAGCCTTTGGTCGTTTAAATTCGTCTTTATACGTAACCATGCAAGGACCGAGTGAATTTGGAATTTCGGGTAAATTGACTAGCTGGGATCGCAAAAAAGACCTTCCAAAATTGGCTATCCCTACTTTAACAATTGGAGCAAAGTACGACACCATGGATCCCGAACACATGCAATGGATGTCAACGCAAGTGCAACACGGAACCTATTTGTATTGTCCCAACGGCAGTCATATGAGTATGTATGACGACCAAAAAGTATACATGAAAGGCTTGGTTTCTTTTTTGAAAAAATTGGAAAATTAAATATCCAATTCAAAGGTTTTTCGAAGTAAATCTAAAGCCGGATTGAGTTCGTTCAATCGGTTGTATTTGTCTTGTGGAGTAAAGGCAAATTTGTTCTCAACTGCTTCGTTTACAAGTACTTCGATGGTGATGTCGTGGTTGTGCAAATGACTTCTCAAAAAACTCAACAAGCCATTTTTTTCTGATTCAAAATCGAGCTTTGATCCTTCGTTTGGCAATTCAAACCGAACCTGTGTACCCTCAACAATAGGATCGTTTATCAACAATAACGACTCCATGATTTTGTATCCTTTATCGCCTAATTTTTGGGCATATTTGGTCCAATACAGCATCAAGTCGGTTTCGTTAAACGCCTCGGTAGGCAATTGAATTGCTTCTTTGCTGCTCGGGCTCATTTGTTCCTGCAACTCTTTTTTGGCACGTATACTGGCCAATGACAAGGCCGATACTTGACCTGCTGTAGCTTGAGGCGATTCTTTGGGTTCTTGGGGTTTGGGGAGTGGGGCAGCTACAGGAATGGATTTATCTATTTCAAGAACAGGCTCGTTTGCTAGACTAATTGCTTCAGGAACTAAGGTGTCGGCTTCAACGGCGATGTCGAGAACACGCCCATAAAAATGATTGGCGGGGATTATAAATCCGTTAACTTTTTTTTTTCTCCATCAAAGGTGATGGAGGCCAATTGCATCAAACAAAGTTCTACCAGTAAGCGTTGGTTTTGAGATACTTTATATTTTAAATCGCACTCATTGGCCAACTCAATTCCTTTAAGTAAAAAGGTGTGTGGAGTTTGTTGTGCTTGTTGTGCATATAATTTTTGGGCTTGTTCACCCACTTCCAATAAAGCAAGAGTGGCGGGTGTTTGACAAACCAAAACATCCCTAAAGTGCGAAGCCAATCCGGCTATAAAATGATGTCCGTCAAATCCTTTGGCCAAAATGTCGTTATAGGCCAAGAGTACTTCTGGGATTTTATTGGTCAACAGTAACTCGGTAATTTGAATGTAGGTTTCATAATCTAACACATTCAAATTTTCAGTGACCGCTTGGCGGGTTAAATTGCTTCCGCAGTAAGAAACCACACGATCAAAAATAGATAAGGCATCGCGCATGGCACCATCGGCTTTTTGCGCAATTATGTGCAAGGCATCGTCTTCAAAAACTACACCTTGGCTTTGGGCAACTTCGGCCAAATGCGCTTTGGCATCTTTTACAGTAATGCGTTTAAAATCAAAAATTTGACAACGCGATAAGATGGTGGGGATAATTTTGTGTTTTTCGGTAGTGGCCAAAATAAAAATGGCGTGCTTAGGTGGTTCTTCTAGGGTTTTTAAAAAAGCATTAAAAGCCGAGGCCGACAACATGTGTACCTCGTCAATAATGTAAACCTTGAATTGGCCCGTTTGGGGCGGAATGCGCACCTGATCAATCAGGTTTCTGATGTCGTCTACCGAATTGTTTGAAGCGGCATCGAGTTCAAATACATTAAAGGCAAAATCTTCGTTGGGATCGTCATAGCCCGGTTGGTTAATTTTACGGGCCAAAATACGCGCGCAGGTTGTTTTTCCTACTCCTCGTGGTCCGGTAAAAAGCAGGGCAGAGGCCAAGTGATTGGTTTCAATGGCATTGAGTAGGGTATTGGTAATGGCCTGTTGTCCCACCACATCCGTAAAGGTTTGTGGGCGGTATTTACGGGCTGATACTACAAATTGTTCCATTGTTTTTTGCTTGGCGAACAAATATACTTTGAATATTTAGAAATTTTAAATTTTAGATTTTAATTTTTACATTCTACTAATAAATACCCTTACTTTGCAGCGCAGACCGCCTTATCGTCCCAATTTATTGGGGAGGAAAGTCCGGACACCAAAGAGTAGCATAGCGGGTAACACCCGTCGGTAGTGGTTTACGCAAGTCGGCCGCTGCAAGGACAAGTGCAACAGAAAGTATGTACAGGTAAGGCTGTAGTGAAACCAGGTAAACTCTATGCGGTGAAATTCCAAGTATATCGGCTCCCGTTATGCGGGAAAAGGGTTACTCGCCCGATGCCGAAGGGTAGGAAGATTGATCCCGTTAGTAATGGCGGGACTAGATAAATGATAAGGTATTTTAAATTTGTTTAGGCAAGTTTGAAAGAACAGAATCCGGCTTACAGGTCTGCTTTTTTTTATTTAATTTTTTTTATTGGATTGAAATAGTATCTTTAAAATCACAAAATTGATGATATGCTGTTTACTAGTGTGCCCAGTTCGATATTAAAAACCATACCAATACCCTTCATTATTGTCAATGAAGAGTATAAAATATCTGACGTAAACACCAAAGTATTAGATCTTTTGGGGTACGATTTAGCAGATATCCTTTACCAACCCGTTACCGCTGTAATCCCCGACTATAAAAAACTGCTCAATCACATATCAAAAGAATATACGGCTACTTTTATAACGGCTCAACAACAACTACAACAAGCCAAATTGCGGTTTGAAACCCTTGAAACCAACACGTCGATGGGGATTGTTTATTTTATTGAAACCAATTGCTCCGACAATCAAGTGGAGCAATCTGAAAATTCCAAACTTGAACTAGTTAAAAAGAAACTTCGACTTTTTGATACCTTTTTAGATTCTACTATTGAAGGCGTGCATATTGTCAATGCAACTGGGCAAGTAATTTATGCCAACAAAACAGCTTATAAATTTTATGAGTTTACCAAATCACGACTCAAACAAATTAAAATATGGGAATTCAATACTTTTTTCAGTTCTGAAAAAGATTGGTTAGAATACACACAGATTATTCAAAACACCAATGAATTGGATTTTGAATTCACCAAAGAAGACCCAATAGACGGCAGTTTGTTTTTTTACCAAGTTAAACTCAGCCTAAAATATATCGATTCGCAGGCGTACTACATTTTTAAATCAATCGATATTTCAGAAAAAGTTCGCAGCAATTATAACCTACAAGAAAAAGAAGATCAGCTCTCGGTGCTCACTAAACATATACCTGGAGTGCTTTTCCAATTAATTATCAAAGACAATAAGGAATCCTATTTTGCCTATATCAATGAACGGATTGTGGATATATTGGGTTTCAATCTGCCTTTAAATAACACCAACTGGGATGCCAAGATTGACCTGCATCCCGAAGACTCCCCGCGTTATTTCTCGATTTTATCGGAAGCCATTGAAAAACACAAAGAATTTAAATTTACGGGTCGAGTATTTAATATTTCAGGCCAAATAAAATGGGTAGAAATTAGTGCTTTGCCTACCAAACAGAATGATATTTTATTTTACAACGGAATTGTACAGGATATTACCGGTAAAAAGGAAATTGAACTGGAATTGCAAATAAAACGCGAATTTAATGATAGCGTACTCAATAATATTCCGGCTGATATCGCGGTGTTTGATAAGTACCATAATTACTTGTTTGTGAATAAAAACGGCATTGCCAACGAAGATACCCGTAAGTGGTTAATAGGTAAAAATGATTTTGACTACTGCGAATACAAGAAGTTAAACCCCGCAGGGGCTATAAGAAGAAGAGAGTATTTTAATGAAGCTATAGCCAAAAATAAATCAGTAGATTGGATCGACACCTATGATAAAGATGGAGGTAAAAAATTTGTCTTCCGTCGTTTTTATCCGTACAAAATAAATGGCAACTTGGAGTATGTTATTGGCTATGGAATGGACGTATCCGAATTGAAAAATGCGGAAGAGTTAATAATTAAAAACGAACAGCGTAATACCTTAATTCTCAACTCATCATTGGATGGAATTTTGATGATTGACAACAAAGGGGAAATTACCTTTTGGAATCCGCAAGCCGAACTGATTTTTGGTTGGAAATCTGAGGAAGTAATGGGGCGCAATATCGCTGATGTAATTATACCTAATAATATGAAGTCCAGCCACCATTCAGGCATGGATCGATTTTTATCTACCGGAAAATCAACCATTTTAAATCAATTGTTGGAATTAAATGCCGTGAACAAAAATGGCGTTGAGTTTCCTGTTGAACTCACTGTAGTTCCTATTGAAAGCGATGCCAACACCATGTCTTTTTGTGCCTTTGTTCGGGACATTTCTGTTCGTAAAAACAGAGAAAAACAAATTTCCAACCAAAATAGAAAACTCAAAGTTCAAAACAAGCAGTTGGAACAATTTACCTATATCGCCTCCCACGATTTACAAGAACCCTTGCTCACGCTCACCAGTTTTTCAGAATTATTACTTGAGGAACACAGCGAAAAATTAAACGACGAAGGGAAATTGTTTGTAGAGTTTATAAACAAATCAGCCATGCGTATGCGTGCATTGGTTTCGGGACTGATGGATTATGCTCGAATTGGCAAACGAGAAAAGGTTGAAGAGATAGATTGCCGCGAGATGTTGGAAAATGTATTAGAAGATTTGAGTGCCAAAATCACCCAAAACAAAGCAACCATTACAGTTGATCAGCTGCCAACCATAAATGGGTATACTACCTACATGCGCTTGTTGTTTCAGAATATTATTAGCAATGCAATTAAATTCAATAAACCTGGAATTGATCCAGTTGTACACATTCAATTTTCTGAACTCAAAGAAGAATGGTTGTTTACTGTGACCGATAATGGAATTGGTATCGGAAAAAAACACCAAGAAGAAATTTTTACTATTTTTAAGCGATTAAATCACCAAGAACAATACGAAGGTCACGGAATAGGTTTGTCGCATTGTAAAAAGATAGTAGATTTGCACGAAGGTGATTTATGGGTTACATCCCAAGTAGGACAAGGAAGTACGTTTAGTTTTACAATATCAAAATCATTATAACTTAATATGTCAATGCTTGTGAATACGGTATTATTAGTTGACGACGATAACATGACCAATTTTTTACACCAGCGCGTAATTTCTAAAGCGGAGATTTGCTCTGACGTGAAAGTGGCTAAAAATGGGCAAGAAGGTATTGAAAAATTAATCGAACTCAACCAAAGTTTAGTTTCTAAAGAAGATGTAGTTGTGGTGTTTTTAGATCTTAATATGCCTATTTTAGACGGTTGGGGGTTTCTTAAGGCCTATGAATTTCACAAAGACAAATTAAATTTCAACACTAAAATCTTTGTATTGAGTTCATCCATTAATCCCGATGACAAAGCCCGAGCCGAAGAAAATAAATACGTTGCCCAATACGTTTACAAACCGCTTACCACTTCGAGTTTACAGTCCTTGATACTCAATTAATCTGGAATTTCTGCAACAGGCAATTCAAAAAAAGTAAAGGTTGAACCGCCGTAATTTTTTTGGAAAGAAAAATGATTCAAATGTGCCAATTTGGTGTGTTTGGAATGTTCTACAATCAACATGCCATCTGGCCGCAATAAGTTTTTTTTAAACAAATTGATAACTAATTTCTCAAATGTAGCTTGATCTAATCCATAAGGTGGATCAGCAAAAATTAGGTCATAATCTACATTGCATTTATCGATATAGGCAAACACGTCACTTTTTACAGCCGCAATGGCAAAGTCATATTCTGAAGCCGTTTGTTTGATGAATTTCACACAGCCAAAATCGGCATCTACGCTGGTAATGTTGTCGCTGCCACGTGAGGCAAATTCATAACTGATATTGCCCGTTCCGGCAAACAAATCAAGCACCTTAAGTCCTTCAAAGTTAAAGTGATTATTCAGTATATTAAATAAGGCTTCTTTGCTCATGTCGGTTGTAGGACGCACGGGCAAATTGCGCGGAGGGCAAATGCGGCGCCCTTTGTATTTTCCGGAAATTATTCTCAAGATTGAAATAAGATAAAGTGCTCTAAATTTAGGGCGTTGGAGTAGGTGTTGTGCGCTTTGCAGTGACTTATATCAAACATAGTTACATGCCGAACATAGGCATAAGCCAATTGAAAGGCAGGATGTTCGGGGCTAATATTGCCTAAAAATTCAAGTGGAAATTGTTCGGGATTAAGTTGCAGTTGTTCGGCTGTAAACAACACATAATACAACAGATCTTCGGGGGTTTTGTAATCAAACGAGTTGTACAGTAACACATGTTGATTTTGTAGTACGATAAGTTCAAAGTGAGTAGCTCCGAGGTGTACAAACATTTTTTTCTCGGTTGCATTTTTGGTCAAATCCAACAAACGCTTCACTAAAATAGTACCGGCATGTTGGTAGTCAAAAGGGCCAAATTTATCAACCAAAAAATTATTGAGATGCACATACGGAATATACACGTTGTGCATGCTGTAAGCCTCAAGGGTATCGTAAGTAAAAAAATCAGTTTCAAATACCTTGGTGTTGTATTGCAAATAGCTGCCTAAATAGGCCTCGTCAAACAAAGCATTGGGAACAAATGTATTCAAGTTGTTGTCGTGAATTACCTGTACTTCGTCGTAGGTTTTGCGCAAATCGGTCGAATTAAAAAACGCATGCTCGTACCAATCTTCTATCTTCTTGGTTTTGTCGCTTCGATCAAAATGAATTTCCTGAAATGCCACTATATTTTTTTGCAGCGTATCCCAAACACCATAAGAAAACCCATTAAGCCCAATTTTGAGGGTTAATTTTCGGTAGGTTTTTTCGGTAATTGTACGCGGATTTTGTTGCATGGGAGTAATACAGCTGACAATTTTATGTTGCTAATTAACAGCAACAAACTTACAATTTTTTTTCAATCAGCACGCCATTGCTGCGATATTCCTATGTATATTTGATACCCCAACTGGGAACCACATTTGCATGAACGCACCCGACTTTTACCGAAAATTACTGCAACATTTTCCCTTTGCACCCACACCCAAACAAGCGGTGTTTTTTCAGTTAATCGCGCAATACGTGACCAATAGCCATCCCGACGAACTCTTTGTGCTTAAGGGGTTTGCAGGTACGGGAAAAACAACCTTAGTGAGTGCCTTGGTGGCTACTTTGCCCGAGATCAATAGCAAATCGGTTTTGTTGGCGCCTACGGGTAGGGCTGCCAAAGTAATTGCCAATTATGCCCACAAACCAGCTTTTACGATTCACAAAAAAATATATTTCCCCAAGAAAGTTGCCGGTGGAGGCATGCAGTATACGTTGCAACAAAACAAACACAAAAACACCTTATTTATCGTCGATGAAGCTTCGATGATTTCGGATGTGAGTACCGACACCAAATTTTCTGACGGCAGTTCGCTACTGGATGATTTAATTTCTTACATCTATTCTGGTCAAGGTTGCAAATTACTACTCATAGGCGATACGGCGCAGCTTCCCCCGGTTAATTTGTCTATATCGCCGGCATTAGATTTAGACAGTTTATCCTTGCATTACAACAAAGAAGTAGGCCATATTGAACTCGATGAAGTGATGCGCCAGGCTGAAAAATCGGGTATTTTATACAATGCAACGGCATTGCGGGAAGTGTTGCAAACGTCTTTTTGGGATAGTTTTCAGTTTCAGCTCAAACCATTCAAAGACATCATTCGATTGGTGGATGGCTATGATATTCAAGATGCGATACAATCGGCCTACAGCAATTATAGCATCGAGGATACCGCTTTTTTGGTGCGCTCAAACAAACGCGCCAATTTGTACAACCAGCAAATTCGATCACGCATCTTAGACAAAGAAAGCGTATTGGCCACTGGCGATTACTTAATGGTGGTGAAGAACAATTATTTTTGGTTGCAAGAAACCGATGAGGCCGGTTTTATTGCCAACGGCGACATCATCGAAGTATTGGAACTTTTTTCAATCAAAGAGTTGTATGGCTTTACGTTTGCATCGGTAAAAATTCGCATGGTCGATTACCCCAACCAGCGACCTATTGAAACCGTATTATTGTTAGATACTCTAAACAGTGAAACACCATCCTTATCTTATGACGACGCCAATCGTTTGTACCAAGAAGTGCTGCAAGATTACGAACAAGAAACCACCAAGTACAAGAAATTTCAAAAAGTAAAAGAAAACGAGTATTTCAATGCCTTGCAGGTTAAATTTTCTTATGCGATTACCTGCCACAAATCGCAAGGAGGCCAATGGAATACGGTGTTTATTGAGCAACCCTATTTACCCGACGGGATAGATCAAGACTATATTCGGTGGTTGTATACGGCAGTAACGCGCGCCCAAGATAAATTGTATTTAATTGGATTTAAGGACGATCATTTTCACGAATAAAACCCAAAAAATAGGCCAAGATTATTTGTATTTTTGACCCGCATCAACCCACTGAATTTATGAAAGTAATTGCTGTAATTCCTGCTCGTTATGCCTCCACGCGTTTTCCTGCTAAACTCATGCACGATTTGTGCGGAAAAACCGTCATACAACGCACCTACGAAGCCGCGGTAAAAACCAACTTGTTTGACGACGTATTTGTTGTAACCGATTCTGAAATCATTTACCAAGAAATTACTTCCCAAGGCGGAAAAGCCGTAATGAGTAGGCTCGAACACGAATCGGGAAGTGACCGCATTGCCGAAGCAATTGAAGCGATGGCGGTAGATATTGTGATTAATGTACAAGGCGACGAACCCTTTCTGGATGTGAATTCTTTGCAAAACTTGATCCAGGTTTTTCGTAACGATGCCGATAAAAAAGTCGATTTAGCTTCCTTATATTTTGAGATTCACGACCAAGATGAAATTGAAAACCCCAATAATGTGAAGGTGGTGGTTGATCAGGCGCAATTTGCACTTTACTTTTCTAGATCGGTTATTCCATATCCCCGTTCAATAGATTCCAGTTTGCGTTATTTTCAACACATTGGCATATACGCTTTCCGTAAAGAAGCCTTGTTGGCCTTCGCTAATTTGCCCATGAAAAGTTTAGAAGCGACTGAAAAACTCGAACAACTACGTTATTTAGAATACGGTAAACGCATTAAAATGATCGAAACTTCGCATAAAAGCATCGGGATTGACACGCCCGAAGATTTAGAAAAAGCCCGGGAATTTTTGCGTGTCACTAACAGATAAACCAATTCCTTTTTATTTACCGCTCATGTTTAGACACCACGGAAAGTCGCGCACTTTTTGGCACAACATCAAAATTGCGTCCTTGTTATCCTTTGTTGCGGGAATTGTAAATGTTGCCGGATTTTTTGCGGTACAACGCTTAACTACGAATGTCACGGGGCATTTTGCCTTTTTTGTAGACGAGATTTTGCGCCTCCATTTTTGGAACGGATTTATTTATTTCTTCTACATTTTTTTCTTTTTCTTAGGGTCTTTTACCTCCAGTTTCATGGTCGAATTTTTTGAGCGAAAAAATATTCGCTTTGTCTATATAGTTCCCACATTATTAGAAAGTTTACTCTTGCTTGCTGCGGCTTTTTTTGGCAAGATATTAATCAGCGATAACCCTAATTTATTGGCATTTTTATTGTTGTTTGCCATGGGCTTACAAAATTCGTTGGTTACTTCTATTTCCAATGCAACCGTGAGAACAACTCATCTTACTGGCCTTTTTACCGATTTGGGTATCGAGCTTTCACAGCTTTTTTTCTACCAACACCAAGCCGAAAAAGATAAACTCTATAAATCGATACGCTTGCGACTCACCATCATCAGTTTCTTTTTTCTGGGTGGCTTAGTGGGTGGAATTTTATATTCCTCCATCAGTTTATATGTGCTTGCCTTTGCGGCTGTGGTATTGATATCGGGCATCGCATACGATGCAGTAAAAATGCAGGTGTTGCAATACAGTCGAAAAACAAAAGGATAACTCCAACTATTTTTTTTCGATGATAATCAACTCATTGTGCGTTTCTACTTTGGGAAGTCGAATTACAGTATAGGGTTTGTTATTGAAATTCACACAATAGTTTGTATTGCGTTCCAGGTCTTCTTTGGTTAAGGTCATGGTATTAAATAAGATATAGCCGGGCGATTTTAGTAGCATGCCCAAGCGATCAGCAAAGAACTTCTCGAACAAAAAATTGGGCATTTTGGTGTCTTGAAAAATATCTACAATGATCAGGTCAAATTGAAAAGCTGTTTTTAAAACATAGTCAAAAGCATCGCCCTGAATCAGGTTGAGCTGTTTGATTCCGTCCAACTGAAAATACGCATTGGCCAAATTAATTACTTCGGGATCCAATTCTACACCCGTAATTTTACCGCTGTAATGGAGTTCGTTTACCAAGGTTTTCAAGACGCTACCACCGCCCACACCCAAAAGCAAAATGTGGTTCATGGCTTGTATTTTGGGAAAACCAATGGCTTTGAGTCCTTTGCGTAAAATGCGTTGTAGGCTGCCATAGGAGTAATTGGTGTGGGGCGAATCGAGTACCAATTGGCCATTGTTCCAACTTATTTCTAAATTTTGACTGATACTGGAATGTACTTGGTGAATTTTTATAGGAAGTAGGAAACTCAATAGGCGTTTAAACATTGGGCGTATTTTTGCGTAAAAATAGCAGATTAATCTTAATTTTGGCTTGAAATAAATAGCATGAAACAACTACTATACAGCTGGATCTTCTTTGATGTATTGGGTTGGCAAATCAAAGGTACCTTAGATCCCGCCATCAAAAAATGTGTATTTATGGTGCTCACACATACCAGTTGGCACGATTTTTTTTTAGGCTTATTCACCCGCGGAATTCTTCAACTAGACATGCACTGGGTGGGTAAAAAGGAGTTGTTCCGATTTCCATTTGGGTATTATTTTCGTTGGATGGGCGGCACACCCCTGGACCGCTCTGGTGGATTAAATAAGGTAGATGCCATTGCCCAAATTTTTAACCAAAAAGAAGTATTTCGCATGGCCATCTCACCCGAAGGAACCCGCAAAAAAGTTACCGAATTAAAAAGCGGATTTTACTATATAGCCCTAAAAGCGGGTGTCCCTATTATTCCGATTGCTTTTGATTTTAAAACCCGCAGTGTAGTTTTCGGAAAACCATTTAACCCAAGCGGAAATTACCCCCAAGATTTAGCCGAATTGTTACCCTTTTTTAAAGGGGTGGAGGGCAAAGTGCCACAAAATAGTTTTCAGGTCTAATCCAATAGCTCTACAATTACAAAACCAAACGATTAACCACCATGAATTTCGAACAACTTCATCAGGAATACAAAGCACAGTACTTACATGGACGTTACCTTTGCTTGTCCCACTTGGCAGATTTTTTGGCCGAATTGCCGAGTAGTATGGTTTGCATTTTAGGGTATTCGGTACAAAACCGTCCCATTTATGGGGTGCAGTTGGGAACCGGAAAAATCAAGGTGTATATGTGGTCGCAAATGCACGGAAATGAAAGCACTACCACCAAAGCGTTGGTTGATTTCGTTCGGTTTTTACAAGGCGAATCGGTTTTGGCAAAAGAGCTTCTTGCTCAGTTCTCCTTTTTAATGCTGCCGCTAGTGAATCCCGATGGGGCTTTAGTTTACACTCGTGAAAATGCCAATGGTATAGATTTAAATCGCGACGCCCAAGACAGAACCCAACCAGAAAGCCAGTTATTAAGAAAAGCTTTTGATGAATTTAAACCCGATTTTTGCTACAACCTGCATGACCAACGCAGTATTTTTGGAGCAGGAGCTACAGGTAAACCAGCCACCGTATCTTTTTTGGCGCCATCGTATAATTCGGAACGGGAATTTAATGAAACTCGTAGGCAAGCCGTTCGGGTAATCAATGCCATGAATGCCGAATTGCAGCGCCACATTCCCAACCAAATAGGTCGTTTTGACGATGGATTTAATCCAAACTGCATTGGAGATGCATTGCAGCTTTTGGGAGTGCCCACCATTTTGTTTGAGGCTGGACATCATCACGATGACTATGATCGAGAAAAAACGAGAATGTATATTTTCATCGCTTTACTTTCGGGATTGCAAGCTATTTACGAAAACGATATAGTTCGCAACGATTTACAAGATTACATGAATATTCCTCAAAATATTCCTAATTTTTATGATTTTGTTTATAAAAACATCAAGATTTATTGTGATGGTAGCAAAATAATTAGCAATTTTGCAGCACAATACAAAGAGGTGCTTCAAGATCAGCAAATCCACTTCAAAGCCTACATCTCGCAGGTGGGAAACATGGAAAATTATTTTGGACATCACACCTACGATTGTCAAGGCCAGGAATTTTTCGCCAACGGAAATTTAACAGCTGTTGAAGGAGAGGAAGCTACATTTTCGCTCAATGCGCAAATTAGTTTTGAAAATGGCCGACAAATTTAGGGCTTAACTTTGTATTGAAACGGAAAGTAATTTTGTTAAGTAAACGTTATGAGTAAATTTCGATTAGATGAAGTAGATCACCAAATTTTAGATATGTTGATCGATAATACCCGAGTACCCTTTACCGATATTGCCAAAAAATTATTGATATCGGCCGGAACGGTACACGTACGTGTTAAGAAAATGGAAGATGCAGGAATCATTATGGGATCCTCGCTAACCTTGGATTATGAAAAGTTAGGCTACTCGTTTATTGCCTATGTGGGAGTGTTTTTAAACAATACCTCACAAACTAAATTTGTGTTAGAACGCATTAGTGAAATTCCGTATGTAACGGTTGCTCATGTCACAACCGGTAAGTTCAATATCTTTTGCAAAATTAGAGCCAAAGACACAAAACACGCCAAAGACGTAATTTTCATGATTGATGACATTGAAGGTGTTTACCGCACAGAAACAATGATTTCATTGGACGAAAGCATTAACGATAAAAAACGTTTGATGCATACGATTTTCAAAAATATGTAAGTAGATTTGCTTTTAAATATAAAATAGGGTGTAGTGATGCATCCTATTTTTTTTACTTTAAATTTTATGAACGTACACGAACTTCCTGCATCTGAGTATGCGTCACATTATAAAACCTATGTGCAAACGGTGAGTAATGAATACAATTTGTTAGAAGAACTCGAAATTAGTTTACATCGTTTCATCAAATTTGTGCAAAACATTCCCTTAGACAAATTTGATTACCGTTATGCTGAAGGCAAATGGACCATCAAAGAAATTATCCAGCACCTCATGGATAGTGAGCGTGTTTTTACGTACCGTGCTTTGCGTTTTGCCCGAAATGACCAAACCGAATTGCCGGGCTATGATGAGAATGCATTTGCTTTGGCCGTTAATCCAAAAGCGAATACACGAAAACTGCAAGAAATGCTCACCGAATATACCTTAATTCGTCAATCGAGTTTAGCTTTGTTTCAAACCTTTTCAACCGAAGAATTACACCGTGGCGGTATCGCCTCAAACGCTTTTATGAGCGTGCGGGCTATTGGTTTTATTTTGATAGGACATCAAAATCATCACCAACGTATTTTTGAAGAACGGTATATGTAACTATAAAAAAAGGAACTCAATATGGAGTTCCTTTTTTGTTTATTCGTCTTCGTCGTCTTCCTCGTCTATTGGATCTTCTTCATCAACATCATCATCTTCATCATCTGTTGCTGAACCTTCAGGGTCTTTTGACAAATCAGTTTCTTCTTCCTCATCCTCTTCGTCGATATCTTCGTCGATGCCTTTTATTGCATCAATAGGAACTACAATATCTTCGATATCTTCGTCCTCAAATTTTTCTAAACGACTGGCCAATTTGGTACTCACTTTTACCAAATAAATGGTGTCTTCGGTTCGCACTTCAACGGCTTCGACCAATTCGTTGTGCGCATTTCTAAATCGGATGATGTTTGAATCATCATACCCGTCGGGGAAACGTTCCACCAAGAGGTTTAAAATTTCATTTGTAAGCTTGGAATAATCAACAATAATTCTCTTCATAACGTATTATAAATCTAGTAGGTAGGCAAAAATTAAGGGTGCAACAATAGTAGCATCTGATTCGATAATGAATTTTGGGGTGTGTATATCCAATTTTCCCCAAGTAATTTTTTCGTTGGGCACTGCGCCCGAATAGGATCCGTAGCTGGTAGTTGAATCAGAAATCTGGCAGAAATAGCTCCAAAACGGTACGTCATGCATTTCCATATCTTGGTACAACATGGGTACTACGCAGATGGGGAAATCGCCGGCAATACCACCACCAATTTGGAAGAATCCTACACCATTACCGCTGTTTTTAGAATACCAATCGGCCAAATAGGTCATGTATTCAATACCCGATTTCATGGTTGAGGCTTTTAATTCGCCTTTAATCACATAGGATGCAAAAATATTCCCCATGGTACTGTCTTCCCAACCGGGTACAATAATTGGCAGGTTTTTCTCGGCAGCGGCATACATCCAACTGTCTTTCAAATCTATCTCGTAATACTCTTCTAAAACGCCGGACAATAACATTTTGTACATGAATTCATGCGGAAAATAACGTTCTCCTTTGTCATCGGCATCTTTCCAGATTTTGTAGATGTGTTTTTGTAATCTACGGAATGCTTCGTGTTCGGGAATACAGGTGTCGGTAACTCGGTTAAGTCCACGCTCTAATAAATCCCATTCTTCTTGTGGCGTTAAATCGCGGTAGTGTGGTACGCGCTCGTAGTGGGAGTGTGCCACTAAATTCATGATGTCTTCTTCTAGGTTGGCGCCTGTACACGAAATAATTTGCAATTTGTCTTGGCGAATCATTTCGGCAAATATTTTACCAATTTCGGCGGTACTCATCGCACCGGCCATGGTTACCATCATTTTGGCTCCGTTGGCCAATTGTTGTTCGTAGGCTTTGGCGGCATCAACTAAGGCAGCAGAGTTGAAATGCAAATAGTGTTTTTCGATAAATTGACTGATGGGTCCTTTACTCATTTTGTTTGGGTTTTACTTGTATATAGTGCTGTTATCAGCCGTGTGATGGGCTTCAAAAATAAATTATTTTTTACGATATCCTAATATTTCTAATACTTGATCAGAGGTTTGTTGTTCCGAGAACACTTCGGTAGCCAAAATGCCATTTTCGTCGCGATCAATCAAGATGTGTTTGGGTTGTGGAATTAAACAGTGGTGCAATCCGCCGTAGCCACCTATGGTTTCTTGATAAGCGCCCGTATTAAAAAATCCAATATAGAGTGGTTTTTCCTTGTTGTATTTGGGCAAATAAATGGCATTCATGTTTTGTTCCGAGTTGTAGTAATCGTCACTATCGCAGGTCATTCCGCCCAACAATACGCGTTCGTAGGTATCGTTCCAACGGTTTACGGCCAACATGATGAATCGTTTGTTAATGGCCCAGGTGTCAGGCAAAGTGGTGATAAACGAACTGTCAATCATGTTCCATTTTTCTCGGTCATTTTGTTGTTTTTGATACAACACTTGGTAAATGGCGCCACCGCTTTCACCTACAGTAAACGAACCAAATTCGGTAAAAATGTTAGGAACATCTACCTCGGCTTCGTCACACGCAATCTTAATTTGGTGGATGATTTCATCAATCATGTATTGGTAATCGTACTCAAAAGCCAACGAATTTTTAATGGGGAATCCACCGCCTATGTTTAGTCCATCTAACGAAGGACATTCTTTTTTAAGGGCAATGTATACTTTGATGCACTTCACCAATTCATTCCAATAATAGGCATTGTCGTTGATGCCCGTATTGATGAAAAAGTGCAGCATTTTAAGCTCTAACTTGTCGTTTTCCTGAATTTGTTTTTTGTAAAACTGTACGATGTTCTTGTAGCCAATGCCCAAACGAGAGGTATAAAACTCAAATTTTGGTTCTTCTTCGGCCGCAATACGAATCCCAATTTTAAACTTGCCTTTAATTTCAGCTTGCAGCAAATCCAATTCTTCGTAATTGTCAATAATCGGAATGGTATTTTTGTGTCCATTGTTGATTAATCGGGCAATATTGCTAATGTATTGGTCGCGTTTAAACCCGTTGCAAATTACATACGTGCTTTTGTTGATCTTCCCATTTTCGAGTAAATTCTCTACGATGTTGATGTCAAAAGCCGAAGAGGTTTCAATGTGAATGTTGTTCTTAAACGCCTCATTCATGATGTACTCAAAATGCGAACTTTTGGTGCAATAGCAATAGTAGTATTTGCCTTCGTATTTGTTTTTTTCCATCGCTGATCGAAACCAGTTTTTGGCGCGTTTGATGTTACTTGAAATTTGTGGTAAATAGGTAAACTTAAGCGGCGTACCGTATTGTTCTACCAATTTCATCAAATCAATGTGATGAAATTGCAAGTTGTCTTTGTTAAGGGTAAACTCTTCCTGAGGGAAGTAATAGGTTTGATTAATTAAGTCACTGTATTTTGTATTCATGGCCAAGAGGTTTTAAGATTAAACAAGAGAACTGATTTAATCTTGGGGTTCAAACCCGAATGTTGGCATAAATAATGGGTAGCTTTTCGTGACAAACACAAGCCAATGTACTTTGACTTAAATAAACAGACAAAACACGCCATACTTTTGAGTTGTAAAATGCGGCAGCATCCTTGTGGTAGCAAGCAGAGTAGGCGTTATTTTGGTTTCTATTCATTGAGGCAAATGTAAAAAAATAAATAAGTGATACACTACAGTTGAAATAAAAAATAATTAAGTTTTATAATCCAAAAATGCAGCTTTAATCCATTCGTTTTCAACAGTTTGATTGTAAATTGTATTTCCAATTTCTGTCAACAATACAAAAAGTACCTTTCCGCCTTCGTTTTTCTTATCGTGAATCAACAAATTTTCTATGGCTTCGATGTCGGTTTCATTAAACTCAACGGAATCAAAAATCGCTTGTAAGGTTGATTTTATTTCCAAGTAGCTTGCCCAATCCAGCAATCCTTTTTGTACCGATAAATAGGCTTCGAGTTGCATGCCAATCGCTACAGCTTCTCCGTGTAACAAGGTTGTTTTGTTGGTGTTTTCAAGAAAGTAACTTTCTATTGCATGTCCTAAAGTATGGCCAAAATTGAGTGCTTTACGCAGCCCTTTTTCCGTAGGGTCTTGAATAACAATACTGTTTTTTATTTCGATTGATCGTTCTAATAGTACCGCCAAATAATCACTATCCAACTGGCTTAAGTCTTGAAATAACTCCCAATAGGCTTTGTCGTAAATGAGTCCGTGTTTGATCATTTCGGCCAATCCCGATCGCATTTCAGCTTGCGGTAGCGTATCCAAATAATTTTCGTCTATCAGCACCATTTTGGGCACAGCAATTACGCCAATTTGGTTTTTTAGATGTCCTAAATCCACGCCGTTTTTTCCGCCAATTGCTGCATCAACCATAGCCAAAAGGGTAGTGGGTACAGCAATAAAATCAATTCCGCGTTTATAGGTTGCCGCCACAAATCCTCCCAAATCACTGAGTACTCCACCGCCCAAAGCAATCAAAAGGCTTTTTTTATCGGCACCCAAATCGGTCAATATTTCCCATAGTTCTACACAAGTGGCTATGTTTTTCTGCGTTTCACCCGGCTCAATTTCGATGAGTTCGATGGGAATGTGTGTGGCCAATTCGGGTAGAAAAATCGGCGAGCAATAGGTATTGGTATTGGTGTCAACTAAAATGAAAAGTTTGGTATAGGCTTGGTCGTTTATGAACGCATTTAATTCGGTATATTTTGATGGGCCTAGATGAATGCTGTAGCCATTGGCTTGTATGGGTTGTCTGCTCATATTTGATAGTAAAAATCAAGCAAAATAAGTGATTTTTTAAAGATAACTCAATACGATATCGGATAAATTAGAAATCCTTGTTTTTTTATCAATTTGGCCACTCGCTTCGGAAGATTTTTTGGTATTTTTGTGTTCGAAAATTCCAACTGAAATTCGTTTAAACTCATGCCAACGTTATTCCAAAATACCCAAATTGCCTTTGCGCTAAAAAGTGATGCCGAACTCAATAGAGCTTACTTTTTATTTAAGCTCATTGCCAATAATGCCTTAGTCAAAGTAGGTACTGCGGCTACTCAAGTGGCGCTTAAATTGCATTTGCCTGTTGAAGGACTTATACGCGCTACAGTTTTTGATCATTTTTGCGGTGGCGTGAGCGAACAAGATTGCTTACCCGTGGTGGATAAAATGTATGCCAAACAGGTATATTCGGTGTTGGATTATTCGGTAGAAGGCAAAGAAGACGAAGCCCATTTTGACGACGCCTTAGCCATGACCTTAAAAATTATTTCGTTTGCCAAAACTAGAAAAGCCTTGCCCTTTGCGGTGTTTAAACCTACTGGTTTTGGTCGCATTGATTTGTATGAAAAAGTCGGAGCCAAACAAGCGTTAACTCTAGCTGAACAAGCAGAATGGAATAGAATTGAAGCCCGTTTTGATCAGGTATGTCAAGCAGCACATGAGGCCAACGTCTTGGTGTTGATTGACGCCGAAGAAAGCTGGATGCAAGATGCCGCCGATGCATTGGTGGCACAAATGATGGAAAAATACAACACTCAAAAAGCAGTAGTGTTTAATACACTGCAACTTTACCGTTGGGATCGAATGGATTATTTAAAACAATTGCACCATACAGCCAAAGAAAAGGGATTTCATATTGGAATGAAACTCGTGCGTGGCGCCTACATGGAAAAAGAAAACTTGCGTGCGCAACAACTCAATTACCCCACACCGATCTGCGCATCAAAAGAAGCCACCGATCAAAACTACAATGCAGCGGTGCAATATATGTTGGATCATTTGGATACTATGGCTGTTTTTGCTGGTACACACAACGAAGACAGTTCGTATTTGGTTATGAATATTCTGGCACAAAAAAATATTTCTCCTACTGATGCCCGTGTTTGGTTTGGCCAATTGTATGGCATGAGCGACAATATCAGTTATAATTTGGGGGCTGCAGGATTTAATGTGGCCAAGTATTTGCCATTTGGTCCGGTACGAGAAGTGATGCCGTATTTAATTCGTAGAGCCGAAGAAAATACGTCAGTAGCAGGGCAAACCAATCGCGAGTTGTCGCTCATACAAACTGAGCGCACCCGACGTAAACAAGCAAAATAGAACTTACTCTTTGTCTGTTTTAACGATGTCAATCAATTCTGCTTTTTCAGAATAATTGATAACTTTCAATACGATCGCTTGATTCTGGGCAGTTTTGCCTTCGATGACATATAATTTCCCTTTTTTTACTTCCACATTGCTTTGGTCAAAATCAACATCGCCATAAGTAAGCGTGTTTTTGATATCGGTTTCGGTAACCCATTTTTGGTCCAAAATAGCCTGTGCTTTGTCCGAATAAACAAAAGGTTTAGAACGCAAATCATTCAATACGCGCGCATTGGGAAAGTAGTTGCAGCGGGTATCTTTTCCGCTAAAAACTAAGGCGACAAAAAAGCAACCAATGATAAATCCGACCAAGTAATACGCAAAACGATATTTGAATCCCATGTTTTCTAATTTTGGGCAAATGTAAGCGAAAGATTGGGATTAAAAAACGAGTAAATTGATGTCATTTTCAGGCAAATCAAACCAATCGGCAATCGCTTTGTTGGTGAGAATGCCATGGTATACATACACGCCATTTTTTAATCCGTGTTCACTGCGAATGGCATTTTCTAAACCGCCCTCTTCGGCAATACGCATCAAATAGGGTGTAATAAAGTTGCTGATCGATAGCGAAGCCGTTTTAGAATACCGTGAGGGAATATTGGGCACGCCATAATGAATCACGTCGTGTTTGAGGAAAGTGGGTTTTTCGTGTGTAGTAACCTCAGAAGTTTCAAAACAACCTCCGGTATCTATACTCACATCTACAATGACCGCTCCTTTTTTCATAAAACTTACCATTTGTTCGCTAACCAAAACTGGGCAACGGTCTACTCCACGCATGGCGCCTATGGCTACATCACAGCGGCGCAACGCTTTGAGTAAGGTTTTTTCTTGTACAGTAGAGGTATATATGCGTTGATTGAGGTTGCTTTGTAAACGACGCAGCTTCGTGATCGAATTGTCAAATACTTTAATTTGTGCGCCCAAACCCAATGCTGTTTTAGCGGCAAATTCACCTACGGTTCCGGCACCAATAATGACCACATCTGTAGGCGGAACACCCATGATGTTCCCAAAAAGCAATCCCTTTCCAAACTGGTTATTGATCATTAATTCGGCAGCAATTAAGATCGAGGCAGTACCCGCAATTTCGCTGAGTGATTTTACAGCAGGGTAGGTGCCATCAACGTCTTTGATATATTCAAAAGCCAAAGCCGTGATTTTCTTTTTGGCTAGAGCTTCAAAGTAGGCTTTGCTACGGGTTTTAATTTGTAAGGCTGAGAATACGATGGTTTGTGGATTGACAATTTCAATTTCTTGCGCGGTTAAAGGTTCCACTTTTAGGATGAGCGGGCAAGAAAATATTTTTTTGGTGTCTTGGGTAATTTCGGCACCGGCTTCGCTGTATTCGCTATCGGTATAACTCGCGCTCAATCCGGCTCCGGCTTCGAGTAATACGCGGTGGCCCTGAACGGTTAGGGCATTTACGGCATCGGGTGTGAGGCAAATGCGGCGTTCTTGGTAACTGGTTTCCTTGGGAATGCCAATAAAGAGTGCACTTTTTTGACGGGCAATTTCCAATTTTTCTTCCTGTGGAAGCAATTGGTCTTTGGTAAACGGAGTTAACGACATGGTATACTGCTGAAAATTAAGTGCCTAAATTATAAAAAAAAGCGGTTAGCTGCCTCATTCCGATTGATTAATACATTTCCAATTCACGCACGGTAGCCGTTAAGGCTTTAATTTTAATGGTGCTGTGCTCATGCGGAATCAACGTAGGGATTTTTTCGGGCCATTCTACAAAACACCAATGCCCAGAATACAAGTATTCGTCCATGCCAAAATCATAGGCTTCGGATTCGTCTTTAAGGCGGTACACATCAAAATGGTATACCGGTCCGTTTGATTCGGTGTGGTATTCATTCACCAACGAAAAGGTAGGACTGCTGGTTGCGTTTTGCACACCCAAGGCAGCAACCAATGCTTTAATCAGGGTGGTTTTTCCGGCTCCCATTTCTCCCACCAACAGAATTACTTTGTGTGGATTTTGGGCAACTAATTGGTGCGCGACCGTTTGAATATCATCGAGTGAATAGGTAAGCTTCATGATTGAAATACACGATTATTTGGGGTTAAATACTAAAAAGGGAACAATCACTTCTTCGAGTGAAATACCGCCGTGTTGGTAGGTGTTCCGGTAATAACTCACGTAATGATTGTAATTATTTACATAGGCCAAGAACAAATCATTTTTGGCAAAAATAAACGAACTGCTCATGCTGATGCTGGGCAATCCAATCTTTTTCGGGTCTTTTACGGCAAATACATCTTTATCTTCATACGATAAACTTCGGCCGGTTTTGTAACGCAAGTTTAAGCTGGTGTTTTTATCGCCAATTACTTTGGATGGATTTTTTACATTAATAGTCCCGTGATCGGTGGTGATGATCAATTTAAAACCCAACTTTTGTCCTTGTTGGATAATTTCCAACAAAGGTGAATTTTTAAACCAAGTACGCGTAAGAGAGCGATAGGCTTTGTCATCAGAGGCCAATTCTTTTACCACGTCCATTTCGGTTTTGGCGTGCGAGAGCATATCCACAAAATTATACACCACCGTAACCAAATCGTGGTCTTTTAAAGCACGGAAATTATCGGCCAATTTTTTGCCGTTGGCCAGATTGGTAATTTTAAAATACTCTTGCTTTAAATTACTTAAGCCTAATCGTTTAAGATGCTCAGTTAAAAACTCGGCTTCAAATAAATTTTTTCCACCTTCGTCTACATCATTTTTCCAATATTGCGGAAATTGCTTTTCCATTTCTAGAGGCAATAAGCCCGAAAAAATTGCATTTCGTGCATATTGTGTGGCGGTGGGAAGCATGGCATAATAGGCTGTTTCTTTTTCCAAGCGGTAATAATCGCCTACTATTTTTTCGATGGTTTTCCATTGGTCGTAACGCAAATTATCGATCACAACAAACAAGACCGGTTTAGCCTTACTCACTTCGGAGCCACCACGGTTGTCTTTTTTAACCAATTCGGGCACTACCAATTCCCGGAATAAAGTATGCGATTGGATAGGTTTATCTGCCTTGGGCTCAAACCATTTTTCGTAATTGCGTTCAATGAATTTCCCAAACTGAATATTGGCTTCAACCTTTTGGGATTCTAATATTTCGACCATGCTTTGGTCTTGAATGTTCTCTAGTTTTATTTCCCAATAAAGCAGCTTTTTATAGAAATCAACCCAGTCTTCGTATGAGTTTACTTGGGCCATTTCCATGGCAATTTTGCGGAATTCCTTCTGGTAATCGAGCGTGGTTTTTTCAGAGACCAAGCGCGAATGATCCAAATTCTTTTTTAAACTCAACAAAATTTGATTGGGATTGACGGGCTTTATCAAATAATCGGCAATTTTAGAACCGATGGCTTCTTCCATGATGTATTCTTCTTCGCTTTTGGTAATCATGATTACCGGGACCGCCGATTTTTTTTCTTTCATTTCGGCCAAGGTTTCCAAGCCGCTCATCCCGGGCATGTTTTCATCCAAAAACACGATGTCAAAATTTTCTTGTTCAAACAAATCAATGGCATCACGACCGTTGTTACAGGTAGTGAGCTTGTAATTTTTCATTTCCAAAAAAAGAATGTGGGGCTTTAATAAATCAATTTCGTCGTCAACCCAAAGGATGTGTATTTGGCTCATGGCAGTTGTTTAAAGGAGTGGCAATTTACTACAATAGCAACGTTTTCTTTTCATAAAAATTGCTTAAATTTTTGGAGATTGATTGGATAAAAAGCCGCAGCAATTGAGTTGCGTGTGTTCATATTAAAAAATCGGTACATTTGTATCAAATTCGAATACATGAAAAGTAAATTACACTATGCATTAGGCCTTATTTTTGTTGGGTATTCGACGCTTTTTGGTCAAATTCAAATTCACGAAAAAGACTATACACTACAATATTTTACTGATCACTTGTCGATTCATTTTTTGGATGCCGTAGCCGCGCAATCGGTAAGTGTTGAAGATGCTTATACAGCTACTCCTATCCGTTTTGAACGAACTTCTAATCCATTAGAAATCAATCTTACGCAACTACAACCCAGTCAGATTTTTAAAATTAATTTTCGCGATAATCAACAGCAACTGCAGACCAATTATATTGCCAATTCATCGATTTCATCAGGCAGCATTGAAGTCTACTTTAACCATAGCGTGGCAACCGCATTTGCCCAATCCCAAGCGGCCTTAAATCTGGGAAATCTATTGGACGAAAAATTAATTACCTACATCAACGAATGCCAACACGATTTGTCGATTGCCATTTACAATTCATATTCGCCCTCAGCGTCTGCAGGAATTGCAGGTGCCATCAATGCGGCCTATGATCGCGGTGTTAAAGTTAGATTGATATACGACGGCAGCACCAGTAGTGTAATGATTCCGTTGCTCAATCCGTTAATTCCCATTTTACCAAGCCCAAGTAGTTCTTCTTATGGCATTATGCACAACAAATTTGTGGTGTTTGATGCCGAAAGTAGTGATCCCAATCAGCCGTTTGTGTGGACAGGATCAACCAATTGGACAGCGTCTCAAATTGATGGACCCGATCGGAACAATGCCATCGTAATACAAGATCAAGCTTTGGCTTTGGCCTACAAAATGGAATTTGACGAAATGTGGGGCAGCAACTCAATGGTTCCTGACCTAGTAAATTCAAAATTTGGACCCTATAAATCAGACAATACGCCGCATCATTTTGTGGTGGGCAATAAAGTGATTGATGCCTATTTTAGCCCGAGTGATGGTACAACTGCCAAAATTATGGATGCCATCAATTCGGCCGATACCGACCTTGAAATCGCCACCATGCTCATCACCCGAACTGATGTAAAAAATACGCTGCTTGCCAAATACAATGCGGGTTTAACGAATATCAATTTGCTGGTGGACAGTCAAAATCCGTCGGGAAATCAAATTTCTGCCATTCAAGCAGGATTGACTCCAGGACACGCTTCGGTGTTTACGTTGAGCGGCATTATGCACCACAAATTTATGGTAGCCGATAATTTTAATCATGCTTCAGATCCCTTAGTGCTCACCGGATCACACAATTGGAGTACCTCGGCCGAAACCAAAAACGACGAAAACACACTCATTGTGCACGATGCCAATATTGCCAATCAATATTTTCAGGCCTTTGCCGATTTGTACCAACAAGCGGGCGGTAATATGGAATACTTGGGCGTGCAAGCGAGTTCGGCGAATGCAAATTTGTGTGCCATTTACCCCAATCCTACCACAGGAAATATAACAGTTAAATGGGATCAAACGTTGTCCACTGCAGTAAAAATTAATATTTATTCTCTGCTAGGCAAGGCAGTTTTTACCCAACAATTCAACAACTCAACAGCTGCAACACTTTCTATTTCTGATCTTGAATCGGGTATTTATTTTGTGTCGGTTGAAACAACTCAAGGAAAAGAAATTTTCAAGTTGATTAAAAAATAAGTTACTTTTTTGGTGTGTTTTATTTTTGAAAAGCAGGCATTTCGTCTTACTTTTGCGACCAAATAACAGCAGCTATGAGTTCTACGATTACTTCCACTAACTTTCAATTTCCCAATCAAAAATCTGTGTATCGCGGCAAAGTACGCGAAGTGTACAATATCAATGACGATTTGTTGGTCATGATTGCCACCGATCGCTTGTCGGCTTTTGATGTGGTGTTGCCCAAAGGAATTCCGTACAAAGGTCAAATTTTGAATCAAATTGCCACCAAATTCATGGAATTGACCGCTGATATTGTGCCCAATTGGTTGGTTGCTACGCCCGATCCGAATGTAGCTGTGGGCCATTTGTGTGAACCATTTAAAGTGGAGATGGTCATCAGAGGCTATTTGTCGGGACATGCTGCGCGTGAATATGCACTGGGAAAAAGAACCATTTGTGGGGTAGCTATGGAAGATGGCCTAAAAGAGAACGACAAATTTTCAACTCCAATTATCACACCCACCACCAAAGCTGATAATGGTTCGCACGACGAAGATATTTCGCGCGAAGCCATTTTGGCCAACCAAATTGTATCTAAAGAAGACTATTTAATTTTAGAAAAATATACCCGAGCCCTCTACCAACGCGGAACCGAAATTGCGGCTTCTCGTGGTTTAATTTTGGTCGATACCAAATATGAATTCGGTAAAACCAAAGAAGGTCAAATTGTACTAATTGACGAAATCCACACGCCCGATTCCTCTCGTTATTTTTATGCTGAGGGCTATCAAGAGCGCCAAGACAAGGGCGAGGAGCAAAAACAATTGTCTAAAGAATTTGTGCGTCGTTGGCTCATCGAAAATGGATTCCAAGGCAAAGAAGGACAGCAAATTCCGGAGATGACCGATGCCTATATTGATACGGTTTCCGATCGCTACATTGAATTGTTTGAAAACATATTGGGCGAACAATTCGTGAAGGCCGATATTACGAATATCAATGAACGGATTGAAAAAAATGTAGTCGAATATTTAAAAAACAGATAAAAAAAAGCCCCAAGAAATTGGGGCTTTTTTTTATGGAAATTTATTATTCTGATATTCTTCCAGAACCTTCCGTTTTTAGTTTTGTGTTTGTTGGATTTCCACTATATCGAATATTACCTGAACCAATGGTTTTTGCATCGAGGTTTATGGAACAATTAACTTTTATATTGCCCGATCCAGATAGACTTACAACCGCGTTTTCTGATTTCAAATCAGATAAATTTACATTTCCAGAACCCGCAGAATTGATTTCAATATTGTTGGAAGTTCCTTTTCCATCAAGATTTCCTGAACCGGATTTTTCTATTTTCAAATTTTTAGTTTCTGCATTGAAAGTAACATTCCCCGACCCATTAATCTCTAGAAATAAATTTTCAGTTTTAATTAAATCATTGTTTTTAAAATTCCCGGAACCTGAAATGTCTAATTTTTTTATTTCTTCAACTGGAATTGTGATTTCAATGGAGGAGTTGTAATTGTATCGGATGCTTTTATTTTTATCAAAATACACCGCTAGTCTACCATTATTGACTTCAGTAATGATGTATTCCAATATATTCTCATCACCCTTTATTGTTAGGTTTCCCTCTTGACCCGAAATTAATTTCACATCAAATGAGCCAGAAATTTCTATACCCTCATATTCAGCTGTAGTTCTGGTAATTGTTGTGATTTTTTCGTTTCCTGTGATTGTTTTATTTTTTTGAGAATAAGCAACACCTATACTCAAGGAAATAAGGAGTAGAAAATATTTTTTCATTGGTTTTATTTACTTGCTTTCTATTTAAAATACGAGAAATTATGGTTGTCTTCAATCTTCAATAAACTCTCGTAAATCAGTTTGATGACATTTTCTACGTCTTCGCGGTGCACCATCTCAACAGTAGTGTGCATATAACGCAAGGATAAGGATATCAAGGCTGAAGCGACACCGCCATTGCTGTATGCAAACGCATCGGTGTCAGTACCGGTTACACGCGAGGTGGCGTGGCGTTGAAACGGAATTTCTTTTTCTACTGCAGTAGATACAATCAATTCGCGTAAAATATTTTGCGTGGCGGGCGCATACGCAATTACCGGTCCTTTGCCCATTTGCAAGTCGCCTTCAATTTTCTTTTCAATCATTGGGGTAGTGGTGTCGTGGCATACATCGGTTACAATTGCTACGTTTGGTTTGATGGTCTGGGTAATCATCTCTGCTCCGCGCAAGCCAATTTCTTCTTGTACCGAATTGACGATGTACAATCCAAAAGGCAATTTGACTTTGTTTTCGTGCAACAAACGGGCTACTTCGGCAATCATAAATCCGCCCATACGGTTATCTAAAGCGCGGCACACAAATTTATTTTCGTTGAGTATCATGAATTCATCCGGATAGGTAATTACACAGCCTACATGGATGCCCAATTTTTCTACTTCTTCTTTGGTGCTGCAGCCACAGTCGATGAATATGTTATGCAAGGTTGCGTTTTCCTCTTTGCCACGATTGCGCGTATGGATCGCTGGCCATCCAAAAACACCTTTTACAATGCCGTTTTTGGTGTGGATGTTTACGCGTTTTGAAGGTGCAATTTGGTGATCAGATCCGCCATTACGAATTACATAAATCAATCCGTTGTCGGTAATGTAATTCACATACCAGGAAATTTCATCGGCGTGTCCTTCAATCACTACTTTAAAGGGAGCATCGGGATTTATTACGCCCACAGCCGATCCATAGACATCGGTAATAAAGGTTTCAACATACGGTTTTAGGTAATTCATCCACAATTTTTGTCCTTCTGATTCGTGTCCGGTAGGCGAGGGGTTGTTTAAATAAGCTTCTAGAAAAGTTAATGAAGCCTTGTTTAGTAAGGTATTCGTGCTCATGGAGTAGATTTTTTTTATTTTGGCTAAAATATAAATTTGATTTATCAGTTCTGTAATTAATGTATAATTTTGAACTCAAATTTCTAAGGGTATGAAACTGCGTTTAAGTTTATTGTTTCTTTTGCTTTGTTTTGCTGCATCAGCGCAAGTGGTGGTGCAGGATACCGTGAAAATGGGGTACCAACTCAAAGAGACCGATACTTTGTCTGAACCCATTGCATTGGAAGAAATTACAGTGTATCGCGAGCGATTAGATCCGGCCGCCAAAAAGGAGTTCCTGTTGTTGCAAAACCGGGTTTATAAAGTCTATCCGTATGCCAAAATTGCAGCCGAACGATTGCAGTTTCTCAATAAAAATCTAGCTAACATCAACAACAAACGCGAGCGTAAGCAATATTTTGCCATGGCAGAATCCTATATGAATACCGAGTTTAAAGAGCGTTTAAAGAAATTGTCCCGCAAACAAGGGCAAATTCTTGTGAAGTTAATTTGTAGACAAACCGGATCTACGACCTATGATTTGATTAAAGATTTTAAAAGTAGTTGGACGGCTTTTTGGTCAAACGGTACTGCGCGTATGTTTGATATTAATTTAAAAACGCCTTACGTTCCTTACGAAGACAACGAAGATTTTTTAATCGAAACCATATTGTATCGGGCCTTCAATCGCGGTCGCCTCATCAAACAAGAAGCAGCAACACCTATCGATTATGATGCTTTGTCTGATTTTTGGGAGGCGAAGGTGAAGTAGGTTGTCCGTTGTCCGTTGTTCGTTGTCAGTTCTCCGTTCTCGGTTCTCCGTTCTCAGTTTCTCAACTTTCATCTTCTAACTTCTTGACTACTAGTGCAGAAAAAATGCATATTAAAAAAGGCTATTTTTTTGTTTTGTAATACGGAAAAAGGTTTTACATTTGCACCCCGCAGAAGGGAAAAGGTTCTTAAATT
>JBDKFO010000018.1:0-45614 GCA_039798665.1 Bacteroidota bacterium
AGATGGTTAAAATTTAACGGATTATAAAAATCTTTTTGATTTCACTGATTTTACAAATCTGTGTTGCTCAACTTTAATTTTTGGTATTGGAATATCTTTTTTGGTTTGCCGCGAATGCAAGACTAATTTTCATTTATATCAGTTAAATATTGTGAATAAAGACTTTTATTCCATCTGTAAACTAGTATAAAACAACCCACTATTAATATGGAATAAATCAAAGTTGCGCTATGAATTGTTTTGTAATAATTGTTATAGTTTATTAGTAACCACATTGTCGTTGAGACAACTCCAGCATAAACAAGTCCTTTAGTAAGTATATGTCCAAAATAGTTATTTGCCCTTTTTAAGTCCTTTGGAAATTTATACAGCGTAGCAATCCAACTGTCTTTGTACCCCAAATAAACATAGGCAACAAAATTGCTGAATGTAAATCCTTTTTCTTTTGGCAATAAGTTCATTGGTCTGAAAACACTTATATAGTATGCATAAATTACATATATAGTCAACAGACTTAAAATAATAAGCAGTGTTGTCCACGAAGATATTCCAACCACTGTCACAAGTGGATTGGCTTCTTTATTGAGGTCTGGTGTCAACAAGTTAGTACAATAAGCGTCATAGCTTCTTGAAAAAAGTATCCATATAATCGTCAAGGTAAATTTTAGTTTATTTTTCATTTTTTTGGGTTTTAGTGTAAATGATTTTCTTCAAAGTAGGTATATGTGTTGTTATTTAAAATGACAGCTAATTCGTAATTAATTTCATTTACAACAACTCCTCAACATGTTTCTTAATATTCGCCGCAATTTTGGCAGTGGGTAAATCATTGGAGTCGCTGCCAAATGGGTCTTCGATTTCTTCGGCGATGAGTTCTAAACTGGCCAAGACATAGAAAATAAATACCACCACAGGTATCACCAAATAACCCAAACTCAGGGCATAGCCAAATGGCAAAGTCATCACGTAGAAAAATATAAATTTCTTGATAAACGAGCTGTACGAGTAGGGAATGGGCGTATTTTTAATGCGTTCGCAGGCGCCACAGACTTCATTAAACGATTGAAATTCAGTATTCAGCAGAATCAGTTGATCGCCAGTGATTTTGCCGGAAACATAGAGGTCGTTTATTTTTTGAAACAACATCGCCGTCACCTGGTTGGGAACGTGCTTGTTTTCTTTGAGGTCTAAGTCGACGTCATCAAATAACAGCTGACCAATTGTCTCGTTGTTTAAATGTTTGGCCAAAATAGAGGCATACGACGTAATTAAAAAACGCAGGTATTTTTTGTCCTTTTCTTCTTTGAGCATCGCGGCCAGTTTGCAGGCCAAATTTCGGCTGTTGTTTACCAAAGTGCCCCAGAGTTTTCGGCCTTCCCACCAGCGGTCGTAGGCGGTGTTGGTTCGGTAGGCTAGTAACAACGAAATTACAAATCCCAGCATCCCGTGCATAATCGAGATGTTTTTGACCAAGCTGGTGTCTTTGAGTTCCCAGAGGTTGAGCTCTAAATAGGCAATTCCTCCTGAATAAAGTCCCATAAAAATCATCATGGGAATCAATTGCCGAAACGTATCCGATTTGTGAAATCGAAAAATAAACGTAATCCAATCTTTGGGGTTGTACTGTACCATAATTTAACTTATAAAATTCCAAATGTTTTTCTTTTTCACCAGTTCTAAATAGGCTTTGCGCAGGTTTTGGTGTTCGAGAAGTTCCAAGCGCACGTCGGCTTTGAGCAATTTGCTGGCTTCGTGTCGGGCTACTTGTAAGAGGTCGCGATCGCGCACCAAATCGGCGATGCGCAATTGCAAAACACCACTTTGTTGGGTGCCCAATAGGTCGCCGGGACCGCGCAGTTTCAAATCAACTTCGGCAATTTCAAAACCGTCGTTGGTGCTGCACATGGTTTCCATACGGGTTTTGCTGTCGGATGACAATTGGTGCGATGTCATTAAAATGCAAAAACTCTGTTCGGCACCTCGACCTACTCGTCCCCGCAGCTGGTGCAATTGCGAGAGGCCAAAACGTTCGGCACTTTCGATGATCATCACGCTGGCGTTGGGCACATTTACGCCCACCTCAATCACAGTGGTGGCCACCATAATTTGGGTTTTTCCTTCGGCAAATCGCTTCATCTCGGAGTCCTTTTCGCTGGGTTTCATTTGCCCGTGCACAATCGAAATCGCGTATTGGGGCAGCGGAAAATCGCGCGAAATGCCTTCGTAGCCTTCCATCAAATTCTTGAAATCCAATTTTTCAGATTCTTTAATCAATGGAAACACCACATAAATTTGTCGGCCCTTGGCAATTTCATCTTTCATGAATTTCCACACTTTCAGGCGGTTGGCATCAAAGCGGTGTACGGTTTGAATGGGTTTTCGGCCCGGAGGCAATTCGTCAATAACAGAGATATCCAAATCGCCATACAAACTCATGGCCAAGGTGCGTGGAATAGGCGTAGCGGTCATCACCAAAACATGCGGCGGAACTTCATTTTTGTGCCACAATTTTGACCGTTGTGCCACGCCAAATCGGTGTTGTTCGTCAATAATGGCCAAGCCCAAATTGGCAAATTGAACTTTATCTTCCAGCAAAGCGTGTGTGCCTACTAAAATCTGAAGCGAGCCGTTTTCTAATCCTTCGTGAATTTCTTTGCGCGCCGCCGTTTTGGTGGAGCCGGTTAATAATCGAATTTCAATCCCCAGGCGTGCGGCCAATTCGCCCAATCCCACAAAATGCTGGTTGGCCAAAATTTCGGTCGGCGCCATCAAACAGGCTTGAAAGCCATTGTCAATCGCCAACAACATGCTCATAAACGCCACGATGGTTTTGCCCGAACCCACATCGCCTTGCAGCAAGCGGTTCATTTGCGCGGGTTTGCCCATGTCGTTGCGGATTTCCTTGAGTACCCGTTTTTGGGCATTGGTCAGATCAAAGGGCAAATGCTGTTCGAAAAACGTAGTGAAATTATCGCCCACCTGCGTAAAGGCGTGGCCTTTTATTTTTTGTTTGCGAATGAGGTTCTTCGAAATGAGTTGCAGTTGAATAAAAAAGAGCTCCTCAAATTTTAATCGATACTGTGCTTTGGCCAAGGCCTCGGTGCTTTTGGGAAAATGGATGTTAAATAGGGCTGCATTTTTGGGAATCAGTTTGAGCTCGTCCAACATCGCTGGGGGCAAGGTTTCGTCAAAGCGGGCTTGGGTTTCGACAAAAAGTTGCTGCAGTAATTTGTGCATCACCCGGTTGGAAATGCCTCTATTGGTTAGCTTTTCGGTGCTGGGATACACCGCTTGCAGCGCCGAACGCAAACTTTGTTCGTGGTCTTTGAGTAATTCGATTTCTGGATGTGGCATGGAATAGGTGCCATTAAACACCGAACATTTGCCAAAAATTACCAGCGGCACATTGAGTTGCAATTGTTCTTTGATGAATTTATGGCCTTGAAACCACACCAATTCCATTTGTCCGGTTTCGTCTACAAAAGTAGCGACTAGGCGTTTGCCTCGTTTTTGCTCCACCATTTTGAAGTGAATGAGTTTGCCCACCAACTGCACTTCGGCCGTGCTGGGTTGTAATTCATTTATTTTATAGTAACGCGTTCGATCGATGTAGCGGTTGGGGTAGAGTTGCAGCAAATCGGCATAGGTGTGAATGCCCAATTCGGCGCGCAACAATTGTCCGCGGCTAGGGCCTACGCCTTTTAGGTATTCTATAGCGGTTTGCAATACATCCATCGGTTTTCGAAAGTTCGAAGATAGGCTATAATTTGAAATCACGAAAGCAGCGTATAGCTAATATTGCTACTCAAGTTGGTGTATATTTGTTTCGTTCAAAAATGTAAACCTATGTGGCTTCGAACCTGTTTATTGTTTGTTTTTTCGGTTGCTTTTGCCCAAAATCCAAGGGCTGTCAACTTTATAAGTTGCCAGTCTAAGCTCGAAATCAATCCGGTGAAACGTAATGTAACCGGTGAGGTGAGCTACCAATTTACGGTAAAATCAGCGTTAGATAGCATTCGCATCGATGCCCAAAAAATGGAATTTTCGCAGGTACTGCTCAACGGCAAACCGGTTCCGTTTAAAAACAACAACAAGCAATTCATTTTGTATCAAGGTTATCAACTCGGAGAAAACACGCTGCAATTGCACTACGAAGCCTTTCCCACCCAAACCATGTATTTTGTGAATTGGGATTTTTCGCCCACCGTGCAAACACCCGAGCAGGTGCAAGGCCAAATCTGGACGCAGGGGCAAGGCAAATACACCAGCCATTGGTTGCCCAGTTTTGATGACCCCAACGAAAAAGTAATTTTTTCAACTTCGGTGCGCTTCCACAAGAGTTTTATGGTTGTGTCTAACGGTGAATTAATACAGCAAAACCCGATAGGCGACGATATCGAATGGCAGTACCAAATGACCCAGCCTATGAGCAGTTATTTGGTGGCGTTGGCCATTGGTCATTACCAAAAACGAACGCTGCTGAGTAAAAATGGCGTGCCGCTTGAACAGTATTACGAAGCCGAAGATGCTCAACGCATCGAGCCAACGTATCGCTATTTCAAACAAATCATGGATTATTTGACCAAAGAAATTGGCGTGAAATACCCCTGGAAAATTTATCGACAAGTACCGGTACGCGATTTTTTGTATGCCGGCATGGAAAATACCACGGCCACAATTTTCTCCCGTGAATACCTGGTCGATTCAATAGGGTTTAATGATAGAAATTACGTGAATGTGAATGCGCATGAACTCGCGCACCAGTGGTTTGGGGATTTGGTCACCGCTCAGTCGGGCAAAGACCATTGGTTGCAGGAAGGCTTTGCGACCTATTATGCCTTGTTGGCCGAAAAAGAAATTTTTGGTGCCGATTACTTTTACAATAAATTGTTTCAATCATCCCAACAGCTCATTCAGGCCGCCAAAACCGATAGCATTCCGGTGCTAAATCCCAAAGCCAGTTCCTTGAGTTTTTACCAAAAAGGCGCCTGGGCTTTGCATGTAATTCGCGAGAACATCGGCGCCAAAGCCTTTCAAAAGGCGGTGAAATCCTACCTCAAAAAGTACCAGTATAGCAATGTGATTACGGCTAATTTTTTAGCTGAGGTTAACAAAGTGGCTCCCCAATTTAATACACAGGCCTTTCAAAAAACCTGGTTGGAATCGGCCCAATTCCCTAAAGAAGAGGCCTTTGCCTTGCTGCGAAAAAACAAAACCATGCAGCAGTATTTGCAGTTGCGCAATCGCCCTATCGCTTTAACACAACGGGATAGTTTATTGTATTGGATGAATGGAAAATTTGCCGCTCCACTCAAAGAGTTGCTACTTTATCAGCACAAAAATGCCCGTTTTGAAGACCGGGAATTTTTACTGCAAGCCGCACTCAAAACAGGCGATGTGGCCGTCCGCCAAACGGTAGCCGCTACCACACCCGAATTTCCGGAATCCTTTCGCGCAAGTTTTGAAACCTTACTAGACGATCCTTCATACGAAACTCAAGAAATGGCCTTATATACTTTGTGGAAAAATGCACCCAGTGAACGGGAGCGTTATTTGGAAAAATATAAAAACCGCATTGGTTTTTTAGACAAGAATTTACGTTTGGCCTATTTGAATTTGGCCTATATGCAAGCCACGGATGTGCAACAAAAAAGTTTGTTTTACCGCGAATTACTGCATTATACCAGCACCAATTTTGATTCTGATTTGCAACAAAATGCCTTACATGTCTTGTTGAATTTAAATCTCAAAACGCCTGAAGTACTCAAAAGTCTGGTCTACGCGAGCAGCAGTCACCGCTGGCAGTTTGTAAAATTTGCCAAAGATAAACTGCGGGAATTGATTAAACAGGACGAATACAAAACGACACTAGAAAGTTTTGTGCCAAACTTGCCCATTCGCGAGAAAACCCAATTGCAGCGTCTTTTGGCCGAAGGGAAATCGTTATAAAAACTGCTTAATTTCTGATTTTAGATAACCCAAGGCAGCCGAACTTGGCGAGGTTTTATCAAATAGTTCACTCAAAATAACTTCACGCAATTTGTCGGCATTTTCTACTTTTTCGCTCATGCTGGCTTTTCGAATGAGTTGAATCGTCGCATTTTTGGCAGTGGTAATTACGGTCCAACAGTCGTCACTCAGGTAAATTTGTTGGGTGAGGTTGTGCTCAAATTCTTGTTCAATTTGGGCGATCACGTAATTTTCGTATTGATTTTTATCAGCAGAATGCGGCGTAACACGTACCAATAAATTGGATGGATTGATGCGTTCTAAAAATAAGGCCATGCGCTCGTAGGCTTGCAAGCGCAAAGGCAAAGACGCTTTTTGGTTTTCTTTTTGCAGCAACCAACGGCGGGTATTTTGTTGATCATTAAAATAGGCAGTAAATAAGTAATAAGCTACGCCACCGGTAATTAAAGCGGGCAGGGTGTAGGCTAAAATTTCGAATAGTTTTGCTGAATCCATGAGTAATTTTTAGTTGAACAAAAATAGAATTTTAGTTGATAAATCACCACCAAATAAATTGTATTAACGTGCTAGGAGTTCTATTTTTGGAGAAATTACTTTTGGTATGCAACGCTACATCAACGAACTCAACGAAGCCCAACAACAACCCGTACTGCAAAAGGACGGACCGATGATCATTATTGCCGGCGCGGGCTCCGGAAAAACGCGAGTGCTCACCGTGCGCATTGCCTACTTGATGAGTTTGGGTGTGGATGCGTTTAATGTATTGGCCCTCACCTTTACCAATAAAGCAGCCCGCGAAATGAAAAGCCGAATTGCCGGCATTGTGGGTTCAGGCGAAGCCAAGAACTTATGGATGGGAACTTTTCACTCGGTATTTGCACGTATCCTCCGTGCCGAAGCCGACAAATTGGGTTATCCGTCCAACTTTACCATTTATGACTCCCAAGATTCGGTTCGTTTGCTTTCGGCCATCGTGAAAGAAATGCAGCTCGACCGAGATATCTACAAACCCAAGCAGTTGCTGAGCCGAATATCTTCTTATAAAAACAGCTTAATTACTGTAAAGGCTTATTTCAATAACCCCGATTTACAGGAAGCCGATGCCATGGCCAAGAAGCCAAGAACCGGCGAAATCTACCAAAATTATGTAGAGCGTTGCTTCAAAGCCGGCGCCATGGATTTTGATGATTTGTTGCTCAAAACCAACGAATTACTCTCTCGTTTTCCCGATGTATTGGCCAAGTATCAAGACCGTTTTCGCTACATTTTGGTCGATGAGTACCAAGATACCAACCATTCACAATACCTCATTGTGCGCGCTTTGTCTGATCGATTTCAAAACATTTGTGTGGTGGGGGATGATGCCCAGAGTATCTATGCGTTTCGCGGGGCCAACATCAACAACATTTTGAACTTCCAGAAAGATTATGAAAATGTGCAAACCTATCGCTTGGAACAAAATTACCGTTCGACCAAAAATATAGTAGAAGCCGCCAACTCAATCATTGACAAAAACAAAACCAAACTCGACAAGGTGGTGTGGACCGCCAATGATTTTGGACCAAAAATAAAAGTGAATCGTAGCATTACCGATGGCGAAGAAGGCCGATTTGTGGCCAGTACCATTTGGGAAGAAAAAATGCAACACCAAATGCTAAACGGCCAATTTGCCATTTTGTACCGAACCAATGCCCAGTCGCGCGCCATGGAAGATGCCTTGCGCAAACGCGACATTCCTTATCGAATCTATGGTGGATTGTCGTTTTATCAACGCAAAGAGATTAAAGATGTGTTGTGCTATTTGCGTTTGGTGATTAACCCCAAAGACGAAGAGGCCTTGATGCGTGTAATCAATTACCCGGCTAGAGGAATTGGCGATACGACCATCGAAAAATTGACCATCGCCGCCAACCATTACAAACGTTCGGTGTTTGAGGTGATGCAAAATATTGATAAAATTGACTTAAAGCTGAATTCGGGAACCAAACAAAAATTGCTCGATTTTGTAACCATGATTCAGAGTTTTCAGGTGGTGAACGAAAACCAAGATGCGTTTTACCTCACCGACATGGTAACCAAAAAAACGGGATTGGTACAAGAATTAAAAAAAGACGCTACACCCGAAGGCATTGCCCGCATTGAAAACATCGAGGAATTGCTCAACGGGATCAAGGATTTTACCGAAGGACAAAAAGAAATTGAAGGTGCGCGTGGAGCCTTGGCCGAATTCCTCGAAGACGTTGCCTTGGCCACTGATTTAGACAAAGATACCGGCGACGAAGACCGCGTGGCCTTGATGACGATTCACTTGGCCAAAGGCTTGGAATTTCCGTATGTATTTGTAGTAGGCTTGGAAGAAGATTTGTTTCCGAGTGCCATGAGTTTGAGTACGCGCAGCGACCTCGAAGAAGAGCGCCGTTTGTTTTATGTAGCCTTGACGCGTGCCGAAAAACAAGCTTATTTAACCTATGCGCAATCGCGTTACCGCTGGGGTAAACTCACCGACAGCGAGCCTTCGCGCTTTATCGAAGAAATTGATTCCCAATACTTGGAATACCTTACACCCACCGAGACCAATTACCGCTTTAAACCCATGATTGATGCCGATATTTTTGGCGATGTGGACAAAAGCAAACTGCGATTAATGAAGCCCCAAAGTGGTACTCCTCCCAAGAATCCGGAAGCACATACCAATCCGAATATTCGCAAATTAAAACCCATTTCATCAGCCGGTCCTGGCGGTTCAGCAACCAACTACGACGGTCAATTGGCGCCGGGAACTGAGGTGATGCACGAACGATTTGGCCGCGGCGTCGTAGTACAACTCAAAGGAGCGGGTGCCGATAAAAGTGCCGAAATTAAATTTGATGTCGGCGGATTGAAAACCCTCTTGTTGCGATTCACCAAATTACAAATCATCAGTTAATAAAAAATCATGGCCGAATTCATCAAGATTTACGAAAATAAACCCAGCGAGGCCGCCATCAAAAAGGTGGTTGATGTATTGCGAAACGGTGGCTTGGTGATTTACCCCACCGATACGGTCTATGGTTTGGGCTGCGACATCACCAATTCTAAGGCCTTGGAACGCATTGCCCGCATCAAAGGCATCAAATTAGAGAAAGCCAATTTCTCGTTTGTGTGTCACGATTTGAGTAATCTGTCCGATTATGTAAAGCAAATAGATACACCTACCTTCAAGATTTTAAAACACCATTTGCCGGGACCGTATACCTTTATTTTGCCGGGAAATAATAATTTGCCCAAAGAATTCAAAAAGAAAACAACCGTGGGCATTCGGGTGCCTGCCAATGCCATTGCCTTAGAAATCGTGAAGCAGTTGGGCAATCCCATTGTGTCGACTTCAATTCATGATGAGGATGAGGTGCTTGAATATTCTACCGATCCCGAATTGATTTTTGAAAAATGGCAGAACCTCGTCGATTTGGTTATCGATGGTGGCTATGGCGATAATGTCGGTTCAACAATCGTGGATCTTTCGGGTTATGAACCCGTTTTGATTCGCGCCGGAAAAGGGGAGTGGGAATAAAAAAACGCCTTAGTATGTAAGGCGTTTTTTTGTGTTTTTATTTTTTCATTTCCTTTTCGATCATGTCGTAAAACTGATCAATTTTGGGAAGGATCACAATACGGGTGCGTCGGTTGGTGGCGCGGTTGGCAGAGGAATTGTTTTCAACCAAAGGAATGTATTGGCTTCTTCCGGCAGCAATCAATTGGGCTGGATTTACTTTTAAATCGTTGGTCAAAACACGTACAATAGCAGTTGAACGTTTCACACTTAAATCCCAGTTATCCAGCAAAATGGCGTTTCCGGTAAAAGGTACATTATCGGTATGGCCTTCAACCATGCATTCAAAATCGGGTTTGCTGTTGATGATTTTTCCCACTTTGGCCAATACTTCTTTGGCTTTGTCACTCACTACATAACTACCACTTTTAAACAATAGTTTGTCAGCAATCGAGATAAAAACTACTCCTTTGTCAACATTCACTTCGATGTCTGGGTCGGTAATTCCCACGGCGCCTTTGATGCTGGTTACCAAAGCCAACGTCATGCTGTCCTTTTTGGTTAAGGCGTCTTGCATGCGGGTAATTTTCAAGTCTTTTTCTTTGATGGTTTCGAGCGCTTTCTCAATGTTTTGAGCGCCTTTGGCCGATAAGGTGGTCACATTATTCATGTTATTAATCAAATCAGTATTTGATTTTTTTAGGAAATCAATTTGACCCGCAAGCGATTCTTTCTCGGTTAAGCAAGCATTCAACTTTACAGTGGCCGTGTTCAATAAATCTTGAACTTCCTTGTTTTTGGCTTCTAAGTCGGCAATTTTTTTCTTGGTGCCACAAGAAGTAGTTGCTACCAAAGCAACAAGCGATAAGGCAAATAAGACTTTTTTCATAGTGTAAGGATTTATCGGTTGCAAAATTATAGTATTTAGGTGAGTATTAAAGCTGATTTATTTAAAGTTACGTTAAAATAAATCGTTGAATTTGCGCTGTTTGCTTATAAAATAACGAAACACAATACTATTTATTTTGTAGTAGTTAAGTTCTTGGTGTGCGCCACGTTTTTTCCACATCTTGGCAAACAAACCATAAAACCCAAAGTGTGCCCGAACTATCGCCCAGCAATGCGCTGCTTTTCCTTGCAGTAGAAATTGGATGCCCGCCAATCCATCCATCACGAGACGAAGGAACAAGATGGGGAATAGTAAACCTAACGGCAAATTCTTGGTGAGCATGCATAATGAATTTCTGAAATTCAAATAGGTTTTCTGCGGATTGCTAGCTTGCAGGGTAGCGCCGCCCACGTGGTAAACGGTTGATTCAGGACAATACACAATCTCGTGGCCTAGGTTTTTGGCACGCCAACACAAATCAATTTCTTCCTGGTGCGCAAAAAAATCGGTGTCAAAACCCTGCAATTGGGTAAACACGCTTTTTCGAATGATGAAGCAAGCGCCCGATGCCCAAAATATGGATTGGCTATCGTTGTATTGACCATGATCCTCTTCGATACTATCAAAAAGTCGTCCGCGGCAAAAGGGATAGCCCAATCGATCGATGTAGCCTCCTGCTGCACCGGCGTATTCAAATTTTGTTTTGTCTTTGTAATCTAATATTTTGGGTTGTACAATGGCCACTTTGGCATGTTGATGTAAGCTATTTTCCAATGGACTAAGCCAATTTTCAGTTACTTCAATATCCGAATTAACCAACACCAAAAAGGCTTCCTGAACCTGCTTGAGTGCTTCGTTATATCCTTGCGCAAAGCCAAAATTGCCTGCGTTTTGGATAATTTTTACTTGCGGAAATTGAGACTGTATAAAGGAAATAGAATGATCAGTTGAAGCATTGTCGGCTACATATAGTACGGCATCGCCAGAATGCTGAATAATTGAGGGCAAAAACTGTTCAAGTAGTTTTTGTCCGTTCCAATTCAAGATGACCACAGCGGTATTAATCATGTACATTTATTGGGGTTGATGAGCCGGCAATTCGGGTAAAAAATGATACTTTTCGTTTTCAAAATCCATTTGGCAAAAGTAGTGATTCAATCCATTGGTTACCATTAAATAATCGGCGCGTAATGTAGAATTGTAACGGGCAATTTGATCAAAAGTGGCTTGTGAAATAACCACTTCGGGTGCTTTGCATTCTACCAAGACACGCAACCGTCCATCGGGATAATACACCACTACATCATAGCGTTTGGTTTGGCCATTGACCTGAATTCGTTTTTCGACATTGATGAGTGATTTGGGGTAGTTTTTCTCGTAAATAAAATGATGCACCACGTGTTGACGCACCCATTCTTCGGGCGTGAGTTGGATGAATTTTTTCCGAATTTCATCAAAAATGGCGACTTTATTTTCACTATTTTTGAATCGGAAGCGAAATGGAGAAAACTGAAGTTGATGCATGAGGTAAAAGTAAATTTTTTGATACGATTTAAAGATTGAATGATTGAAAAATTAAAAGATTCTTTACTTTACCTATGCATTAGCCTAGCAAAACTCGAATAAAGATAAACGTAAACCGAGAACCGAGAACCAAGAACTGAAAAATGGATGAAGCTGTAAAGATTGTCAATGATATTAAAGCAGGCCAAATAAAACCCATATATTTTTTGATGGGCGAAGAGGCCTATTACATTGATAAAATTGCCGAGTACATTGAACAAAATCTACTATCTGAAGAAGAAAAAGGCTTCAATCAAACCGTGTTGTATGGTCGAGATGTATCAATAGATGACATCATCAGTTCGGCCAAACGATTTCCCATGATGGCCGAACGCCAGGTAATTATTGTAAAAGAAGCCCAAGATTTGTCGCGCACCATTGACCAACTGGAGAATTACACCAACGAGCCGGTTCCTACTACGGTTTTGGTTTTTTGTTACAAATACAAAACCATCGATAAGCGCAAAAAGTTTACCAAAAACATTGAAAAATGGGGTGTGCTTTTTGAGAGTAAAAAACTTTACGAAAACCAAGTGGGCGATTGGATTAAACGCTTGTTACAAGGCAAAGGCTATGGCATCGAACCCAAAGCCATGGCTATGTTGGTCGAGTTTTTGGGAACCGATTTGAGCAAAATAAACAACGAGCTCGAAAAATTGCAAATTGTCTTACCTAAACAAAGCACCATTACTGCCAAAGACATCGAAGACAATATTGGGTTTAGTAAAGATTTTAACGTGTTTGAATTGCGCAAAGCCATTGGTGAACGCAACCAACTCAAAGCCTATCAAATTGCTCAGTATTTTTCAGAAAACCCCAAAGAAGCGCCGTTTCAAATGGTGGTAACTCTGGTTTTTGGGTATTTTCAGCAGTTGTTGCAATACCACGGACTTAAAGATAAATCGTCCAAGAATGTGGCGGCAGCTCTAAAAATAAGTCCATATTTCACCAAAGATTATGACATTGCTGCCCGCAATTTTCCGATGAAAAAAGTGAGTTCGGTGATAACCAAACTCCGTGAAGTTGATTTGAAAAACAAAGGTGTTGGGGCCAATAGCTTACCAATGAATGACTTGTATAAAGAATTACTGGTCACTATTTTTAATTAACTATCATGAAGTATTTCCTTGTGTTCGCACTTGCCTTTCAATCTATTTTGAGTTGGGCACAAGACCAAGCCCAAACTATCAAAGGTTTTGCACAAGGCACCACCTACAGCATCAGTTATTACGATGTTAAACAGCGCGATTTTCAGCCAGAAATTTCGCAAATCTTACTCGATTTTGATTTGTCGGTTTCTACCTATAAGCCCAATTCTATCATCTCGCGCATCAACCGAAACGAGCCCAATGTAAAGGTTGATTCCTATTTTATAGCTTGTTTTCAAAAGGCCAAAGAGGTCTGGAAAAACACCCAAGGTGCTTTTGATCCGACAGTTTTGCCTTTGGTCAATGCCTGGGGATTTGGTCCAGGAAAAAAAATCAACATTGAAAAATCCAAAATAGACAGCATTTTACAATTTGTCGGCTTTAATCTGATTGAACTAAAGGGAACAAAAATTATAAAAAAAGATCTTCGGGTGAGTTTAGATTTTAATGCTTTTGCCCAAGGCTATTCGGTCGATGTGATAGCTGATTTCTTGAAAAAAAAAGGTATTGAATCATTTGTAGTCGAAATTGGCGGAGAAGTATACGCGCATGGAAAGAAGCCGGATGGAAGTTTTTGGCAGGTAGGCATAGAAGAACCAATTGATAACCAAGAATTCGATAATCCCACCAGAGTTGTTGCTCAACTCGAAAATCGGGCCATCGCTACCTCGGGAAACAACCGCCAATATTACATCGAAAAAGGGATTAAATATTCGCATCACTTAGATCCTAAAACGGGTTTCCCGACTCAAAATAATTTATTTAGTGCATCTGTTTTTGCAGGCAATTGTATTTCTGCCGATGCTTATGCGACGGGTTTGTTGGTCATGGGGTTAGAAAAGGCAAAGTCCTTTTTGTCTCAGCATCCCGAACTGCAAGTGTATTTATTGTATTCGGATGACTACGGCAATTTTCGCGAATACAAAACTAGTGGATTGGACGCCATCATCAAATCTATAAAATAAAAAAAAAGCACCCGATTGGATGCTTTCTATACTGAAGTAGCTATTTTTTATTTTTTCACGATCACCTCGTAATTGGAAACGCCAAATTCATTTTGCAAGCTAATCACGTAGTTGCCATCTGACAATTGTGAAAGATCTAAAGTGATCGATTGGTTATTGAGCATGGACGGATTGATGTCTTGTTGGTAAACCGTTTTCCCCAATAAATCAAATACGCGTATGGCGTTTACGTCATTTTTTAACGCAACCGTAAATACACCGGTTGAGGGCACAGGATAAATTGTCACCGCAGGGGCTTCGTTTTGATTTACGGCTAATGGAGTGGGTAACCAATGTAAGGTAACCGTATTAATTCGCGTATCGCCCGCTGGTGTTAGGGTTTGTTCCAATGGCCCTTTGGTAAAGGTAAAACCAATTAGTTCGTTGTGAATGTTGTTGGGACCATCGTTCCATGAACTTTCAACCCAAATTTTATAGTCACCATCAGCTACAGTTGTTCCGTTGGTGGTACCAACAACATTTTTACCATCCCAAGTAATGGTTTTGGCTCCAAATGCAGTTGGTGTAGTGGTTGATTTTCGCGTTGTGCCTGTAGTGGCGTCCGTGGTGTTGCAGCCTGTGGTTGCGGCTACAGCCAAGGTGTTTGCACAACCCGATTTGCTTCCCCAAGTGGGTAAATGATCGTCAGTACTGCCCGAAACATAGCGGCATTTTGTTTTTACAAATGCACCGGCTGCGGTCTCAATCCATACCGCATATACATTTCCTCCGCCGGTTGCCACGGGGCTGGTAGGTGTAGGTTGGGTATAGGTGAAGGTTAAGGTTCCGGCTGTTTGAGCATATGTGCTGTTGGTAATACAAACACAAAATAAAAACAACATAAATACGATTGTTTTTTTCATCTTTTTCTAAGTTAATTTTAAACAAAAGTATAGAATATTACTAGCCTCAACTAGATTTTGAATAATTTAACAGCACTTCATTATCAATTTAAAATCATTCAAAATTAACAACTGTTTACCCGATCGTACTAGTATGGTCTAATTTGTTTTTAGATATTTACAACCAACAAACAGAATCCAATGAATAAGAACACAATTTTAGGCTATGCCACCTGGCTGATGATTAGCATGGGACTTTTACTAATTGCTTTGGGCGTTTTTAAATATGACGATGTAGCCGGCTGGGGATTTGGTGCCGTAGGGGTAGGCTTTTTGGCTATTGCCTGGGTGTTTAATGCCTTGAAGGGTAGGGTGTAAACTTAAATTTTATACAATTTATGTGTGGTAGTCGCATACAGCGTCTTGATTTCCACTACATATATTCCTGTAGCTAAATTGGCAATTGATATGTCGGCTATGTTGTAATTGGGATAACGACAATCGACAAGTTTGCCCTGCATGTCAAATATTTTAATGGTGATCATGTCATCCATAGCAAATAAATGTAAATCTGTAGTGGCTGGGTTGGGATAAATTTCAGTTTTGTAGCCACAATCCGAGGAAACACGAATGTTTCGTCGGCTTATCGAGGCAAAGTAGGCCCTGTAAAAATCTTCCCGAAAACTGTCAACACACACAAAATGCAAATTGGGATTTTCGGTCAAGTTCAACTTATATTGCTGAATCGGCGTAATGTCGTTGTAGGTTAAATTTAAATAGGTTAAGGCATAATTTCCTTGCGCCTTTAGCGAACTTAAATTTTGTAACCAACTCAAATCCAATGTTCTAAATCGGTTGTAGCTGCAATCAAGGCTCAGTAAATTATTGCCGTGCAATTGAATATCCGTGAGTAAGTTATTGCTGCAATTTAAATTAGTAAAACTGTTTCCAAAATTGGCTACATCCAATTGGGTGAGTTTGTTGTAGGAGCAGTCAATGCTCGTGTAGGGAGACGATTTATTGACCAGCAAAGAAGTAAGTTCATTGTGGCTGCAATTAAAGCCTCTTACTAATAACGAATTTCTAAAATCAAGTTCAGAAATGCGGTTGTAACTGCATTCAATGTTAATTAGATTGGGCAACTCACTCACATTGAGTTCAGAAATGGCATTGTTTTGACAGCGCAGATTTTTGAGATTTCCTCCTTGTGCTACTTTCAAGTTTTGGAGCGAACAATAATCGACATATATTGTTTCAAGCGAAGGAATGGCTGAAAAATCTAAGTCCGTTAATGACAAGTTTCTACTGGCCTTGAACGTTTTTAAAAGTGGATGCACATCCAACAAAACTGAATTAATTCGGCCATATTCGATAATAATGCTTTCCAAATTTACAGCAGCGCGCAAGTCTAAAACCGGAACACTACTGTAGTGTATGTCGATGGTTTTTAGCGCAGTACATCCACTTAAATCTAAATTTTGAAATGGATTTGAATGCGCATTAAGCAATTCCAAAGCCGAACAACCACTTAAGTTTAGTGAGGTAAATAGGTTGTAATTATAATCACAGCGAACATACTTTAGTTGTGTTAATCCATGTAAATCGGCTTGAGCCACTCTGCAAAAACTGAAATTTAGATTGACCAAATTGGTAAAGTACTGTATGCCGGTCAGGTCATGAATAGCAGTCGTATTTTGAATGGTTAGATTGGTAATGGCTAAGGCTTCAGTCGTATCAATTTCCCCATCCAGGTTGCTGTCAAAGTTTTGGTAATTTGGGTAAGTGGTGTGGGTTAATTTGTATTTAAAGGCGGCATCCGGAAAATAAATGATCTCCCCAAACATAATTTTAGGTAGTACTAAAAGTAGAATAAGTAAGATACTACGCATTTTTTTATTGTAAAAGTAAAACAATTAGCTGCCGTTCCCGATAAGGTGATTTACAATTTAATGTACTGTATACCACTTTTCAGACGACGCTGACGAATTGACCACGCATTCAATAAAGTTCATTCCGCGAACGCCTTCATGCACAGTAGGGTAATCTTCCTGAATAGCGGTAGGTTTAATTCCATTTAAATCGGCTAATAAACACCCGGCAAAATTTTTGTAAATGTTGGCAAAAGCTTCCAAATAACCTTCGGGATGTCCCGATGGGGTGCGGCAATTTGCTGTCATGAATTCGCTTTGTTGGCTGTAATTGCTGCCTGCTCGGTACAATTGGGTAGGGGCATCTAGCCATTTTACGATCAAGGTATTGGGTTCCATTTGGTTCCATTCGAGTCCGCCTTTTTCTCCGTAGATGCGAATGCGTAGTGCGTTTTCTTCTCCGGCCGCTACTTGCGAGGCCATCAATACACCATTGGCTCCGTTTTTAAAACGCAACAAGACATTACCGTCGTCGTCGAGTTTTCTTCCGGCTACTTTTATGCTCAAATCGGCGCACAATTGGGTAATGTGTAAACCTGAAATGTATTCGGCCAAATGGGCGGCGTGCGTACCAATGTCGCCCATGCTGCCGCTTTTTCCACTCTTGTTTGGATCAGTGCGCCAGGCCGCTTGTGCATTCCCTTCTTGCTCAGAAAGGGTGCTAAGCCAACCTTGGGGGTATTCGACCCAAATTTTACGAATGGCGCCAAAACGATTTTCATGCACCATGGCTTTGGCCTGTTTCACCATGGGGTACCCGGCATAGGTGTGTGTCAAACACAAACGCAAACCGGTTTCTTGTACTTTGGCTTGTAAGGCCTTGGCTTGATCTAAAGTTAAAGTCATGGGTTTTTCTAACACCACGGCAAAGCCATATTCTAAGGCCATCATAGCCGGTTCAAAATGCGCAAAATTGGGGGTCACAATGCTCACAAAATCCATCCGTTGATCGGCTGGTAGTTGCGCTTCTTTCTCGAATAACTCTTGGTAACTACTGTAACTGCGTTCTTCAGAAAGAAACAAATCTTTTCCAGCTGCTTTAGATTTTTCTGCATCCGAGCTAAATGCACCGCAACACAACTCAATTAATCCGTCAATTCCAATGGCGTGTCGGTGTATGGCACCTATAAAAGCTGACGGACCTCCGCCTATCATTCCCATGCGTAATTTTCTGTGTATCATGCTGCGTAATTTTGATTTTGTCTGTACAAACTTCAACAAATAGTACAAGATTGTCAAAATATTTTTTTAAAAACTTCAAAATATATTGATGTTTCTTTTTTTATTGTGAATAATGTAATTTTTTAGCGAATCTGTTGCCGATGTGAATAAATTTGTATGTTTGAAATTCGTAAAAATTAAAGAACTACTTTCTATTTAAAATCGAATACCGTATGAAAATCACCACTAGATTTCAGTTGTCAGCCATGATGTTTTTCAATTTCTTCATTTGGGGAATTTGGTTTGTAACCATGGGTACTTTTCTAACCAAAGGCGGAATTGGCGCCACCGGAACACAAACAGGCTTGGCCTATGGTACCCAATGTTTGGGCGCCATTGTAGCCCCTTTTATTGTGGGAATGATTGCCGATAAATTTTTTGCCGCCCAAAAAATATTGGGTATACTTCATTTGGTAGGCGCTGGCTTGCTTTACCTCTTATCTGTAGAATCCAATTTTGATTCGTTCTACAGTACCTTATTAATTTACATGATTTTGTTTATGCCTACCTTGGCTTTGGTGAATTCTATTTCACTCAACCAAATGACTAACGCTGAAAAAGAGTTTTCCAACATCCGCGTATGGGGAACTATTGGGTGGATTGTTTCGGGCTTAACTATTGGCTGGATGGCTTGGGAAGCAAAACCAGAAACCTTACATACCACCTTTTTAGTGGCTGCTGCTGTATCGGTTTTCTTTGGAATATTTTGTTTTTTCTTACCCAATACGCCACCGCCAAAAGCAGGCAAAAAAGTGAGCGTAGCCGAAACCTTAGGCTTGGATGCCTTAAAAGTTTTGGCCGATAAAAACTACTTGATTTTCTTTATCGCTTCTATTTTAATATGTATCCCATTGGCGTTTTATTACGGACAAGCCAACCAGTTTTTAAACGAAACCGGTTTGCAAAGTGCCGCCGCAAAAATGACTTTTGGCCAAATGTCTGAGACCTTATTTTTGATTTTAATGCCTTTCTTTTTTGTGCGATTTGGCGTGAAACAAATGTTGCTCATTGGTATGCTAGCTTGGGTATTGCGCTATTTGCTATTTGCTTATGGCAATGTAGACGACAACGCCTGGATGTTATATGCCGGCATCATTCTTCATGGAATTTGTTATGACTTTTTCTTTGTGACGGGACAAATTTATACCGACCAAAAAGCCGGTGACCAAGTACGTTCGTCAGCACAAGGACTAATAACCTTGGCAACCTATGGTTTGGGTATGTACATTGGTTTTTATGTAGCGGGAATGATCGTTGATCAGCATGCGGTTGATGCCGGACACGATTGGCACAGCATATGGATTTTTCCTTGTTTGTTTGCCGCGAGTATTTCCTTATTTTTCTTCTTATTCTTTAAAGAAAAAGCAAAAGTTAACGCCTAATTATGCAAAGACGTACTCTTCTCAAAAATCTGGCTTTAGGCAGTTTGTTGATGCCCGTGGGTTTGCCCCAAGCATTGGCTACGGAAACGCCCAAATTGGCCAATTCCTTAAAAGGGAATATACGTCATTCAGTCTGTCGTTGGACCTACGACCAATTGAGTCTAGAGGAATTGTGCATCTTGGTAAAAAAAATAGGCTTTTCTGCAATCGATTTAGTAGAGCCCAAAGATTTCCCAACCTTAAAAAAACACGGCATCGATTCTTCCATGTGTACGGGTGCGCACATTAGCCTCACCGAAGGCTGGAACGATCTCAAAAACCACCCTGTTTTAATCGAGAACTACCTTAAATACATAGATTTAGTGGCCGATGCGGGTTATAAAAACCTCATTTGCTTCAGCGGAAACCGCAACGGTATGCCCGAAGACGAAGGGTTAAACAATTGTGTGGCTGGTTTGCAACAAATCATGCCAAAAGCCGAGAAAAGAGGCGTTGTGATACAGTTGGAGTTGTTTAACAGTAAAGTAAATCACCCCGATTATATGGCCGATTCTTCGCGCTGGGGTATTCAATTGTGTAAAGCCTTAGGCAGTCCCAATTTTAAATTGTTGTATGACATCTACCACATGCAAATCATGGAAGGCGACATCATCCACACCATTCAGGAAAATCACCAGTACTTTGGTCATTACCATACTGCTGGCGTTCCTGGCCGACATGAACTCAACGAATTACAAGAATTAAATTATCCGGCCATTATGAAAGCCATACATGCTACAGGATACCAAGGCTACGTGGCGCAAGAATTTATGCCCACTTCGGCTGATAAAAATAAAGCCTTAGCACAGGCTATTCAACTTTGTGATATATAATTAATTTAGATAAATAACTATGGCAACGAATCAATACGATGCAATTGTAGTCGGCTCAGGAATTTCAGGGGGTTGGGCTGCCAAAGAATTAACCGAAAAAGGACTCAAGGTGTTGATGCTTGAGCGTGGACACAACATTGAGCACATCAAGGACTATGTTGAGCAAAACAAACCGGTTTGGGAGTATCCTCACCGCCATTACCGTCCTACCAAGCAAATGATCGAAGATTATCCCAAACTGAAACGCGATTACCCACTCAACGAGCGTAATTTGTCGTATTGGGCTTCGGATAAAGAAAATCCGTATACCGAAACCAAGCAATTTGACTGGTTTAGAGGCTACCACGTGGGTGGTCGTTCCTTAATGTGGGGACGCCAATCTTACCGATGGAGCGACTTGGATTTTGAAGCCAATTTAAAAGACGGTGTGGCCATTGATTGGCCCATTCGCTACAAAGACATAGCGCCTTGGTACAGTTATGTAGAGAAATTCATTGGTGTGAGTGGATCTACTGAAAATTTGCCTCAGTTGCCCGACAGCGAATTTTTACCTCCGATGGATTTGAATATCGTAGAAAAAACGGTAGCCGAACGCATCAAGAAACACTATAACGATGCCCGTACCTTAATTATAGGTCGGGTGGCCCACGTAACCAAAGCCATCAAAGACCGTACGCCTTGTCAGTTTCGAAACATGTGTTGGAACGGTTGTCAGTTTGGAGGCTATTTTTCTACCCAATCATCTACTTTGCCCGCAGCGGTAAAAACAGGCAATTTAACCTTACGCCCCTTCTCGATCGTGAAAGAAGTGAATTACGATAAAACCACCAAAAAAGCAACCGGTGTAACCATCATTGATGCCGAGACAAATGAAGTAATCGAGTTCAAAAGTAAAATTGTGTTCTTGTGTGCTTCGGCCTTAAATTCATCTTGGATTTTGATGAATTCGGCTACCGATGTTTGGAAAGATGGATTGGGAAGCAGCAGCGGCGAATTGGGCCACAATGTAATGGATCACCATTTCCGTTTGGGCGCTTCGGGTGATTTTGAAGGATATGAGGATTCGTATTCATACGGATTCCGTCCAAATGGGTTCTATATTCCCCGTTACCGCAACTTACCGGGCGATCAAAAACGCGATTATTTACGTGGATTTGGCTACCAAGGAGGAGCATCGAGAAGCGGTTGGCAAAGCCACGTTGCCGAAATGAATTTTGGAAAAGACCTCAAAGATGTTTTGGGCGAACCAGGCGGCTGGAACATTGGTGCCACAGCCTTTGGTGAAATGTTGCCCTACCACGAAAATAAAATCACCTTAGATCCAAAAGTTAAAGATAAATGGGGTTTACCCGTCTTGAACTTTGACGTAGAGATCAAAGAAAACGAGAAAAAAATGCGTGTCGATATGAAAAACGACATGAAAGAAATGCTCGAATTGGCCGGTGCCAAAAACGTAGAAGTATTTGAAACCGATTATGCTCCGGGGATGGGAATACACGAAATGGGAACAGCACGCATGGGACATGATCCAAAAACCTCAGTGTTGAACAAAAACAACCAAGTGTGGGATTGCTTAAACGTATTTGTAACCGATGGTGCTTGCATGACTTCGGCCAGTTGCGTAAATCCGTCATTAACGTATATGGCACTTACCGCACGCGCCGCCAATTTTGCTGTCGAAGAATTGAAAAAAGGAAATTTGTAATCGTTTCAACCGAAATTAAAATCAAAAACAAATGAATCGTAGAGAACTCATCAAAAACATAGCCTTACTCAGTGGGGGCTTATTTATAGGAGCCAATTTTTTACTAAGCGGTTGCAAACGGGACGATGCGGGAAACCTAGTATTGTCTGAAGATTTACTGAAGCTTTTGGCTGATGTAAGCGAAACCATCATCCCTGAAACCACAACTCCTGGTGCCAAAACCACAAGGGTGGCCGAGTTTATAGCTAAAATTTTCCAAGACATCTATAGCGAAGAAGAACAAAAAGATTTCATCGCGGCCTTGGAGAAAATCAATGCCAAAGCCAATGCGCTATACAGTAAAGACTATACCGCTCTTGCGGATGCCGAGAAAACGGCGGTTATTCAACAAGTAAAAAGTCCAGACGACAAAGGATTCTTGGCGATGTATCAAATTATCTTATTCAGCTACTTGAGCTCGGAAAAAGGGTTACAGGCTTCGTTCCGTTACACGCCAGTTCCGGGGAAATTTATCGGCGATATTCCGTATAAAAAAGGAGACAAAATGTACATGGGGCTTGACTTTTAATTGATAAAACCAAACAAATGAACAGAAGAAAATTCATCATACAATCGGCACAAGCCTCGGCCTTATTGGCGGTATTGCCTAATGTTGCTTCGGCAACGGCCTTGGGAAATAAAAAAATATTTGCCGAATACGGAATTCAGTTGTGGACCTTGCGCGATGTGATCTATGCCGATCCAAAAGCGACCATTGCTGCAGTAGCCAAAATGGGGTATACTCAAGTAGAGAGTTTTGAAGGCGAAAAAGGCCTATTTTGGGGCATGACGCCCAAAGATTTTCAGCTGTTCTTGAGCGATCAAGGCATGAAAATGGTTTCGGCACACTGCGATTGGAAAACCGATTTGGCCCGTAAAGCCGATGAGGTAGCCAGCATCGGAGGGAAATACCTAATCTGTCCTTGGCTCGGGCCACAACCCACTATAGAAGATTACAAACATTTCGCCGATTCGTTTAATAAAGCGGGCGAAGTATGTAAAAAAGCAGGCCTTAAATTTGCCTATCACAACCACGATTATTCGTTCAAAACCGTGGATGGACAAATCCCACAACAAGTCATGATGGATTTGACTGATCCCACTTTGGTTGATTTCGAAATGGACATGTATTGGGTAGTTACGGCGGGTGTAGATCCAATTGCCTACATGAAACAATACGCCAATCGTTTCAAATTGTGCCACATCAAAGACCGCTTAAAAGATACACAGGAGCCATTTGCTTCGTGTACCTTGGGTCAAGGAATCATCAATTATGCCGATTTGCTTGATCAAGCGAAGACGCTTAATATGGAGTACTTTATTTACGAACAAGAAAAATACAGCGACAAAGGGGTGTTGTTTGATGCACAACAAAGTGCCAACTACCTCAATGCCTTCAAAAAATAAGCCCAAATTCGCATGAAAACGATACAAGGACCAGCTTTATTTTTGGCCCAATTTTATGGGGATAAAGCGCCATTCAATTCGATGGATGCCATTTGCCAATGGGCTTCCGATTTGGGGTACAAAGGCATACAAATTCCTACTTGGGATGCCAACTATTTTGATTTGCAACGCGTAGCCCAAGACAAAGTATTTGCGCAAGAGTTCAAAGCTAAAATCAATAGTTATGGGTTGGAGATTACCGAATTGTCTACGCATTTGCAAGGACAACTCATTGCGGTGAATCCGGCCTACGATTTATTATTTGATGGATTTGCACCAGCCGAATGCAAAAACAACCCCAAAGCCCGTTACGACTGGGCGGTTCAACAATTATTGTGGGCGGCCAAAGCCTCGGAGAATTTAGGACTCAATGCCCATGCAACTTTTAGCGGCTCCTTATTGTGGCAAGTTGTTTATCCTTGGCCACAGCGTCCTGCCGGATTGGTGGACGAAGGATTTACCGAATTGGCCAAACGTTGGTTGCCGATACTCAATGCATTTGATGCCTCGGGCGTTGATTTGTGTTACGAGGTACATGCCGGCGAAGATTTATGTGACGGAACCTCCTACGAACTGTTCTTGGATAAAGTAAAGCAACATCCTAGAGCCTGTTTATTGTATGATCCATCGCATTTTATTTTGCAGTGTTTGGATTATGTGACCTACATCGATCATTACCACGAACGCATCAAAGCCTGTCATATTAAAGATGCCGAGTTCAATCCTACCGGAAAACAAGGGGTGTATGGTGGGTTCCAAAACTGGACCGATCGCGCCGGACGTTTCCGTTCGTTGGGCGATGGCCAAGTTGATTTCAACAAAGTATTTTCAAAACTCGCCCATTATGATTTTCCAGGCTGGGCCGTTTTGGAATGGGAATGTTGTTACAAAAACCAAGAAGATGGTGCCCGCGAAGGGGTAGAGTTTATCAAAAATCACATTATTCGCGTAACCGACAAAGCCTTTGATGATTTTGCAGGCGTAGCCCAAGATCAAGCCTTCAATAGAAACGTATTAGGAATTTAAATTTATAAGCACAAATCATGAAAAAAGTTACCGTTGCAGCCGTTTTGGTCTTGTCCATATTGGCGTGTAATTCAAAAAAAGAAACCCCAACCCAAGAAGTGATAGCTCCTACAACTTCAGAAGAATCAGCGACCAATGGTCCAGAAATTCAAGGCCCTTTTCAAAAAGGTGCCGATTTGATTGCGGCAAGCGATTGTTTATCTTGCCATAAAGTAGACGAAAAAGTAGTTGGCCCTTCTTATAAAGACGTCGCAGCCAAATATACCGAGAAAGACGCCGCCATGTTGGCCGAGAAAATCATCAAGGGTGGACAAGGCAATTGGGGAGAGATCCCGATGACGCCGCATCCCACAATAAGTGTCGATGATGCAACTGAAATGGTCAATTATATTTTATCACTAAACTAAATTTACATGAAAAATTTACTTTTACTAGTTGCTGTAGCCTGTGCTTTTATCGCCTGGAAACAAGCCGATTCAAGACAAAATAAAGCAGATAATACACTTACACCCGAAGAAAAAGCAGCTGGTTGGCAATTGCTTTTTGACGGATCTAGTTTAAAAGGCTGGCACAAATACGGCACCGATTCAATTGGCAAGGCCTGGGAAATAAACGATAATTCGATTCATTTGGCGGTTTCCGATAAAAAAGATTGGCAAGCTAAAAACGGGGGTGACATTATCTCGGCCAATGAATATGCTAATTTTCATTTGCAATTGGATTGGAGAATTGCCAAAGACGGCAACAGCGGCATCATTTTCAACGTGCACGAAGACCCCAATCAATACAAATACCCTTGGATGACAGGTCCAGAAATGCAAGTGTTGGATAACAATGGTCATCCCGATGCCAAAATCATCAAACACCGCGCCGGCGATTTATATGATTTGATTACTTCCAAAGAAACCGTAAAACCAGCGATGGAATGGAATCACGCCGAAATTATCAGCAACAATGGACTGTTGCAGTTTTATTTGAACGGCGAAAAAGTTGTCGAAACCACGATGTGGGATGCTGCTTGGGTAGATCGCATTGCCAAATCAAAATTCCACGAATTTCCTGGTTTTGGAACCTATAAAAAAGGAAAACTATGCTTGCAAGACCACGGCGATAAGGTGTGGTACAAAAACATCAAGATTAAAGAATTGAAATAGTAATTCAAAAACCCGAAGTAGCCCTTCGGGTTTTTTATTTCTTGCCCAGTACATGTATCGATTGGCCCACCAATTTCCAGTCGCCATTTATTTTTTCGAGCAGGCGAATTTCTTTAGATCGGGTAGAATCTCCCGCTTGGTCTATTGAAAGTTCGGTATGGCTCACCCAAGCCGCTTGGTCTTGTATACTAAACGAAAAATCACTTAAGATGGCTTTGCCTCCTTTTCCCATCGCACTTTTGGGGGCATTTACCACTTGTTCTGAACTCAGTTCTAATACTTGCCCGTCAGCGGTCGAAATGATGATTTTTCCATAGGGTTTCACGGCCCAGCAGGCGGCATGCGCTACCGGATCGGCGGCACGCCAAGTTGCCGCTTCATTGTTCAAGAGATCAATAATGGCCGCTTGCTCGTTTATGGGTTTGTCGCAATTGGACAAGATTGGAAGGAAAATCAGGAGGGAGGCTATTTTGCGCATGGGAGTAGAGTTTTTTTGTTTTATTAACTACGAATTTACCGCTATATTTGTGCCGCTCAAAGTACAAAAAGATGGCCAAATAATGTCAGTTGTTTTGTACGATATTTATCCAATATTCACCTAAATTATATCCTTATGTCAGACGATAAGAAAGTCATATTCTCCATGCAGCGCGTGAGTAAAACCTACTCCAGTAGCGACAAACAAGTATTGAAAAACATTTATTTAAGTTTCTTTTACGGGGCCAAAATTGGAATTCTGGGGCTAAACGGTTCGGGAAAATCGTCTTTGCTCAAAATCATTGCCGGGGTTGATAAAAACTACCAAGGCGATGTGGTGTTTGCTCCTGGTTATACCGTGGGCTATTTGGAGCAAGAACCGCAACTCGACGACAGCAAAACCGTGATCGAAGTAGTGCGCGAAGGCGTGGCTGAAACCATGGCTGTATTGGACGAGTTCAACAAAATCAACGACCAATTTGGTTTGCCTGAGGTGTATGAAGATGCCGATAAAATGCAGCAACTTATGGATCGCCAAGCCGATTTGCAAGACAAAATTGATGCCTTGGGCGCCTGGGAAATTGATACCAAACTCGAAATTGCGATGGATGCCTTGCGCACGCCAGAACCCGATATGCTTATCAAAAATTTATCAGGAGGTGAACGCCGTCGTGTGGCCTTGTGCCGCTTGTTATTGCAACAGCCCGATGTGTTATTGCTCGATGAGCCCACCAACCACTTGGATGCCGAGAGTGTATTGTGGTTGGAGCAGCATTTGGCGCAATATGCCGGAACGGTTATTGCCGTAACGCACGACCGCTATTTCTTGGATAATGTAGCCGGTTGGATTTTAGAACTCGATCGTGGCGAAGGCATTCCGTGGAAAGGAAATTATTCGTCATGGTTGGATCAAAAATCAAGCCGCATGGCCTTAGAAGAAAAAGTAGCGTCCAAACGCCGCAAGACTTTAGAGCGCGAGTTAGACTGGGTACGACAAGGAGCCAAAGGACGTCAAACCAAACAAAAAGCCCGTTTGCAGAACTATGACAAACTCTTGAACGAGGATCAAAAACAGCTGGACGAGAACTTAGAAATCTATATTCCCAACGGACCGCGTTTGGGAACCAATGTGATTGAAGCCAAAAATGTAGCTAAAGCCTTTGGGGATAAATTGTTGTATGACAATCTAAACTTCACTTTGCCACAAGCGGGCATTGTGGGGATTATCGGGCCCAATGGAGCCGGTAAATCGACCATTTTCCGCATGATTATGGGCGAACAAGAAGCCGATGCCGGTACCTTTGAGATTGGCGAAACCGTAAAAATTGCCTACGTCGATCAGTCGCATTCCAACATTGACCCAAACAAATCCATTTGGGAAAATTTTTGCGACGGACAAGAACTCATTATGATGGGTGGACGTCAAGTCAATTCGAGAGCTTATTTGTCGCGTTTTAATTTTGGTGGATCCGATCAGAATAAAAAAGTTGCTACTCTTTCGGGTGGGGAACGCAACCGCTTGCATTTGGCCATGACCTTGAAAGAAGAAGGCAATGTGTTGTTGCTCGATGAGCCTACCAATGATTTAGACATCAATACCTTGCGTGCCTTAGAAGAAGGATTGGAGAATTTTGCCGGTTGTGCCGTAATCATTTCCCACGATAGATGGTTCTTGGACCGTATTTGCACCCACATTTTGGCCTTTGAAGGCGATTCTGAAGTGTATTATTTTGAAGGTGGATTTTCAGATTACGAAGAAAATAAGAAAAAACGCTTGGGCGGTGATTTGACTCCGAAACGAATCAAGTACCGCAAATTAATTCGGGACTAATTCATAAAAAAAAAACGCTGGTTAATACCAGCGTTTTTTGTTTTGTTTCGATTGGGTTGATTTTCTTGATTTGTGCGCTCCGCCACTGCGGTTGGAATTTTTGGGTGGTGCTGCCGTTTCCAAACTCGGACTGCCTTCGTGCCACGGATACGGATGATCGGTAATCACTTGCACATCTACCTTGATTAATTTTTGAATGTCTTTCCAATAAGGCGCCTCGTCTTTGCTGCAAAAGGAAATGGCCACGCCACTGCTGCCTGCACGTCCGGTTCGGCCAATGCGGTGCACATAGGTTTCGGGTATATTGGGCAAATCAAAATTGATCACGTAGGGAAGCAAATCAATATCGATGCCTCGGGCAGCAATATCGGTAGCCACCAAAACACCCACTTCTTTGTTTTTAAATGCATCCAACACCCGTTGTCTCGCCGATTGCGATTTGTCTCCGTGTATGGCTTCGGCCGCTACGCCATGTTTGCGCAAGGCTTTTACCACGTTATCGGCGCCGTGTTTGGTGCGTGAAAACACCAACACATCACTCAGTTTTTCGTTGCGGATAAGGTGGTACAATAAATTTCTTTTCTCAGTTTTGTCTACAAAGTAAATGCGTTGTTCTACTTTTTCTGCCGTAGAAGAAACCGGTGAAACCGTCACGCTCGCGGGATCTTTTAGAAATAACTCAGCCAATTCGCGAATGGCAATCGGCATCGTAGCCGAGAACAATAAAGTTTGTCGATTGTTAGGCGTGAGTTTCACGATTTTTTTCACGTCGTTCACAAAGCCCATATCGAGCATCTGATCGGCTTCATCGAGCACTAAAGTGTGCAATTGATCGAGATCGATAAAGCCTTGTTTGTGTAAATCCAATAAACGACCTGGAGTCGCAATTAAAATATCGACGCCTTTGCGCAATACATCCACTTGGGGAATCTGCGAAACACCACCAAAAATGGTGAGTTGGGTAAGGTTGGTATATTGGCCGTATTTGTCAAAATTTTGACCAATTTGCACGGCCAATTCGCGCGTAGGGGTTATCACTAAGGCACGAATGGCTTTGGCTTTTTTGGATGAGCCCACCATGCGGTGCAACTGATGAATAATAGGAATAGCAAAGGCGGCTGTTTTGCCCGTTCCGGTTTGTGCACAACCTACTAAATCGCGGCCGGTTAATACAATAGGAATAGCTTGTTCTTGGATGGGAGTAGTTTCGGTATAACCGGCTTCAAATACGGCGCGTTGAATACTCTTAGAAAGGGATAATTCTTCAAATAACATAAAAATATAATTTCCTATTCCATAATAAGTAATGGAATATGGCGTCAAAGATAGGGTATTTAAATTTGCTTGGTTTGGCCTACCAGTTTACGGTAATGTTTTGGGTCTTTTTATCCACCGGGCTATTGGCTTTCATAAAATCGGTAACCAAATAGCCTATTAATTTTCCGACCAATTGCTGGTTTTTATCGTCACCCAATTCGGGAGCGCCTTCGCAGATATGCAAATAGGCCGCATTTTGATTTTTGCCAAAATGATGCACGTATTGTCGGGCTTGCTCCACTGAAAACCCACTCAAGGTCATGGCGCTACTGGCAATATTGGGGATCGCATCCAAATCCAACTCAATTCCAAAAGCCGATCCTGAAATGAATCGTTCGGCGTTTTGCAATTCGGTTTCAAATTTTTTGGCTCCGCGAATCGCAATTTCATCATATGTATTGTAGCGCACGCGGTGAATTAAGTTTTTGATGTTGGACAAGACTTGTTTGGACGTATAGTTTTCGTGCAAACCAAAAATAAAATACTGTTGTAAAAAACCTTCTTCAAAGGCATACGAAAAGCCATTGCCACTGTGTCGTCCTTCAAGAATACGAAAATCGGAATGCGCATCAAAATTCACGGCGCTTATGGCTTGTCCTTTGGCTAAAGCCGTTCCTTTGATCATGCCATAGGCATTGTTGTGTCCACCTCCAATCACAATGGGTATTTTGCCAGCGCGTACAATTTGTGCAATAAGGTGTGTAACTTCTTTGTCTACGGCCTCCACCAATTCATTCATCCGTTTGCGATCGGCTGTTTTATGAAAATCAAGCTGTTGTACTTCGGTCATTTCCTTTTGAACGTCTAATTGTCCCAATACCAACAGTTCTTTTCCTTTGCAAAACGGATTGTATTGAATGTTAGCAATACTGCTAATCGCACTTTTCCAGGCCGAAGCGGCTCCTGGTCGTCCAAAATTGGCCCGTACTCCAATGTCTTCGGGAATACCAAACAACACAAATCGGGCGGGACATTCTTTCAGAAATTCCTCCAATTTTGCTTGCGGAGGAACCGTGAGCATGCGTTCACCAAATTTGATTTCGCCACTGCGGTGGTTGGTTATTTTGGCTAACTCGGATGCGTGAAAAGGAATTATTTTTTCCATAATTAGTGCAGTCGTACGGTAGTTGTAATATATTGGCACAAACTTACGTTATTCGTTCAAATATTATTATTTTTGCCCAAACAAATCAAAAAATTATGGAAAATCAGAAAAACAATTCAAATTTAAAAGCCATCATAGCGGTGCTTGCTGTATTGCTTGTAGGAAGTTTGGTTTATATTTTTAAAATCACGTCGGATGCCAAAACATTGCAAACCGAATTGACCAAAACGACTTCAGAGAAAGATAGCGTAACCAAAGATTTAGAAGCCTTAAAAGCAACCTATGATGCGGCTATTGCTGAAAACACCTCGATGTCAGATGAGTTGATTGCTGAGCGTGAAAAAGTGGTGAATTTGTTGGCTGATTTAAAACGATCAAAAGGAGATGCCGCCTCAATGGCCAAATACAAAAAACAATACTTGGAATTGGAAGAGAAAATGAAAGTATTGATGCAAGAAAATGAGGTGCTTAAAAAAGCAAACGAAACCTTAACGGTTCAAAGAGACAGCACTGTAATGGTGTTGGGCGAGGCCAAAAAATTCAACGAAGTATTGGTGGGTCAAAACCAAGAGTTGAGTAAAACTGTTGAAGTAGCTTCAAAATTAATCATCACCAACTTAAAAACGGCGGCCTACAAATTAAAAAGCAAAGGAAGACAAATCGCTACCGAGAAAGCTAGAAGTGCTGATGTGTTAAAAATCAGCTTTACGATTGCCGAAAACAAAGTGGCTAAATCGGGCGATAAAAAATACTACGTGCAAGTAATTGACAGTAAAAATAATGTCTTGGGCGATAAACAAACCGAAAATTTCAACGGAAATGTATTGACTTATAGCTTTATTTCTACGGTAAAATTTGAAAACAAAACCGTTGACGTTTCACAAGATTTACAAGGAACCAACTTTGAAAAAGGATCCTACACTGTAAATTTATACGATAACGGCGAGTTGATTTCAAAAACCAACTTTACGTTGAAATAATAGTGTACTACACAAAACAAAAAAGGAACCAATTGGTTCCTTTTTTTATGCAATAACTTTTCCATTTAGGATAATTTGCGCGATCGGGTTACTGCCAAATGCATAGGGTATTTGGTAATACGAGGGCAGTTTTTTGGTAATTATCAAATTGGCTTTTTTACCCACCGTGATGCTGCCATGTGCGTTACTTAATCCCATAGCGTAGGCACCATTTAGTGTAGCTGCGTTTATGGCTTCTTCGGGCGTCATCTTCATTTTGATACAGGCCGTTGCTACCACAAAATTCATGTTGCCAGAAGGGCAGGAGCCTGGGTTGTAATCGGTGGCCAAAGCCAGGGGCAAATTGGCATTGATAATTTCGCGCGCAGGCGTATAGGGAATTCCCAAAAAGTAGGAGCAACCCGGCAAAGCCACCGGCATGGTTTCACTGTTTTGCAACGCGAGAATATCCTCATCGGTGATGATTTCTAAATGATCTACTGAAAGCGCTTGGTGAGCCACTGCTGCAGCAACCCCTCCAATCGCATTAAATTGATTGACATGGATTTTTGGCGTTAAATGGTATTTGGCTCCCGCTTCTATAATTTGAATCGTGTCAGCCACCGAAAAATAGCCTTTTTCGCAAAACACATCAATAAAGTCGGCCAAATTTTCTTGCGCAACTGCAGGTAGCATTTTGTTTATTAGTTCGTCAATATATCCAGCATGATTTGCTGCAAACGCTTTTGGAAAGGCATGAGCGCCCAAAAAAGTGGCTTTGATGGCTACGGGGTACTTGGCTTTTAATCGTTGAATAACGCGCAGCATTTTGAGTTCTCCGTCAATAGTTAAGCCATAACCGGATTTGATCTCCAGGGCGCCTGTACCCAATTGCATCACTTCTTGTAAACGCAATTCGGCCTGTTGGTACAATTCGTCTTCAGTAGCCTGATGAAGTTTTTCGGCTGAGTTAAGAATGCCTCCGCCTTTGTTAGCTATTTCTTCGTAACTCAATCCATTGATGCGGTCTACAAATTCTTGTTCCCGATTGCCGGCATACACTAAATGACTGTGGCTGTCGCACCAAGAGGGCAAAACGAAACGATCAGTAGCGTCGATTACTTCGTGTTGCGCAAAATCAGGACAAGCTTTCATGGGGCCAAAATCGGCAATGCTGTCGTTTTCGATGAGTAAATAAGCTTGTTCCAATTGGGGCAATTCGGCCATAGCTTTTCCCGCGACCTTCTGAATTGAAGCCGGACGAATTTGAAGCAAGGACTTGATGTTAGTGAGTAAAATAGACATGCCGATTTTTTGAGGTAAATGTAAATTGGAATTTTAAAAACTCCTACCTTTCCCTCAAATTATTCTATTTTGAAACGAGTTAGCTATAAAAAAGTTCGAAAAATTCAACCCAATTATTTTGAATATACGGGTGTGCACACCACTGATCCAGTTGAAATGCAATTGTTTGTATACAACGAAAAAGGGTTCGAAGAATACAAAAAAGTGAGTTTAGATCGCGTGGCAAAAGAACTGCAAGACGAGCTTCAAAATAATGACGTTAAGTGGTTAAATATCCACGGCTTACACAATATTGATTTAATCAAAAAAACAGGTGAACTTATCGGCTTGGAACCTTATGTTGTGAGTGATATTCTAAACGTGTCCAAGCGATCCAAAACCGAAGAATTGGATCAGATTTTATTTTTTAGCATCAAATCAATTTTACCGGGCGAAGACGATCAGCATGTGCACGTAGAGCAAATTAGTTTTGTGCTCAAAGACAATTTGTTGGTCTCGTTTCAGGAAAAGAAGAGCGACTTTTTTACCCACATTCGCGAGCGCATCAAAACCCACAGCGGCATTGTTTGTAAAAAGAAAAACGATTATTTGTTGTATTTGCTGCTTGACGCGGTCATGGAAAACTTCTACATCACCATCGAGTTCTATGAAGAAGCCATCGAAAAATTACTGGCTCAAGCAAAATCTAGTGACGATCCAACGGTACTTGTAGAGATAGAGCGCAACCGGGAAAACCTAAATTTCCTAAAGCGATCCATCTTGCCTTTACGTGATGCGTTGTACAATCTGAAAAGTGAACAAGACGATGCGTCGCTGGCTATAATCGACCCGTCTAATTTTACATTCTTTGTGCGTTTGCATCAAAAATTAATTGAAATTTTAGAACAAATAGAATATGATATTAATACACTAGACAGCGCTTCTAGTTTTTACTTTTCGTCACAAAGTCACCGCATGAATGAGATCATGAAAGTGCTCACGGTGGTCTCTGTAATCTTCATGCCACTCACCTTTATTGTAGGAGTGTACGGCATGAATTTTAAGCACATGCCAGAGCTTGAATTCACGTACGGATATTACGTAGTGGTGGGGTTAATGGTAGTAGTTGCCGCGGGGATGGCGTGGTATTTTAAACGTAAAAAATGGTTTTAATCTTTGTTTAAATAAAAACCATCAAAATACTGAAAATCAGTAAAATGACGGTTTAGTATAGATTTAACTTATAGTACTTAAATTGCTAAAATTCGCCTTATTTACTCAATCGGTGCAGGGTAAAAGTGAGCGAAGCCAAAAGTACAAAAGCGCCTATTTGATGAACCAATCCCAACCAAATCGGCACCCCAAAAAGCAGGGTAAAAACGCCCAAACTAAATTGAATAAACACTACTGCAAGTATCGTATAGATTCCATTTTTTTGTTGCGTATCAAGTGTAAATTTACGACTGCGGTAAGCCAATAATCCGATCAATCCAACTACGATATAAGCCATAGTTCGGTGCACAAATTGCACGCCGCTTTTGCCTTCAACCAAATTCAAGAACAGCGTTTTTTGTTCGATAAAAACACTGTCGTGAATCCATTGTCCGTCGCTCATTAGTGGCCAATGGTTGTGAATAAGTCCGGCGTTTAATCCGGCTACAAATCCGCCATATATAATTTGAATCAACACAAACACCAAGGCAATGCGTGCTAGGTTTCGCAATTTGAGTTGTCCTGTTTTGCGTTCTGTAAAAAATAAATCCAGTGCAACCCAAAGGGTATAGGCAAACGTTAGGAAAGCAAAAGTAAGGTGAAGCGACAGTCTAAAGTGACTCACATCAGGGTTGTCAACCAGTCCGCTTTTCACCATATACCATCCAAAAAAACCTTGTAAAGCGCCCATACCCAAAAGCACATAACATTTGCGCAACGTAGCAGCATCCAATTTCTTTTTTATTAAAAAATAGACAAAAGGAACTATAAAAACCAAGCCAATAATGCGGCCAATAAAGCGATGAAACCATTCCCAAAAATAGATGTATTGGTAATCGGCCAGCGTAAATTCGGTTTGGCTATTCACCAATTGGTATTCTGGAAATTGTTTGTATTGTTCAAAGGCCTCGTTCCATTTGGCTTCTGTAATCGGAGGAAAGGTGTCGGTTATCAGATGCCAATCTGTCATCGAGAGTCCCGAATTGGTAAGTCGAGTAATCCCGCCTACAATCACCATGATAAACACCAAAAAGCAGCCCGAAAGCAGCCAAATAATTACTGATTTGTTTTCTTTTTTCATTTTTTTGAAGCTTTTTCCCGCTATCATTCCAAATTCCCGTTCAAAAAAACGGCGGCAAATGCCTTGTTTTCTTTGTCGGGAGATTTTCCTCCCGAAGCCACGGGACTATCGGGGCTAGGGCAATAATTAGGGTGCAAATTTATTTCTTAATCAACTCAATTGTAACTTAACAAACGTTAATCTTCAAATTCATTTTTTCAGCTTTGTTGAGCATAAAAGCATAGGCTGCGTCGTAATCGTTGGCGATTTCGCCATCCAAAATGGCTTGTTTGATGCTTTCTTTCAATTGACCAATCTCCCGACAAGGCCCCAAATTAAACAACTGCATAATTTCTTCTCCGCTAATGGGCGGCTGGAAATTACGTACATGATCGCGTGCTTCCACCTCAATAATTTTTTGTTTTACTACTTCGAAATTGTGGTGGTACTTCTTGAATTTATGCGGGTTTTTGGTGGTAATGTCGGCTGCACACAAGGTCATTAAGGCATCTACGTCTTCACCGGCATCAAATACCAAACGTCGCACGGCCGAGTCAGTAACTTCGTCTTGCGAAAGAACAATGGGACGCGAACTCATAATTACCATCTTTTGCACAAATTTTAGCTTGTGGTTGAGTGGCATGTGCAGGCGTTCAAAGATTTTCTTCACCATTTTTCCGCCCAAAAATTCGTGCCCATGAAAGGTCCAGCCTTGTTTTTTTACAAAGCGTTTAGTAGGTGCTTTGCCAATGTCGTGAAACAATGCAGCCCAGCGCAACCAAACGTCGTCGGTGTTTTTACTTATGTTATCCACAACTTCTAAGGTGTGGTAAAAATTGTTCTTGTGGGTTTGGCCTTCTATTTCTTCTACCTGATTTAAAGCAGTCAATTCGGGCAAAATCAAGTCGAGTAAGCCGGTTTTGTATAGTAACAAAAAGCCAGTTGAGGGTTGATCTGTAGCCAGTATTTTATGTAATTCTTCAACAATTCGTTCACCCGAAATAATGCCAATTCTATGATTGTTTTGGCTAATTGAAACAAAGGATTCTTCTTCGATTTCAAAATCCAGTTGCGTCGCAAAACGTATGGCCCGCAACATGCGCAACGGATCATCCGAGTAGGTAATGTCAGGATCGAGTGGAGTTTTAATGCGTTTTTCTTTCAGGTCTTTTACGCCATTAAACGGATCAAGTAAATCGCCATAAGAATCTGGATGTAAGGAAATTGCCAAGGCGTTGATGGTAAAATCTCGACGGTTTTGATCATCAACTAAGCTGCCGTTTTCTACTATTGGATTGCGGCTCTCAAGTTGGTAACTTTCTTTTCGCGCACCTACAAATTCAATGTCGGTATCTTCATAGCGCAACATCGCTGTACCGTAATTTTTAAACACCTGTACCTTGGGGTGATAGGGAATCAGTTCGGCCACTTTGAGCGCCAAATCAATACCCGAACCCACAGCCACAATGTCGATGTCTTTTTTAAAATCGCGCTGCAAAATATAGTCGCGCACAAAACCACCAATCACATAGCTTTCAATGCCCAATTCTTGGGCCGCTTGTGAAACCAGTTTAAATATCGGATGATTGAGTGCTGCGGTGTAATTCATGCTTTATTTTTGATTCGAACTGGTTTTGATTTTCATCCCAAAGCTTCGGGATCAAAATTCCTATTTTCTAATCACTTTTACTTGGGCGTCGAGTGTCAATTTAATAATGGTGGATGGACGTCCACCGGTTTTTTCGCGGTCCAAATTTACAACATAGTCTACGCCTTTTATAATTTCGGGACTAATTTCTTTGAATGTCATGGGGGTTGGTGCTCCACTGATATTGGCCGAGGTTGAAACCAATGGTTTTTTCATGCGTTCCATCAACTTGAAACAAAATGGCGTTTTCACTAGACGCACTCCCAAGGTGTTGTCTTCGGCAATGAGGTTGGCTGCCACATTTCGGGGTTTGTCCAAAATTAAGGTGGTGGGTTTTTCAGATAAATCAATGATTTGCCAAGCCGTTTCTGGGATATCTTTAAATACGTTGTACATCATTTTTTCGCCGTTCATTAAGCAAATCATGCTTTTGCTTTCTTCGCGTTGTTTCAAGGCGTATATTTTGGCAACCGCTTCGGCATTGGTCGCGTCACAGCCAATTCCCCAAACCGTGTCAGTGGGATATAAAATTATGCCGCCTTGTTGAATCACTTCAAAGGCATGGTGTACTTCGGCGTTGAGGTCTGTAGGTATCATATGATAGGCAACTATAGAATTAAATTGAAAGGGTTGTTTTGGGTTTTTGCAGGTATTGTAATGATTCAGAAAGCGGCGCACCTTTCCAGATTAGTTTAAACAAGTCCCGGTTTTTGGCTTTCACCAAACTACTCAAGCCGTATTTGAGCAACAAAAACAGCCGCACTTGTTGTCTGCCCCAGTTTCCGTAGTGCTTGCGGAGTATATACAACAATGAAATTTTAATTTCTTTTTTGATGGCCATCGATTGGCCGGTACTGGCTCCGTGGTAATGCACGAAATGCGCTTCGGGCACCAAACAAGTCGTCTTTCCTAATTTCAGCAATCGCAAACACAAATCGGTTTCTTCGTAATACAAGAAAATTGCAGGATCAAATTGGCCGGCATCTACAAAATCAGTCGAACGAAGCAACATAAAACTACCCGGAACAAAATTGACTTGAATGGGCGATGGGTATTGTTTTTTGCGTTTGGGATGCGTTGCTGGAGAAAATAGTTCCAAGAAATTTCGACCCAAAATTTCGCGGGCTGGCGAAGCAAAATGATCGAGTGAAACCATGAAGTCCCCATTTTCTTTAAAGGCCTGAGCGCCCACCATTCCTACCGAGGGATGTTGTTTTAAATACGAAATCAACAAACTAAAACAGTCGTTGAGCAACAAGGTATCGTTGTTTAAAAAAGCCACATAATGGGCATTGGCCTTCAAAAAGCCAAAATTATTGCCACGTCCAAATCCGCAGTTGATGTTGGTTTGATGGCAACTTAAATTCGGGAAATGGGATGAGTTGCAGTAATCCAGTACTTTTTGGTAATCGTCGTCGGCCGAGCAATTGTCTACAACAATGACTTGAAACGACAAGTCAGGGCTTGTTTTCTCGTAGATTTTCTCCAAACAAGGAATCGTAAATTCACTTGAATTGTAATTGATGAGGATAACGGCTAAATCAAACATTAGAGGTATTGTTGTACTCCTTTTTCAATAAAAGTGAGTTTTTGTGACTTGGTTTGCGCTTCTATTTCGTTGTTGATTGCGATGTGTGATTTGGATTGTTCCGGGTGATAAATGTGGTAGGCCAAACCCGCAAATTTGAGTCGTTTGCCTAAAATGCCGATGTTGTGCAGGCGTTCAATCATCTCAGAATCATCGATGCCCCAGCCCACTAAATTCTCGTTAAAACCATTGATTTTAATGAAATCTTTCCGCCAAAACGACATGTTGCAGCCGCGCAATTTGGAAGAACGCGTGGCGGTAATTTGCGCCCAATTCATCATAAATGGGAGGCGAATGGTGCGCCCACGTTTTTTGATTCCGGGCGAGAGAAAATGAAATTCAGTTTGCTTTTGGGCAAAAAGTGTAGGCAAATGTGCTTGGGTGATGTTGGCGCGTGAACCAAATAAATAATGTCCTTTTTGGGCAAATCGCAGATGATCTTCAATAAAGTGCTTGTTTAGGATAATGTCGCCATCAATTTCGATGATGTAGTCAAATTGCGCTTGTGCAATAGCCTTATTCATGATCATCGGTTTGCGGTTTTTCACGTCTTCGTGCCAAACGTGGCGCAAAGGAACCGGAAATTTGAGTTGAAATTGGGCGATTAGTGCTTGGGTATCTGGGCGTGAACCGTCATCGGCGATAATCACTTCGTTGGGTAAAACCGTTTGCTTGAGTACGCTCAAAAGCAATAATTCTAGGGCTTCAGGCCAATTGTAGGTAGGAGTTACGAGGGTGCAGCTAAGCGGGTGTGTCATGCCTAAAAAATAATGAGGCAAGTTAGGATTAATTTTTTAGATTTGTCAACAATTTACGCAAGGTTTGCGCGCTTTTATCCAAGCCAAATGGGGCCAAACAGTTTCGTTAGCTCGATCAACCCGAGAACATTGATTTCATGAAATATACCTTTCAATCGCATGCTGCCGTTACCTCTGAGTGCATCGTGCAATCCATCACCAATTTCTCGTCTACAGGTCATTTATTGGGCGATGGCCAACGCAATAAAATTAAAATATTTACCTGCAATGGAGTAGAGGTTGCCATCAAATCATTCAAAAAACCCAACTGGATTAACCAAGTGGTGTACCGCTTTTTTCGACCCTCTAAAGCCAATCGCTCGTATCATTTTGCTACCCTTTTACAACAAAAAAATATAGGCACTCCCACGCCCATCGCCTATTGGGAAGAGTATGCCGGACTGGGTTTGCAACACAGTTATTATGCCTGCGAACATTTGAACGCCCAATTGACTTTTCGCGAATTGGTCGAAATTCCGGACTATCCCGAGCATGCCCTAATTTTACAACAGTTCATGCATTTTTGTTTTGAATTGCACGAAAAAGGCGTCGAGTTCTTGGACCATTCGCCCGGAAATACCTTAATTGTTCAAACAGCTCCGGGACACTACCAGTTTTATCTAGTCGATTTAAACCGCATGCAATTTCACGAAGAAATGTCGTTTGAAATGCGCATGAAAAACCTATCGCGCCTCACACCCAAACAAGATATGGTTGCGCAGATGAGTGCATTTTATGCTGAAAAATTTGTGGAAAAATCGGCAGCTCAAATTAACGAACGCCTCTGGTTTTATACCCAGCAATTTCAAGAAGCTTTTGCCCGTAAAAAACGGATGAAGCAACGACTTAAGTTTTGGAAATAGTGGCTTTTTGCCAAATTTTACGCAGTTCTTGGTAGCGAACGTATACGCTGAAGGCATTTAAGTAACAAATGATGATGCCTTTTGCACCGTCAAGAATTCCCAAGCGCACCAAATAATTGTACAAGAAATTATAGACCGGATGCAGGATTTGCAACAAAAAGCTGGGCTTTACTTTTTTGTTGAATTTCTCAATCGCTTTCAGTTTTCCGTACTGGTACATTTTTGATTTGTAGGCCGCGTAATCCGAGTATGAAAAATGGATGAGCTTGTTTTTTAAGGTGCCAATACTTCCATTTACATCGAGTTTTTCGTGCACCAATCGCTCGGTTGTGTATTTTGCAAAATGCTTGTTAAACAACCTAAAAATCCGATCGGTTTGCCAGCCACTAAAACGCAAAACGGCTTTTTTGAACATAAATTTGCGGTAAAACAAATAGGCATTATCCGGGTTTTCCAGCTTCACCGTTTGAACAATTTCGGCTTTTAGTTCGGGTGTAAGGCGCTCGTCGGCATCCAAAAATAAGATCCAATCGTTTTTGGCTTGTGAAATGGCAAAATTGCGCTGGGCGGTGTAATTTTCGAAGCGGTTTTCGATGAATTTTACATTGGCAAAAGTAGTTGCAATGGCTTTGGTTTGGTCGGTACTAAACGAATCCACCACAATTACTTCGTCTACAAACTGCAAATCGGTCAATAATTCCTGCATATGAATTTCTTCATTCAAGGTAATGATTAGTGCCGAAATTGCGCGATTTGTATTTAAATCCATTTAGAAGTACTTGGCCGCAAATATAATTTATTAACTACTTTTGTCGCTAATAAATTCAAAATTTTATGAGGGCAGCCGTAATTATGAGTACCTACAATTCGATCGAATGGCTCGAGAAAGTCATTTGGGGATTTAGTGTACAAACGGTGACCGATTTTGAGTTGATTATTGCCGACGACGGATCAACCGATGAAACCAAACACAAAATAGATGCGCTTCGCCGTGAATTAAACCTCTCCATTATTCACGTTTGGCATGAAGATCACGGTTTTCAAAAAACCAAAATACTCAACAAAGCCATTTTGGCCAGTACGGCCGATTACCTCATATTTACCGACGGCGACTGCATTCCACGCGCTGATTTTGTAGAAACCCATTTGCGCTACCGACAAGCCGGTTATTTTTTATCGGGCGGTTATTTTAAGTTGCCGATGGCTACCTCATTGGCGATTACCCAAACCGATGTGCTGCAACAACATTGTTTTCAGTTGCCTTGGTTAAAAGCCCATGGACTTTCGTCTACGTCAAAATCTATAAAACTGTTGGCCAAAGGGTTTTGGGCCAAGGTATTGAACGCGATCACGCCCACCACGCCATCATGGAACGGACACAACGCCTCGGGCTGGAAAGCCGATTTGTTGGCCGTGAATGGTTTTGATGAAGAGATGAAATACGGCGGAGAAGACCGCGAATTGGGCGAACGCTTGTTTCATTACGGCTTGTTGTCCAAGCAAATACGGTACAGCGCCATTTGTGTGCACTTGGATCACGCCCGTGGCTATGTCTCGGATGAAGTGTGGAAAAAAAACAACGCGATTCGTGCCTACACCAAGGCGAATAAGGTAATTGAAACGCCCAACGGCATCCGATCTAATTAATTTTCAAGTAGTTTTCTAAAACTGGTAACCACAATTCTGGGGTGAATTGTGTATACAAATCCAAGGCTTCGTCCTTCATTTCTTTGGCGTTTTTGTCGCCATACAACTCGGGTTTCATCTCTTGCAAATGCACCGACACGTGTTTTTTGCCGTCCTCAAAAAAGTTCCAGGCCGCCTTAATGATCCAAGGTGAAAAAATGGTAAAGGTTGGTTTGCCAAGTGCTTTGGCCATATTAACCGCGCCGCCTTCGTTGCCAATCAAGGCTGAGCAATGATAGGTAATCGCCAAAAATTCCCGAATACTTCCGGGCACCAAATTTATGTGAATGTGTTGTTGGGTTGTGGGTTGGCACAAATCAAAAATGGCTTGTGCTTCCGCTTGTTGGCTGGGCATGTAATTAAAGAGCAAGCTCGCTCCCGTTTGGGCCACAATGGCATCCAATATTTGGGCCATATAGGGAAACGGATACGTCTTAGTCGTACCGCTGCCCAACACGCCTATCATGTATATTTTTTGCGCTAAATCAAGTTGGTGCTTTGCCAAAATGGCTTTCCCTTGAGCAATTTCGTCTTCCGACAAAAAGATTTTGGGTTCGTTGTCAATTGGAATGTCGAGTTGTAACGGTTCCAATAAATTGAGTCGGTTTTCGATGGCCAAACCGGCATTGGTTTTGGGCGTGGTCAATTCTGGAATGACATGTGTATACAGGAAGTTGCTGTATTTTTTAGCAAATCCAATTTTGGTTTTTGCGCCCGAAAAAGCCACCACCAGCTGACTTTCTAGTTTTCCGTAGGCATCAATTACGAGGTCGTAGCGTGCTTTTCGAATGGAACGTAAAAAAGTAAAAAGTGCTTTTTTGCTTTTTCGGAATTCGTCGGTAAACAAAATAAGCTCATCTATATTTGGATTGTTGGCAACTACAGGAGCTGTAAACGGGTAAATCAAATAGGCAATGTGCGCTTCGGGATAGGCTTTTCGCAGGTTGTTGCAAATAACCGAACTCACCAACACATCGCCAATCATTTTTTGTTGAATTACCAGTATTTTCATAAGCGAACGATTCTTATCCAATTGGTTTGATGCACTTATACCGCCACATCATATTCGCGCAAGGCATCGTTCAAGGAAGTCTTGAGATCAGTGGATGGTTTGCGTTTGCCAATGATGAGCGCGCAAGGCACTTGGTATTCGCCCGCGGCAAATTTTTTGGTATAACTGCCGGGAATCACAACCGAACGCGCCGGAACTACGCCTTTCATTTCGATAGGCGTATCGCCCGTCACGTCAATAATTTTGGTCGACGCGGTGAGACACACATTGGCACCCAAAACAGCTTCAGCTTCTACGCGCACGCCTTCTACCACAATGCAACGCGATCCAATAAACGCGCCATCTTCAATAATTACCGGGGCCGCTTGCAAAGGTTCTAAAACGCCACCAATACCCACGCCGCCACTTAAGTGTACGTGTTTGCCAATTTGTGCGCAGCTGCCTACTGTGGCCCAGGTATCTACCATGGTGCCTTCGTCCACATAGGCGCCAATGTTCACGTAGCTCGGCATCAAAATAACGCCTTTTGAAATATAGGCTCCATGACGCGCTACGGCATGCGGCACCACGCGAATGCCTTTCTCGGCATAGCCACGTTTCAACGGAATTTTGTCGTGGTATTCAAAAATGCCTACCTCAAATGTTTCCATTTTTTGAATTGGGAAATACAACACCACCGCTTTTTTTACCCATTCGTTTACCTGCCAACCTGTGGCGGTTGGTTCGGCTACGCGGAGGGTTCCGGCGTCGAGTAAATCAATCACTTGGCGAATGGCTGCTGTGGTAGCTGCTTCTTGGAGTAGCGCTCGGTTGTCCCAAGCGGCTTCTATGGTAGTTTGTAAATTATGCATCTAGAAAAAGTTTTGGCAAATATACGGGCAAATTTTTAAACTAGCGCTGCGCCCCATTTGCCCAAAAACAGCTTTTGCTCACCGCCGGTTTTGATTTGAATTAAAGTTATACTTTTGAAAAAAAAACGATGCCGCGCATACTCGCCATAGATTACGGAAGCAAACGCACGGGACTGGCCGTGACCGATGAATTGCAACTCATTGCCTCGGGACTCAGCACCGTTGAGACGCCACAGCTGATGGATTATTTAGCCCGCTACTTTGCCACCGAAAACGTGAGCACGGTGCTCATTGGCGAACCCAAACAAATGAACGGACAACCCTCGCAAAGCGCCCCGCTCATTGAAGCATTTGTAGCCCAATTTGCGCAGCAATTTCCCGACAAAAAAATAGTGCGGGTTGACGAGCGCTTTACCTCAAAAATGGCGGTACAAACGCTTATTGACAGCGGCCTGCGCAAAAAACAACGGCAAAACAAAGCCTTGCTCGATGAGGTGGCGGCCACGATACTGTTGCAGGATTATTTGGTGCGGTTTAAAATCTAGGGGATTTAAAGATTTAAAAATTGAAGGATTGAAAGATTAACTACACCAAAGTATTATAGAAAAGATCTGAAAGTCAAGAGAGTTTGGATAGCATTGTTTTTCAAAAAAGCGGCTCTATAAACTTCACTAATTAAATAGATAAAATGAAAAATATAAATTTTGTAGTTATTGGAATATGCCCCCGCTACCGCGCGATTCCCTTCGCGTGGCAATTGTATATTAGAAAAATACATCAGTGCTTTAAATTATGCTGGAGAAAGGAAATTTAGAAAAAAGTTATTGAAAATTAGAAAACCACGCGAAGGGATTCGCGCGGTAGCGGGGGTTAATGGCAATACAAGAGTTGAAAATCAAAATGACGGCACGAGTACTTTCTATGAAAAGGATGGAAGCAAAACTAAGCAAACAATTATTCAAACTAAAAATGGATATTTCAATATACAAAAAACAAAAATTCCGTAAAATGAGAAAATTAATATTGATAGCTTTAATATTTAGTGGATGTTCCAGCCAACAGAAAGCCAGTAAATGCAACGAAAATTTAGTGTTTAAGGAGATTTTTTTTCGACATGTAAATACTATTGAAAATATAGTCGATGGCAAAGAGGATAAAGGAAGTTTTGTTGAATCTTTAAAATTTATTTCTAAGTATTCTACTGTTTCATATAATAAAATTGCTAATTACGATTTTATGTACAACAACCATGAGTCATTTGAAATCGATAAGGAACGATGGTTAAAATGGTATGCAGATAATAGATGTAATAATATCCAATTGAAAGAATGAAAATAATTTCCCCGCTCCCGCGCGATTCCCATCGCGTGGCAATGTAAACTAGAAAAATACATCAGTGTTATAAATTATGCTGGAGAAAGGAAATTTAGAAAATAGTTATTGTAAATTAGAAAACCACGCGAAAGGATTCGCGCGGGAGCGGCGGTGGGATTTTGTTAAAGCTCAAATTTTTAATCAATATTTACAAAATAGATAATATTAGTAATAATATGAAAAAAATTCTTTTTTTATTCACAGGAATACTATTGCTATATTCCTGTATGGATTATTATGATGGAAGGAACATAGTAATTAATAATAAATCAAATAAAAGTATATACAGTATAATATCAATAAATGACGAGATTTCAAACTCAAGTTTTTATGATGAATTTAAAGAAAATGCATCTTTCCGCGGTGACCATTTTGTATTTCAGGAAATAAAACCCGACATGAAGGCTGAAAATCATGATAGGCCGAGAGATTGGAATAGTTTTTTTAAAGCAGCAGATAAAGGAGAATTGAGATTATTTATCATCTCTAAAGATAGTGTGGATAAGTACGGTTGGAATAAAATCTTTAAATGTAAAATCTATAATAAAAAATATAAGCTATCAATTAACGACTTAGAATATATTGATTGGGAAATTATCTATAATTAATTTGATTTATATTATAGTAATACACTCCGTTTCTAACCCAGACAGTTCGGATGTGCATAACGCTCGATAGCACGATTTGATAGCTGGCACGGATTTTATACGAGCGAGACGCTCGCGCTAGCGGGGGATAGTTAGAAGATTAAATATTCGTGATTCCGTTCAAGAATCAGTTATTTCTTCAATGAAAAACATTAAACACAAAAAAATATATGTATATTAATAAA
>JBDKFO010000019.1:0-45229 GCA_039798665.1 Bacteroidota bacterium
TGGTGATTTTAATCCTCCAAACTTTAAGTTCCTCTTGTAATAAGAAAGAAACAAGAACCGAAAACAAAGATATTTTAATCAAGGAAAACAAAGTTATAAATCTTTCTAGCGGACGAATTTCATATGAAGTTGAATTTCCAGATACTATAGTCGTAAATAAGACATATAATGGCGTAATAAAATATCAAAGTAGTTTAGATACAGTCACGACAAGTTTTAATGACAAAAAGAAAAAAAGATATGTCATGTTTTTTATGACTGTAACAAAAAATCCTAATTATGATGAAAAGCATTTAAAGCAGATTATTAAAGATACTTTCGGAGCTTTGAATAATAGAGAAATTCCACTTCCAAATATTGAGTTTGGTAAAACAGGAGTTTTTTACATTGATGGTATTATCAATGATTATGTTGTTATTGACCTCAATAAAAAAGATAAAGATGGGGTTGGGCTTGTGCGAGAGATAGAAGATGAAGAACGATTAACTCATAAAGTCGTTGTGGTAAATAAGTAGTGTTTTAAAAGTATAATTCCCCTTGCTGCCGCGCGAATCTTTCGCGTGGTAATTGTAAACTAGAAAAATACATCAGTTTTATAAATTATGCTGGAGAAAGGAAATTTAGAAAATAGTTATTGTAAATTAGAAAACCACGCGAAAGGATTCGCGCGGCAGCGGCGAGATAAACAAGATTTTATCTAAAGATAAAAAGCTAATCAATTATCAAGAACAAAAATATGGAAATACTTTGCTGACATTAACAATCATAAATCAGCAAATGAAACCATTCAAAGTATTGTTAGATAATAATGCGGAAGTTAATATTCATAATACATACGATGGTACATCACCATTAATTCAGTCATGTATGTTTAAGTCTTATGATAGTGAGTTTGCAAAAATTCTTATCGAACGTAAAGCTAATGTTAATGATGTAGAAGTAGGCAAAAGAAGGGAAGGAAACTCAACCCGATTTACACCATTAATTGCTGCAAGTCGAGAAGGTAAATTGGATTTAGTTCAAATTTTGATAAAAAATGGTGCTAATATAAATTATGAAAATGAGTTCCATCAATCTGCTTTGAGTAGCTGTGTAATGCAAGATAGATATGATGTTACAATTTATCTTTTAAAATCTGGAGTCAACTATTTGAGACCTATATTTTATCGTCCAAGTGACGATGTAGTTAATAATCCAAAAGAAGACAAACCAATTTACTTAATAGATATGCTACGTGAAGATTTTTTTGAATTGGATAGTCAAGAATATAAATATAAAATGAAAGTTGTTGAATTCTTGAAAAGTAAAGGTGTTGATTACAGTAAAGCTCCTATACCAGATTATATAAAAAAGAAAGCCGTTGAAAACTACCCAGATAGCTGGCAGGAGTATATACAAAAATATTAAAACCCCGCTACCGCGCGATTCCCATCGCGTGGCAATGTAAACGAGAAAAATACAACCGCTCAGCTGTGCACAACGGTCAATAGCAAGGTTTGATTGCGGGCATTGATGGAAATTCATAATTCGTGCATTCGTGGCGAAAAGCTATCACCTGTCAGCCATCAGCAATTCTTAGTATACTAGTATCCTTTCGACTTTACAACTTTCCACTTTCGACTAAATAGATTGCTTTGTCGTTCCTCCTCGCAATGACGTTGGTAGTATACTTCAATCCTTTCGACTTTACAACTTTCCACTTTCGACTAAAAGCTAACTGCTGACAGCTATCAGCCAAAAGCAGTTCTTAGTATACTCCTAAGATTACAATTTCACCGCACGCTCTCTTCACATTTTTTCCTACATTTGCCGCATTATTCAACTACTCCGCACAACATGATACTACCAATAGTGGGCTACGGCGATCCGGTTTTGAGAAAAGTAGGCGAGGACATCGCTGCCGATTACCCCAACCTGAAAGAGCTAATATTCAATATGTTTGACACCATGTACAACGCCTACGGGATTGGATTGGCGGCGCCACAAGTGGGTTTGCCCATTCGCTTGTTTGTGATTGATATGGTGCCGTTTAGCGACGACGAAGATTTGAGCCCAGAGGAGCAAAACAAGCTCAAAGCCTGCAAAAAAGCCTTTATCAATGCCAAAATTTTGAAAGAAGAAGGCGAACTGTGGGGCTTTAACGAAGGTTGTCTCAGTATTCCCAACGTGCGCGAAGACGTGTTTCGTCACGAACGCATTACGCTGCAATACCAAGACGAAGACTTTAACGAGCACACCGAAGTATTTGATGGCCTCACCGCCCGCGTGATTCAGCACGAATACGACCACATTGAAGGCATTTTGTTTACCGACAAAATTGCGCCACTCAAAAAACAACTCATCAAAAAGAAATTACAAAACATCATGGAAGGCAAAACCAAAGCCGATTACAGGATGCGTATTTTCGGAAAAAAAGGCCGTTAATTAACGCCGCTATTTGCCAACAATAAATATATTTGTCCCTCCAAAAAAATAACACCATGAATGTAGATAAAATTCTAGCGATATCAGGAAAACCCGGTTTATATGCCCTAAAAGTACAAACGCGCACCGGCTTTGTGGCCGAGTCGTTGTTGGACGGCAAACGCATTACCGTAGGCTTGCGCAGCAACGTGAGTTTGTTGTCTGAGATTTCGATGTATACGCATACTGCCGAGAAACCTTTGGTTGAGGTGATGCGCGCCATTGCCATCAAAGAAAACGAAGGTCCTGCCATTTCGGCCAAAGAAGATCCTGCCAAATTGGTGGCTTATTTTACCGAGATTTTACCCGATTACGACCAAGATCGCGTCTACGCTTCAGACATCAAAAAAGTACTCAACTGGTACGGCATTTTGCAAGCCAAAGGTTTGGTATCTAAAGAAGAGCCCAAAGTAGAAAACGCCGAGAGCATCAAGGAGCAAGTGGTCGAAGAAGTGAAAAAAGAAAAAGCCAAAGCACCCAAGAAAGCCCCGAAAAAAGAGGCTTAAGATAAAAAATAACCCACAAATCAATCCTATTTCTACACACAGAGGTAGGATTTTTTTTACCAAATAACCAGCCAAATGAACACCCGCGCACAACAACTTGAAGCCTTTGGTCGATTGCTCGACGTGATGGACGATTTACGCGCCCAATGCCCTTGGGACAAAAAACAAACCATGGAATCGTTGCGTCACCTTACTATTGAAGAAACCTACGAACTGGGCGATGCCATCCTGAATAACGACCTTAACGAAGTAAAAAAAGAGTTGGGCGATGTGTTGTTGCACATCGTGTTTTATGCCAAAATAGGCAGTGAAACCAACGATTTTGACATTGCCGATGTGTGCAACGAATTGTGCGAGAAGCTCATATTTAGGCACCCACACATTTATGGCGACGTACAAGTAGCCGACGAAGAAGAGGTGAAACGCAACTGGGAAAAACTCAAACTCAAGGAAGGCAAAAAATCGGTCTTGGAAGGCGTGCCCAAAGGTTTACCGGCCTTGGTCAAAGCGAGTCGCATACAAGACAAAGTAAAAGGCGTGGGCTTTGATTGGGAAGAACCGGCGCAAGTGTGGGAAAAAGTGCAAGAAGAATTGCACGAACTGCAAGCCGAGGTACAATCCCAAAACCAAGATGCCATCGAAGCCGAACTGGGCGATGTGTTGTTTTCGCTCATCAATTACGCCCGATTTTTAAAGGTAAATCCCGAAGATGCCTTGGAGCGCACCAACAAAAAATTCATCGGTCGTTTTCAGTATTTAGAACAAAAAGCCGAGCAATTGGGCAAATCTTTGGCCGATATGACCTTGGCCGAAATGGATGTGTTTTGGAACGAGGCTAAAAAGTTGTAGAACTTATTCGGAGATGCGTTTCAATTTACCTTTATCCATTATGGTAATTTTCTTACCGGTCAATTCGATGTAGCCGGCTTTATTGAATTCAGATAACAAACGAATGCAGCTTTCGGTAGCGGTGCCTATCATGCCGGCCAGTTCTTCGCGTGACAATTGAATGTGTAAGGAACCGTCGGGGTGGGTGCCAAAATTTTCTTCTAAATATAAGAGTGTTTCAGCCAAACGTTCTTTTACGTTTTTTTGCGCCATCGAAACCATGTGGTCATCGGCATCACGCAAGTCGCCACATACCGAGCGCATGACATTGAGGGAGAATTTATTGTTGTCATTAAAAAATCCCATCACATCTGATTTGGGAATAAAGCACACTTGCATGTCTTCTAAGGCAACCGCAGTAAGGTTTACCGGTTCGTCGCTAATCATGGAACGCTGTCCGAGTAATTCACCTTTTTTAACCAACTTCACAATTTGATCTTTCCCGTTTGGGCTCAATTTGGTCATTTTGCACACGCCATCTTTTACACAAAAAATTCCGTTTACGTTGTCGCCTTCTTCAAAAATGATTTCGCCTTTTTTTATGGTCTGCGAAGTTTTGCAGTCGGCTAATTTTAGTAACTCTTCTTTGCTTAGTGCTTTGAGCGAGCTGAACTCTCTTACGATACATTGTTCACATTTACTCATAGTAATAAAGATTAGGGATAGGCTTGACAAATTTAGCGTTTAATATGACAAATGTCATATTTTATTTAACAACTGTTCAAGTCCTTTGTAGCAGGTATAAAATGAGCAAATTATGGATGCATCTACATGTTTCCATTGTGGTTTAGACATCGATAAAAAGACCGAAATTCTTTTTGACGAAAAATTATTTTGTTGTGCCGGTTGCCAAACCGTCTACGAATTGTTTCGCGAAAATGAGCTGGGTTGTTATTATGATTTCGAACAATCACCTGGAGCAACTCCTTTAGACATAAAGGGTAAATATGATTTTTTAGACAACGATGAGATTAGTGCCAAATTGTTGGAATTTCAAGAAGCCAACACCGCTATTGTTTCACTGCACATTCCTCATATTCATTGCAGCTCGTGCATTTGGATTTTGGAAAATTTACAGCGTCTTCAGCAAGGAGTAATTTCTTCGCAGGTAAATTTCCCGCAAAAAAAAGTACGCATTTCCTATCACCCCGACCAAGTATCGCTCAAGGAATTGGTGTATTTACTCAGCAGTATTGGCTACGAACCCTACATCAGTCTAGAACAATACGACGCCACAGTAGAAAAAATAGACCGCACTCTCACGTATAAGCTAGGCGTGGCTTTCTTTTGTTTTGGCAACATCATGTTGTTGTCGTTTCCGGAGTATTTTGAGGTACAGGAATTTTGGCTCGATCAGTACCGCGGCTTTTTTCGTTGGCTTATATTTGCACTTTCGCTGCCCAGTTTTTTCTATTCGGCAAGCGGCTATTATGTAGCGGCCTACCAAAGCCTCAAAGCCCGCATGCTCAACATTGAGATTCCCATTGCCTTAGGGATTGTGGTCATGTTTGTGCGTTCTACGGTAGATATTATCATGAACTACGGCTCGGGCTTTTTTGACAGCCTCACAGGATTGATCTTCTTTATGTTGTTGGGCAAAATGTTCCAAATTAAAACTTACAGCTTTTTGAGTTTTGAACGCGATTTTAAATCCTATTTTCCCATCGCAGTAACTAGAATAGTAGGCCAACACGAAGAAAACGTCCCCATTTATAGCATCGAGAAAGGCAATCGCTTGCTTATTCGCAACCAAGAATTAATCCCGGTTGATGGCATTCTCATCAGTGCATCGGCCGAGATTGATTACAGTTTTGTAACCGGAGAAGCGGTGCCAATAGCTAAAAAATCGGGAGATAAAATTTTTGCAGGGGGCAAGCAAGTGGGCGCACTCATTGAGATGGAAGTAGTACAATCGGTGTCGCAGAGTTACCTCACGCAGTTGTGGAGCAACGACGTGTTTCAGAAAAAAATGGAGCAAAAACACAAAACGATTACCGATGCCGTGAGCCAGTATTTTACGCCCGTTTTGTTATTCATTGCTTTTGCGGGTTTTGGTTACTGGATATTTTTTGACACCCAAACTGCTTTTAATGTATTTACCGCCGTGCTCATTGTGGCCTGTCCTTGTGCCTTGGCGCTCACGGCTCCGTTTACCTTTGGGAATGTGTTGCGCATTTTAGGCAAGAAAAAATGTTACCTCAAAAACGCCTTGGTGATTGAGCAAATGGCCAAAGTAGATACGCTGGTTTTTGACAAAACAGGTACCATAACCACCACCCAAAAAACTACGATTAACTATGTAGGGAAGCCCATGAGTACCGCTGATTTGGGTTTGTTGAAAAATGTATTGCGGGCATCCAATCATCCGCTGAGCCGCATGGTGTATGACTATTTGCCTGAGGCACCCAAACAGGATGTTTCGGCATTTACCGAACATACCGGAAAAGGCATAGACGCGAGTTGTGCCGGTAAAAAAATCCAGTTGGGTTCAGCCATTTTTTTAGGTCAAACCACCCCAGAAAATCTAAACCAAACACAGGTGCATGTGGCCATTGACGGCCAATACTTTGGCTGCTTTGTATTTCATAATCAATACCGCGAAGGGTTGGTAGAATTGTTTGCCCAATTGGCCAAAACCTACACGCTAAAAGTGGTTTCGGGCGACAACGAAGGCGAACGCGAAACCTTGCAACAACTTTTGCCCTCCGGAACAGAACTGGTGTTTAATCAAAAACCCGAACAAAAATTGGCCTTCATCAAACAGTTGCAAGAAAACGGAGCCAATGTCATGATGATCGGCGACGGACTCAACGATGCCGGGGCCTTGGCTCAAAGCAATATGGGAATGGCCATATCTGAAAACGTGAACGTGTTTTCCCCCGCCTGTGATGCGATTTTAGACGCCAGTCAATTTGCCCAATTGGGCGGCTATTTGCGCTTGGCCAAAGATTCGATTACCACCATTAAATTGAGTTTTGCCCTCTCATTGTTGTACAATGTGGTGGGACTTTCGTTTGCCGTGAGCGGTCAATTAGAACCCATTGTGGCTGCCATTATCATGCCGTTGAGTACCATAACCATTGTGAGTTTTGTGACGGTGATGAGTAATTATTTTGCGAGGAAGACCGATACAATATAGACAGAGCGATGATAGACGGTCGCTAAGCAAGCACTTTCGACTTTCGACTTCATGACTTTACAACTTTCGACTCAATCATGATAAATATCATAAAATAACCCAACCGTCAACCCTAATTTTGACTAAACATTTCAATAGGTATGAGTGTCATTTATTTATTAATCTCCATCAGTATCGTGGTTGCCATTGGCTTTTTTGTTGCTTTTGTTAAAGCAGTCAAATCGGGCCAATATGACGACGATTACACTCCGTCAGTGCGCATGCTCTTTGACGATGAATTACGTAAAACCAAAACAGAAATAACAACAGACGAAAAACAACTTTAATTATGGAAATGCAACAATTTTATTACGACAACAAAATTGTAAAGAAATTCCTATACGCCACCATCGTGTTTGGGGTAGTGGGAATGTTAGTAGGGCTTATACTAGCCATTATGTTTCTTTTTCCAAACCTTACCGAGGGAATTTCTTGGTTAAGTTTTGGCCGATTGAGACCGTTACACACCAACGCCGTCATATTTGCCTTTGTGGGCAATGCGATGTTTGGTGGCGTATACTATTCGCTACAGCGGCTTCTCAAAGCGCGTATGTTTAGCAATTTCTTGAGCAACCTGCACTTTTGGGGCTGGCAGCTGATCATCGTTGCGGCGGCCATTTCGCTGCCCTTGGGAATTACCACCTCTAAAGAATACGCCGAATTAGAATGGCCTATAGATATTGCCATTGCTTTAATTTGGGTAGTATTTGGCATCAACATGATTGGTACCATTCTTAAACGCAGAGAGCGCCATTTGTATGTAGCGATTTGGTTTTACTTGGCTACGTTTGTTACGGTTGCTGTACTGCACATTTTTAACAGTTTGGAACTTCCAGTTTCGGGCTTAAAAAGTTACTCGGTCTATGCGGGGGTACAAGATGCTTTGGTGCAATGGTGGTACGGACACAATGCCGTGGCCTTTTTCTTGACCACGCCTTTCTTGGGTTTGATGTACTATTTTGTACCAAAAGCCGCCAACCGTCCGGTGTATTCGTATCGTTTATCAATCGTACACTTTTGGTCGTTGATCTTCATTTACATCTGGGCTGGACCCCACCACTTGTTGTATTCGGCCTTGCCTAACTGGGCACAAAACTTGGGTGTTGTATTTTCAATCATGTTGATCGCTCCTTCTTGGGGAGGGATGATCAATGGATTGCTTACCCTGCGTGGCGCCTGGGACAAAGTGCGTGAAGAACCCGTTTTGAAATTCTTTGTCGTGGCGATTACCGGCTACGGAATGGCCACCTTTGAAGGACCTATGTTGTCCTTGAAAAATGTAAACGCCATTGCCCACTTTACCGACTGGATTATTGCCCACGTGCACGTTGGTGCCTTGGCTTGGAACGGATTCATGGCATTCGGAATGATTTATTGGTTGATTCCGCGCATGACCAAAGGAAAATTATACTCTACTAAATTGGCCAACTTCCACTTTTGGATTGGCACCTTGGGAATCATTTTGTATGCCTTGCCCATGTATGTCGCCGGATTTACACAGGCTTCCATGTGGAAACAATTTAATCCGGATGGCACTTTAACCTATGGGAACTTCCTCGAAACCGTCACCGAAATCATGCCGATGTACTGGATGCGCGCAGTAGGAGGAACCTTATACTTAGCCGGAATGTTGGTGTTGGTGTACAACATTATCCAAACCGTGCGTGCCAATGCCACAGTTGAAGACGAATTGGCCGAAGCGCCTGAGTTGCAAGAAGTGAGCGCCAAACGCGTGAAAGGCGAAAAATATCACAGCTGGTTGGAGCGTCGCCCAATACAATTAACCTTGTTTGCTACGGTAGCCATTTTAATTGGTGGAATTATTCAGATTGTGCCCACCATTATGGTGAAATCCAATATCCCAACAATTGCCAGTGTTAAACCGTATACGCCGCTCGAATTAGAAGGCCGTGACTTGTACATTCGCGAAGGTTGTGTGGGTTGTCACTCGCAAAATGTACGTCCATTCCGTTCTGAAGTTGAGCGTTATGGTGTGCAATCCAAAGCAGGCGAGTTTGTCTACGATCACCCGTTTTTATGGGGATCTAAACGCACCGGACCCGATTTGCTGCGCGAAGGAAAAAAATACAACGACAACTGGCACTTCAATCACTTTTGGAGCCCGCAAAGTATTTCGGCCGGATCAATCATGCCTAGTTATAAATGGTTGTTTGACAACAAAGCGATGGATGTTTCTTTGACCGAGAAAAAAATGAAAGCCATGGCTGCCTTGGGTGTGCCGTACTCAGAAGCCGAAATTGCCCAAGCACAAGCAAACATGCGTGCGCAAGCCATTGGCATCGAAAACAGCTTGAAAAATGATCCAGACTTTGTGAAAAGTTACGAAGACAGCAAGAAAAAAGCGGCGGCCAAAGGCGAAGCATTTGTACCGATGAACCAACGAGAAATCGTGGCGATGATAGCCTACATCCAACGTTTGGGAACCGATATCAAAGTAAAAGATAACGCAAAAAAATAAATCAGATGTTCGAACAAGTTAAACACTCCATGGAAACCATTGCCGGCGTGGCGATCTATCCGATACTTTCATTGTCTATTTTCTTTCTGTTTTTTCTGGGCTTGGGCCTTTGGGTTTTTACCTACAAAAAAGAAAAAATTGACGAGTTGAGTAAACTTCCGTTTCACGATAATTAATCCAAATTAAGTAAAAATGAAAAAATTACTTCCCGTATATGTTAGAGTTCCCGTGGTCTTTTTCAGTGTCATGTTGGCATTGGAATATTTCATCGACTCTGGAGATCGTCCTGCTTTTGTCAAGTACCCGATGGTTTCTCTATTCCTGTTGGTATTCTTATTCTTGTTGATTGCCATTGAAATCACCCTAAATGCGGTAGATACCATTACCTATCATTTATTAACCGAGGAGCAAAAAGCCCAATTGGATGCAGCCAAAAGCATCAGCATCAGCGAAAGCCAATGGTATAAAAACTTGGTTAAAGCCCTTACCAAATCGACGCCTATTGAGAGCGAAGACGAGTTGTTGTTGCATCACGATTACGATGGTATTAAAGAGCTTGATAATACTTTGCCACCGTGGTGGGTGTATTTGTTCTACATCACCATAGTATTTGCGGCCGTTTATCTGGTGCGTTTTCATATGCTTGGGGGCGATACCCAAGAAATGGAATTGAAAAACGAAATCGCCCAAGCCAAAATTGAGGTAGCCGAATACCTTAAAACGGCTCCCGATTTGATGGACGAAAAATCGGTTACTTTACTTACTGATCCGGCTTCCTTAGCCGAAGGAAAAACCATTTTTACCACCAACTGTGTGGCTTGTCACCGTGCCGATGCCGGTGGACAAATTGGACCCAACCTTACCGACGACCAATGGATTTTAGGGGGTGGAATCAAAAATGTGTTTCATACCTTGATGAATGGCGGACGTGACGGCAAAGGAATGATATCCTGGAAAGGCACATTAAAACCCAAAGAAATGCAAAAAGTGGCCAGTTACGTGTTGTCCTTGCACGGATCAAATCCTAAAGATCCTAAGCCGTCAGAAGGCGAAGTGTGGATAGATCCCGCTGCGGCCAAAACAACAACAGCTCCTGCAGTTATTGATACCGTTCAAGTAAAAAAATAAGCCATGCACAATTTGCCAGACGAAACATTTAGAGATTCAATTGCCACGATAAACGACGCTGGCAAACGCAATTTCCTATATCCTAAACAACCTGCTGGTAAATTCTATTCCTACCGCAAGTGGGTGAGTTATGTGTTATTGGCCATCTTAATTGCCAATCCCTTTGTGAAAATTCACGGCAATCAGTTCATGTTATTCAATGTATTGGAACGCCGTTTCAATTTGTTTGGATTCCCATTTTGGCCCCAAGATTTCTACATTTTTGTATTGTTCATGATTGTGGGTGTGGTGTTTGTAATTTTGTTTACGGTAATTTTTGGGCGCATTTTTTGCGGTTGGATCTGTCCGCAGACCATATTTTTAGAAATGGTCTTTCGCCGCATCGAATATTGGATAGAAGGCGATCGAACTGCCCAAATAAAATTGGCCAAACAAGCCTGGGACGCCGAGAAAATTAGAAAGAAAACTATAAAATGGACGGTATTTGCTTTCATTTCATTTGGAATTGCCAATGTGTTTTTGGCCTATCTCATCAGCAGTGATGCGTTGTTTCAAATGGTTGAAGACGGCCCTTTTGCACACAAAGGCACCCTAGTGGCGCTGCTCATTTTTACGGGCGTATTTTACTTTGTGTTTGTCTGGTTTCGCGAACAGGTATGCATCATTGCTTGTCCCTACGGACGATTGCAAGGGGTGTTGCTCGACAACAAATCGATCAATGTGGCCTATGATTTTGTACGTGGCGAACGCGAGCAAGGCAGAGCTAAGTTTCATAAAAACGAAGACCGAACTGCTTTAGGCATTGGCGATTGCATTGATTGCAAACACTGCATACACGTATGTCCCACCGGCATTGACATTCGCAACGGAACGCAATTGGAATGCACCAACTGCACCGCTTGTATAGACGAATGCGCCACCGTAATGGACAGCGTGGGCTTGCCCAAAGGATTAATTCGGTATGCCTCAGAAGACGAAATCGAGAAAAACGCCCAGTTCAAATTTACGACCCGCATGAAAGGTTATACCGCAGTGTTGGTTATTTTAATTGGCGTGCTCACCGGCTTGTTGTTTTTACGCACCGAAGTAGAAACCGTGATTTTGCGCTTGCCAGGCCAGTTGTATCAGCACAAAGGCGACAACATTAGCAACGTGTTTACCTACAAAATCATCAACAAAACCAACACCGATTTCAACGACATCCACTTTAAATTGGTGGGCATAAAAGGAAAAATTAATGTGGTGGGTAAACAAGATTTTAGGGTGCCCAAACAAGGCATGAATGAAGGCACCTTGTTTGTAGAAATCAATCAATTTTTAGTAGACCACGACCGAACCAAGTTAGAAATTGAGGTGTATAATGGCACCCAAAAAATAGAAACCACACACACTAGTTTTTTAAGTCCTCGAAGTTTCGATTAATTCCATTCACTATGACAACAGTTCCCACAAAATCAACCGGAATTCCCTTTAACTGGGGAACCGGCATCGTCTTGTCCTTTGTTTTTTTTATGTGCTTTATCTTGTATTTTGTAATCAAAGTACAATCCAATTCCAAGTACGACAACGAATTGGTCGTAGAAGAATATTATAAAAAAGATGCCCATTTTGAAACCGAGATGGTGCAACTTCAAAATGCGCACGATTTGGCGCAACAACCTCAAATTTCAACAAATGCGCAAGGAATTTTAGTTGTTTTTCCCAAACAATTTAATCCCGCCAACCTAAAAGGAATAGTATCCCTCTATCGACCGTCTAACAAAAAATTAGATTTTGAAATGCCTATTTCGACGTCTAGTTCCACTTTGCTCATACCTAAAAAAAGTTTGGTAGGCGGTCTTTGGGATATTACGTTACGCTGGGAATACGAAGGAAAAACCTACCAAAGTCAACATAACCTGTATTACACCAATTAACACATCATGCTTTACACGGCTTTACTTTTTGGACTTTTGAGCAGTTTACATTGCGTAGGGATGTGCGGTCCCATTGCGCTAATGTTGCCTGTTGGGAACGCAAAAGGAATAGCCAAATACAGCAGAATAGCCTTGTATCACCTGGGCCGGTTGAGCGCCTATGCCAGCATCGGTTTGCTGTTTGGATTAGTGGGACGCGGCTTGTTTTTGGCCGGGGTGCAACAACGACTATCCATTGTAATCGGTGTGGCCATGATTCTCGTTTCGCTGATTTCTGAAAAAAGTTTGGGTAAATATGCGCTTTCAAAACCTATTTTTCGGTTGCTGTCAACACTCAAATCGGCTTTGGGCGAACAGTTCAAAAGCAGATCTTTGCATTCGTTTTTCACCATAGGATTCCTTAACGGATTCTTACCCTGCGGTATGGTCTATGTGGCATTGTTTGGCGCCATAGCCATGCAAACAGCCGCCTTAGGTAGTTTGTATATGCTGGTGTTTGGTTTGGGAACTTTGCCACTCATGAGCAGCATCTCGGTAGTGGGTAATTGGATTTCCTTGCAAAGCAGAAACGCCATACAACGCTACATGCCCGTATTTGCGGTAGTATTGGGTACCTTGTTTATTATTCGAGGACTTGGATTAGGAATTCCGTATGTGTCGCCTACGCCCATGAACTTAGTTGTTCAACAACAACCTACTTGTCACCAATAAAATTTTAACCCCATGGAAAAACACGATTTAGTACACGAATTGCCCGAGTACCAAGAAAAAATTCATGCGCTCAAAGTGAGTGATCCGCATTTTCGGAAACTATTTGACGAATACCACGAAATGGACCACCAGATTTTGCGCATCAAAACCGGTATTGAAGTAGCCACCGACGAGGCGCTCAAAGAAATGAAAGCCCATTTGCTGCACCTCAAAGACCAATTGTACAGCTTGGTAAAAGCCAATTAGGCTTTGCACACTAAAAAAAAATCACGCCATTCGCGTGATTTTTTTTTTTAGATAGTCATCGAAAACAACTCGGTTTCGGGCGCTTTGCGTTTGAGGCGCAAGTCAAACGCCATGCAAATATTGCGCACAAAAGCTTTGCCCTTTTCGGTAACCCGAATGCCTTGTTTTACAAATTCCAACAAGCCGTCGTTTTCCATCTCTTTGAGTTGGCTTACTATTTCTGGGATTTCGTTGAAGTACAAGCCATTATCAGCCCAAGATGTTTCAAATTGACACATTAAATTTAAAATGTGTTGGCGAATAATTAAATCTTCAGCGGTGAGCTGATGCCCTCTAAAAACCGGAAAATTATTTTGGTTTAACGCCTGGTAATAATCCTCGATGGTTTTTACATTTTGCGCAAACCCATACCAACTATCGCTTATGGACGATACGCCCAAGCCAATCATCAGTTGGGTTTTGGAGTGGCTGTAGCCCATAAAGTTGCGGTGCAGTTTTTTCTGTTGAAAGGCGGTGTAGAGCGAATCCGATTTTAAGGCAAAGTGATCCATGCCAATTTCGTGGTAGTCGTTTTGAAACAACAGCGCTTTGCCCACTTCATACAAGGTACGTTTGGCCTCGTCTTTGGGCACATCTTGGTCTTTAAATCCTCGTTGTCCGTTGCCTTTTATCCAAGGCACATGGGCATAACTGTAAAACGCCAAGCGATCGGGCGCCAGCGATTTGGTCTTTTCGATGGTGTCAATTACATCGTCTAGCGTTTGAAACGGCAGGCCAAAAATTAGGTCGTGACCCACCGAGGTATACCCAATTTCACGCGCCCAAAAGGTTACTTTGGCCACGTTATGAAACGGCTGCACCCGGTGAATGGCTTCTTGCACGCTTGGGGAATAATCTTGTACCCCAAAACTCACGCGTCTAAAGCCTAAATCATATAATTTTTGCAAATGGGCTTTGGTGGTATTGTTGGGATGACCTTCAAAACTAAAGTCAAAATTAGCCGCACGATCGGCGGTTTGAAACAAGCCCGTGATTAATTTTTCGAGTTCTTTTACCGAGAAAAAAGTTGGCGTTCCGCCTCCCAAATGAATTTCCTTAATTTGTGGTCTATCGTCAAACAACGCACAATACAGCATCCATTCGTGGAGCACCGCTGCAATATACTGACTCTCCACCGCGTGGTTTTTGGTGATGCGTTTGTTGCAGCCACAAAAAGTGCACAGGCTTTCGCAAAACGGCAAATGAATGTACAAACTAATTCCCTCGGTTCGGTTGCTTTCGCGAAACGACTGCTGCACCGATGCTTTCCAGGATTCACTTGTAAAAAGCGCCTCGTCCCAATAGGGCACCGTAGGATAACTGGTGTACCGCGGGCCCGGCACATTGTATTTTTGTAGCAGTGAAGTTTTCATAGCAAGTGCATTTACCAGTCAAAAATACGAGCGGAAAAGGGCAGGGACTATGATATTTGTCATGCGGGGGAGGAATCAGCTGTTAGCTTTGAGTCGAAAGTTGAAAGTCGTAAAGTCGAAAGGAATCAAGTATACTAAGAACTGCTGATAGCTGTTAGCTGATAGCTGTTAGCTGATAGCTTTTAGCTGTTTGCTGACGGCATACAGCATTATTTTTTCAGTAAGAAGTTTTATTATATTTGTCGATGCAAAACGAGTTAAAACATGAACTACACCTTGTCCTTTCAGGAAAGAGCCAAATTAGGTTTGGAACAACTATCCAAGCAATTGCCAGTTACCTTGACCATGGCGCGCAAACAAGCTCAATTGTTAAAAACGAAAAGCAGTACAAAAACCAAGAAACAAAGAGTTTAGAAAATTACATTTCAGAAAATTCCCTTTGGATAGAGATTGACCTTTCACAATATGTGAGTGAAGGTGCCGAACAAAAAGTTTACCTCAAAGATGCTGAACACGTTTTAAAATTAAACGACAGCATTTACTACAATTGCTGGAAAGATTATTTCGATAATTTATTGCTTCACAATTATTTTTTTCCTGACACAGCCTACAATTTAATTGGTTTTACCAAAAGCAATGATATTGTTTATGCCGTTGTTAAACAAGCTTACGTGTCTATCACAGAAAGCACAAACTTAGAAACTGTAAAATTATTTTTGACGCAAAATGGCTTTGTAAATACACGAAATAACGATTATTTCAATCCCGAATTGGGCATCATTTTAGAAGATTTACACGACGAAAATGTACTTACAAGAAATGGAGTTTTATACTTTATTGATACCGTATTTTATCTCACCGATACATTTTGGAGAAACGATTGATACTGCCAACGTCATTGCGAGGAGGAACGACGAAGCAATCTATTTAGTCGAAAGGTGATTCTATATTAAGAGTTGCTAAGCGCTGATAGCTGTAAACTGTTAACTGTCAACTCACAACTACACAACACACCCCCATCCCCTCTCGAGAGGGGAGTTTGCGAAGTATACTAAGAACTGCTGATAGCTATTAGCTCTCAGCTGCCTCAGTCTTAATCTCCCTTAATTTCTTCAACTTATCCCGCAACACAGCCATTTCTTCTTTGTGTTTCTCGATGTTTTTACGCACTTCGAGTACAATGGAGTTTTCTTTTTTGGCATTTTTGGTGTTGGTGAAAAACTGGATGTTGTTTTCCAATTGAAAGATCTCGGCTTGTACTTCTTCAATCTTGCGGGTCAAGAAGATTTTTTCGCTTTCTAGTTTACGCGTGTCGTTTGATTCAGACAATTGATCCATGCGGTTGGTAAAACGCATCATGTCGCCCTCTTTTTTGCTGAGGCTTAGTTTCTCAAACAAGGCGTCCAAAATTTTATTGAATTTGCCTTCAATGTGACGGCGTGGGAACGGCACTTTACCAAAGCTTTTCCAAGCCTCGATATGCGCTTTAATGGCATCCAAATCGGTTTTGTGCACGCCAGTGAGTTCAAAACTACGCAAGGTTTCCAAGTAGGCTTTTTTCTTTTCGAAGGCTTCTACTTCTTCTGGATTTTCCTCTTTTTTTTGGGATTTAACCGTTTCAAAATAGGCGTTGCAGGCGGCTCTAAACTCGGTCCATAAACTGTCCGAATATTTGCGTGGCACATGCCCAATGGTTTTCCAATCTTCCTGAATTTTTTTCATCAGGGGAGTGGTCGCCGCAAAATCGGTGCTTTCGGCCAAGGCTTTGGCTTGCGCCACCAAGGCTTGTTTTTTGGTTAAATTATCGGTTTGGTCTTTTTTGATTTCTTTGTAAAACGAGTTTTTCAACACATTAAACGCACGCACAGCCTGTTTAAATTGGCTCCAGGTGGCTTCGTTTAGGTCGGCGGGCACTTTTCCGGCGGTGAAAAACGCATTGCGCAAGGCTTCTACTTTTTCGATTTGTCCCAACCAAGCGGCATGCGAATGTACTTTTTCTTGGGCCAAGGCTTCCAACTCAGCAATTAAGGCTTGTTTGGTAGCTAAATTGGCCGCTTCAACTGCACGCAGACCTTCAAATAATTCTTCGCGTTTGTCGTGCATTTGCTTGGTCAATTCGCTAAAACGCGTCCAAATTTCTTCGCGGTGGTCTTTAGAAACTGGGCCAATGTCTTCTTTCCAAATGCGGTGCAAATCTTGCAATTCGCGGAATGATTTTGAAATGTCGGTTTCGTGCACCAATTCTTCTACACGCGCAATGATTTTGAGTTTTAACTCGAGGTTGTGCTTAAAATCAATGTCGCGGGCTTCGCGGTCTAAGTGTAAATAATCGTAGAAATTTTCGATATGGAAATGGTAATTATTCCATACGTGGTTGTATTTGTCTTTGGGGATTGGCCCCGCATTTTTCCAACGTTCACGCAAATCGTTAAATTGCTTGAGCGTGTCTTTGATGTTATTTTGGGGGTTGATCAGGTTTTTGAGTTCCTCGACCAAGGCCAATCGAACGGCAAGGTTTTGTTCTAAATTGGTCTGTAAATTTTTAAAGTAAGCGTTTTTACGCGCTTTATATTGGGAATATAGTTGATCAAATTTGGGTTTCAACGGATGTTGATACTGAAAAGACTCTGTAGTATCAGGATTTTCGGCCAAGAAGGCTTCCTTTTTTTCATCCAACAAATGATAGAATTGGGCTAAGAATGATTTTTTGAGCTCCTCCACGTGATCCTTGATCGCCAAAACAGCATCAGTAGCCACTAAACTTTCCAAGTTGTCTACCAATTCTTCCAAGGTCATGGTGTCATAATCTTGCATCGGAATTTCAGCGCGGAAACTTTCGTCTTCACTGGCTTCGGCGTTGGCGTTGGCAATTTCTTCGATCACGGCATAGTGCTGGGTTGACACTTCGGCTGTTGCAGTTTCCTCGGCTTCTTCTGATTCGGCTACTTCTTCAGCAACAACTTCCGTTACTTCTGTTTCAGCAGTATCTACCAATTCTTCGGCAGCAGCAGTTATTTCTTCGTTGCTTTCGGTTTTTTCTGTTTGAATTTCAGTGGGTTGAATTTCATTTTGCTCTCCATCTGCTTGTGGCAGGTTATCATTCTTTTCGTCTAACATCGTTACAGGTGTAAAGGTTGCTAATTAATTTGAGGGCGAAAGATAGTAAACCACGACTAATATACAAAAGGATTGGCCTTTAAATACAAGCGGTCAATTGGTTTTATACAACTGTTTTTGATTTTTGGATAGCTGTTAAAGTATTTGCAGTTTTGTCTCTAATTTGTACTTTAGCGATTCAAATTTTTAAAATTACTTCCGATGAAAAAACAACTTTTTTCCTTGACTTGCACGTTTTTCACCTTAGGCGCTATTTTCACGGCATCGGCACAAGATAAACCCGCTGCGGGTCCTGCAAATCCGCCTGCTGTTGCGCAAATTCAAGATCCGTTGCAACTCACCAAAGAACAACAAACGCCTTATCGCGAAATCATTAAGCGCTACGCCACTTTGATGGGGGAGTTGCGCAGAAGCATCTTAACGCCCGAAGAGAAAAAGCAAAAAAAGATTATCCTACTTTCTCAACGGGAAGCTGAAATTAAATCGATGTTGAGTCCTGAACAATTTGAATTTTTTCAAAAACAAGAGGCCGAACGACAAGCCAAACAAGTAAATATGCGTAAACCTCCGGTTAAAATGCAATAACAAAAATCAACGTAATGGCGTTGCTATTTTTTTTATTTCTTCCAAATTTTCCAACTTGCATCAGCCTGCAACAACAGCATTTCGTAGCCGTTTTTTATCACGGCACCCTGTGCTTTTGCTTTGCTTAAAAAGAGGGTTTCTTCGGGGTTGTAGATCAGATCAAAGGCGATGTGTTGTGCGCCCAAGAATTCATAGGGTATTTCGGGGAATTCGGCTGTATTTGGACTGGTGCCAAGCGGAGTGCAATTGATGATAATGAGGTAGTCGGCCATGACTTTTTTGGTGAGCTTAGCATAACTAAACTGCAAGCGTTTGGGTGTTCTAGACACCACTTTATAAGAAATTTGTAATTCTTTTAAGGCATATTGCACCGCTTTTGATGCACCACCACTTCCCAAAACCAGGGCTTTTTTGTGGTGGGGTTCCAACAACGGCAAGAGGGATTTTAAAAAACTGTAGTAGTCAGTGTTGTAGCCTTTTAGTGAGCCGTCGCTGCGTTTTTTTATCACATTGACCGCGCCAATACTTTTGGCATGGTTATTTAATTTGGTTAAATACGGAATGATGCTTTGTTTGTAGGGAATCGTGACATTAAGCCCCCATAATTCAGGATTTTGTTCCCAGAGCGCTTCAAATTGATCGAGTGAATCGAGCGGAAAATTTTCGTATTCAAAATCGGTAATGCCCTTGGTCGCAAATTTTTCGGTAAAATATTTCTTTGAAAACGAGTGCTCAAGGTGTTTTCCCAACAACCCAACTATTTTTTTTGGCATGGCGAATACGGCAGGAATTAGTTTTGGTTCGGGTATTTTTTAATCTGATTTTGCACTTTTTTTTGCAACCAAACTACCGGAAATAGTTCTTCAATTAAGGTGTGATTTTTGAAGTTCAAGCGCAATCCATTGCTTAAATGAAATTGTCCTTTTTCGGGTTCTTGTAACATATAATTCAAGCCGGCCAAGCGGTACTCAATTTCGTATTCTTCTGGGAAGTATTCGGCGGCTTGCATCAGGGTCGTAATGGCGCTTTCAAATTCGCCCAAGAATTGCAATAAATCAACCCAAAACAACCAGGTGTCCAATTGGTAATCACCAAATTCAACCGCTTTTCGGTAGCCAAATTCGGCCTCTTCAAAGAAATTTAATTCTTTGTTGATGCTGGCATAGCGCTTCCAGTAATATCTATTTTGGTTGTCTATTTGTAGCGCTTTATTCACGTAAAATAAGGCTTTTTGGAAGTTTTTTTGACGCACATAAAAATCAGTAATGGCAATCCATCCTTTGTCTAATAAGGGATCTTCGTGTACGGTTTTGTTAAAAAACTCCAAGGCCAATTTTTTGTGGCCTAATTTTTCGTGACATTTGCCAATGCGCAACAAGGCATAAGAGGTAGGATCGTCGAGTTCAATGGTGCGTGTGTAGCAAACAATGGCTTCTTCGTAGCGTTTGAGTCGCTCCAAGGTTTTGGCTTGTTCCATAAAAGCGCCCAAAAAGGCATCGTCGATGAGTGTCGCATAATCAAAGGCATGCAGGGCTTCTTCGTATTTTTTAAGTCCGTAGTTGAGACGGCCCACTTGGTGCCACGCAATTTCGCTGTAGGGATTGCGTTCAATGTACTTCATCAAATAATCAACCGCCGCTTGGTTTTGGTCTAAAAATTCAAAACAGTACACCACATTATACAAGGCTGATTGGTCTTCAAAGTCTTCTTCTAAACAATTGATGAAATTCTCTTTGGCCAATTCCAATTGGTCCATGAACAAGTATTCCATGCCAATTAAATTGTAGACGTCGGCAAAATCATCGGTGTATTGTAAGGCAATTTTGAGCAATTCAACCGCTTTTTCATGCTGGTCGCGTTTGGAACAAATATTGGCTTTTTGGATGTAAATTTCTTCGTTTTGGGGTTCAATGGCATACAAGTCATTGAGCATTTTTTCGGCCTGATCCAGTTTGTCTTCAAAGATCATTAATTCTACCTGAACCAATTTTAATCCCGTAGATCGCGGGTGCTGGTCTAAGGCCAATTTGAGCGCTTTTTTGGCCAAAGTAGTTTTGCCAATGTCCAAGTAATGCAAGATAATTTCTTCAAATTCCTCCGAGTCAAAAAAGAATACCTTGTTGGTTTTCAGCATCGATTCAAATCGGGAAAGGGAAATGTTGTGTGCTTCTTCTTCGTCGCTCAAATGCATAAGATTGGCTTTTTGTTGGGCACATTAAAAGTAAGGCTAGTTTGTCCTAAAACGGCTTGTTTATCGAATTGTTGTGAACAAAATAATTAACAAAGGGTTTCTGTTGGCTTGCGCCAAGTTTCAAGTTTTAAGTTTATTACGCTTTGCTTCATCTGTTCGTCCCGAAGTTTCGGGACTCGAGTCAAGTTTTGTGAATTACACTAAGAATTATAGCGAAGCGGAACTATTCATTTCGTGAAACCTGAAACTAAACCAAAGTATCCAACACCTCCAGCAAGATTTTGCAGCCTTCCTCAATTTCGGCTTTCGAAATCGTGAGGGGTGGGGTAATGCGAATGGCTTTGCCTTCAAAGAGGAGCCAAAATAATATCAAGCCACGGTCTTGGCAGGCTAAAATGGCCTGATTGGTGATGTCAGCGCTGGGTGTCATCGCAGCCAACATCAAGCCACGGCCGCGTATTTCGGTAATTAAAGGATGGTGTAATAGCGAACGAAACAGTTGTTCTTTTTCAATTGCTTCGGCCATTAAATTGGTTTCGGTAATTTCTTGCAAGGTGGCCAAGCAAGCGGCCGCAATTACAGGGTGTCCCCCAAAGGTAGTAATGTGACCTAATTTTGGACTGTGGCTTAGCAAATCCATATGGGCCTCGTTGGCAATAAATGCTCCAACTGGCATGCCGCCGCCCATGCCTTTGCCTACTATGATGATGTCGGGGACAATGCCAAAATGCTCGAAGCCAAATAATTTTCCGGTACGGCCAAATCCGGGTTGAATTTCGTCAATGATAAGCATAGCACCCACCTCGTCGCAACGCTGGCGTACTTTGCGCAAAAAGTCATTTTCGGGTTGGATAAATCCGGCGCCACCTTGTATGCTTTCTAAGATGATACCTGCGGTTTGAGTAGTTATTTTTTGGAGATCGGCCTCGTTATTAAAGGTGATAAAATCTACATCTTCCAAGAGCGGTAAAAACGGAGTTTTGCGTTCTTCAAAACCCATCACGCTCATCGCGCCCATGGTATTGCCGTGGTAGGCGTTGTAGCAAGAAATGAGTTGTTTGCGTCCGGTAACGCGTCGGGCCAATTTGAGTGCGCCTTCGCAGGCTTCGGTTCCCGAATTTACTAAGTAAACTTTGTTTAATGGATCGGGCAATAATTGGGCCAATAATTTGCAGTATTCTACCGCTGGACTTTGTGCATATTCGCCGTAGACCATTACGTGCGAGTAGGTGTCCAATTGTTTTTTGATGGCGTCATTCACCCGCTGATGTTGGTGTCCTAATGCACAAGCCGAAACGCCTGCTACAAAATCCAAATACGGTTTTTGGTTGCGGTCATAAATGTAGGATCCTTTGGCATAGGCTACTTCCATGCCCAACGGATAGGGCGAAGTTTGAGCTTGATACTGTATAAAATCAGGATTTATGGGCTGTTCCATGAGGGCTAATTTACTTAACGGCAGGATTGGGTTTGGGTTTGGGGTTGTTCTTGTCGTAGTTTAGGGTCTCTTTGCGAATTTTCATCGGGACATTTTCTTTGGCCATTTCGGCTTTGTGCGAATTGACTAGGCGTTCGTTTTCTGCATTTTCTTCGTCCGGAAAAATACATTCTTGGTCCAAGATGCGTTCATCTTCACGCCAAATAAAGCCCTTGAGTTTGCGTGCATTTTCGGGCAATTCATTTTCGGGATAAATGTCGCCATCTACATCGGTAAAAAAGGTCATCGTGTTGATGGTGTTGCCTTCCATAGTCATGTTGATGCGGCTGCTCACATTTTTGTTGATGCCAATGAGTTCCTTTTGGTCGTTGCGCAAAAAGTACAACACTTCGGTGTTTTTGATTACATCAACTTCGTAGAGTTTGTTATCCTTGAATTTGCCAAATAAATTGACGCCTTTCACTTGATTAAATCCAGTGCCTAGGGTATCACGCGAGGCAATAAAGGCATTGTTGAGTACTTTTAACGAATCCAGTTTTTCGGTTTGGTTGTTACCAATTAGGTGCATTACATCGCCGGTCATTTGGTTGTCGAAATTCCATAAAATGGGTTTTCCAATGAGCTGCGTGAGGTTGGTTTTTTGGCTGGAATGAATGGAGTCGCATTTGCCACTCAAGTCTTTTTTGAAAAATCGCGCGTTGGGGTAGGCGCGCACTATGCGTTCGTTGGGCTTGCCAGTTACCATGAGCAATTTCCCGTGGATGTAAATCGAATCGTTTTCGACCAAATTGATGGCTACTGCACGCTTGGTGACAAACATGGAGTCTTTTTGTTTGTAGAGCTCGGCGTAATGGCCTTTTACAATTCCTTTGTTGATCGAATCCGTGATTTTTACGTTGCGGGAGGCCGAAGCGAATTCTTTGGTTCGGTTGTAAAACAAACTATCGCCCTCAATGCGGCGGTCTTTGTATTTGATGTACGATTTACGCAAAAAGTGGCCTACATTTTTTCGGCTGTCGTAGAAGCCTTTTTCGGTGTAAATAAAATTTTCTTTGCTGGTAATGGTCGAAGGACCAAATAAATAGGAATGCCCTGAATTGTTGTAGTAGTCCAAATGATTGGATTTCACCACATATTTTGGATTGGTTATAGTTACTGCCGTTAAGAATTGAAATTTTTTCTCGGCTACAAAATACCGTCCCGATTTACTTTTTAATACGTTTTCACGGTTGGTAATTACACCGTTGCAGGTGTAATAGGCTTGTTGGTTGTTTCGGTCAAAACGCAGGGTGTCGGTGGCCAGGTTCATCTCGGGCGAACGCAAATTTACTTTTCCAGTAGCGTAGGCTTGCTTCACATTGCCGTTGTACTCGGCGTATTTGCTGTTCATGAACAAAGTGTCGCCTTGTATCATTTGCACATCCCCAAAGGCTTTGACGTAGTTTTCTTTTTGAAAATAATAGGCTTTGTTGCACAAAAATCGCACTCCATCGTGGTTCATGCGCACATGACCGGTGAGCAACAAGGCATCGGGGATTTCGGTTTGGTTCACGTCGGCAAAATCGGCATATTCAATGACAATTTTTTTGGCTTCTTGTGCCCAAGCTTCAGCCGAATAGCCAAGCAGGAAAGTCAATAATAAACAAACAACTGCGTTTTTCAAAAGTTGGAATTTTGGCCAAATTTAAGAAAATCAACCCAAGCAAACTCCATTTTAAGGATTAATTATCAAAGGAATATTAGCATTAAAAACTGCGTTTCAAATACACAAATCCGATCATTCCAGCCACAGTAGAGGCGAGTAAAATAGCCATTTTTGCCGTTTCAATGCTGGCTTCGTCTTGAAAGGCGAGTAGGCTAATAAAAATAGACATGGTAAACCCGATTCCGCCCAAAATCCCTGCGCCAAAAAGTTGTTTCCATTTTAAATCGGTAGGCAAATGGCTCCAGCCCAATTGGGTTGTTCCATAAGCAAATAGAAAAATACCCAGGGGCTTTCCTAGCACTAAGCCAATCATTATGCCCATACTACTGGGGTGTAGCAAGGCTGTTCCGATGGATCCGGATAACGGCAAACAGGTATTGGCCAAAGCAAATAAGGGTAAAATAATAAAGCCAACGGGCAGGTGTAATTTACGTTGCAAACGATACGAAATAGATGTTTTATCGTCTTTTCCAAACGGCAGCGCAAAGGCGAGCAATACCCCAGCAATGGTGGCGTGGATACCCGAGTGCAGCATAAAATACCACAAGGCAATTCCACCAATGGCATAAGGCCAAAACGTGTGTATGCGTAGTCGATTGAGCAACAATAAAACGAGCCAAATGCCCAAGGCAATGCCCAGGTTAAGAAAGGCCAAGCTTTTGGTGTAAAAAATAGCAATCACGAGTATGGCGCCCAAATCATCGACTACGGCCAGGGCGGTTAGGAATATTTTAAGTGAGGTGGGTACTTTTTTGCCCAATAATGAAAGTGCGCCTACGGCAAAAGCAATATCTGTAGCCATGGGGATTCCCGCTCCTGATTGGGTAGCAGTTCCCCAGTTGAAGGCCAAATAAATTCCGGCAGGAACCAACATCCCACCCAAGGCACCAAACAAAGGCAAACTCGCTTTTTTGAGGTTGGACAATTCTCCGGCATAGATTTCGCGTTCCAATTCGAGCCCGATGAGCAAGAAAAAAATAGCCATCAGCCCGTCGTTAATCCATTCTACTAGGGTGTGACTGCCTAGCTGCATTTTCCAAAAATTGATGTAGGGCTCTTGCACTACCGAATTGGCCAAAAATAGCGACAGCATAGTAATGGCGATGAGTACCAATCCACTGGCTTTTTCGTTTTCAAAGAATTCGGTAAATAGTTTGGATGCTCTCATCTAGAAAAAAAACGCCCTGATTTCTCAAAGCGTTAATGTATTATTTGGTTATGGTTTGTTTTCTGTCAGGACCTACCGAGACAATTTTAATTGGCACACCCACTTCAGCTTCAATAAACGCGATATATTCTTTGAGTTCAAGGGGCAGTTCTTCGTAACTATGCATGCCGGTTAAATCGGCTTTCCAACCTTTGAATTCGGTATACACCGGAGTCACGTTTTCGGGTTCGATGTTATACGGCAAGTGGGCAATTTCTTGTCCGTTGTACAGGTAAGCGGTACACACTTTTAAGGTTTCAAAACCCGAAAGCACATCGCCTTTCATCATCATGAGTTGGGTAACTCCGTTGATTTGTGCAGCATATTTCAAGGCCACTAAATCCAACCAGCCGCAACGTCTTTTGCGTCCGGTAACCGAACCAAATTCATTGCCCACTTTGGCCATGATGTCGCCGGCTTCTTCAAAGTCTTCGGTAGGGAAAGGTCCGCTGCCCACACGGGTAGTATAGGCTTTAAAAATACCGTACACTTCTTTGATTTTATTGGGGGCAATACCCAATCCAGTACACGCACCTGCAGCTGTAGTATTGGATGAGGTCACAAACGGATAGGTTCCAAAATCAACATCAAGCAAGGACCCTTGGGCGCCTTCACACAAAATAGATTTGCCGGCTTTTTGTGCTTGAAATAAATACTCTTCGCTGTCAATGAAGGTCAATTTTTTGAGCTCTTCAATGGCCGTAAAGAATTCGGCTTCGAGTTCTTGTAAGTTGTATTGTATGGCCACGTCATAATACGAAATCATGGCTTCGTGTTTGTCGGCGAGGGCACGGTAACGCTCCTGAAAGTCAGGAAGTTCAATGTCTCCCACTCGAATTCCGTTGCGACCGGTTTTGTCCATATAAGTGGGGCCAATTCCTTTGAGCGTTGATCCAATTTTGGCTTTTCCCTTGGCTGCTTCTGAGGCGGCATCGAGTAAACGGTGCGTAGGTAAAATGAGGTGTGCTTTACGCGAAATAAATAACTTTTTAGTGATGTCTAGATTGAACTTGGCCAATCCGTCAATCTCGCTGCTAAAAACTACTGGATCAATAACTACACCATTACCAATAATATTGATGGAATTGGCGTGAAAAATACCAGAAGGAATGGTACGTAATACATGTTTGATGCCGTCAAATTCTAAAGTATGTCCGGCATTTGGTCCACCTTGAAAACGAGCAATAATGTCGTAATTGGAGGTGAGTACGTCAACGATTTTTCCTTTTCCTTCATCGCCCCATTGCAATCCGAGTAATAAGTCTGCAGTCATGTTGTTGTGTTGTTTGGTTGTTTTTTAATAGCGTCTCACCGGAGTAACTACGCCATTGTATGATTTTGGTTCTACCACAGATTCTGAATTGGTGTCATAAATAAACCAAACTTCGATGGCATTTGAGGCATCAAATTCGGTAGAACTCCAGATATAATTGTAAGTTGAACTGTTGAGAAATCCTTCTTTTTTCAAGCTGGTAAAGATCACTTCCAATTCGTTTTTAGAAGGCAAAAACCAGTCGGTTAATCCATTAATGCTGTAATTGTAGCACAAACGCGCTGCCGAATTGGCCACAGAACAGCTAGATACAATGTGTTGGGTGTTTTCTAATCCTTTTCCAAAATCGGGATAGGTAAAGGATAACAGTGTATTATTACAGCCCCAATCGGCGCCTATCGCTGTTGTGGTATAATTTAATGTGGCAGGAGCCAATTCCATATACCGCCACCCGTCTGTGGTTTCGCCTTTGTCATAAAATACATATCCACCTGAAGGGCCAAAATACCCGGTTGTTTTAAAGCTAATTTCGTTGCCATAAAACAAAGCACCTGTATTGGTGTAATAAAATGGCTTAGCATAATACACCGTGTTTGGTGTTAAATTCGTAACGGGAATGGTAAAGTTGCCAAAACCTCCTGAAATTTGACTTTGTTGATTAATAACGGTAGGGTTTGGCGAAGTGTTGTAGCAAAATCCCATCGTGCTCAGGGTTAAATTACTAGATTCTACAGCAGTTCCTCTTAATAACACCGAGGTAGTTAGAATGGATGTTGGCACTTGCGAAACGATAACTTGCTGAGAAGTAAAACTCACCTCGTTGCCATAAATAACCTCGTTATTATTGGTTATGGCAAAGGCTTTTAGGTAGTAGGTTTTGTTGGGTTGCTCAACCGAAATTTGTGCCGAATACGTGCCGCTGTTGCTGCCATATTCATAGTAAATAAAGTCATTCATGGTGGGGTTATGCTGTAGACTCCAACAAAAACCATATTGTTGAATGGCATCGCTTCCACTTTCAGAAATCGTTCCGTTTGCTTGCATGCTAATCCCAGAAATATTGCTTACCGCACTGGTGGTAAGAGTAGGTAATGGAGCTGCTGCATCATCTGCTGAACAGCTTACTAGGAAAATTGTAAAAAAGAAAAGGCAAACGAATTTTAAGAATTTCATGAAATATAGTCGGGCGAATTAAGTTGTTTTTTTCTTGTTGCCGTAGAGGTACAGCGAGTGGTTGTGAATTTCGATGTCAAAAATTTCTTCGATGGTTTTTTTGATCAATTGGATACGCGGGTCACAAAACTCAATCACTTCACCGCTGTCGGTCATGATGATGTGGTCGTGTTGTTTGTCAAAATAGGATTTTTCGTAATGGGCCTGATTTTGACCAAATTGGTGTTTGCGCACCAAGGCACAATCCAAAAGCAATTCAATGGTGTTGTAAAGGGTGGCACGACTCACGCGGTAGTTTTTGTTCTTCATTTTGAGGTACAAATGCTCAATGTCAAAATGTTCGTCGCTGTCGTAAATTTCACTCAGAATCGCAAAGCGCTCGGGTGTTTTTCGGTGACCGTTTTTTTCAAGATAGAGCGTAAAAACATTCTTTACGATCTCTTGATTGGAACTGTTATCTTTCGCTATTAAAGTCATGCCGCAAAGATACTTTTTTTATCAAATTGACGAAATATAATCGGCTCTTGGTCGGGTTTTTAATTAACAAAAATCGGGGAGTAATTAACAATGGTAAGTCGTAAAGTCATAAAGTCGAAAGTCATAAAGTCGAAAGTCATAAAGTCGAAAGTCATAAAGTCATAAAGTCATAAAGTCGAAAGTCGAAAGTCTAAAGTATAAAGTCTATAGTCTATAGTCAGGTCATACTATTTACAACTTATTAGGAATTCAAAAATCAAAAATCAAAAATCAAAAATCAACAATCTTAGTTCTTATACACCCGCGTCACCTTTTCAATCCCGTCAATCTTCTTGATGTTGTCGATGAGTCGTTTCAAGATGTTGTTGTTGCGCACAATTACTGCCACTTGCCCGTTGAAGATACCCGCTTCGCCACTCAAGGAGATACTTTGGATGTTCACGTGCATATTGTTGGAAATCACTTTGGTCAATTCATTGGTAAGACCTAGCGTATCCATGCCGGTAATGTTGAGTACAGCTTTGTATTCTTGTTGTGACGAATCAATCCATTTGGCCAACATAATGCGGTAAGCATAATTGGATTGCAAACTGATGGCATTCGGGCAATCTTTTTTATGCACTTTGATGCCTTCGTTGATGGTTACAAAACCAAATACTTCGTCACCGGGTATGGGGTTGCAACACGTAGAAAGGGTATAGTCCAGTTTATCTTGATCAATCCCAAAAACCAACATGTCATAGTTGCTGCTAATTTCGGGTTTATGAATGTCAGCATCGGCGGTGCTGGGAGAGGAGCGCTTGATTTTATTCTTAAAGAAATTCATCAAGGTATTGCTCTTTTGTGCCGCGTAGTCTTTAAGTTGTTGGTTATCTATTGATCCGATGCCCATGCGGTAAAACAAATCCAAGCTGGTTTTCAACCTAAAGTAATTCACCATTTCGTTGATTACCTGTTCGTTGAGCGTAACTTTTAAATGCTTGAGTTTGCGGTGCAAGAGTTCTTTTCCGTCTTCGGCTATCTTTTTGGTGTCTTCGTTTAAGACATTTCGGATTTTATTTTTGGCCCGCGAAGTCGTTACATAATCCAACCAATGCATCGTTGGTTTTTGGTTTGGTGAAGTAATTACTTCAATTTGATCGCCACTTTTCAATTCAAAATTCAAGGGAACCAATTTGCCGTTTACGCGTGTTCCTCTGGTTTTTACACCAATTTCGGAGTGAATGCTAAACGCAAAATCGAGTGATGTGGCGCCTTTTGGCAAAGACTTGATTTCTCCCTTTGGGGTAAACACAAAAATCTCTTTGGCATAGAGGTTCATTTTGAAATCCTCGACAAAATCAACCGCGTTGGTTTCAGAATTTTCGAGGGCTTCCTTCAGTAAATTGAGCCAAACGTCCAAACCGCTTTCTTCAGTGGCGCCTTGTTTGTATTTGTAATGTGCGGCGTATCCTTTTTCGGCAATTTCGTCCATGCGTTCCGAGCGAATCTGCACTTCAACCCAGCGTCCTTTTGGGCCCATCACGGTAAGGTGAAGCGCCTCGTATCCGGTCGATTTTGGTGAGGAGATCCAATCGCGTAAACGACTCGGACTGGGGCGGTAATGATCAGTAACTATCGAATAAATTTTCCAAGCGAGGAATTTCTCATCGTGTGGATTGGATTTGTAGACAATGCGCAAGGCAAATTTGTCGTACACCTCTTCAAAACGCACATTTTGGTTGAGCATTTTTCGGCGAATCGAATACACCGATTTGGGTCGACCTTTGATTACATAATCGAGGTGCTCAGCATCTAATGATTGTTGAATGATTTGTGAGATGTCGGCAATATAGGATTCTTGTTCCTCTTTGGTTTCTTTTATTTTACTGACAATCTCATTGTAAATAGCCGGTTCGGTGTATTTGAGGCCCAAGTCTTCGAGCTTCATTTTGATGTTATACAAACCCAAGCGGTGCGCCAAAGGGGCGTAGATATACAAGGTTTCAGAAGCAATTTTCACTTGCTTGTATTCGGCCATCGCTTCCATGGTTTGCATGTTGTGCAAGCGATCGGCTAGTTTGATTAAGATTACCCGAACATCATCATTGAGCGTGAGTAACATTTTTCGAAAATTTTCGGCCTGCATCGACACATTCAAGTCTTTTTGCACCTGCGAAATTTTGGTGAGCCCCTCTACCAGTTGTGCTACTTTGGGGTTGAACATAGTTTCGATGTCCGATAAAGTAGTGGCGGTATCTTCAACCACATCGTGCAACAAAGCGGCTGCAATTCCGGTGGCGCCCAATCCAATTTCAGAAGCCACAATTTTGGCCACGGCTATCGGATGAAAAATATAGGCTTCTCCCGATTTTCGGCGTTGATTTTGGTGGGCTTCAACAGCCACATCAAAAGCTTTTCGGATGAGTTTTTTGTCGTCAGCACTCAGTTTTTGGTAACTGATGCGCAGCAATTCTTTGTATTCTTGCGCAATGGCTTTGTTTTCTTTCTCGATATCTAGTTCTGACATAAGATGGGGTGCAAATCAACGCTGAAAAGTACGGCATTGCTTCGAATTGTGCAAGTACGAAAATGAAATTTGACGTTAAAAACCGCGTTGGCGTTTGGCTTCAAAAATCAAGATCGCTGCGGCTACTGATACATTCATGCTGTCGATGGCGCCTTGCATGGGAATGTGTATGTTTCGCGTAGCGGCCTCACGCCATTCTTGGGTAAGTCCAGTAGCTTCGGTGCCCACAACAATGGCCGTAGCTTTAGTAAAATCTTGTGCGTAATACGGCTCGCTTTCTTGCAAAATGGCGCTGTAAATGGCAATCTGATTGGCTTTTAAATACGCAATAATTTCAGCTGAACTGCCCGTCGCGATTTGGTTGGTAAACACCGTTCCCACGCTCGAGCGAATGGTATTGGGATTGTACACGTCATTTTTTGGGTTGGCAATTAAAACGGCATCAACCTTGGCGGCATCGGCTGTGCGTAAAATTGCACCAATATTTCCCGGTTTTTCAGGCGCTTCGGCCACCAAAATTAGTGGATTTGGTCCCAATTGTAAATCGCCAAGTTGCAAGGATTTCGCCTGTGCAATGGCTAAAATACCTTCGGTAGTGTCGCGGTAGGCTAGTTTTTGATAGACTTCAGATGATATTTCAATCCATTCACTGTCTGCTGAAATCCCGTTTTCTACATCCCGTTTATCCAAAATACTGGGATCAAACAAAATCGTTTCCATGATATAGCCTCCCGCTAGTGCCAATTCAATTTCGCGCAATCCTTCTATGAGAAAAGTACCGGTTTCTTTGCGGCGTTTGGCTTTCTCTTGGAGTTGCACCAACGATTTGATGTAAGCGTTTTGACTGGAGCTAATTTGTTTCACAGGAATTTCGTTCTAAATGGAGGCGTAAAAGTAAGCAATTGATTTAATGTGTGAGGTATACAAAACCGGTGAGTGGTTTAGGATTGTCGGCGTCGTGCAAATCGATGACATAAAAATAGGTGCCGTCGGGCAAATTGTTTGATCCAACCACCAAATTGGTGTTACTAGTCCCGTCCCAATCGGCAGTAGCTGCTGATCCTGTCCACACTTTCGTGCCCCAACGGTTGTAAATTTCGATTGTATAACGCAAAAATATGTTGCGCAAATAGTCAATTTTAAAGCTGTCGTTGTAGGTGTCGTTATTGGCCGAAATATAATTGTACACGCGCGGTGGACAGTTTTTGATTGATAAATCAACTGGCGCCGTTTGGTAGCAGCGTCCGTTGGAAACTTCGGCATAGAGCGTGGCTGGCGCACTAGCGGTGTAATTTGCCAAATTGCTTATCGCGTTTGTTTGTGTAATCCAATCGCTTTGACTCGGGTAAAAAATAACTGTATTGGTTCCTGCTTGCTGCAATTGAGTTGCAGTTGAAACCAAGGAATAGGTGCCTTGGCTAAATCCTTCGTTGCACACTTGAAGCGGATTTACGGCGGGTAAAGCAGCCGCAGTTTCGAGCGTCAAGGTAGTGCTGGCACTGTTGTTGTTTTCGTTCAATTCGATTACCTGCGAAGTACCGGTTCCGTCATCATCCACAACAAATTTCAAATCAAAGGGGCTTGGAATTCCCGTAGGCAAGGACAAGGTGATACTGCCGGTTTCGCTGCCATCGATTGGAATCACAGTTTGCGTGCTGGTCGATTGCCAATACACACCATTCAAGTAAATCGCAATCGGCACCCCGGCAGGTAAAGGATCAGTGCAATTGTTGTTGTGCACCGAATAGTTTACACGAAAATTGGGGCTGTTGCATTGCATCCATGCGCGATCGATGGTAATTGTAGCATCGGGCAATTGGCTGTTAAACTTAGTAACAATGGTGTTTATCATCACAAAATCTTGGCCCGAACTCAACTGAATTTGCGCTGAGGTATCGCCAATTTGAATGGTATTTTGTATGGGATACACGTCCAAATCCATGTTGTACAAATTGGTGGCGCCGGTAAAACTGTTGGTGCCATTAAACGCATTGGTGTTGGGATTCAAGGGCGGATTACCGATAAGGATGTTATTGATTTTTAACGATTCATTCACCGCCAACCCGCGATCGCCTTCCCAGGCCACAAAGCCAATGGCTGCATTTTGGTTGTCAATCACATTCAAGTTATTCAACGTAATCGAGATGTCAGTGGGCACATAATCCAAACCATCATACACATTTAATTGATTGAGTGGTAAGCTTGAATCGCTGTAGACAATTACCAAAGCCCAGCCAGCAAAATTGGTTCCGTTGTTGCAATAGGCTGTTGGGGTAAGCACGTCGGATACGTCGAGATCAGCCAAAGTGTACAGCCCATTTCCGGTGGTTTGCACTAAATTAGTTACTTCAACAAAGGCGCTAAAAAAAGGCAGCCCCGAAGTGGATTGTGTAAGGCCAAAGGTGCGAGAGGCGGTAAGTGCATTGCCGTTTAAGCTTACATCAAAATCGCCATTGCCTGATCCGGCCCAGTACAAATACGCTTTTTCTATGGTTGCCGTAGCATTGAGTGCCAGTGTAGCCGATGAGCTGGTGTTGATTACACAAGCGGCACCGGTTCCGTTTTCGGCCAAATTCATGGTATTGCCCACAAAAACAAAGTCGTAGCGGCCATTAAACTGCGCATACAGCTCAATGGTTTGTGCCTGAACGGGAGCCAAATACAGGAGTAAAATACTAATTACAAAAAAACGGAGTTTTGGTTGCACGGGCTTTTCAATTGGGGTTTAAAAGTAGCAATTATATTTCAACCCGGGAAAGTGAGTTTGATTTGAAATTATTTGCCTAATTTTCGACAGTTTAAATTGCATTCGTGAAAACATATTTGGTTCAATTGTATCAACCTAAGCTAGCGGCCAACTGGAATGCCTTTGTGGGGCAAGCCAAAAATGCCACTTTTTTGTTTCACCGCGATTTTATGGAGTATCACCAAGATCGTTTTGCCGATTATTCGTTGGTGGTTACCGAAAACGATAAATGGGTAGCGGTATTGCCAGCCAATAGGGTGGGCAATGAAATTTATTCACACCAAGGCCTTTCCTACGGTGGATTATTGGTATTGCCGAACAGTCGCACGGCTGACTATTTTGGGATACTTTCGGCACTCTGTCAGTATTTGATCGCGCATGATTTTACGCATTTACACCTCAAACCCATTCCCCGCATATACGAATACGGTTTCTCAGATGAAATTGCGCAGGCTTTATTTGTAACCAAAGCCCAGCAAACCCGCAGCGATTTGTATTTGGTGGTCGACAAAAACGAACCGTATCAGCCCAACCGAAACCGCAAGCGCGCGTTAAAAGTAGCTCAGGAATTAGGCATTGAAATCAAAGAAGTAACCCAGTATGATTCCTTTTGGAATGCGGTACTCACACCCAATTTGCAACAGCGTTTTGGGGTAAATCCGGTGCATTCGTTGGCTGAGATTACGCAATTGGCTGTAGCATTTCCAAATCAAATCAAGTTGCTTAACGCCTATTTAAACGGAGAGCTCAAAGCCGGTTGTGTGTTGTTTATCATGCCCCATGTAGTGCATTTTCAGTACAGTTCGGGCACCGACGACCGCATGGATACTGCAGCTCTAGACGTATTATTTGATTACGTAATACAACGCTATCACCCCACACATCACGTGAGTTTTGGCAATGTTTCCGAACAAAACGGCCTAAAGATAAACCAAGGATTGGCTTACTGGAAAGAAAGCTTTGGGGCCAAACCCATTGTACAAACCTATTGGACCTTACCCTTGAAAAACGCCCATTTACTCGAGGCCTTATGAAAATACCCTTTTTAGATTTACAGCAAATAAATGCGCCCTACGAAGCCCAGTTTCACACCCAATTGCAAGCCATGTTGGATAAGGGGTGGTATATTTTGGGTGAACAAGTACAGCTGTTTGAAACTGAATTTGCAGCCTATTGCGGAACGTCTTATTGCATTGGGGTAGCCAATGGTTTAGATGCCTTGACGCTTATTTTGCGTGGCTATATTGAATTGGGTCAATTGCAAAAAGGCGACGAAGTGTTGGTGCCAGCCAATACCTACATTGCGAGTATCTTAGCGATTATAGAAGCGGGCTTAGTTCCGGTTTTGGTTGAGCCCAATCCCAACACTTTTTTGGTTGAAGCCCATGAATTAGAACAAAATAGATCCTCAAAAACCAAGGCTGCATTAGTGGTTCATTTGTATGGGCAATTGCCCGATATGGAATCGATAAGTGCTTGGGCGAAAACAAATAATATCTTGCTGATTGAAGATGCCGCACAAGCCCATGGAGCCCAATTGTCTTCAGGGAAAAAAGCAGGTAATTTGGGCGATGCAGCTGGGTTTAGTTTTTATCCAGGAAAAAACCTGGGTGCTTTGGGCGATGCCGGAGCTGTAACTACCAACGATGGGAAATTGGCTGAGGTGATTCAACACCTGCGAAATTATGGCTCGATGCAAAAATACCACAATACTTACTTGGGCCTGAACAGCCGCCTCGACGAATTGCAAGCGGCATTTTTACGGATTAAATTGCCTCAGATTGATCAAGATAATGCCCACAGAAGAGCCATTGCAGCGCGTTATTCCGCCGAAATATCAAATCCTAAAATTCAAGTGCCGATCTATACCGGTCAAGCAGATCAGGTGTTTCATTTATATGTGATCCGAACCGTCCAACGGGATCAGTTGCAAGCCTATTTGGCTCAGCATGAGATCCAAACTTTGATTCATTATCCCATTCCGCCGCATAAACAAAACGCTTTATCCGCTTGGAATACGCTATCATTTCCGCTTACCGAAGCCATTCACCGCGAGGTGTTGAGTTTGCCAATTAGTCCAGTTATGAGTCATGCACATGTAGATCGGGTAATCGCGGTACTAAATTCCTATTAATTGAAATTCCTACGCCACATCCACCGCTTGCCCTTGTTCAAAATCACTTCTTTGAACAGCCTAAGTGTGCTCGTGAAAATTGGAGTAGGAGTAGTAAGTTCCAAAGTAATGGCGGTGTTTGTAGGTCCTTCGGGCTTGGCCTTGGTGGGTAATTTTCGCAATTTCATCACCTCGATTGAAACGGTATCCACCTTGGGATTACAAAACGGCGTGGTAAAATATGTGGTCGATGCCAAAGACGATGCGCCTGCCCTGCAAAAAGTATTGGCCACTGTATTCATCAGTTTGGCTGCTATGGTGGTGGTGTTGAGCGCAGGCTTGTTGGTATTTGCTCACTTTTGGTCGGTTTGGTTGTTTGGACCTGCATCCGATTATCATTCCGTTTTTATTGCACTCGCTTTGGCATTGCCGTGGTATGCCGCCAGTATATTGTTGGTTTCGGTGCTCAATGGCTTGGGACAGTTTCAGCAGGTGATCCGCGTAAATTTGTGGGGAAATTTCCTGGGCTTATTGGTTTCGTTAGTCCTAGTTTGGTATTACCGTACTTTTGGAGCCTTATTGTCTTTGGTGATTCCGCCGGCCTTGTTGTTTGGGATTGTGGTCTATTATTTGCAAACCAAAATCCAATTTGCCCAATTGCTTTCTTGGCAGTCGTTTGATCGCCAAATTTTGTGGCAACTCAGTTCGTATTCGCTCATGGCCTTGGTAGCCACAGTGCTTGGCCCCTTGGTGTATGTGCAAATTCGAAATGAGGTAATTGCTCAACTGGGCACGGTGCAAGCGGGTTATTGGGAAGCCATGACCCGTATTTCGTCGTATTACTTTTTGTTTATCGCCACTTTGTTGAGTGTGTATTTTTTGCCCAAACTCAGCCAAGCCAAAACCAATAAAGCGACGCAACAAGTGTTTTTTTTATACTATAAATTGGTATTTCCCTTGTTTGTGTTGGGCTTATTTATCTTGTACCTCGGCCGAAATTTTTGGGTACCATTCTTATTTTCTAAAGCCTTTGCACCTGTAACCGATTTGTTTTTGTGGCAAATGGTGGGCGATGTGTTCAAAGCAGCATCGCTCATTTTGGGTTATCAGTTTTTTGCCAAAAAAATGACGGTTTCGTTTATCTTGTGTGAGTTGACCTCGTTGGGAGCATTTTACATTTGTACACTCATTTGTTTACCCAAATTCCAATTGCAGGGCGTGGTTATGGCGCAAGCATTGGCTTATGTGGGCTATTTTTTCTTGCTCGTTGGGGTGTTTAGAAAACAATTACTGGCCCAAGAAAACTAAGGTAAACGCAACAGGATGAAAGGGTTAATTCCCGGCTAATAAAATAAATTGGCATTCCCTTAAAAAATGTTTTCGAATTCTAAAAATGTTTCTATATTTGCCACCGCAATCAACGGTTGCACGACTTATTGGAGAAATGGCAGAGTGGTCGATTGCGGCAGTCTTGAAAACTGTTGACTGTAACAGGTCCGGGGGTTCGAATCCCTCTTTCTCCGCTGAAAAAAATCCTAAATGGTGTCAAAACCCCGGAAATCATATGATTTTCGGGGTTTTTTGCTTTTGCGTATATGCCAAATTATTCATCGAATCTTATCGCTAAAGGGACTAAATCGAGACCCTACAAAAAACTAGAAATCTAGGGTCTCGCTAAAATCCTTTAACCCATGCAAACACAGGGCTTACGATTGTAAAGCTATAGCTTGTTCACTCAGTAAACATCTTGTTTGGCTTGGATTAGGAATTTAAATTGATAAATAATTAATCAGTCAGTAAAATGAAAGCGAAAGTAAACCTGCATTTCTATGCAAAATCTACCAAGGGGAATGCCAAAGGGCAATTTCCGATTTATGTTCGTCTAACCGTAAACGGAATCAGAACAGAATTCAGTACCAAAAAGTTTATAGAACCCAACCGATGGTTGTCTGAGGCGTGTAAAATGAAAGGTGCTACAGAAGAAGCCCGTTCAATCAATAGTTATCTTGATTTACTCAAATCTAAAGTATTGGATATTCAAATGGAGCTAATTCACAAGAATCAGGAATTGAGTATTGAGAATTTTAAAGAATTGCTTTTCGGTTCTAATGAAAAACAACGCATGCTCGTTCCCATTTTTCAAGATCACAATAATAAAATAAAAGAATTGGTGGGTAAAGAATACGCTCCCGGAACATTAGAACGCTATACCACTTCTCTAAAACATACGATTGAATTTTTAGAATGGAAATACAATGTTTCAGACATTGAACTTTCCAAAATAAATCATGCATTCATTTCTGATTACGAATTCTATTTGAGAAGTGTTCGAAATTGCTCAAATAATACCGCTGTTAAATACATCAAAAACTTTAATAAAATAATCAAGATTTGTCTGGCCAATGATTGGTTAGAGAAAAATCCATTCGCCAATTACAAAGCAAAAGTCAAAGAAGTTGAGCGGGTTTATCTTACCGAAGACGAAATCCAAACCATCATCAATAAAGAGATTAAATCAGAACGACTCTCGCTAGTGCGCGATATTTTCCTTTTTAGCTGCTTTACAGGATTAGCATACATTGATGTAAAAAACCTAACAAAATCACATATAAGCCACGGTATTGATGGAGAGAAATGGATTTTCACTCACAGACAGAAAACAGAAAGTGCCTCTAAAATTCCAATTCTACCCGTAACCCAAATTATTATTGACAAATACGAAAACCACCCACAGAGTACGAATGAGGATAAACTCCTCCCTATATTATCCAACCAAAAAATGAACGCCTATTTAAAAGAAATAGCCGCCATTTGTAACATTAACAAAGAATTCACCTTTCACATTGCTAGACACACATTTGCTACCACGGTAACTCTCACTAATGGCGTACCCATAGAAAGCGTGAGTAAAATGTTAGGCCACAAAAACCTACGCACCACCCAGCACTATGCCAAAGTACTGGATAGAAAAGTAAGTGAGGATATGAAAATACTCAAAGACAAGTTATTACACAGAACCGCGCTTACAAAAACTTCATAAAAGTCTGTTCCTGAAAAAGAAAAATACGTAAAAACACGTATTTCGATTGTGTTCAATGCTGTATATATTGCGCAATATTATTACTGTTTAGTGATATTAATTAGTTGATGGCAACTTTAAAGAACTAAAGAACTAAACAACTAACAAATGAAAAATACAAACCTAAAACTCATAAGTAAAGAACTTTTATAAACAGTAATTCAATAATGAAGAAAATACACCTTTTTATCATTTCCTTATGGTTGCTTTTCTTTTTGATAGCGGTCAAAGAATTCGTTTTTCAATCATGTGGGTAGTGGTGGAAGTTTCACTTTGCATATTTGAATTATAAATGCTATTGAGTGACTAATATCAAACCTAATAGCGAGTATATATAAGTTAGCGGTAATTTTAAGAAGCACTATAAACAAAAAATAAAGAAATTATGACTCCACTTTTTGACAAAGACACAAATCTTGTTGGTTGGTTAAGTGACGACAAGAAAAATATATTTGACACCAATATAAACTGGGTTGCTTTTATCTCAAACGACAACAGTGTTTGGACAGTTAAAAATAAAGTTTGGGTAGGCAATTTATATGGAAATAATGTTCGTGACATTTCAGGAAAAACTTCCTTTTGGAATACTGAAACACAGATTGAAAATTCTTTAAGACCAATGCGCCCCTTAAATCCATTAACACCTCTAACGCCACTTCGCCCATTAAGACCTTTAAACCCTTTAAGGCCGTTGCGACCATTAACACCACTTGGCGGTTGGTCTGTAATAAGCTGGGAACAATTTGTTAATGGAATTTAAAACCATAATCTGAAATATGTTTAATAAAAAGAAAGAAGCTATAAAAGTTATAAATGGTTTGTTGACCGAAATTGACACTATTACTAATGTAAAACAAGGTAATAATTGGAAGTCAAAACTAAAAGACACTTTAAATTTATATGTTGGCGAAAATTCAGCAATTTCCAAAAGACTTGACGACCTTTATTTCACACGAAAAGAAACAAAAGTTTACGAAAGAGCAATAGGATTTTATGAGGTGCATAATTATGATGAAAGTCTAAAAGAAGATTTTATAAATTTAATTCGAAATGCTGTTGACTATGTTCAATCTAATGGTGTTTACAAAAACCCTGACAAGAAAAACTTCTTATATAGTTTTGGTAACGCAGAAATAATTAGTGGGGCCGCATTCGTTATATTGATTGTTTTTGGTATAGGAAATTATTTTGGCAAACTTGAAAAAGATAGAGAAGTAATGCAGACAGAAACTAAAATTCAAGAAGTAGAAAAACAAAGAGAGACTTTGAATTTTGAAAACAATCATTTAAAACAAACAAATGATAGCTTGCAAAAACTAGTTACAACTTTGATGAGCAAATCTGAAACAATTAAAATTGACACCATTACAAAGACAAAATAAAAACTACCGCTAACAGCAATTTGGCAAAAAATCGGGTAACAAGTTATTCAGCATTTATATTGGTGTTTACACAGACAATGACTTATCACACATCGAGAAAATAAGAAATAAGTTTAAATTCAAAGTAACTCCATACAATGCAAGGACAGCAGAAATTTGGAGGTAAATAATAAATTTAAAACACAAAAAATATGACAGTAACAGCAAGCAACTGGAAAAACAAAGTAGGCACAAGCGACAGAAGTTGCAATTGTGGAACTTGGAAACAACATTGGTTAAATGGTTCAAGTACATCTTGGTCAACTGAATGTTCTGTATCAAACTGTAGTAATGCACCAACTTTAGGTGCCCACATAATCAATACAAATGTAACAGGTGAGAGAATTGTTCCAGCCTGTGACTCTTGCAATAAACTGGGTGACGAATTTAATCTTAAAGGTGGTGTGACTTTAGTTTCTGCAAATCAATCAAAAACTTGTGCTTAATAAAACAGAAAAAACGGCACATAACAGCACCTACCCAAAAGACGGGGTTTATTGCTCCGCAGGCACATTTGTGGTTAATCAAAGTTTGTTCTCCGCATCAACATTTGTGGTGAAAATCCCCGCCTTCGGGTAGCTGCAAAACGTTACCACCAATGCCAAAAAAAAGACAGGAAGACAATGTCTGAATAAGGACTTGACATAAAGAAAGAACCAATTAGAGCTTTAATAAGAGATTATGAGTGATGAATCAAAAGTAAATGAGAAGTATTTAGACCATATTCAAGCGGTTATTACAAGACATAACAGCAATTCTTTTATGATTAAGGGTTGGGCTATAACCATTTGCACGGTTGTATTAACTGTTGCAGGAACATGGAAAGAACCAGTTATTGCTTTGGTAGCATTAGTCCCAATCTCAGTGTTTTGGGTACTTGATTCATTTTACTTGGCAAATGAAAGATGCTTTGTTTCTCTTTATTCCGCTGCCATTAATGGATATGTGCTTATGGTCAAAAACAAAAACTTGATAGAAAAAGAACAAGAACCAACAATAATGCAAGATGGCAAAGAGGTTATAGAACCAGAAAAGGAAATTGCAATAAAGTCAAGCCTTTATTCAATGAACTTTATCCTGTTTAGAAAAATAAAACGGAATAACTGGCAAGACGTATTTAAATCAAGAACAATAATTTGGTTTTACTTGTTGCTAACTGGTTTCTCATTAGCATTATTTATTGGTTTATTAATTCTAAACAAACCTATATCAAATGAACCGTTAAAGGTATCTGCTACGATTCAATCGGACAACCTATTGATAAAAACAAAGCAACCAAACATCATTATTAACAATATCGTCTTGAATGATTCTATCATCAAACGTGATACAATAAATAAATAGCTATGGCACGTAAAACATTCATATCTTACAAGTATAGTGAAGCACAAGACTTGCGAGATGCAATAATCAAAGCACTAGGAACTGATGCAACATTTTATCAAGGTGAAACAAGTGATTCACCTGATATGACGGATTTGAAAACACCAACTATCAAAAAGAACTTGACCGATATGATGTTTAACACTTCCGTTTTAATTGTTATCATTTCGCCCAAAATGAAACAAAGTAAGTGGATTGATTGGGAAATAGAATATTGTTTACAGAACAATACAAGAAAAGATAGAACCTCCCAAACAAATGGTGTTGTCGCTGTAATTAAGAAAGTTAATGGTGGTTATAGTTGGTTCAAAACACAAAATCAGCAAATTGATGGTTGCACGACTTCTTCTTATTCCACTACATTAGTTTATGATATAATAAATAAAAACAGATTTAATCAAGAACCCAAAATATATTCTTGTGAAAAATGTAAATGTGTAACTGAGTCAACAGCTTCTTATATTTCCTACATTGACGAAGAATCATTTTTATCTGACCCGACGAAATATATAGAAAACGCATATGGAAAAAGTGAAAATGATGCAAGTGGTTACAAACTTATAAAAGAAAGATAGCAACTCTTGACAAACGACAATGAATGAAACAGCAATAAATTGACTTACAAACCATGGTAGACAAGAAAGCACTGGTGCTAACATCACCTACCCAAAATTGGCGGTTCAGTGGTTATATGAAGCTTTGTGCTTCATATCAAGTTCAGTGATGGCAGACAGTTTTCGTCTTCGAAATCGTCAACTTCTTCTAGCGGCAGAACGTTATAGGCAAGCATAACGGACGACACCACAACCATTAAACAGACAAGACACCGCTGTCGCACGAAATGAAATTCGACGAAGTCAATCCTTTCATGTTGTTTTATAATAGCTATATAATACTATAACATTCTCCTACTGTATAACTTCAAGATTTATAACATTTATAGTTTTTGCCCTTGTTACAATTGCCACGCGAAAGGATTCGCGCGGGAGCGAGGGATGATGATAAAAGTATTGTCCTGCGGTTTCTTGATTTGACCATTAGAGATTATAAAACCAAACAGGCTTATTAATAGTAAACTAAAAAACCACTCGATTTGAGTGGTTTTTTTTATTCTTTTTTTGCACGGTTTGCAAATCTGCTATCGGGGTTTAGGTTATCACTAACTTTGAAACATTACCCCACTTTTAAAATAGTTTTTTTATTTCACCTATTATCATAATTAGACCACCTATTAAAGATGCTACGCCTCCTAAATAGCCCTCAAAATTTAAAGATTTTTCAAAGACACTATTTTTCAAGTGCTTTTTTGAATCTTTATTTAAATATTTGATATATAGTATTCCAAATATTAAAGCTACAACACCTCCAAACAGATAGATATAATTTATCTTATTCATTTTTACTTTATTTATAGTTTATATACCTTTCAATTCCCATAATTTTTAAACCCATATTTTGCATAATTATTTGTTTTGCTAAATCATCCAAATCTTGAATTTTGCTAACTTGTTTACCTAATTGACGACCTCCAATTAAAAATGCTGCTCCTTGAGCTGCTGCGCCATAACCACTGCCCGAATAATATCCAGAATGCAAATTTGTTCCGATTTCTAAACCGCTTCCTATAGCTGACATTCCATTTCCAAGAGCCGCTAATGGAATTCCCACTTCTGCAAAAACGCCAGTAAGCGTTAAAGCATAACCAACACCTGCAATTATATCTCCACCATCTTGCAATCCTCCTGCGAAGCCTTTAACCATATCTCTCACAACATGTATATATGGACTGTGGTTGTTATAATGCTGTTCTAAAAGCCCTTTTGTAAGGCGTTCTCGTTTATGCACTGTTAATGTTGGCAAAACTATTCCTGGCAATCTAGCCTCATTATCTGAACTAAGATGAATACCGTTTTTACTAAATGTAATATCAGTATTCATGTCCATTTTATCCCAATCTAATGTAATTCTTAATAATCCTCCATCGCCCCATCCAGCACCAGTATTATCGGCAAAAGAATTAGGCATGTAATTAGCATTCCCAAATGTATCTGCACCTCGAGGATTAGGATTTGACCAAGCACTTTGCCCTGCCATTCCATACACAACCCCATCCGCACCACTAGGGTCAGCAAAGGTAACAGGATTCCCATCAAAAGCATTATACGGCGATTGTGGGAAGTGAGTTACAGGGTCAATACCTGTCCACCTACCAATTGCAGGATCATAATCCCGCATGTCCATATCATACAAGTTAAGCCCCAACTCATCTTGGTACTCCATCCCATTGAACTTATACTTATTTATAAGATCGGCAGACAGCCCTGTTCCGGTAAGTTGTACTTGGTCGTTATTGTCTTTTTTATAGGCATTGAGGTTGGCATTGTAGTTGGTGTGCTTTAATCCATAGGGGTAATAGTGGTTTTCTTCAAGAATTTTAATCTCGTTGTGTGCTTGTGGGTCACGGCCATAACTCAGGCGTACATTACCCAAATGATCTAGGTAATTGTATACATAATTAAAACGGTAATTGCCGCGAATGGTTGTGGCATTTACATAGCCTTGACTAGTTGGTATAAATTGCAATCTAGACTGAAAATACTGCAGGCCATTGAGGTAGTGTGTTGTTTTTTCAACCATAGAAGGGGCTAGAATTGTTTTTTGAATTTTTTGCCCAGTAGCGGTATAAGTGTAAGTGATTTTTTTTTGCGAACTGCCTTCAAAAATAATCTCAACAGGCAGGTTTAAGTGGTTATATAAAATTTGAGATATTTTTTTATTGAAATCTACTTTCAAATTACCATTGTTGTCATAGTCATAATCGTTTGTGTTATTTAGCTCAATATCTTTAAATCCCAAAGGGCTATTGCTGTTATCTCTAATGCCTTGCAATCGGTTATTTCGATAATCATAAGCTAAACTGTCAATTTCGTTTGGTATTAAATCTATTACATCGGCATTGCCATTGCGAATTAGTCGTTTAATATTTCCAAACACATCATAATCAATCGATTCGTTGTAGGAGTTGCGGATGGGAAAATTGGCTTCTGGCTTTTGGTAAACTGCAAATTGTAATCGATTCAGAGAGTCATATTGGTAACTGTATTTGCGTTTGGTATTATCAGATGATGTTCTCCACTGCGTTTCAGAAATATTTCCATTGTAATAGGCTGTAGCGTTTGGCACAGCGTCTTCTGTTGTATCGTAGTTCAGTTTAAATGCAAAGAAATCCAAAGGCTGGTTGGGCATTGTGAGCGAGTTTATTGCATTTATCCCGGTGAGCCACCCTCTAATGTTATACGTGTAATCTACTTGTTGTATAAAATCTAAACTTTCGGTTGCTCCAGTTTTCTTTGATTCCAATTGGCCCAATTCATTGTATTTATTTTCGGCTAAGGTTTGCCATTCTTCGTTGTTAATTTTGTGTTTATGGGTTTCAATTAATCCTTGAGGAGTATACACAAATGCGTTTTGAACAGTAATTAGCTCAGCAGTTGAATTATATTTGTGAACCTCTTTTATTAGTGTTGGTTTACCTGTAAAATCTAAACGGGTTTCTGTTCGGGTAAAGCCACCTAAAAAATTAGTTTGGTGTTCAAGTATTGCTTGTCCACGGTAGTTGTATAGAATGTACTTAAATTCACCGTTTATTGGACCATCTAGTTCTTTTAATACCCTTACCCATGTTCCGGTGAGTAATCCGGTGGGTTTTCGGGTGGTATTGTTGTAATACGGGTTGTCTAAAGTAGAGGTGAAATTTATAGGTTCTGCAATAGGAAAATCATATGTATCATAGTAATTTACGGTGAGTATTTTAAAACCAAAGGGTAAGTCTTGGTCTGTATAGTTTACATTCAATCCATCGATTGTGGTTACCGCATCTGTTTT
>JBDKFO010000020.1:0-44365 GCA_039798665.1 Bacteroidota bacterium
TAATATAATTATAGAATAACAGGTTTAACTGTGTTGGCAAATTTTAAATTTTGTGTTGAGCATTTTATTTTTGCTATTTTTTTAAAATTATTCTGATCTAATAGTTTATTTTAGCCACCCCCTAATCTGAATTATGGTACTTATTGTTTCAATTACCGTTGTTTTATTGTCTCTTCTACTGATTTATAATAATTTTTCTAAAAACAAAAATTCATTATACATCTGTGGGAGTTTGATGTGCATGAGCATGGTTGCCATCTTGCATCATTTTACTATTGTTGAGCCCGATGTTTTTTGGATCGCAATCATCTCGGGACATAGCTTGCCCTTTGCTTTTCTAATTGGACCATTTTTATACTTCTACACCCGGAATGCATTGGCAGGAAAAATAATTCATCATCCCAGCGATGGCTTGCATTACATTCCTTTTTTGATTGTACTCGCCTCGATATTTCCCTATTATTTTACCGATTTTGGAACCAAATTAAAATTGGCGCAGTTGCTTATTGACAACCCCAACAACATGATAACAAAATTAAATTTCAGCTGGCTTTACCCGAGTTACTGGAATATTTTAATCCGACCCTTATTTTTGTTGGTTTATGCGGTGCTTTCACTCTATCTGTTATTTTATAAAATCAAACTTAAAAAATTACAATTCTCGACTATAAAAAATGATTCTCGACTCAAATGGCTTTTGGTAATCAACTCCATTTTTTTCTTGATTGGCTTATTGTACAGCATTTTGACTGCCAATTTTTTCTTGCGTTTTATCCAAAACCGGGAGGAAATAAACAACTCGCCGTTTAGCTACCTTGTGTATGTTTTGCTGTGCAGTTTACCGGTGATAATGGTCATTTTTCCAGAGATTTTGTATGATGTAAAAAAGAATAAAAAAACAAGCAAACCCGAATTGGCTGTAGAGGCAGATAATCACGAAGATTTTGTGAAAACCACCGAATCAATCCTTGAATTCCTTAGAAAAGAAGAGAATTTAGTTAATCCCAATTTGAGTAGCGCAGCCATTTGCAAAGCATTAAATCTCACTAAAGAAGAAGTGAAGTATTGTTTTGAGGTGGTATTGAAAAGCAAATTAGCCAACGTAAAAAAACAGTTGCGGGTAGAATTAGCCAAAGACGGAAAATTAATGGATCACTCCATGGAAGGCATTTGGATGAAAGCCGGATTTACCTCTAAAACCAGTTTTTTTGTAACCTTTAAAGAAGTTACTGGCCTCACACCATTGGAGTATGTGAAATTTATAGTTGAGGAATCAAAGGCTAAGTAATTGCCAGAAATTTAACGCGAATACTTGGCGCGGTACCACACTTTTTGCCATTCGCGTTTCAATAAAACAAAGGCTACTTCTTCAGCCAACTGCACCAAATCAGACCCATCAAGCTGCTTAATTTGCTCTTCGGGCACATCTACGATGTATAATAAATTCAAATACTCGGCAAACTTGTATTGAATTAGGCGGTAAATTTTGTCGTGCAACTGCGCTTTGAGTTGCTGCGGCGCAATGTCCAATTCAAAATCGACGGGTTCATTGGCCAAAGTAAAATCCTTGTTGAGCTGTACCACCAAATTGTGATACAATTGTTCGGCCTCGGCCTGATCCAAGAGTTGTGCAGCCGAAATGGGATACTGAAATGACATGGGGTTTCGAGATTAGACCGAGCGGTGCATTAAATTCTGTGCGAAAGCTGTGAGTAGGTCTTTTTTGGCTTGGTTAACAGGCAGTTGGTCTACCAATTGCAAGGCTTTTTGGGTATAGCTTTCGATGGCGTCTTGCGTGGCTTGACTTGCCCCAGTTCGGTTAAACAAGTTCTTTACAGATTCTATTTTATCGGCGTTATCAGAAGGATGGATAGAAAACAACTGCGCCAATTGCAATTTTTCATTGGGTTCGGCAAACTCCATCGCCTTGAGGTACAAATAGGTTTTTTTGTTTTCGATGATGTCGCCGCCCACTTGCTTGCCAAAGGTAGCCGGATCTCCAAAAGCGTCCAAATAATCGTCTTGCAACTGAAACGCAATGCCCAAATACAATCCAAAATCATATAGGTGCTGCGCGTTTTCTTCTGAAGTTTTGGCAATAATGGCACCCATTTTTAAAGCGGCAGCCACCAAAACAGCGGTTTTGTATTCAATCATTTTGAGGTATTCGGGCAGCGTCACATTGTCCCGGTGCTCAAAATCGACATCCCATTGTTGGCCTTCACAGACTTCTAAGGCCGTTTGGCTAAAGAGTTTTACCAAATTATAAAATACGGCCGGTTCGTAGTGTTCAAAATAGCGGTACGCCATAATGAGCATGGCATCACCCGAGAGAATTCCGGTATTGATATCCCATTTTTCGTGCACTGTTTCGTGGCCTCTACGCAAGGGAGCGTCGTCCATGATATCGTCGTGTACCAACGAAAAATTGTGAAACACCTCAACGGCCAAAGCGGCTGGCAAGGCTTCTTGGTATTGGGCCTCAAACAGTTCGGTAGCCAATAAAGTGAGTACCGGTCGCAATCGCTTTCCGCCCAAGCCCATAATGTATGAAACGGGTTCGTACAAGCCGTTGGGTTCTTTTGTAACCAACTGGCTAGCCGCATATTGGGCAATAAATTCTTGGTATTGTGCGATCGCGTGCATGGATAAAATTTTTGGCTAATTTATTACAATCAACTGGGATAGTGTAACGCGATTGGAAAACAAATGTTAAAAAATGTAAAAACTTTGGAAACTTATTTTGTATTTAAAGTTTCCGGTGTAGTTTTGCGCACGCAATGCATGACCGCTTCTCACTCATGGAAGCCTTGTTATTTCTAGAAAATGAAAGATAAAATCATCAAAAAAGCAACCGAAATGTTTTTGAAACTGGGTTTCAAGAGCGTAACGATGGATGATATTGCCTGCGAATTGTGTATTTCCAAGAAAACCATTTACAAGTATTTTCAAAACAAAGAGGGGCTCATTGAAGAAGGAACCGAAGCCGTTCATCAGCACATCCAACAGATGATGAGCGAAATTGTGGCGCAGCAACACAACGCCATCGCCGAGAATTTTGAATTTCGAAAAAGCTTCAAAGAACTTTTCCAATCAGTTGATCATTCGCCGGCCTACCAACTCAAAAAACATTACCCCGACATCTACCAAAGCATGATGGAAGTAAAACTCAACGAATGCAATATTTTGTTTCGAGAAAACATCGAAAAAGGCATCCGCGAAGGATTGTATCGTCCGGAAATTGATATTGCAACCGCGGTGCAGTTTTATTACACCTTGATCTTCTCCATCAATGAAAATACCCAATTAGAAAAAGAAGCCAAAGCGCTAGAAGCCAAAGCACTAGAATACCATACCCGGGCCATTGCAACTGCAGCCGGGCTTATCGAACTCGAAAAACACCTAAGCAATCCTTAATTATAATTCCATGAAAAACACCTTATTTATTGGTTTATTTATGATCAGCAGCCTGCTGCAAGCCCAGACTGCGCCCCAAAGCTATTCGTATAGTTTGGAGCAAGCCATAAGCCATGCATTGAGCAACAACTATAGTGCGGTCAATGCCAATCGCGACATCGCCATGGCCAAAAAGAAAAAATGGGAAACCACGGCCATGGGTTTGCCTCAAATTAGTGCCGGTTTAGATTACCAAAACAATTTTGAATTGCAAAAATCCTTGATTCCCGCACAATTTTTTGGCGGACAACCCGGCGAATTTGCCGAAGTAGCCTTTGGTACCAAACACAACATGAATGCACGAGGTACTTGGAGTCAAATTATTTTTGACGGCTCGTATATCGTGGCCTTGCAAGCCTCAAAAACCTATTTGAAATATTACGAAAATGCACAAAAAAATACTGTGGTTTCGGTTAAGGAAATGGTGATTAACACCTACGGCAATGTATTGTTGGCCGAAGAAAGCTTGGCCATTCTTCAAAAAAACAAAGCAACTTTAGAGAAAACCTTGTTTGACACCAACGAGATATTTAAAAATGGATTGATTGAAGAAGAAAACGTAGAGCAACTGCAAATTACCTTGGCTACCATAAACAGTAACCTCATTTACACTGAACGTTTATTAGAAATTGCCCGAAAAATGTTGAAAATCACGTTGGGTATGGAGCTTACGGACACCTTGGTGCTCACTGACAAATTAGATCAACTAAGTGTGGCCAACATGGATTTGGCTTTTGCGCAAACCGAATTTACCTTGGCCAACAATGTCAATTACCAAATGGCGCAAAACTTTAGTGAACAACGTCAATTGGAGCTTAAACTCGAAAAATCGAAAGCCTTGCCTTCAATGTATGCCAATGTGAATTTTGGGTACAACGCGTTCAACAACCAATTTGCGTTTTTTACCGAAAACCAAAAATGGATGAACTATTCTAATATGGGTGTGAGTTTGAATGTGCCCATCTTTAGTTCGTTTATGCGCAGTGCAAGAACCCAACAAGCGCGCATAGCCGTAGATAAAGCCAACACCCAACTCAAAGAAGCCGAGCAAAAACTGCAATTGCAATTTGACAAAGCCAAAAGCGATTATGAGTTTAGCATCGAAGAATACAACAGTGCCAAAAACAACTTGCGATTGGCCGAGCGCATCGAGAAAAAACAGGCCATCAAATTTGCCGAAGGTTTGTCGTCGAGTTTTGAATTTAATGAAGCCCAACGTCAATTGTATACGGCCCAGCAAAACTATTTGCAGTCCATGACCAACATCATCAATAAAAAAGCGGCATTGGCTGCAGTATTAAACAACTAATCAAACTATGTATCCCTCTAATAAAAACCCGATGAAAAAATTTATCCTCATTCCAACCCTAGCCCTTCTTTTATTTTCATGTGGTAAGGCCGACAACAAAAGCATTGAATCAATTATTGCGTCCAATAACACCGCAACTATTTCGGCCAAAAAAGCCGAATTGCAAGCGCAAATCACCCAATTAGAAGAGGCTTTATCCAAATTGGATACCATCAAAGAAGAAGCCTTGGTGGCCATTCAACCGGTAAAAGACAGCTTGTTTGCCCATTATTTGGAAGTACAAGGAAATATCAACACCAAAGAAAACGTACTTATTCAACCTGAATTTCCAGGTGCCTTGGTTGCATTAAATGTAAAAGCAGGACAAACGGTGAGCAAAGGGCAAGTACTAGGACGAGTTGATGATGGCGGCATGAGCGAACAATTGGCCAGTGTAGAAAACCAATATGCCTTGGCCAAAACTACTTATGAGCGCCAAAAGAATTTATGGAATCAAAAAATTGGCTCTGAAATTCAATTTTTGAATGCCCAAACCCAAATGGTGAGCGCCCAAAAAGCTGTAGCTCAAATCAAAGCACAAATAGCCAAAACAGTAATTAGAGCGCCTTTTTCGGGTATAATTGACGAAGTATTTGTAGAACGTGGCGAAGTAGTGAGTGCCAGTCCTCGTGGCTTGATGCGTTTGGTAAACCTCAACAATATGTATGTGTCTACATCCGTGCCCGAAACCTACATTGGCAAATTGAAAGTAGGAACAGCAGTCGAAGTTACTTTGAGTGCCTTGGGTAAAACCTACACCGGAAAAGTACGCCAAGTGGCCAGCAACATCAACCCCAACAACCGCAGTTTTGGTATAGAAATTGCCGTGCCCAACACCGATAATTTATTGCGTCCCAACCAGGTAGCCAAACTTAAAATCACAGATTATGTAAACCCAAAAGCGCTAACGGTACCGTCAAACAGCATACAAAAAGACGGGCAAGGCAATCAGTTTGTGTTTACCGCTATTGACGTAAAAGGAAGTACAGCCACTGCCAAAAAAACCATAGTTACGTTGGGCAAATCGGCCAACAATGTAACCGAAATTCTAAGTGGATTAAACCCCAAAGATTTTATTGTAACCGACGGAGTTAATGCCATTTCTGAAGGCATGAAATTGAATTTTTAATCATACACTAGGCCTAAACCGCACATTATGGGACATAAAAACAAAGAATTTGGCATATCAACTTGGGCGATCAACAACCGAGTGACCGTGTATATCGTAACCCTACTGATTGTCGTTACCGGCGTTATTGCCTACGTAACCATGCCCCGGGAAGATTTTCCTGAAATTATTGAAAACAAAATTTACATTTCGTCCGTGTTTCCAGGAAACTCGGCCGAAGACGTAGAAAAATTGGTGGTAAAACCGCTCGAAAAAGAAATCAAAAACATTTCGGGTGTAGAGAAAATCACCTCGAGTTCGTTTCAAGATTACGGCATGATTATCGTAGAATTTGCCGATAAAGTAACCATCGATGTGGCCAAAACCAAGATCAAAGACAAGGTTGATCAGGTGAAATCTGATCCCGATTGGCCTAATCTAGACAACGGCAGTAAAGTAGAACCCAACGTATTTGAGTTGAACATCTCGGAAGAGGTGCCCATTTTGAACATCAACTTGCAAGGAAATTATACTACTCAACAGCTCAAAAAATACGGCGAATTGATTCAGGATGACTTGGAAGAAATCGCCGAAGTAAAAAAGGTAGACATCTTGGGTGTAGACGACAAAGAAGTTGAAATTGCCGTAGACATCTTTAAAATGACCGCGGCTCAAGTCTCGTTTGACGAAATCCAAAATGCGGTAAAGTACGAGAACATGACGCTTTCGGGTGGAAATTTAAAAACCCAAGGATCCAAAAACAACATCCGCATTATCGGTGAAATTAAAGATCCCAAAGAACTCGAAGACATCATTGTAAAATCGTTTGGCGGAACCGTCTACTTAAAAGACATCGCTACCATCACGTTTAAAGAAAAAGAAAAAACTACTTATGCCCGCGAAAAAGGCACCGAAGTGGTGATGCTTAATGTTAAAAAACGCGCCGGACAAAACATGATTTCGGCCATTGAACAAGTTAAAGAACGCTTGGAAAAAGCCAAATCAAGCTATTTGCCTTCCAACCTAAAAATGGAACTCACCAACGATCAATCGTCGCGCGTGGAGCACCAAGTAGATGAACTCTCCAACCACATTATTTTTGGAATTATCCTAGTAATGATTGTGCTCATGTTTACGATGGGCTTGCGCAACTCCTTGTTTGTAGGTGCCGCGATTCCCCTATCGATGTTGATGGCGTTTACCTTTTTGTCGGCCTTTGGGCTTACCCTAAACACCATGGTACTTTTTGGTTTGGTAATGGGATTGGGTATGCTTGTGGATGATGGAATTGTGGTGGTAGACAATGTGTTTGCCAACATGAAAAAAGGCATGACGCGCATCGAAGCATCTAAAATTGGGATTGGCGAAATCGCCTGGCCGGTAATCTCCTCTACCGCGACTACGCTGATGGCCTTTTTGCCGTTTGCCTTGTGGCCCGGAACTATGGGTAAATTCATGAAATATTTCCCGATTACGCTCACTGTAACCCTTACTGCCTCTTTGTTTGTGGCGATGGTCGTGAATGCGGCGATGACGGGAGGTTCAATGGATATTGAAGATCGAAATGTGAGTAAAAAATCGGCCAAAACCTACAGCATCGTGTTTGCATGTATCGCGCTGATTTTTGTGGTACTTGGACATACTTTTGACAGTACCTTGGCCAAAGCCATTGGCCATTTGGCAATTATTTCGTTAGTGTTGATGTGGTTGTATAAACTCAAAATCTACCAATGGACGCAAGATTTTCAGCATTCGTTTTTCCCAAAAATGGAAGAAAAATACAAGAACTTCTTGGCCAAAATCCTCACCGGTCGCAAGGCGTGGTATGCGCTAATTGGCATCATTGGGATGTTGTTTTTCTCTTTTATCTTACTGGGCATTTTCCCACGAAAAGTCTTGTTCTTCCCCGAGAACATTCCCAATCAGGTAATTGCCTACATTGAATATCCGCAGGGAACTGACATCGAAAAAACCAACAAAGCCACCTTGTTTGTAGAGAAGCAAGTGATCAACATTTTGCAAAAATATGTGGATCCCAAAACCAACAAAAACTTCCTAGCCGAATCGATTGTGTCGCAAGTGGGTGTGGGTGCCGGAAATCCAAACGTCGATGCGGGCTCAGCTTCTGAAACACCCTACAAAGGAAAAGTAACGGTAAATTTCTCGGAATTTAAGTTTAGACAAGGCATCAATACCGCCGATATCCTAGAAGAAATTCGAGCCAAAGTAAAAGGAATTGCGGGCGCGAGTGTCACCGTAGAAAAAGACGCCAACGGACCGCCAGCCGGATACCCAATTAGTATTCAGCTCACGGGTGCCAACTACGAGCAAATGCTCACAGAGGCCGACAGAATGATTGCCTATATCAATGCCAAAAATATTCCTGGCATTGAGAAACTCAAAGTAGACATCAACAAAGAAAGTCCTGAGTTGGAACTCAAAGTAGACCGCGTGGGTGCGGGAAGTTTGGGTGTGTCTACCGGACAATTGGGCTTTAATTTGCGCCGCTCTTTATACGGTCAAGAGATTTCTACCTACAAAGAAGGCGATGACGATTACAACATTACCATGCGCATGCAAAACGATCAGCGCAACAATGAAGATGTGTTGTTTAATCAGTCGCTTACGTTTAGAAATCAAAACAACGGACAGATGATGCAGGTGCCGATATCGGCCATATCTGAAACCGAAAAAACCACGACCTACAACCAAATTAAGCGCAAAAACCAAAAGCGCGTTATGACTATCTACTCGAATGTGCTCACGGGTTACAACGGCGATGCGATTACCAAACAAATCCAAACTGATTTGAAAGGCTATACACTACCGAAAACCGTAAGTTATTCGTTTTCGGGCGTACAAGAAGAACAAGGCAAAAACCAAAGCTTCTTGATGTATGCGTTATTCTTGGCCTTGGCAGGAATTGCGCTCATTATTGTGTTGCAATTTAATTCGGTGTCCAAAACTGTTGTGATTTTATTTACAGTATTGCTCAGTTTTAGTGGAGTGTTTTATGGCTACGTGATTGCCAACATGGATTTTGTGATTTTGATGACCATGATGGGCATCATCTCGCTGGCCGGAATTGTGGTGAAAAATGGAATTGTACTGATGGACTTCTTTGTGTTGTTATTAGACAAAAAAGTGATTGACAATAAGGTAGAAAGCCACGACGATTTATCACTCGAAGACATCAAAGAAGTGATCATCGAATCGGGGAAATCGAGGTTGCGTCCGGTATTGCTTACCGCCTTAACCGCCGTTTTGGGACTGATTCCATTGGCCATCGGATTGAATTTTGACTTCTTTTCGTTGATCACCGAGTTTAATCCGCATTTCTTTATTGGGGGTGACAACGTAATGTTCTGGGGACCTTTGGCATGGACCATTATCTTTGGGCTCACCTATGCCACCGTGCTCACCTTGGTGATGGTGCCGGTGATGTTCTACTTAGTAAAACGCACCAAATATGCCCTGAGAGCCCGACGCAATAAAGCCACTCAAGCATAAATTACAAAAAGAGTTCTGCCTCGTGTAGGACTCTTTTTTTATCTACATACTATGACATTAGATCAACTGTATCTTTTTGCCCGCAAAAGTGCCACTACGCCCCAAATGCCCGTTCTATTTGTGGGACACGGTTCGCCCATGAATGCCCTTGAACGCAATCGGTTTACCGAAGCTTGGAAATCGGTAGGACAAAACTTGCCTCATCCTACGGCTATTGTTTGTATTTCGGCGCATTGGGAAACCAAAGGCACCCAAGTCACGGCCATGCAAATACCGCAAACGATCCACGATTTTGGCGGCTTTCCACAAGCACTTTTTGATGTACAATATCCCGCCGCTGGCGATCCCGACTTGGCTAAAAGCATCAAAGATCATATAGCCCAGCCCGAAATTCAATTGGACGAAAGCTGGGGTTTAGACCACGGTACTTGGAGTGTATTGTTGCATTTGTTTCCGCTGGCCAACATTCCGGTGATTCAGCTCAGTTTAGATTATTCGCAGCCGGCGCAGTATCATTATACTCTTGGAAAACAATTGGCTTTTTTGCGCAGCAAAGGCGTGCTCATAATAGGCAGCGGAAACATGGTGCACAATTTAGGCCGCATTGCCTGGGACAAATTACAAGAGCCCGGCTACGGCTACGATTGGGCCATTGAACTGCAAACGTGGTTTACTTCGCGCATTCAATCCAAGTTACACGAAGACTTAATAAATTACCAAAAATTGGGAGAATTGGCGCGCATGGGGGTGCCCAGTCCGGAGCATTATTTGCCGCTCTTGTATATTTTGGGCTTGCAAAACAACAGCGATGAACCCTTCTTTTTTAATGAGGTAGCCGTGGGTGGATCGCTTACCATGAACTCGGTTTTGTTTACCTAAGCATTAGCCTAATTTAGCGTGCTTACTTGCCGTTAAAGCCCGTCATGGTAAATTCCAAGCCGGCGGTGCCAAATGACTTGATTACTTCGCTAGCCAGTTCCAATCGTTCGGGCAAAGCAGCTAACTCAGCGTCGCCCCATTCGCCCAACACATAATTTACTTGCTGGCCTTTTTTAAAGGCGTCACTGATGCCAAACCGGAAGCGCGCATACTCGTTGCTGTTTAACACCAAGTTGATATTTTTCAAGCCGTTGTGTCCGCCGTCACTGCCTTTGGGCTTGATGCGAATGGTGCCAAAAGGCAAATTCAAATCGTCGGTGATGACCAGCACATTTTCTTTGGCTATTTTTTCTTTTTCCATCCAATACTGCACCGCTTTGCCGCTCAAATTCATGTAGGTATTGGGCTTGAGCAATAAGTAGGTTCGGCCTTTAAACTTGTATTCGGCCAAGGCGCCCAGCTTAACTGTCTCAAACGAAAGCGCTTCTTTTTTGGCCATAAAATCCAAAATTTTAAAGCCAATGTTGTGTCGGGTATTTACATATTCGGCCCCAATGTTACCAAGGCCTACGATCAAAAATTTTTTCATGGGAGCAATCGTTTCGGGAGGTGTAGTGCTAAACAAACGAGAAAACCAATTCATGGCGTAAATGTAAAATAAAAAGTGCTAAAAGTTTCGGCAAAAAAAAAGCACCCGTAAAAACGAGTGCTCTTTATTGGATTCAGGAATGAACTTATTTTTTCTTTCCTTTTGCCGGTGCTTTGGCTGCTTTGGCTGCTTCTTGAGCTGCTTTCATCGCCGCACGTGAAATCTTCACTTGACATACCACAGTGTTGTCTGGGTGCATTAATTTGAAGTTGTTGGTTTCAATTTTGGTTACATACAACTTGTTCCCCATTTCCAATTGAGAAATGTTGGCTTCTACGAAGTCAGGCAAGTTTTTTGGTAACGCTTTTACTTTTAAACGACGTTGGTTTAAACGCAAATCACCTCCCAATAAAACACCTGGAGAAGTACCCACAATTTTAACTGGAACTTCCATCATGATTTCTTTGCTTTCGTTCAATTGAAAGAAGTCAATGTGTAAAATTCGGTCAGATACCGGGTGTACCTGAATGTCTTGCAAAATTGCATTGTAAGTGGTTTTTCCCAACTCAATCGCTACTGTATGCGCGTTTGGAGTGTACACCAAGTTTTTAAATGCAATTTCTTCTGCTGAGAAATGTACCGCTTGATTTCCTCCGTATAACACGCAAGGAACCAATCCAGCATTACGTAAGGCTTTAGTCGCAACTTTGCCCACGCTTTCTCTTTCTGATCCTTTAATCGTAATCGATTTCATTGTAAAAAAATTATAGTTAATAAAAAAATTCGTTTTTCAGCCTTCAGCTATTAGCTGTCAGCTCCTTTTGGCGTTTCCCTGCGGGCTCTCGGCTTATCAGCCTTGTGTCCTTCGGGGCGGGCTTTCGGCTGCACGCGGTGCTTGCCTCTATCCCTAACGCGAATTGGTACTACATAAGGAATTTCCCGCTAATGGAATTGTTATGTTGTACCATGTGCATGACTTCGGCAAAAAGTGGGGCACAACTCACCACTTTAATTTTGTTGGATTCCTTTTTGAGCGGAATCGAATCGGTAACGATGAGTTCCAATAACTTGGAATTTTCGATTTTTTCATAGGCACTACCCGATAAAATCGCGTGTGTACATATGGCTCTAACGCTCAAGGCTCCTTTCTCGATCATCAAATCAGCGGCCTTGGCCAAGGTTCCTCCCGTGTCAATCATGTCGTCTACCAAAATGACGTGACGGCCTTTTACTTCTCCGATCAATTCCATCGTGTCAATCACGTTGGCAATTTTTCGTTGTTTATAACAAATCACTACATCCGATTCCAAATACTTAGAATACGCATAGGCTCTTTTGGAACCTCCCATATCAGGGGAAGCGATGGTTAAATTTTCTAGTCCTAAACTTTTCACGTACGGCAAGAATATTGTCGAGGCAAAAAGGTGGTCTACCGGTTTTTCAAAGAACCCTTGAATCTGATCGGCGTGCAAATCCATGGTCATGATGCGTGTGGCTCCTGCCGCGTCGAGTAAATTGGCCACCAATTTGGCGCCTATGGGAACCCTTGGTTTGTCTTTACGGTCTTGGCGCGCCCATCCAAAATACGGAATTACTGCCGTAATGTGTCGGGCCGAAGCGCGTTTTGCCGCGTCAATCATGAGCAACAATTCCATCAAATTATCTGCCGATGGAAAGGTAGAGCAGACGATAAACACGCGTAATCCTCGTATCGATTCTTCGTACGACGGCTGAAATTCGCCATCGCTGTAGGTCGAAAAGGTTACTTTACCTAGCGGAACGCCGTATTCTTTGGCAATTTTTTCAGCCAAATAAACACTTTGCGAACACGCAAAAATTTTTGCTTCTGGTTCTAGGTGTGGCATTGCAATCTGTTGTTTATCCCGTTGCGCTTAGTACCCGGCTGCTCAATCAAATTTGATTTTTGCAAAGAGGTAGATAAATGCCTCGGTTGTAGTTAGTTAGTTGTGTGTCGAATAAACGAGGTGCAAATTTAGGAATTAAATCGAGGTGGGAAAGGAAAAAATGGAGTATTTTTTTTAGTGTATGTAAGTATTTTTTTTACATTTGCAGCGTGTTAAAGGAATCTGTTGCAAAACAGATTTTTGCGATAAAAGGATTTTTCCTTTTTTCGTCTGCTACGCCCGGATGGCGGAATTGGTAGACGCGCTGGTCTCAAACACCTGTGGGAAACCGTGCCGGTTCGACTCCGGCTCCGGGTACAAATAAGCTCCTTTTTAGGAGCTTATTTTAGTTTAGGAGCGAGTCAAACTTTTTTTGTTTGACGGCTCCGGGTACGTAAAAAACCTCTTCGAAAGAAGGGGTTTTTTCATTAGGGGACGAGTCAAATTTCATATTTGACGGCTCCGGGTACGTAAAAAACCTCTTCGAAAGAAGGGGTTTTTTTATTTGACTAAATCCCGATGGCTCGTGACGCAAAGCTGTTCTTAGTACAATTCTGGAATTCATCCCGAAGCCTCGGGACAAAAATCGTTGATCTTAAATCGTTACCCGAGAGCTTTGCTCGAACTGGCGAAGCAATCCCATCCGTGCATTCGTGGCTAAAAGCTGACAGCTGACAGCAATTCGCTAACAGCTATTTAACTTTTGTTCAAAATCCTAGCTTACTTAAAACAAGTATCTTAGCAAAAAATTTTAACATGCATCGACTCGTTTTTTCGGCCTTGGCATTACTGCTTAATTTATTCGGATTGTTCGTATCAAACGCACAAGAAAATCAAATCAATTTACTTGCATTCAAATACAACGGGCAAGAACAAACCAGCGAGTTGATCAAATGGAATGTAGATTCGCCCGAAAACTATACTGCCATTTCTACTGATGTGATTGGCATAACTGTGGGAACTTCCACGTTTAATGCGGCAAATGGTGACTACATTTCCCGCGTGATCCAATCGGGCGATCCTGACACTTCTGGGATTTTTAGCTACAATACCCTTACCGAAACCACTGGCTTTAATGCCGCAACTAGTTTTTATAATGGTTCTGCCGAATGCAACATGCGAAGCGGTTTCATTTATACGTATGACGGCAATGAGCTCAACGAAGTTGTGTTAAACGAATACAATCCGCAAACCAACGAATTGACGGTAATTGGCACATTCAACTTTGAGCCCAATACCAGCCTTTTCCCTGACGGCTCTTGCTTTGATTCAAATACCGGTACTTATTATTTTATAATGCAAGACAGCCAAGGAAAAAAATTAGTGCGCGTACCAATAAATGCCCCCGAGTTTACATACACTGAAACCTTGCTTACAGGCTTACCAATTACTGGGAATATTGGGTTGGAGTTTAGCAACGAGACCAACAGCATTTACTGCATGTATGCCTCCTACAACGAACAAACCGAATCGAGTAGTTTTGTAATAGGAAACATCGATACTTCAAACGGAGAGATTGTTGTACTAAACCAACTCGACACCATAGGCGGCTATCAATATTACAACCGCACCTTTGACCAAACCACCAAAAAACTAATTTTTGTAGCCTACAATCTAGACTTTAGTGCGCAGGAATTGTACTTGTATGACATGGACACCAATACCTACGAAACCCGAGCAATGCCAGCCGAAGTTGTTTTAGAAATTGAGTGCAATAATTTTGCCTATTCAGAACTCCGGTATGGTCCCTTGAATAATCCTGCATTTCAGGCAAATGCTTTGGGCATTTACCTCGATATGACCACCCGATCCATTCATTTTTCTGAATCACTTGTGAATACAAATTTTCAAGTTTGTTCTGCCCAAGGAGCCATCGTGTTGTCGGGTAAAATAAACTCGACCAACAGCCTAGATGCCTCGACTTTAACCGCTGGAGTTTATGTTGTCTCTGTGGAATTTGCAGGTAAAAAAGTGAACAAAAAAATAATCGTATACTGATTAAAAGCTATTAGCTGTTAGCTTTTAGCTAATAGCAGTTCTTAGTATACTTCCTCAATTCAAAAATCATCCCGAAGCCTCGGGACAAAATTCGTTACCCGAAAGCTTTGCTTGAACTGGCGAAGCAATCAGCAATCGTAAATCAATTTTCTTCCTTTCTATTTCCTTGATGAAAAAGAAACAAAAAATCAAGACCTGGGATTTTCGGCGATCAAAATAGGCTCACTTCCTAAAACTCAAAAACTCGGCTGGCGCCTCAAACAGTTCGAGTTTCTTCACGGTCCCGAAGCTTCGGGATCTCCTTTTTGTCCCGACGCTTCGGGACGCCTGCCAAATCCTATGGTCGGAGAAGTCTTCGGTAGCTCTATTATGGTTGTTGGTCCCGACGCTTCGGGATTGGAATTTCAGAATTCGAAATTCTTTAATTCGTGCATTCGTGGCCAAAAGCTAAAAGCTGACAGCTGACAGCAGTTCTTAGAACACCTCTACCCTTTTGACTTTCGACTAATATTTTTATTTTTGCGCGAAATTTAAATGTACTCCACATGAAATACGGATTATTACTTATGAGCATTTTGCTCATTTCGTGCAGCAAAAAACAAACTCCACAACCCAATTTCGACAAGGTAAAATGGGTCGATTTAACCTATAGTTTTGACAGCACTACCTTGTATTGGCCCAACAACTTAACCAAATTTGTGCACCATACTGACGCCGATGGATTGACCCCGCTAGGCTATTACTATTCGTCTTATTCCATTTGCACGCCAGAGCACGGCGGAACTCATTTGGATGCGCCCATTCACTTTGCACAAAATAAACTTTCGGTTGATGAATTGCCGTTGAGTAGCCTTACCGGTAATGCAGTGGTTATTGATGTGTCCAAAAATGCGTTGGCCAATCGCGACTACCTAATTAGCGTTACTGATGTTGAAAATTGGGAAAAAGAACACGGAAAATTAGATTCCAATACTATTGTGTTATTTAAAACAGGCTATGGAAAATATTATCCAAATCGAGGCCAGTATTTTGGAACTCCAAAAACAGGAATTGAAGCCATTCCTGAATTGCATTTTCCGGGAATTGACCCTGTAACAACATCATGGTTGGTTAAAGAGCGAAACATTAAAGCATTGGGCCTAGATACCCCAAGCATTGATTATGGGCAATCAAAAGACTTTAAAACACACCAAATTTTGTTGGGACATGATAAGCCAGGATTTGAAAATGTGGCCAATTTAGACAAGCTTCCTGCAACAGGTATTTATCTGGTAGCCTTGCCCATGAAAATCGGTAAAGGTAGTGGCGCACCTTTGCGCATCATTGCCGGGGTACAGGAATAAACACAGCTAAAACAATACTAAATACGCGAGTAATAAAATGAAGAACTCATTTATTACTCGCGTATTTTCATTTTGTATTTCAAAAAAGATGGCGAATTCTATTCGACTATTCTATGAAGAGCTTTCAGCTTCTGCTCTACACTACAACAAGCCCAATAGCAACTGCGGGAATAATCCCAAAGCGATGGTAAGCAAGGCGGCATAAATCGCTACAGTATACAGCAATACAGGCGTGCCCGTTTTGGTTTCATTGGCGGGTTTGGTGTACATGGCTAAAATGAGTTTAAAGTAATAGCCCACGCTAATAATCGAATTGATTACTGCCGCAATAACTACCACCAAAAAACCAGAAGCTAGGGTAATATTGAATAAGCCCAATTTGGCAAAAAAGCCCGAGAAGATAGGAATTCCAGCCATAGACAACAACGAGATGGTCATTACAGCGGCCAATACAGGATTGGTTTTGGCCAACCCATGAAAATTCACATAGTCTTCGTTTTCACGATTTTTACACACATATAACACTACCGCAAAAGCACCTATTCCGGCAAAGGCATAGGCCGTTGCATAATAAAATAAACTGCCGGCTGCTGTAGACAAACTCAACAAGGCCATCAACATAAAACCAGCATGCGAAATCCCCGAAAAAGCGAGCATTCGTTTTACGTTTTGTTGTTGCAAAGCCATGATGTTTCCTACGGTCATGGAGGCAATTGAAATAATAGCAATTGTCGTATTAAAATGGAAGGACAATTCGGGATTTAATACCACCAATAATTTATAAAAAGTGGCCATCGCTACTACTTTGGCCAAGGTGCTCATAGTCGCGGTGGTTAGGGCAGGTGACCCTTCGTATACATCGGGAGCCCAAAAGTGAAACGGCACGGCTGCGATCTTGAATAACATCCCAATGCACATAAGCAATACCCCTACAAAAAACCAACTAGGCAATTCGGCCGAGTGCGATAATTCGGCGATTTCGGCTACATCAAAGGTGCCCATCGCGCCGTAAATTAAACAGATTCCAAACAACAATATCCCTGAAGCAAACGAACCCATCAAGAAATATTTCATTCCGGCTTCGTTACTTTTGAGATTTAATCGGTTGCTGGCGGCCAAAATATACAATGAAATAGACAAGACCTCGATTCCTAAGAAGAACATGGCCAAGTTGCCAAACGAAACCATGGCTACTGCTCCTGACAATAAGAATATTTTGATGGCAATAAAATCTGAGAGTTTGCTTGCGTGGTTGTCATAAAAATGATGACTCAAGGCGACCAAGAAAATGGTCAACACAATGAATAAACTTGAGAAACACACTGAGTAATTGGAAACCACAACCATGTTATTGTAATAGGCCGCTGGTGCATTGTAATCCAACATAGTGAGTCCCAAAACGCCCAACAATCCCAAAATGGTAAACGGAATAATTGCTTTTCTAAGGTTGAGGATTTCTAACACTAGGGTCAAAATTCCTAATCCGATAATGGCAAGTAATGTATTCATAGGTGTATTATTTTAATATCAATCGATGCACAAAGAATAGGCATCTTGGGTGTTTTATTTCTAAATCTATCTTATTGTAAACGTTTGGCAATGATTTCCAAACTCGGTGCAATCAAATCGTTGATGGGTTTTGGATACAAACCAAAAAACAACAAAACCGCTACCAACGCAACCATCGTAATGCCTTCACTTAGACTGATGTCGCAAAATCCTTTGGCGTTGGTTGCTCCCAACATTACATATTGGAACATTTTAAGCATGTAATAAGCTCCCAAAATAATGGTCAATCCGCCCACTAATGCAAACCATATATTGGTGGTAAACAAACTGTACAATACCGTAAATTCTCCTACAAAGTTAAAGGTAGTTGGCAGAGCCACCGAGGCCAAGACCAACAACAGAAACAAGGAAGTAAATCGAGGTGCTTGGGCACGAATACCGCCCATCTCAGAAATGGCATGGGTTTGGTAACGACGGTAGATTATTTCGGCGGCCAAGAACAAGCCTACTACCACAAATCCGTGTGCGATCATTTGCATCACGGCTCCGCGCAAGCCATCCAAACTCAAGGTGTAAATTCCTGCCGCTATGATTCCTACGTGCGACAACGACGAATAGGCCAATAATTTTTTCAAGTCTTTTTGACGCAAAGCCACAACAGCGCCATAGATTACACCAGCCAGGCCTAAGCCAATCCATAAACTTTTATATTCGATTGCCGCCTGAGGAGCCAAAGGCAATTGCCAGCGGATCACACTGTACAATCCCATTTTTAGCATAATTCCCGACAACAACATGGTGCCGATAGCGGGTGATTTTTGGTATACGTTGGCCTGCCAAGTATGGAAGGGAATCAACGGAATTTTGATGGCATACGCCAAAAAGAAAGCCAAGAAAATCCAAAACTGCTCAGTAGCGGAAAGTTTCAATTGGTATAAATCTTTCAATAAGAAACTACCGGCTTGTTGGTACATATATACAAAAGCCACCAACATAAATAATGAACCGGCCAAGGTGTAAATGAAGAATTTAACTACGGCTTTTTTGCGCTCGTCGGCATCGCCGTTGCCCCAAAGCAAGGCAATAAAGTAGATCGGAATCAAGGACAATTCCCAAAAAATATAATACAACAAGCCATCAACCGCAAGGAATGTTCCCACCATGGCAAAGGCCATAAACAACAACAAGGCATAGATGGATTTGGCGTTTTCAAAGGAAGTTCCAAAACCTGATAAAATAATTAATGGAATCAAACTTGTGGTAAGCAACACCATGGCCAAAGACAAACCGTCAGCCAATAATGCAATACTCACATTGGGTTTGGCAATCCAAGGGGCTACAAAATCAATGTTTTGTCCCAATTGATATGCGTTCAACAAATAGCAGGAAACAGCCAAGGCCAAAGCCGAAAACAACAAAGCTACTTTTGAAGCCCATTGATTTCCAACCAAAAAGGTAACGATTGACCCAACTAATAATAACAGTAATACTGACGATATATCCATTAGAGTATAATTATTGAACGATAAACAAATAAGTAACAAGGGCAATTACACCCAATACAAAGGCAAACAAATACAAACCGGTGTTTCCGTTGTGCACTTTTCGGCCTTGTGCGCCTAGGGCTAAGGTAACTTTGGCAAAACCAAAGACTACCGCTGACAAACTCGTTTCTACCGTGTCACGGAAGAATCGGGAAGCGCTGTTGATTGGGTTGACGATTAAGCGCATGTAGGCTTCATCCACATAGTATTTGTGGTACACCACTTTGGCAAAGCCTTCCATTTGCTCGTCGGCTTTAGGTAAACTTTTTTGCGTGATGAATTGATGACGGGCCCATAAAATTCCAAAAATTCCTCCAGCCAAAGCAACGCCCATCAAACTGTATTCTAGTGTGCCCAACGCATGTTCGGCGTGTTCGGCATGAAACAAGGGAGCCAAGTAGTGATTTAACCACGTGCTGCCGGGTAAATTAATGGCGCCGCCAATTGCAGCCAAAATGGCCAATACAATTAAAGGGAACGTGATTAAAGCTGGACTTTCGTGCAGGTGTTTTTCTTGTTCTTCGGTTCCGCGGAACGTGGTAAAAAACGTCAAGTACATCAAACGGAACATATAAAATGCCGTCATGATTGAGGCAATCGAACCTACTACCCAAAGGGCAATGTTGTGGTGAAAGGCTGTGAGTAAAATTTCATCTTTAGACCAAAAACCCGCCAAAGGAAAAATTCCGGCAATGGCCAAACTAGAAACCAGCATGGTCATAAAGGTGATGGGCATTGCTTTTTTCAAGCCACCCATGTTGCGCATATCTTGTTCGCCGTGTAAGGCATGAATCACCGAGCCAGATCCCAAGAACAAACAAGCTTTAAAGAACGCATGCGTAATCACGTGAAAAACGGCCACTTGGTAAGCACCTAAGCCCAAAGCCAAGAACATCAATCCCAATTGGGAAACTGTAGAGTAGGCCAAAACTTTTTTGATGTCATTTTGGAATAAGCCAATCGTAGCCGCCAAAAGTGCGGTAGCTGCACCAACTATCGCAATAACCGTTTGTACTTCGGGTGTTAAATCAAATAAGAAGTGCATACGGGTTACCATAAAAATCCCTGCGGTAACCATGGTCGCCGCGTGAATTAAGGCCGAAACAGGTGTTGGTCCTGCCATGGCATCGGGCAACCAAGTATACAATGGTACTTGGGCTGATTTTCCGCAGGCGCCAATGAATAAAGCCAATGCGGCTATAGAGAGTAAAGTTGATGAAGATCCTTCGGCTATGGCCGTTTGTAAACCTGCAAAATCGAGGGTAGAAAACATAGCACCCAAAATAAATATCCCAATCAATAAGCCTAAATCTCCAATACGGTTCATGATAAATGCTTTTTTGGCCGCATCGTTGTATTCTTGGTTGCTGTGCCAGAAACCAATGAGCAAGTACGAGCACAAGCCTACGCCTTCCCAGCCAATAAACATCACTACCAAATTGCTTCCCACCACCAAGGTGATCATGAAAAATACAAAGAGATTTAAATAGGCAAAGAATTTGTGCATGTTCTCGTCATCATGCATGTAACTGATGGAGTACAAATGGATCAACGAACCAATTCCGGTTACAAATAGCAACCACAACACCGAAAGTTGATCAAATAGAAATCCAAATTTAATGGTAATTGCTTGCAGTTGAATCCAATCAAACAAAGGAATTGAAACCGCTTTTCCGGTGGCTTGCAAATTGAAGAAAACCAGTAGGGTGGCAACAAACGAAACCACTACGGCCAAGGTTCCCAGCACACCAGAAACTGTTTTTCCCAATTGTTTTCCGAAGAATACATTGAGTAAAAATCCGATGAAAGGAGCTAATACTAGTACTAAGGCTAATGAAGTATCCATAGAAAATTATCCTTTTAAATTTTTTAAATTGTCAATGTCGATTGAGCCGATGCTTCTAAAAATCGACACCAATATGGCCAATCCTACCGCAACCTCAGCGGCCGCAACGGCCATCGAGAAAAAGACAAACACTTGGCCTTGTGCATCTTGGTGGTAGGTTGAAAAAGCCACGAAAAGCAAATTCACGGCGTTTAACATGATTTCTATCGACATAAAAACAATGATGGCATTTCGGCGATACAGTACGCCAAATACACCGATACAAAACAAGATTACACATAAAAATATGTAGTTCTCGATTCCGATTTGATTCAAGATATTATTCATATTACTTCCCTGATTTTTCTTTTTTAGACAACAACACGACCCCAATCATGGCAACAAGCAACAAGATCGAAACATATTCAAACGGCAACATGTATTCATTAAGAAGTACATTGCCCAATACTTTAGTTGATTGGTAATCCTCACCCGACAAATCGTATTCTCCCACAATCGGTTTTGAATTGATGAAAATCGCCAACAACACCAAACACATCACACAAAATAATACCACAGCAGCCAAACGGGTCACGCGTGGTTTGTGTACTTCGTCTTCTTTGTTCAGGTTCATCAACATCAAGGTGAATAAAAACAAAACCATGATGGCACCGGTATAAACGATAAAGTTTACGATGCCTAAAAATTGGGCGTTTAGCAATAAATAATGTCCGGTTATAGAGGAAAAACAGATGACCAAATAAATGGCGCTGTGAATTGGGTTTTTAGTGAAGATGGTTAAAAATGCCGTCGCTAAAGTGATGGCCGATAACACGCTAAATAAGAGTAAAAATGTATTCATTAGTTGGCGTTTTTAAGTTGAGCGTTTTTCATGGCCATTTCCAACGGCATGACTAATTTATCTTTTCCGAAAATAAAATCTTCTCGGTCATAGCTAGCCGGCACCAACACTTTTGAAGTAGTTAAATAAATGGCGTCTTTTGGACACGCTTCTTCGCACAACCCACAAAAAATACAACGCAACATGTTGATTTCATAGATTTCGGCGTATTTCTCTTCGCGGTATAAATGCAACTCTTCTTTGGTGCGCTCAGCGGCTTTCATGGTAATCGCTTCGGCCGGGCAAGACAAGGCACACAACCCACAGGCGGTGCAATTTTCACGGCCTTGCTCGTCGCGTTTCAGCATGTGCTGGCCACGGTAAACGGGGCTCATTTCGCGTACTTGCTCCGGGTATTGAATGGTTACTTTTCGGGTAAATAAATGCTTGATGGTGATCCATAAACCCTTGATTATAGCGATCAAATACAGGCGTTCCAAAAAAGTCATTTCCTTGTTGGAAACTTGTTTTTTACGCCCGGATAAGGAGATTGTTTCTAGTGCGGTCATCGGTTCGTTCTCTATTAAACGTTAGTGATTGATATTAATTAAAACCCTAAATACGTGGCAATTTCATGGCGCAACAACACAATTCCTGTAATTACGATATTGGCAATCGACAACGGAATTAAAATGCGCCAGCCCAAGTGCATCAATTGGTCATAACGGAATCTAGGGATGGTCCAACGCACCCACATGTAGAAAAAGATGAATCCACATATTTTGGCAAAAAGAACAGCAATTCCTAGAATGTTAGCCAAGTTTACACCCCAATGGGTTACCGCCCATTCCATTCCCGGGTAGTTGTATCCACCAAAAAATAGCACGGCTAATATGGTGGCTGATATAAACATGTTCGCATATTCGGCAAACAAGTAAAAGCCCATTTTCATGGACGAATATTCGGTGTGGTAGCCGCCAATTAACTCGGATTCGCACTCGGCCAAATCAAAAGGAGTTCGGTTGGTTTCGGCAAAAGCACAGATAAGGAAAATCAAAAAGGAAAGCGGTTGGTAAAATACGTTCCAGTGCAAACCTGATTGTTGCATGGATATTTCTTTCAAGCTCAAGGTGCCCGTCATCATCAACAAGGCAATCATAGATAAGCCCATCGCAACTTCATAGGATACCATTTGCGAAGCTGCACGTACGGCGCCCATCAAAGAGAATTTGTTGTTGGATGCCCATCCGCCAATCATGATGCCATAAACACCAACAGAAACCACGCCAAAGATGTACAACAAAGAAACGTCAACGTCGGTGGCTTGTAAGATGATGTCTTTGCCAAACAGGTGCAATTTATCACCCCACGGAATCACAGCACTGGTCATTAAAGCCGTGCTCATGGCAATGGCTGGACCTACGATAAATAAAATTCGGTTGGGTGTATTGGGAAAAAATTCTTCTTTGGAAAACAATTTTAATCCATCGGCCAAGGGCTGAAGAATTCCGCCTTTTCCGGCTCTGTTTGGTCCGATTCGGTCTTGTAACCAAGCGGCGATTTTACGTTCGGCCAGGGTAGAATACATGGCCATTAACATGGTGATGGCAAAAACGACTAAAATAAGTACGCTTTTTTCAATAATAAAGGCACTATTCATTTGGCGTAGATTTTGGTGTTACCGAAGAACCCGCTGCAAGCGGAATATCTTTCATGCTTATTTTTTTGCGATCGACATCACGACCCAATAGAATATTTTTCTCGGTAGCGATTTGTACTTTTTCTAATTTGCGGGTGTAATTATTTTGGTTGATCACCGAGGTTTTTTCGAATTTGCGCGGACCTTCAATTACCCAATCTTGTGGGTCTTTGTGGTCAAAACGACATTCGTTGCAGATGAATTCCTCTACTTCGTGATATTGGTCTTTTCTACCGGTTACGCGTTGAATTTCGTTACCAAACATCCAAACGGTCGTTTTTCCACAACATTTGGTGCAGTTGCGGTGTGCATTATAGGGTTTGTTAAACCACACTCTCGATTTGAATCGGAAGGTTTTATCGGTCAAAGCACCTACGGGACACACATCAATCATGTTTCCAGAGAACTCATTATCAATGGCTTTCGAAATGCAGGTTGAAATATTGGCGTGATCGCCACGATCCATTACCCCATGCACGCGGTTGTCGGTCAATTGATCGGCCACCATTACACAGCGGTAACACAAAATACAACGGTTCATGTGTAACTGAATGTTGGGACCAATGTCTTCGGGCTCAAAGGTTCTTTTTTCTTCGATGTAACGGGTCTCTGATTTGCCGTGTTGGAAACTCAAGTTTTGCAAATCACATTCGCCCGCTTGGTCACAGACTGGGCAATCCAAGGGGTGATTGATCAACAAAAATTCAGTTACCGATTTGCGGGCTTCTTGCACTCTGGCTGAGGCGCTACTGGCAATTTCCATTCCGTCTTGGCAACCGGTTACACACGATGGCACCAATTTGGGCATCGGGCGTGGATCGGCTTCACTGCCTTTGGTTACATCTACCAAACAGCATCGGCATTTTCCGCCACTACCTTTTAATTTAGAATAATAACACATGGCTGGTGGTACACTTTCTCCACCAATCATACGAGCAGCTTGTAGGATGGTTGTTCCTGCTTCTACTTCAATTTCTTGACCGTCTATGGTTACTTTCATTTATTTGGGTCTTAATGTCGAAAGTCGAAAGTCGAAAGTTTTCACTATGTCGGCTTTATGACTTTATGACTTTTATACTTTATGACTTAAATCGTTTGCTTAGCCACCAAATGCTTCACTTTTTCAAAAGGCTCGGCAACAAAGTGGTCTCTGTTTTTAATTTTTTCGGGGAAACGAATGTGGTATTCAAACTCCTCTCTAAAGTGACGAATAGCCGCAGCTACAGGCCAAGAAGCAGCATCGCCCAAAGGGCAAATGGTATTTCCTTCTATTTTACTTTGAATGCTCAACAACAAATCGATGTCTTCTTCGCGTCCGTGTCCGTTTTCGATGCGGTGCAATACTTTTTCCAACCAACCGGTTCCTTCTCTACAAGGCGAACATTGTCCGCAGCTTTCGTGGTGATAAAAACGAGAAAAGTTCCAGGTATTGCGCACGATACAAGCCGTGTCGTTGTATACGATAAATCCGCCAGAACCCAACATCGAACCCGTAGCAAAACCACCGTCGCTCAAGGATTCATAGGTCATTAAACGGTCTTCACCCGCGGCTGTCTTGTAGATTAAATTGGCTGGTAAAACCGGCACAGAGCTTCCTCCAGGCACAAAGGCTTTTAACGGTCGGTCTGAACTCATTCCGCCCAAATAGGCATCCGAGTTCATGAATTCATATACGCTCAAGCCCAATTCAATTTCGTATACGCCTGGGTTTTTGATGTGTCCCGAGGCCGAAATCAACTTGGTTCCGGTTGAACGTCCAATTCCAATTTTGGCATAATCAGCACCTGAATTATTTACGATCCACGGCACAGCAGCAATAGTTTCTACATTATTTACCACCGTTGGATTGGCCCACAATCCTGAAATCGCCGGGAAAGGTGGTTTGATTCTTGGGTTTCCGCGTTTGCCTTCGAGTGATTCAATCAAGGCTGTTTCTTCTCCGCAGATATAGGCCCCACCACCAATTTGAACATATACATCCAAATCGTAGCCAGTTCCTAATATATTTTTACCCAACCAACCGGCTGCACGCGCCTCGGCTAGGGCTCTTTCTAAAATTTTGTACACCCACATGTATTCGCCACGAATGTAGATGTAAGATAAATTACAACCCAAGGCATAGCTCGAGGTGATCATTCCTTCAATCAACAAGTGCGGAATGTACTCCATCAAAAAACGGTCCTTGAAGGTTCCAGGCTCTGACTCGTCGGCGTTACACACCAAATGTCTAGGTTTTCCTGATTTTTTGTCGATAAAACTCCACTTCATTCCGGTAGGGAAACCTGCACCGCCACGTCCGCGTAGTCCCGAAGTTTTCACTTCTTCAACTACCTCATCGGGCGTTAATGTTTTCAAGGCTTTTTCAACCGAAGCATAACCGCCGTTTTGACGATATACCTCGTAGGTTTTAATGCCGGGAACGTTAATTTTATCTAATAATATTTTTTGTGACATATTATTTATCGTGTAACGTGATTTTGTTTGCTTTACAATCGTCGATCAACTGATCTATTTTTTCTGGGGTAAGATGCTCTTGGTAAAAATCGCCCAATTGCATCATCGGAGCATAGCCGCAGGCACCTAAACATTCTACTCCGCGAACTTCAAAAAGGCCGTCGGCAGTGGGTTCTCCTACGCCAACACCCAATTTTTCGCAGGTATAATCCATGAGGTTTTCTACGCCATTTAAACAACAAGGGGAAGTTTGACAAAACTCAAACATGTATTTGCCAATTGGGCGGCGATTAAACATGGTGTAAAAACTCACCACTTCATACACCTCGATAGGTTTAATGTGAAGGATTTCAGCCACTTTGTCTTGCAATTCAACACTCAACCAATTGTCGTGTGCGTCTTGTACCTCATGCAAAACCGGCAATAAGGCTGATTTGCGTTTGTCGGCTGGATAATGACTGATTAACTCATTGATACGCGTCATCAACGAATCGGTGATGTTTATCTCTTGTTTGTAATGCGTTTTCTCCATTTTTATTTTTATTCTGCGCGTGACAATTATTTGCAAACACGCGGATCAACTATCTTATTCCTTATTGGTTAGGCATCTAATTCGCCTGCGATCACATTTAAACTAGACAAGATGACAATCGCGTCTGATAATAAAGCGCCTTTGATCATCTCGGGATATGCTTGGTAATAAATGAAACACGGTCTGCGGAAATGCAAACGATAAGGTGTTCTACTGCCATCGGTTACCAAATAAAACCCTAATTCTCCGTTTCCACCTTCTACGGCATGATACACCTCAGCCACTGGAACGGGCACTTCACCCATTACAATTTTAAAGTGATAAATTAACGATTCCATTGTAGTGTATACGTCTTCTTTAGGAGGCAAGTAATAATCCGGAACATCAGCATGGTATGGTCCTTCGGGCAATTTAGCCAAGGCTTGTTTGATGATGCTGATACTTTCCCACACCTCGGCGTTGCGCACGCAAAAACGATCGTAAGTATCTCCCGATTTTCCAACGGGAACTATAAAATCAAAATCTTCGTAAGATGAATACGGTTGGGCAACACGTACATCATAATCCACACCTGCCGCACGTAAATTAGGACCGGTGAATCCATATGCCATCGCTTGTTCGGCAGTAATCGCACCCACATTTACGGTTCGGTCAATGAAAATTCGGTTGCGCTCAAACAAGTTTTCAAATTCTTTCCAGGCTACCGGAAATTCTTCTAAAAACACCTCCAATTTACGGAAGGCTTCGGGTGACCAATCGCGCTCAAAACCGCCAATTCGGCCCATGTTAGTTGTTAAGCGAGCGCCACAAATTTCTTCGTAGATTTCGTATACTTTTTCTCGGAATTGAAACACATACAAAAAGCCAGTATAGGCTCCGGTATCTACTCCAAGAATGGAATTACAAATTAAGTGATCGGTGATACGGGCCAATTCCATCACGATTACGCGTAAATATTGCGCACGTTTAGGCACTTCAATACCCAATAATTTTTCTAAGGTCATCCACCAGCCCATATTGTTGATGGGCGACGAGCAATAATTCATGCGGTCGGTAAGTGGCGTAATTTGGTAAAACGGACGGTTTTCGGCGATTTTTTCGAAGGCACGGTGAATGTAGCCAATAGTAGGCTCAGCTTCAACAATGCGTTCACCATCCATCAATAATATATTTTGGAAAATTCCGTGTGTCGCCGGATGCGTAGGACCTAAATTCAAGATGGAAAGTTCGTTTCCTTCTTCGTTCAAGGTTTCCTTGATGATTTTCGCATAACGGTGTTCGGGCGGTAATAATAGCTCTGACATGGTGTCGTAAATTAGGCGTTGGTGGTAGTTCTTCCGAAGAAACGATCGTCTTTGTCGGTTCGTCCGCTGTCTTCCATGGGGAATTCTTTGCGCATGGGATGAGACAACATTTCATCCATGTTCAAAATACGTTTCAGTTGCGGATGACCACTGAAGTGAATACCATAAAAATCAAAGGTTTCGCGTTCCATCCAATTGGCACACAAAAAGATGTTGGAAGCCGTTTTTATTTCGGGGGTTGCGTTCAAATACGCTTTGACTTTAACACGGGTATTGGTTACCCAATTGTGCAAATGATATACTACTGCAAACTGATGATTGTCGTCGTTGTCTGGGTAGTGAATGCCGCACAAATCAGTCAAAAAATGAAACTGTAACGTTTCTTCGTTTTTCAAGAACAGTAACAAAGCTGTGTTTTTTTCTGAATCTACCTCGAATGTAAGGACGTCAAAATCCATATGAAAATTGCGCACGGCAGTCCCAAACTGGGCTTCTACTTTTTCTTGTAAGTCAGCGATTTCTAGGGCCATCTTTATTTGATATTATAAGAAGCTAATAATTCTTGGTATTCGGGTGAACTTCTTCGGCGAACCGACTCCGATTTAACCAATTCTTGCAATTTCATCACGCCTTCCACGATTTGTTCTGGGCGAGGCGGACAACCAGGCACATATACATCAACCGGAATTACTTTGTCGATACCTTGTAACACCGAATACGTATCAAAAACTCCTCCCGAAGAGGCGCAGGCACCTACGGCGATTACCCAGCGTGGTTCGGACATTTGTTCGTATACTTGGCGCAAAATTGGCCCCATTTTTTTGGAGATGGTTCCCATTACCAAGAGCATATCGGCTTGGCGAGGGGAAAAACTCACGCGCTCAGATCCAAATCTGGCTAAATCGTAATGCGAAGCCATGGTGGCCATAAATTCAATTCCACAACAAGATGTTGCAAAGGGCAAAGGCCACAACGAATTGGCGCGGGCTAATCCTACCACATCATTGAGCTTAGTAGCGAAGAATCCTTCTCCTACAACGCCTTCTGGTGGGGCTACCATTGATACTTTTGAATCACTCATGTTTTTTATTTTGAATTGTACAGTTGTGGATGTTTTATAGTTGACAAACCGGGATTGAACTCGGTTTTTTTATTCCCATTCTAGGGCTTTCTTTTTGATGATGTAGAAAAATCCGATGAGCAACAGGGCCATGAATACGAGCATTTTTAATAATCCTTCGATGCCCATTGCTTTAAAATTAATCGCCCAAGGATATAAGAAAATTACCTCAACATCAAACAATACAAAAAGAATTGCTACTACAAAATATTTTACTGAAAAGGGAATACGTGCATTTCCGTAGGATTCGATTCCACACTCAAAATTTTTGTCTTTGGTTTCAGAATTTCGTTGAGGTCCTAATTTGCCTGAAATGAGTATGGTTCCGACCACAAACCCTACTGCCAACAAGAGTTGCATAAAAATTGGAAGGTAGTCTAATTGATTGGATTGCATAGGAATTTTGTTTAAAAAAATTTGGCACAAAGATAAGTGTGATTAATTAATTAGCAACGAAAAATTGATTTTTCCTATGGGATTTTTAATCAGAATTAGGTTATTTTGATTGGTTTTAAATAAGCAAATACTTGATCTTAAGAGTTGTTTAATATCCTTGTTTGGCCTATCTATTTTAAACGATTGAATAGCGCCATTCGGCCTTGAATTTTAGGCATAAAAAAACGTCCCGATTACTCGGGACGTTAAACATTCTAGGAAACAAATATGTATATATTAGTCTTCGATAACTACTACTTGAGCAGCCACTTTACCTTTACGACCTTCTTCTTCCTCATAGCTTACTCTGTCACCTTCGCGAAGTTCTTCCGCTTTGATTCCTGATGCATGAACGAAGATGTCTTTTCCTGTTTCTTCATCTGTAATGAATCCATAACCTTTAGATTCATTGAAAAATTTTACTGTACCTGTACGCATTGTAATTGTAATAATAATTTATAATGCGACAAATGTAGGTGTAAAAACAATACAAATGATTTTCTTCTGAAAAAATTTCGAAAAATTTATTGATTATCAACGTTTTCTGAAGATTTTTAACAAAAATCTAGGACAAATTTAATTTTATATGCAATTCATTTAATTGTTTTTCATCAATTACTGAAGGTGCATCAATCATCACGTCGCGGCCAGAATTGTTTTTAGGGAACGCAATAAAATCACGGATGGTTTCTTGTCCTCCCAAAATGGCCACCAATCGGTCCAATCCAAAGGCCAAACCTCCGTGCGGTGGAGCACCAAACTGGAACGCATCCATCAAAAAGCCAAACTGATTTTTGGCCTCCTCAGGCGTAAACCCTAAATAATTGAACATCAATTGCTGGGTCGCTTTATCGTGAATTCGAATAGATCCACCACCAATTTCATTGCCATTTAACACCATGTCATAGGCATTGGCGCGTACTTTACTAGGATCTGTTTCGAGTAAATGCATATCCTCTGGTTTGGGCGAAGTAAATGGGTGGTGCATTGCGTGGTAACGACCACTCTCTTCGTCAAACTCCAATAACGGGAAATCCACTACCCATAAGGGCGCAAATTCAGCTGGGTTACGTAAGCCCAAACGCGTGGCCATTTCCATACGCAAAGCGCTCAATTGCGTTCTGGTTTTATCGGCATTGCCAGACAATACCAAAATCATATCGCCCGGTTTGGCTCCGGTAATTAGGGCCCATTGGGCTAAATCAGCTTGATCATAAAATTTATCTACTGATGATTTGTACGTTCCATCGGTATTGCATTTCACATAGACCATGCCGCTTGCCCCAATTTGTGGACGCTTGATCCAATCAATTAAGCCATCTATTTCTTTTCGGGTCAATTCGCCAGCTCCCGGTACGGCTATTCCAACAACCAACTCGGCCGCATTAAACACCGGAAAATCTTTATGCTGGGCTACCGCATTAAGTTCGCCAAACTCCATGCCAAAACGAATGTCTGGCTTGTCGTTTCCGTAAGTTTTCATGGCGTGATCGTAGGTCATTCTAGGAAATTTCTCTACTTCAATTCCTTTGATTTCTTTGAGTAAATGACGGGTAAGTCCTTCAAACGTATTCAAAATATCTTCTTGCTCTACAAAAGCCATCTCGCAGTCAATTTGGGTAAACTCGGGTTGGCGATCAGCGCGTAAATCTTCGTCGCGGAAACATTTTACAATCTGAAAATACTTGTCCATTCCGCCCACCATCAACAATTGTTTGAAGGTTTGAGGCGATTGGGGCAAAGCATAAAATTGACCTTCGTTCATGCGGCTAGGCACCACAAAATCGCGAGCCCCTTCGGGAGTCGATTTAATTAAGTAAGGCGTTTCTACTTCACAAAAATCTTGTGCCGACAAGTACTTACGCACTTCCATGGCTACTTTGTGGCGAAACAACAAACTATTCTTTACCGGGTTTCTGCGGATGTCAATGTAACGGTATTTCATGCGAATGTCTTCGCCGCCGTCGGTATCATCTTCAATAGTAAAGGGAGGAGTTAATGAGCCATTGAGGATAGTAAGTTTAGAGACCAAAATTTCAATGTCACCGGTTGTCATTCCCGCATTTTTGGATTCGCGTTCAATGACTGTGCCGGTTACTTGGATTACAAATTCTCTACCCAAAGTTTTAGACAACTCAAAAACGGCTTTATCGGTGCGGCTTTCGTCAAATATCAACTGGGTAATGCCATAGCGATCACGCAAATCAACCCAGTTCATGAATCCTTTGTCTCTTGATTTTTGTACCCAACCAGCTAAGGTTACTTCTGAATTGATGTGCGCAGCGGATAATTCGCCACAGGTATGACTTCTGTACATGCTTTCTAATTTAGTGTGCAAATTTAGGACTAATTCTGAATTTTACTTGCTCATCCCTCATTTTTAAAGCAAAATAATTCAGGTAAATTAAGCTTGAAAATCTTAATCAAACGCAATTGTTTAAACAAAAAAAAAGCGCTCTATTCGAGCGCTTTTAAAAAAATATAAGGTCTTATTGAATTACAATTCGTTTTACCATTTTGTTTGATCCGTTGGTAATAGAAACCAAATAAATTCCAGCTTGGGCATTATCCAATTCTAACGTTTCAGCAAACAAACCTGAATTGGCGTATGATTTAGCGTAGATTGTTCTTCCGCTCAAATCATGAACTTCAATTGCGATTTTTTCGCTTGATTTGGCATTGAATGATACCGTAAATGATCCGTTATTTGGATTTGGATACAAGGCAAAATTCTCAAATCCAAATTCTGGCGCGGCCAACAATTGGGTGGCTTGTGAGCAAATCTCGATTGAAAACGAGTTGATGGCTCCTGAATCAGCGCCTGCTACTACATCTTTAAATCCAAACTGCCAGTTACCTTGTTGACTAAAACCACTCAAGGTATTCAAATTGGCGTTTGACGGTGCAAACGTACCTTGAAGCGGGCTAGCACATGCTAAAGCAGGACCTTGGCTATCAAAAGTGGCGTTCATGTTTGCGTTTCCAGTACAGTGTTGATTGTAATAGGTTAAAATGGTTCCCTGTGGACGAATTACCGCCATTTGTAAATTTTGCAAATTGGTATGGGTCGCGTTTACCGTAATGTTCACATCACTAATAGTCCCAGCCGTAGGCACATTAATGGATTTGGTAGTCCAGGTGTTGGTTCCGTTGGTTAAATTGAAGGCAGATCCTGTATAATTATAGGTTACACAATTGGTCACTACTTCGTATCCAATGTAAAACGCTTTTGAATTAATGGCATAGTAAATGTTACCTGTAGGCTCGATCATCAAACGACAAGTTAAAGAAGCAGGCGTTGATGGAACTACAATATCTTCGGTTCCGTCATTTGGCGTATCAGCTGCTAAAGTATAGGGAAAGGTTTGACCTCCGTCGATTGACAATTTAATGTTCACATTGGCTGAACCGGCTAAAGTATTGGCGTTGTTCACGTCCCAAGTAATGGTTTTGGTTGCGCCTTGCGCCCAAGCTTCTCCAATCGTGTTTTGTGAAGTCACTGCAAATGGTCCTACTGTTGAACTGGTGGTCACGGTAATCGATGCTGTAGCCGTTTGTTGATTTCCTGAAGCATGATTATCACGCGCAGTAAATGCAAATTTTGAGTTTCTACCCGTTGAATTTACAGATTCCCATTGGGTAGACAACACACCAGTTAGTACACTAGCATAAGCTGGCATGTAGCGATTTGGTGATGAACTTGGTGTAAATGATCTAAAATTAGGTCCCGATGTTTTGGTTGGCGATGCTACACTGTTGGCAGCAGAAGCAGTTGATCCTGCGCTGTCAATAGATTCCCAAGTGTAGGTCATGGCGTCACCATCAGGATCTGTAACAACTCCCTTCAGAATATACGGAGTGCTTTTAGGAATAGTTACCACGGTAGATGGATTTGACGTGTTTACTGTAGGTACAGGAAAAGTAATTACCGGGATCGCATTGTTGGTAATTGGAGTACTTATCGGACAGGTTTTGGTATTTAAATTGGTTTGGATTTGCTTGATATTCGCAAAAGTGAAATAAGCATCTGAGTGTGGTTGCACATCATAGCTAGTAATTCCTGCATAGCCCATAATGGTTGATCCACTTCCCGGCTCTACATTTACTCCCGAACCTTCAGTGGCATAAGAGAAACTGTGGTTTCCACCCAATTGGTGACCCATTTCGTGCACCACATAATCAATGTCAAAAGTATCTCCAGCAGGAATGTTGTCTGATGGCGAAGTAAACGCACTTCCTTTTTGTCCATCTACGCAAACACAACCAATGCAACCTGCATTTCCACCACCACCTGAAGCACCAAATAAATGGCCAATGTCATAATTAGCATCGCCAATTACACTGGTCAAAGTAGTTTGCAATTCGGCATTCCATGCACCACCGGAACCCGTAGCTCCGTTAGAATAGGGGTCAGTTCCGGCATTGGTATACACCACTAAATTATTGTTGGCAATGATGTTTAAGTGCAGGGCCAAGTCTTTTTCCATCACGCCGTTTACACGAGTCATGGTGGCATTCATTCCGCCCAAAGCACCGGCTACGGTTCCGCCATAATAGGCCCCGTATTCGCCCACACAAGAAAGGGCCAAACGCATGGTTTTGTATGATAAATTGCTTGCTCTATTGGCCACTGCAGGATTGTCTAAAATTCCTTGTGCTACCACTTGATCAACTGTATTACAGGCAAAAGGCAAACGTGGCGTTGTTCTTGATTTGGCATCAAACAACACATAAACTGCATGGTCTTTGGTGTAGGGTTCGATGAATTCGTTTCCATTGTCGGCACGCAAAACCATAGTCTGTACACCGCTTGGATCGATACTAAAATTAATAGTTGAGGAATTATCTTCAGCACTATACCCTGAATACGAACGAATGTTTGGGTATTGCGCCTGAAGTTCAGGAGCAAAATTGGAATTTTCCCAAACTAAGAATTTTTCTACTTCTCCGTTTGCATTTGGAAAATAAACTTCGGCACCTGCTTGTCCAGAAAATTTGGCTGGAACAGCCGTTAAGGCTTGCTTAAATTCTACCAAGTTTAAAGTAAATAATACTTGATTTTCAGAATATGAAGTAGTTCTGATAAGGGATTCTGGTGAAAATTGGGAAGTCGAAAGCTTTTTCCATGCACCAAAGTTTTGGGCGAATGCCTGTGAAAATGAACACAGAATCGCAACGATAAGTAATGTTTTTTTCATTTTTAGTTGTATAATAATAGGAGGTAAAAATAGTACATTTTTTGAGTTTTATGCAGATTAGGGGTTGATTTTAGAAAAATCAGCTTGTTAAAATTTAACATTCATCCTATTTATCGCGTTTTTATCATTTCGGATGGTTAAATTTGGCGCAATTTTAAATTCGGCGTTTTGATTGCATTTCAGGGGATTGATTTTTATACAACCAACCGCAAAACAGTGGTTACTATTGGCACATTTGACGGCGTTCACAAAGGACATCAACAAATCATTAGACACCTGGTTGAAACGGCCAAACAAGAAAATTGCAGCAGCCTCATCCTTACCTTTTTTCCGCATCCCCGATTGGTTTTACAAGGCGATAGCTCTATTCAGTTACTCAATACCATTGAGGAACGCAAAGCACTATTGTCCAAAACCGGCGTTGACCACTTGATTGTGCATCCGTTTGACGAAGCCTTTTCGTCCATGACTGCCGAAGAATTTATAGAATCCGTCTTGGTTAAAAAGTTGAACGTTCAGCAAATTATTGTGGGGCATGACCATCGATTTGGCAAAAATCGCACGGCAGACTTTCACGATTTGGTGGCATTCGGAAAAAAATACGACTTTCATGTTACTCAAATAGCCGCCGAAATGCTAAATGAAGTAAACATCAGTTCGACCAAAATTAGAGCCGCATTACAAGAGGGCGATATACAATTGGCCAACAGCTATTTAGGACATCCTTATCAACTGAACGGACAAGTACAAAAAGGCAATCAATTGGGTCGAACCATCGGATTTCCTACCGCCAATTTAGCCGTAGCCGAAGCTTACAAATTGATTCCAAAAAAAGGCGTGTATTTGGTGCAAAGTGTATTGAATCAAAAAAAAGTGTTTGGCTTAATGAATATTGGCGTTCGCCCCACTGTGGATGGAAAAACCCAAACTATCGAAGTATTTTACTTGGATTTTGAGGGCGATTTATACGGCCAACAGCTGCAAGTTGAATTGCTAGATTTTATTCGCGACGAACAAAAATTTGAGTCACTTGACGCCTTAAAAATTCAATTAGAAAAAGACAAAAATTGGGCCGTTCAAGCAATTTCAGCACAGCAAGAATTGACCAAATAAACTTTTTTTACTTCTTGAGTTATTTGCTACTTTTGACACATTCAAAATAAAACGGTATGCAGCCCACTAAACACAATTGGACCAAAGAAGAGATTATTGCCATCTACAATAAACCCGTAATGGATTTGCTGTATGAAGCAGCCACTATACACCGCCAAAATCACGATCCAAATGTGGTACAAGTTTCCACCTTGCTTTCGATTAAAACCGGCGGATGTCCCGAAGATTGTGGCTATTGTCCACAAGCGGCGCGGTACCACACCAATGTAGAAGGCAATGATTTGATGTCGGTGCAACAAGTAAAAGCACAAGCTTTACGTGCCAAATCAAGCGGATCTTCTCGCGTATGCATGGGAGCAGCTTGGCGAAATGTAAAAGACGGACCCGAATTTGACCAAGTATTAGAAATGGTGCGCACCATCAACAAATTGGATATGGAAGTGTGCTGTACTTTAGGTATGCTTACCGAAAATCAGGCCAAACGATTGGCAGAGGCAGGACTTTATGCCTACAACCACAACTTAGACACCTCTGAAGAATACTATAAAGAAGTGATTTCGACTCGCGGTTTTGAAGACCGTTTGCAAACCATAGAGAATGTGCGCAAAACCAATGTAACCGTTTGTAGCGGAGGAATCATTGGCATGGGTGAATCAATTGAAGATCGCGCGGGTATGCTCGTAGCGCTTTCTACCTTAAACCCACAACCCGAATCAGTGCCCATTAACGCACTAGTTGCTGTTGAAGGCACGCCTATGGAAGACGAAAAACCAGTTGAAATCTGGGAAATGATACGCATGGTGGCCACTACCCGTATTGTGATGCCCGAAACGCAAGTGCGCTTGTCAGCCGGAAGAACCAATATGAATCGTGAAGGCCAAGCCTTGTGTTTCTTTGCGGGAGCTAATTCAATTTTTGCGGGCGACAAATTACTTACTACACCGAATCCCGATGTAAATGAAGACATGAAAATGTTTGAACTCTTGGGCTTGGTTCCGCAGAAACCTTTTATAAAAGTGATGCAACCACAAACCGTTGAGGCCGAGGATTCACAATTTCAACCCTTGGGAGAAAAACCAAAATGGTCAAGACCGGGTCATGTGATTGAGCGCAACCTAGAAGCTTCCGGAAAAAAATAGTTACAAACTAACTTTTACCGCAGTTGAACTTCCGTCTTGCAATTGGGTTTTTACTAAAACCACTTGCGATGGAATGGTTAATGGAATTACACATATTGAAGAATTTCCAATTTGGCTGTGTAAAACTCGTCCCAACAAATCGTATACTTCTACCGTTTTTATTGGCGACCCTGTGCTTTGTACCCGAATTCCTTCTGCTATTTTTTGCACAACGATAGTTGAGGCTGTTCCGGCTTCGTTTTTGGCATACACTCCTGTGTAAGGAATGAAACGCAACACAAAGCGCGAACTAAACTCCCCTACAGTACTATAGAATGTATAATCCCCTTGGTTTAAATCGTGTGTTGTGTGCAATAAAGTATCTTCCAAATAAATGGCTTGCTGCGTGAACAAGCCTTCTTTTCTGTCGATCGAGATAGTAAAATTACCCGAAAACGCTGCTTTATAGCCTACATTAAAGTGATCTTGGTTTGAAAACGGGAAGCCGTTGGTTTGAATGGCCAATTGTTTTGTTCCATTGGCCGTATAAAAATTCACAAAATTGTTTCCGTTCAATACTTCGCCATCAAAACCACGATCATACTCATTGGTAGCTTGTTCATGATAGCCCACCATCAGTTGCTTGAACGCGCCTTGGGCATTGGTCAAATTCAACCACAATCTATCCGATGCGGGAGCGATATAAGCAGCGGGAGTAGCCGTTTCTTGTCTAAAAAATTCATTGTTGTTGGTGGCTAATCGCATGTTGTTATAAAAACTCACATTGCCATTGGCCAAGCCTTTGATGAAAAAACTTTGCCCCGACGCAATTTTTCCGGTGGGTACTTGCGTATTCAACCCAACACTAGTTGAAGCCGATGTGCCCACGGTCCCCGAATAATTATATACCGCATAATCATTGGAGGAATAGACATTATTGGTGAGTGCGGTATTGTGTGTCCACAAATAAATAGTGCCCTCTACCACATTGGCATTTTCTGGGAAAGATAAAAACGCATTAGCGCTCAAAGCAGAGGGATACGGATTGCCTATTAAATTTAAATTACTTGCCCCCACTACAATCGGAGTCTGAATAAATCCGTTGTTGGGTACGCCATTAAATTCGCCGGTATCAAATATTGTTGGTGTTACAATGTCGAAGGTTTGAGGCGCTCTAATAATATACCCTTTTCCAATAGCCATGGTAGAACTGTTTGGGACGTTTGCCCAATTGCCTATCACCGGATTAAAAAGAAAATACTTATCAGACAAGGTTAAGGGCGAAAAAGAAAATAACGATTGACCGGCTACAGGCGATGACCAATAGGTGAAATCATAGCGGCGCATGGGCGTACTAAATCGCTTAACTTTTACTGCACCCGTATTGACTGCAAAATCATTTTTTTGGAACAATACCCCATTGTTGTCTATTTGAAAAATCCCTTTATTGTCAACATCACTTTCTATACTGAACGTCGTATTTGGACTCACAATTACAGTTTGTCCTGCATTGATTAAACACTTACAGGCCGAAACATTGCCGTTGGTGGCAGAAGTATAATTGCCGTTAAAAATGGCTTTGGTATTACTAGCCGGAACCCCGTTGCTCCATGCTGTTCCGTTCCAAGTGGTGGCCACTTCTCTTCGGCCGTATAAATAGAGGTTGTCAATTGCCCAAATTTCATTGACATTGGCATTCAACGTAATCTTAATTTTTAAAGTAGCCGATTTCGGTAATTTTCCCAACGTAATTGTAGAATAGCCATTGGTTGTGAGGTAACCTCCGCCACCTGGATTGTAATTGGTTGAAATTCCATCACCATCATAATTTTGATTGACAATTCCAGTTCCTGAAACAAACGACCATTTGGCATTGGTATTTCCTTGTACTAAAATTTCGTTAGAATAGGTCGTTCCGCCATTGGTACTTACGGCTACAATCACACGATCAAGTGCATCCATTCCTTCGGTAGCAATTCCCGCCAATGCGGCCAATCTAAAATTCAATTGCAAATCAGCATAGGCCGAAGCATCTATAGTTGCAAAGGTCACTACCGCAGTACTGTTGCTCACTTGCAAGCTTTTGGTGTCTATAAATTTATTGGACATTATTACCCCATTGTCTGCCGCAGCGCCATAAGCAACCCCAGCTACTACAGTTATCGCGCCCGTATTGGTGTAGGTCCATGCTGGGCCTGGCGTAAGTGGTGTTTCAAAATTTTGCATGCGTACAATTTCGGTTGGTCCTAAATTACACGGCATATAATCAACACCATATCCACTCACGGCAAAGGTGTAAGGGTTTTCATTTGTATCATTATTGACGATTGATACCACCGCATTGCGTTGGCCAGTAGCGGCTGGATCAAAACGAATAACAAATGTAGTGGTAGCGCCAATTGCCACCGAAGCAGCTGGTGGAGTTACTACACTAAAATCGGCTGCTTGCATGCCAGTAATGGTAATCGCCCCTAAGTTTAAAGCCAAACTGCCCGTATTAGAAATAGTATAGGTTCGATCTAATGTGCCGGTTGTTACGTTTAAATAATCGAAAAATGTATGATTAAAGGCCGAAGTTGTAGTGGCTCCACTAAGGATGGCTTGCGTGTTTCCTGTAATATCAATTTCTGGCAATAAACCGGTTCCTTGAACCAAAAAAGTAAACGGCCCTTCGTCGGGATCGTTATTGGGAATGGTTACTAAAGCCGAACGAATTCCTCCGGCTGTAGGGGTGAATTGAATGGCGAAATTTTTGGTGTATCCAGGCATTAAAGATGCGCCAACGGGTGCGGTTGAGATGGAAAAATCACCCGGATTAGCCCCGCTTAAAAACACATACGGCACTGCGCCTGTAAACAAGACGGGGGCATTTTGTGGACAATCATTGCGGAGAATGAAATTTTTAATAACACTGGTTCCGACTGCTGCCGACCCAAAAAGCGTGTTGTTTATTGTGGTTGGCACCAAACTGCCATTGGAGACAATACTTAAACCTCCCCCAATTGGTCCTCCATTAATTCGAATGTCGGGAATGGGTATTATACCATAACCCTGAATGTCCAACCAATAGGGGTTTTCATCAGAATCATTACTAAAAATATTAATTCGAGCGGTGTGTAGTCCTTGAAAACTTGGATCAAACGTAATGGTTAAAGGCAAATAGCTAATGGTAGCACTTGCCGCCGCGATGGTTCCTAAAGGCACAGTCCCTAAAATGGTAAAATCAGCCGCATTAACTCCCGTAATGGTAACACCTGTAATATTCAAAGGCAACGCTCCCAAATTTTGGATGAAATAGGTGATGGATTGTACCGTATTGATGGTTGAAATTGGGGCAGTGATCGGGGCATAATCAGTGCCTTCTCCTACGGTAGGGGTAGTGTCTCCCGAGAACACGCTGCTGCCATAGGCTGTGATGTTTATTTCTGGCGCTGGGGTGCCATAGGCCGCGGTAATAGTAATGTCGTCGAGACCAAATTCATCACTAGCGCCGGTTCCTACAATAATTTCTGGTGTCCAACGGATATAGTAAAATGATCCAGGAGATAAATTTAAACTCCCAATTATGATTACTCTAGAGGGAGCAAGTGTCTCAACATGTACCCACTGAAAGTCATCGGGGACTTCGGGAGAAACATAATTTAAAGCCGGTTCGTTGGTAAAAACAGTATTGTTTGGCGAATGGGAAAATGACAGTGAAGATGAATTGATCTCGTCATTTCGGACAAATAAATCATACGAAATGGTTAATTGTGTGATATTGGTGGTACCGTTGTTTTTAATTTTTAAGGTAATGGTTCCTGGGTCAAAATCGGAAAGTCCTGGCTGGATCAATAAAGCCGGATTTGCATCCGAACTGGGCGTATCGGTATAGGCATAAATTCCGGGAGTGATAACGGCAGTTGGAGACGGACCGCGTGCAAAATCATCCAAGGTTTGTGTGCCGCCAAACAGTAAGTTCCCATAACTCCAACCTTTTACTTCCCAAGCATTTGAATTGAGTCGGCCCGGCAAAACTGGATTGGGCTGAAACCCTGCTGCAGTAAATGCAGTACTCGGGGTGGTTCCAACGGTGGATTGCATGGAATTAGAAAAGTCAATAAGCGCTGTAGGAGTAGTATTACTCACCAACACTTGAGATTGCATCCCCGTGATTCCAAAAAAGAAAACCGAAAAAAGAAGTAAATATTTAATTCTCATTTTTATAGGTTCAAGTACACTACATTGTTTGGGATACAACTTGTGTCTAAACAAACATACAAAGAAAACAATTACAGCGAATTAGCAACTATTCTAAATCGATAATTTGATGAAAAAAATCGACAAATCGTATGAAAAATAACGAGTTAACTATAAACCGATTTTTTTAGTGTACTGCATACCCGATTTTAGCTGCACACGAACCAACACAACCGACTGGTTTAAGAGTTCTTGTATAGTGAATTGACTCGCGTTAATCCCAGTTTTGCCAAAGATTTTTCTACCCAGCAAATCATACACTTCCACCTGCGCAATTTCTTCTTGGCTTGAAACAACCTCGAGTTGATGGTTACGCTTGAAAATCTGAATGGTTGATGCCGAAGTTTCGAATGGATTTACAGCTAATTCGGGCGTGTAGCGAACCACAAATCGTTGGTCAAATCTGCCAGAATTTGTAGTAAATGTATATTGCGATTGACTCAAATCATGTAGGATATTTAGTTCGCGGTCTTCCAAATATACGGGTTGATTTTGCTGAGCAAAAATACCTTCGGCAGCATCCAATTCAATGGTAAATAAGCCCGAAACTGCGGCAAAATAACCCAACGACACTTCGTCAGTTTCTGTAAAAGTAGGACGTGCTTGAATGCGGTAGTTGGACTCCCCAATAATTGAATAAAAACTCAAGTAATTTTTGGTCTGAGCCACCAAAGCGTCATAGGCAAAATCTGCTGCATAAGTAGCTTGATCTATATATCCTACAAGTTGCTGGCTAAACATACCATCGCTGTTTTTTAAATTCAACCAAAAGCGATTCAGTGCGTTTTGCTCCGTGGTTTCTACGGCTACTGCAGGTCTAAAAAACTGAGAATTCGAATAGGTTTTGTTGCGCATGCTGTTGGTAAACTGCACGTTAGTTGCGGTTACCGCTTCAACCATAAACGCTTGTCCCGTGCTAATTTTTCCGTTTGGCAAAGCGCTGCCGGTGTAACTCGTGCGGGTACCTCCTGTTTTGTTGTATACGGCATAATCATCCGAAATGAAATTTTGGGCGTCAAGCCCCGGATTGGATACAGAAATAGCGCCTACATGTGTCCAAAAATACAAGGATCCACTGGTGTTGAGATTGGCGTCAATAAACGCATTGGCGTCAATTGAGGAAGGATAGGGATTTCCAATTAAATTGTAGTCGTCTGTTGCGTCAGCAGTATTGGCACTCAAGCTTAATGGTGTGAGTATCGTTCCGGTATTTACTGTTCCGGTAAAGGAAACCGAAATGGGTGCTGCAGGATAAGACGCTTGGGTAGTGGGCATCATAATGGCATAGCCTTTTCCTGGGGCTAATGTTGCGGCTGTTCCGGCAAAAGTCCACGCATAGGGCGCTGCGTCGTCAAAACCATCGGGCACATTGGCCGTAACCACACCCAAATTGTTGATGGTTTGGGTGTCCGAAAAATTAGATGTGGTAAACCCAAATGAATAATCGGTGCGCCAAGTTGGAAACGTTGAACCCAAATTGGCTGATGCAACCGGCGAAGACCAGTAGGTATAATCGTATTTATCAAATGGGGCGGTGTTGCGAGTTACTTGAATAGAACCACTGTTGTTTACGAGTCCGGCATTTTCAATCATCACAAGCGAACCACTGTCTTCTATTTGCAAATTGGCATTGGCCTGCACGGTGAGGTCGTTTTGAATGTTGATGTAATGATTGGAGGTAAGTACGGCGGTTACGCCTGAATTGATGGTTAAACTACAGGCATCCAAGTTGCCGTGGGTACTTGTATTGTAATTGCCTGCTAAGATTGCTGCGGTATTAATCGTGGGCACAGCAGGTATCCAAGCTGATCCATTCCAAGTTACGGCAGCAGTTGCGGTTACCTTAACGGCACTTGAAGCCGTATAGCAAGTAGCCGAATTTTCACGTACTTGACAATAAAACTGATAGCCGTCAATTCCGCTCACATCGCTAATGAGTAGGGTAGACGCAGTTGTGCCTGCATAAATTCCGGTATTGGTTAAGGCTGTCCAAGTAGTTGCATTGGGCGCGACGGCATACCATTGGTAGGCCAACTCCTGTGCATCACCTGCTCCATTGTAGCCTTCGTCTGCAGTAACACTAATGCTAGCTGATTTACAAGTAGGCGTATACGTAGGTTGCGTGATAATTAGTGGAGGTAAATTGGTCGAGGTAAATGTATACAGCCCAATATTGGAATAGTCGTTTGTACTACAAGAAGCCAATCCAGTTCCCGCCCAATTGACAATAGTCCAATTGGAAAATGCAAAAATTGTAGACGGAAGTGTTCCTGCAGGATTGCGTCTAAAGGTTGCCCCTCGATCGCCCAATCCCAAGGCATCAGCCCAATTGTTTGATCCATAAACCCCAAAGGAATCGATCAAATTTCCATTTTTAAATAAGCCAATGTGGTCATTTCCGTTTACATCAAAATTAATTCCGCCAGAAATTGATCCCGTTTGGTTGGCTAAAGAGCCGTCTCCGCCAGGTGTTGTGCAAGACCCGTCACTTCCGATCGAAACTACAAACGTATTTCCGTTGGCCAAATTAAAATTGGACAGGGCAAGTGTACTAGAATAGGCTCCACCATTACTGGCTGTTTTAAGGCTGTAGTTGGCCAAGTTTACTGTGGCACCAGTTCCGTTATAAATCTCTATGTATGAAAGCCCTCCCGACGTAGCGTCTGTTACTTCACTCATAAATAATTCGGGCGCTTGGAGATTGCCTTGGCAACTGCTGGCCGTAAAATCTAATACCGTAAAGGGTGTCGAAACGGAGCACCCCAGTGAATTGGTAATTACTATCGTGCCTGTCACGGCATTAGCGGGCACAGCAACTTGAATTTGAGTCGCCGTTACCGGTGTAATTGGCGTAGTCAAAGTATTGAAGGCAGCACTAATGCTGGGTAAAAATGCCGCCGAATTGGTCAAGGTAATTTCGGTTCCAGCGGGTCCTGATGTTGGAGTAGCCGTGAGCGTTTCTGCTGCGCAAAACCCTGTTCCAGAAAAATTGATTACATACGGATTTTCGGCGCCCGAAGCATCGTTGTTCGGAATGCTAATAGACGCGACAAAAGTTCCCGCTGTGAGCGGATAAAATCGAATAGTAAAGGTCGTCGCTCCAGTTGGACCCAAAACAGGGCTACTGTATGCAGATAAAATGGTGAATTCAGAAGCACCTGTGAGCGATGCAGCTACTAAATTTAAATTTTGTTGCCCTAAATTTTGAATGGTAAATACCACATCGGTAAAATTTCCTAGACCCGTGTTGGCAAAGGTATAGGTCGAGGCGTTCAAATAATTGGTTGCTCCTTGAGTCA
>JBDKFO010000021.1:0-41814 GCA_039798665.1 Bacteroidota bacterium
CATTATATTGATTTTTACGATAATTTTCAATTAATAAATCATTATCCATCTTAAATAGTATACTTATCAAGTATGCCTCTTACTTGATTATTATATAAAACAAATGCGTGAGACAATTGCCATTACTTGCACTTGAGGTGGTCGAATACCCGAGAAACAAAGTAAAGCAACGCAGTTTTATTGACAAAAAGGTTGTCTTTCTTATGAAAGTGCTTGTAAAGCTTTAAATATTATAGAAAATCTGTAATTTTTTTACAAATGTATGACATGTAAAAACAAAAAAGCCCTCACATTTCTGTGAAGGCTTTCTGTTGCTAGCTCCCCCTATTGGAGAAAGTTACAATTTTGATGCGATGATTATTTACTTAACAATCAGAAAAACAATCAGTTAGATATTATAACTTTTTCTAACCAATAAGAAATATAATTTATCTGAAAGTAATTTTCTAAGCTTTAACAGCATCGGTCCGGGCTTACCAATAGCATATCGCATATTATTACTATTGTCTGTTGCGGCAATAAAAATTGTCTTAGCAACCACTTCAGGTCCTTCTGCATCTTTCATAACTTTTTCTGCGGCATCATTAAATTTTGAAATAAAGACATCATACTCATCTGTGTAATCCGGCTTAATAAATTTTCTGCTTCTTCCATAAAAATCTGTTACAATTGGTCCGGGCTCAATTAGTTTTAGTTTAATATTGAATTGAGTTAATTCATAATGTAACGACTCTGTAAATCCTTCTACAGCAAATTTTGTTGAATGATAAATGCTGTAAAGAGGAAAAGTTATTTTCCCACCCATACTTGAAATTTGAATAATTGTTCCACCACCGGAAGGACGCATTGTTTTTATAGCTTCTCTTGTCACACGCATTAATCCAAATACATTGGTGTTAAATTGATTTTCAATTACTTCATCGGACATTGCTTCAAAAGCTCCGTCTACACCATAGCCTGCATTATTTACAACTACATCAATAGTTCCAAATTCTTCTTTTACTTTCTTAAATACTTGATTGATGCTATCAAGATTTGTTACATCCAAAGAATATAATTTAACATTGTTAAATGCCTTATAGTCATTTTCCTTTTCAGGATTTCTTTGGGTAGCGATTACATTCCATCCCTTTTTTGCAAATTCAAACACGGTTGATTTTCCTATCCCGCTTGAAGTTCCTGTAATCAAAATTGTCTTTTTCATATAATAATATTATTAATTTTGAGCAAACTTACAGGGATAATTTCAAACCTACAACATTAGAGTGTGGTCTATGGTTGTTGTTTTTTATAAATATTTATATTTGCATTATGTTAATAAATGAAATAGCTAAAATTACAGGAATTTCTGCCCACACAATTCGCTTCTATGAAAAGTCAGGATTGATTGAAGGAAAGCGGGATGAATCTATTAAATCAAATAATTATTTTCATTATGATGAAGAAACAATTGAAAAATTAGAATTCATTAGCGATGCAAAATCTGTTGGTTTTACAATACGAGAAATCGGGCAAATCATTGATGCTTGGTATAAAGATAAATTCACTAAAGAGGAGAAATTAAATATTCTTGAGGAAAAATTACTATCGCTTGAACAGAAGTTGAAGGAAATAAAACAAATGAAGAATCAAATAGAAGAGTTCAAGAAAGATGTGCTAAACGATAAGTGCTAACACAAAACAAAAAACCCGACACTTTCGTATCTCAATAGTAAATTGGTTTTAGTAAGAACCTAAGTTACGAACTAAAGTTCGTGTACCTGAAGCCCACTGGGCTTCCTCCTCTTAATTTCAAATCCCTCATGGGCTCTTCTCGCCCAAGATTGTCCACAAAAAAACCCGACACTTTCGTATCGGGTTTTGTTTTGCTCCCCCTCTTGGGCTCGAACCAAGGACCCTCTGATTAACAGTCAGATGCTCTAACCAACTGAGCTAAGGAGGAAGGCGTGTTGCCTTTTAAAGCGGTTGCAAATATAATGCGAAAAATATTTTTTGCAAATAAATGCGTACAAATTTTCTAAAAAATATTATTTGCCTACAATGGCCTTGTAAATGTCGTTTCCGTTGGCAAAAAGCAACAGGGTAATTAACAATACAAATCCCACCATTTGGGCGTTTTCCAAGAATTTATCGCTCGGTTTTTTGCCACTCACGATCTCATACAGCAAGAACACCACATGGCCTCCGTCTAGTGCAGGGATGGGCAATAAATTCATTACCCCCAACATGATAGATAAGATGGCTGTAATGCTCCAAAACACTTCCCAACTCCAGGTTTTAGGAAAAATATCAAAGATGGCTTTGAAACCACCCACGCCTTTGTAAGCGCCAGTCTCTGGATTAAAAATAGCTTTGAGTTGTTTTCCGTAGCCCAACAATTGGTCTTTTCCTTTTGCGATTCCCACCGGAAACGATTCAAAAAAGCCATATTCTTGTTTGGTAAATTTATAAATCCCTAATTTTTCCAAACTTTCTACGCCCAATCGCGCTTGGTACACCCCAATTTTACCTTGGGCATTAATTTGTAAGTTCACCGGGGTTTCCACCTCGTTGCGCAAAATGACAGCGGCTACAGTTTGGCCTTTGTGCGTTTCGGCATAAGCAATCACTTGGTCCATGTAGGGAGTGGCTTGCTCGCCCATGCGCAACACAATATCTTTGGGTTTCAAGTTGTCTTTGTTGGCCGATTTATCATCCACCATTCCAACTGCAAAAGGTTCTCTCCATCCAATAAATGGACGTTTTTCGCCACCCATTACTTTTTTGATCAAATCAACGGGGAGGTTAATGGTTTGTTTGGCGCCATTGCGTTCAATCGTTACGCTTTTGGCAAATAACAATTTGTTGGGCACCTCATTAAATTTGCTTACGGTTTCGCCATCTATGGCCAGAATTTTATCGCCGGTTTTAAAACCCAATTCTTCGCCTACTTTGGATGTTACGGCAATTCCGTCTTTTAACTCACTGTTTTTCAAATACAAATCACCGTAATAAAAGGTCATTCCGATGTAAATCACAAAGGCCAAAATAAAATTCACGGTTACCCCACCCAACATAATGATGAGGCGTTGCCAAGCTGGTTTACTGCGAAACTCCCAGGGTTGTGGAGGCAAAGCCATTTGCTCTTTGTCCATGCTTTCGTCGATCATTCCCGAGATCTTAACATATCCTCCTAGTGGAAGCCAGCCAATCCCGTATTCGGTTTCGCCAATTTTCTTTTTGAGTAACGAAAATTTAATGTCAAAAAAGAGGTAAAATTTTTCTACTCGGGTTTTAAATAATTTGGCCGGGATAAAATGACCCAATTCGTGCAAGATGATCAGTAAGGACAAGCTCAATAAAAATTGAGACAACTTGATGGCTATTTCCATAAACAGTGATGTGTAGTTTTATAAACGCACAAAAGTAAGGTTTTCACCTTACTTTTGGTTGCGCAGCCAGTGGCTTGTTATTTTTTTATGATATTTTTATGAATACGCCCCTCTGAGGTAGTGATCAGTAAGGTATACATGCCAACCGCCAATTGATCAATTGCAATTTGGGTGCTGGTGTAGGCTCCTATTTTTTGGCCTAATGCATTAAATACTTCACATTTTTCAAAGGCAACCGTATTGGGCAAAGTAATGTTTAGGACTGATGTCGCAGGGTTGGGATATACCGTAACTTGCTCACTCAACTCAAAATTTTCATTGGCAAGTAAGGCCGAACCATTTTTGGAGATGATGTCTTTTTTGATATTAAATACCACACCGGTAACGGTAAAAGGTACGTTGACAAAAAACTGCTGACCGTTTACTGTATTTTCCAATTTGTAATCTTGAAATTGACCGCCAGCACCGGTTAATCGCACCGGAACAGGCATTTCAAAAAAGTTAACCGACGCATCTGATTGGGTTTGGTTGATGGTTACTCGAGCTTGTCCAGGCGCAATGTTTTGTGCCGAAATAGCATAGACCGGATAGCCTTGGTTGTACACCCAATCATTAAAAAACTCTTGCAAACTGCTGCCGTACACGGCTTCTAAATGCCCCTGAAGATCAGGAGTTACCGCATAGGCATAGGCTAAAGCCGGATCGTTGAGGTAGTTGCGCAAGCCTTGAAAAAAGGCGGCATCACCCAATTTGTAGCGCAACATATTGAGCACCATTGCCCCTTTGTTGTACGATAAACGACTGCTAAAAATGCGGTTCACATCGAGTGCTTCGGTATCAGTCAAGTAAACGGCACCACTCGCTTGCGAAGTAATACTGGTTATCATTGAGGCTTTATTGGTTACAAATGCTGCATCTCCGTCTAAGTTTTCGATGACCATTGAGGCCATATAAGTTGCAAATCCCTCGTTGAGCCAAATGTCTTTCCAGCTTCCACAAGTTACTTTGTCGCCAAACCATTGGTGGCCTAACTCATGAGCAATGAGGCTACGGCTGTATCCTCCGTTATTGCCTGCTGTCATAAATGATACAGTGGTGTGTTCCATTCCGCCGCCCCAGCCAAATTGAGCATGGCCATATTTTTCATTGCGAAACGGATAGGGCCCAACTATATTTTCAAAAAAATTCATGATAGAAGGAGTCACGGCCAAACTGGTTGTATTTGCTGCTGCAGTCTCTGGATATTGGTAATTTACAATTGGGAAAAAGGGGCTTTCTGTCGTGCCTAATCCGGCTTGTTGGGTGTAAATAGAATAATTGGTTACTGCAATGGCAATCAGGTAGGCGGGAATAGGATAGTTGTGGGCAAAATGCGTTTTGCTGTTTCCGCCGCCCACGGCTACTTTTGAAAGCTGAAGGCCATTGGCTACCGAATTGTATTGGGTTGGCGCAGTAATAAATACATCAATGCTATCTACTTTGTCATTTAAATCTTGTTTACAAGGCCACCATTCCATGGCGCCAAAAGGCTCAGACAAGGTCCATAATACGGGAGTTCCGTTGTGCGTGGTAGCCGAAAATGCCCCAAATCCTGACGAAGTAGGCACCCCAGAATACGTGATACTCACCGAATCGAGTACCGTCATACTTTGTACTTGAGGCAAATTGATAATTACTTCGTTATTGGTACTTCGGCTAAAGGTGAGCGAAACACCTCGTTGCTTCACCGAACTCACATCTAAGTCGTTAGACAATTCAAAAACCACCGAACTCAGGTCTTCTTTGGCCACATATTTGGTGGTTACTTCTCCCGAGATGTATTGATCGGCGGGATCAACCGTTAAGTCCAATCGGTGATACACCACATCATAATTGTAGGTGTTTGGGTTAATTTGCATTCGCATTTTTTTGGAAGCCGCTCGTTTTTCGGCTTGCACCAATTCGTCAAATTCGCCCTGTATGTTTTGCGCAAAAACGGTGCTGCAAAGGCAAACGAAAAATATAAGAGTAACGTTCTTCATGGTTCTATTTTTTGCGAATGTATAGAATTAATCGAGAAACAATTCTTAAATTTTTAGATTGTAGCCATAAAACACCATAAAACCATCCATTTACAACCGATTTTCTTTTTTAGTTACCGCCTCCTTTTTCTCAAACAAATGCTTAAATTTGCTCCCGAAATTACCGATATTCTACACCTAAACACACCGAATAATCATGTTACAAATTGCCTACATCCGCGAGCACAAAACACAAGTTATTGCCGCCTTGGCCAAACGAAATATCGACGCCAGCCAAGTAGTAAATGAAGTGGTTCTATTGGACGAAAACCGACGAGCAGCCCAAGCCGAATTGGATGCCGTTTTAACCGAAGCCAACAAACTCTCGGCGGCCATAGGCGAAATGATGAAATCGGGTGAGCGCGAAAAAGCAGCAATCTTAAAAGAAAAAACAGTACTCCTTAAAGAGCAGAGCAAAGAATTGTCCGAGAAAACCGAGCAATTGGCCACTGCTTTGCAGCAAAAATTATATACGCTACCCAATTTGCCTGCCGACATAGTTCCTGCTGGCACATCCGCCGAGGACAACCTCACGGTATTTGAAGAAGGCGACATTCCGGTGTTACACGAAGGTGCGATGCCCCACTGGGAATTGGTCAAAAAATACGACATCATCGATTTTGAATTAGGAACCAAAATTACAGGAGCAGGATTCCCGGTATACAAAGGTAAAGGCGCTCGATTGCAGCGTGCCTTGATCAATTATTTCTTAGATAAAAATATTGCCGCCGGTTACAAAGAATTCCAAGTGCCACATTTGGTCAACGAAGCTTCTGGCTACGGAACGGGTCAATTGCCCGATAAAGAAGGACAAATGTACCACGTAGGCATTGATGATTTATATCTAATTCCTACCGCTGAGGTGCCGGTGACCAATTTATTCCGCGATGTGATTTTATCTGAAAATGAATTGCCTGTTTGTTGCACCGGATATACGCCATGTTTCCGAAGAGAAGCAGGTTCTTACGGTGCACACGTACGCGGATTGAATCGTTTGCACCAATTTGACAAGGTAGAAATTGTGCGCATTGAGCATCCGGAAAATTCATATCAAGCGTTAGAAGTCATGGTGGAACACGTAAAAACCCTGTTGCAAGAATTAAAATTGCCTTACCGCATTTTGCGTTTGTGTGGTGGCGACATGGGATTCACCTCGGCCTTGACCTATGATTTCGAAGTGTTTTCTACTGCCCAAGACCGTTGGTTAGAAATCTCATCGGTGTCCAACTTTGAAACGTTCCAAGCCAACCGACTCAAATTGCGTTTCAAAGGCAAAGACGGCAAAACTCAATTGGCACACACGCTCAACGGCAGTTCCTTGGCCTTACCACGCGTTTTGGCAGGTATTTTAGAAAATTACCAAACGCCCGAAGGCATTGTAATTCCTGAGGTGTTGCGTCCGTACACCGGATTTGATCTCATCAATTAGGCGTTTTCTGCGAGTAATAGGTGCCAATATCGGCCAAAAGAATACGATACACTAGGTTTAATAGGCATTTCAAATGAAAAAACTCAGTATAATTTTGTGCTTTCTCTGTTGGCAACTTTGGTCGCAAAACGAGCAATTGGCGCAAAATTATTTTGACAAAGGCGAGTTTGAAAAAGCCAAAATCAGTTTTGAAACGCTATTGGGCACACAGCCCTACAATTCCTTGTATTTTCAGCGTGTGGTAGAATGCCAACAACAATTACAAGACTTTCAAGGCGCCGAAAAAAACATCCAGAATCGCAACAAACAATTCCAACAGGCGTCACTCTTGGTCGAGTTGGGTTATAACTATCAGTTGCAGAAACAGCCCGAGAAAGCCAAAAAAAACTACGAGTTGGCCCTCGATAAAATTCGCAAAAATCCCAACGACGTCTATGGTGTAGCCACTACTTTTGAGCGACATGTTTTGTTGGAATATGCCCTGCAAGCCTATGAATTGGCCTTGAGTTTGTCGCCACAAATGAACTTCAATTTTCAACTGGCATTATTACACGGCCAATTGGGTCATACCGATCAAATGATTGACACCTTTCTCACCGAAGCCTATGTGAATCCTCAAAATTTGCCGCTCATTCAAAACCAGCTGGCTCGGTTTATGCAAGAAGACGCCAGTGTCAATTTTCACGAAACCTTAAAAAAAGCGCTGCTCCTGCGTGCTCAAAAAAATCCCGACTTGTTTTGGAACCAGCTACTCAGTTGGTATTATGTGCAGCAGCGTGAATACGGCAAAGCCTTTATCCAAGAAAAAGCGGTTTACAAACGCAATCCGGAATCCTTGGCCAACATCATCAATTTGGCTCAATTGGCCCGTGATGAAGGCGCCAAGACAACCGCCAAAGAGATTTTAAGTTTTATATTAGAAAACAGCAAAGACGTGGCCTTGCTCGTAAAATCACACGTCTATTTGTTGCAAATGCGTATCGATGTGGCCCAAACGGCCGATCTGCCACAACTAACCGCCGATTATGAATTATTGCTGAAACGCTTTGGGCAAACGCCATTTACCTTGCCCTTACAAAAAAGTTATGCGCATTACTTGGCGTTTACCCTACAACAAGGTACTGAAGCCAAAAAGTTGTTGAAGCAAGCCTTAGAATTGCCTTTGAATGTGTTTCAAAAAGCCGATCTCAAAATGGAATTGGCTGATATTTTGGTGTTTGAACAAAACTTCAATCAGGCGCTCATTTATTACAGCCAAATCGAAGAGGAATTAAAGGATAACGAAATTGGGCACGAAGCCAGTTTAAAATCGGCCAAAACCAGCTATTACACCACCGAATTTACGTGGGCACAACAACAGTTCAAAGCGCTCAAATCGGCTTCAACTCAACTCATCGCCAACGACGCCCTCGATTATTTTTTACTCATCAGCGACGCGACTGTAGCTGATTCTACCCAAACCGCTTTAAAGAGTTTAGCCAAGGCCGATTTTTTGAATTTTCAAAACAAAAATCAAGAAGCATTTTTGGCCTACGAAGCCATGGCAAAAGCCTACAAAGGCCAAGAAATTGAAGAGGTTACCTTGTATCGCTTGGCCAAATTGCAAGAAAAAATAGGGAATAATGTGGCGGCTATACCGTATTACGAAGCCCAAATTGCTCAATTTGGAGAAGGCATTTACAACGACGAAGCGCATTACTTTTTGGCCGAAATCTACCGAAGTTTGGTTGAGACCAACACCGGAGATCCTGCTTATTTGGCTGAGTGCAAACAAAAAGCCATGGCGGCCTACGAATATGTGATAACCCACCACGAAGACAGCATATACTATACCGACGCCCGCAAAAAATTCCGTGCTTTACGAGGCGATAAAACACAATAACAATTAGGCTATGATTTACTACAATGTTACCGTTAATATCCACGAAAGTGTACACGACCAGTGGATGCAGTGGATGCAAGAAAAACACATCAATGCTGTTTTGGCTACCGGAAAATTTTCTTCGGCGCGAATGGTCAAAGTCTTGGTCGAAGAGGAAATGGGAGGGCAAACCTATGCCATTCAATACACCACCGAAAGCAAAGAAATGCTAGAGCGCTACTATCAAGAAGACGCGCCGCGATTGCGCGAAGAAGGTGCCCGACTCTTTGGCGACAAAATGCTCGCTTTTCGCACTGAATTGGCCTTGGTGGCCGAGTTTTTTCAACCCAACTAATTTCCCAAACACAGTATTCCCTATGGAAAAGGTAAAGGCCAAGAAGCATTTAGGACAGCATTTCCTCAAAGACGAAACCATCGCGCAAGCCATCGCCGATACCTTAACCCTAAACGGCTATGATACGGTCCTAGAAATTGGCCCCGGGATGGGGGTGCTCACCAAATACCTATTGCCCAAACCCCTCTCTACCTATGTGGTCGAGATTGATACCGAATCGGTGGCCTATTTACAAGAAAAATACCCGCAATTGACCGGTAAAATCATTGGGCAAGATTTTTTAAAATACGATTTCTCAGCCATTTTTCAAGACAAGCCCTACGCCATTATTGGCAATTTCCCCTACAATATATCAACCCAAATTGTGTTTCGCATGCTCGAAAACCGCCAGCAGATACCGGAGTTTTCAGGCATGTTTCAAAAAGAAGTGGCCCAACGCATTTGCGAAAAAAAGGGGAGTAAAGCCTACGGAATCTTGTCGGTTTTGGTGCAAGCTTTTTATGATGCCGAGTATTTGTTTACCGTAAACGAAGACGTATTTATTCCGCCACCGAAAGTAAAATCGGGTGTACTGCGGTTAATTCGAAAAGAAAATTACACCCTTCCCTGTTCTGAAAAGTTGTTTTTTTCCGTGGTAAAAACGGCCTTCCAGCAGCGCCGTAAAACACTTCGGAACAGTTTAAAAACATTAAATTTATCCGATAATTTGCGGGAAGATAGTATCTTTGACCTCCGTCCTGAACAATTGGACGTCGATCAATTTATTGGACTAACGCAAAAAATAGCCTCCGATGGAATTTAAAATCAGCAAAGAACTTATTCAACAACTCGAGCAATTCATTCAAGAAAAGAATGATGACCAGCTAGAATTGCTGTTAAATGATCTACACCATGCTGATATTGCCGAGATTCTAGACGAACTCGATTTTGACGAAGCCACCTATATTTTTAAAGTACTCGATTCCGAGAAAACGGCAGAAATCTTGTTGGAACTCGAAGACGATTTACGGGAAAACATCCTAAATCGCCTTTCGCCCAAAGAGATTGCCGAGGAGTTAGACGAGCTCGAAACCAACGACGCCGCCGACATTATCGCCGAACTTTCCCGCGACCGAAAAGAAGAAGTAATCTCCGAATTACAAGATGTAGAGCACGCCAAGGACATTGTAGAGTTATTGCGCTATGACGAGGATACGGCCGGGGGAATCATGCACAAAGAGTTGGTAAAAGTCAACGAAAACTGGAACGTACTCACTTGTGTAAAACAAATGCGCATCCAGGCCGAAAACATTTCCCGGGTACATTCCATCTATGTGGTTGACGACGAAGATCGCCTCAAAGGCCGCTTGTCGCTCAAAGATTTGTTGACTACCTCTACTAAAACCCCGATTAGCCAAGTATACATTAGCAAATTAAACTACGTGAAGGTTGATACCGAAGACGTTGAGGTAGCCCGTATCATGCAAAAGTATGACTTAGAGGCTATTCCGGTGGTTGATGAGTTGGGCCGATTGGTGGGCCGCATTACCATTGATGATATCGTAGACGTAATCAAGGACGAGGCCGACAAAGATTACCAGTTGGCGGCGGGGATCTCCCAAGACGTAGAAGCCGATGACAGCATCATCGAATTAACCAAAGCCCGCTTGCCTTGGCTCGTATTGGCCTTGCTGGGCGGATTCATTACCGTAAAAGTATTGGGCCTGTTTGAAGGCGCCATGCTCAACCACGGCAATTTATTTTTCTTCACGCCGCTTATCGCCGCGATGGCCGGAAACGTAGGCGTACAATCTTCAGCAATTATCGTGCAAGGTTTGGCCAACGACACCCTGAGTGGATCCATTGTAAACCGCTTGCTCAAAGAGGTTTCCTTGAGTTTGCTCAATGGCGTAATTTTGGCCGCTATCTTATTTGTGGGCAGTCATTTTTTACTTAATGTTGAAATGATCATCGGCATAATTGTAACCATAGCGCTAGTTTCTGTAATCATTATTGCTTCGCTCATCGGTACTTTTATTCCGTTATTACTCGACAAATTTGGCATTGATCCTGCTTTGGCCACCGGTCCGTTTATCACCACCAGCAACGACATTTGCGGGATATTAATTTATTTTTCGATTGCCAAGCTAATCTTGGGATTCTAAATTCGGGCATTCCCTGTTCAGGTCGCGCTGTCCGTTGTATCTTTTGCTCCGGCTTGCCTACACAAAAGGATGCCACTGCCATCGCTAATGCGCCCAAAAACACCAACACCTATGGATTTTTCATCAATCAAGATTCTCCACCTCGACAGCAATCATCCCTATTTGTGGGATACGCTTCAATCCTTGGGTTTTTCCAATACCGCTGATTATACGTCGTCCAAAGCCGAAATCATGGTCCGCATGTCGGAATATCATGGCATCGTAATCCGCAGCCGTTTCCCTATTGATCAAGCATTTATTGATAGTGCAACTCAGCTGCAGTTTATCGCTCGTGTAGGTGCCGGACTGGAAAGTATTGATTGCGACTACGCCCAAGCCAAAAACATCACCCTCATTGCTGCCCCCGAAGGCAATAGCAATGCCGTGGGGGAACACGCTTTGGGGATGCTACTCAATTTGTTCAACAACTTAATGCAAGCCAACGCACAAGTTCACCAAGGAATTTGGCAACGTGAAGGGAATCGCGGACATGAACTCGAAGGAAAAACAGTTGGAATCATTGGCTACGGCAACATGGGCAAATCATTTGCCAAAAAACTCGCGGGTTTTGATGTGAAAGTCCTGTGCCACGATATCCAAGAAAATGTAGGTGATGCCCATGCTCAACAAGTTTCACTTCACGAATTACAACAACAAGCCGATGTGCTCAGTTTGCACGTTCCTTGGACACCGTTCACGCACCAATTGGTAAACAAGGATTTTATAGCTGCCTTTGCCAAACCGTTTTGGCTCATTAACACCGCCCGCGGCAAAAATGTAGTCACCGCCGATTTGGTTGAAGCGCTGCAATCGGGCAAAATTTTGGGTGCTGCCCTTGATGTGTTGGAGTTCGAGAAAAGTTCATTCGAGACCTTGTTTCAGGAGAATGCCACCGAAATTCCGGAGGCCTTTCAATCTTTATTGGCCATGTCCAACGTATTGCTTTCGCCACACATTGCCGGTTGGACACACGAAAGTCACCTCAAATTGGCTCAAGTAATTGTGGCCAAAATCAGGACAAAATATGCCGGCTAAAAACTACCGATTATCCTAAATTTCTCCCAAAACGCAGCAATGTATAGGTGATTTTCTGTGTATCTTTGCCTCGATTTTATCTTAATTCCCTCAATCCAAAAATAAAACACTATGTATCCAGCAGAAATGGTCAATCCCATGAGAGCCGAACTAACCGATTCGGGTTTTCAAAATTTATACTCCGCAGCCGACGTAGATTCGGCCTTAAAAAACGAAGGTACAACCTTGGTTGTGATTAATTCGGTATGTGGCTGTGCCGCTCGCAATGCTCGCCCAGGGGCTAAAATGAGCATAGCTGGCGCAAAAAAACCCGATCAGTTGATCACCGTTTTTGCCGGTGTAGACAAAGAAGCGGTAGATGCAGCCCGTCAGCACATGTTCCCTTTTCCGCCATCTTCGCCTTGTATGGCCTTGTTCAAAAATGGTGAATTGGTACACATGCTAGAGCGCCATCACATTGAAGGTCGCCCCGCCGAATTGATTGCTGAAAACTTGCAAGATGCTTATGCCGAATTTTGCTAAGCGGTACTAATAAAAGATAAAAAACCACGCTACAGGCGTGGTTTTTTTGTGGGTTAGTTTTGCCAACCGCCCCCCAATGCTTTATAGAGTTGCACGGTGGCTATTTGTGTTTGTTGAGCCAAATACGAGCGGTTTAATTCTGAGCCAAACAAGGATCGTTCGGCATCGAGCACTTCTAAATAAGACACATAGCCCGCTTCATACCGCGCTTGGGATAAGCGTAAATATTGTTGGGCCGCTGCCGTTTGTTTTTGTGCGGCAGTTAATTCTTCTTGATAAGTTTTGAGTTGCACCAAGGTGTTTTCTACTTCGGCCAAGGCGGTTAAAAAAGTTTTTCTAAACTGCAATTCGGATTCAGTAGCTAGGCTTTTATACAATGCCACGCGGCGTTTGTTTTTCCCAAAAGCAAATACATTACCCGTAATAGAAGCTGCTGCATTTTTGGTAAACGAGCTGGGTCTAAACAACTCCATCAAATCGGGTTGGCCATATCCCGCAACCGCCAAAATATTAAATGAAGGGTAACGCATGGCTTGGGCTACGCCGATGCGATCTACTGCAGCTTTGTAGAGCAATTCAGCTTTTTTTACATCGGGACGATTTTCTAGTAAGTTGGCCGGAATTGAGGCAGGCAGGATTTTTCCTTCTGGGGTATTATCTGTGATTGCTTCGCGTGCGATGGGTCCGGGAAGTTGCCCGGTGAGCAGTTGTAACGCATTTTCTAAAAAGGTAATTTGACGCTTTACTTGCTGCAAAGTTCCTTCGGCAATGGCTACTTGTTGCTCAATTTGCACCTTGTCTAATTCAGACACATAGCCGCCTTCAAATTTTTTCAAAACAATGGCATATGATGCTTTTCTTGAGTCTAAGGTACGTTGGGTAATGAGCAAGCGGTTGTCAAAATCACGTAAATTAAAATAGGTTGAGGCAATCTCGGCGACCAATTCAGATAAGATTGCTTTGCGGGCTTCGTCGGTGGCTAAGAGCTCATTTTGCAAGGCGTCTTTTTCGGAACGAATCTTCCCAAAAAAGTCCAATTCCCAGTTTAAGGTACCAAAAGCAGTAGATGGATTGCTGCTCGATTCGGGGCGATTTACCGTAGCCGAATAGCCTATAGTTGGCAATAAATTGGCTTTGGTAATTCCCAATACCGCTTTGGCTTGGTCCAATCGCGTTAGCGCAATTTTGAGGTCGTAGTTGTTGTCGATGCCTTTTTGAATTAAACCCGACAAAGTAGGATCTTTAAACAAATCAAACCATTTTACATTGGCCACCGATTCGTTTTCCGCTGAAGCAGTTGCAGCATTCAAAAAAGTTGCCGGTGCTGCCAATTCAGGACGGGTATAACTTGGACCCACTTTGCAGCTGGACAAGCTAAGACCCACGATACAAGCTAGGAGTAATTTATTTTTCATCAGATTCAGATTTTGTTGGGGTAACAACTTGTTTTTTCCCGAGGCCTTCAATGCTTACATACAATAACGGTATCAAACACACGCCCAAAATAGTAGCCACTAACATCCCGCTAAACACGGTCATTCCCATTACTTTTCTAGCTTGTGCACCTGCACCCGAGGCGGTAAGCAAGGGTACTACGCCCAAAATAAAGGCAAAGGCCGTCATCAAAATGGGGCGAAAACGCAATTTGGCTGCATAGATCGCGGCTTCTTTGAGTGGCATGCCTTTGTCGTATTCGGCTTTGGCAAACTCAATGATCAAGATGGCGTTTTTGGCCGCCAACCCAATGAGCATCACCAACCCAATTTGCGCAAACACGTTGTTCACATAACCGGGATTAAATAAGTTACACAAGTACAATCCCAAAAATGCCCCAAATATAGCAAAGGGCGTACCGAGCAATACACTAAACGGCAACTTCCAGCTTTCGTATTGCGCCGCCAAAATAAGAAACACAAAAATCAAGGCCATTAAAAATACCGTTCCGCCTTTGCCTTCGGCGGCCTTTTCTTGAAAACTCATGCCCGACCATTCGTAGCCCATGTCTTTGGGCAATACTTCTTTTGCAGTGGCTTCGAGGGCATTTAATGCATCCGTACTGCTAAATCCATCGGCGGGCGTTCCACTAATTTCGGCCGAGCGGTACAAATTAAATCGGGTAGTAAATTCAGGTCCGGTTTCGCGAATCACAGTGGCAATCGTGGAGAGCGGAATCATTTTGTTGTCACGGCTGCGCACAAAAATTTTGTTGATGTCTTCTGGATTAATGGTATACTCGGGAGCCGCTTGGATCAGCACAATATATTGCCGCCCGTATTTGTTGAATTCGTTTACGTATTGGCCACCCAAACTGCTGCCTATGGTGGCATTCACTTCAGACAAAGACAAATTCAACGCTTCAATTTTATCGCGGTCAATTTCTAAACGAATTTGGGGCACATTGGGATTAAAGGTGGTGCGGACACTCCCAATTTCGGGGTGTTTTTGAGCCGCTGCCATAAACTTGGCTGCATTTTCGGCCAGGTACTGTGGCGAATTTCCACCACGGTCTTGCAACATGAGTGAAAACCCAGCTGCATTTCCGATCCCAGAAATAGGAGGCGGGCCAAAGGCAAAAACCGTAGCGTCCGGTATACCCGAAATGGTTTGGCCGTTGAGGTCTTTGATGATTTGAAATACGTCTTGTTTGCGTTCGCTCCATTCTTTAAGAGAAACAAAAAATACGGCATTGTTGGTGGCGATGGAGTTTTTAATTAAACTGAATCCCGACACCATGGTATACGAATCAATGTTTTCGTTTTTGGCCAAAATGGCTTCTACTTTTTGGCACACTTTGTTGGTTCGCTCCAACGAAGAGGCGCTAGGCAATTCGACATTCAAGAACAAATAACCTTGGTCTTCTTCGGGTACAAATCCCCCGGGAATTTTTCCGCCTAAAAGCACGACAGCGCCTATAATTAGCCCAATAAATACAAAAGAACGAATGGATTTTTTGAGTAACAATTGCGCAAAACCGGTATACCTATTGGTAAAGGCATCAAAGCGTTTGTTGAACCCGTCAAAGAATTTACCCAGCCAGCCTTTGGCTTCTTGGTTGGGTTTGAGTAACATCGAACAAAGCGCAGGGCTCAAGGTCAAAGCACTAATGGCCGAGAACAACACCGAAATGGCAATGGTAATGGCAAATTGTTGGTACAAACGTCCGGTAATTCCGGGCGTCAAGGCTACTGGCACAAACACGGCAATTAAAATTACGGCAATCGCAATTACCGGACCGGCTACTTCTTTCATAGCCAAGTTGGTAGCCTCGCGCGGACTTTTTCCGTGTTGTATGTGGTGCATTACCGCTTCCACGACCACAATGGCATCGTCGACGACTATTCCAATGGCTAAGACCAAACCGAGTAAGGATAACACATTCACCGAGAATCCCAAAAGTGGGAAAAACATGAATACCCCAATCAAGGAAACAGGCACCGTGAGCAAGGGAATCAAAGTCGCGCGCCAGTTTTGCAAAAAGAGAAATACCACGATAATTACCAGCAATACCGCTTCAAATAGCGTATGCATGATCTCGTTGATTCCTTCAGAAACCGCCAAGGTGGTGTCTAAGGAGATTTTGTATTTTAAATCTTGGGGGAATTTTTTGCTTTCTTCTTCGACTACTTTTTTAATGTTGGCCGCCACATCCAAGGCATTGGAGCCCGGCATTTGCTTGATGTTGATGGTAGTGGCTGGTTTGCCGTTCATGCGCGCATCAACCGCATAGGTTTCGATGCCCAAATTTACCCGGGCAACGTCTTTGAGGCGCACCTGTTGGTTGCTATTGTTGGATTTGAGAATGATGTTCTCAAAATCAGCCTCGGTAATTAAGCGGTCTTTTAGGGTAACGTTGTAAGTGTATTCATTGCCAAATTTGGCCGGTGGTGCACCTAATTTTCCTCCAGGCGCAATGGCGTTCTGCTCCCGAATGGCATTCATAATGTCGGTGATGGTGAGGTTGTATTTGGCCAAAATGTCGGGCTTGGTCCAAATGCGCATGGCATAATTGCTGCCACCAAACAAGGAAACTTCGCCCACCCCTTTGATACGCGATAACGCATCTACCAAATTGATGCTGGCGTAATTGGATAAAAAGTTGTTGTCGTAGGTGTTGTTGGGCGAATACAAGGAAACCAGCAACAAGGGCATGGCCAATGATTTTTTGGTGGTCACCCCGGTATTTTTTACGTCTATCGGCAAGGTGGAGGTGGCTTGCAACACCCGATTTTGGGTAAGCATGGTGGCTTTGTCCAAATCGGTGCCCATGTCAAACGTAACCGACAACGACATGTTTCCGTCGCCCGAATTGGTCGACTGCATGTACAACATGTTTTCTACGCCATTTACCTTTTGCTCAATGGGTGTTGCCACGGCTTGCTCCACATTGAGGGCATTGGCCCCACGGTAATTGGTTTGAATCTGAATAACTGGAGGCGCAATTTCGGGATATTGCGAAACCGGAGTCGAGGTGATGGCCAAGCCACCAATAATCACGATAAACAGCGACAAGACAATGGCTACAATGGGCCGTCTAACAAAAAAATTATCCATACTTAGTTCGCTTGAGTTGATTTGGTCAAAGGTTCAGCCACATACGGAACTGGAACTACAGGTACGCCGGGCTGCAAAAATTGATTGCCAATAACCGCCACGCGATCGCCCGAATTGAGTCCTTTGGTAATTACCCAATTTTCGCCCACTTTTGAACCCACTTCTACAATTTTTACTTCGAGTACGTTCTTGTCGTTAAGTGTATTAACCTGAAAAATTCCTTGCATTTCGTTTACCGCTTTTTGAGGTACTACTAAGGCATTTTTTTCGGTATGCGAAGCAAAGCGCACTTTGCAAAATTGGCCCGAACGCAAGGTATTATCGGGGTTCGGGAAACCGGCTTTGATAGTCATGGTTCCGGTTGACGGATCGATGCGGTTGTCGGCGTAGTCTAATTTTCCTTTGTAGGGATGAACCGAGCCATCAGACAAAACAAGTTCCACTTGGTCAAAAGCGTTTTTATCACCGGCTTTAAGCGCTTTTAAATGTTGCAAATACTGGGTTTCGCTCACCGTAAATTTGGCACTCACCACATCCAATTTGGACAAGGTATTGAGCTTGGAAGTCGCACCCATGCGGTTGATGTAATCACCCAAATTTACTTTGCTGATGCCAATAATTCCCGACATTGGAGCCACTACTTGGCAGTAACTTTTTTCCAACTGTTGGTTTTGTAAACTGGCTTTGGCGCTTTTATAGTTGGCTTTGGCGGCTTCAAAATCGGCGTTTGCGGCATCGAGCTCTCGTTTGCTCACGGCATTCATATCGGCCAAAGGCTTAATGCGGTTGAGTTCTTCTTGGGCATTGGCCAATCGGCTTTGGGCTACCGCCACTTGACCACGCACTTGTTCTACTTGGGTTTCATAAGGCAACGGATCAATCGTATACAAGAGCTGTCCTTTTTTTACAAATTGGCCGTCTTTAAAATGGATGCCGGTGAGGGTTCCGTCCACGCGAGCTACAAGATCTAAGTCAATGTCGCCCGATGTTTGTGCGGCATATTCAGTATAGATGGGAACATCCTTGGCTTCAACAGTTACAAATGGGGCTTGCATTGCTGCACTTTTTTCGGGAGCGACTTCTTTTTTACAGGAAATCCAAACAGTCGAAAAAACAACGAAAAGCAGTAATAGGGAGCGAAAAGCAGTCGGTTTCATAAGCGAAATTGATTTTTCAAAATTTCAGCTAAAATAACAATTCTCTGGTAATGAAATTCAAAATTCCGAAAGACCACGTTTTACTTCACCTTGGCCGCTTGCAGTTTCGATAAAACCCTTATTTTTGCAGCATATTTTTCTCACTTAAACCGTTTATAGCATGCAACTGTACAACACCTTAAGCGCAGAAGAAAGAGCCGAACTCATTGACCAAGCCGGTAAACAACGACTCACGTTGTCTTTCTATGCGTATGCCAAAATTGAAGATCCCAAAAAATTTCGAGATGATTTGTTTGTTCAATGGAACAAACTCGACGCCCTAGGCCGAATCTATGTAGCCCACGAAGGCATTAACGCCCAAATGAGTGTGCCTGCCGAAAACATGGAAGCGTTTCGTGAAACTTTAGAAACCTATGATTTCATGCAAAACATCCGCTTGAATGTGGCCGTAGAGCATGATGACCATTCGTTTTTGAAACTTACCATCAAAGTGCGTGACAAAATTGTTGCTGACGGATTAAACGACGACACCTTTGATGTAACCAACATTGGCGTGCATTTAAAAGCCAACGAATTCAATCAGATACTAGAAGACCCGAACACCATTGTAGTCGATTTTAGAAACCACTACGAAAGCGAAATTGGCCATTTTAAAGGCGCCATCACCCCCGATGTGGAAACCTTTCGCGAAAGTTTGCCCATCATCAACGAACAACTCAAATCACACAAAGAAGATAAAAATCTGGTGATGTATTGCACCGGAGGCATTCGCTGCGAAAAAGCGTCGGCCTACTTTAAACACCAAGGATTTAAAAACGTTTTTCAATTAGAAGGCGGAATCATCAATTATGCCAAGCAAATCAAAGAAGAAGGCCTAGAAAGTAAGTTCATCGGAAAGAATTTTGTGTTTGATCACCGCTTGGGCGAACGCATCACCGACGACATCGTTTCGCAATGCCACCAATGCGGAAAGCCTTGCGACAACCACACCAATTGCTTGAACGACGGCTGTCATTTGTTGTTTATTCAATGCGACGATTGTCAAGCGGCCATGGAAAATTGCTGTTCACAAGAATGTTTAGACATTACGCATTTGCCTTTGGCCGAACAAGTAAAATTGCGCCGAGGCAAACAAGTGGGTAATAAGGTGTTTCGCAAAGGAAAATCAGAGAAATTGACTTTTAAACACTCCGGGGTTTTATCGGATACGCCTTTGGCAAAAGCCCAAGAGACTACCGATATTCGACATAAAATAAACCCAAAACTGCGTGAGAAAAAGCACTTGTTGGGCAAAATTTCGCACTACTATGTGAAAGCCCAAGTAGGTCTTTTTGAGTTAGAAAACCAGGAACTCCAAAGCGGTGAAACCATACTTATTTCGGGGCCAACAACCGGTAATCAAAAAGTTGTTCTTGAAAAGATGTCGGTCAATGGCCAAGAAAATACTGGGGCTAAACCTGGCGACAAGGTAACGTTTGAGGTGCCCTTTCGTTTGCGATTATCGGATAAAGTGTATAAAATTCTGCCCGTCGATTAGTGCAATACATTGCTCATGAAAACGCGTTTAATGGTCCTTGTTTTTAGAAAAAAAAAGCTGTGGAATCGCCAAAATATGCAGTTGAAACTTTAAAACTTAAATACTATCTTTACGGGCTAATCGTTTTACGCATAGAATTCGCTCCTGTAGCGATACCAGATATATATTATGGCATGTACAAGTTGTTCAACCTCGACGGGCGGTGCGCCTAAAGGGTGTAAAAATAATGGGACTTGCGGCACCGATAGCTGCAACAAATTGACGGTGTTTGATTGGTTGGCCAACATGAGTTTGCCCAATGGCGAAGCCCCTTTTGACTGCGTAGAAGTACGTTTTAAAAATGGCCGCAAAGAATTTTACCGCAATACCGAAAAACTGAGTTTAAGCATAGGCGACATTGTGGCTACCGAAGCCTCTCCCGGACACGATATTGGCATTGTTACCTTGACGGGTGAATTGGTAAAAATCCAAATGAAGAAAAAAGGAGTAGCTGTTACCAGTCCTGAAATTGCCAAAATTTACCGAAAAGCTTCCCAAAAAGACATCGATATTTGGTCAGCGGCGCGCGATAAAGAAGAACGCATGAAAGTGCGTGCCCGCGAATTGGCGATTGCCCAAAAACTGGAAATGAAAATTTCAGACATCGAATTCCAAGGCGACGGCTCTAAAGCAACCTTTTACTACACCGCCAATGATCGGGTTGATTTCCGTCAATTGATTAAAGATTTTGCCAAAGATTTTAGCACGCGAATTGAAATGAAACAAGTAGGGTTTCGCCAAGAAGCCTCTCGTTTGGGCGGCATTGGTTCTTGCGGACGCGAATTGTGCTGTTCTACCTGGCTTACCGACTTTAGAAGCGTAAACACCTCGGCGGCACGTTACCAACAGCTGTCGTTGAATCCGCAAAAATTGGCTGGGCAATGTGGTAAATTGAAGTGTTGTTTGAACTACGAACTCGACACCTACTTGGATGCCTTACAAGGATTCCCCGATTTTGACACCAAATTGCAGACCGAAAAAGGGACTGCCGTTTGCCAAAAACAAGATATTTTTAAAGGCCTGATGTGGTTTGCTTATACCGATAATTTTGCCAATTGGCATGTATTAAAAATTGAACAGGTAAAGGAAATTTTGGCCGAAAACAAGTTGAAAAACAAAGTGTCATCGCTCGAAGATTATGCCCTAGAGGTTGCCACCGAACCTGAAAAAGATTTCAATAACGCCATGGGCCAAGAAAGCCTTACGCGTTTTGATCAACCCAAAAGAAAGAAAAAGAACAACAAAAAACGCCGACCCAACGGAGAAAACACGGCAGCCAATCCCAACCCAAATAGGCCTGCTAACGGAAACAAACCCGCCAACGGAAATCGTCCGCCGCGAACCGGTCAGCCAAAAATAACGCCCAATAACCGCAATGAGAATAAGCAATAGCATCGTTAGTATTGCAGCGGCCTTGCTGTTGGTTTCCTGCGATAAAAACCGGGTATTTGATGAATACAAAGATGTGGGCAACGCCTGGCATCAGGATAGTTTGGTGCGCTTCGATTTGCCTGTTTTAGAAGCAAGCAAAACATACAATATGTACCTCACACTGAGAGACAACAACGATTATCCGTTTAACAACATTTTTTTGATTGTAAGTTTGGAACAACCCAATAAAGTAACCATAGTAGATACTTTAGAATATGCCATGGCCAATCCCGACGGCAGCCTTTTGGGAGATGGGTTTACCGACGTCAAAGAAAGTAAATTGACTTACAAAACAAAGTTCAAGCCCCAAAAAGGAGCCTATCAGGTGCGCATTCAACAAGCGGTGCGCCAAACCGGAAAAATTCCCGGTGTAACCGAACTTCCCGGAATTACAGATGTCGGATTTAGAATAGAAAAAACAAATTAATTATGGCATTTTCATTTGATTTTAATCAAGAGCATGACTTGGCGTATTTTAAAAAACGCTTCTGGAAAATCTTCTTTTATTTCTTGGGCGGATTGACCTTGTTTTTTCTGTTTGCCTCGTGGGGCCTTTTTGGTTCGATGCCTTCATTTGAAGATTTAGAAAACCCAGATTCCAATTTGGCTACCGAAATTATTGCAGCCGATGGCGCTACAATTGGGAAGTTTTACAACGAAAACCGTACGCCCATTAAATATGCCGATTTGCCCAAACACTTGGTGAATGCTTTAGTTGCTACCGAAGATGAGCGTTTTTACGAGCATTCCGGAATTGATGGTCGCGGTACTTTGCGGGCCGTATTGAGTGTAGGAACCAGCGGTGGTGCCAGTACGCTCACCCAGCAATTGGCCAAATTGTTGTTTCACGGCGAAGGTTCTCGATTTTTACCACTGCGTATCATTCAAAAAGCCAAAGAATGGATCATTGCCATTCGATTAGAGCGCCAATACACCAAAAACGAAATCATTGCCATGTACTTTAACAAGGCCGATTTTGTAAATACCGCCGTGGGCATTCGTTCGGCTGCCAAAGTGTATTTTGGCAAAGAACCCCGCGATTTGACCATTACAGAAGGCGCAATGTTGGTGGGCATGCTTAAAAACCCGTCATTGTTTAATCCGGTTCGCCGCATCGAAAAGGTAACGGCACGCCGCAATGTGGTGTTGGGTCAGATGGTGAAAAATAATTTCTTACCCGAAAACCAAAAAGAAGCACTCGAAAAAGAACCCATCGTATTGCACTTTCAGCCTGAAAGCCACACCGACGGAATTGGGACTTACTTTCGTGAGTACCTGCGTGATTTCATGAAAAACTGGGTAAAAGAAAACAAAAAATCAGATGGCACCGAATACGATATGTACAAGGACGGTTTGAAGATTTACACTACCATTGATTCGCGCATGCAAACCTATGCCGAAGAGGCCGTACAGGAACACTTGCCCAATCTTCAAGCGGAGTTGGCTATTCAACAAAAGGAAAATAAAAACGCACCCTTTGTCAACATTTCAGACGCCGAAACCAAGAAATTGCTCGATAAAGCGATGCGTGGTTCTGAGCGTTGGCGTGAAATGTCGGCTCAGGAAAAATCAGAAGAAGAAATCATTAAGTCATTTGCTGTAAAAACCAAAATGAAAGTGTTTACCTGGAAAGGCGAGCGCGATACAGTGATGACACCTTTGGATTCCATTCGCTACTACAAAAGTTTCTTGCAAACCGGGATGATGGCCATGGAGCCCAATACCGGCCACATTAAAGTGTGGGTGGGCGGAATTAATTACAAGTATTTTCAGTACGACCACGTGGGCCAAGGCGCCCGACAAGTAGGCTCTACCTTTAAGCCATTTGTCTACGCTACAGCCATTGAACAACTCAATATGTCGCCCTGTGATTCCATCATAGACAGTCCGTTTATGATTCACAAAGGGCGTCACAATGTAACCGAAGACTGGGAACCGCACAATTCGGATAACGAATACCGTGGCATGGTGACCTTGAAAAAGGCCTTGGCCATGTCGATCAATACAGTATCGGCCAAATTAATTGACAAAGTTGGGCCAGAGGCCGTAGTAGAATTAACCCATAAATTGGGCGTAAAATCAGATATTCCTGCACAACCTGCAATTGCACTTGGAGCAGTTGAGATTACGGTTCAAGACATGGTGGCCGCCTACAGCACCTTTGCCAACGAAGGGGTATATATCAAACCCCAATTCATTACTCGCATTGAAGACAAAAACGGTGTTGTGATCTACGAACCGAGTACCGAATCACACGATGTGCTCAACAAAGACATCGCTTTTGCCGTGATCAAATTATTAGAAGGCGTCACCGAAGGCGGATCAGGTGCCCGACTTCGCACCCAAGGCGGAGGACACGGATACAATCGTGTAACCGGCTATCCGTATGTATTCACCAATCCAATTGCTGGAAAAACAGGAACCACACAAAACCAATCCGATGGGTGGTTTATGGGGATGGTGCCCAATTTAGCTGCTGGAGTTTGGGTGGGTTGTGAAGACCGATCAGCGCGTTTTAAAGGAATTACCTACGGGCAAGGTGCTACAGCGGCCTTACCTATTTGGGCGATTTTCATGAAAAAATGTTACGCCGACGAAACCTTGACGGTATCCAAAACTGATTTTGAACGTCCGGCTAACTTGTCTATCAAAGTAGATTGTTGGGCTCCTCCTGTACAAGATACCGTTGCCGCCGAGCAAGACACCCAAGAAATAGGATTATAATTCGCTTATCATATGATTAATAAAAAAGTAGCCACAGTACAAGAAGCGCTGCAAGGCGTTGAAAGCGGCATGACCTTACTTATAGGCGGATTTGGCCTGTGTGGCATCCCCGAAAACAGCATTGCCGAATTGGTTGCCAAACAAGTGAATACCCTTACCTGCGTATCCAATAATGCTGGCGTTGATGATTTTGGTTTGGGCTTGCTGTTGCAACACAAACAAATCAAAAAAATGATCTCGTCCTATGTGGGTGAAAATGCTGAATTTGAACGTCAAATGCTCTCGGGTGAACTCGAAGTAGAATTAATTCCGCAAGGTACATTGGCCGAACGCTGCCGCGCAGCACAAGCCGGTATTCCTGCTTTTTTTACTCCAGCAGGCTACGGAACCGAAGTGGCCGAAGGAAAAGAAACACGCGAGTTTAACGGAAAAATGCACGTGATGGAACACTCCTTCAAGGCTGATTTCGCTGTTGTTAAAGCATGGAAAGGCGATACGGCAGGAAATTTAATTTTTAAAGGCACGGCCCGAAATTTTAATCCGAGTATGTGTGGCGCTGCCAAAATTACGGTGGCTGAGGTAGAAGAATTGGTAGAAGCGGGGCAATTAGATCCGAATCAGATTCATATTCCCGGCATATTGGTGCAGCGCATTTTTCAAGGGAAAACCTTTGAAAAACGCATTGAACAACGAACCGTTAGAACCCGAAAATAAGGAAACCAACCTTCCAAATTAGATAGATATGCTTGGTAAAGAAGAAATAGCAAAACGAATTGCACAAGAGGTGCAAGATGGCTATTATGTAAATTTAGGCATTGGTATTCCTACCTTGGTGGCCAATTATGTGCGCACCGATATTGAGGTAGAGTTTCAAAGTGAAAACGGCGTATTGGGCATGGGCCCATTTCCGTTTGAGGGCGAAGAAGATGCCGATGTAATCAATGCAGGAAAACAAACCATTACCACCTTGCCGGGTGCTTCCTTTTTTGATTCGGCTACGAGTTTTGGGATGATTCGCGGACAGCACGTCGATTTGACCATTTTGGGTGCTATGGAAGTGGCCGAAAACGGGGACATCGCCAACTGGAAAATCCCCGGAAAAATGGTAAAAGGCATGGGCGGTGCCATGGATTTAGTGGCTTCGGCTGAGAATATTATTGTGGCCATGATGCACGTGAACAAAGCGGGCGAATCAAAAATCCTTAAAAAATGCACGCTGCCACTCACGGGTGTAGGTTGTGTGAAAAAAGTAGTTACCGAACTGGCCGTGCTGGAAGTAACGCCAAAAGGATTTAAGTTGTTGGAGCGTGCGCCAGGCGTAACAGTTGAGGAAATAATTGCCGCTACAGAAGCCGATTTAATTGTTGACGGAATCATTCCCGAAATGCAGTTCTAATTTTTAATTACATTTACCAACTAAGCAAATACAAAACCAATAAAACCATGAAATACAGTAAATTAATTAGCTTAACTCTGGCGATTTCTTTTGCAAGCCTTCAAGCACAAACAGGTAAACAAGCCATTCAAACAGAAGCCAAAAACGAAAAAGGCAACCCAATTTTAGTGGCATTAACTGCCAAAAACGACTATCAAAAAGGGCAATACCAACAATTATTTCAAGAAACCATGCGCGCAAATGCCGACATGAGTTTTACGTTACTTTCTGCTGAAACCGATGCGTTGGGTCAATTGCACGAAAAATACCAAGTGTATTACAAAGGAGTAAAAGTTGAGTTTTTGGCATATAGCATTCACTCCAAAGCAGGTAAAGTGCAAACGATTAGTGGTGAAGGAATTGAAATTCCTACCCTTACGGTGCGTCCTGCCATTCAGAAACAACAAGCCTTTGATTTGGCCGTAAAACATACAGGAGCTTCAACCTATCTATGGGAAAATTCGGCAGAAGCAGCACTTTTTAATTACAGCAAACCCCAAGGCGAGTTGGTATTGTTGCCTCAGGATAATGAAAAAACCAATACGACCGAATTGAAGTTGGCCTACAAATTTGATATCTATGCCACGGCGCCACTAAGTCGCGGCGATTTATATATTGATGCCAAAACGGGAGAAATCTTGTTTTACAATGCGACCATTAAGCACTTGGGTGAATTTAGCAATGGCAAAGGACGGGCAGTTTCTACTGCTGCAGTTGCAGCCAATGCTGATACCCGTTACAGTGGATCTCAAACTATCCAAACTACCTTGAGTGGAACTAGTTATATCTTGGCCGATGCCACGCGCGGATTGGGGATAAACACCTTCAATTTGAATCACGGAACCAGTTATACGGCAGCCGTAAACTTTACCGATGCAGATAATAACTGGACCGCAGCTGAATACGCCAACACCAACAAAGACAATGGAGCTTTAGACGCACATTGGGGCGCCGAAAAAACCTATGATTATTGGTCAACCGTACACAACAGAAACAGCTACAACAATGCGGGGGCACAAATTAAAAGTTATGTGCATTATAGCTCTGCTTATGATAATGCCTTTTGGAACGGCAGCGTGATGACTTATGGCGATGGCAGTGGAACCTATTTTGATATATTGACATCAATTGACGTTGCTGCTCACGAAATTGGCCATGCTGTTTGTACCAATACCGCCAATTTGGCCTACCAAAAAGAGTCTGGCGCCATGAACGAAGCATTCTCAGACATTTGGGGTGCTTGTGTAGAATATTTTGCTGCACCCAATAAAAACATGTGGTTAATTGGCGAAGACATTGAGCGTAGAGCAGGACACTTGTCTTTGCGTTCCATGAGCAATCCCAACACCGAGTTACAGCCTGACACCTATGGAGGAACCTATTGGAAAACTGTAAGCTGCACACCGACATCTACCAATGATTATTGCGGAGTACATACCAACAGTGGGGTGTTAAACCACTGGTTTTATATACTTGCTATAGGAAAATCAGGCACGAATGATATAGGGAATGCCTTTGCCGTTACTGGAATTGGTGTAGATAATGCCGCCAAAATTGCCTATCGATTGGAGTCGGTATATTTAACAGCCAATTCAACTTTTGCCAATGCCAGAACATTTGGAATTCAAGCCGCTTTGGATATATTTGGCGCCAATTCACCTGAAGTGATAGCAACCACCAATGCCTTTTATGCAGTGGGAGTAGGAGCTGCTTATGCCGGACCAGCTGACGCCATTGCGCCCTCTGCAATTACTGATTTGGCGGCTTCTGGAACAAGTTTTACCAGTACTAATTTAGCTTGGACTGCGTCTACAGACAATGTTGCCGTTACCGGATATGACGTATACCAGGGGACAACCTTAAAAGCCACTGTAACCACTACAACGTATGCCGTTACCGGATTGACTCCAGGCACAGCCTATAGTTTTTCGGTAAAAGCCAAAGATGCCGCCGGTAATCTTTCGCTTGCCAGTAATGTGGTTGATGTAACTACCTTGTCAGATACCACCGTGCCAACAACTGTAGTTTTGAGCGCATCAGGCACTACAGCCGCTTCGACCAATTTGAGCTGGACAGCGGCTACCGATAATGTGGGCGTTACCGGTTATGAAGTATACCAAGGAGCAACTTTAAAAGCTACAGTTACAACACTTACTTATGCGGTAACAGGACTAACAGCAGGTACTGCTTACAGTTTTTCGGTAAAAGCCAAAGATGCTGCCGGAAATACATCTACAAGCAATACAGTATCGGTAACCACTAGTACTGTAGCTTATTGTACTTCGCAAGGAACTAGTGCTGCCAACGACCGAATCAGTAAAGTGGTTTTAGGAACCATCAATAATACTTCTACCGCAACTACTGGGTATGAAAATTTCACTGCAATCTCGACCAATTTAGTGCGTGGGGTAGCCAATGCGTTTACCATTACTCCATTTAGATCGGCTACAAATCGAAAAGAAGCTTACCGCATTTGGATTGATTACAACAACGATGGAGATTTTCTAGATACAGGCGAGCAAGTATATAACAGAACGGCAATTTCTGCCACCTCGGTTTCCAGCACCTTCACTGTTCCTACAACTACAGCTTTGGGACCAAAAAGAATGCGCATCTCTATGAAATACAATGCCTCACCTACCTCATGTGAGGTGTTTGCCAATGGACAAGTTGAGGATTATACAGTTAATATTACCCTTACCGCTGCTGGTTTTGCTGATTTTTCTGCCACCGCCACTGCAGCAACCGCTGTGTTATTCCCTAATCCCGTGCAAGAGGTGTTGACGGTTCGTTTTGATTCTGCACACTTGGCCAAAAGCTATAGCATCTTTAACGAACTAGGACAACTAGTACAAGCAGGACAGTTTGAGGAAGGGCAACTTTCGGTAGCACAATTGCGTGCGGGGATGTACATGATACAAATAGAAACCGACTCTGCCGAAATGATCACAAAGAAGTTTATTAAGCAGTAATTAATTTCATCCGATACAAAAAATGCCTCACGAATTCGTGAGGCATTTTTTATTTGTTCAAAGCTTAAACTTATCTATTCTCCTTTCTCGGCCAATTTGCGTTCCAATTCGGCTTGAAATTCTTCCATAACGGGTTTTACGGTGCTTTCGGGCAAGTCGGCAATGCGAATGTACATTAAACCGTCGATTGCGTTGTTAAACAAAGGATCTACATTGAACGCGACCACTTTTGCGTTTTGTTTGATGTATTTTTTTATCAATACGGGCAAACGCAATGTGCCCGGTTCTATTTCGTCGATGATTTTATCAAACTTATTTAAATCGGCTTCAGTTTCATCAAAAATAAAGTCCTTGTCGGCGTCTTTGAGTTTTACTTTAAATTCCTTTTTCGCATGAATATATTGCGCCACGTAGGGATCGTAATAATGCGACTTCATAAACTCGATCATTAACGATTTAGAAAAGTCGGTAAATTGGTTGCTTATGCTCACACCGCCTAGTAAGAACTTGTGTTCGGGATAGCGCAAGGTGGTATGCACAATTCCTTTCCAGAGCAGGAAGAGGGGCATGGGCTTTTGTTGGTATTCTTTGATGATAAATGCGCGCCCCATTTCGATGGATTTGCTCATCATATCATGTAATTCAGGCTCAAAACGAAACAATTCGTGCAAATAAAATCCTTTGATGCCATGTTTGCTGAAGATCTCGGCTCCTAATCCCATGCGGTAGGCACCAGCAATTTTTTTGGCTTCATCATCCCACAAAAACATGTGGTGGTAATACTGATCAAATTTATCTAAATCGATCGATTCGTTAGTCCCTTCGCCAATTTCACGAAAAGTAATTTCGCGTAAACGGCCTATTTCATGCATAATGTTTGGAATATGCTTGGCGGTAGTAAAAAATACCTCAAAATTTTTACTGTGTGTAAGGCGACTATTGCCTTCTTTGCGCAAAGCCTCGACCTCCAGTATCATTTGTTCATTATTGGCTGGTGTGGCAATGGTTTTGGGGCTTTTGGGCGGCATCAATTGATTTAAATTGGACGCCGAGAGAAAGCTATTGTCTTTCTCAAATGAATTGGCCAGCATGTAGGTTTTCTTACGTAAAAATTCAGAATACTCCTCAATTGTAGCGTGTTCATTTTGTTCATTAACCGAAATGGGCTTCCCAATGCGCACTTTAATGATGCGGTCTTTTTGGGTGAGTAATTCTGACGGCAATTTTGCGGTGCGCAACGTTCCGCTTATTTTGGATAGCAAATAAAACATCCAACTATTTTTAGCGTGAAAATAGATGGGGATTACCGGGACTTGTGCTTTGCGAATCACCTTGATGGCGCCTTCTTCCCAGTGTTTGTCTACCACTAATTTGCCGTCTTTGTAGGTTGAAACTTCGCCTGCAGGAAACATGCCCAACGGCTTTCCGTCGCTCAAATGGCGCAAGGTTTCTTTAATGCCAATCACACTTGATTTTGATCCTTTGTGGTTTTCAAAGGGATTTACAGGCATGATATACTTTTTAAGCGGATCGATGCGGTGCAATAAAAAGTTGGCAATTATCTTAAAATTTGGCTCGTGCTCAAGCATTAATTTGAGCAATAAAATTCCGTCAATTCCGCCAAGCGGATGATTGGAAATGGTGATATAGGCGCCGTCTTTGGGGAGTCGTTTCAAGTCGGCGGCTGGAATTTCGAATTTAATTTGAAACTCATCCAAGACTGAATTTAAAAATTCTAAATCTTTAAGGTGTTTGTTTCGGTCGTAAATTTTGTTTAGGGTAGAGATTTTTAAAACTTTCATCAGCAGCCATCCGGAGAAGGTCCCTAACAGACCATATTTGTCCGTATTGATTGCTTTGGCAACTTCTTTGGCGCTAACTAAACCCATGAATGTTTGTTTTTTGAAGTGAAACAAAGATAACAAAAAACTCCACTTTTATTTTTTTTTCTAAGTTCACCCTTCACTTTTTTACTACTTTTGAAAGGCTTAAACTTATTTTACGGCATGAAGATTATTTCCTACAATGTTAACGGTATTCGTGCGGCTATTTCGAAAGGATTTTTGGATTGGTTGCAACAAGCCAATCCCGATGTAATTTGTTTACAAGAAATCAAAGCCACTCCCGATCAAATCCCAACGTTAGATATAGAATTGGCCGGTTATCCTTACCATTATTGGTTTCCAGCCGAAAAAAAGGGCTATAGTGGTGTGGCCATTTTGTCTAAAATAAAGCCCAATAACGTGGTTTTTGGCACTGGAATTGCCCACATGGATTTTGAAGGACGAAACTTGCGGGTAGATTTTGACGACTTTTCAGTGATGAGTTTGTATTTGCCTTCAGGCACCAACAGCGACCGTCTCGGACACAAGTTCATGTACATGGATGATTTTCAGCAGTACATTGACCAACTCAAACAAGCAATCCCCAACCTAATTATTTGTGGCGATTACAACATTTGTCACGAAGCCATTGATATACATGATCCGGTGCGCAACAAAACCGTTTCGGGCTTTTTACCTGAAGAACGCGCTTGGTTGGATGCCTTTTTGCAAAAAGGATTTGTAGACAGTTTTAGAGCGCTAAACAAAGAACCGCACAACTACACCTGGTGGAGTTATCGGGCAGGAGCTAGAGCCACCAATAAAGGCTGGCGCATCGATTATTGCCTGGTGAGCGCGCCGTTAAAAGACCGAATAAAAAGAGCCGTGATCTTGGCAGAGGCCAAACATTCTGATCATTGTCCCACGGTAGTAGAAATTGAATAAACCCTAAATTGTATCATATGAAACGTAAAATCTCCTTAGCCTTCTTAGTATTAGCGGTAACTAGCTCGTGTGTGTCCAAAAAATTGTACACTGATTTAGAGAACAAATTTGCCGATTTAAAGAAAGAAAACCGACAGTTGCAAGACGATAATGAAAATTGCAACAAAGCCAAAAATCAATTGGATTTAGATCTAGCGGCTTTAAAAACTGAGCACGATAAAATAAAATCAGAACGAGATAAGTACTTGGCTGATTTTACGGCTACCGATAAAAGCTTAAAAACTTTACAAGCTTCCTACGCCGCCTTAGAAAAAAACAGCGACGAAGCACTGCAAAGTAATATGTCTAAAAACCGCGAATTGTTGGCGCAATTAGAAGCCAAAGGAAAAGCCTTGGCTGCCGAGCAAGAGCGTTTGGATAAATTAAAAAACGACTTGCAAGAAAGCTCCAAGCGATTGGCTGAGCTTGAAAGCATGATGGCTGCAAAAGATGCCGCCATGAAAAAATTAAAAGAAACCTTGTCCAAAGCCTTACGCGGATTTGAAGGAAAAGGGCTTACTGTACAAGAGAAAAATGGCAAAGTATATGTTTCTATGGAAAACAAATTGCTATTTGGCTCAGGAAGTTGGGCAGTGGGTGCTGAAGGGAAAAATGCGGTGGTTGAAGTTGGTAAAGTTTTGGCCGCCAACCCAGATATTTCAGTTTTAATTGAAGGCCACACCGATAACGATGCCTATGCAGGTTCTGGAGCCATTACCGACAACTGGGATTTGTCTACTAAAAGAGCCACAGCCATTGTATCTATTTTGTCAGAGAACAAAGGCATTAACCGCTTAAATCTTACCGCGGCAGGACGAAGCGAGTACGCTCCTTTAGTGGCCAACGATAGTCCAGACAACAAGGCTAAGAATCGTCGTATCGAGATTATCTTAACGCCCAAATTGGACGAAATTTCGAAGATGTTGAACGAGTTGTAATAGATCTATAAAAATAAAAAAGGGTAAGATGAACATCTTACCCTTTTTTTATGTGTTACTTCGATTAGAAGTTATACGTAGCTGACAAGGAGAATGTGCGGCCGTATTTGGTAGACCAAACTAAATCATCTTTTGCGGCATTGTAGGAGTTATTTGCATTAAACAACAACTTCTCAAAATCTGAATCCAAGATGGTATCGTAGTTTTGACTGTTGCGCACGCGCGTATCGTTGTTGCGGTAGAAAATTTGATCCTGAGCCAACAAGTTTTGCACGTTTAATTTCACTTCAAACTTGTTGTCCATAAAGGTTCTAGCGATTTGGAAATCAAGCAAAGTTCTTGATTTTTCCCAAAGTGTAGGCTCTCCAGCTCCAGAAGGTCCAGAAGGCACACCTACAATCGCAATACGATTTCCTACTCGGTTCAACGAGGTAGAGGCGCTCCAGCCGTTGTTCATGTATTGTAATCCAGCGTTCAATACATAAGGAGATTGTCCTTGCATTGGGCGGTATTTTTCTGATTCAGCCAATCCTGCCTCTGTTCCTACTTTTACTTCAGAATAAATTAAAGCTAGGTTAGAAAACAAGGTAAAGTTGTCAAGTGCTGAACCTGCTTCTTTGCCCATTAAGCTGCTAAGCAGTGTTCTAAATTCAATTTCAAAACCGGAGTTTTTAGCCGAAGGCGCATTCCAGTAATAAACTTCTCTTGGGTTTGGAGAGGCTTTGATCTCAATTGGATTTTCAAATTGTTTGGTAAATATACTAAACGAGAACAACTGTCCTTTTCCGGGATATACTTCATAACGAAGGTCAAAGTTCTTTACCGTAGCAATTTTAAGATCGGTATTACCTTGGGTATTGAATTGCGTTTGGAAATCGTAGAATTTAAACGGAGCCAATTCTCTAAACTCCGGACGGTTCAAGGTTTTTGAGTAACTGATACGGAAGTTTTTCTTCGGGTTGATGGCGTAAATTACGTTTAACGAAGGCAAAACATCTTGTTGTGCATTGTTGATGTTTACTACACCAGCATCATCAGCACTAGTAAGTGTTTGTTTGTAGTTTTCTACACGAACTCCCCACACAAAACGCCATTTATTGAAGATGTTGTCCATCATTACATAGCCCGCATTCAATTTGGAAGAAGCCTCGTAGTGGTCTTTTGGTTTGGTGATATCAAGCATACTGAATCCATTCGAGCCGTTACCCAAAGCACCCATGTTTTCGGCGTTAAAAATATCGCTGTCTGGCAAAAGCAACAACTGACCAGTTGGATCAAAATTGTTCATGGTTACATACCCTAAGAATTTAGCATCAAAGGTTCTGTTTCGGTTTTGCATCGACACACCGGCTTTAATTTCGGCACTAACATTGTCGGTAAAGGTGAATTTTTTAGAAAAATCAGTTTTGGCAAAGGTGATTTGCTCATCGTTTTCTGAGTAGAAAATGTTACCTCCTGATTGAAAGTTTACCGATTGCGTAACTTGTGCTACGTAGTCAGGAGTACCGTAGGACAAATACGAGTTTCTACGCAAGTTTGGAATAGAACGCGATACTTTACTGATCGATCCATTCCAGTTAATTTTTATTTTGCTTTTAGAGAAATAATGATCTCCGTTCAATTGACTAGACATGATTTTGTTGCTCGTAAACCAACGGGCATTGTTGATGAAATCAAAATATGGTGGCTCTTGATCTAAGCCCGATTGCCCTGTACGAATAATTACTTTGTCTTCAGAGTTGACGCTGTAAATATTCTTTAAACTAATTGAGTTGTTGTTGTTTATTTTGAACGAGAAATTAGCCAAAGCACCAGCCAATACTTGTTCGCTGTAGTTTTTGTCTAAGAAATCTTCGGTTTTGATGTTGGGTTCCCCTTCAACACCAGATTCACTGTAGTTTCTACGAATGGTTTCTTGAAACAAGTTGGTTTTGTTATAAGTCAAAGAAACCAAGGCTCCTAATGATTTTTCGCCTATAGAAAATTGTCTTCCTAAGGTGTATTGCAAACTCATGTTTGGCGTAAAAGTTTTATCAAATAAATTCCAATCCCCTTTTGTGGCTGTAGCATACGCTTGTGCAAAAGCGACGTTGTTGGGATCATTGGGGTTATTGGCTGCCAAATTGTTTGGAATTGGAAACAAATCTCTTGATCCGTCATCCATACCCAAATCATCCAGTTTACCACCTACATAAGATACTTGTTTTTGACCCGTTGTAACGGTATTGTATCCGGTTCCGATGCTAAACGCTTGGAAGTTTTTGTCTGGGACGCTTTTGGTGGTAATTTGAACTACACCACCCGCAAATTCTCCAGGTAAATCAGGCGTAGCGGTTTTGCTGATGATCAAGTTGTCAATCATATTAGACGGGAAAATGTCAAACGAGAACGCTTTTCTGTCTGGCTCTGAGCTAGGCAATGGAGATCCGTTAATGAAAGCGGTATTGTAACGGTCATTCAATCCGCGGATAATCACGAATTTATTGTCTTGGATACTGGCGCCCGAAATACGTTTTATTACGTCAGAGGTACTTTTATCTGGTGTTCTTTTGATGGTTTCAGCTGAGATACCATCGGAAACACTGATGCTATTTTTTTGCGCAATCAATAAGGATTTTACCGATTCAGTTTTGGCTTTGGTACGGGTAATGACAACCTCGTTCAGCATATTTTTTTGCTCGCCCAATGAAGGACTCAACTCAGTAATTTCTTTTTCTTTGATGATTACTTCCGAAATTAATTTAGAAGCATACCCCATTGAAGAAAATTCTACTTCATAGGTTCCAGCGGGAATAGAGCGAAAAATATAGTTTCCATCCATATCCGTAGAAAGTGCATACTTGGTATTTTTAACCACTACGTTGATACCCGGAATGGGTTTTCCGTTTGATTCGTCTAAAACTGTTCCTTTTAAGCCCCCAATTCCTTGTGCAAAAACAAGTGGAGTAACCAATAATAAAATAAATTGTACAACTATTTTCATTTGATGTAATTTAAATTGAATTTCAGTACAAAATTACCGCCAAGAAAATCCTTGGATTTTACGGATTTGTAAATAAACTGTTACTAAATGCTATGTTAATCCATAAAAAAAGGCGCCAATTGGCGCCTTTTTAGTTTGCTATGTTAACTTATTGTTTAATCATCTTTTTCACTACCACTTCGTTGGTAGCTTCGTTGGTGATTTTCACAATGTATAATCCTTTTTTCAATTCAGAAACTGATTCAGAAACTTGGTTCGTTCCTTCAGCTAAATTGATTTGTTTAGTAAGTAACAAGTTCCCTTCAAAAGTAAATACTTGCATTTGAGCAGCAGTTGCTTTAGAAGATTCCATTTCAAGTGTAAAGGCATCAACCACAGGGTTAGGATACACTTCAGACACATTAGAAATTTTAGCAGTTGTATCGTTGTTTCCAACAGCACAAGGAACGTTAGTCAAGGCGATGTATTTATCAGCACCTGCTACACCACAGTTAGAAATAGCTTTTACACGTAATAATGTACTTGGTACAGTTACTGCAGCAAAAGAAACTACTACGGTGTTGGTTCCTTGACCGCTCACAATTACAGCACCATTGGCCATAGTCCAAGTGTAAGATGAAGCACCTACCATGTCAGCAACCGAGAAGGTTACGTTAGCACAAGTAGTAAAGGTAGTACCACCATTTACCGCTGGGATAGTTGGAGAGGCAGGGTTTAATGTTAATGTTTTAGCTGTAGCGCTCAAACCAACTCCATTTTTGCTGTAAATCACAATTGTTTTTACAGGAAGTGTAGAGAAGTTAGCTGGCAAAGCAACTGAGAAAGTCAAGTCGCTAGTTACCAATATATTTGAAGCGTTTGAAGGGTTGTTAGCCGAAGTAACAATACTTCCTTCTGGAGCAGTAATTTGGTAAGCGTTAGTATACAAGGCTGGAGTCATGGTATAGCTGTAGGTATTTCCACCACAAATTGCACCAATTTGACCAGCAACAGTTACAAGTGTTGAAGGCAATACACGCGTTAAAGCAAGTGTTTTAGCAACAGATTCACCCACACCATTTACTCCGTAAACGCTAATTGGCAAAGCTACACCCGCATTTCCAGCAGGCACATCAGCAAAGTTTACTTGGATGATACGATCGTGAGCGCCACCTCCTACTTGGTTTACACCAGCAGGCAATACCCAGTTGTAAGAGCTAGCAGTTGTTACAGCAGAAGCTGTAAGCGTTAAAGTAGTTGAAGTACCTAAGTACAATGCACTAGCAGTAATCGCTGTAGTTGGCGTAGCCGATGCAGGGTTTGTCATCGCTAAAGTAATCGGAGCTGTTGGTACAGTTCTAGTTAAGGCTAACGTTTTCAAAGCTGAAGTACCAATACCGTTGGCAGCAGCAATACTAATATTTAAAGCCACACCTGAATTTCCAGCAGGAACATCAGCAAAGTTTACTTGGATAATTCTATCGTTAGCACCACCACCAACTTGGTTTACACCGGCAGGCAAGGTCCATACATAATTTGCAGCAGTTGCTACAGCTGTAGCAGTTAACGTTAATGGAGTTGAAGTTCCAATAAACATACTTGCGTTTGTGATCGCTGTAGTTGGAGTTGCAGAAGCAGGGTTTGTCATAGAAAGTACTAGTGGCGCAGTTGGCAACGCTCTCAATAATGAAAGTGTTTTAGCCGTTGTAGAAGTACCAACACCATTTGTAGAACTTACACCAATTACTACTGAAGAAATATCACCAGCAGTCAATCCAGCAAAGTTTACTTGGATGATTCTTGAGTTTCCACCGCTAACTTGGTTTACACCAGCAGGCAATGTCCAGTTATATCCTGTAGCAGTAACTACATTTCCAGCAGTAAGCGTTAAAGCTGTGGTAGTTCCTACATAGGCACTGATATTTGTAATAGCAGTAGTAGTTACACCATTAGTTAAAGTTAAAAGTACTGGTGCAGTTGGCAAGGCTTTAGTTAAAGCAGCTGTACGAGCAGCACTAGAACAACCGTTAGCATTTACTGAACGAACCGCTAAGTTTCCAATTGAACCAGCTCCAGGAGCTACGTTCAAGAAGTTTACTACAATTGTGTTGGTTCCTTGACCTGACAAAATGTTTACTCCTGCAGGAGCAGTCCAAGTATAAGATACAGCACCAGCAACATCTGCAATAGTATAAGTAGCAGTTGTAGCAGTTCCTACTAATACACCTTGAGCAGTGGTTCCGATGATAGCACCAGGAGTTGTAGCTGAAGCATTTACATTTACAACAATTGCTGCACGTAAGCTTTCAACACCATTGCGCACTTGAGATACATAATACGTTTTAGTTCCTACTACAGTTGTAAGCGGAGTTGGAGCAGTAGCCAAAGCAGTTCCGCCAGTAGCTACAGCGTACCATTTTAATGAAGTACCACCCAATAAAGTAGCAGTCAATGGAGAAGCTACTTGTGTGTAACATAAGTTAACTGGAGAAGCAACTTCTGGAGCAACTAATGCAGTAGCAGCGCTCAATGCAGTTTCGTCAAAGTTAGCCGAGTTCAATAAGATAGAACCAGTAGCTGGACGGTAATCCAAACCAGTGTAGATAGTCGCTGAAGAACTGTTGTAAGGATTTACTAACAATCCAGCGTTTGTAGTTGCAGTAGTGTTATTGCTAGCTGCATACCAAGTAGCAACGTTAAAAGAAGCATTGTTACCAGAAGTATTTACTTGGTATACTTTAGAAGTAGTAACTGTACCAGCAATTACGTTATTTCTAAATTGTAAAGTTCCGTTTAAGGCATTCGTTTCAGTAGTTAAACCGTCTACGTGAACACCTTCGTTGTAATCCATGAACACCGAGTTGTAAATTTTCAACTGTGAATTTCTACGGATACGAGCACCTCTTTTGTAACCTGAAGCCAATACACCACCATTAGGTAAACCTAAACGGAAGTTTGGTCCAACCATAGTCATGTTTGAGAAAATAGCAGCAGTATAAGGAGTAACTGAAGTACTAGAAGCATTGTTGTCTGATTCAAAACCTTCAGAAGTAGAAACAGCAGGCGCATCAGAAACTTGTGGGTCTCTTACAGATAAACCAAATTGTACGTTTCCGCTATATCCGTTATCGGTATCAAAATCGTCATCTAAGTTTCTGAAAGAAACCAAGTGTTTACAGTTTACAGCTCCACCAAACCACTCAAAAGCATCGTCGTTAGAGTGAGAAACTTGTACGTAATCAATAGTTGTTCCAGAACCAACACCACCCATGGTTAAACCGTTGATTTCTGTATTTAACGCATATACATACCCAGGGAATTCAATACGAACGTATTTCAAAGAACCAGAGTTGTCTGCATTGTCAGGAGTTAAACCACCACCGTATTGCGTGTCTGCAGATGAAGCAAGACCTTCTACGTTGGCAACTCCGTTGTTGATGTTGTAAGCACCTTTACCCAAAAGGATAACACCACCCCAATCACCTTTGTTTCTAGAACCTGGTGCATTGTCAGAAGTAAATACAATCGGTTGGCTAGCCGTTCCGTTTGCAATTAATTTAGACCCTTTAGCAATCAATAAACAAGCACCCACAGCGGTGTGGTCACCCAAGATTACTGTACCTGGTTCAATAGTTAAGGTAGCATTACCTGTAACATAAATTTGTCCACTTAATTTATAAGTGTGATTCGCAGTCCAAGTGGTGTTGGTAGTAATGTTTGAAGACACTACAACGTCAGCCGCTGGATAAGTTGTATTTTGTGGATCAAAATTGGTCCACTGATCTGTCCACATAGAAGCTGGAGCAGGAGCAAAAGCACCACGGTAAGAAGTAGGAGTAATTAAACCTGACTCTACAGCAGAAACCACTACAACAAGTGCAGCTCTAGGGCCTTCAACACCATTACGAACTTGTGATACGTAATAAGTAACAGTTCCAATAAAGTTAGTAGAAGGAGTTGGAGCAGTAGCCAAAGCAGTACCGCCAGTAGCTACGGTGTACCATTTTAATGAACTAGCACCTACCAAAGTAGCGGTTAATGGAGTTGCTACTTGTCCGTAGTTCAAGTTAAGTGGAGTAACCACGGTTGGAGCAATTACTGCAGTAGCAGCGCTCAATGCAGTTTCGTCAAAGTTAGCCGAGTTCAATAAGATAGAACCAGTTGCTGGTCTGTAATCTAAACCAGTGTAGATTGTTGCTGAAGTACTGTTGTAAGGATTTACTAACAATCCAGTGTTTGTAGTTGCAGTAGTGTTATTGCTAGCGGCATACCAAGTAGCAACGTTAAAAGAAGCATTGTTACCAGAAGTATTTACTTGGTATACTTTAGAAGTAGTTACTGTTCCAGCAATTACGTTATTTCTAAATTGTAAAGTTCCGTTTAAGGCATTCGTTTCAGTAGTTAAACCGTCTACGTGCACACCTTCATTGTAATCCATAAATACAGAGTTGTAAATTTTCAACTGTGAATTTCTACGGATACGAGCACCTCTTTTGTAACCTGAAGCCAAAACACCACCATTAGGTAAACCTAAACGGAAGTTTGGTCCAACCATAGTCATGTTTGAGAAAATAGCAGCAGTATAAGGAGTAACTGAAGTACTAGAAGCATTGTTGTCTGATTCAAAACCTTCAGAAGTAGAAACAGCAGGCGCATCAGAAACTTGTGGGTCTCTTACAGATAAACCAAATTGTACGTTTCCGCTATATCCGTTATCGGTATCAAAATCGTCATCTAAGTTTCTGAAAGAAACCAAGTGTTTACAGTTTACAGCTCCACCAAACCACTCAAAAGCATCGTCGTTAGAGTGAGAAACTTGTACGTAATCAATAGTTGTTCCAGAACCAACACCACCCATGGTTAAACCGTTGATTTCTGTATTTAACGCATATACATACCCAGGGAATTCAATACGAACGTATTTCAAAGAACCAGAGTTGTCTGCATTGTCAGGAGTTAAACCACCACCGTATTGCGTGTCTGCAGATGAAGCAAGACCTTCTACGTTGGCAACTCCGTTGTTGATGTTGTAAGCACCTTTACCCAAAAGGATAACACCACCCCAATCACCTTTGTTTCTAGAACCTGGTGCATTGTCAGAAGTAAATACAATCGGTTGGCTAGCCGTTCCGTTTGCAATTAATTTAGACCCTTTAGCAATCAATAAACAAGCACCCACAGCGGTGTGGTCACCCAAGATTACTGTACCTGGTTCAATAGTTAAGGTAGCATTACCTGTAACATAAATTTGTCCACTTAATTTATAAGTGTGATTCGCAGTCCAAGTGGTGTTGGTAGTAATGTTTGAAGACACTACAACGTCAGCCGCTGGATAAGTTGTGTTTTGTGGATCAAAATTGGTCCACTGATCTGTCCACATCGCTGTAGGAGCAGGAGCAAACGCACCCTTATAAGAGGTAGGCGTTAGGAATTGAGCAATAGCTATTTTGCTAAGAAGCAACAACAGCACTACAAAATAATTTCGTTTCATTTTTTAAATTTTTTTTAGTTTAATTGATGAAACAAAAATATCTGGAAGGGAAAAGGCCGGCGTTAGCTTTTTTTTATCAAATAATTATTTAATGTTATGATTTTTCAATTTTCAGACACCAAAATGCGCCAAAAATCAACAATTTGTGAACCAAATGTTAAGCGAATATTGTGCAAGAAATTAAAAGTTGTGTTTAAAACTCAAAATCTTCTACGGCTGTAGAATCAATTACAGGAGCAGTTAAAGTATCTTTTTTAATAGAAAATTGGGCAGGCCCAACAATTTTCATCGGGGGATTGTATAAGGTATCTTCGCCCGAAAGCCAACCTCTGCGCAGCATTAAGCGGGTGAGTTGCACATCCCTTTTTTGGGCATAGGGTTTTAAATTTCCTTCACCATCAAATTGGTACATGAACTTCTTGGGACTGGGAATGATGTTGGCTAAAAATAAACATTCATTAAGTGTTAAGTCACGCGGGTGTTTTTGAAAATAATACTGTGCCGCTTCACCAATGCCGTATACATCTGGACCCCATTCGATGATGTTAAAATACACCTCAAGCATGCGCGATTTACTCACAATACGGTTGTTTTCTAACAAGTATACCAACAAGATTTCTTCTAGTTTTCGCGACACCGTTTTTTCGCGGGTTAAAAAGGCATTTTTAATGAGTTGCATGCTGATGGTACTTCCGCCACGCGAGAATTTTTTAGTGCGGATGTTCTTGGCAATTGATTGCTTAAAGGCTTCAGCAATAAATCCGTGATGGGAGAAAAACGAAGGATCTTCGGTGGTCAATACGGCTTTTTGTAAATAGGGTGACAACTCAGTAAGTGGCACGTAATTTGGATTGGCAGCTCCCACATAAATAGGTCGTTGCCGTTGGTTTTTGATGAGTGCCCGGTACTCAAATTCGCCATTGAGTTTACCCAAATTAGCTTGTCCATACTTTA
>JBDKFO010000022.1:0-37400 GCA_039798665.1 Bacteroidota bacterium
TTGCATTCAATATGTTGTCAGCGTATGACTACAACACACCTTACACCATCTCGGTACAAGTACAAAAAGATGGCGTTTGGACCGGATACTACGGTGCAACTTGTACGGTAAATTCACCAAACATTGCTGCAACGGGTGTAATGCAAATTAACCCATCGCAATGTGGTATGACTTTACCAACTCTAGGAACTGTAATTGCTACTACACCTGTGGCCGGTGCTACTGGATACAAATTCAGAATCACCAATACGACAGCTGGTGCAATAGGAAACAACTTGGTACAAGAAATTACCAGAACCAACCACTGGTTTAGCTTAGGAATGTTGCCACGTTACAACTACGGATCATCGTATGCGATTGAAGTAGCAGTGAAAACAACAGGCGGATACACTCCTTACGGAAACGCTTGTACAGTTTACTCTCCAGCGGTACCAACCTTGGCCACTTGTGGACAAACCGTTGCCACAGCGACTACTTTGGTACGAACCACAGCAATGAACTTGGCTACACAATACCGTTTCCAAGTAACACGCATGTCCACTCAGGAAACCATTACTTTTGACACGGCCAACTACTGGTTTAGCTTCAGAGTAAATGTACCGGGTTATGCAGCGGGAGAACAATACGGAGTACGCGTAGCCGTAATGACAGCAGGAGCATGGTCACCTTATGGAGATGCTTGTGACATTACCGCACCAATTGCCACAGCTAGAACTACTGAAGAGGCAGCGCCTAGCGAAGCCAACTTGTTCAAACCAGTGGCCTATCCAAATCCGTTTGCCAGCACATTTGGCATCTCGTTGGCAACGCCATCAGCCGATGTAGTACACGTCATGGTGTATGACTTACAAGGCCGATTAATAGAAAAACAAAATGTATTTGTGTCTGAATTAGATGGTTTGCAAATTGGAACCAACTACCCATCAGGAGATTATCTTCTAGTAGTTGCCCAAGGCGCCAACATCAAATCGAGCCACATTCATAAAGATTAAGTGTTGTTTATAGATTTTAAGGGAAAAGGCCCTCCAGCAATGGAGGGTTTTTTTTTATTTTTGGCTGTCAGTTGTCAGCTGTTAGCTGTCGGCTATCAGCAGATAGCATATAGCGGGAAGTTTTTGGCCACGAATACACGAATTCTAGAAATTCCAATACTGAAATTCCAAATTACAAACTACGGGCACATTTTTTAGCAACACAGATTATACACATTTCTTGAATCTGTGTTCCAAAAGAACTAGGAGCGAAGCGACTCTTTACTGTCGGCAGACAGCTTTGCGCCATAGCGTCCCGACGCTTCGGGATTGCGAGAGAAAAGATAGTCAAGTCTTAAAGTTTACTTATTTACTGAGAACAGCTGTAAACTTAATACCGTTAACTTACAACTAATAAAACACACCCCCAGCCCCTCTCAAGAGGGGAGTTTGGGCATTTGTAAAGTCAAAAGTCGTAAAGTCGAAAGTCGTAAAGTTTACGTATTTACTAAGAACAGCTGTAAACTGTAAACTGTAAACGGTCAACCGTAAACCAAAAAGACGAATAGATATTAGATAATAGACTGTTCTTAGAAGAATCACTCATAATTCATAACTATGTAAAAGTTCTTAGTAAACTTTTTTCCCTACCACCTAAAACCTACTACCTAAAACCTACCACCCACAACCTATCACCTAAATAGATTTCCCTACTTTTGCAAACAAACGAATAAATGAAACCCTCCGAGCGCAAAATAGAAATCCTCACTGCCGCGGCCCAGTTGTTTAAAGCCAAGGGCTACAGCGCGGTGACCATGCGCGATTTGGCGCAAGCGCTCGATATCAAAGCGGCCAGTTTGTACAACCATATTCGGTCCAAGCAAGAGATTTTAGAGCTTATCATTATTGGCATCGCCGAAGAATTTACCCACACCATTTCCCAAATCAGTGCCGCCGAAACCAATAGCGTACAAAAGCTCGAGCAGCTCATTCAGTTACATGTCGACATCACCGTGCGCAACCCCGATGCTTTGGCTTCCCTCAACAACGACTGGATGCATTTGCCCGAAAAACAATTGCAGTATTTTCTGAAAATGCGCGAAGAATACGAAGCCCAGTTTCGGCAAATTGTCAAAACCGGTATTGCCCAAGGCGAATTCAAAAACCAAAGTGCTGAAGTGATTTTGTTTTCACTCCTGTCCACACTCCGTACCCTCTATTTGTGGTACGGCAAAAAAAGTGGTTTCTCCGAGGCCGGACTCAAAACTCAATTGCCCCAGATATTACTGCATGGGATAGTTTAATTTGTTTTGCAATACAAATTGTTTCAAGTTTATTCCGCTTCGCTTCATCTGTTCGTCCCGAAGTTTCGGTCCTCGAGTCAAGTTTAAAGTTTATTCCGCTTCGCTCCATCTTTCGGCTGTCGCCTCGAGTCAAGTTGTAAAAATAAACTAAGAACAGCTGTTTGCTTTTTGCCACGAATGCAAGAATTATATAAATTCCAATAAGATAAATTCCAATCCCGATGCTTCGGGACAAAACTTCGGGACCAAAATGTGGCTTCAGCGCGAAATCTTTAAATCATTTAATTTTTCAATCATTTAATCTTCTATACAGACAACCGCTCTTAGTATACATGATTTATAACTGATTAGGATTGCTTCGTCATACTTCCTCGCAATGACGTTCTAAACAGATAACAGATAACCGAGAACAATAAACTGACAACCCACAACTGACAACCCACAACCGAGAACGGACAACATTCAACAACTACTAATTTTCAACCCCTTGTCTTGCGTTTCAAAATATTAGTTAAATTTGCATAGTAAACTAACAATTGTTAGTTAGATTTCTAATCCCAGTTTATGGCCAAATTTTTCTCGATTCCGGTAGCCGAAGTGCACAAAGAAACCCCCGATTGCGTGGCGGTTACCTTGGCAATTCCCTCCGATTTACACGACCAATTTCAATACAAAGCCGGACAATACCTCACGTTTCGTGCACAGATTAATGGTGCCGAAGTACGCCGATCGTATTCGTTGGCCACGGCACCCGCCGAACAAAAATGGCAGGTGGCCATCAAGAAAATTCCCAATGGCGTATTTTCTTCATTTGCCAACGACCAACTAAAACCGGGCATGTTACTTGAGGTGATGCCGCCGCAAGGCTCTTTTTTTGCCGAGCCCAGCGCCACTCCAAAACACTATATTGCGTTTGCCGCCGGCAGTGGGATTACGCCCATTTTGTCTTTAATTAAAATGCACTTGGCCGCCGAGCCCGAAAGCACCTTTACCTTATTTTACCAAAACCGTTCGGTCAAATCAATCGTGTACAAGGAAGAGCTTGAACAACTCAAAAACGTTTATTTCAATCGCTTTGAGCTGTTCCATTTTCTTACCCAAGAGCACCGTTCGGCCGAGTTGTTCAATGGCCGTTTTAGCGCTGAGAAATTGGCCGTCATTACCCAAAAATTAGTTGATATTCCTAGCATAGCTGCCTGTTATTTGTGCGGACCAGAAGAGATGATTCACTTGGTGTGCGAACAATTGGAAGCAGCCGGTTTACCCAAACAACGCATCCATTTTGAGTTGTTTACCAGTGGCTTAACCGCCGCCGACAAAGAACGCATCAGTAAAATTGTCGAGAAAAAAGTAGAAGGAACCGAGGTGACCATCATCGACGGGGGCAAAGAGTTCCATTTTGTGATGGGGCACGATTTTGACAACCTGCTCGATGGCGCAATTGCCGCCGGTGCCGATTTGCCCTATGCCTGTAAAGGAGGCGTATGCAGCACCTGCCGATGCCAAGTTATCGAAGGATCGGTCGAGATGAAACTCAACTATTCTATCGAGGCCGAAGATTTGGCCAAAAATTATGTGCTCAGCTGCCAAGCCGTGCCCACTTCGCAAAAAGTGGTCGTCGATTTTGGCATTTAATATAGATTTTTTTGAAGCTTTTTCCCGCTGTTCGCGCTACACGGTAGCTTGCTTCCATCGGGGCTAGAACTAGAAATAAAGTAGAAAACATCAATACCTAAAGTTCAAAATAGTATGTCAGAACAAGAAGTAAAAAACCTGGAAAAAATGTTTGAGGCCCGCATTGCCCGAGACGAAAAAATCGAGCCCAAAGACTGGATGCCCGAGAAGTATCGTCAAACGCACATCCGTCAAATTTCCCAACACGCCCATTCCGAAATTGTAGGCATGTTGCCCGAAGGAAATTGGATTACCCGCGCGCCTTCCTTGCGCCGCAAAGTGGCCTTGTTGGCCAAAGTACAAGACGAGGGTGGACATGGATTGTACTTGTACAGTGCCGCCGAAACCTTGGGCATTAGCCGCGAAGAACTTTCAGCGCAATTGCATTCGGGTGAGGCAAAGTATTCCAGCATCTTCAATTATCCAGCCGTTACCTGGGCCGACATGGGCACCGTGGGTTGGTTGGTTGACGGCGCTGCGATTATGAATCAGGTAGCGCTCATGGGCACTTCCTATGGCCCGTATGCCAGAGCCATGGTGCGCATTTGCAAAGAAGAAAGTTTTCACCAACGCCAAGGCTTTGAGATTTTACTCACGCTTTGCAGCGGCACGCCCGAGCAAAAAGCCATGGCGCAAGATTCGCTCAACCGCTGGTGGTGGCCCTCATTAATGATGTTTGGCCCCCGCGACGCCGATTCGCCCAATACGGAGCAATCTGTAAAATGGAAACTCAAACGCAAAACCAACGACGAATTGCGTCAGTCGTTTGTGGATCAAACGGTTCCGCAAGCCAATATATTGGGATTAACCATCCCAGATCCTGAACTCAAATGGAACGAGCAACGCCAACAGTATGATTTTGGCGAACTCGATTGGAACGAGTTTTGGCAAGTGGTAAAAGGTCACGGGCCTTGCAACAAACAACGCATTGCCGCTCGTGTAAAAGCCACCGAAGAAGGGGCTTGGGTGCGCGATGCCGCCATGGCCTATGCCGAAAAACAAGCCGCTGTTACAGTAAAAAAAGCAATATAAATCTGTTGAATGTAAAAGTAAAGGAAGCTATTTTGTTCTAAGCCTGCCGACTTTATGACTTTACAACTTTCGACTTTAAGACTATATAACATGAAAAATTGGCCACTTTGGGAAGTATTCATCAGAAGTAAAAACGGTTTGGAGCACCGCCACTGCGGAAGTTTACACGCCAGTGATGCTACCATGGCACTCGAAAACGCCCGCGACGTTTACACCCGCCGCATGGAAGGTGTGAGCATTTGGGTAGTGCCATCGTCACAAATCACAGCATCCAACCCGGAACACAACGGCGAAACCTTTGAACCAGCGATGGACAAAGCCTATCGTCATCCTACTTTTTATGATTTGCCCGACGAATTGAAACACATGTAAAAGGTCTTAGGTTTTAGGTGGTGGGTTTTAGGTTTTGATAATATAGAAACACCTACAACCTAATCCCTATAACCTACCACCTACGACCTACCACCTACAATCTATCACCTAAAAAAAATGGATAATAATCTAATTCAATACATACTCGGAATTGCAGACAATTCCTTGATTCTCGGACAACGCTTGGGCGAATTGTGCGGACATGGGCCTAGCCTTGAAACCGACATTGCGCTCACCAACATTTCACTTGATTTGTTGGGGCAAACCCGCTCATATTATCAATATGTTGCAGACAAACAAGGAGAAGGAGTTACCGAAGACTCGATTGCCTTTTTGCGTTTGGAGCGCGAATACAAAAATGCCTTATTGGTCGAGCAACCCAACACCGATTTTGGTTATGTGATCGCCCGACAATTTTTGTTTGATGTGTACCATTTGGCCTTGCTGCAAGAATTGCAACACAGCAAAGACACCCAATTAGCAGCCATAGCGGTAAAAAGCATCAAAGAAGTATTGTACCACACCCGCTTCTCGTCCGATTGGATCAAGCGATTGGGCGACGGAACACCCGAAAGTCATGGGCGCATCCAAACCGCCATCAACGACTTGTGGATTTACACCGACGAATTGTTTCAACCCACCGAGGCCGAAACGGTTATGCTCGCACAAGGCATCGGCGTTGATTTAACCCAATTAAAAGCCAACTATTACCACGATATTTCTGCAGTTTTGGCCGAAGCTACCCTGACCACTCCCGTTGTGGAGTATTATCAAAAAGGCGGGAAGCAAGGCATTCACAGTGAACATATGGGCTTTATTCTCACCGAACTGCAATACATGCAGCGCGCCTATCCCAACATGAACTGGTAGTTCCGATTAAAAATTAGTTCTCGATAAACAACTCATGAGTACCACAGCAACACATATTGATCCGCAACTCCTCGATATACTCGAATCGGTATCCGATCCCGAGATTCCGGTTTTGTCGATTGTGCAAATGGGTTTTGTGCGTTCGGCTCAGTTTGTTGATGATCAAGTAGCTGTTGAAATTACGCCTACCTACAGCGGCTGTCCGGCCATGGATGTGATTGCCGATGACATCAAAGCGGCTTTCAAAGCCCAAGGGTATCAGGCAACTGTAAAGTTGATTTTATCGCCTGCCTGGACTACCGATTGGATTACCGCCCAAGGCCGATTGGCTTTAGAGAAATATGGCATAGCCGCACCTTTGGATCCCATTGCCGATAAAGAAGCCTTATTGGGCAACAAAAAACGAGTTAAATGCCCACAGTGTGGCACATTAAATACTAAATTAGTCAGTCAATTTGGATCAACGGCTTGCAAAGCGTTTTTTCAGTGCGAAGACTGCCTAGAACCTTTTGATTATTTTAAATGCTTAAAATAAAATACAATGAGTAACGCACAAGAATCTCTTTTTGGTCCTACAATTAGCTATGCCGTGCAAGCGCAGGTAGCTTGGATCACCCTTAATCGTCCCGAAGTATTCAACAGTTTTAACCGAGAAATGGCCTTGGCTACCCAAGCCGCCCTTCAAACCGCCGCTGCTGACGACTCTGTTCGCGCCATCGTTTTGACCGGAAATGGAAAAGCCTTTTGTGCCGGGCAAGATTTAAAAGAAGTGACTACACCCGAGTTGCATCCGGGTTTTAAAAATATCATCGACGAACATTACAATCCCATAATCAACTTGTTGCGTAGCATCGAAAAACCGATTATATCGGCAGTCAATGGCGTAGCCGCAGGAGCCGGTGCCAATATTGCTTTGGCCTGCGATTTTGTCGTTTCGTCTGAGCACGGCAGTTTTATCCAGGCGTTTTCTAAAATTGGTTTGGTGCCCGACAGCGGCGGAACCTTTTTCTTGCCCCGACTCATCGGCTTGCATCGTGCCACTGCCTTGATGTTCTTGGGCGATAAACTCACCGCCGAAGAGGCCTGCAAAATGGGCATGGTTTATAAATTATATCCATCTGCTTTTTTCCTTGAGGAAGTACAAAGCTTGGCCGAAACTTTGGCGCAAATGCCCACCTTGGCCTTGGGTCTCACCAAACGTTTGTTAAACCAATCGATGGAAAACAACCTAGAACAACAATTGGCCTTAGAATCGGCTATCCAAATACAAGCCAGTTCATCGCACGATTACCACGAAGGTGTTACCGCTTTTGTAGAGAAGAGAAAACCGCAATTTCGAGGAAATTGATTAACGATTGAAGATTTTTGATTTTTGACCCGAGAGCTTTGCTCGAACAGGCAAAGCATTTTTGAATTTGAAAAAATAAAGATGAATCCACAGCAATTAGAAGACCGCTTGATTCAATTTTCTGTAAATGTGATTTTACTTTGTAAAGGGATTGATAATTCATATGCTGCACAACATTTAGCCAATCAACTCATTCGATCAGCTACATCTGCGGCACTTAATTATGGAGAAGCTCGAGGAGGAGAATCCACAAATGATTTCCTACATAAAATAAAAATATCAGTAAAAGAATTAAGAGAAAGCAGTGTAAATATGAAAATCATGAAAGGGGCTGCATTAGTTTCAACAACCTGTTTATTAGACGAAATGATGAAGGAAAATGATGAGTTAATTTCAATATTTGTGGCAAGTATTAAAACCGCTACATCTAAAATTAGAAATAATAAATAAGATGACTTTGATCAATCAACATTCAACAATCAACAATCAACAATCAACAATCAATGTGGCCATCATCGGCTCCGGAACCATGGGTTCTGGCATTGCGCAAGTAGCTGCCACAGCAGGTTGTGTGGTGAAATTGGTAGATGTAAATGCAACGGCCTTAGAGAAGAGTAAGTTGGCACTTGAAAATACTTTATCCAAATTGGTTGAGAAAGAAAAAATCGATGCCAATGAAAAATCCCGTATCCAAGCCAACATCTCCTATGTGACCGAATTGTCGGCCATAGCCGATGCTAATTTGGTGATTGAAGCCATCGTCGAAAATATAGAAGTGAAGCGAAAGGTTTTTGCCGAGCTCGAATCGGTGGTGTCCAAGCACTGTATCCTGGCCTCCAATACCTCGTCCCTTTCTATCGCTTCCATTGCCGCTTCGTGTACCTCACCCGAACGCGTCCTTGGCATTCACTTTTTTAATCCGGCCCCACTGATGCAATTGGTGGAAGTAATTCCAGCGGTACAAACCAGCGAAGAAGTACTACAAAAAACGGTTCAAACCATTTCCGATTGGAAAAAAGTGGTCGCCGTGGCCAAAGACACGCCCGGCTTTATCGTGAACCGCGTGGCTCGTCCGTTTTACAGTGAGAGTTTACGCATTTATGAGGAAGGCGTTGCCGATTTTGCCACCATCGATTGGGCCTTAAAAACCATTGGGCAATTTAGAATGGGTCCCTTTGAATTGATGGATCTAATAGGCCACGATGTGAATTATGTAGTGACCGAAACCGTGTTTACGGCCTTTTATTACGATCCGAAATTCAAGCCGTCATTCACCCAAAAACGCTTGTTGGAAGCGGGTTATTTGGGCAGAAAATCAGGCAGAGGGTTTTACAATTACAGTACAGATTTGCCACAACCAGTAGAAGATATGCAATTGGCCAAAACTATTTTTGAACGCGTGATCGTGATGCTCATTAACGAAGCTGCCGATACCATGTTTTTGAATATTGCATCAGCCAACGACATCGACAACGCCATGACCAAAGGGGTGAATTATCCCAAAGGTTTATTGGCTTGGGCCGACGAACTGGGCATCGACTGGTGTGTGAATCAATTAGATAGCTTATACCACGAATACCATGAAGACCGCTATCGCTGCAGTCCGATTTTGAGACGAATGAAGGCTGCTAAAAGTCAATTTTATAATTAACAATTAATAAATCCCAAATTTCAAAAAACTAATTCCAATTCCGAGGCCCCAGATCAACAATCATCCCGAAGCCTCGGGACAAAAATCCTCAATCGTTAATCAATATGGACGGCACCCAAATACCGCACAAAATGTTAAGTCAAGATCCCTACAGCCAATGGTTGGGCATCACCATTTTGGAATGCGAAGTAGGTCGTTGCAAAGTGGGCATGACCGTGCGCAAAGAAATGCTCAACAGCATGAACAAAGCCCATGGGGGAATCACGTATTCGTTGGCCGACACCGCTTTTGGGTTTGCAGCCAATACACACGGCAAATTTGCAGTGTCTATTGAAACCTCAATCAACCACATTGAAGCGGTAAACGAAGGCGATTATTTGGTGGCCGAATCGGTGATTGAAAAAGTAAATACCAAATTGGGATTCAACATTATAGAGGTTCGTCGAAAGTCGAAAGTCGAAAATCAAAAAGACGAACTCGTGGCACTTTTTAAAGGCGTTGTATATCGCACAAATAAAGAATGGGAAGAACAAGATTAACGATTGAAGATTTTTGCAACAATCAAAAATCAACGATCAACAATCGAAAATCAAATAAATCAATATGGACGCATACATCATAGACGGAATTCGCACACCAATCGGCAGTTATCAAGGCGCTTTAGCCAGTATGCGTGCCGATGATTTGGGTGCATTGGTCATTAAACAGTTAGTAGAAAATAACCCCAGTATTCCCGCAGCGGCTTATGATGACGTCATCATGGGCTGTGCCAATCAAGCCGGAGAAGACAACCGCAATGTAGCGCGCATGTCTTTGTTATTGGCTGGTTTGCCGCATACCGTTCCCGGTGAGACAGTGAATCGCTTGTGCAGTTCGGGTTTGTCGGCCATTATCCATGCCAATCGCGCCATCAAAGCGGGAGATGGAGAGGTGTTTATCGCCGGAGGAATTGAGAACATGACCCGTGGGCCTTTGGTGGTATCTAAACCTTCATCGGCCTTTGGAACCGATTCCAAAATGTACGACAGCAGCTTTGGCTGGCGATTCATCAACCCAAAATTGCATGCGCTGTATGGTACAGACGCTATGGGTGAAACAGCCGAAAATTTAGTAGAAAAATACAACATTACGCGCGAGGACCAGGATGCATTTGCGTTACACAGCCAACAAAAAGCAGCAGCAGCGCAGGAGTCGGGACGATTGGCCAAAGAAATTGTACCCGTAGCCATTCCACAAAGAAAAGGCGATGCAATTCAATTCGCTAATGACGAATTCATAAAACCAGCCACTTCCATGGAGGGTTTAGCCAAATTGCGTCCGGCCTTTAAAAAAGACGGCAGCGTCACGGCTGGAAATGCCTCTGGACTAAACGACGGGGCAGCAGCAACTATTATCGCCTCGGCTGAAGCAGTAGAAAAATATAAGTTGAAACCCTTAGCCCGCATTGTCAGTTCGGCTGTGGTGGGAGTAGAGCCAAGAATTATGGGAATTGGTCCGGTAGAAGCTACCAAAAAAGCCCTAGAAAAAGCAGGCTTAACCTTTGACCAAATCGATATTATCGAACTCAACGAAGCCTTTGCCGCGCAAAGTATTGCTTGTATTCGGGAATTGGGATTACAAGACAATGATCCAAGAATCAATCCCAACGGAGGGGCCATTGCCATTGGTCATCCGCTGGGTGTAACGGGGGCTAGAATTGCCTATTCGGCTGCTCTAGAATTACAACTCACCGGGAAACGCTATGCCTTGATTACCATGTGTATCGGTGTTGGGCAAGGCTATGCGGTGATAATTGAGAAAGCATAGATTAACGATTGCTTCGCCAGTTCGAGCAAAACTCTCGGGTGTCGATGTTTGATTGCTGATGTAAGAAGTTCAAAAATCAAAAATCGTTAATCAAAAATCAAATAAATCATTATGATAAAAACACAACATTACGTACTCGGAAAATGGACATCAGCCACCGGCGAAGGGAAACCTAGCTTTGATGCCGTAACCGGCGAATTCATTGCCGAAACCTCGGTTGAAGGATTGGATATACCCGCCATTTTGCATTATGGACGAACCAAAGGCGGCGAGCAACTGCGCAAAATGACCTTTCAAGAACGCGGCAATATGCTCAAGAGTTTGGCGATGTATCTCAGCAAACGCAAAGAAGCCTTTTACGAACTCAGTTACCGAACCGGCGCTACCCGCGTGGATTCCTGGATTGATATCGAAGGTGGATTTGGTAATTTATTTGCCAATGCTTCCTTGCGTAAATTGTTCCCCAACCAAGCCTATCACGTAGAAGGCGACCCGATAGATTTATCCAAAGGCGGCCGATTCATGGCCCATCATATTTTAGTACCCAAAAAAGGAGTAGCCATTCACATCAATGCGTTCAATTTCCCGATTTGGGGTATGCTCGAAAAATGTGCCGTGAACTGGATGGCCGGAATGCCAGCTGTGGTTTTGCCTGCGCCCGTTACGGCCTATTTAACCGAAGCCGTGGTGCGCGAAATTATCGCCTCCAATATTTTACCCGAAGGCGCCTTGCAATTGATTTCAGGAACGGTCAAAAATATATTTGACAGCGTCGACAGCCAAGACGTGATTACTTTTACCGGATCAGCGGCTACGGGGCGATTGCTTAAAGCCCATCCGCGAATTATTCAAGAAGCGGTTCCATTTACCATGGAGGCCGATTCATTAAATGCCTCAATTTTAGGCGAAGACGCTGTTCCAGGCACACCCGAATTTGATTTATTCATCAACCAAGCCCGCAGCGAAATCACCGTAAAAGCCGGCCAGAAATGTACCGCCATTCGCCGTATGATTGTACCGGCCAACCTAATGGATGAGGTACAAGTTGCCCTCGGAAAAGCCTTAGACAAAGTAACCGTTGGCGATCCTCGACTCAAAGAAGTGCGCATGGGTGCTTTGGTGAGCAAAGACCAAGTGAATGTGCTGAAAGGACGCGTGCAAGAATTAAGTCAAACGGCTCAAGTCGTTTATGGCGATTTAGAAAAAGTATCGCTTCTTGGTGCCGATGAAAAAGGGGCGTTTGTATCCCCAATTGTATTGCGCGAAGACCAGCCATTTATAAATCTAGCCGTGCATGAAACGGAAGCATTTGGACCGGTATCGACGCTGATGCCTTATAACAATTTAGACGAAGCCATCGAATTGGCACAACTGGGTAAAGGATCTTTGGTGTCGTCTATCGTGACCAATTCAGATGCGATTGCCAAAGACTATGTGGTGAATGCCGCTTCGCATCACGGCCGAATTTTAGTACTCAATCGTGAAAACGCCAAACAAAGCACCGGACACGGATCGCCTTTGCCGCAGTTGGTTCATGGTGGGCCAGGACGTGCCGGTGGCGGTGAAGAAATGGGAGGAGTGCGCGGAATTACACATTATATGCAGCGCTGCGCCATACAAGGATCGCCTACCACATTAACTGAAATCACGGGCATTTACCAAGCCAATTCGGCCTACAAAGAAATTACCCAACATCCGTTTCAGTACCATTGGGAAGATATTCAATCCGGGATGTCGTTGCGCACCCACAACCGAACGGTTACCGATACCGACATCATCAATTTTGCTAATCTTACCTGGGATCATTTTTATGCCCACACCGACATTACCTCCTTGGATGGTAGTATTTTCAAGAAACGAACAGCGCACGGCTACTTCATTTTGGCTGCGGCAGCAGGTTTGTTTGTCTACCCCAACAAAGGCCCAGTGGCCGCCAATTACGGCTTGGAAGAATGCCGCTTCTTGCGTCCCATTTACCACAACGATACGGTTTATGTGCGCCTCACCTGCAAACAAAAAGTAGACCGCGATGTGGCTTCGGCCGAGCACCCGAGCGGCATCGTGAAATGGTTTGTTGAAGTATTTGACACGACTGATGAATTGGTTGCTGTGGCTACTATTCTCACGATGGTGCAAAAGAAACAAGACGTTTTTGTAGAAATGACCGAGGCTAAAATCCACGAATGTCTACACAAATTGACTGAAAATTCAAAACCCAAATGGGGCATTTTAACCCCACAACATGTGTTGGAACATTTGGAGCACGGCTATAGAATTCTATCGGGTGAAATACAAGATTTTGATATTGTTACGCCCGAAAAGATCTTGGACAAGGTGCACAATTCGTTGTACAATTACGAGAAATTTCCCCACGGAACCGCTTTTCCTAGCCTGAAAAAAGGCGAAGTTGAGGATTTAATTCACCCCGATTTGGAGACCGCCAAAGCCAAATTTTTGGAAGCCAGAGCACAGTATACCACCTTTTTCAACGAAAATCCAGAAGCCATTTTAATGAACATGGTGTTTGGCGAATTGAACAAATATGAATCATATCTTTTAGAAAGAAAACATTTGAATCATCATTTTGAACAGTTTGGATTAATATAATTAACGATTGAAGATTTTTGATTTTTGATTTTTAGAAGTAATTAAAATCAACAATCAACAATCAACAATCAACAATCAACAATTAATATGAGCGCTTACGTAAAACATAATTTAGAAAATCACATTGCAACGATTGAATTTTTTCATCCGGAGCAGAATTCATTGCCCGGCGCGATTTTGGCCCAATTGGCCCATACGATTACCGAAGTTGGAAATCGCGATGAGGTAAAAGTGATCATCCTTAAAAGTGGTGGAGAGCGCACTTTTTGTGCCGGAGCCAGTTTCCAGGAATTGATTGCCATTGATGAAGCAGCTACCGGAAAAGTATTTTTCTCCGGTTTTGCCAATGTGATTAATGCCATGCGCAAATGCCCCAAGTTTATCATCGGGCGCATTCAAGGAAAAACAGTAGGCGGGGGAGTAGGCATTGCCGCTTCAACCGATTATTGCATGGCGACTCAATTTGCTTCGATTAAACTAAGCGAACTCAATGTAGGTATCGGACCATTTGTGGTTTCGCCCGCCATTGAACGCAAAATGGGTGTGTCGGCGTTGTCGCAAATTGCCATTGATGCCAACACCTTTTACGACGCCTCTTGGGCCCGAGAAAAAGGTTTATATGCCCAAGTGTTTGAAACGATAGACGAAATGGATGCCGCTGTGCAAGCCTTTGCCGAGCATTTGTGTACGTACAATCCCGAAGCCATGCGCGAAATGAAAAAAATGTTTTGGCGCGGCACCGACAATTGGGATGAATTATTAGCCGAACGAGCCGCCATCAGCGGACGCTTGGTGTTGTCTGATTTTACAAAAGAAAAATTGCAGAAGTTTAAAAATTAGTCTAAAGTCCAAAGTCTAAAGTGAAAAGTCAATCTACTTCGCTTTCGACTTTCGACTTTCGACTTTTGACAAAATAATATGGTATACGAATTTAACGGATTCACCCCCGTGGTGCACGAAAGTAGTTTCATCCATCCGCAAGCCGCGGTGACGGGCAATGTGATTATAGGCAAAGACGTCTATGTTGGGCCTGGCGCAGCCATTCGTGGTGATTGGGGTGAAATCATCATTGAAGACGGCTGTAACGTGCAGGAAAATTGTACGATTCACATGTTTCCAGGCAAGTCGATGCTGTTAAAAGCCGGCGCGCACATTGGCCATGGGGCCATCATCCACGGAGCCAATATTGGCGCGAACTGTTTGGTAGGGATGAACGCTGTAATCATGGACGACGTGACCATTGGCGATGAATGCATCATTGGAGCCTTGAGTTTTGTAAAAGCCGGCACCCAAATTCCCAACCGCAAAATGGTGGTGGGTAATCCGGCTGAAGTTATCAAATCGGTGACTGATGAACTGATAGCCTGGAAAACCGCCGGAACCGCCTTGTACCAGCAATTGCCCCAACAGTGTTTTGACACCTTGAAAGCGGTTGAGCCCTTGCGTGAAATTCCAAAAGACAGGCCTTCACAAGCCGCCTTTTATGAAACACTAGAAGAATTAAAAAATAAGTAATTAGTCGTTAGTGATAAGTGATTAGTAATTTACTTTATGACTTTCGACTTTCGACTTTAAGACTAAAAAAACATGTTCGAATTCAAACTGCCCAAAATGGGCGAAAGCATTTCTGAAGCGACCATCCTCAACTGGCTCAAGTCAGTGGGCGATTACGTAGAAGCCGAAGAAATTATTTTGGAAGTCGCCACCGACAAGGTAGACAGCGAAGTGGCTTCGCCAGTTTCGGGCGTACTCACCGAAATTCGTTTCCAAAAAAACGACGTGGTTGAGGTAGGTTCCATTTTAGCACTTATTGAGGTGGTAGGTGAAAAGGTGGTAGGTAGTAGGAAAGAAGAAGTAGTGACTAACATCACAACCCACAACCCACAACCCACAACCCACAACCGACAACCGATAACTGAAAACGGAAAACGGAAAACGGACAACGACCACTTCATCAGCCCCCTCATCATTTCCATCGCCCAAAAAGAAAACCTGTCTATCGAAGAATTGCAAACCATTCCAGGATCAGGTGCCGACGGACGTTTGCAAAAAAGCGACGTATTCAATTATCTAAAAAATAGAAAATACCCGCTTCAATCTAAACCGACAACGGATAACGGACAACGGACAACCTATCCAAAACCAAAAATTAATTATGTAGAAGGAAAAGACCGTATTGTCGAAATGGATCGCATGCGCAAATTGATTGCCGACCACATGGTCTATTCCAAGCAGACTTCGCCGCACGTAACCTCGTATATTGAGGTGGATGTGACCAATTTGGTGCAGTGGCGCAACGACAACAAGGATGCATTTCAGTCTAAGCACCAACAAAAACTCACCTTTACACCGGTGTTTGTGCAGGCTGTAGCCCAAGCCATTGTTGATTTTCCGATGATCAATGTGTCGGTGGATGAGAAAAATATTGTGGTGCATCAAGACATTAATATTGGAATGGCCACGGCTTTACCCTCCGGAAATTTAATCGTTCCGGTAGTGAAAAACGCCAACCAAAAAGACTTGGTAGCCTTGGCCACCGACGTCAATACCTTGGCTGAAGCGGCTCGGACAAATCAATTAAAACCCGAGCAAATTCAAGGCAGCACCTTCACGATTTCAAATGTAGGCACCTTTGGTAGCTTAATGGGAACCCCCATCATCAACCAACCCGAGGTGGCCATTTTGGCTTTTGGCCTCATCAAAAAACGAGCCGAAGTACTCAGTACGCCACAAGGTGACGAAATTGCCATTCGCAGCATGATGTATTTATCATTGTCCTTTGACCACCGCGTAGTCGATGGCTTTTTGGGCGGATCCTTTTTGCGCAGAGTAGGCGATTACCTCGAACAATTTTCAACAGAATCTTTCAATTAAACTAAAATAATACCATGTCATATTCTATTTCTATTACCAAAGCGGCTACTTCAAATGTGCAAAACGTAGACATCAACAACATTCCGATGGGCAACGCTTTTACCGATCACATGTTTGTGTGCGATTACGAAAACGGCGCCTGGATCAATCCACGAATTGAGCCCTTGCGTGCGTTGCCGATGCATCCGGCTTCGATGGCCTTGCACTATGGACAAGCTATTTTTGAAGGCATGAAAGTAACCATGGGTGAAAACCAAACGCCGTTGTTATTCCGTCCAGAGAAAAATGCCGCCCGACTCAATAAAAGTGCCGACAGAATGGGCATGCCCGAGTTTCCAGAAGAGTTGTTTTTGCAAGCCTTGATCGAGTTTGTGCGCATTGAACGCAACTGGGTGCCTACCCAAGAGGGAAGCGCTTTGTATTTGCGTCCATTTATGTATGCCGATGAGTCGTTTATAGGCATGCGTGCCGCGACCCACTATAAATTTATCATCATGGCTTCTCCAGCAGGACCGTATTTTAATCGCCGCATTAAATTGTATGCCGAAAATCATTACGTACGTGCCGTAAATGGTGGAACCGGCGAAGCCAAAGCAGCTGGAAATTATGCGGCCGCCATTCGCCCGACTGAGTTTGCCAAAGCCAAAGGCTACGACCAGGTATTGTGGTTGGATCCGAACCACTTTGAGTACGTGCAAGAAGTGGGCACCATGAATATCTTTTTCAAGATAGCCGGTAAATTTTACACACCCGATTTGAGTGGATCCATTTTGGCCGGCGTTACGCGCATGAGCGTGATTGAATTATTGAAACTCAAAGGGTATGAGGTAATTGAACGCCCCATCTCCTTAACCGAAATCAAAACCGCCATCGCCGACGGCACACTCGAAGAAGGATTTGGTGTGGGAACTGCTGTAGGCATTGCCTTGATTGAAGAAATTGGCAACGAAGAATTTAGCTTGCAGTTTCCTGAAACCAGTCCGGTGGGCGAAGAAATCAATGCGCAAATCAACGCAATAAAAGTGCAAAAATCGCCAGACGTGTTAAATTGGTTAGTGCCGGTTAATTAATTAGATCTTTTTTCATGCTACCAAAATCAATACTCGAACGTGCATTTACCACCATGGCCACCGCCAAAGCCATGGCTACCTTGTACGAAGATAATTTTAAAGTGGTGTCCAAATATGTGCATGCCACCTCTCGCGGACATGAAGCCATTCAGATCGCGATGGCCATGCAGTTGTTGCCGCAAGATTATGCCTTTCCCTATTACCGCGATGAGTCGATGTTGTTGGGTATTGGCATGCAACCCTATGACTTGATGTTGCAATTGATGGCCAAAAAGGATGATCCGTTTTCGGGCGGAAGAACCTATTATTGTCACCCGAGTTTGAATGTGGCCGATAAACCTAAAATTCCACACCAATCCTCAGCGACCGGCATGCAAGCCATTCCGGCCACCGGTGCAGCCATGGGATTTTGGTACAAAGAAAATACGGGAATTGCTCCCGAAAATGAAGCCAAGCCATTCGTGGTTTGTTCGTTGGGCGATGCCTCGGTAACCGAAGGTGAAATTGCCGAAGCCTTGCAAATGGCCGCCTTAAAACAATTGCCTATTTTGTATTTGGTGCAGGACAATGGATGGGATATTTCGGCCAATGCCAAAGAGACCCGCGCCCAAAATGCCTTTGAATATGCCCAAGGATTTCATGGAATTGAAGCCATTTCTATTGATGGCGCCAACTTTACCGAAAGCTATTTGGCGCTACAAAAAGTAGTACAAACCATACGCGAGGAGCGCCGACCATTTTTGGTACACGCCAAAGTGCCTTTGCTCAATCACCATACTTCGGGTGTGCGCATGGAGTGGTACCGTGATGATTTGGAGGAAGCCCAATCCCGTGATCCCTATCCGGTGTTGATTCAACAATTACGCGATGCTGGCATTACATTAGATGAAATAAAAACGATAGAGGATACCGCAATTGCACTGGTGCAAGCTGATTTTGATCGGGCACAACAAGCCGAAGATCCCTCGCCAGCCGATTTATTTACGCACGATTTTGCGCCAACGCCCATTACTGCTGAGGTGGGCGAACGCAATCCGGAGCGGGAAGAAAAAGTGGTGATGGTCGATTGCGCCTTATTTGCCGTTGAAGAACTGATGCGCCAACACCCCGAATGCTTGCTCTATGGACAAGACGTAGGCGCTCGATTGGGTGGCGTGTTTCGCGAAGCTGCAACCTTGGCCCAAAAATTTGGTGATACACGGGTGTTCAATACGCCAATCCAAGAAGCTTTTATTGTAGGTTCTACCGTGGGGATGTCAGCCGTAGGCTTGAAACCCATTGTGGAGGTGCAATTTGCCGATTACATCTGGCCGGGCCTCAACCAATTGTTTACCGAGGTGAGCCGTTCCTGTTATTTGTCTAATGGAAAATGGCCGGTGAGCATGATTTTGCGTGTGCCTATTGGTGCTTATGGCAGTGGTGGTCCGTACCATTCGTCATCGGTTGAAAGTGTATTGACCAACATTCGCGGTATAAAAATCGCGTATCCGAGTAACGGTGCCGATTTAAAAGGCTTACTCAAAGCGGCCTATTACGACCCCAATCCGGTGGTGTTTTTGGAACACAAAGGCTTGTATTGGAGTAAGGTAAAAGGCACTGACGCCGCCCGCGTAAACGAACCTGCCGAAGATTACATTTTGCCTTTTGGCAAAGCCAATATCGTACAAGAAATCTGGGAGCAAGAAACCGAAGAAACCATTACGGTAATAACTTACGGCATGGGCGTACATTGGGCGCTGAATGCATCAGCCGATATGAAAAATCAGGTAGAGATCATCGATTTACGAACGCTGTATCCACTCGATGAAGAAGCCATTTTTCGTTCGGTGAAGAAAGCCAAGAAATGCTTGGTGGTAACCGAAGAACCCACCATCAATTCGTTTGCACGAAGTTTAGCAGGGCTAATTCAGGAAAATTGTTTCCAACAGCTCGATGCACCAGTTATGGTCATCGGCTCCGAAAATATGCCCGCCATTCCGCTCAACAGTACCTTGGAATTTACCATGATTCCCAACGTAGATAAAGTGAGATTGAAAATGGAGGAGTTGTTGGGGTATTAGTTGTAAGTTTTCGGTTGTCGGATGTGTTCTTAGGACAGTCTTTTATCTTTTAGTCTAAACTCTATTTTGCCACGAATTCACAAATGGTTTTGCGCACAATGATTTTATTCGAATGATCATCTTTGATGATCGAATTCGGGAAGCTTAATTAAAAAATTCAATTCGTGCATTCGTGGCGAAAGTCTATAACGGTTGTGGGTTGTCAATTGTCAGTTATCGGTTGGGGAATAGAAACCGTTAATTTAGTATTACAAAAAAGGACTGTAGTTGTTTGCTGACAACTAATCGCTTCTTATAAATAAATTTTAGCCTGTTAAATTCAATAAACTATTCAAAAATTAAATACAATATTTTATTTTTGGCAACCTAAAAAACACACATGATGAAAACAAAATTAAGCCTAGCTATTCTTGCCATATTCACCTTATTAATGGGATGTAGCAAAGACGAAAACAATGCGCAAAACGCTAAAGGGTTTGTATTTACCATGAGCAATGCCATCAGTGGAAACGAACTGTTGCAATACAAAATCAATGCTGATGGAGTTTTAAGCTTGATAGCTACAGTGCCAACTACAGGATTGGGTACAGGCAGTAATTTATCTAGTCAAGGCTCTTTAATTTTGAGCGCAAACAAAGAATTTATATTTGCCGTAAATGCCGGAGATCATAGCATTTCTACCTTTGGTTTGTTGCCCACCGGAGCAATTGCCTTTGTTGGTAAATACAATTTGCAAGGAACACGACCCATTAGCATCGCACAACGCGGCGACTTGGTTTATGTGTTATGCAACGAAGGAGCCATGGGTGCTTCCTCTATTGAAGGGTTTACCTTATCAACTTCGGGTGTTTTAACCGCTATTCCCAATTCAAAACAAGCTTTTCCAAATGATGTAAATCCGGCACAAATATCCTTTGTACAAGACGGCGTTTTGGTAGTGAGCGAAAGAGCCACAAATTTACTTACCAGTTTTACTTTAAACCCCATTACACACATTCCAACCTTATCACAATCCCTTACAACCTCTCATGTTTATCCGTATGGGTTTGCGGTTAATTCGACGGGTCAAATTTTTGTGACAGAAGCCAGTGCATCAAGTTCGGTTTCCAGTTATTCGGTTTCTGCTGACGCTGTCATTGCCTCAATCAGTACTTTGCCAAATGCACAAGGAGGAGCCTGTTGGGCAGCAATAAACTCAACTTCTACGATCTGTTATTCGAGCAATGCAAATGCAAATACCATTTCCTCGTTTGCCATTTCAGCTGCAGGAGCATTAACGGCTACACAAACGGCTGTTGAACTCGGTGCAGGCAATAGCCCATTAGAAATTGTACTTTCATCGGCCGATGAATATTTGTATGTATTGGCCGGAACGAGCGATAAAATATTGCCGTTTAAAGTTGAAGGCAATACCTTAACCCCCATAGCCTGTGAACCCATTTATGTTCCGGGTGCTGCCTATGGATTGGCGGTGTATTAGTGTTATCGGTTCTCTGTATATTAGTATATCACCCCAATTATTAATTATTAATTTTTCATTATTAATTCTTCTCCGGTGGATACTTCGCCAAGATTTCCGAAACAAATTCGGCAGCCACTTTGTCTTTTTTATTTTGGTTGCTGGTCAGGTAGCCCGTTCCGTTGCCTTGCCAGAATAATTCTTTCTTTTTGGTGTCAATAAAATCAATGGTCAATACGCCTTCGGTTGTGGTAGTAACGGTGGCGTTGTTCATGCCAAAATAGGGGTTCCATCCGCGGCCCCAACCGTAACCATAACCCGCATTGAATTGGTTTACGTTTACATTTTTCTCTACTTTGGTGCTGATGTTTACCAAGAAATCGGGGTTCTCACTTTTGCTGAATCCTTTGGCTTGCAAGGTGGTGTCAATGGCGCGCAAGATGCGTTTTTTATCTAAATCTGACAATTCTACTTTGTCGATGCCGGTTTTGTAGAAGGCATAGGTTTTGTAGGTGCTAAAATCGGTTGATTTGTCGTAATCAGTAGCTACGGTAATTGAACCGCAAGATGCTACTAGTAAAGCTAAAACAGGAAAAAGCGTTAAAATTTTCATGGGTTTATTTTTTAAAATTAACAATCAAATAAATTTTCGTCTACCAGGTTGGGCAGCGTAACTTGCAATAACGGCTGACTTTCCATGGCGCGTTTGATGGCAAAAATGGCGCCTTCATTTCGGGCCCAGCTTCTGCGGGAAATTCCGTTGTTGACGTCCCAGAACAACATCGATTCCAAGCGGCGTTGGGCGTCAGCCGATCCGTCTAGAACTAATCCAAATCCACCGTTAATCACCTCGCCCCAACCTACGCCGCCTCCGTTGTGGATAGACACCCAAGTGGCGCCTCGAAAGCTATCACCAATTACATTTTGGATCGCCATATCGGCCGTAAATCTTGAGCCGTCATAAATATTTGAGGTTTCGCGGTAGGGCGAATCGGTGCCCGAAACATCGTGGTGATCGCGGCCAAGTATAATGGTGCCAATACGTCCCGCAGCTATTGCTTTGTTGAAGGCCGCAGCTATTTTCATTCTTCCCTCGGCATCGGCATACAAGATGCGGGCTTGCGAGCCAACTACCAATTGATTTTCTTGTGCACCTTTAATCCATTGGATGTTATCGGCCATTTGCTGTTGAATTTCTTCAGGCGCGTTTTTCATTATTTCTTCCAGTACATCACAGGCAATTTGGTCGGTTTTGGCCAAATCTTCAGGGTTTCCTGAGGCACATACCCAACGGAAAGGTCCAAATCCGTAGTCGAAACACATGGGCCCCATAATATCCTGCACGTAGCTGTTGTATTTGAAATCAATGTGGTTTTCAGCAAAAACATCGGCACCCGCTCTCGAGGCTTCTAATAAAAACGCGTTTCCATAATCAAAGAAATACGTTCCTTTTTCGGTGTGTTTGTTGATGGCTTCGGCATGTCTGCGCAGGGTTTTTTGCACTTCGGATTTAAATTTTTCGGGGTCGTTGGCCATCAACGCATTGGATTCTTCAAACGAATACCCCAACGGATAGTACCCTCCAGCCCACGGATTGTGTAAGGAAGTCTGATCAGAACCCAAATCGATATGCAGGTTTTCTTGGTCAAAACGTTCCCAAACATCGACTACATTTCCCAGATACGCGATTGAAACTACTTCATTATTTTCTAGCGCTGTTTTAACTCGTGGGACCAATAGGTCAATGTTTTCAATGACTTCATTAATCCATCCTTGGGAATGACGAATGTGGGTGATCTTGGGGTTTACTTCGGCACAAACCGTTACGCAGCCCGCGATATTCCCCGCTTTGGGTTGCGCGCCACTCATGCCGCCAAGTCCTGAAGTAACGAATAATCCTCCTCTCGGGGATTTTTTTATTTTTCTAAAACCGTTTAATACCGTAATGGTTGTACCGTGCACAATACCTTGTGGGCCAATATACATATAGCTTCCGGCTGTCATTTGTCCGTATTGGGATACACCCAAGGCATTCATGCGTTCCCAATCGTCGGGTTTGGAATAGTTGGGAATCACCATACCGTTGGTTACAACTACGCGCGGTGCATCGGCATGCGAGGGAAATAAGCCCATGGGGTGACCCGAGTACATGACCAAAGTTTGTTCGTCGGTCATTTGGCTCAGGTATTGCATCGTGAGTAAATACTGCGCCCAGTTCTGAAATACCGCGCCATTTCCACCATAGGTAATGAGCTCGTGCGGGTGTTGGGCAACTGCATAATCCAAGTTGTTTTGGATCATGAGCATGATCGCTTTGGCTTGTTCTGATTTTCCTGGGTAGTCCGAAATGGGTCGGGCATACATTCTATAATCGGGACGAAAGCGGTACATGTAAATTCTACCGTATTCAGCCAACTCGGCTTTAAATTCGGGCAAGAGTGTGGCGTGATGAATGGGGTCAAAGTAGCGTAACGCATTTTGAAGCGCGAGTTTGATCTCGGCAGCACTCAGAATTTCTTTGCGTTTGGGCGCGTGATTGATGGCCGGATCAAATGGTTTTGATGCGGGTAATTTTGCAGGAATTCCTTGTTGAATTTGCTCTTGAAAAGTCATGGGCAATGGATCTTATTTTTTGGTGGGTGTAAAACTGTCGGTTTTTTTGTCGTAGCCATATGGGCAATGACGGCAGCCACTTTTGCAACAATACCCGCGTTTTAAATGGTGCTTTTCGGTAAAGCATTTGAAACCTTCGGGCGTGAAATAAAAATCTTCGCCTTCTACAGGTGGGGTTGCTTCGTTGTGTTTTGCCATGCTCAAAAGTACAAATTTACTAAGTAAGAAAAATAACGTATGGCCAAAAAAAAGACCTCGGTTTCCCCAGGTCTTTTACCGAAAATAAGGTGTTGTTAATAGATTATTTTCTTCGTGGTTTTAGCGCCCGTTACGGTAGTAACTTCAACCAATAATGCGGTGTTATTTTTTTGCAAATTGCTAATGAGAAGCTCTTTTGCATTTACTTGTTTGTTTTCGGCTAGTTTTCGGCCCAATACGTCGTAGATCACTACCGATTGTAAGGTTTCTCCAACTGACTTAATTTGAATTGATTCGTTAGCGGCCACTAGTATCGTATTGCCTAATTCAAATTGAGCTGCACCCAATGCGCCATTGGTAAATATCAATTGAAAACGGTTGTTGCATTTGCCTGACTCAGCAGCAAATTGGTATGGAGTTGTTTTAAGGTCGTGAATGAGTTGTAACTCATGGTCTTTTAGGTATATGTTTTGGGTGTTAAATAAACCGTCAACACCAGCAATAGCTAACGAATAACTACCGGCCGTGGGCAAATTCATGCCCAATGGAATTTCGTCTGTCACCTCAAAAGGTAAGGCACGTCCTTGGATAATAAATGGTTCATTTCCAATAAGTGAATACACTGACATCGCTGCTGTAGTACTGGTTTTGCAATCAAAGAAACTGTCTTGTTCTTGTGTTGCGCCTTCTATATATCCAACCAAAGTTCGATCTGAACTGTTGTTCGCATCAATTAAATCTACCCAAATGCGGTTGCGTTCAATAGATTCAACATCAACAGGGGTTTGACCAGGACGATAAAACAAACTATTTGAATAGGTATAGTTACGCATAGAGTTAGTAAAGGAAACCGTGTTAGATGCGGCTGGCCCATCTTTCATCTCTACAAAAAATCCTTGTCCGGCTCCAATAAACAAATCGGCTCCAGCTGCTGGGCAACAGCTTGCACCAGTAAAGTTGTAGGTAAAATAATCGCCTGCCGTGTAATTGTACACAAATGAATCATAAAATGGATTGGCAATTTGAGCCGGTAAGGTGCCGTGTGTCCACAAGCGAATGTTTCCTTCAATTTTGGTATTGTTGTCAAATAAAAATTGACTCGCGCGTAAGGCCGAAGGGTAGGGATTACCAATTAGATTGGCATTGTCGCTGTAGTTGGTAATTTCTATTCCATTTAATCCGGTATGAAAGGCCGTATTGGTATCAGATCCACGTGAAATAGGCGTGGTGATATTTCCGTTGTTGGGAACACCCACAAAAGTTGCGTTCAAATTGGCACCCATAGAGGTGAACGAGCTTGGGCCTCGAGCGATATACCCTTTTCCAGCACTCATGATGCTGCCCGCAGCGCCTTGCCAATTTCCTTGACCACCGTTTGGATTGGCCACGGTTGGGTTCCAAGTATAAATGGGTCCTGATACTAATGGAGCCACAAGCGAGTTGATGTTAAAATTACTTACGGGCGAAGACCAGTAAACATAATCGAGCATACGTATGTTTTGTGCGGTACGTTTGTAAGTAATGTTTCCGGTATTTGTATCGTTATTTACTTGTAATAAGCTCGCGCTGTTTTCGATGATAAAGTTACCGGTAGGTTCTACTTTTACCCAATTGGTTACAGTTAGTGAATTGCTTGACAACATGGTTAATGTTGCTCCATTTTTTACAGTAAGGAAACCGGCTAATCCATTATAGCTTGATCCCGAAATAATTGGGTTGTTGCTCGTAACTGGAATCACCACACAATCCGTATTGTTGGGAACGCCTATAGGAGTCCAGTTGGCAGCGGTATTCCAATCGGTGCTTACGGATCCGTTCCAGTTTTTGCCATTGGTTACCGTAACGGTAGTATAATCAGTTTTGGTCATCGTGGTCCCGTCACAAAAGGTGTACACCACTTTAGCTGTATAATTGGTAGTTGCTGTCGGACAGACATTTATCACAGGAGTTGTGCCAATAACTGGACCAGTTGCTGTGTTTCCTTCGTACCAAGCCAAGGTCGTTAAAGAAGGTCCAGCAGGGGTAAAGCGCCATGCTTCATTGGTTACATTCCAGTTGGCGTCGAGGCCGTTTCGTCCGGGCGCAACAATGGCTTGTGTTCCGGTGCTATTTTGAATTCCTATTATTGCATTACCGTCATTCCAGCTGGCACAAGTGCTTTTTGTCTTCACATAGACGTCAATTATATTGGTGTTTTCATACAACACGATCATACCAGTGTACAAAGAACTGTTACATGCTGCAGAAAACATAGGAATGTCATTCCATGAGGCAACTAATGCTCTACATCCGGAGTTTAAGGTGATTAGTTCCCAACCAATTTCTCCACCCAAACTCGGGTCAATGTCATGGTAAACCCCAAAAATAGTATTGAGAAACATGGTGTTGTTGGGTAAATTATTGGCAAAAGACCAAGTGCTATAACTGCCTGGAGCATTATTTACAAGGTCAAAAGATACTACGCCATTGGATCCAATGGTACATTGATTGTAATTGTTACCGTAATAACAAAAATTAAACGGCAAATTAATAACCGGAGACCACTTGTCGTCCACGTTCACACTCACCGGGTTTTTTAAACAACTAAATTGGTAAGGGGGCGAATAGGGAATAGTAGCAACTGTGTAGGTTGTGGTTTGTTTCATGTCTAAATACGTAGCTTCCAAATCTACACAAGACGAGGCTGTACAGCCAATAGGTGTAGGATCGGCACCATTTAAACTCAGTCCACCCGAAATAACCGAAGGACAGGCCAAAGTAGTAGTTCCTGTGCTATTTCCTACTGCACAATTGGGTTGAGTCCAATAGGTTGCTCCAACCCACACGCCCAATCCCAAGGCACCACCACAATTTGAACGTACCCAAATGTAATAGGTGGTTAGGGGAGTTAATCCCGACAAACTTAAACTGGTTACACCAGCCGCTAAACTTCCTGTAGGTGTTGCCAAGGCAGATGGAGAGACCGATGAGGTGCTCATATAATATTGATATCCATTTGCCGGTGCCGGTGCCGGTGCTGTCCACGTAACAGTTGCTGCAGTTTGTGAGGTAATGTTTACCGAAATAAAAGTAGGGTTTCCTGAACAAGGGGGTGGAGGCAAAACGGTAAGGGTATAGTCTTCTGTTTCACCATCAGTTATGGTTCCGCAAGCGTTTGGATTGGTGCTCAAATAATCGGCACGAATACGCATGCGGTGATTGCCCACAGCAGTTGTGCCCGGAATTGAAAATGATCCTGTTGCTGATGACACATAGCCATTGCTAGCATAAACTAATTCGCCTGTGTCATTGAAATCCATATCGTCGTTCCAATCTACCCAAATATTGAATCCAAAGGTTCCGCCTACAAAAGTGCTCGAGAAATTGATTGCGCCAAAATTTTGCTGGCTTACACTCATGGCGGTATAATTCCCATACCCCGAAGCAGATAAAGTTGTGCCGTTATTGGTAATGTTAGCAGTACCTCCCGTGGTAGAAAAGTCAGAAATATAATATCCGGTTGCAGTAGAAACAGAGGGGCAATATCCTGTGGAGAACATGTCATAGGCAGACCAACCGCTATAATTTCCGCCGCCGCAATTGCTGCGAACAAATACGTAATACACGGTATTTGGTATCAAGCCTGTAAGCGGAATAGAAGTAGCAGTAGTAGCTGTTCCAGCTACTGTTGGAGTTGTGCTACTTGTACTGTAATAATATTCATACCCCACGGCTGGGGCAGGAGTTAAAGCGGTCCAATTGATAGTAGCTGAATTTGTTGTTATTGAAGAAGTTGGGTTGATGGAAGGAACAATACAAGTAGGCGAAGTAGCACATATGCCAAAAGTGCCATTGTTGTCGTTGCTATATTCCCAAAACCGAATATATACGGTAGATCCTGGTGTTAATCCGGAGGCTGTTAAATAGGGCATTAACCCATTTGTACTAGAATCGTCATCGCAAGAAAGTAAAGTAAGTGCACCACAACTGCCCGTGTAAAACGCCATACCTCCATCGGTAATTACCCCTGTTTGCGTATCAACCGTTAAAATCCCTGTAAAAGGTACAACAGCGCTGAACCAAATGTCACCACCACTATAACTAGCGCAGCCAGGAGCAGGAACACCCGCGCTTGCGGTATTGGCAGCATTGGTGTAGGTAGTGTAACTACAAGTTGAACTAACTGTAAGAGGGATAGCAATGGCACACTCATCTCCTAAAATAGGCGCGGGTGCAGCCGAAGTTAGGGAAATGTTGTCAACACCTCCTGGGGGTTGATTTCCCGTATTGTTGTTGTTGCTCCATTCAAAAACCAATCGACAGGTTGTGCCTGCATAAGCTGCTGGCAGGGTGTATGTAGCAGTTGTCCAGGTAGTTTGAGCATTAAAGTTTGCGCCTAATTGAGTAACTCCAGTAGGAGCAGTGCCGGCAGCAGCAAGGGCTGTTCCGTATACTGGGGTAGTGGTTGATGGTATTATGAACACACGCATTTTATCACGCCCAGCATCGCCATTTGAAATCCAACTAAAGGAAAGATTGATAATGGTTTCGCCAGCTGGAACCGTAAAATTTCGGTATACATGAGAAATTCGGGTAGCATTGATGGCATAGGTATGCGGTGGTGGTACACTGGCCGTATTGTTCGTAATGTAGGCTGCATTAGTTCCAGAAAAACCAGCTGTTGCTCCAGTGCTGCATATCCATTGGTTTTGGGTAGCTGTACCGGAGGTGGCAGACCAGCCGTTGGCAGCTAGCGTTGCTCCTAATTCAAAACCTCCAGCGCCTGTGGGAGAAATGATGGTGGTTTGCGCCTGAAGTGTTAGATTTGTCAATCCAAGAAAAGCAAAATATAGAAGTAATTTGTCAAAAGAAATAGGTCGTGATGCGATGATATTTTTAACCATAAGAAAAATTCTAGCTTACTATTTGAAATAAATGTAAATACAAAATGTTAAAATGGTTTTTTTTATCGGTGATTAACATAAAAAATCGTTAAAATTCACGTTTTTAGCAATGTAGACGTGCTACATAAATTCATAAATTTTTGATTCAAGAAATACAATTACCCAACACCACTGTTTCTCTTTTTATCAAGCGAGATGATTTGTTGCATCCGCACATTTCGGGTAATAAATTCCGCAAATTAAAATACAATCTCGCCGAAGCAAAAGCCCGAAATTATCATAAATTACTCACTTTTGGAGGGGCGTTTTCCAATCACATTGTTGCGGTAGCTGCGGCAGGTAAAGAGTACGGTTTTCAGACTATTGGCATCATTCGTGGCGAAGAATTGGCTCATCAAATTGCCACTAATCCCAGCTTGCAATTTGCACAAGATTGTGGCATGCATTTGGAGTTCATTAGCCGGGAACAATACCGACACAAAAACGAAAGCGCCAGCTTGGAATTTTGGCAAAAAAAATACGGCGAGATATACATATTGCCTGAAGGAGGAACCAATGCGTTGGCCGTGAAAGGCTGCGAGGAGATTCTTACGGCTTCCGATGAGGTTTACGATTTTATCTGTTGTGCAGTAGGTACAGGGGGCACTATTTCGGGCGTTATAAATAGCGCCAAGCCCTACCAAAAAATAATTGGATTTCCGGCGCTAAAGAGTGATTTTTTACAAGAAGATATTCGTAATTTTACGCACGAAAATAATTGGGAATTGTGCACCGATTATCATTTTGGAGGCTATGCAAAAGTTACGCCCGAATTGATACACTTTTTAAATGAATTTTATGCTCAATACCAGATCCCATTAGACCCTATTTATACTGGTAAAATGGTGTTTGGTGTGCTCCAGCTGATTCAGGAAAATTACTTTCCACATGGAAGTAAAATCTTGCTTATTCACACAGGTGGTTTACAAGGAATACGAGGAATAAATGCGATTTTAAGTCAAAAAAATCAACCGCAAATTACGTACTATGAATAACAAAATTGTGCTACTGATACTGGGTTTTTTGCTCTTTAGTTGTGGGTCTAGCCGATCTATCGTGCAAGTCACGGTTCCGGTTGCCAAACGAGTGGCGGTAAGTGCCAAAAAGAAACCCGTTCCACCCAAAAAACAGCCAGCAAAACCAACAAAGACTTCGGGTACTTTAACCTCAAATCCGGCAGTTATAGAAAAACGCTACGAAGCGGCCATTGAGCAAAATAAATCAAATGATAATTCTACAGTTGTTTCCAAAACTGAAATTTTAGAGGCCACCACTCAAGTAAAAGTAACTACAGAAATGGTATTGGCCTACATTGATCAATTTGATGAAATTGCCAAAAATAACATGAAGCAGTTTGGCATTCCCGCCAGTATTATATTGGGTCAAGGCATATTAGAATCAGGCGCAGGCACAGGCCCCTTGAGTGTATTGGCAAACAATCATTTTGGGATAAAATGCCACAAAGAATGGACAGGTCCTAGCGTTAAATATGATGACGATGCCGCCCAAGAGTGTTTCAGAAAATACGATCAAGCCAATCAATCCTATCAAGATCACGCACTCTTTTTAACGTCACGACCACGATATAAAGGGTTATTTGATTTAGATAAAGCCGATTACAAACAATGGGCAGCGGGCTTAAAAGCTGCAGGGTATGCTACTGATCCGAAATACCCCGAAAAATTAACTGGAATTATTGAGCGGTATCAATTGCAAAAATTTGATGCTGAGGTATTGGGAATTGCGTATGTGCCAACCAACCCGCTATCTGTTAATTCAAGCTTAGCGCAAACAAACTCTGCCGACGCTTATACTGTAATGCCCGGCGATACCCTGTATTCGATTTCTAAAAAATTTAATCTCAGTGTTGAGGATTTACGTGCCAAAAATGGCCTGTCCGATAACACTTTATCCATAGGACAAACGCTACAAATAAAATAAAATAAAACCATGCTATACCAACGAAGTAGTCAATTATTTGCCGAAGCCGAACAAGTTATCCCTGGTGGAGTCAATTCACCGGTACGCGCCTTTAAATCTGTGGGCGGAACCCCTATTTTTATAGCCAAAGCACAAGGGGCCTATTTGTATGATGAAGACGGAAATCGGTACATCGATTACATCAATTCATGGGGTCCAATGATTTTAGGTCATGCCTATCCGCCTGTAGTTGAAGCAGTCACAAGTCGTGCCACTTTGGGAACTTCATTTGGAACACCTACTGCTTTAGAAACTGAAATAGCCAAATTGGCTGTTGCTATGGTGCCCAATATTGATAAAATTCGCTTTGTCAATTCTGGTACCGAAGCCTGTATGAGCGCCATTCGATTGGCCAGAGGTTTTACATCACGGCACAAAATCATCAAATTTGCCGGCTGTTACCACGGGCATTCCGATTCATTTTTAATTCAAGCAGGTAGTGGAGCCGTTACCTTTGGTTCGCCCAATAGCCCTGGAGTTACCCCAGGAACTGCCCAAGATACCTTGTTGGCGCAGTACAATAACTTAGATCAAGTAGCTCAATTGTTTGCAGCCAATCCCAATGAAATTGCCGCAATTATTGTAGAGCCCGTTGCGGGCAATATGGGATGTGTGCTTCCCGCCCCCGGATTTTTACACGGATTGAGAACCCTTTGCGATCAACATAATGCCTTATTGATTTTTGATGAGGTGATGACTGGTTTCCGATTGGCCAAGGGCGGCGTGCAAGAATTATATGGCGTACACGCCGATATTGTCACCTTCGGAAAAGTAATTGGTGGCGGATTGCCGGTGGGTGCATTTGCTGCACGTGCCGAGATAATGAACCATTTAGCACCATTAGGTCCGGTCTATCAGGCGGGAACCTTGTCGGGAAATCCCCTGGCTATGGCTGCTGGTTTAGCGATGTTGCAATCAATTAATGCAGATGCCGATTTGTTTGCACGATTGGATCAGAAAACAGCCTATTTAGAAAAGGGAATAGCTAAAGCACTTCATGCCAATCAGATTGAGTTTACTATCAACCGAGTAGGTTCTATGATTTCGGTACACTTTGATGCGGAGCCAGTGGTCGATTTTGCCTCAGCTGCCAGAGGGGATAATCCGCGTTTCAAACAATTCTTCCATGGATTGCTGCAGCTGGGAATATACATTGCGCCCTCTGCCTATGAAACCTGGTTTATTACCGATGCACTTACCTACGATGATTTAGACCTCACCATTGCTGCAGTTGAAAAAGTGGCAAAAACAGTATAAACAAAAAAAAGGAGCCCATGAAAGAGCTCCTTTTTTTATGTATGTATTTTTGACTAGTGTGTCATGCGTTGAAACAATTCGCTGTTGCTGATCAATTGTTTTCTTTGTACTTCATTTAAACCTGAAAGTAATTTTTGTTCTATTCCTTTTAACGATGCTTCACGCTCTGCTTTGGTAGCTTTTGTGTTTCCCAATGCTTCATATTTCATTAACATCAAGGTGTATAAATCAGTTTTTAATGTAGCATCTACAGTTATTGCAGAAACTAAAGCGGTTACATCATTTACTGCTTTTTGCTCGTTAGAAAGCGTTTGCTCAGTTGCTACTGATTTTGCAGCTTCTTTATTTTGTGCATTTACTGAAAACGTAACAAGTACAGCAATAGCAAAAATTAATTTTTTCATAAGATCTTAATTTGTTGGTTAACTGCCCAAATCTACTAGATTTTTTTGAAGTGGCAAATTAAATTTTTGAATTCGATTAATTTTCGCGCGCTTCTCTTTTTTCGTTGCGTTCTTTTCGTTTGTTTTTCCGCGCTTCTTTGTTTTGCTGCCAGGTTTCAAATTGTGTTGGCGTCAGAATTTTTTTTAGGTGTTCCTCAAACGCTTTCTTGTCTTCGGCTTTTATTTTTTTCATTTGCTCGCGTTGGGCTGGGCTTGGTTTGTCTAAACTATCTTTTTTTGAACCAAATTCGGCCCGAAGTTTGGCTCGTTTTTGTTGGTGTTCCTGAATTACGTTTCGCAAATCGGCCGTTTGCTTCTCGCTTAGATCCAATTCAATTTTAAGACGGGCAACTTGTAATTCTACCTTTTTTTCGGGCGACATTTCGGGACCTTTTTTTCTTTTTTCTTGCGCAAATGCTACCACTGAAAGCAACAAAACGGCAACCACTACTAATTTTTTCATGATATAAATTTTTAAAATTCCCTTCTACGAATGCAATAACCCGAATTGGTTTAATGATCTCTCTTTAATTAGATTAAAATAATTTTTTTAAATGGTATTAAGTTAATGGTGAGTTAGATGTTATTTATACATCATTAATTGAAATATAATCGATTAAAATTTAACAGTAATCTATAGTAAAAACGCTTACTGTGTTTTAAATTTGCACACGCTATAGTTTGGTTTTCACCAGCAATTACAAGTGCTTTATTCTTCTGCTAAATTGAATAAATTAGTTTTCTTAGTTGTGTTTTCTTTGTTGCTCAAACCGGTATTTCCATTTGTTGAGTACGCGGTCAATTATAATTATATAGCCAAGGTGTTGTGTGTTAATAAAGCGAAGCCAGTACTAAAATGCAACGGAAAATGCCATTTGATGAAGCAATTGGCCAATGCCGCTGAAGCTGATACATCACAAGAAAAATCAATTCCTTCTGACAAAAAAAATACTGCGAAACAAGAACAAGAACCAAATTGGTATTTATGTTCTTCAACTCTATTCACTCATTTTACGGGAACACAGCAGAACTCTTTGATTACATTGGAGTACTGCAATTTATATAGCCGTTTACACTCGTCAGCGGTTTTTCATCCGCCCACTTTAAGTTAAATTTCATCGATTTTTTTTACATGAGTACTGTATTTATTTGCGGTGCTATCATGCTATGTATTGAATTAACTTAAAAACGAAAAATAAAAATGAGAAATTATATTACAATGGCAGTAGCTTGTATAGCTGTTGCAGGATTATTTACAGCTTGTTCTAAAAGTGAAGAAAAAATTACCGGAACAGGAAGCTTAAATATCGAATTTGAAAACGGATACAAAGGAAATCTTTTGGTATTGGGCGCGTCAACTTTGCCAACTACAAACAATGAAGTGTTGACCGTTAATGAAGCAAAATACATTATAAGTAATGTTGTGTTAACCAAAGAGGATGGAACAGTTTTCACCTATCCCAAAGCCGATAGCTATTTTATTGTAGACGCTACAAATCCAGCAAGTTTGGTTTTAAACTTAAGCAATGTGCCAGCGGCCAATTATAAATCAATTCAATTTGGAATTGGTGTAGATCAAGCGCAATATGAACTGGGTCAGTCAGGAATTGCCGATTTTTGGGCTGAAGCGCAAGCTGCAGGGATGACTTGGAGTTGGGCATCAGGCTTTAAATTTTTGGCTTTTGAGGGGACATTCACCTCGCCTACAGTATCTAATGCAACGTCGTATATGATCCACACCGGAAAATTTGGTACAGATTACAATTACACCACGGTCAATTTGGATTTGCCAACCAACGCATTGGTGCGCACAAATATTACTCCACAAATACATTTAAGTACCGATTTATCTCAGATTATAGACGGAACAAACAAAGTGAATTTGTCTGAGAATAATGGAATGGGAATGGGTGCCATGATTATGGGAGGACCATTATTGCCGTTAATCACAGCAAATTTATCCGACATGTTTGAGGTGGAACACGTACACAACGACGCCAATTAATTTTGAATTAAAAGCTGCCCTAAAAATCAAGGGCAGCTTTATTTAAAAAAATTCAAATGAAAAAAATAATTGCCCTTGTATGCTCCAGTGTTTTGTTGTCCTGTACAGCTGAACCTGATTATGTCAATTTGCCATTGGACTTTGATGTGCCATCAAATTTTCCGGAATTAGCCTATAACATTGCGCAAAATCCACCCACAGAATTAGGTTTTGAATTGGGCAAGAAACTATTTTACGACGGCAGATTATCCTCAGATGGTACAATTTCCTGCGGTTTTTGTCATATTCAACATAATGCATTTACACACCACGGACATACGGTTAGCCATGGTGTCAATAATGCCATGGGAACCCGTAATTCGCCTTCTATTCAGAATATGGCTTTTCAGACTCAATTTATGTGGGATGGGGCCGCCGACAATTTAGAATTTCAACCCGTAATTCCCTTGCTGAGTTCAATTGAAATGAATGGCAATCTCAATCAGATTTTAGCCATGATGAAGGCTGATCCAGTCTATGTAAGGTTGTTTGAACAGGCTTTTACCGACAAAAAAGTATCTACAGAAAATCTATTTAAAGCCTTGACTCAATTTATGGTGATGAATATTTCGTCCAATTCACGTTTTGATAAATACAAGCGTCAAGAAACAGGGGGTGATCTCACGGCAGATGAACGTGCAGGCTATACCGTATTTTTAAGTAAATGCGCTAGTTGCCATGCCACCGATTTATTTACCGATAATTCCTTTCGCAATAATGGATTGGCTGTAAATCCTTTGGTAAATGATGTTGGACGATATCGACTCACGTTTCTGTCGCAAGATTATTACAAGTTTAAAGTCCCCAGTTTGCGTAATGTAGCCGTAACAGCTCCCTACATGCACGATGGACGATTTGGAACTTTGGCGGCTGTGATGAATCATTACCAACAGGGTATAGTGCAATCCGCCACCTTGGATCCAATCTTGCAACAAAACGGAAATTTGGGGATTCCTTTATCTGACGAAGAAAAGGGTCAATTGATTGCGTTTTTAAACACCTTAACCGATTACCAGTATCTCAATGATCCTCGGTTTTCAGAATAATTAGTCACATGAAAAATATATTTTTACTAATATTGTTTGTCACTTTTACTTGTTTCGCGGCCAGTGAAAAAGATTCTATCCCTTCACCACACTATCGAGCGTTGTTCTCCAATTTACTTTTGGATGACTGCGACGCTTGTGGTTGTTCGGCTAATGGCGGTAGCATGGGATTTAGTTCATTGTTAACTACTAATTTTGTTGGGCTGCGGTATGTGTATCAAAATTATACGACCAAACAAGGTGTTTTTGCTAATTCTCCTTGGGTTGATGAACACTTTAATACAGTACAAGTTTGGGCTCGAATTCCGATTACTTCTAATGTTCAGCTCACGGTTTTGCTTCCTTATCATCAAATAAACAGGCTTCTTTCATCGGGTGAAAATCAAATAGAAGGTTTGGGTGATTTGTCTCTTATGGGGCTTTACACCCTGTTTCAGACACGAAAAGACAGTACGTTGTTTGTTCATAAAATTCAAGTAGGATCGGGTATTAAATTTCCTACCGGAAAAAATAGCATCCTCAATAACGGGACCTTGAATCCAAGTTTTCAATTGGGTACGGGGAGTTGGGATTATCTATTATTGTCTGAGTATGTTGTGAAACGAAAAAAAATTGGCTTAAATGCAAATTTCAATTATACCATTAAATCAGAAAACGACAAGAATTATCAATTTGGAAATCAGTTGAATTATGCCAGTACAGTATTTTATCTGCTGGAATTAAAAAAAATTAAGTTGATGCCTCAATTGGGCATTGCCGGCGAAGTGTATGATTCCAACAAACAACTTGGACAAGTGGTAGTAGGCACTAAAGGGAATATACTTTTTAGTAAAATTGGACTTGAACTCGGCAAGAAAAATTTTTCTTTGGGTATAAATTCAATGTTGCCAGTTGTACAGCATCTTACCGATGGAAATGTGAGGGCAAATTCTCGGTGGGCGATAAATTTGAATTACCAATTGTAAATAAAAAAGGAACTCAAAAGAGTTCCTTTTTTTATGCATTTAGTTTAACACGACGGTTTTGTTTTCGCCATCCACTACCACTTTGGTTAGGCCGTGTTTGGACAACCCTTTCATGGCGGCATCCCATTTTTTGCCGCTTAGTTGCGATTTTTCTTTCAGGCTTCCCAATGCTTGATTGTTTTCAGATTTCAATAAACTAATGATTAGTTTTTCATCGTCTGAAAGGTCGAGTTGTTTTTTCTCGGGGCGCATTTGCGGGAAGAACAATACTTCTTGAATCGATGGATTGTTGGTTAAGAACATGATTAGGCGATCCATACCAATTCCTAAACCTGAAGTTGGTGGCATACCGTATTCGAGTGCACGCAAGAAATCTTCGTCAATGATGCCATTAGCCTCGTCATCGCCTTTGGCGGCAAGTGTCATTTGAGCTTCAAAACGCTCGCGTTGGTCTATCGGGTCATTTAGTTCAGAATAGGCATTGGCAATTTCTTTTCCGCACACCATCAACTCAAAACGTTCAGTCAAATCCGGGTTGTCGCGGTGCGATTTGCACAAAGGAGACATTTCTTTGGGATAATCGGTGATAAAAGTGGGTTGAATAAAATTGCCTTCGCATTTTTCGCCAAAAATCTCATCGATTAATTTGCCTTTGCCCATAGTTTCATTCACGTCAATACCCATGGATTTGGCTGCGGCAAATAATTCTTCTTCTGATTTGCCCGTGATGTCAAAACCGGTAAATTGTATAATGGCATCAGTCATAGTCACGCGGGCATAAGGTGCTTTGAAGTTAATTTGGTGTTCGCCAAAAGTGGTTTCAGTAGAGCCGTT
>JBDKFO010000023.1:0-33800 GCA_039798665.1 Bacteroidota bacterium
ACAATGCTCTGGCTACTTATCAAATCGACCAAAACAATCCAGACCCAAATACCAATTACGTATTTAATCCAGGATTGAACTACTTAGAAAACCAAACTTCTACCAACCAAACTATGGATGCGTACTTGGCTTATTCTAAATCTTTGACTGGAGTAGTTACTCGTGTTGATGCGCAAGCAGGATATTCGTACCAAAACTTCGTCACCGACGGAAACAAAGATTTGTTCTCCTATACTGCTGATGGTTCTGGATCGGGAATTCGTCAACCGTACATCGAGAATGCGCGAAACCCAACCAACCGTTACTATTTGCCTTTAAACTTACAAGCTTATTTTGCTCGTGCAAACGTAGACTTGTTTAACAAATACTTGTTCACCGCAACCTTCCGTGCCGACGGTACTTCATTGTTTTTGAAAAACAAACGTTGGGGTTATTTCCCAGCAGTGGGAGCCGCTTGGAAAATGAAAGAAGAAAATTTCTTGAAAAATTCCAAACTTATCCAAGACATGAAGTTGCGTGTAAGCTGGGGTAAAACCGGACAATCTTCAATTACAGACGTGGTGGGCTTCTTCCCTACTCGTCCGTTCTTTGAAGTGGGTAATGCCAACGGACAATATTTACCGGGTTTAAACACCTATACCGCTCAACCCTATGATCCAAACATTACCTGGGAAAAAACAACAACCCTTAACTTAGGTGTTGATTTTGAATTCTTCAAAAACAGTATCCTTGCCGGTAGCTTTGACATCTACAATAGAAAAACTACCGACTTGCTTTCAAAAGTACCAAGCTTGCCTGGACAAAGTACAGCAGCCACCGAGTTTATCTCGAACGTAGGATCAATTGAAGGAAAAGGTTTCGAATTGAACTTGAATGTAAAAGCGATTCAATCAGAAGATTTTAATGTGACGTTAGGCGGTAACTTGGCCTATAACTACAGTAAAGTATCTGACTTAAAAGGAGTTTCTGTGGTACAAGATACCGGCAGTGGATTGAACCAAACCGGAGTTTACTTGGCCTTTAACCCGGTAGGACAACAACCGTATTCGGCATGGGTATTTGAGCAAATTTACGATGCGACCGGACAACCCATTGTAGGCGCCTATGTAGACCGTAATGATGACGGCAGAATAAACAACGATGACCGTTACTACGTGGCCATGCGCCCTAACTGGACTTATGGTTTTAGCACAGCGTTCAACTATAAAAATTGGGATTTAACAGCCAATTTCCGCGGACAAATGGGTGGTCAGGTATACAACTTGAAAACCTTAACCAACGGAAATACACAAGGTGCGGTTGGATACACTGGAAATTATCTAATCAATGTATTGGATTTTTACAATGGGGCAGCCAATCCGTTGTTTACCAACTTTAACGGAAATGCGACCTTCTCTGATTATTTATTAGAAGACGCTTCGTTCTTGCGTTGCGACAACGTCACCTTAGGGTATAAATTCAAAGACAACTTGCCGTTCTTAAAGAAAGCCGGCGTTAAAGTATATGGTTCTGTAAACAACTTGTTTATATTGACCGAATATTCAGGGCAAGATCCGGAGAACTTCAACGGAATTGACCGTAATTTTTATCCACGACCAAGAACATACACCTTTGGTGTGAGCATTGACTTTTAATACGACAACATTATGAAAAATATCAAAATTAAAGGGTTAGGATTATTGGCCGGCTTACTCACCTTAAGTGGCTGTGAAAATGATTTCAACACAGAACCCAAAAACCAATTGACTTTAGAGCAATTGTTGGCCGAAGATCCCAATGCGATTCAAGGCTTATTGTCTAAAATTTACGGCTCATTTGCGCTTTCGGGTGCCAATGGACCCGGAAGTACCGACACGCCTGGGGATGATGCAGGAGAATCACCGTTCTTGCGTGGAATTGTGAATTTGCAAGATTTCTCGGCCGACGATATGAAAAACCGTTGGGGTGATAATGGATTAGATCAGTTGACCACTGCAACTGACTGGGACAACAACAACAAGTTTTTCCGTTACCTATACAACCGTGTGTATTATACCGTACCACAATGCAACAACTTGATTGCGGTAATGCAAAACGTATCGGTTCCCAATCAAGAGCAGTACAAAAGTGAATTGCGTTTCTTGCGTTCCTTGGCCTACTACTACTTAATTGATTGTTTTGGAAAAGGGGTATTGGTTACCGAAGCTGATTTGGGAAGTTCAGTGCCTAAAGAACAAGCTACTCGTACCGAACTTTTTGAATTCGTAGAACAAGAATTATTGGCTATTCAAAGTACACTTCCTGTTACCAATGGATATGGCCGTGCCAACAAAGCATGTGCGCAAATGTTATTGGCCAAATTGTACCTCAATGCCGAAGTATATACCGGAACTCCACGTTACCAAGATGCTATGACGCAAATTCAATTGGTTATAAACGAAGGAGGTTATGCCTTAACTACCGATTTTCAAAGTTTATTTTCGGGCGACAACAACGTAACTTCTGCCAAAAATGAGATCATTTATGCTCTTATTGCTGATCCAATTACCAGCCAAAGCTACGGAAACACTACCTATTTGGTGAACGGAAGTTTAAGTGCCGACACCATGACTTTAAGCAACTATGGCGCAACAGGAGGCTGGGGCGGTCACCGATCTACCAAAGCCTGGTATGGATTGTTTGGCAACAGCGCAACTGAATTGGCCGCATCAAGCGACGTTAGAGCACATTTGTTCTGGACACAAGGCCACAGCTACGAAATGAACGATTACAAAATTTGGACTGACGGATACCCTAGTGTGAAATTCAGAAATTTAAATGCAGTAGGAACCTCAATTGCAACTGATTTTTCAGGTACCGATTTCCCTTTATTCCGTTTGGCAGATGCCTATTTAATGTATGCAGAATGTGTGTTGCGTGGGGCAACCAATGGTACTCCTGGGCAGGCTTTGCAATACGTAAATGCAGTGCGTAGCCGTTCAAATGCAGCACCAATTTCAGCTGGCGACTTAACACTCAACTTCATTTTGGATGAAAGAGGTCGTGAATTGAACTTTGAAGGCCACCGTCGTTCAGATTTAATTCGTTTTGGGAAATTTACTGGAGGAAGTTATGTGTGGCCTTGGAAAGGTGGCGTGAAAGAAGGAACTGCAATTCCGGAGCACTACAACTTGTATCCAATTCCATTGAAAGCGATGCAAGCCAATCCCAACTTGACGCAAAATCCTGGATATTAATATTGAAATCAATTGAAAAGATGAAAAATAAGATAAAATCAATTCTTTGCTTTAGTGCACTTTTGGCTTTAGGAGCTTGTGCCACCAATGACAAAGAACCCATTGCATCCCCCAACGGATTTGAACTAAGAAAAGATGCAACCATTACCTCAGCCGCAGTTTTGGCTCCCGCCAATGATGCCGATACTTTTGCCGCATTCACTTGGGACGAAAGTGACAATGGCATGCCTACGGTTGCCAGTTATTCGTTGGTCGTTTCTGACCACGATGCTGATCCTACCTTTGCTAATGCTGTTGCATATACCGGAAATGGAATTACGGTAACCCCTGAGGCCCGTGCGTGCACTTTGAAAAACAGCGAATTTAATGACTTGATGAATCAATTGCCTAGCTTCAGCTGCGGGGTAATGAACATTGACGTACGTATTAAATCGGTGTTGGGAATTAACAACCAACTGGTGCAGTATTCAAACCCGATTACGTTTGCGGTAAATGGCTATTCTACGGCATTGCCTATATTAAGTTTGGTAAAAGAAGGCAGTAATGTAGCTACCGCACCACAATTGAAATCTCAAAATTTCACTTCGCTTTCTACTTTTGAAGGGTATTTTTATTTAGAAGCAGGATCGTATAAATTATACCGTCCTGATCCTTGCGGAAGTTTTGCAAGTCCAACTATTTATGGTGGAACAGCAGGTGTACTTACTAGTGGAGCAGCTGCTCCGAGTATTTCGGTAGCTACTGCTGGACATTATTTAGTAAAAGCTGATATTTCAGCTGGAGGGATGACTTACTCGATAAAATTCTATAAAGGTTTTGGACTTTTTGGTACTGCCAAAGGAACCTTGGGATCGGCCAATGCTGTACCCATGACCGATACTGACAATTCAAATGTTTGGAAACTTACGCTCGAATTATTTAAAGGCCGTAAGTTTAAATTTAAATCCAATGATTGGACAGCTGCTTTGAGCGGAAACCCACCTTCTGTGCCATCAGGATCGGGCACCACTATAATTTCTGTTTTAGGAAAAGGAACGGTTGCCAATTCGGTTATTGAATTGACAACTGGTGGTGAAATTACTGTTCCTGGATCAGATGATGGGACCAAAGTAAAATACGACATCGTATTAGACGTGAGCAACCCAAGAAACTATCTTTATTCGTTGGAAGTAAATCCAAATTAACTAACTAGACAAACAGGACTTCAACCAGTCCTGTTTGTTTTTATTGTACTTATTACTGCTTGTGCTTAACCCTTAATTCGGTTTCTATGAAAAAATCTATTTTATTTCAACTTGCTTTTTGTTTGCTCTCTTTTTTGGGTATGGCTCAAGTTACCATTACCCCTTCAACATTTGCTGTAACTGATCCGATTACCATTACGGTTTCGTTTGCTAGCGCAACCTGCAACACGATGGGAGCCAATCCCGCAAAAGTATACATGCATGCCGGAATCGGGAACGACGCCAATGCTTGGGGTTATAATGTAATTGGAAACTGGGGACAAGACAACGGTGTGGGCTATATGACCAACAATGGGAACGGTACTTGGAGCATGACCATTACACCCAGTACTTATTTCAATTTAAACGCGTCTCAGCAAGCTTCGGCTACCCGAATGGGCCTAGTATTTCGTAATGCTACGGGTACACAAACCTTAAAATTACCCCCAAGTTGTGGCGATTTCTTTTTTAATGTGGGGTATTTCCAAGTGAATCTAACAGCGCCGCTAGTAAACAGCACCAACTTGGTGAATAACGGCAGTAATTTTATTATTCAAGCTAACAATACAAATGGATTGGCCAATTACAACCTAAAAGCCAATGGAGTGAGCATCAATACCGCTACAGCTGTTTCAACCTATTCGTATACGGCTACCAATTTAACCAGCAATCAATTTTACGAATTGGTTGTTACCCAAGGTACCGAAACTCAAACCAAGTACTTTACGGCATTAGTAAATCCCGGAATTATTTCGCAAGCCTTGCCGGCGAACATGGTGGAAGGAATCAATTACAATGCTACTGATGCAACCAAGGCAACCTTAGTACTTGACGCACCCTTAAAGGATTATGTGTATGTAGCTGGAAGTTTTAACAACTACCAACCCACTGCGCCCTATGCCATGAAAAAAGACCCAAGTTCTACCAAATATTGGTTGGAACTTACGGGCTTAACTCCCGGACAAAATTACACCTACCAATATTGGGTGGGTGATGCCTCGCCTATAGCCAATTCACCGGCATTGGTAAAAACGGCTGATCCATACTCTACTTTGGTATTGTCTCCATTTGATGACCCGTATATACCCGCTACTACCTATCCGAATTTGCCTGCTTACCCTGCTGGGCAAGACCGTGAAGTTACGGTGTTAAAAACTGGGCAAAACCCTTACAACTGGCAAGTAACCAATTTTAGCAAGCCTAAAAAAGAAGACTTGGTTGTGTATGAAGTCTTGATTCGTGATTTTGACTCCCGTCGTAATTTTCAGGATTTAATTGACCGTATTGATTACTTTAAAAACCTAAATGTAAATGCCATTCAATTGATGCCTGTAATGGAATTTGAAGGAAACGAGAGCTGGGGCTACAACACTTCGTTTCATATGGCTTTAGACAAATTCTATGGGCCTGCCGATAAAATGAAAGAATTTGTGGACCTCTGCCACCAAAATGGTATTGCGGTAATCTTAGATGTGGCTTTAAACCATGCCTTTGGTCGCAATCCGATGGATCGTATGTGGATGTCTGATCCCGACGGCGATGGCTGGGGCGGACCAAGCAGCGAAAGCCCTTATTTTAATGTAACCGCTACGCACAGTTACAGCGTTGGAAATGATTTTAATCACCAACAGCCGCGCACCAAAACCTATGTGAAACGCGTGGTAAAACAATGGATTGAAGAATTTCACATCGACGGTTTCCGTTGGGATTTAACCAAAGGATTTACACAAAACTGCACCGGTAGTGATGCGTGTACCAATTCGTATCAACAAGATCGCGTAGATGTTTTAAAAGAATACGCCGATTATTCGTGGAGTTTAGACCCCAATCATTATGTGATTTTTGAGCATTTGGGTGCCGATAACGAAGAACAACAATGGGCCAACTACCGCATCAATGAGACACCGAGTAAAGGGGTCATGCTATGGGGCGAGATGTTTAATGCCTACAAGCAATTGGCCTTGGGATTCTCGGCCAGTGCTGATATTACCCGCATGGGACACGTGAGCCATGGCTTTAGTGCCAAACGCGTAATGGGTTATCCAGAAAGTCATGACAAAGACCGCGTGATGTATGAAGCCCTTACGTACGGAAACACAGGGGGTACCAATCCACCCAACAACAACCTGAACAATGCCTTGAGCAGAATGTCGGCCATTGGGGCTACCTCATTGTTGGTTCCAGGTCCAAAAATGATTTGGCATTTTGCTGAATTGGGCATGAACAACTCCATTTACATGTGTAGCAATGGAACGGTTAATACCGAAACCGATGCCACAGCGGGTGATTGCAAATTGGCAACCAAGCCTCAACCGCAATGGACAAACAACTGGCTAACCAATGCCCAACGCGCACCCATTTATGCCAATTACTCCCGTTTAATTGACTTGAAAATTAACGAGCCGGTATTTGAAGGCAATTACGCCATAAGCCCAAATACCACCAATTTATACCAACGCATTTACATCTATGATACCACCTTACCGGCCAATCAGATTCAAAATGTTGTGGTCTTGGCTAACTTCTCAAGTTCGGCAGCCAATATTACGCCCGACTTTCCGTTCACTGGAACTTGGTACAACTTGATGGACGATACCAGCATCAACGTGAGTAGCACAACCGCGCAAATAAATATTGGTCCTGGGCAGTTTAAAGTATATGGAAACCGTCCGACTACTTTGGCCAATAATACATTTGATCCGATGCAAGACGTGGTTGTTTATCCCAACCCTGGAAATGACTTTTTTAGCGTGTCAAAAGCTGCTTCACAAGTAAGTTTATACACCATCACGGGTCAACTCATCAAAGAATTTGGTGAATATCCAGCAGAATACCAATACCCAATTGGCGATCTTGCTAAAGGCTTATACCTGATCAAAATTACCGATCAAGATGGCCGATCAAAACTGAATAAGTTTGTGAAAAATTAAACACTAATCCGTTCTAAAAAATCCCGACTCACCCTCGGGATTTTTTTTTGATGTAGTTCATCGGTTTCCCTGAACATTCGAATGGTACTCAAAACCTTATTCGTTACATTTGTTGACCCAATCCAACAATTATGCCCTGGTTTGTTTTATATACTCAACCGCGTAACGAAAAAAAAGTAACCGAACGGCTCGAAAAATTGGGCATTAAAGCCTATTGCCCCATGACTATACAAGTACGGCAATGGTCGGACCGAAAGAAAAAGGTTGAAGTGCCGTTGCTCAATTCGTATGTGTTTGTGCATTTGGCCGAAGCCAATAGAAACTTAGTTTTTGAAGTTCCCGGAATTGTGCGCTATTTATTTTGGTTGGGTGAACCCGCTGTAGTTCGTGACGAAGAAATAAAGACCTTACAAAATTGGTTGGCCCATGACTTTTCTGAAATTGAAGTAAGCAGCCTTAAACCTGGTGATACAATTACTATTAAAGAGGGTGCCTTCAAAAATCAGGAAGCCTTGATTAAAACAATTTCTAAGCATAAAATGCAATTGGTTCTTACCTCTTTGGGACTATTGGTTACCCTTACTACGTCGGCTGCTACAGATCTAAAATAGCATGTTGTGCTTTTTTGGTCAATCCGCTAAATACCAAATTATAGGATTCGTCGAGCAAAGTCAATAGGAGTTTATCGGAAACATCACCGTGAAAGTGTACGGTGTTCCAATGGGTTTTACTCATGTGAAATCCAGGCTCAATCGCTTCATATTCGGCACGTAATTCTGAATTGCGTTCCGGATCTCCCTTTAAATTTACCGAGGGACTGCCCTTTTCCCAATCTTGTAAAGAAGTGAGGGCAAACATTTTACCCCCTACTTTAAACACCAAGGTATCTTCATCAAACGGAAAGTGTTCGGTCACGGCTGGTTTCGCCAAACAATAGTCGTAAAATTGTTCTAAGTTCATGTGTCGAGTTTATACGTGGGTGAGCGCATACAATACTGGTTTGCTTGGGCTGGCGTCGTTTTCAAACGAAGCGATTTGCAAATTAAGCCAATAGGTTCCGTCTTGAACTTCATCCGGAACATAAATCAATTCGGTGATGGTGCAGGCCAATCGGGCATCGGGGTTAAGTTCTTGCGTATTTTTTACATTCCAAAACGCCTTGTGTGCCACAAGTTTTCCTTCGTCTTCTTCACGATCTACGCTGGGCAAATCAATTAGCAAGTGCTGAACTCCGATTTCTCGAATATATGTTGCAGCATCCTCGGCCAAATACGGTGGATTGGTATGGGAGTAGTTTTGGTTTTTTTTATCCGTTGAATTAGGCAGGGTACGAATTACGAGAGCTTCCGGCAGCTTACCATTTAAAGCGGCAACTACTTGTGCTTTGGTAATTACCCGATCGGATTCCACAGCCATGGGGGTGATGGAAATCAATTCGGCGAGGAAGAAAAAAGTTTTTAGGCATTGATTAATGCTATAAAATTCTTTGGTTATATGCCCCAAACATTCGGTGTGCGTGCCGTGCCCGTGCGGATTAAAATAAATATCATTAAAATTGGTCGAACTGCCTTGTGCCACTGCTCCTACCCAATCGCCAAAACGCACAGGTTCCATTCGGGGTTTATCAATATACCACGCTATTGGATTTTGATCGGTGTTGGATAAAGGCAACGATATATCAATGGGTTTTGATAAATCGACCTGGTAGTTGATATGCTGGTGTGTAATATTTATTTTCATATTCGTTCGGAACAGAATTAAATGGTTCTCGCAAAGTAAGTAAATTTATTGGGTTGTGCATTGTCGGGTTAGGGGTTAGAGGTTAGAGGTTAAATACGTAGTATAAATAGATCTAGTCAAGAGCTTAGTATACATTAAAAACTTCCAACTTCCCGCTTCCAACTCCCAACTCTAAGCCATTCAAAGCATTTACTATACTACTCCAATTATTCATTCTTATTTTCTAATTATTAATTAAAAATAGCTCCGCCGCAATGCCATCGCCCAAAAATTTTCCTTGGGCTGTGGTGGTTAATACTCCGTCTTCAATTTTAAGCAGGCCTCTTTGTAAAAAATCGGCCATGTGTTTTTCCAAATACTGCAAATAGGATGCGCCAAACTCGGTTTCTACTCGAGCCAAGGAAACACCCCAAATGGTACGCAAGCCGGTCATGATGTATTCGTTGTAGCGGTCGGTGATGCTTAATATTTCAGTTTCTGAAGGCAGTTTTTGGTTTTGAATTGACTTGATGTAGGTAGAATTATTGGACACATTCCACGAGCGGGAATCACCATCAAAACTGTGCGCTGAAGGGCCAAGGCCCAAGTACTTTTTGCCCAACCAATAACTCGAATTGTTGCGCGAAAAATAATTGGGTTTACCAAAATTGGACAATTCGTAGTGCACAAAACCATTTGCTTCGAGTTGTTTCACCAATAGCTTAAAATGTTCCTCGGCCAAGGTATCATCCAAGGGAGCAATTTGCTTGTTTTGGATAAATTGGTGCAAAGCCGTTTTGGGCTCTACCGTTAGGGCATAGCAGGAAATGTGCGGAATCCCAAAGGACAACGCGGTTTCAATGTTTTGCAACCAGCGTTCGGAGGACATATTGGGCATCCCGTAAATAAGGTCTACAGTAATATTGTCAAAATAGGTTGTGGCCAAGGCCAAACTTTCTTTTGCTTGTTGGGCATTGTGGGCCCGGTTCATCAGTTGTAAATCGGCATCAAAAAACGATTGTATGCCTATACTTAGACGGTTAATTCTAGTTTGTGAGAGGGCCAACAAGTACTCGGACGATAAATCATCGGGGTTGGCTTCGAGGGTAATTTCGGGGGCGTTTACCACCTGAAAATTTTGGTAAACGGCATCCAACAGCGCATCCAACTCCTCTACCGATAAAACCGAAGGCGTACCACCGCCAAAGTAGATGGTTTCTATTTCTTCGTCTTGCCAATCCCTGTGGCGCAAAAGAATCTCTTGTACCAAGGCTTGCAATAATTGGTCTTTGGTTTTTACCGAGGTCGAAAAATGGAAGTCACAATAATGACAGGCTTGTTTACAAAATGGAATATGTATATAAATGCCTGCCAAAAGGAATGTAGAATCTAAGGTTTAGTAAAAGAAATGGTACAACAACTTGAAATACCCATCGGTCACTTGAATGACCTCAGCGGGGTTGTTGGGATTGACTGCGGTAAAGCTATAGGTTCCTTTTAATAAAAAATCGCCGTTGCCATAATACGGGTATTCTTTTTGTACGATGTTCATGCTGCCTGTGCAATTGTATAGTACATATTGGCCAGTAGTCACATCAAATTTGGCCAATTGCACCCGATTTATTTCAGTTGTTGGCGTAAAGTCAAAGGTGCCCAAATTAATGCTGAAAATGTTGTAATTGACCATTAGTTTGTATTCCTGATCGTTGGTGTCGTGTTGGGTAATGTTGGCAATGTGAGCGGCATCACCTTTGGTTACGTAGGTATTTGATTTTACCCAATCGGCACCGTTGATTTTACAGCTGTTTTTGAGCCCAGAATAATTGGGAATTGCATCATAATAATACACGTCAAATTCGCCGCTTACAAATTTTTTCTCCGAACTCAGGTTTAAGGGATCCGCATACAAATAGCCTGCGAAAGATCCTTTTACGCGATGGCGTACTTCATCCATCGATGAAATGACAAAATCAAAATAATGGGAGCTAAAACCAGTTGCCGATTGAAACCTACTCGTTGCAGTGGCGGTTCCCGTATTTAAATCTATTTTTAAGTAGCCAAATTGCCCTTGCTTATCAAAAGAAAACTCAATCCCGTAATTCTTGTTTATAACAAAAGTATTTTCGGTTCTAAAGCTAGTTACTCCATTATTTTGCGTAAAAAAAGGCAGCCCGTTTACAAAGTAGGAAATCGTGGAAGATTTGTCCACAGGCGTTTCATCAACCGGATCGGGTGTTGGCGAAACAGAATCTGACGAACAGCCCAAGACAAGCTGTAAGCAAACAAAAACAAGTAATACCTTATATTTTTTCATGTCTTTCATGCAGGTTATACGCATTATTGATACGATCTGAAATCACCATCGGTTACCTGAATAGTGTCGTTGGGGTCGTTGGGATTGACGGCAGTAAAATGAAAGGTTCCCATATAGGAATACTCATTTCCGCCATGATATTCGCGATAGGAATAGGCCAATTCGCCGGTTACTACATAGCGATCAAATTGCAATGTTTGGGTGTTAAATTTGTAGAAAGCCACATAGGTTTCTTGTCTGTTTAATTCGCCATTGGCATCTGAATTGCCCAATTGAATGGGATAAGTGCCGGGTTGGGTTGCATTAACGCCAAAATGAATAAAAATTTTATAGGGATCTTCGGCTGTGAAGGAACTGTAGGAATGTTCAAACAAGGCATTCCAGGCTGTGCCATTGAATTTGGCAGTGCAAAACTGGGGAATTCCTGGTCCAATGGTCATTCCACCATAAGCCGTTTCATCTCCGCTGTATTTCATCTCCAATTCTCCACTCAAGTCATTTGCTTCTGAATTTAAATTGAGTTTGTTTAGGTATATTTTCCCTGAAAAGTGCAGCTTAATTTTCTTGTTGATTTCGTCTAAGGAATCGATGGTCAAGTTGAAATAATGGGCCGGATAGTATTTATAGCTAGAAAAGCCCGAATAACGGGTACAGGACATGAATTTCCCTTGTTTGGTAAATACCAATTCAAAACGGGTCCAGTTGGTTGATCCAGCGAAAAACAAAGAATTGAAGGTGATTTTGAATTTATCGCCGGTAATTTGCGCATACACCGCATTGGGTGCATTATTTTGTAACGGATCAAAGATAAATTCAGTGCCATCTACTGACATTTTACAATAGTCCGTGGGCACAACCGGATCGGGATCGGGATTGGGTGTAACCGGATCAGTCGATGAGCAACCACCCAAAAACACCAAAACAACGAGTATTCCTATTAGTTTTCGCATAATCTATCCGTTTACAACCTGAGGTAAATGTACTTATTTTATTCGGTTTTCGTTCTGCTTTACAAAAGCATCCCAACCGCTGTAACTTTTGCTGCCGGTCACTTTTCCGGAATTGAAAAAATGACAAACCGCAGCCGCCAAGCCATCGGTAGAATCCAAGTTCTTGGGCAATTCTTTGAGCCCCAGCAATTGCTGCAGCATCTTGGCCACTTGTTCTTTGCTGGCGTTACCGTTGCCGGTAATGGCCATTTTTATTTTTTTGGGTTCGTATTCGGTAATGGGTATTTGTCTAGATAAGCCGGCCGCCATCGCTACTCCTTGAGCCCGTCCGAGCTTGAGCATAGATTGCACATTCTTGCCAAAAAAAGGTGCTTCAATGGCAATTTCGTCGGGATGATGGGTTTCGATGAGTTCGATGGTGCGCTCAAAAATGACTTTTAATTTGGTGTAATGGTCGTCGTATTTGCTCAAGATCAATTCGTTGAGTTGCAAAAACTCCATGTTTTTATTGACCACTTTAATCAGGCCAAAACCCATGATGGTGGTGCCGGGATCAATACCTAAGATGATGCGTTCGTGAGCCATATTTAGTGAATGTCTTTCGTTTGATAAGCGCGATCTAAGGTAACCAAATCCAAAGACAAAAAATGCTGCAAATGGGCTGAATTTAAATGCGATTCAAAGGCCGCTTGATTTTTAAATTGTTCCCAAACCACAAAAATATTGGGATTTTCTAGCGCTTGTTTGATGTCAAATTGAAGTACTCCTTTTTCTAGCAGTGTATGGGTACGCAACTGCTTCAAGGCCAATATCAAGTGGGCTTGGTTTACATTGTCCTTTCCTTTGAGCACTGCCGTAGAGGTAATTCGTTGATTGGAACTGGCTGGTTGAATCAAATCCCATAGATTTCCGTACACATCTTCAAACACCAAAACGGTGCCATATTCTTCCGTTTGAGGTCCACGAACAATCTTGATTTGTTGGTCAATTAAATTTTGGTAATCCCGTTGGATGTCATCGGTATGTAAAAATAAAAAGACACGTCCACCCGTTTGGTTGCCCACGCGAGAGGCTTGCAGTTCGTTGGCACTTTTGGCCAATAAAATTGTGGGCTGTAACGATCCCGGTGGCGCAATAAGTACCCATCGCTTGGTGTCTGACAAAGGCGTATCTTCCAGTAAGCGAAAATGTAGCTTTTGGGTGTAGTAGGCAATCGCTTCGTCATAATCGGTAACGACAAGGGCTATATGAGCAAGATGTTGGTGCATAGATATCAGGAGTAAACAGGAGTTCAAATTTACGGTTTAGTTGGCTTGTCGTAAAAAAAAAGGCCGTCATTACAACGGCCTTTTTGTATAAAAAGAAATTGGCTTATTCAATCACTAATTTACGAGCAACTTGTTTGTCGCCGTCTTTTACTTTCAACACATACACGCCAGCTTGCACCGCATTCAATTGAATGTTTTGGTTGATAAAACCAGTGTTTTCAAATGCTGAAGTATAAACTGTACGGCCACGTAAATCATACAATTCTACTTGAACCGCTTTTGATGAATCGGAGTTAAACTGCACTGTAAAGTTGCCTTGCGTAGGATTTGGATAGACGTTAAAATTGGCCAAACTGTTTTGGTCAACGCTCAACGGCACTTGAATACCACACGGATTCAAACTCCAACCCACAACCGATCCACCGTCAAGATTGGCCGAATCCAATACGCGCAAGGTCCATGTTCCTTGTGAATTTTGTCCGTTAAAAGCCGATAAAACTTGCGTAGGTTGTACGGTACCGGAAATAGCCGGATTGTTAGCACAGGCAATGGGAATTCCTGCATCGTCAAAGGTGGCTATAATATCATTCAAGGCCACATTGGTACAAGGGCGAGCCACCAATTGAACCGCAGTTCCCGCAGGACTAATTAAAGTAAGGGTCAAATCGCGCACCCAAGAGTGCGTAATGTTTACACTCACATTTACATCCGTCAAAGTAAGATTTTCAGTTACGGCCAAGGTAGAATTTACGGTCACATTGGCTGTAGTAGCTATGGTCAAAGGCACGTTGGCCGAAGGCAAAGTTGCACATAAAATGTTCCCGGTTGTAAATTGATTAGCTACGCTAAACTCGCCAGCACAAGAAGAATTACTTGGACGCACTCGCCAGTAGTAATCGGTTTGGTTACTAAGTCCTGAAATGGCATAGCTATTTGAGGTAGCCGTACCCGTTGCAATGATCGTTGTAAAAGCAGCGTCAGTAGCCACCTCTACATCGTAGGAAGTAGCATTGGCATCGGCAGTCCACGAAAGGGTTAAAGACGTGGCTTGGCTTCCGGCCAAATTTGCAGGGCTTGATAAGCTCACGCCTGCAAAGCTCGACGCAAATAATTGGAAGTTGATGGTGATGGTTTTTACAATTGAACCTGCCGTAGCGGTAACTACAATCGGATAAACGCCTGGAGCAGCCCCCGCTGTGTTATCAATGCTCATCAACACAACACCCGTTGCATTGATTGGATTGGTGTTGAAAGTAATTACTGATCCTGCTGGTTGGCCGGTTGTGGTAAATACCGTATTATCGGCAAAGCCCATGTAAGTAGTAAATTGAATGGCTTTCTCTACGGCTGTACCTGCACAGGTTTGAACGGCATTTCCACCGATTGCATTGATGGTAAAATCAACCAAGGCTTCAGAAATAGTGAAATTGGTATTCGAAATGTCATAGAAAATATGGTTGTGTCCTTTCACCATGATGCGGTTGGTAGTCCCTATGTTGTTGGGAACGGTGATGGTTTCAGATCCGTCATTAGGAACAGCACTTGCCAATTGAATGGGATAAGTATAGCCGCCATCGGTAGACAAATAAATATCAACAGTCGCCGCATTCACGTTGTTGGCGGTAGTTCCGGCTACATCCCAAGTTACGTCTTGACTGGTTCCTACAGCCCAATCGACAGCGGTATTGGGAACCGAAACCAAAAATGGTCCAGCAGCAGCCGAAACGGTTACCACTATGGCATCTGATTTGGTTTGTCCAGCACCGGCATAATTGTCACGAGCAGTCAATACAAAGTTTAAGGTACGGGCAACAGAACTTAAAGCTTCAACCACAATCTCGGCGCCTTGCGTAGTGTTGGCGTTGGCAATTACGCGCGCCAATGGTGGACAATAGCGTTTTGAAGTAGCCACTGGACTATAGGAACGCCAGTTTGGTCCGCCGGTTTTCGTAGCCGAGGCAGCACTGTTGGCTCCCGTTTGACTGGTTGCGGTATCATTTTGCTCCCAGCAATAGGTTAGGGTATCGCCGTTGGCATCAGTTGCGGTTCCGTCTAAGATAAAAGGTGTACTTTTTGGAATGGTATAATCGGCACCGGCATCAACTACTGGAGCTACATTGGTTAACGTAGTGCGTACCGGGCAGGTTTTGCCTACCATATTGTCTTGAATTTGCTTCACATTGGCATACACAAAATAATCATCCGAGTGTGGCTGCACGTCTTGGCTAGTAATTCCGGCATAGCCCATGATGGTTGATCCAGAACCTGGCTCTACATTTACACCCGAGCCTTCCACATTTTGTGAAAACGAGTGGTTACCCCCAAATTGATGACCCAATTCGTGCACCACATAATCAATATCAAAGGTGTCTCCTTCTGGGATTGCATCAGCTGGCGAAGTAATTCCGCTTCCTTTTTGTCCGTTTACACAAACACAACCAATACATCCGGCATTTCCACCACCTCCTGAGGCGCCAAACATATGGCCCACATCGTAATTGGCTTCACCTACCACGTTGGTCAAGGTAGTTTGCAATTGCCCATTCCACTGACCCATAGTCGTATACGGATCGGTTGCTGCATTGGTAAAAATAATCGCGGTATTGTCAATCATGTTCATGTGGATGGCCAAGTCTTTTTCAAAAACTCCATTTACACGGGTCATTGTGGCATTCATCCCGGCTAAAGCCCCGGCAATGGTTCCCCCAAAATAAGTAGTGTATTCGGCATTACAAGACAAGGCCAATCGAAACGTGAGCAATTCTCCTGAGCTTGACAACGCTGTTTTTCCGGCTAAGTCAGCGGCAACTTGCGTATCTAGGGTAGAACAAACAAATGGTAATTTTCCTTTTTCGCGGCTGCTTTCAAATACGGCATAAACCGATCCATCAGCTGAAAAAGGCTCGATGAATTCGTTGCGTTTGCCTACACGAAATACCATGGCTTGGAAGCCATTTTGGTCCATGCTGAAACGAATTTGCGCCATAGCATCTTCGATTCCTACACCGATATAGGAACGAATTTCTGGAAAACGCGCTTGCAATTCGGGAGTGAAATTTGAATACTCAAACACACGAAAATGCTCGATGGTTCCTTGGGTGTTGGGTACCTCAATAACCACATTGGAATGGTTAGATACCATTCGGTTGGGAGCTGCATGCAAAGCCATTTTCATCGCTGCTATTGGGGCCGCAAACAAATCATAGTTTTTGGGGAATGATTCCCGCATTGTATTTTTGGATTGGGCGGTAGTAATTGCCTCAACTTTGGTCCAAGAGGTGGCTTGTTGTGCGAATACAGCAGCACTAAACAAGCAAACTAAAAGATAATATTTTTTCATTAGGATTGGTTTTAGTGCGCTAAAAGTAAAAAAAATAACAACACTGCAAAGATTTGGCGCCGTTAAGTTTTGAGACGCTAATTTATTGGGAAGTATGCCCCAATTTGGTTTTCTTTGCAGCCATGAATGTACTTAAAACAGGCGTAAAAAAACAATTGATCCAACTGGCCAAATGGGCTGTGGTAGGAGCTGCGTTCTATTTTATCTACGCCCAACTTCAGGAATCAAAAGCGTTGGATTGGGCAAAAATCGAAGCCGTTATTTACCAACATTCTAGCCTGTACATCCTATTTATTTTGAGCCTGAGTTTTTGGAACCGATACTTTGAAATACTCAAATGGCAAAACCTGGTACAAAGCTTTCGGCCCTTGAGCGTAAGTCAGTCTTCGGCCCAAGTATTTGGCGCTCTCACCGCGGGCATTTTTACCCCAAATGGTTTTGGCGAATATGCCGGCAAAGCGCTGTTTTTTGAAAAGGCCAAGGCCAAAAAAATCATCTTCTTAAACTTGTTGTGCAATGGTATTCAGATGGTAATTACCGTACTTTTTGGCGGACTGGGCTTGTGGTACTTTAATGCGCACTACCCGGTAATTTCTACCCCATCGTTGGTGTTGATTTTAGGCGGCATAGCGGGTGTATTTACCTTACTTTTTCTAATCAAAAAAATTAGCATCAAAGGATATTCACTTGAACGGCTGGGGCAAAAAATTAAAAAAATACCACGTCATATTCACCAAAAAAATGCGTTGTTGGGCCTGAGTCGCTACTTGGTTTTTTCGCATCAATATTATTTTTTATTTCTACTTTTTGGGGTTGATTTACCTTACTTGATACTCATGTCGGCCATAACCAGTATTTATTTTTTATCGTCATCCTTGCCTTCATTTCAATTCTTAGATTTTGCGGTAAAAGGCAGTGTTGCTTTATTTTTTTGTGGCCTTTTGGGAATCAATTCTTGGATCCCTCTGCTCATTACCTCGTTGATGTGGTTCTTGAACGTGGTAATTCCGGTGATCATTGGTAGTTATTTTGTGTTGAATTTTAAACCCGTCGCTGCCCCATGATTGCGATTGCTTGTATCTTGGTTTTAATGGGCTATTGGCTCATAATCGGGGAGTTAATTTGGGGAGTCAAACAACTCAAACCCTTTGTGCCAGAAACCAAAACGCCAACTACTTTTTTTTCGATCATTATTCCGTTTCGCGATGAAGCACAACAGTTGCCAAACCTGTTAGAAAGTTTTAAAAACTTGGATTACCCGCACGAATTGTATGAATTGATTTTTGTGGATGATTTTTCGACAGACGAATCGGCAAAGCTGCTCTACCAATGGCGTATGGCCAATGGGACCATACAAACTACTTTGCTCGAAAATATTCGACTAACTCAATCGCCCAAAAAAGACGCCATTTCACGTGCGATTCCCATCGTGCAAAAACAATGGATCATCACTACTGACGCCGACTGTGAAGTACCCACAACTTGGCTCAGCACGCTTGACAGTTACCTGCAAACGCATTCAGCCAATATGGTGGTGGGCGCTGTAAATTACCGCTGTAACAACTCGTTTTTAGATCAGTTTCAGGTGTTGGATTTACTGAGTTTACAAGGCGCCACCCAAGGCAGTTTTGGCATGAGTTTGGGGTTTCTATGCAATGGTGCCAATTTGGCCTATACCAAAGCTCATTTTAAAGAACTGCAGGGTTTTTCCGGAAACGATTCGTTGGCCAGTGGCGACGATGTTTTTTTACTTCAAAAATCGATGGGATTGAACCCGAGTAAAGTGCAATATTTACTAAGCGCTTCGCATGTGGTGCACACCAAGCCCGAGCAAAGTTGGAAACAGCTGCTTCAACAACGCACCCGCTGGGCCTCTAAAACAGGTCATTACCAAAGTGTTTTTGGGAAAGATTTGGCTGTATGGGTGTTGTTGGGAAACCTCAGCTGGATAGTATTGGGAGGTCTATCGCTAACCAATCACGAGTTGACGTATTGGTTTGGAGGAGCTACGCTACTCAAGTTTGGACTAGATATTACTTTGATGCGCATAGCAAAAAAACATACACCACTTGTGCGAATGAACTATGTGTTGTTGGGATGTATACTATATCCTTTTTACTGCGTATTCGTTGCTCTACACGCTTGGCCTGGTAACTATACTTGGAAAGGCAGAACGCTTTCTTAACGATTTACTTCATGTAAAACTACCGGTAACACAAACTGTGTCTTTACTGGCAATCCTCTTTTTATCGCCGGATTCACTTTTGGGAAACCAACCAATCGCGCTTTAAATACGCTATCAATCAAAGTTTTATTATAGGCAATGGTATCGGTCACTTGCGGCTCAAAAGTAAAGGTGGCATTGGGCATCACAGTTACTTTAAGTTGTATCGTATCCAAATCGGGATACAATAACGACAAGGTATCGGCACCCAAACGCGCCTGGATGAGTTGGGTTAAATAATCAAAAAAACAGGCTTGGTTAGCTTTGGCATTGGCCAGTGAATCACACTGCGCAAAGGAAGGGTATTCGTCAACTTGGTTCCAATTAATTGATTGGAGTTCTTTTTTCAACAATTCTTCCTTGTTGGGCACATGCTTGTCCAGAAACTGACAGGCACTCAACAAAAAAGGGAAAAGGAAAATTAGAAATGGTTTGGCGTTCATACTAGCGGCATTAGCGTGTCAAAAGTACTAAAATATTTTACCCCATTTGACGATTTATCTAAAACAAAAAACCAGCTCATCAAAGCTGGTTTTATTGTTTGTTGCTATGCCTATTAGTTGATTACTAATTTTTGAACCGATTTTTGCTGTAAACTCGTGCTTACTTCTACCAGGTATATGCCAGGTGTGAGTTGCTGTACATCAATAGTTTCGGTGGCTGCTGAACCCGCTTGCTGGGCAATACATTTTCCTACATAATCGTAGATTTTAATGGTGTCTATGGTAGCCGAAGTATTTCCTAATCGCACAGCAACTTGACCGTGTGCTGGGTTAGGATAAACCGAAAACGCTACAGTATCTGGAGCCGTTGTGCCCAAGGTAGAAACAAACTTGGTTAAAAACGTATTGGTAACAATGGCCGGGTTAAAATCAAAGTAAATAGCCGCCGAGTTGGGGATGATAGTGCCCACCGCATACCCTTGTTTTGGTTTAATTTTGAAGGTAATAAACCCTTTTCCAATTTCTGTATTTTCTATAGAAGGCGGCAATAAAATTTCATTAAATCGCCAATTCAAATTACGACCTACACGGTCTAAAATATACGAATGGCTCGCACTAACCATTTGAATGGTGTTTTCGTCCAATTGCTCGTTTAGCATATCATTAACCACGATATTAATTGCACTGGCATTTCCGGTGTTTTCAAAACGAATGGTGTAATACAAATAATCGGCACTGGAGAAAGTGGAATATAAAATTTTCTCTCCGTGAGACTCTACTTTATCGTTGGGGTCAAAGGCATTTACCACCATTTCGGTTGTGGTGGAGTTGTTGTTCTCTGGCATTACATCTGCAACAGCCGAGCTAATCGAAGCCGAATTGGTAAGGTATTCGCCGGCATTAACTGTAGGAATAACAGGTACTTGCATGTAAACAATAATGCTGCGGGATTCGAAAGGTTGTAAATTAGAAATTGGATAGGCAAAACCTGTCGCATTGGCCACACTACCAGGAACCGAAATAGAACTTATGGTAAGCAAAGGATCTTTGGTAAAGTTTAGCGTAGCATTGGCCACCACTTGATTTCCAAGGTTTCTGTAGGTTACTAGATTTTGGTATATAAATCCGGGACGTGGAGCACTTTGCGGAACTACTGTCACCGCCAAATCGTGGTAGGCTTGCAAGATGGTAATCGGGAAATTATAGGTAGTCATCCCGCCGCCAATTACTACGTGTACATCTGAATAAGAAGCTAATGCCTGATATTGGTTGGCATAGGCAGCATCTATCACATAATTTAACTGATACGAATTGGCCGCATTGGGGTCGTAGATATTATACATTCCCGATGGTGATGAAATATTATGAACCACCGTATTTTGGTTAAGCTCGTATTGAAATTGTCCCAAAGGAAAATTAGACTCATTGTTGTCTTGCACACCATTGGCATTTGAATCTAAAAATGCATTCAAACGGAAGCCCGAACAATCAATGCTTCCACCTGTGTTATTACCAATATCTGTAATTTTAATGTAGCCCGGTTGGTTACTAAAATTCGTCGTCATCACTAAGTAATACTGACCCGGAAGCGCATTGGGGATTACGGGGTATTCGGTTGCTGCCGATGAATAACTGCAACTCACAACTTTATCGGGCGTGAGTTGATTATAACAAGGTGCTGTTGGGCTGGTATAAGGGCCGTAAACAATATAATCTACATCGTAGGCGGTTGAATTAAATTCAATGGAAACATTTTGTTGAATCATTAGATTTATAGATCCTGGGTCGCTAACCGGCAAATAAAACCAAGTAGGATTAGGATGTGTATTTAAGCAACCATAACTAGCTCCGGGCTCAGTAATCTGTGTGTTTACGCTGTTGATAAATGGAATACCCAAGGCGTTGCAAAGTGAATTGGCCATGATACAGTTGGACGCTAAATTACAATTGGAATATGTGCGCAACTGAAAGCTATACAAATTATCGCAGGCATTTGGAATATTTTCACGCACATAAATAACACTGGCATTTGGCTGAACAAGAATCGAATAGGCCGCTGGATTGGCTATAGGATTGCTGTTGGATTGTGCCGCTGCTTCGCTGGCAAAATACGTGAGCGGAGCCGATGAATTGAGTTGTGTTTGAACGCTGGTTAAATCAAAGATGATGTTGCCATCGAGATTATCGTCACATTGGCTCATTTCAGCCAAAGGAGTTGGATTATAGAAATACGAATTGACATTTAGGAAAAACACCGTGGTCAAATAACCCGCGTCGTTGTTGTTATCCAAACGCGCATAAATAGCATGGTTTCCTTCGCCCACACAATAGGGAGAGGATAGCGGATTAACATTGGCTTCGGCCGTGTTTGGGGAGTCGTGATACGTAATGGTATAATCGGCCGGATTTAAGGTTCCCATGATAGGCACATCATTATCGGTAAGCATAAAACAAGCTGTGCCATTCGCGTCTACACATTGAGCAAAACTTTGTGGTTGTCCGGCTTGGATGCAATCAACAGAAATAAGTTGAATAGATCCTACAGAAACACAGCCTGAAAAAGGATAAAACACGCGATAATACAAGGTGGGTTGTGTGGGGATTCCGGCTATGCTGGCAAAACAAGTTGGATTTGTAATTGGATTACTATTGGCAAAAGCCTGGTTTTGCGAGGTGAAATAGGTAACATTTTGTGGGTCTTGATTGAGGTTGTAAGCCACTTGGGTTAAATCCCAACAGGTAGCGGCATTCGGGCCGTTGAAGCAAACGGTCAATACCTGATCAGGCGCTGGAGGAGCATCCACCAAGTACACACTAAATGATTTTATCTCTATAGCTCCTGTGCTAAGTTCAACTATACGAACGTAAATAAATGCATTGATTTCTGTACAATATTGTGTGGCATTTAGCAAAGGATTAACCCCCGTAATGGCGTTGGTATAATTGCTGTGGTAAGTAACTTGGTAATTCACCGGATTTAAATTGCCTAAAATTACTGGCGTATTTTCGGTGAGGTTAAAACAAGACACTACTCCTGTTCCGCAAGCATATAAATCAACGGGGTTGGAATAAATACTGCTGCATGGTTCGGTAGTAGCTGTTAACATAGACCATGAACTACTTATTCCAGACGAACATATATTTCTGAGGTAAATATCGTAGGTAGTATTACAAAGCAAACCGGTAATTGTGGTGTTTGATTGGGTTGGCGACAATACAATCGTAGAAGTAGTATTGGCTGTTGGCGCAGGCGATCCGGCGGGGACCACATACAAATCGATTTGACTTGTTGGCTGATTGCCCTGATTGAAAGCCCACTCTACTGCAATCGAAGTTTGATTGGATGTAACAGCTTGCAGCGCATAGGGGGCTTCGCAAAAATTTGTGCCACAATAGATCACCATGAAATGCAAAGTCGAGATGGTTACACAGTTTGTAGTTAAATCGGTCACACGAACATAAATAACTTCAGTCCAAGGGCTTTGATTCGTGTATGAGCTAAAGGCATCCAACGCATTGTGATTGGTTTCGGCTTCGAGCTGGGTGGCGTGGTAGGACGTAATGCTATTGGCATTGTTTCCAATAAAAACAACATCATAAGAACTCAAGGGCTCAGTGACCGCAAAGCCGTCATTATTGTTGTCGTAGTCGCAAATATTTATGGTGTAATCTATATGCTGTGGCGAGAGGTTCGCGTGCAAAATATAGGGCATGATTTGCACCGCGTTGGTTTGATTATTTACTATTCGCGCAAATAGCATTTGTTGCGCGGTTACTATATTGGTATAATCCGTTTGAAAAATTGGATTTAATCCTAGGGAGGCTTCTTGCTGATTCAGGTGATGGGTAACCGTATAAAGCGAAGGATCGACCAGCGTTAAGATCTCAGATGAAATATTCAGCAAATTAAATACTTCATACCCATCGCCGTTTGAATCGCAGGCGTTATTGTTTACAACGGGTTGTGTAAATTGGGCATGACCCGCTAACGAAATAAAAAATAACGCAACAAAAAGGAATGTTTTTTTCATAAAATCATCTTTAATTCAACAAAATGCTGCGAAAGATACAAAAATTTGATGTACTCCCTAAACACAAAAAAAGCTCCTCGCCGAAACGAAAAGCTTTTCTAACTTTTAAATACTAAATGCGTGATTGGATACAAATTTGTGTATGCCATTCAAACTAGTACGCAAATTTAATTCACTATAATTTGCTTAATTTCACTTTGGTTATTACTTGACAAAACTTGTAGGAGGTAATTTCCATTCGCAATCTCACGAAGATCTAGAACTTCTTCCTTCTTAGCAGAACTATAATTTACCGTTTTGAGCACTCTGCCCAGCAGATCCATTAACCTAATTTGTTTTATGGTAGTAGCTGCTGAAAGTTGAATAGTAAGCTGATCACTGGCTGGATTTGGGTATATTAGTATGGCATTCGTTGAAAATTGCGCAGCATCCAATTGGGGTGTAACTGTGACATCATAGCTCATGACATTGGCGCATTGATCTGGATCTGGCGTAAACGTGTAGGTTTGTGTTCCAACAGTTGCGGTTGAGATGGTAGCGGGAGACCAGGTTCCTGAAATTTCATTTAAAGAACTTGCTGGTAAATTAAGCGGTAGCTCGTTTTGCATAAACGGACCAATTGGAGCAAAGGTTGGATTAATAGGTTGCGCAAACTCCACATTTATACATCTTGAAGAGGGACATCCGCTCCCCATAGGATAAACCGTAACACATAATTCACCAGGAGAACTAATGTTTACACATGATCCAGTTGCACCTGCAATTATAGTTCCGTTTAATGACCATTCGTGTAAGGTAGAATTTGAAAGCCCTGTACATATAGGCTCAGCAGTTCCCGAACAAAGTGCCAATCCATTAGAAACCAATAAATCAGAAGGCAAATTAATGGTTGGATAAGCATTGAAACTATTGGCTTCAATAAAAACAGCAGAGTCAAAATTGTTATCCCCTACGTTGGCTATGGCTAATTTAATGTGATAAGTCTGCCCACATTGCACGCTTGCAACTGCAGCAATCACTTTTAAAAATCCATCATATTCAATCGAAGTATTTACCAAAGGAGTAGACCCGGTGCCATTATTTATATAATAGCCTGTATTTACAAGATTGTTCACGGTGTCAATTGTAATTGGAACGGTTGAATTGGGTAATACCGCAATGTTTTGTGCATTTCCGCTGTAAGGTCCTGAGATTCCGGGACCGCTAATAAAAAAACCGAAAACATCACTGTGATTGGTATTCACAAATTCTAAATATTCTTCAGAGGCAAAAACAAAATTTAAACGTAAATTTTGGCCTATTGGCACAAAATCAAATTCAATAATCGAGGTGTTTTTCACCACACCAGTTGTTAGCAAGGCCAAATCAGGATCTCCCATTGATTGCGCTGCAGGCAATAAACTTGCCCCAGCTTGGTTATTGGGCCCCACGGCTATTGATGCATTTCCAGTTGCTAATAATATCCCGCTATTAAGGCCAATGATGGTATTTTCACCGTTTGAAAATGCGCCAACTTGGTCCATGATTGTATTTGCTAATACAGCTGAGCCATTAAATTTTATGTTGGTTGCTGTAATGTCATTTCCTAAAAGTAAATTTTGAACGATTTGCGTTGGTGTTTGAGAAGTATTGTCTACAACCAATTGTCCTTGCACAGTCTGAATGGTCGCAAGCAATAAAAAAAGTACTGTTTTCTTCATTATAAAATTCTATTGAGCTGTTCATCTAATTCAAACAACTGGTGGAAATTATTTTTACCCGATTAAATGGAATGGGCATAAAGATATAATCATTTCTTAAAAAAATCTCTTTTTTCTGATTTTTAGGTGTACTGGTCTTGATGAAGGGTATTCAAGTTGCCTAAAATGCAAAAAAGCTAATCGCCGGAGCGAAAAGCTTTTCATTGGTCTAACTACTAAACCGTGTCTCATTTTAAAAAACGAGACGAAAACAACACAACTTTCGTTTCAGATGCTTACTAAAAACATCGTCTTGGATATTTCCTTTTTTGGGCAAAAAAGCACTTTGTTTCCAAAGTGCTTTCCCAAAAGTTGCGGTCTGGACGGGACTCGAACCCGCGACCCCATGCGTGACAGGCATGTATTCTAACCAACTGAACTACCAAACCTTGCTGCTATCGTTTACTAGAAACTTTATTAGCGGTTGCAAATATAAGATAGAATTTTACTTCTGCAAGTATTTATTTTTATTTTATTGCTGTGCCCAAAAAAATATCAGCCAAAACTTTGTTTTTCAACCAAGTAAGTGGTAAGAATTTTTTCGAAATCGGCGCCCACATTCACCGGAACGTACTTAATCTTGTTTTGCACACAGGTTTCCGATAGTCTTTTGAAGTAAGCCTGCAGCTTTTGTTCGTAGATTTCTTTGACATTGTCGGCATAAATATTCACAAATTCACCGGTTTCTACGTCAATGAATTTGCGCGGTGCGTTGTCAAAATCAAAGTGCAATTCGGTTTTTTCGTCAATGACGTGAAATAAAACCACTTTGTGCTTTTGGTGTTTGAGGTGCTGCAAGGCCGAAAATAACGCCTTCTCGTCTTCCAATTGAAACATGTCGGTAAACAACACAATCATCGAACGGCGGTGGATTTTTTCGGCAATTTGATGCAAATAGGCGATCGTTTGGGTGCTCTTGGCTGCTTTGGGTGATACCAATACATTTTCCAATTGTTGCAAAATCATGCGGTGGTGTCGGTCACTGCCTTTCTCGGGGGCGTAATATTCATAATGATCCGAAAACAAACTCAAACCCACGGCATCGCGTTGTTTTTTGAGCAAATTCATCAAGACCGCTGAGGCCAAAACGGAAAAGCCAATTTTACTGTGGTAAAACGGTTCGTTGCTGGTTAATTTGGGGTAATGCATCGACGACGAGTTGTCGATGATTAAATGACAGCGCATGTTGGTTTCTTCGTCAAAACGCTTGGTGTACAAGCGATCAGTTTTGGCAAACAATTTCCAATCTAAATGCTTGGTACTCTCGCCCGGATTATAGACTTTGTGTTCGGCAAATTCGGCCGAAAACCCGTGAAACGGACTTTTGTGCATGCCCGAAATAAAGCCTTCTACCACTTGGTTGGCAAGCAATTCCAAATGGTCAAATCGGGCAATTTGCGGCAGCTGTTGCGAGAGATTCATGGCTCAAATATAGGAAGTAATCGCACAAAAAAAAGGCCTAACTTGCGTTAAACCTTTTGTTTATTTTGGGAAATAGCTGCTTACAATAAAGCATCCAAACTGTCGGCGTAGGTTTGCTTAGGAGCAACACCCACCTGACGACCAACTACTTCGCCTTTGTGAAACACCAATACCGTTGGAATGTTGCGCACGCCATATTTGGCCGCAAATTCTTGGTTGGCATCTACGTCTACTTTTCCAATTACGGCTTTACCCGCATATTCTTCACTAATTTCATCGATGATGGGACCCACCATTCTGCACGGACCGCACCAAGCTGCCCAAAAATCAACCAAAACTGGTTGCTCTGATTTCAATACGAGTTCGTCAAAAGTCGCATCGGTTATTGCTAATGCCATGTTGTATTTTTTTATAATTACCGAGCAAAGCTACCGAAAAATTTTCAACCATCCCTACATCCAAATTAGTTTTCACTATGCGGGAATTGGCTAAGGTTATTTTTGGCTAATTCTATAACTAATTCAACTTAAACTTCAACCCCAAGCGCTCAATTTCGCTCAGCAAATCGGCATTAATGGCCACTTTGAGCTTGCGGCTGGGCATAGACAAACGCGTGATGATTTTGGTTTCTTCAACTTCGGTAGGTACCAACACTTCTTCCTCGTCCTCGGGGGTAAGATCGGCATCAACCAACTCCTCTGCTCCTTCTTCGGGCAAAGCAATCGCTACTACTTCGGGTTCTATGAGGCGTTTCAGGTGTTCAAGTTCCATCACTTCAAAACTCACGGTTTGTTCGCCTTTGTGCGATTGAAACAAATGGGATAACTCAGTTACCATTTGAGTAGACAGGTCGGCAATGTTAAGGTGCAGTACTAATTTCTTAGCAAAACTGGGCAACACATCTTGTAAATACTGCAAAGAGGTAAACTGAATACGCGGCTCGGTTTTTTTGCCGGTTTCCTTATCGGGCCAGCCTTCTTTGACCAGCAACTTGAGGTAGGTAAAATTATTTTGAATTAAAAAGTGTTTGAATTTCAGGTACTCTTCGTTAAAAATCCGGAACTCAAAACTCTCGTCATAGCCTTCTAAGACAAAGGTGGCCCAGCCTTTTCCGTTTTTAGTAACCCGGTGTTGCACTTGGGTAATAATGCCGCCAAACGATAAGTTTTTGTTGACATGGGCCTCCAAATTTTTAAGCGCTTCGAGCTTGGCATTGCAAAAATACTTGATCTCGTATTTGTAATCATCGAGTGGATGCCCAGAGATATAAATGCCCACTACTTCTTTTTCTTTGGCCAATTTTTCCATGGTGTTCCAATCTTCACATGGCGGCACAACGGGCTCGGGAATTTGTACATCGCTGGCCTCGCCAAACAAACTCACCTGCGACGAATTTTCGTTTTCCTGAAACTTATTGCCGTAGCGAATGGCTTTCTCTAAAAAGGAGATTCCGTCGCCTTCGTCATGAAAATACTGCGCTCGGGTGGTGCCCACAAAAGAGTCAAAACCACCGGCCAAGGCCAAGTTTTCGAAGGCTTTTTTATTGGCAGCGCGCAAATCTATCCGTTTGGCCAAATCAAAAATGGAGCGGTATTTTCCGTCTTTTCGGTGCTCGACGATGGTTTGTACAGCACCCGATCCTACTCCTTTTATCGCGCCCATGCCAAATCGAACGGCGTAACTTTGGTTTACGGTAAACTTATAAAACGACTCGTTTACATCGGGGCCCAATACGGCCAAGCCCATGCGTTTGCATTCTTCCATAAAAAAGGAAACCTGCTTGATGTCGTTCATGTTATTGGACAGCACTGCCGCCATGTATTCGGCTGGATAATTGGCTTTTAGGTAGGCCGTTTGGTAGGCAATCCAGGCATAACAGGTGGAGTGCGATTTATTAAAGGCATACTCGGCAAAAGCCTCCCAGTCTTTCCAAATTTTTTCCAATTTGTCTTCCGGATGTCCTTTGGCTGCGGCTTGACTGATGAATTTTGGTTTCATCTTGTCGAGTACGTCGCGTTGTTTTTTTCCCATGGCCTTACGCAAAACGTCGGCATCACCCTTGGAGAAATCGGCCAATTTTTGCGAAAGCAACATCACCTGCTCTTGGTAAACGGTAATGCCATAGGTGTCTTTGAGTAATTCTTCGCAGGCGTCCAAATCATATTCTATGGGTTCTTCGCCATTTTTACGTTTGATGAAACTCGGAATATACGCAATCGGTCCCGGGCGATACAAGGCGTTCATGGCAATCAAATCATCAAACACCGTTGGCTTGAGTTCCTTCATGTACTTTTGCATCCCCGGACTCTCGTACTGAAAAATCCCCACCGTTTCTCCACGCTGAAACAATTCGTAGGTTTTGAGGTCGTCAATCGGAAATGCATCGGGATCCAGATCGATGCCCGAACGGTACTTCACCAATTTTACGGTATCCTTGATTAAGGTAAGGGTCTTCAGACCCAAGAAGTCCATTTTGAGCAAGCCGGCACTTTCTACCACCGAGTTGTCAAATTGCGTCACATACAAATCCGAATCTTTGGCGGTAGCTACTGGCACAAACTTGGTGATGTCGTCGGGTGTAATGATCACCCCACAGGCGTGGATTCCGGTGTTGCGTAAATTGCCCTCGAGCAATTGGGCTTGTTGCAAGGTCTCGGATCCCAAATCTTGGGCGGTTGCCAGGGCTTTTAATTCTTTTACTTTTTCGAAATCTTCCGGACGCAAAGCCGCTTTGAGTTTGGCATCGTCGAGCGAGAAAATTTTAGCTAAATTGATGTTGTTGGGAATCAGTTTGGCAATTTTATCGGCTTCAAACAAAGGCAAATCCAACACCCGCGCGGTATCGCGTATGGCCGATTTGGCCGCCATGGTGCCGTAGGTAATAATTTGCGCCACCTGTTTGGAGCCGTATTTATTGATCACATAATCCATCACGCTGCTGCGGCCTTCGTCGTCAAAATCAATATCAATATCGGGCAGTGACACACGATCGGGATTCAAGAAACGCTCAAAAAGCAAATTGTACTTGAGCGGATCAATATTCGTAATGCCCAAACAATAGGCCACCACCGATCCGGCTGCTGAGCCCCTTCCCGGTCCTACCGACACACCCATTTCGCGGGCGGCTGCAATGAAATCTTGCACAATCAAAAAGTAACCCGGATAGCCTGAGTTCTCAATGGTGAGCAATTCAAAATCAAGGCGTTCTTGGATCGCGGGCGTAATTTCGGCATAGCGGCGATTGGCGCCTTTAAACGTGAGCTCTTTTAAGTAGCTGTTTTCTCCGCGTTTGCCGCCATCAGTAGCATCTTCGGGCACGACAAATTCGGCCGGAATTTCAAACTTGGGCAAAAGCACCTCCCGCGCCAAATTGTAAATTTCGACCTTATCTATAAGGGCTTGTATATTGGTAATCGCCTCGGGGATGTCTTGAAACAGCTGTTTCATTTCGGCACCCGATTTAAAATAATATTCTTGATTCGTTAAGCCAAATCGGTATCCACGTCCTCGACCTACAGGTGTACTTTGTTTTTCGCCGTCGCGTACGCAGAGTAAAATATCGTGGGCATTGGCATCGGCTTTTTTGATGTAAAAGGTATTGTTGGTGGCCAAAACCGGAATGTCGTGCTTTTTGGACAAGGCCAATAGTCCTTGATTCACGCGATTTTCATCTTCTTGATTGTGGCGCATCAGCTCCAAATAAAAATCGTCACCAAATTGTTGTTTCCACCACAATAGCGCTTCTTCGGCTTGGTTTTCTCCCAAATTCAAAAGTTTATTAGGTACCTCTCCATATAAATTTCCCGACAACACCATGAGGTCATCTTTGTATTGTGCGATGCATTTCTTGTCGATGCGGGGCACATAATAAAAACCATCGGTGTAGGCTATCGAGGATAATTTGGCCAAATTGTGGTAACCGTTTTTGTTTTTGGCCAAGAACACCACTTGGTAACCATTGTCTTTTCTGGACTTATCCAAATGGTCTTCGCAAACAAAAAATTCGCAGCCCACAATGGGTTTGATGGGCACGTGATTGGGCTCCTCCCCTTTTTCGATGGCTGCCGCGTTCTTGCTGTCCACCGATTTGTTGTGGTTTAAGATGTCGCGCACAAAATGAAAGGCACCCATTAAATTGGCATGATCGGTCAAGGCCACCGCAGGCATGCGTTGGGCCGCCGTCTCGGCAACCAAACTGGCTACACTGATGGTAGATTGCAAAACCGAAAATTGGGTGTGGTTATGTAAATGCGCAAATGTAGCGGCTTCTAAAACCTCAATATTGTTGGACACCTCTTGCTTAGACAGCGAGGGTCCTTGCGCATCACCTTGCTGTTGGCGTAAACGCGCAGAGGCCTCTTTTAGGTTGGTATGTTGCAAGCCCAATAAGGCAATTGGACGTGGATTTTTGTGTTGAAATTCCTGAAAATAGCTACCTTCTACGCGCAATTCTTGCGGAGTAAATAACTCTAAACGAATCAATTCTAAGAAACAGCGGCTCGTGGCCTCGACATCGGCGGTGGCATTGTGGGCCTCAGCAAAAGGCGCTTGAAATAAAAAGGAATGCAGTTCGGTGAGCGTGGGTAATTTAAACTTTCCTCCTCGACCACCAGGCAATTGTAACAAAGAGGCGGTTATTTCGGTACAGGTATCCAATACGGGCTTCCCGGCTAGGGTGTTTTCCATCTGCAAACGGAAAAACTCGCAGCCCATGATATTCAAATCAAAGCCTACATTTTGTCCGACAACAAACTGTGTTTTTTGGAGAACGGCTTGAAATTCGGCCAAAACTTCCGCCAACGGAACACCCTGTGCTTGAGCCAATTCGGTTGAAATCCCGTGGATGTTTTCAGCTTCGTAAGGAATATTATAACCGTCGGGCTGCACCAAAAAATCACGGTGCTCCAAAATACCTCCCATGGCGTCGTGTAATTGCCAAGCAATTTGCACACAGCGCGGCCAATTGTTGGTGTCAGACAAGGGGGCATCCCAACGTTTGGGCAAGCCGGTGGTTTCGGTGTCAAAAATTAAATACATAGCTGAATTTGAAGTCCAATGAAGCGTTTGCTTCTTTTATAGGAGTTTCAAATTTAATTTTTTTTGAGCTGCAATTCGCGGGAAGTTATCAACAAAAAACCATTCCCAAAACTGAATTTTCAGCTTTAAGAATGGTTCAATTAAAAAATTATAAAGAAAATCTAAACCTAGATTTTATCCTTCTAATTAATACCCACCACGGCTTCCACCACGATTGTTTCCTCCGTAACCGCCTCTAGAGTCACCTCTGTTGCTGTTAAAAGAACGTCTTTCGCCTTCTGGTTTTGGCTCTGATTTGTTTACCACAATGGCACGACCTTGAACGGTAGCTCCATTTAATTCGTCGATCGCTTTTTGCGCTTCGTCGTCATTTGGCATTTCAACAAAACCAAATCCTTTGCTTCTTCCGGTAAATTTATCCGAAATAATTTTTACAGAATCAACTGCACCGTAAGCCTCAAAAGACTCTCTTAAATCTGCTTCCTCAATACTGAATGGAAGACTTCCAACAAAAATGTTCATATATACTTATTTATAATAATTGGAACAAATATAGGTGTATATTATTCTAAAGCACTATTAATCAAGTTAAATTAGCAATAATAAAAAAACCGTCTGTTGTAGACGGTTTCTTTTGTATTGGTTTTACGGCTAATTTTAGATGCCGTCTACGATTTTCAATTTGTAAAAATACCCGCCTTGCACATTTACATTAACTGGTTCTTCTGAAGTTGGATTGGTATTTACCGCGTTAAAATGGAAATTCCCTGACACATATTCCCCATCGTATTCCGTGATTTCAATTTCTCCGTTTCCAACGCCAATTCCGGTAGTGTAATCCGTTTCGATTGTATTCGTAATAAACGAATAGGAAGCGGTACGCGTAGAAGTTGTACCAAACGTGTGGGTTACATAGGTGTTAGGAAACTGAGGATCAATTAAGGTAGTGGGTTTTGGAACGGTCAATGACATGCTTTCGTCGAGTCGGAATCCTTCTAAGGTGAATTTTCCGTTGGAATGTAAAGTAGCAACAGCATCGCCTCCTTTCCAGGCTTCATTGTCTTTTACGCATTGAAATACAGATTTGTCATTAAACTGTACGTCTTCAACACAAGAATTTAAGGCCAAGGCAACCAAAACAAGGGCAACTAATTTTTTCATTTCTAAAATTTTAAAAAACAAAAATAACTTTTTAAACCAAATTGGCTACACATATTTAAAAAAAATCGACCACGAACACTGAAATAAAAACCCTTAAATATTATTCCACAAGGGATTAGCATTTTTGAATATTAATTGTATATTTGCGCCCTTAATTAACCGAGGTCGTGTACCTCAAAATTTAATCATAAGATTATGTCAGTAAAAATTAGATTACAGAGACATGGTAAAAAAGGGAAACCTTTTTACTGGGTAGTAGCGGCAGATGCTCGCTCAAAAAGAGATGGTAAATACCTTGAAAAAATTGGTACGTACAATCCAAACACCAACCCTGCAACTATCGAATTAAATTTGGATAGCGCAGTACAATGGTTGCACAATGGTGCTCAACCAACCGATACCGCAAGAGCGATTCTTTCTTACAAAGGAGCGTTATTGAAACACCACTTAGATGGTGGTATTCGTAAAGGTGCTTTAACGCAAGAACAAGCCGATGCTAAACTAGCCGCTTGGTTGGAAGCAAAAGCGGGTAAAGTAGATGCGAAAAAAGACGGTTTGTCAAAAGCACAAGCTGATGCAAAAGCCAAAGCCTTGAAAGCTGAAAAAGAAGTAAATGCCAAACGTATGGCTGCTGCTGCTGAAGCTGAAGTTGCTGCACAAGAAGCAGAACAAGAAGAAGTAGTTGCCGAAGAAAGCGCTGAAGAAGTGGTAGCTGAAGTAGCTGTTGAAGAAACTCCTGCTGCTGAAGAAGTAGTGGCTGAAGAAGCTCCAGCTGTTGAAGAAG
>JBDKFO010000024.1:0-24966 GCA_039798665.1 Bacteroidota bacterium
TCAGTAAGTGGCACGTAATTTGGATTGGCAGCTCCCACATAAATAGGTCGTTGCCGTTGGTTTTTGATGAGTGCCCGGTACTCAAATTCGCCATTGAGTTTACCCAAATTAGCTTGTCCATACTTTAATATCTTAAGTTGATCTTTGTGCAATTGACTGTCAAAAATGAGCCCACGCGGCTTTTTCGTATTGTATTCAAAATGCAAGGCGTAATCAAAATTTCCTAGGGCTTCCATGCCTTCAAAATGCGTAAACAAGCCTTTGGGCAACGAGGTAATAAAATCTTGTGCCTTCATTTTAGGGATGGCTAGTTTTACAACATAGATTTTTTCGTCGTCGTTGGTATAACTCAAGTAGGGATTTACTTTTATTTTGTTGAGCCAAACGGTCGAACTACTGTCTACTGCCACAAATCGTTTGCCAAACAGCAATTTAAAATCAAATTCGGCTTGTTGAATAATGACTTCTTTGGATGCAATTTTCGGATGATTGAGTGTGAGGTTCGAGATGGAACTCAATCCGTCAATGTGCAATTCACCCAAAGACATATCAATGTTATCTACCCGCATACGTATTGAATCAAAACTGGCTTCCAAATTATAGCGTTCGTCCAAATAAGGCACTTTTATTTTTCCGGTATCTTGATTAAAAAATCGTAAATCGGTTTGGCGATCTCTAGGATTGGCTATGCCGGAAATGCGCCAACGTTGATTAAAAGTGGTGGTCTGCACCTGGATTGCGGCAGCAAATTGTTCGTCTTTTAAGGAAAGCGTATGTAAGTCTAACTGTGTTTTTTTGCCCATATCATCCAAGCGCAACTGCAAATTTTGCAAGGCCATATCGGTGGGAATCAAATGTAAAACCCGGCTGAGCAAGCGGTTGACTACTTTGGCGTAATTGGTTTTTTCATCAGATGCAGTGCTGTCTTTTTTGGAAAGAAAGGCATCAAAATTGCGTCCGTTTTTATTTTTCACCAACTGAAGAAATCCATCGTTTGCCTGCAATTCGTCCAATTGAATTTGGGCTATTAGCAATTTCCACAAACTGATTTTGGCATTCAGTTGATCTATCGAAAGCAAGGTGTCGGCCGCTTCGGGTACCAAAGTGAGTTGGTTTATTTCTACGCTGGTTAATCCGGAAAATCGAACGTTTTTGAGTTTTAATTCACATTGATACGAGTCCTTAAACTTATGTTGAACATGCACGACCGCTTTTTGTAAAAGTGTATCTCGAAATACAAACACCACGACCAAAACCAATACGATCAGGCCGGTTGTTGCTAGAGCAAATTTTCGAAGTCTTGCGGGATTTATTTTCATGAGATGGGATTAGCCAAAAAGAGCGCTGGCTACTTCTTCAATTTTCGATACAAGTTGGATGCGAATGCCGGTATTTTTAAGTGATATTTTGTTGTATTTCGACACAAAAATAGTGGTAAAGCCTAATTTCTCGGCTTCGAGGATGCGTTGTTCTACCCGATTCACCGGACGAATTTCGCCCGAGAGCCCAATTTCGCCGGCAAAGCAAACACCTTCTGCTATGGCAATGTCTTCGTTGGACGATAAAATTGCCGCAACCACAGCCAAATCAATTGCTGGATCGTCAATGGTGATGCCGCCAGTTATGTTTAGAAAAACATCTTTGGTACCCAATCGAAACCCGGCTCTTTTTTCTAATACGGCCAAAATCATATTCAATCGTTTGGCGTTGTAGCCCGTTGTGCTGCGTTGGGGTGTTCCGTATACTGCCGTGCTCACCAACGCTTGAATTTCAATCATCAAGGGGCGCATTCCTTCTAGCGTTGCCGAAATGGCTGTGCCCGAAAGCGATACATCTTGGTGTGAGATCAAAATTTCGGACGGATTGCTTACTTCGCGCAAACCGCTGCCCAGCATTTCGTAGATGCCCAGTTCGGCGGTAGAGCCAAACCGATTTTTGAGGGAGCGCAGCAGGCGGTATACATGGTTGCGGTCGCCTTCAAATTGCAGCACCGTATCGACCATGTGTTCCAAAATTTTGGGTCCGGCGATGGTGCCGTCTTTGGTGATGTGTCCAATTAAAATTACCGGTACATTGGATTCTTTGGCAAATTTGATAAGTTCTGCCGTGGTTTCTCGAATTTGTGAAATGCTGCCAGGAGACGCTTCAATATAATCGGTGTGCAAGGTTTGAATCGAATCGATGATTACAATTTCGGGATCAATTTCGAGTATTTGTTTAAAGATGTGTTGCGTTTTAGTTTCGGTGAGAATGTAACATGAATTTTGTTTGCTGCTGATGCGTTCGGCACGCATTTTAATTTGCTTCATGCTTTCTTCGCCCGACACATACAGTGTTTTATAAGGCAAATTGAGCGACAATTGCAACAACAAGGTACTTTTCCCGATGCCAGGTTCTCCGCCCAATAAAATTAACGAACCCGGTACAATGCCGCCACCCAAAACGCGGTTTAACTCGCCATCACGGGTGTCTAAACGCACCTCTTGTGTACTGTCAATTTCGTGAATTTTAAGAGGCTTGCTTGCTTTTTTTACGGTCGTGGCTTGGGTATTCCAAGTTGCTTTTTCTTCTTTTTGAATGATTTCCTCGGCTATGGTATTCCACTCCTTGCACGAATTGCATTGGCCTTGCCACTTGGCGTATTGCGATCCGCAATTTTGGCAAAAGAAGGTGGTTTTAATTTTTGACATGGGTTATTTCTTCATTAATTCGTCCGACTTGTCGAGCATCATGTCTTTGGTGAGGCTACCAATTTCTTGTTTTTGATAGGCTTTTTGATAGGCTTTGGCGGCCTTTTTGTAGTCACCCATATTTTCATACATCATGCCCAAGTGGTAATCACTGAGCATGGATTTGGGGTAATATTTATCAGCAATTTCGGCTAGTTTGCCAAACTCTTCAAATTGGTTATTTTTTAGAATTGCGGCTTCAATGGCTTTAAAATCATTTACCCGAATAGGAATTTTGATGTGCAACGTCTTTTCGAGCGACTCATATTTTTGGGTTAAATAATCCACATAACCCGAAGGCAAAACAACTATCTTGTCATTAAATTCGTTCATAGAAATGGGCTGGTATAGCGCGAAAAATTGGTACAAGGCGCTTGGAATGGCTTGCGGCACCAACGAATAATGCGAAAGCCCTTTAAATTCGTCGTACTTATAATTGAGCGTGCTGCTATGTAGGGCTACAATATTTTCGTCCAACAATTTTGTGCTTTTTTGAATGGCTTTTAAATCGCCATCGGCCGTGGCTTGGTAATAAAATAATTGCTTTTGAATTTCGGTTAATCGTTGTGGCAATTGCTCGGTCATTCCGGTGGCCAATTGAGGGCTCAACGAAATATAGCCATCAAACAACGGTTGGTTTTTGTACAAATAAAAGTTGATGAATCCCGCGGTTACATCATGCCCCGCGATAATTTTTAGAGGGGCAATTCGAAATTCTTTTTCTAGAGTGGGCATTAATTCAAGGCCAATAAAATCAAAGAATTTTTTGCCTTCGGTATCGGGTAAGCCAGTAAGTTCATCGGCACTGCAATCGTAGCTGCGTTCGTCGTTTTTGTTTTGGCTGATGCCCACCAAAATGGTTTCTGGAAAATCATCCCAATAGGCGCCATAATTGAGTACACCTTGAAAGGCATCAAACAAATAATCGCCGTCAAGTACTAGCACAAGTGGATATTTTTTAGTGGGGTTTTGGGCATACGAGGCCGGCAATCCAATGGTAATTTCTCGTTCTTGATTGAGCTTTTTGGACACTAGGGTGTCGGTAATTTTTTGTGCAAACGCCGAACTAAAACAAAGGCAGATACAAGCAATGACTATGTTTTTCATAGACTTAATACAAATTTAAAAGGGTGATAAACGCGAAGCAAGATATAAAATTATCGGCTGCGATTGGCGAGGGGTAAAAATAAAAATGACAGTAGGCCAAGCAGTAAAACTAAAAACATTTGGGAGCTCCAAACGATCCAGCCAAAGGCGTTTCCAGCCGTTTCGGCGATGCCATAGACGGCCAATATTTTTGCAATCATAAACGGGTAAGATCCAAATCCGCTGTTGGTGAATGCAATGGCGATACTGCCTACCACAAAAGCGGTAACCACGGCGCCAAATGGGATGCTACTGGTTTGTGGCAGGGCAAATAAGGTACAATAGAACATGAGAACATAGGAACCCCAAATAAAAAAAGTATGTGCCAAATACCAGCCCTTGTTTTTCATGTATAGTAGCGTGCCAATCCCTTCGCGTAAGCCGGCTAATTTTTCTTTTATTTTCAAAATAAATTTATTTTTTGAGTAATAAAATAGTGTCATAATTCCAATTCCAATGATCGCTGTAATAGCCAACATTAGAAGGGCTTTCTCTGCAGGAATTTTATCTAAAATAAATGACTTTACTACCGAAAATTGCACAAAAAAAGCAGTGAGGATAAACAATAGCAACACCAATAGGTCAACAATTCGTTCGGCTACAATGGTACCGAATCCTTTGTCAAAAGGGATGTTGTTGTATTTTTTTAGGATCACAGCACGCGAAATTTCCCCCGATTTGGGCACAGTCAAATTGAGTAAATAACAAATATTGATGGCCATGTAGTTGGTGGCAAAGTTGGTGGGATACCCCAAATGATCTAAGGAGTATTTCCAACGGTAGGCCCGGGACATGTTTCCAAATACTGCAATGACCAAGGCCAACACAATATAGCTGTAATTGGCATGCTCAAAGTATCCTTTAATTTCTTGGATTTGTTGGCTTGAAAATTGGTTGTAGGTGTAAAGAGTTAAGTACACGCCCAAAGCAATTGGGAACAGTATGGATAGCCATTTACTGAACTGCTTTTTCAACTGACTAGGTTAGTGAATTGTCGTGTTCGTTCGGGAAAACTAACGAAGGTTTGAAGGTTTTGGCTTCTTCAAAATCGAGTATGCCGTAGGCAATAATAATAATGATGTCGCCTTTTTGTACTTTGCGTGCTGCAGGACCGTTTAGGGTAATTTCGCCGCTGTTGCGGTTGCCTTTAATTACATACGTTTCTAAACGTTCACCATTGTTGATGTTTACAATGGAGACTTTTTCGCCTTCAATTAAATTGGCTGCTTCCATGAGCACTTCGTCAATGGTAATGCTGCCGATGTAATTTAAATCGGCGCCGGTTACAGCTACCCGGTGAATTTTTGATTTTACTACTTGAATTTGCATGAGCGCAAAGGTAAAATTAATTTAATGATATCGTATCGATCAATCGAATTTTGTTGGCAAAAACAGCAATAAATGCGCGATACTTTTTGCCTGCTTCTTTGGTGTTACAGGGCAATAATTGGGCTTCGTCAGCAATTGTAAAATATTCCAATTTAAAAAACGGGTGGGCTTTAAATTGATTTTTTACCCATTCAATTACTTGTTGTGGCTCGGTTTGCTCAAATTGTGTTTTGGCCAAAAGTAAGGTCTTGTAAATCATTGCTGCCTCTTTTCGTTCTTCTGCAGATAATCTTTCGTTGCGGGAGCTCATGGCAAGACCATTAGCTTCTCGGTATATCGGACAGGGAATTATCGTTACTGGCAGCTGAAGTTTTTCGACTAATTTTTTGACTATTTGCAGTTGCTGAAAGTCCTTTTCGCCAAAATAGGCGTTTTGCGGCCGAACGATCTCAAACAAACGTTTCACTACCGTACCTACGCCATCAAAATGTCCGGGTCTAAATTCACCTTCCATTACTAGCTCTAATCCATCAAAATCATAGGATTCGGATATGGTGTTGCCGTTGTAAATATCCTCGACAGTTGGCGCATAAATTAATATTTCGGGCGAAACCGTTTCGATGAGTTGTACGTCGTTTTCAAATGTGCGAGGGTATTTTAAGAGGTCTTCGGGGTTGTTAAACTGCGTGGGGTTTACAAAAATGCTAATTACAGTGATTGTATTATTTTGCAACGAAACTTCCAAAAGAGATAAATGACCTTGGTGAAGGGCGCCCATGGTGGGAACGAAACCTACCGAATTTTCCGGGTTTGCTTGTGCTTTAAGGTGTGCAACCAAATCTGCTTGTTTGTCAAAAATCAACATCTATACCTCCTTAAAATAAGTGGCAAACTTAAGATATTAGTTCATAACTGCATAAATTTTTGTAATTTTGCGTGATTTTTATTGACAACAACTAAAGTAACAATCTTATGGAGGAAAAGAGGATATTATACGTATCATCTGAAGTGGTGCCTTATCTAGCTGAAAACGAGGTATCTATGATGTCTTATGATGTTCCCAAAATGGTCAATGATCAAGGTGGACAAATTCGAATTTTCATGCCCCGCTACGGAAACATTAACGAACGAAGACACCAATTACATGAGGTAATTCGTTTGTCAGGTATGAATTTAGTTGTCAATGACTTAGACATGCCGTTAATCATAAAAGTAGCCTCCATTCCCAAAGAGCGCATCCAAGTATATTTTATTGATAACGACGAGTACTTTAAACGCAAAGCTACCTTTACCGACGAAGAAGGCGTGTTGTTTCCAGACAACGACGAACGCGCCATTTTCTTTGCCAAAGGGGTAGTAGAAACCGTAAAAAAATTAAACTGGGTTCCCGATATTATTCACGTGCACGGTTGGATGGCGGCCTTGTTGCCCATATACATGAAGCATTTTTACAAAGACGAAGCCCTATTTGCCGATACTAAAATTGTGACGTCGGTTTACAGTCAATCGTTTGAAGGCACTTTAAACGCTGAATTGAGTAACAAAATTCAATTTGACGGCGTGCCTAGTTCAGCCATTTCTGAATTGGCCGAGCCTTCGTATGAAAACATTATAAAAGCTTCGATTAATCATTCAGATGCGGTTATTATTGCCTCAAATAACCTGTCTTCAAGTTTAACAAAATTTATAGAATCCTCGGGGAAACCTTTTTTACCTTTCGCCGCGAAAGACGAATTTGCGCAAGCATACACTAATTTTTACAAAGATTCGGTTCTATAAACCCTTTTTAAACACACATGAATACACGCATATTAGCCCTCTATTTACTTGTTCTATTTTTTGGTTTTTCTACAATTTCCTGTGACAATACGTTCAACGAAGTAGGGTCAGACATTGTAGGAGACACGAGTTTTGAATTTGGAACTCCAGCCACTTATGACGCATTGGCCTACAACCAAGGCTTGGGCGCCATGGACTCCAAAAATTTACCCGTAAACGCCTTAGGAATCTACAATAATCCTGTTTTTGGACTGACTAAAGCGCATTTTGCAACACAGCTGCAGTTGGCAGTAATAAATCCAACTTTTGATGTAGCCTTAAGTCCTGAAATTGATAGTGTTTACCTAACTATCCCATATTTTAGCACCAAAACCGAAACCAGCGATACTGGCGTAGGCACCTACGAATTGGATTCTATTTATGGTCCAGCCGATTCCAATTTTGATTTAAAAGTATACGAATCAGGCTATTACATTCGGGATTTAGACCCAACCAGTACAACTCAATCGGTTCAGGGATATTACACCAACCAAAATGCCGATTTTGATGCCGTAAAAGGAACGTTGTTAAACGATGATCCTGCAGACAATCAAAACACAGCCTTTATTTTTAGCAATTCCGAATACAACGAATTGACCACCTCTGCCGACGGCGTAAAATCCATTGTGCGTAAAGTGCCAGCAATGCACCTAAAACTCAACAAAACCTTCTTTAAAAACAAGATTTTTGAAGCGCCTGCAGGGAAATTGCTCAACAACAATATTTTCAAAGAGTACTTCAGAGGTCTTTATTTTAAAGTAGACAATGCAGGAACTTCTCCTGGGAATTTGGCTTTACTCAACTTCAAAGGCGGATCAATCACAATTAGCTATAAGCAATACGAAAGCGCTCCCGATGACGATCCAGCCACGCCCTTACCCGATAAAGTTCAAAAATCGATTGTATTAAACTTAGCAGGAAATTCGGTGAGTTTATTAGAGCAAACCAATTCGGCCAATTATACGGCTGCTTTGCCTGGAAATGCTACAACTGGCGACTCTAAATTATACGTAAAAGGAGGTGCCGAAGGGTCGATGGCCATTATTAATCTGTTTAATCCGACAGACTTAATTCGCTACAACAATGGCGTAAAATTAAACAGTCCAAACAATGTGCCTGATGAATTGGATGAATTACGGGAAAAATACCGCCGCCATGAATTAGTGGTTAATGACGCCGCCATCACCTTTAACATTGATAATGCCACTATGAATTCGGGAACCCCTGCAGCCTATGAGCCCAATCGAATTTATTTGTATGATCTAAAAAACAAACGTCCAGTTTTGGATTATTATTCTGATCAATATTCCAATTCATTACAACCTAAATTGGCCAAAAATGTGCATGGCGGAATCCTTGTCAAAGACGCCGATGGACGTGGTACTAAATATAAAATCAGAATTACCAATCACTTGCGCAACTTGATCAAATACAGCGATTCAACCAATGTAAAATTGGGTGTAGTAGTTACCGAAAACATTGGAGTTGTCACCAACAAGCGCCTAAAAAACTCCTTCATTACTGGTACTCAAACCGTTTCTGAAGCGCCTACGATGAGTGTTGCCAATATGCTTGGAACTGTTTTATATGGATCGAACCTACCTGTTGGAGATCCGAATGAAGACAAAAAGTTGAAATTAACCATCTATTATACAGAACCCAAATAATATATAGATATGTGTGGAATTGTTGGATACATCGGGAAAAGAGAAGCTTATCCCATTATCATTAAAGGATTAAAACGATTGGAATACCGCGGCTATGACAGCGCGGGAATCATGCTATACGACGGCCAAGACATGAAATTGTCTAAAACCAAAGGAAAAGTGTCAGATTTAGAAGCCAAATCGGCCACAGAAATCACCATAAACGGCACCATTGGAATGGGTCATACGCGCTGGGCTACCCACGGTGTTCCCAACGATGTGAATTCGCATCCGCATTTGTCTAATTCGGGTGAACTTGCCATCATTCACAATGGAATTATTGAAAACTACGAGCCTTTAAAAAAAGAATTGATCAAACGTGGCTATGTGTTTAAATCGGACACGGATACCGAAGTGTTGATTAATTTAATCGAAGATGTACAAAAGAAAGACAACCTTAAACTAGGAAAAGCCGTTCAAGTAGCGCTTAATCAAGTTGTGGGCGCTTATGCCATTTGCGTGTTTGACGTGAAAAAACCCGATGAAATTATTGTGGCTCGTTTGGGAAGCCCCTTGGCAATTGGAGTAGGAGTTGATGAGTTTTTTATTGCTTCGGATGCCTCACCATTTATCGAATACACTGCAAACGCGATTTATTTAGAAGACGAAGAAATGGCGATTGTGCGTTTGCATAAGCCCTTAAAAATCAGAAAAATTAAAGACGATTCATTGGTAGATCCGTATGTTCAGGAATTGCAAATGAATTTGGAACAAATAGAAAAAGGCGGTTACGATCACTTCATGATGAAAGAGATCTACGAGCAGCCGAGCGTTATCAAAGACACCTACCGCGGTCGTTTATTGGCCAATCAAGGAATTATCCAAATGGCTGGTGTAGAAGATAATTTAGAGAAATTCCTAAATGCCGAACGCATTATCATTGTGGCCTGCGGAACCTCTTGGCATGCCGGATTGGTGGCCGAATATGTGATCGAAGAATTCGCGCGCATCCCCGTTGAGGTTGAATACGCTTCTGAATTCCGTTACCGCAACCCCATTATCAACAAAAAAGACGTAGTTATTGCCATTTCTCAATCGGGAGAAACAGCTGATTCCTTGGCTGCCATCAAGTTGGCCAAAGAAAATGGCGCATTTGTGTTTGGCGTTTGTAATGTAGTGGGTTCGTCTATTTCTAGAGAAACACATGCAGGTGCCTACACCCATGCCGGACCAGAAATTGGGGTAGCTTCAACCAAAGCATTTACCACACAAATTACGGTATTGACCATGTTGGCCTTGCGTTTGGCTAAAGCCAAAGGAACCATGAATAATTCCGATTACCACCGCTATTTGCAAGAATTAGAATTGATTCCAGAAAAAGTAACCGAGGCATTAGAGACCAACGAAGTAGCCAAAGTAATTGCCGAACGTTTTAAAGATTCAACCAATTGCTTGTACTTAGGAAGAGGATATAATTTCCCCGTAGCCTTAGAAGGCGCTTTGAAACTCAAAGAGATTTCGTACATTCACGCTGAGGGTTATCCCGCTGCCGAAATGAAACACGGACCAATTGCTTTGATCGACGAACACATGCCGGTTATTGTCATTGCGCCAAAACAAGGCCATTATGACAAAGTGGTGAGTAATATTCAAGAGATTAAATCCAGAAGCGGAAAAATCATTGCGGTAGTGACCAAAGGCGACGTACAAGTGCGCGATTTGGCCGATTATGTGATTGAAATTCCCGAAACTTCAGATGCTTTATCACCCTTATTGACAACTATTCCATTGCAATTGTTGTCCTACCACATTGCCGTATTGCGCGGTTGTAACGTAGATCAACCTAGAAATTTAGCCAAATCCGTAACGGTTGAATAACCGTAACCTCAATAGACGCAAAAAGCGAGTTGGAAACAACTCGCTTTTTTTATTTTAATGGGTTAAAAATCAATTGGGAAATCACTAAAAATCACCTGTCATAAATAGGAATAGTAAAATTTTGCGCCCTTTTTTTAGTAATACTAAAAATAGTTGTATTTTGGCTTGCTAAACCAACAAAATTTAAAACCAATGAAGAGCTATTTAGTTATTTTGACGTTGTTTTTTTGCAGTCTTACATTTGCACAAACAGCCATAACAGGCGTAGTGTCTGACGCTAAAAAACAGCCAATTCCTGGAGCCAATGTGAAAATCACAGGCGCTTCAACCAATGCAAGCACAGACGTTGATGGTAAATTTACCTTGAATGCCGCAAAGTTGCCTTGCACCTTAGAAATCAGCAGTGTGGGATATGCTTCGCAAAAAATATCCGTCACTTCAGCCTCTCAAGCCATTTCGGTGAGCATGAAAGACGAAGAAACACAGTTAAATGAAATCGTTGTTTCGGCGTCTAGAACACCAGAACGAGTATTAGAATCGCCAGTAACCATTGAACGAATGGGCTTGGCTCAAATCAAAAACACTACTGCAGCCTCTTATTATGATGGCTTGGAGAACTTAAAAGAAGTTCATTTTAATACCAGTAGTTTCTCTTTCAAATCAATCAACACCCGCGGATTTGCCACGGTTTCCAACACCCGCTTTATGCAATTGGTAGATGGAATGGATAATTCCTCTCCAGCCTTGAACTTTGTTTTAGGGAATTTAATTGGAATTTCAGAATTAGATGTTGCTAGCGTGGAGTTATTGCCAGGGGCATCATCTGCGCTTTATGGAGCCAATGCATTCAACGGAATTTTATTCATGAACAGCAAAAGCCCATTCACTAGCCCAGGCTTGAGCACCTACTTCAAATACGGGCAAACTTCGCAAGAAGCAGCCGGTGTAAATGACTATTTTGATGCAGGAATTCGTGCGGCGCATGTGTTCAATAAATACTTCGCAGCCAAAGCCAATTTTACCTTCATGAAAGCGTCGGAGTGGATCGCCAATGACAAACGTAACGTTGTAGGGGGTGGAATTTATGCCGATCCAAACAACATTGGTCACGATGTCAATCAAAACTACGACGGATTGAACTCCTATGGTGATGAGGTGAGTACTTTTATTGCCAATGTGGGTCAAGTGAGCCGTACCGGGTATATGGAGAAAGACTTGAACGACAACAACATCAAGAATGTAAAAGCCGATTTCTCGTTGCACTTCAAGCCATTTGACAACGATTTTGAAATTATCTTACAAAGCAAATTCGGAACAGGTAATACCATTTATCAAGGGGCCAACCGTTATGCGTTGAAAAACTTCTACATGAACCAAAACCGCATCGAGATCAAAGGCAAAAACTTCTTTGCCAGAGCCTATATGACCGATGAAGATGCTGGAGATTCCTATGATATGCGTTTCGCTGCTTGGAACGTAAACAGAGCAGCCAAACCAGACACCAACTGGTTTACCGATTATGCGAGAGCCTATCAATTGTCTAGTGCTGTATTAGGATTGAACGGATATGACGCTTCCAATTACGCAAGAACTTTTGCCGACACCAACGTGTCTCCAATCTTGAACTTAACTCCTTATGTTGATCCAAATAATCCGTCAGCGCCAACCTTGCCTCGTTTTGTAGTAGGATCACCCGAATACAAAAACGCCTTAAACACAATTATTAAAGACGCCGATTTTACCAAAGGAGCCAAATTTACCGACCATTCTAAAATTTATCACAGTGATGTAAATTACAACTTACGTGATGTAGTAAAAGTAGCCGATTTACAAGTAGGGGGATCGTTCCGTAAATACGTAATGGATTCTGAAGGGTCTATTTTTACTGACTACGACGCGCCATTGTCGTATACTGAATTTGGAATGTATACACAAGTACAAAAGAAATTAATGGATGATCGTTTAAAATTTACCGGATCGATTCGTTACGATAAGTCTAAAAACTTTGACGGAAGCATTTCTCCTCGTTTGGCCTTTGTGTATTCTGCTGGAGCGAATAAAAACCACAACATCCGTTTGTCATACCAAACAGGGTTTAGAAATCCAACTACACAAGATCAATACATTGGGTTAGACTTAGGGCCATTTGCTTTGATTGGTTCTGCTCCCGAAAATTTAGATCGTTATGTTGAAACCAGAACACTTAGTGCGGCTGGTCAAGCCTTGACGGGTGCTGGAACAGTATCACTTAGCGGACAAGATGCCTATAACAATTCATATACAAGCACGTCTGTAGCTGCTTTTGCTGCTGCACCAAAATCAACGCCTGCCGAATTACAAGCAGCCGCCAATTTATTGCAAGTTGCCTCACCTGGTTTGGTAAAACCTGAGCAGGTTCAAGCAGTTGAGTTGGGGTATCGTTCTTCTGTTGAGGATGTTTCTATTGATATCAACGGGTACTACAACATGTACAAAGACATGTTAAACACGGCAAACGTAATTACACCATATTATGGTAATGTCAATACGCCAATCAATTTGGGAGATCAAACTACATTAGGTCCATTAAGTGCTTTGAGCAACGGAGATCGTCGTGTATATCAAGTATATACCAACTCAAAAGCTACCTTAGATTCTTACGGTTTTGGAATTGGTTTAGGCAAAAAAATATTTGGCAACTACGAATTGAGCGCCAACTATAACTATGCCGATTTCATTTTTGACGAAACAAAAGATCCTGGATTTGAGAGTAGTTTTAATACACCAAAACACCGTGTAAAAGCCTCAATTGGAAATCCAAGATTGTTTAAAAATTTCGGATTTAACACCAATGTACGTTGGAGTACGGCCTATTCATGGCAATCATCTTTCATTGATGGAGACGTTCCAGAAAACACAGTTGTCGATGCACAAATTACCTACGGAATTCCATCGATGAAATCAGTATTTAAATTGGGAGCCAATAACCTAATGGGTAAAGATTACTTGCAAGTAATTGGAGCAGGAGCCATTGGACAACTTTGGTATGCCTCTTGGACCATTAATCCTTAATTCAACTTATCCTTAATAAAAAGATAGAATCATGATAAAAAATTTCAAATGGTTGTTATTGGTTTCGTTAACCTTTGCAGCATGTACAAAAGATGATGCCACTCCTGTTGAAGAACCCGTTTCTCCTGGAAGTGCCGATTTCTCAAAATACGTTTCATTAGGAAATTCGCTTACCGCGGGTTACAGTGACGGTGCGCTTTTCAAGAGAGGCCAAGAAGGATCGTATCCCAATTTATTGGCACAACAATTTGCCCAAGTTGGGGGAGGAGCCTTTACTATTCCGTATTGTGGTGACGATAATCTAGGTGGATTATTACTAGGTGGTACACCCATTCAAGGTACTCGATTGTATTTTAACGGGTCAGCTCCTGTAAGTGTTCCCGGAACACCTCAAACAGAAGTGACCAATCACCTTACTGGACCATTCAATAACATGGGTGTTCCAGGGGCAAAAAGTTATCATTTAGCAGCGCCTGGTTACGGTAACGTAGCTGGAGTAGCCACAGGGCAAGCCAATCCTTATTATGCGCGTTTTGCCTCTTCGCCAACATCAAGAATCATTGACGATGCGGTAGCACAAAACGCTACTTTCTTCTCGTTGTGGATTGGTAATAACGATGTTTTAGGTTTTGCAACTTCTGGAGGTTCAGGAGTTAATCAAACAGGAAACTTAAACCCAGCAACCTATGGCGGCAATGACATTACCGATCCTGCCGTTTTTGCCAATGTATACAGCGGTTTAGTAGATGCCATGACGGCCAACGGAGCCAAAGGGGTGTTAGCCAATATTCCTTATGTTACAACTATTCCCTTCTTTACAACTGTTCCGTACAACCCAGTTCCACTTGACGCTGCCACAGCAGGGCAATTAAATGCCGGTTATGCAGCCTATAATGGCGGATTGGCCGCAGCCCAAAACGCAGGATTGATTACGGCCGAAGAAAAAGCCAGAAGAACCATCACGTTCCAAGCGGGAAACAATGCGGTAGTAATGGTAGACAGTTATTTAACTTCATTGGCGGCCTTGGGATTGCCATCTTATCGCCAAGCGACTGCTTCAGATTTAATGGTATTACCATCACGTTCGTTTATTGGAACAGCAGTTGGAGGAAATCCACAACAAGTAAATGGAATTTCAGTTCCATTGGCTGATAACTGGGTGCTTTCAAAAGATGAAATCGCTGAAATTAAAGTAGCGGTTGATGCCTATAATGCTTCAATCAAGTCAATTGCTGAAGCGAAAGGTTTAGCTTTTGTGGATGCTAACGCCGTAATGAGCCAAGTGTTTAACGGCGGAATCCGTTACGGAAATTACCACTTATCGGCTAGTTATGTAACCGGAGGAGCATTCTCTTTAGATGGCGTACACCCTTCTGCACGTGGCGCAGCTTTAATTGCCAATAAATTTGCGGAGGCAATCAATGCCAAATACGGTTCTACTTTCAAAGCACTTGATTTGGCCGAATACCCAATTCAATTTCCTGCAGTTATCAACTAAGATTAGGCAGATAATATATAGAAAACCATCCTCGAAAGGGATGGTTTTTTTGTAGTGTATGTAGACGGCCAATACCCAATGTGCACAAATTACCAACTCACCTGTTTGCCATAATTTTTTTATAAAATTTGTCTTGATTTTCAAGTTTTAAAATTTATCTTTGCACACGAAAAAAAGACCCGTTTCTGTTTTTTCAAAACCAAACCTAATTAGCTATTTAATAAATACATAAGCAATGTCAAAAGTAATCGGAAAAGTTGCCCAAATCATTGGTCCAGTAGTTGACGTAGTGTTCAACGGAAAAGATGTAGAACTTCCAAAAATTTATGATTCGTTAGAAATCACTAAAAAAGACGGTACCTTATTGGTATTGGAAGTACAATCACACATTGGTGAAAACACAGTTCGTACCATCTCTATGGATTCAACCGACGGATTGAGCAGAGGATACGAAGTAGTTGGAACAGGAAACCCTATCCAAATGCCTATCGGTCCAGATGTTTACGGACGTTTGTTTAATGTAATTGGTGATGCAATTGACGGTTTGGGTGAGTTGCCAAAAACTGGTGAAAACGGTCTGTCTATTCACAGAGCCGCTCCAAAATTTGAGGACTTGTCTACTTCATCTGAAGTATTGTTCACCGGAATCAAAGTTATCGATTTGATCGAGCCGTATGCAAAAGGAGGTAAAATTGGTTTGTTTGGTGGAGCTGGAGTAGGAAAAACCGTATTGATTCAAGAATTAATTAACAACATTGCCAAAGGTCACGGTGGTCTTTCTGTATTCGCAGGAGTAGGAGAACGTACCCGTGAAGGAAATGACTTACTTCGCGAGATGTTGGAGTCAGGCATTATCAAATATGGTGAAGAATTCATGCACTCTATGGAAAATGGAGGCTGGGACTTAACCAAAGTAGACAAAGCAGGTTTGCGTGATTCCAAAGCGACTTTCGTATTTGGACAAATGAACGAACCACCAGGAGCACGTGCGCGTGTAGCCCTATCTGGATTATCTATCGCTGAGTATTTCCGTGATGGAGCCGGTTCAGACCAAGGAAAAGACGTATTGTTCTTCGTAGATAATATCTTCCGTTTTACACAAGCAGGTTCTGAGGTATCCGCCCTTTTGGGTCGTATGCCATCAGCGGTAGGTTACCAACCAACTTTGGCTACTGAGATGGGAGCGATGCAAGAGCGTATCACCTCTACCAACAAAGGTTCGATTACCTCTGTACAAGCGGTTTACGTACCTGCGGATGACTTAACCGATCCTGCACCAGCGACAACTTTTGCGCACTTAGATGCTACTACAGTATTGTCTCGTAAAATTGCAGAGTTGGGTATTTATCCTGCGGTAGATCCTTTGGATTCTACTTCACGTATCTTAACGCCACACATTTTGGGTGATGAGCACTACAACTGTGCACAACGCGTGAAAGAGATCCTTCAAAAATACAAACAATTGCAAGACATCATCGCCATCTTGGGTATGGAAGAGTTGTCTGAAGAAGATAAATTAGCCGTATCTAGAGCACGTCGTGTACAACGTTTCTTGTCACAACCGTTCCACGTAGCCGAGCAATTTACCGGTATTCCAGGAGTTTTAGTAGACATCAAAGACACCATCAAAGGATTCAACATGATCATTGACGGAGAATTGGATCACTTGCCAGAAGCGGCTTTCAACTTGAAAGGAACCATCGAAGACGCGATCGAAGCCGGAGAAAAAATGTTGGCAGAAGCATAAATCAAGCAAAGCTTGATAAACTTCAAAAAAGTAAAATCTCAAATCCTAAAATGGAATTTGGAGTTTTAAAATTTGGAATTTATAAAGAGACATTATGATTTTAGAAATAGTATCACCCGAAGCCAAATTATTCCAAGGCGAAGTTAGTTCGGTTTCCTTGCCCGGCGTTGATGGTAGTTTCCAGTTGTTAAACCAACACGCGCCTATCGTTTCAACCCTTAAAGAAGGAAGTGTAAAAATTACGGCAGCTCAATTTCATTTTGAAAAAGAAAGCGAAGGCAAGTTTGCCAAGATCAACGAGCAAAATTACAGCTTAGCCATCAGTTCGGGAACCATCGAAATGAAAGACAACAAAGTAATTGTCTTGGTTGACTAATTTTTTCTACAAACTATATCAAACGCCCAGCACTTGTTGGGCGTTTTTTTTTTGTGGGAGCTTTTCCGGCTTTTTGTTCCTATCTTTTTCCTGGAACGCCCAGAAAAAAGGATATCCACGGCAATCCGGGCTAGAAATAATATTTCCATCACCTTTGGTTTGAATTCGGTAAATTTGCCCCATGAAGCTTCCAAAATCTCTATCTGATAAACTGCAACAGCGTGCACAACAACACGCCTTACGCGCACTGTCGGCGCCCAAAAACGGGGTAGATTTTGCTTCCAACGATTATTTAGGTTTTGCTACCAACACCCAACTGTTTTTAAATACCCACCAATTTTTAGTCGATCAAGGCAAAATGCAAAACGGTGCCACCGGTTCGCGTTTGCTTACGGGAAACCACGACTTATATGCTGTTGCCGAGCAAGCCATTGCCCATTTTCATCAAGCCGAATCAGCTTTGTTGTTCAATTCCGGTTACGACGCCAACGTAGGTTTTTTTAGCGCCGTGCCCCAAAAAGGCGACATTATTTTATACGATGAACTCTGTCATGCCTCGATCCGCGACGGCATTCGTTTGTCGCACGCCAAATCCTACAAATTTCAACACAACGATACCGAAGATTTAGATCGATTACTTTCACACTACTCGGCTTCAACCTACAACCTACAACCTACAACCTTTTACCTCGTAACAGAGTCTGTCTTTTCAATGGATGGCGATTCGCCCAATCTAGAAGAACTGGTTGAATTAGCAAAACAACACAAAGCCTACTTGGTACTAGACGAAGCCCACGCGCTCGGCGTAGTAGGGAATCAGGGGCAAGGATTGGCGCAGCAATTGCAACTCCAAGATAAAATATTTGCTCGTCTGGTTACTTTCGGTAAAGGCTTGGGTTGTCATGGTGCAGCCATATTGGGCACTACCGATTTACAGCAATATTTGGTCAATTATGCCCGAAGTTTTATCTACACCACCGGACTTCCCCCACATGCGGTGGCTGCCATTTATCAAGCGTATCAATTACTGTTACATTCCCCCGTCGAAGTAGAAAAATTGCGCGAGAACATTCAATTTTTCAACCAAGAAAAGCTGCAATTGGGACTCAAACCCTTGTTTGTGTATAGCAAATCGGCCATTCAATCGGCCATTATCCCCGGGAACCAAAAAGTGAAAAGCATCGCCCAACAACTGCAAAATAATGGGTTTGATGTGCGTGCCATTCTTTCACCCACCGTGCCTGAGGGCCAAGAGCGCTTGCGGTTTTGCTTGCACGCCTACAACACCCCAAGCGAAATCAAAGCAGTATTGCAGCAGTTGAGTCAATTGGTTTTTGAATAAGGTACAATTTTCCCATTTGATGTGTACTTTTACATCCGCATATAAATGAACCATGGCACCAAAACAACGTAAACTATTTGTAACCGGTATTGGCACCGACGTAGGCAAAACCATAGCTTCGGCCATCCTCGTCGAGGCCTTACAAGCAGATTATTGGAAGCCCATACAAGCCGGTGATTTGGAGCATTCGGATAGTAGCAAAATAAAATCCCAAATTTCAAATTCCAAATCCCAAGTTTTCTCTAACAGTTACAAATTAAATACGCCAGCCAGCCCCCATTATGCGGCCCAATTGGATGGCATTACCATAGATCTCAGCCAAATTAAAGAACCCAAAACCAGCAATCATTTGGTAATTGAAGGAGCTGGCGGCTTATTGGTTCCGCTCAACGACACCGATTGTATTATCGATTTAATTCAAAAAGACTACGAAGTCATTTTGGTTTCCCGTCATTATTTGGGAAGCATAAACCATACGCTCCTAAGTTTGGATGCCCTAAAAAACAGAAACATTCCCTGTGCCGGCCTAATTTTTTCGGGCGATGAAAACCCCGCTACTGAATCGATTATTTTGTCAAAATCGGGAGTAAAATGCATCGGCCGAATTGATCAAGAACCCTATTTTGATGCCAATGTAATTGCGTACTACGCAGATAAATTTAAAGACAACATATAAATAATTTAAATTCACAATCCCGAGACTTCGGGACAAAAATCAAAAATCAAAAATCAACAATCGCTAATCTCATGAGCCTTTCCCAACGCGACCAGCAACACAATTGGCATCCGTATACGCAACACAAAACGAGTTTGCCGGCGGTGGCTATTGTGAAAGGCGAAGGAGCCTTGTTGTGGGACGAAGACGGCAAGGAATACATTGACGCCATTGCTTCTTGGTGGGTGAACCCTTATGGGCACAGCAACCGCTATTTGGCCGATGCCATTTACAAACAACTTACCACATTAGAACATGTATTGTTTGGCGGTTTTACCCATGAACCAGCGGTGGTGTTGTCGGAGAAATTGATGCGAATTTTACCTTCTAATCAAGCCAAATTGTTTTACTCCGATAACGGATCAACGGCGGTAGAAGTAGCCATAAAAGTCGCCTTGCAATATCATTACAACCAAGGGCAGCCCAAGACCAAAATTTTGGCGTTTGAAAATGCCTTTCACGGCGATACCTTTGCCGCGATGGCTGCCAGTGGCATTTCGTTTTTTACGGAAGCCTTTCAAGGTTCTTTGCTCGAAGTGGTACGCGTGCCTTTGCCTACCGCAGGAAATGAAGCAAAAGCCATGGCTATTTTTGAACAACAGCTTCAAACGGGAGACTTTGCAGCTTTTATTTTTGAACCATTGGTACAAGGCGCTGCGGGAATGATTATGTATGAAGCTGCTGTTTTGGATAACTATTTGGCCCTGTGTAAAAAACACCAACTCTTATCCATTGCCGATGAAGTCATGACGGGCTTTGGCAAAACCGGCCGAAATTTTGCCTGCGATTACCTCACCCAACAACCCGATATGCTATGTTTGTCTAAAGCCTTAACCGGCGGTACCATTCCCATGGCGATTACTACTTTTACCCAAGCACTTTTTGATGCGTTTTATAGTGATGATACCAGTAAAGCCTTGTTTCATGGCCATACTTTTACAGCAAATCCTACGGGATGCACGGCAGCCATTGCCAGTTTGGAATTGTTAGAATCTGACGAGATTCAACAGCAAATACAACAAATTAATCAACAACATTTGGCGTTTCAGCAACGAATTGCAACTCATCCGCGCGTAAAAACTACCCGAGTTTTGGGTGTAATTTTTGCTTTAGAAATACAAACCAAAAATAATCAGGCCTATTATGGCCAATTGCGCAACAACTTATATGCCTATTTTCTAGAAAATGGCGTTGTTTTGAGACCCGTTGGATCTACCATTTATATCTTACCGCCTTATATAATTACACCAGATCAGTTGCAAAAAATTTACCAAGTCATTGAAAATGCATTGGTTGAGGTGCAGGAGTAAGGTATTCTGATTTTTTTCTTCGGCGACGTCCAAAACTTTGCGACCTTTGCGCCAAATAATTCTTGTGCAAACAGCTGTTTCTATTACCGCGCTCGCTTCAGTTTCTCCTTTGGGACATCGTCCGGAAGAGATCTGGCAGCAATATCTTTCGCCCAAACATCAATTAAGTTTGGTAGATTTTGGAAGTCGGGAAGCCTATGCCGCTTTGTTGAATTCAGCCACGCAAACCTGGGTTAACCAACTGCGCGAAGAAAACCCGAATTACCATTCACTCGACAAATCAGTCATCAATGCCCTAGCGGTTTCCAGATTGGCGGTGCAAATGGCACAATGGAATTCGGCCCATGCATTCGGTGTAAATTTTGGTTCATCTCGCGGAGCCACTTCTTTGTTTGAAAACTACCACGCTGATTTCTTGCAAACGAAATCAGCCCATACCTTGAGTTCGCCCACCACAACTTTGGGGAATATATCTTCTTGGATTGCCCAAGATTTGCAAACCCAGGGCCCCGAAATTTCGCATTCCATTACCTGTTCAACGGGGTTTCATGCTTTACTCAATGGCATAGCATGGTTGCAATCGGGCATGGCCAACCAATTTTTGGTGGGAGCCAGTGAAGCGCCTCTCACCGATTTTACTATTGCACAAATGCAGGCTATGAAAATTTATGCCCGCGAAAATCAAGACTACCCTTGTCGATCCTTGGATTTAGCCAAAACAGCCAATTCAATGGTGTTGGGTGAAGGCGCGGTAGCCTGTTGTTTGGAATTGGGTGCCAAAGAAAATGCCTTGGCCACAATTGTAGGAATTGGCTATGCCACCGAATTGTTGGCCCACAACGTTTCTATTACAGCCGAAGCCGACTGTTTTCAGAAATCCATGCAAATGGCCATAGAAGGACATGATCCCGATTCGATTGATGCCATAATTCTGCATGCGCCAGGAACCTTAAAAGGCGACAGTGCCGAATACAAAGCTGTACAAAAAGTATTTGGTGAAAAATTGCCTTTACTTACTTCCAACAAATGGAAAATAGGCCACAGCTTGGGCGCATCGGGTTTACTGAGTTTGGAGTTGGCTGTATTGATGCTGCAACAACAAGTATTTATTGCGGTGCCTTATTTGCCAGCAAACAATTCAACAAAACCGTTGAAAAAAATTCTAATCAATGCGGTAGGTTTTGGCGGCAACGCCGTGAGTATCTTGGTAGGGAAACCTTAATTTTCTTTTTCTAAAGCCATGGCTTTTTCATAAATCCAATCGCTTTCCCAGCCTTTTCGTAGGAAATAATCGCAAAATTTTTTTCGTTTTTTTAGGTTGTTTTTCTCGGTAAGTGAATCCCAAAAACGACGAGAAATTAGCTCAAAAGAGTCGGAGTATTCGTGGGCGGGAATTTCTTTAAGGCCTTTGGTTATAAGGTAGCTCGATATTTTTCGTTGTTTTAATTCTTGGCTAATTCTATTTTTCCCCCAATTTTTTTGATGAAATTTACTAATGGCAAACAAACAGGCAAACCGTTCTTCGTTGAGGTAATTGTTTGCGATTAAGTAGGCAATTGCTTCGGCAACTTCGTGACTGCTCAGTTTGTAGCTGTAGAGTTTGGCTTCCACTTCTTGGTGACAACGTTCTTGGTAAGCACAAAAATGCTCAATTTTTCGGAGTGCATCTTTGTATGAAATAGGAGCAGTTGAATCCAAATTGGCTTGGGGATTTGTTTATAATTAACTGGGTTAAAATTATTGAATTTCTGCAAATTAACTTTATTTTTGTTGGCCCCAATTCAACAAACACAAAGACACCCAAATACGTGTACATGAAACGCAAACTAGCACTCGTTTTTTTGTTGATGGGCTTTTCTCCCATGCTTACTGCCCAATTGTTACAGTGGAATACCTTTGGCAATACTGGAACCGAACTCACTGAACCCAGTGTGTTCAATAATGCAAACATTACTACTTCTGATTTAACGTTTGGTGCAGGTATCGTACCCGCAGGAAATGGCTTACGTTTTGGCGGAACCAATTGGTTTGATACAGGAAATACGGTAGCCGGAAGTACGATTGCTGAAGCCATAGCCGGGAATAATTACCTGCAATTTGTAGTCACCCCCAATTTTAATTATGCCTTTACACCCACTTCATTTGTATTTAGTTGGGGTCGATCCGGAACCGGGCCTGTAAATGTGGCGTTGCGTTCATCGGTTGATGGTTTTGCCAGTAATTTAGGGGTAGTTACAGGACTTACCTCTTTGAGTAATGGAAATACGATTACCATAACCGGATTGACTAATATTAGCACTGCCACAACTTTTCGACTCTATGGATACGGCGGTACGGGTACAGGTGGTACCGGCGGATTTGATATGGCCAACGGCACGCTTTCTCCCGGAATTGTCAATGTGCAATTAAATGGGACTACCCAAAGTTTAGGCCCCGTTTCAATTACCTCTGGCGATTGGAATGTGGCGAGTACTTGGTCAACCAATGCGGTGCCAACCGCAACTGACAATGTGATTATTTCGTTGGGTCATACGGTATACACTTCTACCGCACTCACCCGTACCGGAACTACTAAAGTTTACGGAGCCTTTGAATTGCGTCAAGGAGGGTTTGCCTCAGGCATCGATTTTACTTACATGAACACTACAGCGGCGTTGAATTTTAATACATCAAGTACATATGGCGTTGCCAACACACACGTCTATTGGCCTGTAACCAATGGACCAGCCAATGTTGCCGTCTTGGCGGGAGGAATTGCCATGAATTCGGCCAATAGAACTGTAGCCGGTACCTTTTCTACTGCTGCTGGTGTTAGCTTAACCACAACTTCGCTTACACTAAACGGTATCTGCCGCATTGATGCCGGTGGCTTTTTCAACTCGGCTCCCGTATATGGAGCGGCTTCAACACTTGTCTATAACTCATCGGGCACCTATGGTCGTGGATTTGAGTGGAGCGCGCTTGGTGTTGGAACCATCGGCACTACTGCCGGTTATCCCAATGCGGTTCAAATAAGTAACACTACAACCCTAAACTACATCAATGGCGCGGCAGCTGGTGCAGTGGGAGCCAAAGCAATCGCAACCAATTTGATTATTGATGCCGGATCAGCCTTGCACATGAACTATGGCGCGGTATCTTCCGGAGGCGCCATAGTAATTGGTGGAAACTTGAGCAATGCCGGCACGCTTACCTTGGGCGAGGCGAGTGGAGATGACTTGAAATTGGCGGGAAATTTTAGCAATACGGGAACCTTTAACGGGAATAATCGCGCGGTTTTCTTTACCAAAAATGGAACGCAGACTGTTGCATCCAGTTCGGCACTGACCATTCCCTATGTAGTGTTTCAGCCTAGTACCGGAAACACTATAGTTCAATTATTAAATAGCGTTACAGTCTCAGCTCCATTGGGCGGTAACGCCATTAGTTTTAGCGCCACTTTAGACAGTTTTGATATCAACGGAAATACGCTTACTATTGGAACGGCAGGTATGGCCAACACCATTTTAGGTACAGGAACGTTTCGCGGTAGTACGACTTCTAATCTTACCCTCTTGGGTACGGGAAGCATCGGTACGTTAAAATTTTTCACCACAACACCATTTCCAAATTTAGCTTCCCTCACCATAAACAGAACTACCGGAACGATTGCCGCCGTAATGGGTTCAACCCTAACGATTAATTCCGCTTTAGTTTTGACAAATGGAATTTTGGATGTGGGAAATAATATTTTGGCTATTGGAACTGCTGCCAATATTAGCGGCGCATCGGCTACCAATTTTATCATCGCCGATAGTTCAGCGCCTACCCCTTTGGCCTCGGTTCGAAAATTTATACCTGCAGCGGGCACGTATACCTTTCCTATTGGAGACAATGCAGCTTCGGCTGACGGGATGCAATATGCGCCAGTATCCATCACCTTGAACGGCGGAACTTATTCAGGGACAGGCTTTGTAGCGTTCTCGGTTAATGACGTGAAAGACCCCGCCTTAGATGCTTCAAACGACTACATTACGCGCTACTGGGAAATGAAGCGAACGCTGACCCTGAGCCCGGTGAGTTATCAAATAAATTCAACCTATTACCCAACTGATGTGGTGGGTAATGAAGCGTTGTGTTTGTCCAATCAATGGAGTGGAAGCTTGTGGTACAACAACGGTGTGACTTCTGCAGCCAATACGCTAACTATAGATTGCACCCAATTGGTTGCTACCACCCGCGTAACCAAAGGCTACCGCGATCCCGAAATAAATGTGACTCAAGGAGCAACCAATTATTTGAACGCCTCGACCTATACCTTTGCCAACACGGGTCTAGGAAATTTTACCGATGTGGTATTTACCATTCAAAATTTAGGGCAACAAAATTTAAATTTAGTAGC
>JBDKFO010000025.1:0-22216 GCA_039798665.1 Bacteroidota bacterium
GCTCTAATAGCTGTGTTTACCTCAAATGTTATTTTTTCTAAAAGTAGATTTATTAGTATAATTTGACAAATTATAACTGTATATTGAGGGACGTTTTTTAACCAAATTGTCAATAAATAATTGGTTTCAAAAACTACAGGTAAAGCTAATATTGAAAAAAGAAAGATAGAAAATTTTGTTGCAATTTCAGTAATTCTTATCATTCTTATTCTATCTCCACTGCCTTCGCTTTTAACCAACTGCGGATATATTGCGCCGGTCATACTTGAAGCGACTTGATTTACTTGACTAGAAACAGTTGATGCTATTCCATTTGCAGCATTAACTTTCACACTGAAAAAATTATTTATAAAAACACTTTTTATTTGCACAACCGATACGGAAGCAATAGAGCCTAAAATATTCCAGCTTGAATAACTTAAAATTGACCAAAATATTTTTTTATCAAAATACTTTTTTATGTCAACTCTGTACTTACTGAAATGTATTTTGACATAAAGTTGCTTTACAATTCTTAATAAGATTTGATTACCCAACACTAGTCCGCCATAAATTACAAGCAGATTGCCTGAACTATATGTTAGGTAAATTGCTGCTAATAAATTAATAATACTTCCAAGTAAATCAACTAAGGCAAGTGCAAAAATTTTCTCGTTCGCATTAATTAACGAATCGAAAGGAACAGAAATGATTGTTACATATGTTGTTAACACCATAAAATGAAATATTATCTTGGCATCCCAAATTTTTTCTATTGGAATATTCAAAAAATATTTAAATGTAAAATACCCCCCTATTTCCATTAATATTATTATTGCTAATCCAATAATAAAGTGCAAAATTATGGTCGTTGTAAAAGTTTTATTTATATGGTCTTCATTTTTAGTTCCAATGCTATGAGTAATAAATCTCAATGAACTATTTATCATTGATGAATTTAACACTCCAAGCATTCCAATAACACCAGCAATTAAAATATAAATACCATAGTTTATTTCACCTAATGCTCCTAATACAATTCTGGTTGAAATTAACCCTAATAACATACCAATTATTAGTCTACCATATAATATTAATGTATTTAAAATTACTTTTCGACCTTTTTGCATCCTAAGTTTTAAAAAAATTATATATTGATGGAGTGTATAGTTAGGACTTCTTTATTACATTTTAGCATCTAAATATTTCCCTATCTCTTTATGTCCAAAACCTGGAATCATTTTGAAAAATAATTCCACTATTTGGTCTTTATTCCACTTCCCTTCACTCTTAAATGCACCAATTGTATCCTTGAAAAGATTTAATTTTTCTTCATCAAAATTTAAATCGTTTTTAATTATGCCCAAATTTTCAAATCGATTCATATCTAAAATCTCATTTTCTGTGAAAAACTCTTCAAAATCTTTTTCTCCAGTTGTATCACTAGCGGCAAACAAACAAGGCCATTTTCCTTCTGCAGGTAAAGTTGCCATTAGTGATCTTGCTTCCTCCTCATCTTTACATAAAAAAGGTTGATAACCAAGTTCATTTAAGTACTTAATTGCAATATTTGCAAATGTAATAAGATGTAAACTTTCGCTTAATTTCGGAAAGAATATGTCTCTATTTTCTCCAAAAACACAAGACATCAAACACAATTGCCCTGATTCTTCTGGTATAACAAAATAACGCTTGATATCATTGGGCGCCACTATTGGTTGCTTCTTCATGATTCTTTGATTAAATCCATGAAGTAAGGAACCGTCAGAAAAAGCAACATTGGCAAAACGAGCAGTAGAAATATCAATTTCTTTGCTTCTGCGCATCAGGAACATTTCCATTATTCTTTTAGAAGCTCCCATCATGTTTACAGGATTAGCTGCTTTATCCGTAGAAACGCAAAAATATTTCTTAACTCCTTTATCAATCGATTGCTTAATGGTTTTATCTGTATTGAATATATTTACATTAATCATTCTCATTAATGTATAAGGGTCTTTTTCAGAACGAACATGTTTAAGCGCCGATAAGTTCAAAACATAGTCATATTTTCCGTCGGCTTCAATGAAAGCATCGTACTCTTCAGATCCAATATCTAAAGCAAAAGTTTGAAAATCACCCTCAATATAACCAAAAGAGCTTCTTATATCACGAACCAATTCAACCATGTTGTTTTCACTGATATCGACTACGTGTAGCTTCTTTGGATTTCTTTTAAATATTTCTTTAGTAACCGCTTGCCCTATTGAGCCAGCACCTCCAATTACAAGAAATTTAGATGACGTAACAATTTCATTTAATTTATTTTGGTAATTATTAATATCCTTTGAAAACAATAAATCAGTTCTTCCTATAAGTTTTAATATATTCATTACACTAATAAATCATATGGTTTTAATAGTTACACTTAAATGAGTTTTATTTCCACGGCTTCGCCCCGTCAGTCACATGTAGCAACCAACAAGGGAGTTGTTTGATTGAGCCCAAAAGGGCCTTTTTTATTCCTTTTCAAACACCACTAAACCATCGCCTTGAAAGGCCGTGGTGGTGGTGAATTTTATTTTCTTTTTTATTTCAGCTTCAATTTTTGGGACCAATTGTTCCAAATAATCTAGGTTGATGTTGGGTCCTTCTACCACCACGTCAATGGTATCACTGGCAATACCGTGCGCAAAGCTACCCGTAATCCATACCCGATCTACCTCACCCATGCGTTCCAAAATGGTATCCACAATGGCGTCAATACCCACATATTTGCGGACAATTTGTCGTAGTAAATGATAAAAAGGATGTTGGCTATTGGCCTGGTAGGTGATTTTATGCTCGTCGCCTCTGCGCAGGATAATTCCGGCCTCGGTCAAGTTGTTGAGCTCTTTGCGGATGGCATTGGTTGATTCATTCATCTCAACCGCTAAACCTCGAAGATAGCCTTCATTTCCTACGTTAGTGAAGAATTTCACCAAGAGTCGCAAACGGGTTTTAGAGGTAATTAATTCGGCTAGCATGTCATGGGGATGAAATGAGTAACAAAAGTACTCAATTTGTTTCGATTAATGTTAAGGAAATGTGAAGTTTTTTTTGTTTTTGGCTTTGAAAAATTTGCCACGAATGCACGAATGGATTTTCCAATAGATGAAGCAACAAGCTCACGAGTGCTTAACTAGAACTTGCGAAGCAATCGTTAATCTTAACCTATAAATCTCTACACTTCTGGACGCATGCCAAATCCGATGGACAGTGAAGTCTTCGATAGTGCAATTTATTTACAAAACTTCCCACTCCCCACTTCCAACTTCCCGTAATAAAATAATCGCCGTTCTTTGTATACTTCTACCCTTTTGACTTTATGACTTTCGACTTTCAACTTTCGACTAACCAAAGTTCTTAGTATACTTCGAAAACTCTACATTTGACAAAAATTTCTCCCATGAACAAATACCTTAAAATTGCGATTTTTGTTGTGAGCTGCTTGGCTATTGGTTACCTCTCGGGTTTGGTGACGCGCGAGGCGATTCCTACTTGGTATGCCACCTTGGTAAAACCGAGTTTCAATCCGCCCAATTGGGTGTTTGCACCGGTGTGGAGCAGTTTGTATTTGGCCATGGGTGTAGCCGCAGGCTTGGTTTGGAGCCGATTGGATTACGAGACGATTGCGGTAAAAAAAGCGCTGCGGTTTTTCTGGATTCAGTTGGGCTTGAATGCCTTGTGGTCGATTTTATTTTTTGGACTTCACAATCCACTCTTGGCGTTACTTGAAATTGTTTTGTTGTGGTTGATGATCTATGAAACCTGGACGCAATTTCGCCACATTCACAAAGTAGCTGGCTATTTACTGGTACCCTATTTGCTTTGGGTGAGTTTTGCCAGCGCACTCAACGCGAGCATTTGGTGGTTAAACCGCTAAATTTTCAACAATGGCTTTGGCGGCAATAAAGCCCGAAGTCCACGCATGCTGAAAATTAAATCCGCCAGTGATGGCATCTACATCTACAATTTCACCCGCAAAATAAAGTGATGGATAGCGTTTGCTTTGCATGGTTTTAAACTGCACTTCTTTCAAGTCAATTCCGCCGGCCGTCACAAATTCTTCCTTAAACGTGCTTTTCCCGTTGATCATAAATTGGCAATTACACAATTGTTCGGCCAACTGTTGGAGCTGGATTTTAGTGCTATCGGCCCATTTGGTCTGTTCCAGAAATCCAGCTGCAGTGGTAAGGCTTTCCCACAAGCGATTGGGCAAATCAAAAGGCGATTTGCTTTGTACTGCGTGTTTGGCCAATTGGGTTCTAAACCGCTGCAATTGTCCCAACGTTTGCTCGAACGATTGCTCGGGCAACCAATTAATCTGAACCGTAAATTGATACTGCTTTTCGGCCAACAATCGAGCGCCCCAGGCTGATAAACGCAACACTGCCGGTCCGCTCATGCCCCAATGGGTAATGAGCAAAGGCCCGGTTTCTTGCAGTTTGGTTCCTACTACTGAAATATGTGCCTGGGTAGAAACCCCCATCAAATTGGCAATGCGCGGGTCTTTGCAATTGAAGGTAAATAGCGAGGGAACGGGCGCAACCATTTGGTGCCCCAAGGACTGAAGCATCTCCCAGATTTTGGGATTGCTTCCGGTAGCCAATAGCAGTTGATCACCACTAAAATTACCCGATACCGTATGGATTTTCCAACCCGTTTCTTTCGGCAAAATTTCCTGCACCGATTGACCTAACAACACCTGAATGCCTAATTTTTTGGCTGTTTGCGTAAAACATTGCACAATGGTATCTGAGGTATTCGACAGCGGAAACATCCGTCCATCGGCTTCGGTTTTGAGTTCCACGCCATGTTGGGCAAACCACTCAACCGTATCGCCCGAACAAAACTGATGAAAAGGACCGCGCAATTCACGTTCTCCACGGGGATAATTTTTGACCAAAGTATTGGGCTCAAAACAGGCATGGGTCACGTTGCAACGTCCGCCGCCCGAAATACGAACCTTGCCGAGCACTTCTTGTCCGCGCTCGAGTATGGCTATGCGCATACTGGGATGTTTCTCGGCACAATTGATGGCCGTAAAAAATCCAGCAGCACCGCCGCCCACCACAACAAGGTCAAAATGATTAGACATGGAATCAGTTTAAAAAAATAGCGCTGCTAAATTACTTGAGCAGCGCCATCTTTTGTAGTTATTGTACCAAAATTTTGTACTCCCAAGGTTTAAAGCTATGAGACTGATCTTTGGCCAATACCACTTTTTCGCCACTCATGTAATCGGCAAAATTGCCTTCGACAGGAAAGGTAAACGTGGTTGGTTTTTTGCTCATATTGGCCACATAAATTACTTTTTTACCGTCTTTTTCGCGCACAAAAGCTAAAATATTGGAGTCATTAGAGGTAGCCAAACGCAAGTAGCTGGCTTTTATTTTACCGCCGTGCAAGGCCACATTATTGGTTTTTAAGGCTCCCAATTTTTCATACACCGTACCCATTTTACCGGCTGTATGCGGAATGGTGTCTTTCTCAAAAAAGCGCAGGCGTTTTTTCAAGTCATATTCTTGACCGTTGTAAATTAAGGGCATCCCTGGCATGGTAAAACTCAAGGCTGCAAAGGTTTCAACGGCATCACCCATGCGCTCGTATTCTGATCCGTTCCACGAATTCTCATCGTGGTTGGACGTAAAGTTCATGTAGATGTCATCTTTTTGCAAGACCGTATCAATTTTGGTCATGTAGGCGTCAAAGTCTTTTACCGTTTTCTCACCTTTAGCAATTTGGTTAAACAAATGGTGTGCTTCCCAGCCGTATTGCATGTCAAAGGCTTTCTTTAACAACTCTGATTTTTCGGCTTCGGCCAACAAGAAAATGGGTTTTACTTTGTTTAGTTCTGCTTTGGTCGCATCCCAAAAATCGGTTGGCACCTCGCCCGCTACGTCGCAACGGAATCCGTCTACATTAAAATCGGTAAGCCAATATTTCATATCAGCCACCATCGCTTTGCGAAGTTCTTTGTTGTCGTAGTTTAATTCCACTACATCGGTCCAGTCAAAAGGCGCAATCATTTTTCCGGCTTTGTCGTGAGTATAATATTCCGGATGAGCCGTTACCCACGGGTGATCCCAAGCCGTGTGGTTGGGTACCCAGTCAAGGATAACATACATGCCGTTTTCGTGAGCCGTTTGAATTAATTTGGCCAAATCGGCTTTGGTTCCAAACTTAGGATTGATACTGCGGTAATCTTTTACCGAATAATAGCTGCCCAAGTATTTTTCCTTTTCTTTCGGATCCGTAATTTGTTCAATGGAGGTATCCCCTTTGGCTTTGCGATTTTTATACCCAATTTCATGCACGGGCATGAGCCACAAAATCTTTACACCCATATTTTTCAAGTTGGGAATATCTTTGGTAAAGGCATTAAACGTTCCTTCGGGTGAATACTGACGAATATTCACTTCATAAATCACGGCGTTATCGGCCAATTCGGGCGTTACTGCTGCAATTTCAGCCGCAGCTTTTGGGGTTTCTTCGGCTTTTTTACAGCTAAACATTCCTAGTGCAACACACAGGAGTACGACTACTTTTTTCATGTTATTGTTTTTCGATTAATAAAAGGGTTGTTGGGGTATTGAGGGTTATTTTTCCGTTGGTCACCAGGGCCGTTTTTCCAGTATAGGCATCGCGTACTTTCGTTCCGTTTGGAAAAATTTTTCCTGCCGAAATCGTTTTGCTACCCAATGGTAAATCCAAACCCACAACTACTTTGTCGGTAAATTTGCCTTGGGTATATTGGCGGGAAAACACATAGTTTTTATCTTTTATTTGTTGGTGTACGCCAGCGCCTACTGCAGGATGGTTTTTTCTAAACACGCCCAGTTTTTGCCAATGCTTCAAAATGCTTTTGGTGTTGACGTCTTTGGCAATTTGCTCCCAATTCATGAACGAACGCAAAGTAGCATCGCCCTGAGTGCCTTCGATGTCCAATGATCGCGCACTTTCGTCGCCATAATACACCTGAGCAATCCCGGGTGCCAACAACAATTTGGTGGCACTTTCAAAGGGATTTTCGCGCTTTTTGTCAAACGGATAACTGTCGTCGTGTGACGAAATATAATTCATAACCGTATGCCCTTTAAGGTCGCTATGCAAAATGGTCGAGTACTTCGAAAACAAAGGCTCATAGGCCTGTTTGGCTTCGTTTCTAAAATCAAAATTGATGAGGCTTGTAAAGCCATTGGCAAAATAATTCACACGTCGATCGCCAAAATTATACACCAATTTATCCCCTATGTTGTAGCCATATACCTCGCCTACTGTAAAAAATGGATTGTTGTCCAATACTTTTGTGGGGTTATTTTTCTTGTATTCGGCAAATTTGGCGTCGCATATTTTCTTGAAATCGGCCCACACGTATTCGGAGGTGTGTTTGGCCGTATCTACCCGGTAACCGTCAATGCCGTATTTGGTGATGTAATCGGACAACCATTTCATGATGTAATAACGCGGCGCTTGCGGATAGCCGGTACTTGTAAAAAACTGCTCGAGTGAAGCCATCTCAGCTTCATATCGGCCTTCTTCTTTCCATTTGTCGGCCAAAAAAGTAGGAACCTGCACCGAATTATCACTCTCGGTTTTTACGTCGGGTAAATTCTCAACCAAGGTACAGCTAATGTAGGTGTCGTAGGATTTGTAGGTGCATTTTGGGCTGGTGCGCACCCAAGCTTCAGGATAGACAGCATCTTCGGGCGTAACGGGTCCGGTGTGATTCACTACGGCGTCTAATAATACGCGAATGCCGTGTGCATGGGCTTTATCGACCAATTCTTTAAGATCGGCAGCGGTACCAAAATTGGGATCCAAGGCGGTCCAATCGCGGGCCCAATAGCCGTGAAACCCGTAGGAAAAACCGGTGCCTTCGTCAACCCCGTCGTGAATTTGTTCCACCACCGGCGTCATCCAAATGGCATTGATTCCCAGCGCATCAAAGTAACCTTCGTCAATTTTTTGAATTACGCCACGCAAATCTCCGCCTTCAAAGCCGCGCAATTTCCCGGTAGGTTTGGTGCGGTGGTAATTGTGGTCGTTGGCCGGATTTCCGTTTTGGAAGCGGTCGGTCAGCAAAAAATAAACGGTCGCACTCTCCCAATTAAATGGTTTTTTTACAGGTGTTTGCGCCGTCATTAACTGGAAAGTCCCAAGCAGAGAGAGCACAAAAAGGGTACATATTTTTTTCATTTTTAACGTATTTGAAGGGTAATTGGGTTTTTAAAATCGGTAAGCGGAATGATCAATTGGGTTTGGTCTTTGGAGCGCACAAACGGAATCGGTTTGCCATTGGCGGTTACTTGTGAAACTGTTTTGCGAAACTGATGCAAAATCAAATTCAATTTTTTGGGAGCCGACACAAAGGCTTTTCCCGTTTCGGTGCTGAGTTTTATTTCGAGCAGATCGGCCGAAGTATTTTGACTAAAATGCAGTAATTCGTAAGCCCCAGTAACATAAGCGTTGGGCGTTTTGCCGTCGTCATTGTAGACACTGCCCGAAGAGGTTGGTGTAGCTTCGTCGTGGTAATAATGTACATACAATTGGTTCAGCGAAAAATCACGTGTGGTCTGAATTGCATTGATCATCGGGATGAATGATCCACCACGCACATACACCGGAATGTGGTCATCCGATACCGCAACCTCTTGTTGTGTGCCGCCAGCGATGCGTTCGTTGGTGTACCAATCAAACCAGGAATTGGTTTTGGGAAAATAAACTGTAGTAGTTTTTACGTTGGGTTGTGTGATGGGCGTAACCAAGAAATTCGGCCCCCATAAATAGGTGCTGGAATTATTCCATAGTGCTGTATTTTGGGGCTCTTCAAAAACCAACGGACGCATGAGCGGTGTTCCTTTTTGGCTATTTTCAAAGGCCAATGTATAGTTGTAGGGCAACATTTGGTACCGCAATTCGACTAATTTTTTGGCTTTGGCTTTGGTGTCGACGTCTTTATACGCTACCTCTGAGGCTACGGCTTCGTGCGCATGCGGTCTGAAAATGGGCTGAAACACGCCATACTGCAACCATCTCAAATACAAATTATTGTCAAAGTAATCGCCGGCAAATCCACCCAAATCGGAGTGCATATAACCGATGCCTTGCATGCCCATTTCTAGGGCAATTTCAGGCTGTGATTGCAGTCCTTCCCAAGATCGACTCACGTCGCCACTCCACGGAATGATACCAAAATGTTGGGAACCCGAATAGCCCGATCGCATTAATATAAAGGGGCGTTGGTTGGGGAAATCACGTTGGTAACCCTCGGCAATGAGCTTGGCCCAGCTGTGTCCATAAATATTATGTACTGAACTAGCTTTTCCACCAGCAGTTATGGCTTTTGACGGGAAACTTTCGGGTTCACCCAAATCACCCCAAAGACCTGTTGCACCTTGCACGATGAGTCCTTTGTATATATCCCAAAACCACTGTTTGGCTTGGGGTTTAAATACGTCAATGATGCCCGTATGCCCAAAATAAAAATCGTAGGTGCAGGTTTTTCCGTTGGCTTCGGTAGCGAGTACGCCTTTTTCTTCGGCTTCTTTCCATTTGGAAGAAGTGCTGAGTACAAAAGGCTCAGTAATTAAAACGGTTTGTATGCCTTTGTCTTGAAAGGACTTCATCATTTTTTCGGGATTGGGAAAGGTCTCTTTGTCCCAACTCAAATTACCCAGGGTGCCTTGAACTGTCTTTCCAAACCAGTACAAATCCAAAATGATGGCATCGACTGGAATGTGATCGTCTTGAAATTTCTGAATGGTTTTTTCGGTTTCTTCTTGCGAATGGTAGCCAAAGCGCGAGGCAAAATTACCAAATGCCCATCGCGGCGGCAAGGGTTGTCTGCCCGTCAGTTGGGTGTAGTTTTCGGTGAGTGCTGTCCATGAATCGGCGGCAATTATTTGGTAGGTTTTGCGACCCGATGCAGATTCATAAGCCAACGTATTGTTTTTTTGGCTGTCTAAATCCAAAAATCCCAAAGCCGAGTTGTCAAAATGCACCGCATACAACTGCGAGGATAACACCAACGGAATACAAAAATTTAGGGTTTCGGCGCGGTTGCTATAACCGTAGTGCGGTTGGTTTTTGAGTTCCAATTTATTCTCGCGTCGATTCAATCCCAAAGCGCGAGATCCGCCACCATATAAGGCTTCGTTGGACGAAATCGAAAAGTCAATCACAAAGGAACTGTCGCGCTGCACAAATCCATTTTTCTCGGACAAGAGCGGTTTGTCGTGGTACCAATACTGCAGCTGAAAAGGCGCTTTTTGAATGCGCACTTCCAGTCCGGCCGAACGCAATCGAACCTCGTTTTTAGAATCAGTTAGTTTGGTTTTTAAAGCCATGGGTTGCATCACTACCGCATGAGAAGCAGTTGAACCCGATTCGCCCTTAGGCAAAAATGTGGTTTCAAAAATGTTTGCAGAATAGGGCGTAATGCGGTAAAGGCCATCGGTAGTTTGAATTTCTAAGGTGTTTTTAGTCCACTTTTGACCCACAAACAAACGGGTAGCTTGTTGGGCAAATGAGGCAGTACAGAACCAAAGAAAAAGCAAACGTAAGGTCATCTTTTTATTTTTTTAACTCAAAAATGAGTGCTGATTTTGCGTTAATTTCTACTTCTTTATCCAATGAAATTAACTGGCCATTCAATACTTCATTTGCAGAATGGTAGCCGTTAATTTGCTCGTGAAAGCGTGATAAGTTTATTTTTTGAGACGTTGTATTATTGTTTATTACCACCATCACACTCTCTTGCTCGTTGTAACGAAAATACACGTACACGTTGTTTTGTGGCAAATAATGCGTCATTTTTCCGGTATGAATTACCGTTTTGGCTTTGCGCCAATTGAATAATTTGGCGGTAAAATCAAAATATTTTTGTTGGGTTTCGTTGCGGCCAGCTGCTGTAAATGCTGAAGCTGCGTCGCCTTTCCATCCGCCGGGAAAATCATGGCGTATGTCGGCATCGCCCTTGTCTTTGTTGCCCGCCATTCCAATTTCGGAACCATAATACAACTGCGGAATTCCACGCACCGTAGCCAAAACGCTCATGGCCATTTGGTATTTATTGAAATCGCCTTGGTATATTTCGTTGAAGCGATTGGTGTCATGATTTTCAGTAAATACCAATAAATTATCGGTGTTGGGGTACAAGAAATCGTTGGTGAAATTATCGTAGACTTTTATCAATCCCTTATTCCACGTGGCTTGGTCTTCGTTAAATACCCCATCGTTGATTACTTGTTGCAACGTAAAATCCATTACCGATGGCAAATACGAATTGTAGTGCTGTATGGCGGCTATTGGGCTGTCTTTTTGCCAATAGGCCATTTGTGCTTGGTCTTGCATCCACACCTCGCCTACAATGTTAAAATGAGGATATTCGTCGGTGATGGCTTTGGTCCATTGGGCAATGCCTTTTTTGTCATTGTATGAATAGGTGTCAACGCGAAATCCGTCCAAATCGGCCGATTCAATCCACCACAGCGCATTTTGCGTGAGGTAGTTTAGCACCAAGGGATTCGACTGATTCAAATCGGGCATTGATTTCACAAACCAGCCGTCGGCACACAAACGCGCATCGTCAGTCGCCGCATGCGGATCAAATTGCGTGCTCATGTGGTAATTGGTTTGGGCATAACCCGGAAACTGATGAATCCAATCGTAGGTTGGCAAATCACTCATCATCCAGTGGGCCGCTCCCCAGTGATTGGTTACGTAGTCCATGATATTTTTCATGCCGCGTTGGTGCAAAGCAGCAGTCAGCTTTTGGTAATCGGCGTTGGTGCCGTAACGCGCATCAATTTGATAGACGTCAGATTGGCCATAGCCGTGATACGATCCGCGAGGGTCATTGTCTTCACAAAGCGGCGTACACCAAAGCGCAGTGGCACCCAAGGCTTGGATGTAATCGAGCTGCTGAATAATTCCGTCAATATCTCCGCCGTGACGCCCGCCCGGATTGGCCCGATTGGCTTTTTCGGTAAGTTTATCTTGGCTATCGTTGTTGGGATTTCCGTTGGCAAAACGATCGGGCATGAGCAAGTAAATCATGTCGGCCGAGCTAAAGCTATTGCGCAATCGTGAATTGGGTTTACGGGCCTTCAAGCTGTAGGATTGGGTAAATGATTTCCCTCCTTGGCTGAAAGTGAATTGCACATCTTGCGCGGGAATAGCTTTGGTGTCAATGGTCACAAATACATAATTGGGATTCTCGGTTTTTTGCACGTTTTTGATCACCACGCCGGCAGAAACCGCCACGTTATTTTGCGCTATGTTTTTGCCGTAGAACATAATTTGCACCTCCGGATTGGTCATCCCGCTCCACCAATAGGGTGGCTCTACTTTTTGGATTTGGGCATTCCCAATTGAACTAAATAGAGCAATCCATACAACCACTAAGGTGTTGAAATGAAATTTTAAACTGGTTGTTTTCATAATTTAAGATAAAAAAAAGACAGGTAAAACTTCACTTACCTGTCTTATTACTTGTTATTTATTTTCAATAATACTGATTGCATACCCGCCACCAGAAGCTGATAATTGGTTTAATTTAGATTTGCTAGTTACCGTAATTTTACGAACAGTAAACGACTGCGGATTGGTTTTGTAATGCGCGTCTTTACCATCTGCATAAATGGTTGCGGTGTATTTTTTTCCTTTCTCCAAGAAGTCAAATGCAATTGTTGATGTTCTCGGAATTTCTCCATTTACATTCCCTATAAACCAATTGTTTGTTCCTTTTGCTTTTCTAGCAACCGTAATGTACGCGCCTGGTTCTGCTTCCAAGTAGTTGCTTTCTGACCAATCGATGGCGACGTCTTTTATAAACTGAAAAGCAGTTGGAAATTTATTGTAATTTTCAATCAAATCGGAAACCATCTGCAAGGGACTATACATGGTAACATATAAAGCCAATTGATTGGCCAATGTACTATTTACATGAGAATTGTTGGTTGGGCTAAATTTTTTAATGTCCATTTCAAAAATTCCTGGGGTATAATCCATTGGTCCACCCATTAATCTGGTGAACGGTAAAATGGTAACATGGTTTGGTTTTGAACCGCCAAATGCTTGAAATTCGGTACCTCTTGCCGCTTCGTTTCCAATCATGTTTGGATAGGTTCTACATAATCCTGTGGGACGAACCGCTTCGTGCGCATTGACCATAATTTTATGATCGGCTGCTTTTTCAACGACATATTGGTAATGATTAATAATGGATTGGCTGTAATGGTGTTCGCCTATGGGCAGAATTGGACCCACATAACCCGTTTTAACCGCTTCATACCCATTGTCGTTCATGAATTGAAATGCGTTGTCCAAATGGCGTTCATAATTTCTTGTTGAACCCGAAGTTTCGTGATGCATAATCATTTTTACCCCTTTTGATTTAGCATATTCATACAGCTCTTTTACATCAAAATCTGGATAAGGCGTTACAAAATCGAAAACATAATCTTTGGCATGACCAAACCAATCTTCCCAACCTTGATTCCAGCCTTCCACGAGCACTCCATCGAATCCATTTTTTGAAGCAAAATCAATATATTCTTTCACGTGAGCGGTGTTTGCGCCGTGCGTTCCGTTTGGTTTTGCTTTAGCGTAATCGGTGATGCCTAATTGAATAGAAGGAAAATCATTTGTATAAGACCAGGAACTTTTACCGGTAATCATTTCCCACCAAACACCAACATATTTTACGGGTTTTATCCAAGAAGTATCCTCAATTTTACAGGGTTCGTTTAAGTTCAAAGTCATTTTTGAAGCCAAAATTACGCGGGCATCTTCACTGGCTATAATGGTTCTCCAAGGCGATTGACTTGGCGCTTGAATATACCCTTTGTCTCCCGTAGCATCTGGCGTTAGATGTGATTCGAAAATCATGTTTTTGTCATCTAAATTTAAATTCATGCAGGAGTAATTTACCAAGGCCGCTTCGTGTATGTTAATGTACAAGCCTTCGCTAGATTTCATCATTAAAGAAGTTTGAACGCCAGTGTCTGAGAACCAAGTTTGTGATGCATTATCACTTCTTGCTTTTCCAGATAAACTTCTAATTTCTGATAATTTTGATGTGGTATAATCATATTCTTGCGTATCATAATCACCTGAAATCCAATATGCAGTATGATCTCCAGTCATAGCGAATTGGGTTTTTTCTTCTTTGATTACAAAATAAATTAGATTTTTTTGGGCCGGAAATTCATACCTAAAACCTAAGCCTTCGTCAAATAATCTAAAGCGAATGATGATGGTTCTATCGGTAGATTTTTGATTGAGTGTTACCGCCAATTCGTTGTACTGATTTCTAATTTGGGCAACTTCACCCCAAACAGGTTTCCAAGTTTCGTCAAAAGACGTCGCTTTTGAATCTGTAATTGAAAAAGCATTTACCAATGAAACCTTGTCGTTTTTTAATTCCAATCCAAGTTTACTGCTTTTTATTACTGCTTTGTTTTTATAAGACAGCGTGTACGTTGGTGTGCCATCGCTTAAAAGCGAAAAGTTCATGGTAAAACTTCCGTTTGGCGATTTTAATTCTTGAGCACTTGTCAAATTAATTAGTAAAAAGAAAGCGAAAAGGGACTGAATTATTTTTTTCATTAGAATTTATGCTGAATTGATATTAAGTACTAATTATACTTCACTTGATTTTAAAGCTACTGTTTTTACATCGTTTACCATAATTTCTAAATCATGGTCGCCATCAACTGTAAACGTAGTTTCAGTATGATTCACCGCAACTTTTAAAATTTGGTTTCTGAAATTGATCTTAAACGAATAGGCTTCCCACTCTTTGGGAATTCTTGGCTGAAAATGCAAGGTATTGTCTTTGACGCGCATGCCGCCAAATCCTTCTACGATACTCATCCATGTGCCCGCCATGGAGGTGATGTGACAACCCTCTTCGACCTCTTTGTTGTAATCGTCGAGATCCAAACGCGAGGTGCGCAAATAGAAGGTATATGCCATATCCATTTTGTTCAAAACTGCCGCTTGTATAGAATGTACGCAAGGCGAAAGCGAACTTTCGTGTACAGTGAATGGCTCATAAAAATCAAAATGACGTTCCAATTCGTCTTTGGTAAAATGGTCTTCAAAAAAGTAAAAACCTTGTAGCACATCGGCTTGTTTGATGTAGGGCGAACGCAAAATACGGTCCCAAGACCACTTCTGGTTGATGGGGCGTTGGCTGCGGTCTAAATCGGCCACTTTCACCAACTCTTTGTCCAAGAAACCGTCTTGTTGCAAATACACCTGATGGGTTTCATCATAGGGGAAATACATGTTATCGGCCACCTTTTTCCAAATTTGCAATTCGGCGTCAGACAAATTGGTTTTTTGGGTGATGCGTTTGTGATCGGCCGGATATTCTACTGCTACTTTTTGCAATTGCGCATAGGCATAATTAATACACCACTTGGCGATGTAATTGGTGTAAAAATTATTATTGACATTGTTTTCGTATTCGTTCGGTCCCGTTACACCCAAGATCATATATTGATTTTTATGGGTAGAGAACGTGGCACGTTGTTGCCAAAAACGAGCAATGCCAATTAACACTTCCAATCCTTTTTCGGGGATGTATGAATAATCGCCGGTGAAACGATAGTAGTTATAAATAGCAAAAGCAATGGCGCCGTTGCGGTGAATTTCTTCGAAGGTAATTTCCCACTCGTTGTGGCATTCTTCGCCATTCATGGTTACCATCGGATACAAGGCAGCACCATTGGTAAAGCCCAATTTGGCCGCATTTTCGATGGCTTTGTCCAGTTGATTGTAACGGTAGGTCAATAAATTTCGGGCCACTTGTTGGTCTTTGGTGGCCATGTAAAATGGAATGCAATAGGCTTCGGTATCCCAATAGGTTGATCCGCCGTATTTCTCGCCGGTGAACCCTTTTGGCCCAATATTTAAGCGAGAATCTTTTCCTAAATAGGTTTGGTTCAACTGAAAAATATTGAAGCGAATGCCCTGTTGTGCTTTTACATCGCCTGCAATGGTAATGTCGCTCATTTCCCAAATTTTGGCCCAGGCATTTTTTTGCATGTTAGCCAATTGCGCATAACCCAAGGCATCTCCTTTGGCTATTACATCTTTGGCGGCTTTGATGGTGTTTTCGTGGTTCAATGAAACGGTATAACCACCTAATTTTTGAATAGTTGCCGTTTGGCCTTTGGCTACTGCTAACTCGTAGCCGTATTGAATTTTATCGGCCGTTTTGGCCACCAAAGCGGGAGCAACCGTTAATGGATTGCCCGCCAACAAGAGTGTGTTGTGCATGTAGGTGGTGGCCGTGAAATGTGTTTTGAACGTACGGGCCGTTACAAAAGCTGAATTATCTTGTTGCTGAACGGCAATCGGTTCCCAAAAGGTCTCTTCCCAGTTGGCATCTTCGTTGTGCACGCCGGCATCTACATAAGGTTTGAATACAATTTTGGCATCGCCATTCAGTGGCGTAATGTTGTAGTTGATGACCCCCAATTCGTCAATATCTAACGATAAAAATCGGCAAACATCAACGGCTATTTCGACTCCGTTTGGCAAGGTGGCCTCAAACGAGCGGGTATACATTCCTACTTTCATGTTAAGTTCTCGACGGAATTGGCGCACCGACGTACAAGTATGCAAATCGAGAGCTTCGCCATTAATTTCAATGTCTATTCCAATCCAATTGGGTGCATTGAGCACTTTGGCAAAATATTCGGGGTAGCCGTTTTTCCACCAACCCACTTTGGTTTTATCGGGATAGTAGATTCCAGCAATGTAACTTCCTTGAAAGGTATGTCCGGAATAGGTTTCTTCAAAATTGGCGCGTTGCCCCATGGCTCCGTTTCCAATACTAAACAAACTCTCGGATGATTTTACGCGTTCGGCATTAAATTCTTCTTCAATAATCGACCAGTTGTCTGGCTTAATGTAATCTTGGTTCATTGTATTAATTTGAAAATTTGAAAATTTGAAAATGAGGCAATTGATCTCAGTTTCTAACTTTTAATGTTGTATGAGGGTTGTTAAAAAGGCTTCATCAATGCAGGTGAAATCTTTAAATATATATTTTGCTTCGTGTAAAATAGCGGCTTCACCAATGCCAATGCTCGTCATCTGTGCAATGTTGGCAGCCTGAATTCCAGCCACCGAATCTTCGAACACAATCGAATTTTCATTGGAAACACCCACTTTTTGGGCCGCTTGTAAAAACACTTCAGGATCGGGTTTGGCGTTGCTTACGTCATTTCCATCAACTATCGCATCAAACAAAGGCATGATGCCGGTTTTTTCTAAAATAGGACGAGCATTTTTACTGGCCGAACCCAAGGCAATGTATTGGCCCTTTTCTCTCAGAAAATGCAACACAGGCAACACACCTGGCAACAATTCAGAGGCATCCATGTGCACCAAATAGGACAAATAGTCCTCGTTTTTTTGGTGCAACCAAACGGCTTTTTGTTCGGGAGTGGCTTGCACCTGACCCAATTCTAAGATGATGTCCAATGAGCGCACCCGGCTTACTCCTTTGAGTAATTCGTTGTGCTCGTGGGTAAATTCAATGTGCAATTCCTGGGCAATTTTTTGCCAGGCTAAAAAATGATATTTGGCGGTATCCACAATTACGCCGTCCAAATCAAAAATAAAGGCTTTTTTCACGATTAGGCTATGGTTTTTGAGTCGTCAACATCTTTTACACGTACGACCAAAACAGCCGCAATCAAGAAACTTACTCCGCTAGTAATCAAGGCATAAATGGCATTGTCGTGATACAAATATTGTACAATTGGACCGCCAATGATGGCATTGATAATTTGTGGAATCACAATAAAGAAATTGAAAATTCCCATGTACACGCCCATCTTTTTGGGTGTAATGGCGCCGGCTAAAATAGCATACGGCATTGATAAAATACTGGCCCAAGCAATTCCCAATAAGACCATGGAAAGAACTAACCAATTTTCATCGGGCATAAAATACATAGAGATCAACCCAATTCCTCCAATGGTCAGGGAAATGGAATGCGTCAGTTTTCGTCCAATTTTCTTGGCGATATACGGCAATGCAAAGGCATAAATGGCCGATACTAGGTTGTAAATTCCAAATAAAATTCCTACCCAGTCACCCGCATTTTGGTAGGCCTGACTGTCATGATCCTCAATTGGCAAATGATAAATGTGGTGCGCAACGGCTGGGGTAGTAAAAACCCACATCCCAAACAAGCCAAACCAAGAAAAAAATTGTACCCAACTAAGCTGGCGCATGGTGGTGGGCATTTTTTGAAAATCGGTAAAAATATCAGTGAGTTTTGAAGGCTTTTCGTCTTCTTTTTGTAGGGCTTCTGCATGGGCTTTCTCGTCGGCAAATTGCGCCAATTCTTCGGGCGAATATTCACGAACCGAAAAAATAGAAATCAAAATAGAGGCAATCAACACCAAGGCGCCAATAATGAACGAAAGCACCAAATTGAGTGGTGCACTTCCGCCAATGGCTTCGTTGGAAATACCCATCCAATTGGTAAGCACATAAGGCAACCAAGATCCGATTACGGCGCCAAATCCAATCAAGGCAGTTTGTACGCTAAATCCTAAGGTGCGCTGATCGGTGTGTAAGGTATCGCCCACCAAAGCACGAAACGGCTCCATGGCAATATTAAACGAGGCATCCATGATCATGAGCATTCCTGCTCCAACCCATAAAGACGGTAAAATAGACGTAAGTAAATTGGCTTGCGGCATGAGCACCAAACCGATAGAAGCCAAGACGGCTCCCAATAAGAAAAAAGGTTTTCGGCGACCAAAACGGCCCCACGTATTGTCACTGTAATGACCAATCAACGGCTGAACAATCAAGCCCATTAAAGGCGCGATGATCCAAAACCAGGACAATTCGTGCACGTCGGCACCAAAAATTTGGAGTACTCGGCTGGCGTTGGCATTTTGCAGGGCGAAACCCATTTGAATTCCCAAAAATCCGAAACTCATGCTCCATATTTGCCAGTAACTTAATTTACGCTTTTCCATTATCGTTATTTTATGGATTGATAAAAACGATAAGCGCGTGGCTTATCAAAACTACTTTAAGGTTCGAAGTAAAAGTATACGTTTTGATAACTGGCGGTAAATATACTACTATTTTTAAATTCCAAAAGGATTTTGAAAAGAATGACTAACATCGAGAATTCCGTTTAAAGGTTAATCGATTAAACGTTTAAACGGCTAACCCTTAACCCAATTAACCCTAACGTATACTCTAGTTCTTAGTATACTTCTGCAATTACTAATTACAGCTCCGGTGTGGATTCGCGTGAAACCAATTCGGTTTCTATCACCTCTGTTTTGTAGGATTCCTCTTCTTCGTCTTTGGCTTCCAAGCGGTCAATGAGCATGGTGGCTGCTTTTCCGCCCATTTTGATGCCATTTTGACTCACGGTAGATATACTTGGAGACGAATATTTAGAAATAATTCCGTCGGTAAACCCTATGACGGCGAGGTCTTTTGGAATTTCTATTTGTGCATTTTTGGCGGCTTTGATGGCCGTTACCGCAAACAATTCGTTGACGGCGAAAACGGCATCCAAATCTTGTGTAGTGATTAGTGCTTCAATTTGATCGGAACAATGATCGATGTCTTCAATTTTGACAATTCGATTCAAATCTAGAGCTATGTCATTGTTGCGTAGGGCTTGCAAATAGCCTTCGGTGCGCAATTTTCCTACGCTCACGTAATCAACTGTGGTAATCAAGGCAATTTTTTTGTAGCCTTTATCGATCAAACTTTGTACTGCATTGAAAGCAGCCAAGCTGTCGTCGATAATCACTTTATCACACAAAATATCATTGGTCACGCGGTCAAACATCACCACTGGCATCCCTTGGTTGATGACCTCGGTGATGTGGTGAAAATCTTTTTTGGCTTGGGTTTCTTTGGAGAGCGAAAGGATGAAGCCGTCAATGCTGCCATTGGCCAACATTTCCATGTTAATCACCTCTTTGTCAAAGGATTCGTTAGATAAACACACCATAACATTGTAGCCGCGTTCGTTGGCCACCGTTTCGATTCCGCTGATTACGGTTGCAAAAAAATGGTGTACAATTTCGGGAATAATAATGCCAATGGTTTTGGTTTTTTTATTCTTTAAACTCAACGCAATGAGGTTGGGTTTGTAGTTGTACAATTTGGCAAATGCCTGCACTTTTTGTCGGGTATCCTCGCTAATTTCTGAACTGTCACGTAAGGATTTGGAGACCGTCGAGATGGAGACATCTAATTCTTTGGCAATTTGCTTTAAAGTAACTTTGCGTTTCATACGAAATCTTGGTTTTGGTGGAGGTAAAATAACGAAATCGATTCCACTTGAAATGCAATCGTTTGCGATTTTTTATGGTAATTTTCACATTGCAAATAAAGGCCCTTTTTATTTTAAGCATTCGGAATTTGGAGTCAATTTGGTTGTGAAGTAGAGAAAGTTTTCAACACGAAAACGTTTTCGGATAGCTATTATAGAAGGTATAGCTTTGATATCCGTTTTTTTACATAAATTTAACGTTCGAAGTAAAGTATACGCATATCAAAATGAACTTGTAATTTAATTAAACTGTATGAAAACAATTTACAAAAAGTTGTTGTTGTTCGTGCTTCTTTTCCCATTTGCTGCGCTTGCGCAAAGCACTCTTGAAGGTAAAGTAGTCGACAAAGTTTCGAAACAACCTATTCCGGGTGTAAACGTGGTGGTTCAAGGAGCCGCAAACAGCACCCAAACTGATTTTGACGGAAAATTCCGTTTGGTAAAAATCAAAAAAGGAGACAAAATTTTGGTCTCTTACATCGGATACAACTCCGTAACTGTTCCGTATACCGGGCAAAATGATATGACCGTTGCCCTTGAAGAATCGTCCAACCAATTGCAAGAAGTGGTGATTCAAGTAGGATACGGAACTGCCAAAAAGAAAGACGCAACCGGATCGGTTTCGTTGATCACAGCCAAAGACTTTAACAAAGGTGCGATAGTATCAACCGATCAACTCTTAGCCGGTAAAGCCGCTGGGGTGCGCATCACCAACAATGGAGGTTCGCCTGACTCGGCACCCAACATTCGTATTCGTGGAGGAGCTTCCCTAAACGCCAACAACAGCCCGTTAATTATTATTGATGGTGTGCCTTTAGGCGATTTAAATCCGGCTGGGGTGAGCAATCCCTTTTCGTTGATCAATCCTAACGACGTTGAAAGTTTCTCGATCTTGAAAGATGCTTCGGCTACCGCGATTTACGGGGTACGTGCTTCGAACGGAATCATCATCATCACGACCAAAAAAGGAACCGTAGGCGCGCCACAGTACAACTACTCGTCTAGCATTTCTATTGGAAAAGTAGACAAAAAACTGGAAGTGATGAACGGCACCGATTACACGCGTTTCATTCAAGAATACCACCCAGACTACACCAATTTATTGGGGATAGACGATCCAAGTACTGCTGCGGTAGACAATCCCGCTACACCTGAGGTTGAAGGAAGAATATTAAGCAACACTGATTGGCAGGATGCAGTATTTAGAACCGCTATTTCTACTGATCACAACTTCAGCGCAAGAGCCAATTTGTACAAAAAAATCCCATTCCGTTTCTCATTAGGATTAACAAACAACCAAGGGGTTATCAAAACCAGTGATTACAAACGATTCAGTTATTCGTTTAAAATGACGCCCAAATTGCTCAATGACAATTTGAAAATTGATTTGAATGCCAAAGGAACCTACACCGACAAAAACGACATTGACGAAGGCGGTGCCTTAGGAGGAGCCTTAAACATGGATCCAACCAAACCAATCTATGGCAACCAATTGAACAACCGTTTTAATGGGTATTACCAAGAAGTTTTCTTTAATGATGGGGCAACGCGCGACTTTTACAGCTTAGTAGGTGCTTGGAACCCAGTTGCGTTACTCAACCAACGCAGCAAACCACTTCGCACAACCCGTTTCTTGGGGAATGTTGAATTTGATTACAAATTGCCATTCTTGCGTGATTTGCGTGCCGTATTGAATTTAGGTTTGGATGCCTCTCAGTCTAGAATTCGCGAAGTGTTTTCTAACAATGCTCTGGCTACTTATCAAATCGACCAAAACAATCCAGACCCAAATACCAATTACGTATTTAATCCAGGATTGAACTACTTAGAAAACCAAACTTCTACCAACCAAACTATGGATGCGTACTT
>JBDKFO010000026.1:0-18910 GCA_039798665.1 Bacteroidota bacterium
GAACAGAGAAGTTAAGCCCGCCTGCGCAGATGGTACTGCAATTTGTGGGAGAGTATGTCGCCGCCTTTCTTTAGTGAACCCCCAGCTTGAAAAAGCTAGGGGTTCTTTTTTTTATATTGGTGCAGCGTGTTCGGGCTAAAGCCCTCAGTTCGCCGCCTTTTTTTATTGAACCCCAACTTGAAAAGGTTGGGGTTCTTTTTTTATTGGTGCAGCATGTTCTCCGCCACGGCGGGTCGGTTCGCAGCCTTTTTTTTATAGAAACCCTGTTCTAACGAACGGGGTTTTTTGTTTTTAATTGGTACGGTGTTTTCGGCTATAGTCCTCGGGGTCTTTAAGTGAAAAAGCTATTGTTTTATTTACGAAATATTATAAAATAGTTATAGCAATGGTAAATGACGAAGCATGTTAGCAAGGATAGACCAATTCGTGTTGCACACTCATATACTATTCCAAATAAAATTGGACTGGATTACTCCGTGATCCAGATTAGGGGAAAGATAATCAATAACCTTTCCATTTTTTTTCAAAAAATGTGACCGTTTTTTTTATGCCCAAACCTACCAAGCGAGCTTGGGGTTTGGGCATAAAAAAAACCTTCCAGCTTCGCTGAAAGGTTTTTGGTCGGGATGACTGGATTCGAACCAGCGACCCCTAGCACCCCATGCTAGTACGCTACCTGGCTGCGCTACATCCCGATTAATCGGTTGCAAATATAATCTCTTTCTTAAAAAATCAGGAAATTTTTGCTCTTTATTTATGTAAAGTATAAGGAATTATTCGGCTAATAAAATTTCCAAAATTGAAATCGCCGCGGCACTAATTTTGGTGCCAGGCCCAAATACGGCAACTGCTCCGGCATCAAACAAGAATTGATAATCTTGCGCCGGAATTACTCCGCCTACAATCACCATAATGTCTTCGCGGCCATACCGTTTTAGTTCTTCAATTACCTGTGGTACTAAGGTTTTGTGTCCTGCTGCCAATGAGGAAACACCCAAAACGTGCACGTCGTTTTCTACGGCTTGTTTGGCTGCTTCGGCAGGTGTTTGAAACAAAGGACCAATGTCCACGTCAAATCCTACATCGGCATAGCCTGTGGCCACCACTTTGGCACCACGGTCGTGTCCGTCTTGTCCCATTTTGGCAATCATGATGCGCGGTCGGCGTCCTTCTTGAAAGGCAAACGCATCGGCCAGTTGTTTGGCTTTCTCAAAACTGGCATCGTCTTTTATTTCTTTGCTATACACGCCACTAAAGGTTTTAATTTGTGCTTTATATCGGCCATACACACGTTCAAGTGCGTCGCTAATTTCTCCCAAAGTTGCTCTAGCACGCGCAGCTTCGATGGCTATTTCTAGTAAATTTCCTTGTTCAGTTTGGGCACATTCGGTGAGTTGTTGCAAGCATTCGGCCACTTTTTGCACATCGCGCTTGGCTTTCAAATCGGCCAATTGCTCTAGCTGTTGTGCGCGCACTTTTTGGTTATCTACATCCAAAATATGCAGTGGATCTTCTTGTGCCAAGCGGTATTTGTTTACCCCTATGATCAAGTCTTGTCCGCTATCAATTCGAGCTTGTTTACGCGCTGCAGCTTCCTCAATACGCAGTTTGGGAATGCCAGCCTCAATGGCTTTGGTCATACCGCCCATGGCTTCTACTTCTTCAATTAAAGCCCAGGCTTTTTGCGCAATTTCATCGGTGAGTTTTTCAATATAATAACTGCCACCCCAAGGATCAACTGTATGAGTAATGTGTGTTTCTTCTTGTAAGTAGATTTGGGTGTTGCGGGCAATTCGTGCCGAGAAATCGGTTGGCAAAGCAATGGCTTCGTCCAAGGCATTGGTATGCAAAGATTGGGTTCCACCAAAGGCTGCAGCCGCCGCTTCAATACAGGTACGGGCTACATTATTAAACGGATCTTGTTCAGTGAGACTCCAGCCTGAAGTTTGGCAGTGGGTTCGCAGTGCTAAGGATTTGTCGTCTTTGGGTTCAAATTGTTTGACCAGTTTGGCCCACAACATGCGTCCGGCACGCAACTTGGCAATTTCCATAAAGTGATTCATGCCAATGGCCCAGAAAAAGGACAGGCGCGGTGCAAAATCATCAATGTTCATGCCCGTTGCCAATCCCGTTCGGATGTATTCCAAACCGTCGGCTAGTGTATAGGCCAATTCAATATCGGCGGTAGCTCCCGCTTCTTGCATATGGTAGCCTGAGATGGAAATCGAATTGAATTTGGGCATCTTTTGGCTGCTGTATTCAAATATCGAAGCGATAATTTTCATCGAAGGTGCAGGCGGATAAATGTAGGTATTGCGCACCATAAATTCTTTCAAAATATCATTCTGAATTGTGCCCGAAAGTTGTGCAGGCGATACGCCTTGTTCTTCGGCCGCCACAATATAAAAGGCCATAATGGGCAACACGGCGCCATTCATGGTCATCGATACCGACATTTCGTCCAATGGAATCTGATCAAATAAGACTTTCATGTCTTCGATCGAATCAATTGCTACGCCTGCTTTTCCTACATCGCCTGCCACGCGTTCGTGATCGGAATCGTACCCGCGATGCGTAGCCAAATCAAAGGCAACGGATAGTCCTTTTTGTCCGGCAGCTAAGTTGCGTCGGTAAAAGGCGTTACTTTCTTCGGCGGTAGAAAATCCGGCATATTGTCGAATGGTCCACGGACGACGCACATACATGGTGGCATACGGCCCGCGTAAATTGGGTGCAAAACCGGCGCCAAAATCCACATGTTCAAGGGATTCTATATCCTTTTGCGTATAACTTTGTTGCAAATCAATGCCTTCTGCAGTAGTAAAAACACCAGTACTCGTTGGTGCTTGACTGGCTTTTGGAACTTGTAAATGCTGTAAATCTTTCCTTTTCATCCTTCGTTTCTTTAAACTTCTGTTTGCAAGCGTTCCTGCTCAACGTGTTCGGCCAATCGTTTTTCAATAATTGGCGTAATCAGTGTTTTTCTGCCCTTAATTTTTACAAATGGAAACAATTCCAAATCGTGTTTCATGCGGTCAGCTTTATTCGGGTGTTTGTTTGTGCCCAATAAAACTGTTTTACCTTCGTCAAATAAGGCCTGTTCCTTGGCCGCACTTTCTTGAATTTTACGGGTAATCGCACCGTCTTTGAGTTGTTGTAAAAATCCGCCATTCGCTTCTAATTCTTGAAACAAAGTCAGCGATTTTTCAGCCAGTTGTTGGGTGAGGCTTTCAATGTAATAACTTCCATCGGCTGGATTGTCCACTTTATCCAAATAACTTTCGTGTTTCAGAATCAGCAATTGGTTGCGGGCAATGCGGTCACCAAATTCATTGTCTTTGTGGTACAAAGCATCATAAGGCATATTGATTATCGTGTCGGCACCACCTAGAATTGCACTCATGCATTCGGTCGTGGTGCGTAACATATTCACGTTGTAGTCGTAAATCGTTTTGTTGCGTTTGGAAGGTGTTACTACGATATGGCAATCGTGCGTGTGGTTGTATTCTTGGGCAATCAGTTTAAACAGGCTGCGAAAGGCACGCAATTTGGCAATTTCAAAAAAGTAATTGCTGCCCACGGCCCACTGAAAAACCAGTGGTTGATTACAACTCAATCGGTTAAAATACTCGTTGGCTTGGCCCAAACTATAGGCAATTTGTTGCACCATGTTTGCGCCTGCATTTTGAAACAAGGCGGCATCAATGCTTAAGTAACTGCATTTTAGTTGGGCTTCTATCGATTTTAAGAGTTCAAAATTATCGGCAGATCCGCTGTGCCAATTGCCTTCACGAGCAAAATAACCAATGGGGTCGTTGTAAATTGCAATCGGCTGTGGGTAGTTTTGTGCAAACTGGTTGATTGTTTGAATCGTATTGGCCTCCAAAAATCCCAATTGAATATGAATAGGAACTGCCAAATCAGATACTGCCGTAAGTAACTTTATACAATCAATTTCGGGATTATCTACCTGAAAATGCAAGGATTCTGCCCCACGAGCCACTGTGTCTTTGGCGCGTGCAATGCTTTTGTCCAAGTCAAATACAAATATAGCCTGTCCAATTTTGCAAGCCGAGGCCTGGCTAGAACTGATTGGTTGTATAGTATCTGCATCGCGGTGGTAAAAAGGTTTTACGCGAATGCCTTCAGGCGAATCCCAGACTACCGTATCGTTGTATTCGGCTCCTTTGAGTTCAAATTGAATTTGTTGCTTCCATTGTTTGGAGGAAACCGGATTAAAATCAGAAAATAAAGGAGTTGACATCTATCGGTATAAATTGAAATTGATTAGGGTTTGGGTACAGAGGAATCCAAATCGATGACGTAAATGTCTTCGTTTTGTCTTTTCATGTAATATTTTTCGCGGGCGTATTTTTCGACTTGGTTGATGTCTTTGAGCGCATTGATCTGGTTTTGGTCTTTGCGGATCTCGTCTTGGTAGTATTTTTTATTGGTTTCCAATTCCTGAATTTCTTTATCCAATTCGCGGTGTTCCAATTGTGAATAGTTGTCTAAGAACAGCATCCACACGCAAAAAAACAGTAAAACCCAAACGTATTTGTTTTTCAGGTAGGGCAACCATTTGTTTGGTTTTGGCTCGGTGAATTCTTCTGGCTGTTCCATGTTTTGGTTTAAACTAAACGTTGGTTAATTACAGCACGCACCACGTCGATGGCTACGGTATTGTATTTGTCGTTGGGAATGATGATGTCAGCAAAGGCTTTGGTGGGCTCAATAAATTGCTGGTGCATGGGTTTTAAGGTGGTTTGGTAACGCGAAAGCACTTCGTCCATGTCACGGCCTCGCTCGGCAATGTCACGTTTTAAACGACGGATTAATCGCTCGTCTGAATCAGCATGCACAAAGATTTTGATATCAAATAAATCGCGCAGTTCGGGATGGGTTAAAATCAATATTCCTTCCACAATCATCACTTTGCGCGGATGGGTAAGTACGGTGTCATCGGTGCGGTTGTGAATCACAAATGAATATACCGGTTGCTCGATGTTTTTTCCTGCTTTCAATTCTTTGAGCTGTTGAACCAACAAGTCAAAATCAATTGCTCTCGGGTGGTCAAAGTTAATGAGGGAACGCTCCTCATAGGTCATGTTGTGGTTGGCTTTGTAATAGGAATCTTGCGAGATAATGCCCACTTCGGTGTGAGGCAATTCATTCATGATTTGATGGACTACAGTGGTTTTTCCACTTCCAGTTCCTCCGGCGATTCCGATGATGAGCATGTAATGTCGATTAAAATTTGCCATACAAAAATAGAAATTAAATTGAGCCCACCATTTCTAGTTCGGTCTTTTTACCGTATCAATTATTCGCAATTTTATTCTTCTTTTTATTAGGACAACTCAAGATTAGTGTTATATTTGCACACGCTTTTCGGGGTGTAGCGTAGCCCGGTTATCGCGCCTGCTTTGGGAGCAGGAGGCCGCAGGTTCGAATCCTGCCACCCCGACCAAAAACCTTTCAGCTTTGCTGGAAGGTTTTTTTATGCCCAAACCCCAAGCTCGCTTGGTAGGTTTGGGCATAAAAAAAACGGTCACATTTTTTGAAAAAAAATGGAAAGGTTTTTGAGCAACATCCCCTTCTCAGGATCACGGAGTAATCCTGCCACAGAAGTTCTTTACCACCCTCGAATTTTGTCGAAGACGAAATTCGTTCATACAGCGATAGTATTCAGGCTATCGCCTGAGTTTCAAGTTTCAAGTTTCTCACGCCGCCTTCACCACCGCTTTTATCCCATCATATTCCTGCTTCTTTGCTTGGTTTTCGTCTTCAATGTCATAATCATCTTGCAAACTCAACCAAAATTTGGCGGATGTGCCAAAATACTTGGCTAGTCGAATGGCGGTATCAGCTGTAATTCTGCGGTTTCCTTTCAAAATCTCGCCTACTCGGGTTTGAGGAATAAACGTTTCTTTGGCCAAACGATAGGCCGATATGTTTAAGGGAATCAAAAATTCTTCTTTGAGTATTTCTCCGGGATGTATGTTTTTTAAATTTTCCATAGTGGTGTGTTTAATGATAGTCTACAATTTGCACCTCAAAAGCATGGTCGTTTTCCCAAACGAATACAATTCGCCATTGTTTATTGATTCGAATGCTGTAAAAACCGGCCAAATTCCCACTTAGTTTTTCCAAATAGTTGGCTGGTGGAATCTTAAGATCTTTTATGTTTTGGGCACTGTTAATCATGCGCAGTTTTCTTCGTGCTACTTGTTGAATTTCAAACGGCAATTTCCGCGATACGATTCCTCTCCAAATTTTTTCTGTTTCTTTATCTCCAAAGTCTTTAATCATGGCGTGTAAATATACTAACGCCAAAGGTAAGTATTTTTTTAAGCGCTTATCTATCTGCCATCAACTTTTAGCTATTTTACATTCCACAGTCCAATTATACAAAGACCTCTTTGAGTATTTGCGCCTTGGTATGAAAGCCTATGTTTAAAGTTTATACAAACCCACCAAGCCGCAAAGCAACTTCATTTAAGGCGCTATTTTTTCGAACAATTATTTGATTATTTTAGCGCCACAATTCTTAATTATTATGAAAAACATTGTATTCAAATCAAGCCTGGTAATTTTAGTCTTATTCCTTGCGAGTTGTTCGGCTAGTAAGGATAATAATCTAGACACTTCATTAAATGTACCTGGACCTAACGTTACGGATGTAGATGGTCATGTTTACCAATCGATTACTAGTTGTGGACTTACATGGACCAAAACCAATTTGGATGTGAGCAAATACAGCGATGGCACTCCGATTCCACAAGTAACTAATCCGACACAATGGGCCAATTTAACCACAGGCGCCTGGTGTTATTATAACAATGATCCTGCTACAGGGGCAATCTATGGAAAACTGTATAATTGGTATGCAGCTGCGGGTATATATGACGCTGCATCATTGGCAAACCCTGCACTTAGAAAAAATTTAGCACCTACAGGCTGGCACGTTCCGGTTATTTATGAATGGATTATTTTTACCGATTGTTTGGGAGGGTATGAGATTGCTGGGGGTAAGATGAAAGAAACGGGTAATGCACATTGGAATTTCAATAATTTAGATGCAACCAATACTTCCGGATTTTCTGGATTGCCAGGCGGTATGCGTAATGGGAGTGGACAAAATATTACGACTGGTTCATTTCAAGATATAGGAATTTTTGGGTATTGGTGGGGATCAACAGATGAAGATCCTACATCGGCAGAATATTTCAATTTGAATTATGATAATTCTAATGCGGATCGCAACTACGAGAAAAAGACGATTGGTTATTCTGTACGTTGCGTAAAAGATTAGGAAGTTATATGCAACAAATATCAATTATAATATTAACAGAATGAAAAATTATATGGTAAAAAGCACTTTGGTTGTACTAGTTATGTTGCTGTCGGCATGTACATTAACCCAAGAAGATCACTCAAATGACATCCTTTATGTTTCGGGCCCCAATATTACGGATATTGATGGCAATGTCTATCCCACGGTAACAACAGGCAATCAAACATGGACCAGTCTTAACCTTATGGTGTCCAACTATACTGATGGCACACCCATTCCCCAAGTTGTTGATCCTTCGGCCTGGGCAAACTTAACTACGGGTGCCTGGTGTTATAATTATACCCACACAACGCCAGGTGGGAATGCCGTTTTTGGCAAATTATACAATTGGTATGCAGTAGCAGGTATTTATGACGAAGCCTCATTAAATAATCCAGCTTTGCGAAAAAAACTTGCACCCGAAGGCTACCATATTCCATCTCTAAACGAATGGACAACTTTATTGAATTACTTGGGAGGCAAGACGATTGCAGGAGGAAAAATGAAAGAAGTGGGGGTAGATTTGTGGTTAAGTCCCAATGAATCGGCTTCCAATAGCAGTGGTTTTTCAGCATTGCCAGTAGGTAAACGTGCAGATAATGGCTGGTTTGATAGCACATACAGTAGTGCCTACTTTTGGAGTTCGACCACTGAAACAGTTTTGGCAAACGGACTTTATTTGTATTACGATTACGAAGATGCTAATTATCTTCAAGCATCCAAAAAAAGTGGATATTCCGTGCGTTGTGTAAAGGATTGAATTTAACGTAGAGCCATCAGCCATCAGCTTTTAGCTATTTTACATTCCACATTCCAATTATACAAAGACCTCTTTGCGAGAAATCACAAATCACAAATCAACAATCCCAAATCGTTAATCAATTGTTCATAACTCGCATTTCTACTTTTACCCCGAATGCCTTACCTTTGGGCCTCTTATAAAATTATGATTATGTCAGCGATAGAAAATGTAAAATGTTTGATTATAGGCTCAGGGCCTGCCGGATATACAGCAGCCATTTATGCGGCTCGCGCCAATATGAATCCGGTGTTGTACCAAGGCACGCAGCCGGGTGGCCAATTGACCACCACCAACGAAGTTGAAAATTTCCCGGGTTATGTAGATGGCGTTACTGGTCCAGAAATGATGGTGCAGTTGCAACAACAAGCTCAGCGTTTTGGCACCGATGTGCGTGACGGTTGGGTAACCAAAGTAGATTTTTCGGGTCCCGTACACAAAGTATGGGTGAACGATACCAAAGAAATTCACTGCCAAACGGTAATTATATCTACAGGGGCTTCAGCCAAGTATTTGGGCTTGCCTTCTGAGCAACATTATTTACAATTGGGTGGAGGCGTTTCGGCTTGTGCAGTTTGTGACGGATTTTTCTATCGCAACCAAGAAGTAGTGATTGTAGGCGCCGGAGATTCAGCCTGTGAAGAAGCACACTATTTATCTAAACTATGTAAAAAAGTAACCATGTTGGTGCGTAGCGAACAATTTAGAGCCTCCAAAATTATGGAAGCCCGTGTACGCAAAACCGAAAACATCGAAATCATCATGCACACCGATACGGTAGAAGTATTGGGCGATGGGCAAGTGGTTACCGGAGTAAAAGCGCACAACAAAACCTCGGGTGAAACCTTTGAAATTCCAGCTACGGGATTCTTTGTAGCCATTGGACATACGCCAAACACCGCTTTATTTAAAGAGTATATTTCGCTTGATGAAACGGGTTACATCAAAAATGTACCTGGCTCTTCCAAAACCAATGTAACAGGTGTGTTTGTAGCAGGCGATGCAGCCGATCATGTCTATCGTCAAGCCATTACAGCTGCCGGAACGGGTTGTATGGCGGCCTTGGATGCGGAGCGTTACTTGGCTACATTAGAATAAGCTATTCAATAATGCAATAAAAAAGGGTTGTCTTTTCAGGCAACCCTTTTTGTTTATTTTGTTGGTTTCTTGTAGAGAATGGCGTTGTCTACAAAACGTTTCATGTCAATTTTTTGATCGCCATACAGCTGAATTTCTGCCTTACCTGAAGCATCTATACTCAAGGTAGATGTAACATTGATGTTACTGTTGGTATAGGCCTCCATGGTTAATTCGGCATTTTTTACCGCACAATTTTTACCGTTATAGGTCGAGTTGTTGTCCAAGCGCAATTTCATGTCGTTGATGTCGCCTTCGATATCGGCAATAGCGCGCTGGTATAAATCGCAGTTTAAGGTGAGCGAAGCAATCAAGGCTTTCATTTTGGAATTTTTGCTCAACTCAATTTTGGTTTTTTCGGCTTTGATGTTCCATTCGCCTTTGGATTTGTCGTTGGCCATCACGGTTACATTTTTGGAATTCAAATAGGCAAATACCTTCGAATTGTCGAAACTTTTAAACACAATCGAATCCAATTGTACCGGAGCCAGCGCCATAATGGAGGAGTCTCCTTTTGAAATCACGGTATTAAAGTTGGGGGTGTAGCTGATGCGGATGCTCAATTTTTTGGCGCCCGTAATGGTTTTGTTGGTGCCAATGGTTAAATTGGTTCCGGTCACTTTCAAGTCAATGGCGTCGTGCAAGTTGTCATCGGCTTCTATTTCTACGCCGTTTTTATCGCCTTTAATCAAATAAACTTCGAGGTTTTCGCCCACTTCTATCGATTGGAATTCGCCCACCTCTTTTTGCGTGATGGTCACAATTTTTGATCCTTTAATTTTTGCTTTTTCTTGCGCAGTTGCTGTTAAGTGAAGTCCTAGCAGGGCTATAAATATGATATAGTTTTTCATAGTTGAATGTATTGAAGCGGCTAAAGTAAGAAATCCTCTGCAATCGGCCTTTACCTTGCCCCAATTATGAAGGTTAATTGTTCTTTTTGGCTTTAATTAGTGCTTCCAGCATGTCCCACATTTCGGTTGGAATCGCCTCGAGCATATTGAATTGTCCCGCGCCTTTCAGCCATTCCCCGCCATCAATCACCACTACTTCGCCATTGATGTAGGCTGAGAAATCAGAAACCAAATAAGCGGCCAAATTGGCTAATTCTTGGTGGTCCCCTATGCGTCCTACGGGTACTTTTTTGGTTACATCAAATCGTTCTTTTAAATCACCGGGCAACAAGCGGTCCATCGCGCCTTCGGTAGGGAAGGGGCCTGGCGCAATGGCGTTGGTTCGGATGCCGTATTTGGCCCATTCTACTGCCAAACTTTTGGTCATGGCCAATACACCTGCTTTGGCTGTCGCACTGGGAACTACATAAGCTGATCCGGTAAAGGCATACGTAGTGACAATATTTAATACAGTACAATTGGTTTGTTTGTGGTCGATCCAGTATTTGCCAAAGGCCAAGGTGCAGTTTTTACTTCCTTTTAACACAATGTCAATGATGGTATCAAAAGCCGAAGCCGAGAGTCGTTCGGTGGGGGATATAAAATTTCCGGCCGCATTGTTTACCAAAATGTCTACACGCCCAAAAGTGCTAATTACGTGGGCCAACATCGCTTCTACCTGATCGTAATGACGCACATCACAGGCAACTGCCAAGCACTTTCCTCCGGTTTCTTGGGCTAATTCGTGAGCAGTTTTTTCAAGTTTTTCCAGGTTTCGGGAACTGATGGCTACACGCGCACCGAGTTCTAAAAAATACCGTGTCATGGCTTTTCCCAGGCCACTTCCGCCGCCGGTTACCACTATTACTTTATCGGCCAGGGCGCCGTCGCGCAACATTTTTGCAGAAAAATTCATGTAATTTTTATTTAGCGCGTCTAATGTACAACTTTATCCGAACTACTTGCGTTTGTAGTTGGGCATTTATCGGAGTTTTGTCGCGTTTGCATTGCATAAAAATTAGTATTTTTGGCGCCAAATATGCGTCAGATGTCAAAATCAACTTATACCATAGCCGTCCTGCAACTCAACCTAAATGATGTAGCAGCCAACAACTTAAACAAATGCATCACTTGGGTGCGCAAAGCTGCTCAGCAAGGGGCCGAAGTGATTTCGTTGCCCGAATTATATAGCAGTCATTATTTTTGTCAAAGCGAAGACGTCGCCAATTTTGAGTTGGCTGAACCCTTATACAGCACTTCATTTACTGCATTTAGTGCCTTGGCTAAAGAATTGGGTGTGGTGATTATCGTGCCGTTTTTTGAAAAACGCATGGCCGGCATCTACCACAACAGTGCCTACATTATTGACACCGATGGAACCGAAGCCGGATTGTACCGCAAAATGCACATCCCAGACGATCCACATTTTTACGAAAAATTCTATTTTACGCCAGGCGATATTGGATTCAAAACTTTTCCAACCCAAAAAGGAAAAATTGGCACCCTTATTTGTTGGGACCAATGGTATCCAGAAGCGGCAAGACTTACTGCGTTGCAAGGTGCCGAGGTGTTGTTTTATCCTACAGCCATTGGCTGGCATCCGCTCGAAAAAGACGAGTACGGCGAAAACCAACACGGTGCTTGGATGAATGTAATGCGCGGTCATGCTGTAGCCAACGGAGTGTATGTTGCCGCAGCCAATCGCGTAGGATTGGAGCAATATATTCCCGGAACAGCGGGCATTCAATTTTGGGGATCTTCATTTATTGCAGGTCCACAAGGTGAAATTTTAGCCCAAGCTTCGCACGATCAAGAAGAAATTCTACTGGCCGAAGTGGATTTGAAATTACAAGAAAATGTGCGTCAAAACTGGCCGTTTTTCCGTGATCGCCGCATTGATGCCTATGGAGATATCACCAAACGCGCGATAGACAACTAAGATGAGCAATACCCGTCGTTTTCCCGCCGAGTTTGAAAAACAAGCCGCCTTGTTGTTGTGTTTTCCGCACAACGGCAACGATTGGCCCGGCAAGTACGAAGCCATTCAATGGGCTTTTGTCGAATACATCAAAAAAGTTTCCTTGTACCAAGCGGTAGTTGTGGTGGTGGCCAATGCCAAACTGCAAGCCAAAGTGAGCGACATGCTTCAAACCGCGCAGGTTGATTTAACAAAAATCTCTTTTATCGTATACAAAACCAACCGCTCCTGGATGCGCGATTCGGGTCCGATTGTAGTGAAAAATGGCACCAAATCTGAAGCCTTGAATTTCAATTTCAATGGGTGGGCCAAATACAGCAATTACCAACTCGATAAACACGTGCCCAAACAGGTAAGCGACTTTTTGAACATTCCGCTCACGCAAGTAATGTACAAGGGTATACCGGTGGTGCTAGAAGGTGGTGCTTTGGAAGTAAACGGCAAAGGAACCCTCATTACTTCTGAAGAATGTTTGTTGCATCCGAGTATTCAGGTGCGCAACGCGGGCTTTACCAAAGCCGATTACGAAGCGATTTTTCACGACTATTTTGGCGTAACCAATGTTATATGGGTAGGCGATGGGGTAGCCGGAGACGATACCCACGGGCACATCGACGATTTATGCCGATTTGTAAACGAAGACACCATTGTTACGGTGGTGGAAGACAATCCCCACGACGAGAACTACAAACCCTTACAAGCCAATTTGGCCATTTTGCAACAAGCCAAATTAGAAAATGGCAAAACACCAAACATCGTGTGTTTGCCTATGCCCAAACGAATAGATTTTGATGGTATTCGTTTGCCGGCGAGCTACGCCAATTTTATCATCTTGAACGGCTGTGTGTTGGTGCCAACCTTTAATGACATTCACGATGCCAAGGCCTTGCAGATTTTGGCCAATTGTTTTCCCGACAGAGATGTCATTGGCATTTCGGCCATTGATTTCATCTGGGGATTTGGCACACTACATTGCTTGAGTCAGCAGATTCCGGCCTAAAATTCGATGGTTTTAATGACGTCTTCGTACTCGAGAAAAAACAGTTCGAGTGCATTCATTTTTTCGTAAAAGAAATCAAATATCGTATCCCAATTGTTTCGGTTGCCCACCGCAATCGGATGCAATTCAACCCAAATACGGCTAATGGTTTTCCCATTTTCTAAACTATAATCGCGCTGAAATACCGCTTCGGGAAGATATTCTTCTGTCAAGATTGTTTTGAGTGCTTCCCATTGTTCAAAATAGGCCCAGCGTTTTTCGTTGGGTTTGGCTTCTATTTCTACACACACTTGCGCCTTGGTATTGTCTACAAAAAACTTGAGCGAAAGGTCTTTGATTTTGGTGTCGTACAACAGCCATTTGCGCGGGTATTTTTGGGCAAATGCCACCCAAAATTCTTGTTTGAGGCGTTGATTTTCGGCTTTTGAATACATAAGTTAGGTAGTTTCAGAACTAAAATTGCTACTTTCGTTTTCCTGTTCGCAGCGGTCAAAAATACAAGTTAAATATGGAATATTCGCGATTTATTTCTTTGCTTCCCCAGCTGCAATCCATTGAATTGCCGGGCATAGAAGCACAGTTGTTGGCGGTACCACCCGAACGCAGCGAATTGATGAAAGCCATCGATTTTTCTAGTTTAAATCCCAAAAAAGCGGCCGTTACCATCTTGCTTTATCCCAAGCAGGAGCAAATGCACTTGGTGCTCATTCAGCGTACTACTTACGCAGGCGTACATTCGGCGCAAATTGCGTTTCCCGGTGGTAAAATTGAAGCCACCGATGTTAGTGCAGCCGCCGCGGCCTTGCGTGAGACCGAAGAAGAAATTGGCGTGGCTGCCCACCAGCTGCACGTAGTTCGTGCCTTTACCGAATTGTATATTCCGCCCAGTAACTTTATGGTCTATCCGTTTTTGGCTTTTGCCGAGGAGACTTTGCAGTTTTTGCCCGATGCCAAAGAAGTTTCGCAAGTAATTGAAATGAACCTGCACGATTTTATTACAGCTTGTCCCATACAGATACAAACCCGGGCCACCTCTTACAATCCTGAAATAGAGGTGCCCTGTTTTATCATCCAAGGCCACGAGGTGTGGGGCGCAACGGCCATGGTGTTGAGTGAATTGAAAGAAACCTTTAAAATACTCGTTCGGTAGGTAAGTTTTTTTAAATTTGCCCCTCATTGATCAAAAAAAATATGGGAATTTTCAAAAGAAATCCTTTCGGACATATCCTATTTCTCAAAAAATGGCTCATTCGAATTTTTGGGGTACTTACACACCCACGGTACAAAAGTTTGAATCAATTGCAGATTGAAGGCTCTGAAATTATCACGCAGTTGCCCGACACCAATGTGCTGTTTATCTCCAATCACCAAACCTATTTTGCCGATGTAGTGGCCATGTTTCATGTGCTCAATGCGAGTTTGAGTGGCCGCAAAGATTCCATCAAAAACGTTTTGTATTTGTGGAATCCGAAGCTGAATATCTATTATGTGGCTGCCAAAGAAACCATGCAAGAAGGATTGTTACCCAGAATTTTGGCCTATGCCGGAGCCATCACGGTTGAACGCACTTGGCGTGCCAAAGGCCAAGATGTGCAACGCGATGTCAATTTGAACGACACCGAAAACATCAAAATTGCCTTGGATGACGGTTGGGTAATTACCTTTCCGCAAGGGACTACCAAATCATTTAAGCCGGTTCGCAAGGGCACGGCGCACATCATCAAACAACACCGACCAATTGTGGTTCCCATAGTAATTGACGGATTCCGCCGATCATTTGACAAAAAAGGCCTTCGACTCAAAAAGAAAGGCGTGATGCAATCGTTTGTGATTAAACCGCCCTTGCACATTGATTACGATAACGACAGCATTGAGCAAATTGTCGAAAAAATAGAATATGCCATTGAGCAACATTCGTCTTTTTTAAAGGTGCCTCCAGTTGAAGAAATGGAAGTAGTACTTTAAAAACCTTCTTTGTGTTGGAGTTGGTAATTGATTAGCAGATCAATAAACTTACTGTAACTGTTTAGCCCATCTTGCTGTTGATTGTACTTTAAATAGCTATCATAAAACCATTTAAAACCGGTTTCGATGGGGGTTTCATATTGTGCCCAATACAATTCACTTTCCTGAAAATTTTTCAACACACCCGGATTCAATTTGGCAATAAAAAGCTTGGCCAACTTAGGATCTCTTTCGCTCCATTCGTGCAAGCAATAGCGCAAAGCCAAGGTATAAGCCGAATAGTTTACTACAGCATTGGGGTGCTTGGCGGCGGCCAAAAATCCAATAAAATTGCACTCGCTTTCGCTGGCATAGCCCAACTGATGCGCCATTTCGTGTGCGGCCGTCATGGGTAACACATAACCGGGCCCGTTGGTGTTTACTTGTGCTTCGAGTGTAAATGGATTCAAATAGCCACCAAATCCCATATAGGAAAGCGGTGTGCTAAACAAGGAGCGTTTAATGCTGCCAATTTTATATTGTTCATGAATGATAGAAGCGGGCAAGGCCGAATAGCCCTCAATTGGACTTTGCAAGGCCTCGTGTTTTGAAAATGGTAAACTTACTTTTTGAACTGGATTGTGGCTAATTTGCTGTTGAAGTGCATTGGTTTTATTGAGCAGAAAATGGGTAAAGTTGTACAGCTGTTGCGGCGTATATTCCCGCTTGAGTTCTAGTTTTTCATACAAGGGTTTACGAGAATAATTGAGTCCCCAACCCACATAAAACACAAAATAGCCAATGGAAAACACCCGAATTACGTGCCAAAATCCCAAATTCCATTGTCTGTTTTTTAGAGTTTGATAACTCCATTTGACTACGAGAATGATAACCAGTCCATATCCTATATCGCCTAGCGAAAAGGGAATCCAGCCAAAAATAGTTCGAACTGTTTTGGCCCAAATGGGATAAATGCCATTGCTGTAATACGTTTCTATGAATAAAGGAAAATAGGAGAGTGCCGACCAAAAAATCAGCTGAAACAGTAAAAAATACAGGTAAAATTTGCGGTGTTTCATGGGGTACATTCGGGAACGAAAATACGTTTTTTTGTGCGTAAAATAATTCTTTTGGCGCATCAAAATAAGGCATTCACTTTGTACCTTTGGGGCACTAAAATCAAAATCATGAGTCAAGAAACACGCCAACTGGAGCCCAAAGCGCTCTGGAATAAATTTGCCGATTTGAATGCCGTACCCCGTCCCTCCAAAAAAGAAGAGCGCGTCATTGCGTTCATGAAAGACTTTGGAACTTCTTTGGGATTGGAAACGTTTGAAGATGAGATTCGCAACGTGATCATCCGCAAACCGGCCACCCCAGGCATGGAAAACCGCAAAGCGATTGTGATGCAAGGCCATTTGGATATGGTACACCAAAAAAACAACGACACCACATTTGATTTCCTTACGCAAGGCATCGACATGTATGTAGACGGCGACTGGGTGCGTGCCAAAGGAACCACTTTGGGCGCCGATAACGGCTTGGGCGTGGCAGCGATTATGGCCATATTAGAAAGTACCGATATCCCACATCCGGCCATTGAAGCTTTGTTTACCATTGATGAAGAAACCGGAATGACGGGCGCCTTAAATTTGAAAGGCGGCATATTGAAAGGTGAAATTTTATTGAATTTAGACACCGAAGAAGACGACGAAATTGACATTGGTTGCGCCGGTGGAATTGACGTAACAGCCACAAGATCCTACAAACAAGAACCGACACCCGAAGGATCGGTGGGTTATACGATTTCGGTGAAAGGATTAAACGGTGGACATTCGGGCATGGACATCAACAAAGGATTGGGCAACGCCAACAAAATCATGAACCGCTTGTTGTTTGATGGCTTTGAAAATTTTGGGATGCAAATTGCCTCGATTGACGGCGGAAGTTTGCGCAATGCCATTCCGCGAGAAAGTACAGCGCAGGTAATTATTGCCCAAATGTATGACGAGGCCTATTTGTTTGACATGCAAGAATTAATTGAAGATATTAAAAAAGAATATAAAACCACCGAACCCAATTTGCAGATTAAAATCACCAAAAGCGAATTACCCAAGCAGGTGATGGATTTGGGTGTGCAAGAAGGGTTGTTGCGTGCCATTTATGCGGCGCACAATGGCGTATACCGCATGAGTGCCGACATGGCTGATTTGGTAGAAACCTCCAACAACATTGCCCGCGTATTGGTAAAAGACGGAAATATTTCGATACAAAACCTCACGCGTTCCTCGGTTGAAACTTCCAAAATGGATTTAGCCAATGGCTTGCGTTCGGCCTACGAATTGTTTGGTTGCGAAGTAGAATTTGGCGGTAGTTATCCCGGTTGGACGCCTAACGTAAACTCAGAGATCTTAGACGTGTTGGTGTCTATTTACGACAAACAAAACGGAGTAAAACCCAATGTAGTGGCCTGTCACGCCGGGTTAGAATGTGGCATCTTGGGAACCAATTACCCCAACATGGACATGATTTCGTTTGGCCCAACCATACACGGAGCACACAGCCCCGACGAACGCGCTTCTATCGCATCTTCTCAAAAATTCTGGAAATTTTTACTCGAAATTTTAGCGAGTATTCCGGCGAAGAATTAAGTAATTCAATTGCTATAACTAAAAAATCCCGAGTGAGCGCTCGGGATTTTTTTGGTTTAACTATATAAATTTGAAAAGGGATAACTTTACTAACGTTCCGCCGCTTCACGCAGTTGCGAAGTTCGGAACTGATTATTTTCTGTTAAAGATAAAAAATTTTGCGGAACGCAAAAGTCAACTTCCCACAAAACTCGCAATTGCGAGAAACGGCTGTTGGCAGTTGTTATTTTATTTCAATCATTTTAATTTTTCCTGTTTCATTGTCAATTTCATAAGTAATTCTTTTTTCACCATATTTGTCTGGCAGATTTTCTTCTGTTCTATATTTATATTTCAGAGTAACTTTATTTTCATTAATGTTTTCTATGAATGTTTCTGCACAGCAATAATTCAACAATGATTTGATATTTTGAACTTTCCATAAACTGTCCTTTTCTATAAATTCATTATCTATTTCAAAGACATTTGTTGTATCGGTCTTAATATTCTTAACTATTATTTTGTCAGAACCGTGAAACGAACCTGTTTTCAATATCAACCAATTATTATATTTTTTTATCTGTTCGTCTTTATTCCATTCACGACCATAATAGCCACCATTATTAAAATCCAATGTATCTCCTTTTATATCAACATATTTATAGTCAATGTCATATTGCCAAGAATGGTGGTCAGCATTGTAAACAGATTTGCAAAGTAAGTTTCCTCCTATATTTTGTTTAATTTCTACATTTTCGTATTCTGGTCCAAATCCTGCTCCATCTCTAAAAACAACAACTGAATAGATAATCATAGATATAGTTGTCACACCAAAGATTATTATACCAACTTTTCTTTGAGTTTCTCCTTTCTTTTTTAGATACTTAAATAGGAGGTATGTCAGTACAGAAGGAATAGAAAGTATTACCAAACAGAAAATCACAAAAATTATTACTATTAATATTCCCATTGTCTATGAGGTCGTTTTTATAATTACTGCCAACTTGTATATATACGATATCAAACTTCGTATATACACCCCGCTACCGCGCGAAATGAAATTCGACGACGTCAATCCTTTCCCCGCTACCGCGCGAATCCCTTCGCGTGGTTCTGTAATTTTAAAGATTGAAAAACACAAACTCCATCTAACCAGCCCACATCAGCAAAGCTAATAAAATACAATCCTTCAGAAT
>JBDKFO010000027.1:0-17997 GCA_039798665.1 Bacteroidota bacterium
TTCATTCTTGCGAACGTACTCCCCAGGTGGGATACTTATCACTTTCGCTTAGCCACTGAACTTGCGCCCAACAGCTAGTATCCATCGTTTACGGCGTGGACTACCAGGGTATCTAATCCTGTTCGCTACCCACGCTTTCGTCCATCAGCGTCAATCCATTAGTAGTAACCTGCCTTCGCAATTGGTATTCCATGTAATCTCTAAGCATTTCACCGCTACACTACATATTCTAGTTACTTCCTAATAATTCAAGCCCTACAGTATCAATGGCCATTTCCCGGTTGAGCCGGGAGATTTCACCACTGACTTATAAGGCCGCCTACGGACCCTTTAAACCCAATGATTCCGGATAACGCTTGGATCCTCCGTATTACCGCGGCTGCTGGCACGGAGTTAGCCGATCCTTATTCTTACAGTACCGTCAATCTCCCACACGTGGGAGGGTTTCTTCCTGTACAAAAGCAGTTTACACACCATAGATGCTTCATCCTGCACGCGGCATGGCTGGATCAGGCTTGCGCCCATTGTCCAATATTCCTCACTGCTGCCTCCCGTAGGAGTCTGGTCCGTGTCTCAGTACCAGTGTGGGGGATCTCCCTCTCAGGACCCCTACCCATCGTAGCCTTGGTGTGCCGTTACCACACCAACTAGCTAATGGGACGCATGCTCATCTTTTACCGTTGGAACTTTAATTATAATACGATGCCATATCATAATGCTATGAGGTATTAATCCAAATTTCTCTGGGCTATCCCTCTGTAAAAGGTAGATTGCATACGCGTTACGCACCCGTGCGCCGGTCTCTAGCTCCGAAGAACTATACCCCTCGACTTGCATGTGTTAAGCCTGCCGCTAGCGTTCATCCTGAGCCAGGATCAAACTCTTCATCGTATATTATGCGACATGTTGCCATGTCATTTATTTTAGACGAATGCTAGTCTTTATTCAAATCTCTCGATTCTCTTACTCTCTTTGTTGTTCTGATTTACATCAGAACGGCTGTCAATTCAATATGTCTAGGAACGTATTCTTCTTTTTATTATCCGCTTTCATTCTCAAAGCGGGTGCAAAAGTAAGCATTCTTTTTACTTACACAAGTCTTAATCAAACTATTTTTTAAAATTATTTTGTAAAACTTATATCCAATAAAATTTAAGAACCTTTTCCCTTCTGCGGGGTGCAAATGTAAAACCTTTTTCCGTATTACAAAACAAAAAAATAGCCTTTTTTAATATGCATTTTTTCTGCACTAGTAGTCAAGAAGTTAGAAGTAAAAGTTGAGAAACTGAGAACTGACAACCGACAACTAAATATATATTGTATGTATTTCACCAATACCTTATATTTGCGCTTCCAAAAATAAAAACAATGATACAAGTTACTTTGCCCGATGGGTCAATAAAAGCGGTAGCGGCTGGCAGCACGCCAATGGATGTAGCCAAAAGCATCAGTGAAGGATTAGCCAGAAATGTACTTTCAGCTAGTTATAATGGTGAAACAGTAGAAACTGCGACGCCTTTAACCACCGACGGATCATTGGTTTTATATACGTGGAATGATGTAAATGGAAAAAAAGCCTTTTGGCACTCAAGTTCGCACGTATTGGCGCAAGCCTTGCAAGAATTATACAGCGGAATCAAATTAACCATCGGACCAGCTATCGAAACGGGTTTTTACTATGATGTTGATTTTGGCGAACACAAAATTACCGATGCCGATTTCAAGAAGATTGAAGATCGCGTATTGGAAATTGCCCGAGAAAAACACGAATTCACCATGCGTTCGGCTACCAAAGCTGAAGCCTTGGCTTTTTATGCAAAAGAAAACAACCCCTATAAAACAGAGTTGATCAGTAACCTTGAGGACGGTACGATTACCTTTTGCGACCACGCCACCTTTACCGATTTGTGTCGCGGTGGACATATCCCCAACACCGGTTTTATTAAAGCCATGAAAATTATGAGTGTGGCCGGTGCTTATTGGCGTGGTGACGAAAAAAACAAACAACTCACTCGCGTATACGGCGTTTCGTTCCCTAAACAAAAAGACCTGACCGATTACTTGGAATTATTAGAAGAAGCCAAGCGTCGTGATCACCGAAAATTAGGAAAAGAACTAGAACTGTTTGCCTTCTCGCAAAAAGTAGGACAAGGTTTGCCGTTGTGGTTACCAAAAGGCGCTGCCTTGCGCGACCGATTGGAACAATTTTTGAAAAAAGCACAGAAAAAAGCAGGCTACGAACAAGTCGTAACACCGCATATCGGCCAAAAAGAATTGTATGTGACATCTGGGCATTATGCCAAATATGGCGCCGACAGTTTCCAACCGATCAATACGCCAGCTGAGGGCGAGGAATTCTTGTTAAAACCAATGAACTGCCCGCACCACTGCGAGATTTACAACACCAAGCCGTGGTCCTATAAGGACTTACCGAAACGCTACGCTGAATTTGGTACCGTATACCGCTACGAACAAAGTGGCGAATTGCACGGATTGACGCGTGTTAGAGGATTCACTCAAGATGACGCACACATTTTTTGTACGCCAGAGCAATTGGACGAAGAGTTCAAAAAAGTAATCGACTTGGTACTTTATGTATTTAGTTCTTTAGGTTTTGAGAATTTCACCGCTCAGATTTCGTTGCGCGATCAAGAAAATAGAGAAAAATATATTGGTTCAGACGAAAACTGGGAAAAAGCAGAAAACGCCATTATCAATGCATCCAGAGATAAAGGGTTGAATACGGTAGTAGAATACGGCGAAGCGGCCTTCTACGGACCTAAACTTGATTTCATGGTAAAAGATGCCTTGGGCAGACAGTGGCAATTGGGCACCATTCAAGTAGATTACAACCTACCTGAGCGTTTTGAGCTGACCTATAAAGGCAATGACGACAAGCTACACAGACCGGTCATGATTCACCGCGCGCCCTTTGGGTCGATGGAGCGATTCATAGCCATTTTATTGGAGCATACCGCCGGAAATTTCCCGCTTTGGTTAATGCCTGAGCAAGCTATAATCCTGTCTTTGAGTGAGAAATATGAAAATTATGCGAAAAAAGTTTTGAATCTGTTAGAAAATCACGAAATTCGCGCCCTAATTGACAACCGAAACGAAACAATCGGGAAGAAAATTAGAGATGCAGAGATGCAAAAAATGCCGTTCATGTTGATTGTAGGTGAAGATGAAGAACAGAACGGAACCATTGCGGTACGCCGACACGGACAAGAAGGTAGAGGCAACAACACCATGAGCATTGACCAATTTGCCTTGCTAGTTCAAGAAGAAATCGACAAAACATTAAAAGTATTCAACGTTTAACTGCTTGTTTATCAAGCCCAACACACTAAAGTCATAGCAATACGTAGCAACAGAGGGTACCAACCCAGAGTAGAAAAAAAAGATGCGCACCGAATCAACAATTTAATTCGCGTGCCCGAGGTTAGACTTGTAGGAGAGAATATTGAGCCTGGAGTTTTTAAATTAGCCGAAGCTCTGAGACTCGCCGACGAATTTGAATTGGACTTGGTTGAAATTTCGCCCAACGCCGAACCGCCGGTTTGCAAAATCATGGATTATAAAAAATTCGTGTATGAGCAAAAAAAGCGTGAGAAGGCCTTGAAAGCAAAATCGACGCAGGTGGTCATCAAAGAAATTCGCTTTGGACCGCAAACGGATGAGCATGATTATGAGTTTAAACGTAAAAACGCCGAGAAATTCCTGAAAGAAGGATCAAAATTGAAAGCGTTTGTATTTTTTAAAGGACGTTCGATTATCTACAAAGACCAAGGACAAATTTTATTGTTACGCTTGGCTACCGACTTAGAAGAGTTTGGAAAAGTAGAAGCGATGCCGGTATTAGAAGGAAAGCGAATGATTATTTTCATTGCGCCGAAGAAGAAAAAGTAGGACCAAGCGTTAAGAAAATGTCCAGTGGACATTTTTAGCGAAGGAGCCAGGAGACGCGCGGGAGTTTTAACCTCCAAACACCTAGCCCCGATAGAAGCAAGTATCCTCGCAGAGATTGCTTCGCCAATTCGCTTTGCTCGGGTTTGCGGATAGCGGGAATAGCTCCTAAAATAAAAGAAAATAGAGTTATAAGTCCTGTACTTAAAGCTAAAAGATAGTAAGTAAGAATAAATCAAAAACTAGGAAAAAATGCCTAAAATGAAAACCAAATCTAGCGCCAAGAAACGTTTTAAAGTTACTGGTTCTGGAAAGATTAAAAGAAAACACGCTTTTAAAAGTCACATCTTGACTAAAAAGTCTAAAAAACGCAAATTAGCGTTGACACATTCAGCTTTGGTACACAGTACCGATATGAAAAGTGTAAAACAACAATTACGAATCATCTAATTGTTCGTTAGGTTAAAAAACAATTTAATAACCTTGGAGTACGGCCTACAAAGTTCCTTTGATTCAATTCAGGACGCCTGCTACAAAAAAACAAAAAAATTATGCCAAGATCAGTAAATTCAGTTGCTAAAAGAGCAAGAAGAAAAAAGATAATGAAGCAAGCCAAAGGGTTCTTTGGTCGTCGTAAAAACGTTTGGACAGTGGCTAAAAATGCCGTGGAAAAAGCAATGGTATATGCTTACCGCGACAGAAAGCAAAACAAGAGAAACTTCCGCGCTTTATGGATCCAACGTATCAACGCTGGAGCTCGTTTAGAAGGAATGAGTTATTCACAGTTCATGGGTAAAGTAAAAGCAAACAACATCGAATTGAACCGTAAAGTTCTTGCCGATTTAGCGATGAACCACCCAGAAGCTTTCAAAGCTGTACTTAATAAAGTAAAATAAACGTTTTATCAACTCGATTTTTACTCACTTACTATAGAAACCCAGTCGAAAGATTGGGTTTTTTATTTACCCAAAACACCAAATACCTACTCGGTTTTAGTATTTTTATGCCCACTAAATTATTTCTTATGAAAACAAAATTTTATGCCCTCATTGCCTTGGTTTTTGTCACAACGCTTGGCCATGCACAATTGAAACAAATTAGCTTAGACGATAGCGTACTACAACAAAATCGTGCCTTTCGTGCCGATAAACTCACTGGCTTTCAGTGGATTACCAACAGTAATTCTTACGTGTATTACACCGATTCCTGGACAAAAATGATGCAGGCCTCAGCCACCAATTCTAAAGCGGTAGAATTGGTAAGCTTGGCTGAACTAAACAAAGCCTTATCCACCAACCTGAAAAACTTTTTTGGGGTAAGTTGGATTGATGGGACGCAATTGTTGGTTCCTGCTGATGGCGCTTACTATATCTACTCAACTGCAACTAAAACCGGGAAATTGATAGCCAAAACGAGTGAAACTGCCGAAAACCAAACCTGGGATGCGGCTAAAAAACTGCTTGCTTTTACCGAAAAAAACAATTTGTATGTACTAACAGCTGATCAAAAAACACTTACCATTACCAATGAAACCAACCCAGCCATTGTGTCGGGACAGTTTATTGCACGAAACGAATTTGGAATTGAGAACGGCATTTTTTGGTCACCTAAATCGACCTTTTTGGCTTTTTACCAGAAAGACCAAAGCGAAGTGGCCGATTATCCCATCTTGGATATCACCACAACGCCTGGGACGTTAGAATCAATTAAATACCCGATGATTGGACAAAAGAGTGAAAAACCGCGTTTGGGCATTTACAATATGGCCACGCAGCAAACAGTATTCATCAGTCCAAAAGGCCAAGCCGACGATTACTTAACCAATGTTTCGTGGACACCCGATGAAAAATATGTGTTGATTGCCGAACTGAATCGCGGGCAAAACGACATGTCCTTGAACCTATATGATGCAACTACAGGTGCCTTTGTGCGAACAATCCTTCGCGAGCAAAACAGCAAATGGGTTGAACCCGAACACTCAGCTTATTTTCCTTCGGCCAATTCCAACAATTTTGTTTGGTTTAGCGAGCAAAGTGGATTCCAAAACTTGTACTACTACTCGATTGAAGGAAAACTCATCAAACAACTCACGCAAAATGCATTTCCAGCTCGCGAAATTTTAGGCAATAGCCCCGATGGAAACGAAATTTATTTCTCGGCCACAGGAGAAAGCCCGCTCAATATGTTAGCCTATAAAGTGACCCTAAAAGGCAAACAAACTTTGCTGACCAAAGAAACCGGCGTGCATACTGTTGCCATTTCGACTGACGGCAAATGGATTTTTGACGAATACAGCAACCACAATACGCCTTCAAAATCTTGCTTGATTGATGCCAAAGGAAAAAGCAGTTTATTGCTGGAAAGTGCCAATAAATATGACGGCTACCAAATCGGATCAGCTGAAATCAAAACCATCAAATCGGGCGATGGCAGCACCGATTTATATACGCGTTTAATTAAACCCAGCAATTTTGATCCTTCCAAAAAATACCCTGTTTTGGTTTATGTCTATGGCGGACCACATGCGCAGATGATTACCAATTCGTTTTTGGACGGCGCCAATTTGTGGATGTATTGGATGGCCGAACAAGGCTATTTGGTGTACACACTTGACAACCGCGGATCAGACAACCGTGGATTTGCGTTCGAAAGTGTAATTCACCGCAACTTGGGCGTAAACGAGATGGACGACCAATTAAAAGGAATTGAGTACTTGAAATCCTTACCCTATGTTGATGCCAATCGCTTGGCGGTACACGGCTGGAGCTACGGTGGATTCATGACGACCTCGTTGATGTTGCGCAAACCCGATGTATTTAAAGTGGGCGTAGCGGGTGGACCGGTAACCGACTGGAATTATTACGAGGTGATGTACGGCGAACGCTACATGGACACGCCAGCCGAAAACAAAGAAGGATTTGATCAAGCCAGCACTTTGAATTACGTGAAAAACCTAAAAGGAAAATTATTACTAATTCACGGTACCTCTGACGATGTGGTGGTGATGCAAAATAATTTCTCCTTGATCAAGAAATTTGTCGAAGCCCAAAAACAGGTTGACTTTTTCCCCTACCCCATGCACAAACACAACGTACAGGGTAAAGACAGAGTACACCTCATGAAAAAGGTATTGGATTACGTGATTGAGAACAATAAGTAGTTAAATTCCAAAACATTAAATGCCAATTTCCAAATTGTATATAATTTGGCATTTGGCATTTTTTAATTGAAAATTAACCATTAGGTCTTCTGCTTTTTCTTCTTGGCCGCCGGAAATAACACATTGTTCAAAATGAGTCGAAAACCGGGAGAGTTGGGGTGCAAATCGAGCACGGTGGGTTCGTCGCCCACGCGGTGCTGGTAATCTTCGGGATCGTGTCCGCCGTAGAAGGTGAAAAATCCTTTTCCTTTTTGGCCGTGTATGTAGCGCGCCTCTTCGTTGAGTTCGTTTTCGCCCAAAACCAAGACCGACGATTTGAGTAAAGAACGTTCAAAAGCCGTGGTTTGTCCCATGAAGCCTTTGATGAGTTGGGTGTGATTTTGGCACAACATGCTGGGAATGACGTCCCATTTGGCCGAGAAATCCATGAGGGTAAAATAATCTTTTTCAAAAGGAACTATACGTTTTTCGGTCATGTCAATGTCTGAAAACTCATAGTGATCTGGTCGTCTGTCCAACACAAAATCCTTGAAGGCAAAACTTCGTGTATAGTCAATTTTGGCTTGGTAATTGGCTTCGCTTTCATCGCCATCAAACATGGGCTCACAAATATCTACTCCCTCGGCTGCCAAGGCAATATCAAAACTGTCGGTGGCCGAGCACATGGCAAACATGAATCCACCGCCAATTACAAAATCGCGAATTTTTTGAGCCACGGCCAATTTTTCTTCTGAGACTTTGGCGTAGCCCAATTGAGCAGCCATAGCTTCAGCTTCTTTCTTTTGTTCAATGTACCAGGGCGCATTTCGATAGGCCCCGTAAAACTTACCATATTGTCCACTAAAATCTTCGTGGTGCAAATGCAACCAATCATACAACAACAACTGATCAGACAACACCTCAGCATCATATACCGGTGTAAATGGAATCTCGGCATAGGTGAGCACCATCGTTACCGCATCGTCCCAGGGCTGTTTGCCTTTGGGGGTATATACCGCCACTTTGGGTGCTTTTTCTAGTACCACTGTTTCCATGTTTTGCGAAGGACTGGAAATTTCTTCCAAAATCTGGTTGGCTTCGGCATCAGACAAGAGCTCAAAACTCACTCCTCGAATTTGGCACTCTTTCCGTATATCAGGAGAATCGGGCAATAGAAATGAACCACCGCGGTAATTGAGCAACCAACTGGCTTTGTATTGTTTGTCCAAACACCAATAGGTAATCCCGTAGGCCTTGAGGTGATTCTTTTGCGAAACATCATCCATGGGCAACAAGATAAAGTTGGCCTTTGCCGACAAGGAGATGAGCAAGAGAAAAAGAACTAGTAAATTTTTGTTCAACATTGTTTTTGAGATGAGAGACTGGAAGAGGAAAGACTAAGAGATTAGAGATTTACAATTGATTTTCAACATCCATCCGTTCGTGTAAAACCCTGATTATTTCCAGCTGATTGGTTTGGTTAATTCTGTAAAAAATGAAGTGTGATTTTACTTTTGTTCGCCAATATCCTGTTCGAATGTGACTGAAATTGAAACCGGAGTTTGGCTTTAAGCAAAGGTATTCCATTTCATCTATCAGCAAATTAAGATACCGGTCCGCTTGGTCAATCGACCAATTTTCAAGGGTATAAAGCCATATTTGTTCTAAATCATTTTGGGCTTCTTTACTGAGTTTATAATTCATTTTTGGCATGTCTATCTTTCAAGTCCTTCAAAAATGAATCCCGATTAAAGTGCGCTACAAAACCTGAATTTTCTCCTTTAATCAGTTCGTTGATGAGCTGTGCTTTTTTGGTTTCTTCTTGTTCAAATAAGCGCAAAGCTGCACGAACAACTTCACTGGCCGAAGAAAATTTTCCGGTATTAACTTGTCCGTTAATAAACGAATCAAAATAGTCGCCGAGTAAAATGGAGGTGTTTTTTGCCATAATGTATTTTTTATTTCAAAAATACCAATTTATGGTATATCTCAAATAGTAATTTAGATTTTTAATTCACAAGCTTCGAACAAGCTGAAAGCAAACAGCTAACAGCTTGCTGCTAAAACGGCACTTCGCTGTCGTCAAACGAATTCATGGAACTGCCAAAGGCTTCGTTGGGTGAAGGTAAATTTTTGGTGGTAAACGGATTGTCGTCGCGGTTCATTTTGGAGGGCAAATCGTCATAGGCGCCACCAAATTCGTCCAAATTATCAAATTTACCCAACTGTCCTATAAACTTCAGACGAATATTTTCGAGTGAACCGTTACGGTGTTTGGCAATAATGAACTCGGCTTGTCCAGTGGTTGGTGATGCTTCTTCGTCATCCCACTCATCAATTTTATAGTATTCGGGACGGTAAATAAACGACACGATATCGGCATCTTGCTCAATCGCTCCCGACTCCCTCAAATCCGAAAGTAACGGACGTTTGCTGGTTCCACGGGTTTCAACCGCACGCGATAACTGCGACAAGGCAATTACCGGCACGCTCAATTCTTTGGCCAAGGCTTTCAAGTTTCGGGAAATGGTCGAGATTTCTTGTTCACGGTTTCCACCGCCTTTGCCATTGCTTCCGCCGGCGGTCATAAGCTGTAAGTAATCAACCACAATCAATTTGATGCCGTGTTGCGAAGCCAATCGACGTGACTTGGCCCGTAAATCAAAGATGGAAAGTGAAGGCGTATCGTCTATAAATAAAGGCGCTTTTTCTAAATTTTTCACCTTGATGCTCAGTTGTTCCCACTCGTGTTTTTCTAATTTTCCGGTTCTCAATTTCTCGGATGATAAACCGGTTTCAGACGAAATGAGACGAGTAATCAATTGCACCGAGGACATCTCTAGTGAAAACAAGGCCACCGGGTGACCAAAATCAATCGCAATGTTTCGGGCCATTGATAAAACAAAAGCCGTTTTACCCATACCCGGACGAGCCGCAATAATAATTAAATCGGACGGTTGCCAACCCGAGGTGATTTTATCCAACTTTTCAAAGCCAGTGGCAATTCCGCTCAAGCCCTCTTTGCTCGCAATTTCTTCGATGCGTTTTTTGGCTTGCAACACCAAGCTTTGTGCGGTTTCGGAACTGCGTTTGATATTTCCTTGGGTTACTTCGTACAAACGCGATTCGGCTCTGTCCAATAAATCAAATACATCAGTAGTTTCGTCGTAAGATTCTTCAATAAGCTCAGACGATATTTTAATCAGACTGCGCTGAATGTATTTTTGTAATATAATGCGCGAGTGAAACTCAATGTGCGCCGAAGAAGATATTTTTTGGGTAAGCTGAATTAAATAGTAATCGCCACCCGCCAATTCTAAGGTGCCGTTTTTGCGTAACTGCGCCGAAACGGTCAATAAATCAATGGGTTGTGTATCGGTAAACAATTGCACAATCGCTTCAAAAATATGGCGGTGCCCGTCTTTGTAAAAGGCATCGGGTTGCAAAATATCAATGACATCATCGACCCCTTTTTTGTCAATCATCATGGCGCCCAATACGGCTTCTTCCAAATCCAATACCTGTGGCGGCAATTTGCCTTTCTCGAGGTTGATAATCGTTGCTTTTTCTAGGCGCTGCGGGCTGCTGTTACGTACATTTTCCATAGGGCTAAAGTAGACATTAAAACGGCGAACTGAGGAAGTAGTTATAAAAGTCCGGTGTTCATAAACCGCTATTTTTTGTTTATAAGTCAAAAAAAAAATCCGAAGCATTTACGTTTCGGATTTACTGTTTGGGCATTAAAAAGCGATTACTCGTTAAATTCACCCATTTTACTGTATTTATCCATTCGTTGAGCCACCAATTCGGCTGTTGATAAATCTTTCAGTTCGTTGTAGCCTTTGATGATGTATTGCTGAACCGTTTTGAAAGTCGTTTCGCGATCGTAATGCGCTCCGCCTAATGGTTCCGGTATAATATCATCGACTAATTTTTGTTTTTTCATATCCGATGAAGTCAACTTCAAGGCATCGGCTGCTTGCTCTTTGTATTCCCAGCTTTTCCACAAAATGGACGAACACGATTCGGGTGAAATTACCGAATACCAAGTGTTTTCCATCATGTAAACTCGATCGCCCACGCCTATTCCCAAGGCACCACCTGAGGCTCCTTCGCCTACAATCACCGCAATAATTGGTGTTTTGAGTCGTACCATTTCAAAAATGTTACGGGCAATGGCTTCTCCTTGTCCGCGCTCTTCGGCTTCTAATCCAGGATATGCTCCGGGAGTGTCAATCAAAGTCAAAACAGGAATGTTGAATTTCTCGGCCATTTTCATCAATCGCAAGGCCTTGCGGTATCCTTCTGGATTGGCCATTCCAAAGTTGCGGTACTGACGCGTTTTGGTATTGTATCCTTTTTGTTGTCCAATAATCATAAACGATTGGCCGTCAATTTTGCCTAAACCACCTACCATGGCTTTGTCGTCTTTAAAGTTTCGATCGCCAAATAATTCCAAGAAACTATCGCCGCACAAGGCATTGATGTGATCCATGGTATAGGGACGATTCGGGTGACGCGACAATTGCACACGCTGCCAAGCAGTTAAATTCTTGTAGATTTTACGTTTGGTTTCTTCTAGCTTTTTTTCAATTTGCTTGCAAGTAGTCGTTACGTCTACGTTGGATTCTTGACCAATAATTTGACATTTGTCTAATTGATCTTCAAGTTCTTTTATCGGAAGCTCAAAATCTAAATATTCCATAGGATTTGTGCGTTAGTGTTATTTTTTGGAAGGGCAAATATAAAATTTTATCCAGTTAAACCCATTATTTTTTTACGCTAAGTTTACATTCAACAGGCCCATATAATTCCCGTTATTTGTTTTTTTTAATGGTTGCATTGAGCAGAACCGTCACCAAGATAATAGCCGCGCCAAGGTAAAAAGCGGGGCTCATTTTTTCTTTATCGTCAAAAATTAACAGTGCCAAAATGATACCGTATATGGGTTCCAAATTGATGGTGAGCATCACGGTAAAAGGAGACAAAAACTGCATGATTTTCACCGAATTAATTAAGGCATAGGCGGTACAAATGGAACTCAAGATCCCCAAATACAACCAATCAGATCCGGAAATTTTGAAGAAATTGGGCGAATATGCTCCACTGATCCAAAGCAAAACCGAAAAGAAGCCCACGCCACCCAACAACTCGTAAAAAGCAATAACGGGCGCATCATGCTGTTGTACAAATTTGCTGTTAATGACCGCAAACAAAGCCGAAAGAAATGCCGAAACCAAGGCCAAGGCGATTCCCAATTTGTATTGCATTTCTACCTCAAAAATGATGGCCAATCCCACAATGACAAACAAACCAAATAGCACTTCGATCCATTTGATCTTTTTTTTCTGCAGTAAAGGCTCCAAAAACGAAGTAAAAAAAGCACCGGTTGACAAACACGCCAAGGTGACCGAAATATTGGACACTTTGATCGCTTTAAAAAAGGTAAACCAATGCAAGGCAATGATGCAGCCGGCAGCCAAAAATCGTGCAATGACAAGTGGAGAAAGCAAAAAGGGGATTTTTCTATAGACCAAATACAGCCCAATCATGGCGCTGGCCAAACTCATCCGAAACCACACCAATGGCAAGGCATCGAGCGTAATTAAGGCACCCAAAATGGCTGTAAAACCCCAAATAAAAACAATGAGATGTAAGTGCAGGTAACTTTTGTAGTTATCGCTTGGCATTGCGCAACAAATAAATGGCTAGTATTCCAAAAAGTACATTGGGAATCCACACCGAAATAATGGGCGGAATACTGGATTTCTCGGCCAAGACACCGAATATTTTATCCAAAAACACAAACGAAAAGGCCAATAAAATCCCGATGGCCAGGTTCATTCCCATGCCGCCTCGACGTTTCATCGACGAAACCGCTACAGCAATAATGGTAAGAATAAAGGCCGAAATGGGAATACTGTATTTTTTGTACAACACCACCAAATAGACATTCACATTGGCGTTGCCACGTTTCTTTTCCCGATCAATAAAGTGCACCAAATCGCCGTATTTTAAGGTTTCAGCCACATAGACCGTGGGGGTTAAATCTTCCAAATCAAAGCTGAAATTGGCTTCTTTTTTGTCGGCCCTGTCAATCACGTCGTTGAGATTTCCCACTGTTCTTTTCACATAGCCAAACAGTGTGTAGGTGCTGTCTTTGGGATTAAACTTAATGCGGTTGGCCGTAATTTTATAGTCGAGCTTATCGCCTTTAAATTTTTCAAGCGAGAAATTAAAGGCCGTTTTAGAAACCGTATTAAAGTTACTCACGTAAATAAATTCGTCGGCACTAATCTGGCGGTACACATCGGTTTCATCGCGCATTTCTTCGCGGCCACCACCAATGAGATAGGTATAGCGAAAATTATTGTACACTTCATTGGCCTTAGGCGCCAAATACAAACCCATAATTAAAGCAAAAACTGACACAATTGTAGCGCCAATAATGTAGGGACGCAAAAACCGATTAAACGATATGCCCGAACTCAAAATGGCAATGATCTCGGTGTTGTTGGCCAATTTGGAGGTAAACCAAATGATCGACAAAAACAAAAAAATCGGGAAAAGGAAATTGGCAAAGTGTATGGTAAAATGAAAGTAATAATTGGCAATTTCACCAAAAGGGACTTTATTTTCGAGCATCTTATTCACCTTCTCCGAAACGTCAATTACGATTCCGATAGGGATAAACAGCAGCAACATTACCGAAAACGTAACGAGGTACCTGCGCAATATGTATTTATCAATGATACTCAGCATTCCTTACAATCGTTGGCTCATTTGTTTCACCATCATCTCTTTCCACGTTCTAAAATCTCCGGCTAAGATATGTTTTCTTGCCTCACGAACCAACCACATATAAAAGCCCAAATTGTGTATCGTGGCAATTTGCTTGCCCAAGTATTCGTTGGCAGCAAACAAGTGGCGCAAGTAGGCCTTGGTGTATTCACGGTCTACAAAGGTGGTGCCCATTTCGTCAATTGGTGAAAAATCAGCTTCCCACTTTTTATTTTTAATGTTGATGGTGCCATGTGCGGTAAACAACATCCCGTTTCTAGCGTTGCGCGTAGGCATTACACAATCAAACATGTCTACGCCCAAGGCGATGTTTTCTAAAATATTAATCGGTGTGCCCACGCCCATCAAATACCGGGGTTTGTCTTCGGGCAAAATGCTGCACACCACATCGGTCATGGCATACATTTCTTCGGCTGGCTCCCCTACCGAAAGTCCGCCAATTGCATTGCCTTGTTGGCCCGAATTGGCAATGTACTCGGCCGATTGCATGCGCAAATCTTTGTAAGTACTTCCCTGTACAATCGGGAAAAATGTTTGCTCGTAGCCGTATTTAAATGGCACTTTCTCTAGGTGATTGATGCAGCGATCCAACCAACGGTGCGTCATGTGCATCGAACGTTGAGCGTAGCGATAATCGCAGGGATAGGGCGTACATTCGTCAAAGGCCATGATGATATCGGCGCCAATAGTACGTTGAATTTCCATTACATTTTCAGGCGTAAAAAAATGTACCGAACCATCAATGTGCGACTTGAACTTTACCCCTTCTTCCTTAATTTTTCGGTTGGCCGACAACGAATACACTTGGTAGCCTCCCGAATCGGTCAGGATATTTCGGTCCCAATTCATGAATTTGTGCAAGCCACCCGCCTGCTCCAAAATGGCCGTTTGCGGGCGCAAATACAAATGATACGTATTTCCTAAAATAATATCAGGATTGATTTCTTCCTTGAGTTCGCGCTGGTGCACGCCTTTTACTGAAGCCACGGTTCCCACTGGCATAAAAATGGGCGTTTCAATCGTGCCGTGATCAGTGGTAATGGTGCCCGCGCGCGCCTTCGATAGCGGATCTGTATGGAGTAAATCAAATTTCATAGTCGTATTTTTTGCGTGGGCAAAGATAACCGAAATCCAAAAAGCACAGGGATAAATTCTATTTTATTTGGGGCGTGCCCACGGGGGTCAGGCTATCCGTTTTTATCTTTTTTCGCTATCGCTACAAAAGGATAATCACTGCTATCCTTCACGCAAAACCAGTGCATAGCACCCGAATTTAAATGCATTCTAAAATAGCGTTCCACCACAATTCGAGTGATTTTTAGTTTAAATTTGATACCCAATAAAACACCTCAGCCATGAACGAATACTCCTACCAAGAACAGCACCTCAAAAGCTCCGATTTTATTACCGATATTGTAATTGGCATGAGCGACGGACTCACCGTTCCCTTTGCCCTAGCCGCCGGATTAAGTGGCGCCGTCGATTCCAATGGTATTGTAATTACCGCCGGAATTGCCGAGATAGTAGCCGGTTGTATCGCCATGGGATTGGGCGGCTATTTGGCCGGAAAAACCGAACAAGAACACTACGAAAGTGAACTCAAACGTGAATACTACGAGGTAGACAATTACCACCAAAAAGAAATCGACGAAGTCAAAGAAATCTTTGCCGATTACGGCATCGACGAAGCTGGACAAACCTTATTGGCCAATCAACTGGCCAAAGACAAAACAAAATGGGTCGATTTCATGATGAAATTTGAATTAGGATTAGAACAACCGCATCCCAAAAGAGCCCGCAACAGCGCCTTGACCATTGGCGTTTCTTATTTTATTGGCGGTTTGTTGCCGCTCACGGCCTACTTTTTTACCGACACCCCTTTTCAGGGATTAATTTTGTCTTCTATAATCACCATTCTGAGTTTATTTGTTTTTGGCTACTTTAAAAGCAAAGTAACCGGACAGCCTCCCATTTGGGGCGCCTTCAAGGTTACCGCGGTGGGCGTGATTGCCGCAGCAGCCGCCTTTAGCATTGCCAAACTCATCGGATAAAAACCAAACGCTTTTCGGAGCGTTTTTTTTATAACTTTTAATAACTTTTGAAAAAAGGACAAATTCACAAACCAAAAGTATAAGTATCTTTGGCGCGTCTAATATTTTACAACTAAACAATGCCAAACACCACACAACTCAACGATTTTACCACCCAAGTGCGCCGAGACATTTTGCGCATGGTACACGCCGTCAATTCGGGACATCCCGGAGGATCTTTAGGCTGTGCCGAATTTTTAGTTTCACTTTACCAACATATCTTGGTTCGCAAACCCGGTTTCAGCATGGACGGAATAGGCGAAGATGTTTTTTTCTTGTCAAACGGCCACATCTCGCCAGTATTTTACAGCGTATTGGCCCGCAGCGGGTATTTTCCAGTAGCCGAATTGGCCACCTTTAGAAAAATCAATACGCGCTTGCAAGGACACCCTACCACGCATGACGGCTTACCCGGAATTCGCATGGCTTCTGGGTCTTTGGGACAAGGATTATCGGTAGCCATTGGCGCGGCCCAAGCGAAAAAATTAAACAACGATGCGCACACCATCTATTGTTTGTTGGGCGATGGCGAATTGCAAGAAGGACAAAATTGGGAAGCCATTATGTATGCCTCGGCCAAAAAAGTAGACAACTTGATTGCCACCATCGATTTAAACGGCAAACAAATTGACGGAACCACCGACGAAGTATTGCACATGGGCGACCTAAAAGCCAAATTTGAAGCCTTTGATTGGCAAGTTATTGTGATTCAAAAAGGAAATGACATTGACGCGATTTTATCGGGCATGCAAACGGCCAAAAGTCTATTGGGCCAAGGAAAACCGGTTTGTGTATTGTTGCACACCGAAATGGGGAACGGCGTTGACTACATGATGCACACCCACGCTTGGCACGGAAAAGCACCCAACGATGCTCAACTTGAAGCGGCATTGGCACAAAATCCGGCAACCTTAGGCGACTATTAATCTCACAGCACGACACACACATGAAAAAATATACCAACACAGGAAGCAAAGATACCCGTTCGGGTTTTGGCGCAGGAATGACCGAATTGGGTCAAACAAACGAACAAGTAGTAGCCCTTTGTGCCGATTTGATTGGCTCGTTAAAATTTGACGACTTCAAAAAGAATCACCCGGAGCGTTTCTTTCAAATAGGCATTGCCGAGGCCAACATGATAGGCATCGCAGCCGGATTAACCATCGGCGGGAAAATTCCATTTACCGGAACATTTGCCAACTTTTCTACCGGAAGAGTCTACGATCAGATTCGTCAATCGGTGGCTTATGCTGATAAAAACGTAAAAATTTGTGCCTCACACGCGGGTTTAACCTTGGGTGAAGATGGCGCCACACACCAAATACTAGAAGACATTGGCCTCATGAAAATGTTGCCCGGCATGACGGTAATTAACACCTGCGATTACAACCAAACCAAAGCCGCCACCTTGGCCATTGCCGATCACCACGGCCCGGTATATTTGCGATTTGGTCGCCCGGTAGTGCCCAACTTTATGCCGGCTGACGAACCTTTCGTGATAGGAAAAGCCATCCTATTGCAAGAAGGAACCGACGTGACGATAATTGCCACTGGACATTTGGTTTGGGAAGCCCTACTCGCTGCCGAAGCCTTGGCCGAGAAAGGCATTTCAGCTGAAGTGATTAACATACACACCATCAAACCGCTTGACGAAGCTGCCATCTTGAAATCGGTGCAAAAAACCGGTTGTGTGGTGACCGCTGAGGAACACAACATTATTGGTGGTTTGGGCGAAAGCGTTTCGCGCTGCTTGGTACAACACCACTTGGTGCCTCAAGAATTTGTAGCCGTAAACGACAGTTTTGGCGAAAGCGGAACACCCGAACAATTGATGGAAAAATACGGCTTGAACAGTGCTGCTATCATAGAAAAAGCAGAAAAAGTGCTGGCTAGAAAATAGATTCTATTTTTAGAATAAATCAAAATCCCCAATTGCTTGGGGATTTTTTTTATTTGTTTCTAAAACGGCAAAAACGTTTGACGAGTTGTAAGCAATATTTTTATACGTTTACGTCTACAATAGGTAGAAACAAAACTTCGTATAGCCACCCTAGATTGGGT
>JBDKFO010000028.1:0-16094 GCA_039798665.1 Bacteroidota bacterium
AACCGTGCCAGAAAATATTAGGCACGATAAATTATTGTAAAATCAACAAAAAAATAATTTTAACAGAGAATAAACGAAGAATACCTCCTTTTTCTGCGTATTATTTTTTCTTCTTTTGTTTTGGATGAACAATCTTTAATTCGTTAATTAGGTTTTTTGCCCCGGCATACTTGTCAATGATGAACAAAACATAGCGAATATCTACCATCACGTTTCGGCAGATGGCCGGATCGTAATACAAATCACTCATGGTTCCTTCCCACACGCGGTCAAAATTTAGGCCAATTAAATTGCCATAGGCATCGAGTGCCGGACTACCTGAATTTCCACCCGTGGTGTGGTTGGTGCCAATAAAACAAACGGGCATTCCTCCTTTTTCAGCATAAGGGCCGTAATCTTTGGTCTCGTATAAATCAATCAGTTTTTTTGGTACATCAAATTCATAATCGCCGGGAATGTATTTTTCTAACACCCCATCCAAATAGGTTTTCGATTTATAGGTGGTGGCATCTTTGGGGTCGTAACCTTTCACTTTTCCGTAAGTAACACGTAGTGTGCTGTTGGCATCAGGGAAATAACGGGCGCCTTTGTTGAGTTCCAATTGGGCTTTCATGTAGGTGCGTTGCAAGGCCGAAATCTTTAAAGCCAGTTCCTCATATTTAGGCGCAACTTCTTTTACATATAAATCGGCCATGGCTTTAATGGTTTGGTAGGCGGGATCTTGGTTGAGTTTATTGATTACCGTTTGGGTGTCTCCGCTCAACAAATTTTGTACACCTGCATACGAAGTCAATTGGCTCGACTGGTAAATTGATTTGGTCAAGTCGGGAACCGAAGCTTGTTGCAGCGGAACTGGCACAAATTGTTTAGGTGATTTAGTGGTATACAAGGCCATCAATTGTTCAAACACTTTTTCATCCACCGCCGAATTGAAATCTTTATAAAAATCGGGTAAGCCTTTGATTAAATTGGCTTTGCGTTCGGCAAAGGCCTGTTCGCCTTTGGTTTCCAATAATTGCGTCAATTGATACATTTTATAAGAAACTTGCAGCAATTCGGTGTTGCGCAGCACAATTTCAACAAAATAATCACGGCTCAAGGCATAAGGTGCGATCGCTTGGTAATTGGTTTTAAAATCGGCCAAGAGCGTTCCGTATTCGGCTTGTTTGCCGGTTTTCATTACCTTTTCTTGAAACGCCACTTCTTGTTTTTGTTTAACCGCAATGGCATTTGATTTTTTGAGTCCCATGCTTTCGCCAATCCATTTTTTCCAGTAATTGGCAATGCTTGCATATTTCGACGCATATTGAATTTTAATCGCCGGATCCTTGCGCATAAAGCCGTCGGCCACTTTCAGGGCTTTGTCGCGAATTTCTATTTTGGCCGGATTCAATTCGTTGAGAATTTGCTCCAAAGCTACAGCAGGCAAGTACTCATTTGTTTTTCCGGGATATCCAAACACCATGGTGAAATCATCGTCGGCAACCCCGTCAAGGGAAACGGGTAAAAAATGTTTGGGTGTATACGGCACATTGTCTTGGGAGTAGGCCGCTGGTCGGTTGTTTTTGTCGGCATAGATGCGAAACAGCGAAAAATCGCCGGTATGTCTAGGCCAAACCCAGTTGTCAGTGTCCGATCCAAATTTACCAATCGAACTGGGTGGAGCGCCTACCAATCGCACATCTTTGAAGGTTTCGGTCACAAACAACAAATATTGATTACCTTCATAAAAGGTTCTGATTTTGTTTTCTTGCCAAGCTTCTTTGGGGTAACTGGCGTTTAAGGCGGCGGTGTTTTCTTTTATCTTTTGTTGCTTTTCGGCTTCGGTGGCTAGAGTGACAGTGCCTTCGGTAACTTGTGCGGTTACGTCTACAATTTTTACAATAAAGGTCACTTCCAAATCTTCGTTGGGCAATTCCTCGGCCAACGAGTAGGCCCAAAATCCATTGGTCAAGTAATCGTGTTCCATCGACGAATGCGTTTGAATCGCATCAAAACCGCAGTGGTGGTTGGTCAGCAAAAGGCCTTTGGGCGAAATCACTTCCGAGGTACAGCCGCCATTAAAGTGCGGCACGGCATCTTTGAGACTCGATTTGTTCACGTCATAAATATCGGCCACCGACATTTTCATGCCCAGGCTTTTCATTTCTTTTTCATTCATCCCTTGCAGCAACGAAGGAATCCACATGCCGCCTTGTTGGGCTTGTACTTGAATAAATACGAGTAAGAATAATACAATACTTTTTTTCATGGAGTTTAGTTTTGAGTAGTATAGTTGATAATTTTTTGGGTTGCGCCGGTGTTTAGTTGCACAAAAGTTTGGCAAATGTGTCCTTTTTCGTGGCGAATATCGGCATTTTGAACAAGCGTATCCAATGCTTCTTGCAGTTCTTGTGCCGATTGAATAGAAACACAGCCGCCCAATTGCACCAAGGCCGTGGCCTCGGCAAAGTGACTGTAATGCGGGCCGCAGATAATGGGTACTCCAAACGTAGCCGGTTCCAACAAATTGTGTACGCCCGGATGGCCAAAGCCACCGCCCAAATAGGCCAGATCAGCATAGCTGTATATTTTGGTTAAGATGCCAATGGTGTCCACAATAAACACCTCATAATCAGCTAGATTTTTGCCTTCGCGTTCCGAGAATAAAACAGTTTTCTTTTGAATGGACTGCTTCAACGAGTTGATTTGCTCGGGCTTGATGTTGTGCGGCGCAAAGATCCACTTGAGTGCATGCGCGCTTTGGTTCAGGTAATCCACCAGCAGCGCTTCATCTTTGGGCCATGAACTGCCTGCTACTAGGGTGGGGGTGTTGTTTTTGAATTCGGCAATAAAATCAACCAAATTGTCTTTTTCTACAATGGCGGCCACCCGGTCAAATCGCGTATCTCCCGAGACCATCACATTGGTTTTGCCCAATTGTTGCAGCAAGGTTTTGGAACTTTCGTTTTGTACAAAAAAGAAAGTGAAGGCATCCAATGCTTTTCGATAAAACCCGCCGTACCATTTGAAGAACAATTGATTTTCCCGAAACACGCCCGAGATCAAATAGGTTTTAATCTGTTTCTCACCCAAAATTTTCAGGTAATTTGGCCAATATTCGTATTTAATGAAAAACACCAGTTCGGGATTTATTTTGCGGATAAATCGTTCGGCATTTTGTGGCGTGTCCAATGGCAAATACACAGTTACGTCAGCAATTTTATTGTTTTTGCGCACCTCATAACCCGAGGGCGAAAAAAAACTCAACACAATTTTGTGGTTGGGGTAACGGGTTTTAATGGCTTCCATCACAGGCAGACCTTGCTCGTATTCGCCCAAAGAAGCCGCATGAAACCATATGCTTTTGTCGTCTTTTTGAATCGCAGCCGCCAAACTCGCAAAGGTGGTTGATCGGCCGGCCACAAATAGCTTCATTTTCTTGCTGAAGAAACCCGAAATAGGCAATAGCTTTTCAATTCCGCGCAGCAATAAAGAATAGAGAAAATACATAGGGTGAAAATTGTGTCGCTAAAATACATCAATTCTATAATTTTTAGGGTGATCCGCATTAAATTAGTAGTTTTGCGCTGTTTTAAAACCCACTTCGCGATGAAAAAAATTCAAATGGTCGACCTCAAAGGTCAGTACGAACACATCAAAGAAACCGTCAACACGGCCATCCAAGAAATACTCGATAACACTTCTTATATTAATGGTCCACAGGTGCATGCGTTTCAAAAAAACCTCGAAGACTATTTGGGTGTAAAACACGTTATCCCTTGTGCCAACGGAACCGATGCCTTACAAATCGCCATGATGGGCTTGGGTTTACAACCCGGTGACGAAGTCATTACCGCCGATTTTACTTTTGCTGCTACGGTAGAAGTAATTGCCCTGTTGCAACTTACTCCTGTTTTGGTTGATGTGGAGTTGCACAACATGAACATCTCCATCGAGGCCATCAAGAAAGCCATTACCCCCAAAACCAAAGCCATCGTGCCTGTGCATTTGTTTGGTCGTGCCGCCAATATGGAGGCGATCATGCGCGTGGCCCAGGAACACAATTTATATGTAATCGAAGACAACGCCCAAGCCATTGGCGCCAATTGTCGTTTTTCTGACGGAACCAAAAAGAAAGCCGGAACCATCGGTCACGTCGGTGCTACTTCCTTTTTTCCATCCAAAAACTTAGGCTGTTATGGCGACGGTGGAGCTATTTTTACCAACGATGATGCCTTGGCTCATACCTTGCGCGGAATCGTCAATCACGGCATGTACGTGCGTTACCACCACGATGTAGTGGGTGTGAATTCCCGTTTAGACAGTATACAAGCGGCGGTGCTCAATGCCAAACTGCCGTTGTTAGATCAATACAACGCGGCTCGTCAAAACGCGGCCCGTGCCTATAGCAAAGCCTTTGAAGGCCACGCCAACATCATTGCGCCCAGCATTTGCGACATCTGCGATTGCCACGTATTTCACCAATATACGTTGCGTATCATCAACGCCGATCGCGATGGCTTGATGCAACATTTGCTCGACCAAGGCATTCCCTGTGCCATCTATTACCCCATTCCGTTGCACAGCCAAAAGGCCTATGCCGATGCGCGGTACCAAGAGGCCGATTTCCCGATTACCAATCAGTTGGTAAAAGAGGTTTTGTCGTTGCCGATGCACACCGAACTCGATGCCGAGCAACTAGAATTCATCACCAATGCCGTTTTAACGTATTTAAATAAATAGAAGCTTTTTCCTGCTTTCGCCTGTATCTCGCTTGGTCGCGAGGATGCCGGCTCAATCAGGGCTAATGCTAAAAAAACAGAATATTTCATGAAAGTAGTCGTAACAGGAGGTTTAGGATTTATCGGATCACACACCGTAGTCGAATTGCAACAACAAGGTTTTGAGGTCGTTATCATCGATAATTTATCCAATTCCTCAACCGAGGTCATCAATGGTATCGTGGCCATTACCGGCATCACGCCCCAGTTTGAAGAACTCGATTTGCGTCACAAAGCGTCTGTTGAAGCTTTTTTTGCCAAACATTCTGATGTGGCCGGTTTGATTCATTTTGCCGCCTCCAAAGCCGTGGGCGAATCAGTCGAAAATCCTTTATTGTATTACGAAAACAACATCAATGCCTTGGTCTATGTGTTGCAGACCTTGCAACAACAGCCAGCAGCTCATTTTATATTCAGCTCTTCGTGCACCGTGTATGGCCAAGCTGAGCACATGCCCATCACCGAAAACGCGTCGATTCAAGTGGCCATGTCGCCCTACGGCAACACCAAGCAAATTGGCGAAGAAATAATCCAAGATGTAGCCAAAGTGAGCAACATCAATGCCATATTGTTGCGTTATTTTAACCCCATTGGCGCGCATCCATCGGCCGAAATTGGCGAATTGCCACTCGGAATTCCACAAAATTTAGTGCCGTTTATTACCCAAACAGCCATTGGCTTGCGCCAAGAATTGTCGGTTTACGGCAACGATTATCCTACGCCTGATGGAACTGCCATCCGCGATTACATTCACGTAGTCGATTTGGCCAAAGCCCACGTGGTGGCGCTGCAGCGTTTGCTCAATAAGAAAAATGCCCAAAATGTCGAGGTGTTCAATTTGGGCACCGGAACAGGTAGCTCGGTACTCGAAGTAATCAACGCTTTTGAAAAAGTGAGCGGACAAAAATTACCCTACAAAATCGTGGGTCGCCGCGAAGGCGATGTGATCTCGGCCTACGCCAACACCGATAAAGCCAATAATGTATTGGGTTGGAAAGCACAATCGTCACTTGAAGAAGCTTTGGCCAGTGCGTGGAAGTGGGAGAAGAAGATACGTTCGTGATTAACGATTTTTGATTTCTGATTTTTGATTTGAAGGAGTATACTAAGCACGTCATTGCTAGTAGTAACGACGAAGTAATCTTGATTAGTTGAAAGTTAACGGTTGACAGTTTACAGCATCCTGAAGTTCTTATAACACAAATCAAAAATCAACACTCATCCCGAAGTTTCGGGACAGCAATCGTTACCAGAGAGCTATGCTCGAACTGGCGAAGCAATCAAAATTGTATACTTCGCCAAATTCCCCTCTTGAGAGGGGCTGGGGGTGTTTTTTTTGAAGTCATTGCAATGAAAGATGAAAAAAGTCTGCAAATCAAGAATTCCTAATAAACCAAACATAGTGGTGTTATTAGATTAATTAAAATCCTTAATTCTAAGCTTGTTTTCAATAACATGAAAGAAAATATTCGATTTAAATTCATAATTATAGGGTAATGGATCTGAATAGTTATAGGTTTTGGGTGTTGGTTTAAATTCTATAGTAGTACCAAACTGATTCCATTTGCTATTTGTATTTTTCATCAGTAAATAATAACTATTATAAATAGGGGGGACCAATGGAGATGAGTTCATACTTCCTTGATTTTCTGCTCTATTTGCAACCAATAAATAATTGGTGCTTGAATCAAAATCTATGAATATAACACTTCCTATTCCAGAATTATATATATTAGGTATATAATAATTAAAAACTACTTCATTATTATATTGTTGCCATAAACTTGTACTAGTATTATATTGATAAGTTCTTATGTATGATTTAGGAGTCACATAATTTGGGCTTGAAGTAATACCTAACTTTATTCCATCATCTGAAAGACAAAAACGATACCCCCATCCATTTGTATTTGGACCTTCTATAAAATTCCCTCTTTGTGTAAATGTAGTTCCGTTATAATTAAAAATTCCTATACGACCATTTGCAACAGCCCAAGGACTAGGAATAACTCCTAAATTTTGGCTATAATTACTTAATGCAATTATGCTGCCATCATTACTTATTTGAAAATCAGTTGAATTACCTAGTATACCATTCGCTGAAAATTGGTTTGAAACCCAATTAGTGCCAACTAAATTATAAAAAGTAATAGTTTGTGTTGTGTTTATTGAGTCATTAAGACTAATTATTAAATTCCCTGACACATTCATTTTTGTATTGTTAAATCCAATACTTGGAATTGTGCTATGCAACACCCATAAATTATTGATTAATTTATATATATAACAATCATTTGGATTTCCCCCAACAAAAAAAATGGTTTGACCATCATCGCTAATGCCAACTTTTAATCCAAAACTACTGTTTGTTGTATTACCGATAATTTCTTGACCAATATTTTCAAAAACACCATTTTCATATTTCAAAACGGTAACTTGTCCAGCTTGATTAAATACACCATTAACATAATTAACACATCCTAAAATTATATATTTACCATTACTACTTGCTGCAATTGAAGTTGAAACTCCACAATTTGAAATATCACCATTATAAGTTGTAATAGCATCCGAAAAAGCTGCATTAGCTCCAATAGATCCTGATCCAGAACCAGCCGGTCCTTGTGGTCCTTGCGCTCCAACCAATGATTCAAGCCATTCGGTTTGTGTGCCTGTAAATCCATTGGCCACCGCAATTTGATAGGCACTTTGGCCGTTTATTCCCGCTGCCCCTTGCAACGAAGTTAGCCACTGTTGTTCAGTACCTACATATCCGTTGGCTACAGCCACTTGGTAGGCACTAAGTCCGTTTATTCCCGCTGTACCTTGAGGTCCTTGCGCACCTGCAACACCAGTAGGTCCGGGAACACCTTGTAATCCCTGTGGACCTTGTGCTCCTGCAGCACCGGCAACGCCTTGCGGTCCGGCTGGGCCCGCAGGTCCTGCTGAACCTGCTGTGCCTTGTGGTCCAGCTGCGCCATTGCACACATATTTAGTAAGGCCTGTGGCAATTTCTTCGGTTTCGAGTGTGCCGTTTCTATTTAAATCTACACCAAATTCTAGTTTTACCCCACCGGTAGCGCAGTTGGTTCCGGCCGCTTCGGTGGTAGTGTTTACCAGTGTTAAGTTGCCTTCTTCCCCTTGTGGTCCTGCGGTTCCTGAATTGGCGGCATACAATGCATAAGGAACGGCTGTGAGCGGTTGGTTACTTATTTCTGTAAAATTGAGACAAATGCCTGTTAAGCTTACTTCGGCTTGTAGGTTTTTAGGATTACCATCCCATATAATATCTGCAAAAGTTGCCGCAGTTCCGCCTGTTGGGGAACCTGTCCCAATGACCAAATTAACCATTCCAAATTCATCGGTGGTGGTTTGTTGGGTTTCTTGGTATTCGGCAGTTGTGCCTGCATAAATAGTAAAACGCATACAAACAATTTTGTTCACAATCGGAGAACGTTCATTATTGTGTCCCGGAATGTGTTGTCCTTCGGGGTTCAATATTACGGCTTGATAAGTAATGCCGCTTGTTTGTGCAAAAAAGGTTGCACTACAAAGTACTACAAGGAGGGTAAGTAATTTTTTCATTATCGTAATTTTAAGTGAAGTCCAAATTGGAGTTGGTTGGTGGTAAAGTCAAGTTTCTCAGGCGAGCTGTTGGTGAGGTTAAGGCTTTTTTCATAGGCATAACCAATGCTCAAATAAAAGTCATTGTCTAAATGGTAAGCAGCTTGTAAACCTAGTTTGGGCGAAATCCATAGTCCGGAGAATTCTTTTTGCGAAGACAAGTCAATGTAATAGCCGTTGCTGTCTTGTTTGCCATATATTAAAGTAGCCAAACCTAGACCGCCATTGGCTGAGACTTCTAAACCGTTATTGTTTATAAACGCAATAGAAAAGGTATTTTGCACGCCCAAGTATTGTGCATTCCAAGCATAGGAATTGGCTGTATCTCCGCCCATGGCGTTGTGTTCGTTGAGCGCCAAACCAACGGCGTATTTTAGTTTTTCGTTGTTCAAGGTCATTACATAGCCCAACTCATAGAAATCGCCGCTTCCAGCCAAAAGATTCGGCGCATTTTCAGTGTCGCTTTTGTAATTATAGGTGGTGTAATTCTTTCCGGTTTTTAGGTACATTTCTTGGGCATTGGCCATAGAAATTCCCAAGAGCATAAGTGCTCCAAGCAGTAGTTTTTTCATTCGTGTTTGAGTATTTGTGTGTAATAACTATAGGTAGGCGTAGTAAGGTGCACCAGGTAATTACTAGCGGCTAAGTTGGGTAAATTAACAGTAAGTAAAGTGCCTTCGGCTTGTTGTGAAGTGCTAAAGACCAAGCGCCCACGCACATCAAAAAGTTCTACTAAAATTTTATCAGTAATGGCTTGAGAAAATTCAAAATTCACCACATCTATAAATGGATTGGGGTAGGTGGTGGTTGTAATGGTGTTGGCTGCATTTCCTTTGATGTAGTTACTCCACATGCTTTGTTGAAATCCTTGTCCGTAGGTTTTTCCATCACGGGTATAATTGCCAATTACACTTTGTTGGCCGATGGTTTGACTCACATAAGTTCCGTTGGCCAATACTGTCGATTTTCCTTGCGCCGAGAGCATTTGGTGGTGGAGTTGCTGGGCGTTTACCAAGCCGCCGCAAAACAACAAACAAAGCAGTAGTTTTTGCATTCGTAAATTATATTTCAATGTGATACTTTTTAACTATACAATAATAAAACAGTACACTGCAACTGGAATTCAGTTTGAAAATATTTTACTTAAACAGACTGATTTATTTGATATTACGTGTCAAATGTAAATAAATAATCGGTTGTAAACAACCTATTATTTGCAATCCGTTTCTTTTAATACGTTGAAAGTAACTTTCCCTAATGGAAAAACGCGTTCGCAAATCGGAAATTGGGCTAGAAGTAAAACAGTTGGGAGCCCGCATTGAGGCAATCATTAAAGCAAAAGGCTTTAAAACTAGAGAAGTGGCTCACGATGCCGATATGGATGTAGAAAATCTCAGAAAATACATCAAAGGAAAACAAGAAATGAAAATTTCTACGCTACTTAAAATCGTAAAGGCCTTAGACGTTAAAATTGAAGAGTTATTCTGAAAAATTAGATTGATGACTTTTTTGGTTGACTGTTGTCGGTTTTCAGTTCTCGGTTATTGAATTATACTAAGAACTTTTGTTTGTTATTTGGTCCCGAAGTCTTAGTATTTTCAAATTATTCAATCTGCGTTCCGAAAAGATTGCTTCGTCGTTCCTCCTCGCAATGACGTGCATTTATAAAGTGAAAATCTTCCAGCTCCCAACTTCCCACTTATCAGCCGTTTTTAGCCTATTTCGCCAAACTGGGTGTAAAAAAACGCTACGGTTTTATACGTATGATTTTATTATCCTTTAAAACAACAAGTTCGCTGTTCATTTTCTTTTTGAACTCAATTAATTTGTCATACACTTTATCCATTCCTTGCAAAATTTTGATTTGGTTGGCTGTCATTTTATGTGTTTCCATACTAATAGTTTTTAAGTTTATTGAACTTGATTTCATTAAAAATATCGATATCCGCTTCTAATGTTTTTTGTGCAATCAAATCGTACTTCCCTTGCTAACAATTATTTAAATGCGTTTTTCAAACGAATGTTTGACCATTGGATTTAAAGATTTCACACACATCTACAATCTGCGTTCCGAAAAGATTGCTTCGTCGTTCCTCCTCGCAATGACATTCTTAGTATACTACAAATCATCCCGAAGCCTCGGGACAAAAATCAAACATCAAAAATCGTTAATTAATTCCGTGCATTCGTGGCTAAGAGCTGATCGCTGAAAGCTAAAAGCTTACAGCTGACCTACGCATTAACCGTCACCGCTACTTTATCAATTTTATTAATCAAGCCAGCCAATACTTTTCCGGGTCCAACTTCGGTGAAAGAAGTAGCGCCATCGGCGATCATTTGCTGTACCGATTGCGTCCATTTTACGGGAGCGGTAAGTTGGATAATAAGGTTCTTTTTGATTTCAGCTGGATCAGAAACGGCAGCTGCAGTTACGTTTTGGTACACCGGGCAAGACGGGTTAGAAAACACTGTGGCTTCAATGGCGGCGGCGAGTTCTTCACGGGCGGGTTCCATCATGGGTGAGTGAAATGCTCCGCCTACAGGCAATACCAAGGCACGACGCGCGCCGGCCGCTTTCAAGGCTTCACAGGCAGCTTCTACCGCAGGAACGGCTCCCGAAATCACGAGTTGGCCGGGGCAATTGTAATTGGCGGCAACCACTACGCCTTCGGTTTCGGCACAAATTTGCTCTACGATGGCATCGTCTAAGCCCAATACAGCTGCCATTGTTGAAGGGGCGAGTTCACATGCTTTTTGCATGGCCATCGCGCGTTGCGAAACCAAACGCAAACCGTCTTCAAATGACAAGGTGCCGTTGGCTACCAACGCTGAAAACTCACCCAATGAATGTCCGGCCACCATTTCGGGTGCGAAATCGGGCAAAGTTTTGGCCAAAATTACCGAGTGCAAAAACACAGCCGGTTGGGTTACTTTGGTTTCTTTGAGCTCTTCGGCAGTACCGTCAAACATAATATCTGTGATGCGAAATCCGAGAATTTCATTGGCTTGTTCAAAAAGGGCTTTGGCTACAGGAGATTGTTCGTACAAGTCTTTACCCATTCCGGTAAATTGTGCTCCTTGTCCAGGGAATACATAGGCTTTCATATGCGAGTTTTTATTAGGAATTTACTTGAACCAGTTTGGCGGCTTGCACCGCTTTATCAACCAGTTCTTCAATTGGTGTATTAATATGGTCTGAAACCAAGGCAACACCCATGCGTCTGTAGGGTCGTGAACTGGGTTTTCCAAAAATTCTAAAATCAGTTTTAGGCAAAGCAGCAATGGCTTCTATACCCGTGTAGCTTGGGTTTGTTGAATGTTCGCTCGCCAAAATTACTGCGCTGGCGGCGGCTTTTTCTTGGATAATTTCAAAAATGGGGTAACTCAATATAGCGCGCAAATGCAATTCAAATTCATTGAAGTTTTGACTGCCTGCGAGGGTAACCATGCCGGTATCGTGTGGGCGAGGGGATAATTCAGAAAAATATACGCCTTCATTTGTCAAGAAAAATTCTACCCCAAAAAGTCCGGCGCCACCTAGGGCTTCGGTTACTTTTCTGGCCATCTGTTGGGCTTCCTGCAAATCGCTTTCCGATATCACGGCCGGTTGCCAACTTTCTTGGTAGTCGCCGCGTTCTTGTCGGTGGCCAATGGGCGCACAAAACAGAGTAGGGTTGTTATTTTGGGTTACCGTAAGCAAAGTGATTTCGGCATAAAAATTGACAAAAGCTTCTACAATCACTTCGACCACATCGCCACGAGATCCTTCAACGGCATAGGCCCAGGCTTTCGCAATATCATCGGGCGTTTTGATGGTCGATTGGCCTTTGCCCGAAGAGGACATCAGCGGTTTAACCACACAGGGAATGCCTACAGTTTCAACAGCTTGTTGCAGTTCTTCGGCCGAAGTGGCGTAGCGGTAATTGGCTGTGCGCAAGCCTAAATCTTGGGCGGCCAAATCGCGTATGGCTTTGCGGTTCATGGTAAAATTGGCCGCTTTGGCCGAGGGCACTACCCTAATGCCTTGCTGTTCGTAGTCGTAAAAGCGTTCGGTGCGAATGGCTTCTATCTCGGGTACAATAAAATCGGGTTGGTGTTTTGCAATGATGCGATCGAGTTCGGCACCATCGAGCATATTAATTACTTCAAATCCATGGGCCACTTGCATGGCTGGAGCATTTTCGTAATTGTCCACCGCAATTACGGTTTGTCCCAAACGTTGGGCCGCAATCGTAAATTCTTTTCCGAGTTCACCCGAACCAAGTAATACAATTTTCATGGCTTATTCGGCTAATGCGGCTTTAATGCGCGAAAGGGCTTCGGTAAGAATTTCTTCGCTGGTTGCATACGAAAAACGAATGCAATCGGGGTTGCCAAATGCATCACCGGTTACAGTGGCTACGTTGGCTTCAGCCAATAAATACATCGAAAAATCATCGGCATTCTTGATGAGTGTACCGCGCAAGGTTTTTCCGAAGAACGAAGAAACGTCAGGAAAAACGTAAAAGGCACCTTCGGGTACATTCAATTTAAGTCCCGGAATTTCGTTGATGAGTTTCACCACCAAGTCTCGGCGATTTTTGAAGGCGGATACCATTTCGTGCAACACAGAAGGATCGGCATCTACAGCGGTAATCGTTGCGCGTTGTGCAATCGAATTGGCTCCACTGGTTACTTGTCCTTGCATTTTGGTGCAGGCTTTGGCAATAAATTCGGGGGCGCCAATGTACCCAATTCGCCAGCCGGTCATGGCAAAGGCTTTGGCTACGCCGTTTACGGTAATGGTGCGGTCAAACATGCCGGGAATAGAGGCAATACTGCAAAAAGTTCCCGAGAAATTGATGTGTTCGTAGATTTCGTCAGAAACGATATAGATGTTTGGGTATTTGGCCAAGACGGCTGCCAACGCAGTCAGTTCTTCGCGGCTGTACACCGAACCGCTAGGGTTGCAGGGTGAACTGTACCAAATCATTTTGGTTTTGGGGGTAATGGCTTGTTCCAACTGAGCAGCGGTAATTTTAAAATCGCTCTCAACCGAGGTAGGAACTTCTACTGGAATTCCCCCGGCCATTTTGATGATTTCAAAATAACTCACCCAATAGGGCGCCGGTAAAATCACTTCGTCGCCGTCGTTGAGCATGCATTGTGCAATGTTGTATAACGATTGTTTGGCACCGGTAGATACTACAATGTTGGCGGGTTTGTAGTCTAAATTGTTATCGCGTTTAAATTTGCGGCAAATGGCTTCTTTCAGTTCTACATAACCATCCACAGGAGAATAGGTGCTGTAGTTTTCGTCGATGGCCTTTTTGGCGGCTTCTTTAATAAAATCAGGGGTATTAAAATCAGGTTCGCCCAAACTCAAGCTGATGATGTCTTTGCCTTGCGCTTTTAATTCTCTGGCTAAAGCAGCCATGGCTAAGGTTTGTGATGTGGCTAATTGATTAATCCGGTCCGATAATGGGCTCATAAGAAAATAGTTGTGTAGTTAGTAATTATATTAAGCGAGTTGTGGTTTTTCTCCAAGGTCTTTGAGGTGCTTAAAGTGAGCAAACACGGCAGAGCGCATGGTTTTGAATTCGTGGTAAGGCAAATTACATTCGGCTGCAGTCGCTTTTACGATTTCAGCTATTTTACCATAATGCACATGGCTGATGTGTGGGAAAATATGGTGCTCTATTTGGTGATTTAGCCCGCCGGTAAACCAATTAACCAATTTGTTTTTAGGCGCAAAATTGGCCGTAGTGTGCAACTGGTGAATGGCCCAGGTGTTATTGATTTCGCCGTTTTCGTCGGGAATGGGGTTGTCAGTTTCTTCAACTACATGCGCCAACTGAAACACGATGCTCAAGATGAGACCGGCTGTGTAATGCATGGCAAAAAATCCGAGCAACACGCGCCACCAGCTCACGCCAAAAACTATAGGCAAAACGATCCAAATACTCACATAAATGATTTTTGTGATGACTAATACGCTCCATAATTTGGCCGGACTTTGTGGTTCGCCATAAGCCAATTTGCGACGGAGGTAGTTTTTCATTTGGATAAAATCGGTAGTGATGGCCCAGTTGAAGGTCAATAATCCGTAAAGAAATACAGAATAGTATTGTTGAAAACGGTGAAAGCTATACCATTTGGCACTTTTGGTAAAGCGAATGATACGGCCTGCATCTAAGTCTTCGTCATGCCCGTGGATGTTGGTATAGGTGTGGTGCAATACATTGTGTTGTACTTGCCAGTTGTAAACATTACCGGCCAAAATATAAATGCTGCCACCCATAATTTTATTTACCCAAGTTTTAGACGAATACGAGCCGTGGTTGCCGTCGTGCATCACATTCATTCCAATACCGGCCATCCCAACACCCATGACAATATTGAGCAACAATTGCCAACCAAATGCCATGTCTAGGCTTAATATTAAAAAATATGGGGTAAGAAAAATGGCAAACAACACGATGGTTTTCAAGTGTATTTGCCAGTTGCCTGTTTTGGGTATGTTATTGTCTTTGAAATACGCGTTTACTCTTGAATTGAGCGTTCTAAAAAATTTTAGATCATCGTTTTTTGCAAAAGAAGGAGTAGTTTGATTCATAGGGTATTTGATAAGCAACAAATATAATTATTTATAAAATTGGGCTGTCCAAAAAAGGGATAAATATTTCAACGCGAATGTCTTACTTTTGCTCAAAAATTAGGCATGAAAGCACTCCGACTTTACTTCCCCAATCTATCCGAACTTCAGTACCAGCAATTCGAGCAATTGGAAGCGCTTTACCACGATTGGAATGCCAAAATCAATGTGATTTCGCGCAAAGATATTGACGCGTTATACACCAATCACGTGTTGCATTCACTCGCCATAGCCAAAGTGCAATCCTTTGAGCCGGGCACGGCTGTTTTGGACGTAGGAACTGGAGGAGGTTTTCCTGGAATACCCTTGGCCATCTTATTTCCCGAAACGAAATTTTATTTGATTGATATAATCCAGAAAAAAATAAAAGTGGTGCAAGCGGTAGCCGATGCACTCGGATTACAAAACGTAAGGGCCGAGCAAATTCGTGCCGAAAATGTAAAAGGAACCTATGATTTTATTGTGAGTCGAGCGGTAACCAATATGCCTGATTTTGTGGGTTGGGTGAAAACCAAAATTGCCAAAACACAAAAACACGAGCGCAAAAACGGCATCTTATACCTCAAAGGTGGTGATCTTACGCAGGAGTTGGCTTTGTTTCCCTCGGCACAAGAATATGCCATTCCCGAGTTCTTTTCAGAACCCTTCTTCGAAACCAAAAAGGTGGTGTATTTGCCGCTCAAATACAAACTATAAAAAAAGCCCCAATTGGGGCTTTTTATTTTTTATTTTCTAATTAATTTCTTGGTGATTTTTCCGGTTTCATTTTGCAAAGTCAAGAAATACATTCCTCGGCTTAGGCTTACTGGTAATTGATAAACTCCTTCTAAGGTTTGTTGTTCCAAGTGCAAAATTGTTTTGCCTGAAATATCAGTTAAACTGAGGCTTACATCATTGTATACTTTACCGCATTGCAAGTTGATGCTATTGTGAATTGGGTTTTGTACCGTAATGTCAGCAAAAGCTTGTTCTTGCACCGCAAACACATTGTTCAAAATTTCATTCAAGGCAAAAACCGTGTTTTCAGGAGTCAGCGTTACGTGGGCTTCATTGGCCAATGGAACATGTTTGGC
>JBDKFO010000029.1:0-3919 GCA_039798665.1 Bacteroidota bacterium
AATCAATTGCTCAATTTTTTTTCGATTTTATTTATTAGTTCAAAAAGCAATAATTTGAACTAAAGATAAGTGGTTTACTTCTTTGTTTTAGAATTTGACTTATATTTTTGTCGCAAGGTTTTGAAAAATAAATCTATACTACAAATTAACTTGTCGCTATCGTGCGATCAATTACTTGATTCATTTTGAGTAATGTTTATAATGCTTTTTTACAAGATTTTAAAGTATTTTGGGGATAAACGTGATTGCACGATTGACAAGTATTTTTACAAGCAGTTCAATTTAGTTTACTGTTATAAGTTGTAAAAAAATCAACCCCTTTTTTATGTTACACATTATTACCGCCTTCTTTTTATTTTTTTGGGTTTTAGGGTTTCTCTTTATGAATAATGCTTGGCCCATACATGTCTTGTTGGTGGCGGCTATAGTGACGGCTTTATTGCAATATTACAGTGGGAATTCAAATAAGAATACAGACAAATAATCTGCAATAAGATTTCAACCTGTTGATGTAAATCAGCCTGCTAAACACTAAAAATACAAGCGCACAAAGGGCATATACGGATCGGCATAAATTCCATCAGTTTCTTTGAACAACACATTGTAGCGCATCCCGATTGTAATATTTTCTGATCGATAACCAACGCCCAAAAACAAGGCTGTGTTCCAAAAATCATCTTTGAATTGTCCACCATCGAGCGCAATATTTTGCTGCACGTGCATTTCTTCGAGTTCGGCCGAAAGCTGAATGGTTTCAAACGGATTAACTAAACCAATTAAACTTCCGCCCAAAATTTTACAGGTATACGAATGGCCAATGTAATTTTTGGCATTCACAAAACTGCCTTGCAAACCCACACCCGTTGCAAAATAATCATTGATCGGGTAAATGGCGCTAGGGGCTACTAATACGTTGGTGTAATCGCGCGAAATGCCTAGGCCAAAGCCGCCGCCATATTGTACATCACCCCAAAAATTTGACTTTCCACCTTGGGCGCAAAGGGGTTGAGAAAAAAACAAACCAAGTAGCACCAAAGTGATCGTGCCAAAAATTGAGCGAACTGTTGTTTTCATGCTAAAAAATTCAAGGATTTAGGCGATAAAAGTACATAAAAAATTAGCGCAGGTATTTTCAATTATTGTACTTTTGCGACACTATTTTTACAAATCAGGATACGCGATACACTATGGATAGGTTTTCCTTTTTAAATGCTGCACACACGCAATTTTTTGCCGATTTATACGAACAATATACCGAGAACCCCGATGCCGTAGAGCCCAGTTGGCGAAGCTTTTTTCAAGGATTTGACTTTGGAATGGCTACCTACAACGAGGAGCAATTGGGTGAGCAGATGGCCAATTATGCCGGCAGCTCTGCCAGTTCTGAGAAAATTCAAAAAGAATTTAACGTACTTAAACTCATTGACGGTTACCGAACCAGAGGGCATTTGTTTACCAAAACCAATCCCGTTCGCGACCGTAGAATCTATACGCCAACCTTGGCACTCGAAAATTTTGGTTTGTCATCGGCCGATTTAACTACCGTATTTGATGCCGCCAAAGTATTGAAATTAAATCCCTGTTCGCTTCAAGAAATTTTGGATCACCTGAACCGCATTTACTGCGAATCGATTGGGGTAGAATACATGTACATCCGAAATCCAGAGGTGATTCAATGGATGCAAGACCGATTAAACATCAACGACAATTTGCCGCATTTTGATGTCGAAGACAAAAAACACATCTTAGGCAAACTCAACGAGGCAGTTTCGTTCGAGAACTTTTTACATACCAAATATGTAGGACAAAAACGCTTTTCCTTAGAAGGGGGTGAATCCATCATTCCAGCATTAGACGCGGTCATCGAAGCTGCTGCCAACAAAGGCGTAGAACATTTTGTGATGGGAATGGCACACCGCGGTCGTTTGAATGTGTTGGCCAATATTTTTGGCAAATCTACCCAAGACATTTTCTCTGAATTTGACGGAAAAGACTACGACAAAGAATATTTTGACGGCGACGTAAAATACCACTTGGGATTAACCTCTCAACGCCAAACCAAATCAGGCAAAAAAATAAACATCAATTTGGCGCCCAATCCTTCGCACTTAGAGACGGTTGGGGCTGTCATTGAAGGAATTGCCCGCGCCAAACAAGATCACCATTGCCCAGACGATTTCTCTAAAGTGTTACCCATCGCGGTGCACGGTGATGCCGCAGTGGCCGGTCAAGGCATTGTGTATGAAATTGTGCAAATGGCGCAACTCGACGGCTACAAAACCGGCGGAACCATTCACATTGTCATCAACAACCAAGTTGGATTTACCACCAATTACCAAGATGCGCGTTCGTCAACCTACTGTACTGACGTAGCCAAAGTAACTTTATCGCCCGTATTGCATGTCAATGCCGACGACGCTGAAGCAGTAGTGCACGCCATGTTGTTTGCCCTAGAATTCCGTATGACCTTTGGACGCGATGTGTTCATTGATCTATTGGGCTACCGCAAATACGGACACAACGAAGGTGACGAACCCCGTTTTACGCAGCCTGTTTTATATAAATTGATTGCCAAGCACCAAAATCCACGTGATTTGTATGCCGATAAATTGATCGCAGAAGGCATTGTCGATAAAGCCTATTTGTCAACCATTGAAACCGAATACAAAGCCCGATTGGATGAGAATTTGCAGGCGTCACGCCAAAAAGACCTCACCATCATCAAGCCGTTTATGCAAGACGAATGGCAAGGTTTTGAGCAGGTGAGTGACGATGTGATGTTGCAAAAAGTAGACACGCGTTTTGATAAAAAACAACTAGACAGCATTTTGGAGCAAGTATCCACATTGCCTGCCGATAAAAAATTCATTTCTAAAATTTCCAAAATTGTTGCCGACCGCAAAACCATGTACGAGGCCAACACCATTGATTGGGGTACCGCCGAGACCTTGGCTTATGGTTCGTTATTGGCCGAAGGCTATGACGTGCGTATTTCGGGTCAAGACGTGGAGCGCGGAACGTTCTCGCACCGCCACGCCGTGGTAAAAGTAGAAGACAGCGAAGAAGAAGTAATTTTATTGCAACAACTCAAGGAGAGCAAAGGACGTTTCCAGATTTACAATTCGTTCTTATCTGAATATGGCGTATTGGGTTTTGATTATGGCTATGCCTTGGCTTCGCCCAAAACCTTAACCATTTGGGAGGCCCAATTTGGCGATTTCTCCAATGGCGCCCAAATCATGATTGACCAGTATATTTCGTGTGGGGAAGACAAATGGAACAACCAAAACGGAATCGTATTGTTATTGCCACACGGCTACGAAGGACAAGGTGCTGAGCACTCTTCGGCACGTATGGAACGCTATTTGCAATTGTGCGCCCGTCACAATATGTTTGTTGCCGATTGTACCACCCCGGCCAACTTGTTTCACTTGTTGCGTCGTCAAATGAAAACCAATTACCGCAAACCCTTGGTAGTGTTTTCGCCCAAGAGTTTGTTGCGTCATCCGCTTTGTGTTTCGACGCAAGAAGAATTGTACAACGGCCAATTCCAAGAGGTGATTGACGATGCTATTGTAGATAAAAAACAAGTAAAAACCGTGACTTTTTGTACTGGTAAATTTTACTTCGATATATTGGCAGAGCGCGAAAAATTAGGACGAAACGATGTGGCTTTGGTGCGCATCGAGCAATTGTTCCCGTTGCCAGTAGAACAATTGAAAGCGGTAATTGCGAGTTATCCCAACGCCGATGATTTTGTTTGGGCCCAAGAAGAACCCAAAAACATGGGCGCCTACAGCTTTATGCTCATGAATTTTGATTTGGTGCCATGGCGATTGGCTTCGCTCAAAGCCTATGCCGCACCAGCTGCAGGAAGTCATACCCGCGACCGACGTAGACATACCGATGCCATCAGAAT
>JBDKFO010000030.1:0-3883 GCA_039798665.1 Bacteroidota bacterium
TTATTTTACCAAAAAGAAAGCGTCAAAAAGTTTCCATTTTACAGGGAGACTTATACCTTTGTGAGTTGGAATAAAATCCAGAATCACATGAGTACAAGTAAACGAAGAGAAGCCCTATTATACCACGCCAAACCTACTCCAGGTAAAATACAAGTGGTCCCTACCAAAAAATATGCCACCCAACGCGATTTGTCGTTGGCCTATTCCCCCGGTGTTGCCGAGCCCTGCTTGGAAATCGCCAAAGACATCAAAAACGTATACAAATACACGGCCAAAGGAAACTTAGTGGCTGTAATTACCAACGGTACCGCGGTGTTGGGCTTGGGCGATATTGGCCCTGCAGCTTCAAAACCCGTGATGGAAGGCAAGGCCTTGTTGTTTAAAATCTTTGCCGACATTGATGTGTTTGACATTGAGATTGATACCAAAAACATCGATGCCTTTATTGAAACCGTAAAAAATATTTCCCCCACCTTTGGCGGGATTAACTTAGAAGACATCAAAGCTCCTGAATCGTTTGAAATTGAACAACGTTTGGTAGCCGAATTGGATATTCCGGTTATGCACGACGACCAGCACGGTACGGCAATTATTTCGTCGGCGGCTTTGTTGAATGCCTTAGAATTAGCTGAAAAAAATATAGAAGACGTAAAAATTGTCGTGTCAGGAGCTGGATCAGCGGCCTTGGCCTGTGCCAATTTATACGTGTTGCTGGGCGTAAATCCGGCGCACATCATCATGTTTGACAAAGACGGCTTGTTGTCCAATGACCGAACTGATTTATCCGATTTGCAACGTCGTTATTCCAAAGATATCAAGGGATTAACCTTGGGTGACGCCCTAAAAGGTGCCGATGTATTTTTGGGGTTATCAGCAGGAAATATTTTATCGCCCGAGATGTTATTGGGCATGGCCAAAGACCCTATTGTATTTGCAATGGCCAATCCCGTTCCCGAAATAGATTATGATTTGGCCATTGCCACCCGCAAAGACATCATCATGGCTACGGGTCGTTCGGACCATCCGAATCAGGTGAACAATGTATTGGGATTCCCATTCATTTTTAGAGGAGCACTCGATGTGCGGGCTACCAAAATAAATGAAGCCATGAAAATGGCCGCCGTAAAAGCCTTGGCTGCCTTGGCCAAAGAATCGGTGCCTGAACAAGTAAATATTGCCTACGGCGAAACCAAATTGGTTTTTGGCCGAGATTATATCATTCCAAAACCCTTTGATCCTCGATTGATAGCCATGGTTGCCCCAGCGGTTGCCAAAGCGGCTATGGATTCAGGCGTAGCTACCAATCCCATTTACGATTGGGATAAGTATGTAGAAGAATTATTGGAGCGTTTGGGCTCAGATAACAAAATGGTGCGTTTGCTTACCAACCGCGCAAAGACCGATCCAAAACGCCTTGTTTTTGCCGAGGCCGATCAATTGTCCGTATTAAAAGCGGCCCAAATTGTACACGAAGAAGGGATAGCCCATCCCATATTATTGGGTAATCGAGAGCACATCATGGAGCTCAAAGCCGAGTTGGGATTTGATGCTGATGTGCCTATTTATGACCCCAAAACCAAAGACGAAGACGCGCGTCGTTTGCGCTATGCCGAGTTGTTTTGGAAATCTAGACAACGCCGAGGAATTTCGTTGTTGGACGCCCAAAAATGGATGCGCGAACGCAATTATTTTGCCGCCATGATGATCAACGAAGGAGAAGCCGATGCTTTGGTAACCGGTTATTCGCGAAGTTATCCAGTAGTGGTAAAACCGATGATGCAGTTGATCGGGAAGGCCCCAGGAATTTCCTTGATTGCTACTACCAATATGATGATGACCAACCGTGGACCAATGTTTTTATCGGATACGGCCATCAACCCCAATCCTTCGGCCGATGACTTGGCCAAAATTGCCTTAATGACCGCCAAAACGGTGCGTATGTTTGGCATGGAGCCTGTTATAGCCATGGTTTCTTTCTCAAACTTTGGTTCCTCAGCTGATAGCAGTGCCTCTAAGGTGCGTGAAGCCGTCGCCTATTTGCACCAAGAGCATCCAGATTTGATCGTAGATGGCGAGATTCAAGCTGATTTTGCCTTGAATTCAGAAATGCTCAAAGAGAAATTCCCTTTCTCAAAATTGGCTGATAAAAAAGTAAATACCTTGGTGTTCCCTAACTTAGAATCGGCCAACATTACCTACAAATTACTCAAAGAACTGTATAAAGTTGATTCTATTGGTCCTATTATGTTGGGAATGGCCAAGCCAGTGCATATTTTCCAGCTGGGAGCCAGCGTAGAAGAGATGGTAAATATGGCTGCCGTTGCAGTAGTGGATGCGCAAGAAAAAACCAAACGCCAACGTGAATTAAACGCAATTTAAAACCCCAATACCAGAAGGCTAACGCCTGCATTTTTTTGTTATATTTGGGACGATTACAATAGATATGATAGCACACATACAAGGAAAATTAGTAGAAAAAACACCCACAGAGGTCGTAATTGATTGCGGCGGTGTGGGCTATCACATTCATATTTCCTTGCACACTTTTTCATTGTTGCCTTCTACTGATTTTGTGAAATTATACACCTATCTTCAAATTAAAGAAGATGCCCATTCCTTGTTTGGTTTTGTTGAAAAATCAGAACGGGAGTTGTTTAAAATGCTATTATCCGTATCTGGAATTGGCGCTGGAATTGCCCGTACCATGTTGTCGTCCTTGGAGCCGAAACAAATTATTCAAGCGCTGGCTGTGGGTGATTTGGCAACTATTCAATCAATCAAAGGCATCGGACTTAAAACAGCCCAACGTGCCATCCTCGATTTAAAAGACAAGGTGGCCAAAATTTATCAAATTGACGATGTTTTTCTGGTTTCAAACAATACAAACAAAGACGAAGCGTTATCTGCTTTGGAAGTTTTAGGGTTTAATAGGAAAATGGCAGAAAAAGTAATGGATAAATTGGTCAAAGAATCGCCAGAGGCATCAGTTGAAGCCTTGATAAAACTAGCCCTTAAAAACTTGTAATTTGTGAAAAAAAGCGGCCTACATATCTTTAAATATCAACTGTTACAAGCCTTGGTGGTTTTTATGCTTTTGTGCAATTCGGTCGTTCAGGCTCAAGTAACGGAAGAAGAAGAACCAGCAGATTCCATAAAAACGGGCAATAGCTTGGGTAAATTGGCAATCAAAAACCCGCCCAGTGTATTAGAGGCCTATACCTATGATCCGGTTACCGATCGTTACATATACACCAACTCAGTCGAGGGGTTTAACATCAGTTATCCCATTATTTTAACCCCCAAAGAATACGAACAATTGGTTTTACGCGAATCCATGCGCAACTATTTCAAGAAGAAAGGCGATGCGATGGACGGTAAAAAAGAAGGATCGGAAGAAGCTAAGCGCGATTTATTGCCGCGATACTATGTGAATTCTGGGTTCTTTAGCTCCATTTTTGGAAGCAACACCATTGACGTGAAGCCCACCGGATCGGTAGAAATTGATTTGGGATTGCGCTACACCAAGCTCGATAATCCGGCTATTTCGCCCCGAAACCGTACCGCAACCACCTTTGATTTTAACCAACGCATCAGCATGAGTTTGATGGGGAAAGTAGGGACACGTTTGCAAGTAACGGCCAACTACGATACCCAATCTACCTTTGCGTTTCAGAATGCGATTAAATTAGAATATACGCCAACCGAAGATGATATCGTCCAAAAAATAGAAGTAGGAAATGTGAGCATGCCACTCAATAGTTCGTTGATCCGCGGCGCACAAAGTTTATTTGGGGTGAAAGCCCTCTTGCAATTTGGAAAAACCAGTGTAACGGGAATTTTCTCCGAACAAAAATCGCAGACCAAATCGGTAACAGCACAAGGC